>CAWEYR010000033.1:0-360809 GCA_963813345.1 uncultured Acidobacteriota bacterium | reverse complement strand
CTAAACCGAAATGGGGAGCTGCTGGCCGCGCCGCTGCGAAAACAACAAAAAGGTCGAGGACAGAACATTTAAAAGGTTGAAGCTGAGGCACTTTCTTGCGTTACGGTAAGCCGTAGCAGGCCTTTTGATCGTTTCCGAGGGTAAGGAATAGCGGACAACCCTTCCAAAGCCTTCACCCTTTTTGCTTTTCCCAATGCTCACGAACTGCGCTCTTCACCAGAGCGAGTTAACGATGGAAGCTGCGGTCACAAACGTGACTTTGCACTTCTCCATCCACTTGAGTATGGCGGGGAAGTCTCCCCAACTACCCCTCGTCTGCTCCCAGTGATCGACAACACCAGCTTTGCTTTCATAGATCTCGGTCAGGACGAAACACATGTTGCCGGTCGGGGCAGAGTTGATATCCATCGGGTCCGAGAGCTCCGGCGCCTTGGACACGTTGTAACTCAGGAGAGCTTTCTCCCCACTACGGTGGTGCGTAGACTCCATCCAAGAGGCGTGGCTCTGAAAGAGGCGGTCGCCCTCCGCCGCTTGATCGGGAGGGGCAATGATGATGAGCGCAACCTGAATCTTGTCGTGGTATTTCATAGTAGGTTCTCCGAATTTAATTCGGCATTTGCGCGTCGAAAAAAGAAAGGGTCGCCCACATCGGAGACATCCGAACGTTTAATGACGGGGAACGGGCTTGTAGCATCCATTCGGAGGGCAATCTGCCTATAGGTGGGTTCCAACGTCAAGCGTGGGATAAGAGAATCTTTCGGAATGCCCTTTGTTGCCTTCCACTCGGGCCAAAAAAACCGTTTTGATCGTTTGGTCGGTCATAGTGGTTGGCAGCCCCCTCCAAGCCGCTGCCACAGCCGCACTTCATGCCTTCACCTTCCCGGTCTCCACGAACTGCCCGCCCTCCTTCGTAAACAGCGGCTCCCCAATCGCAGCTGCACCTCCTTTGCCCCGTCGCCAAGCGACACCCCTTTTGACGTATCGTTTCCACAGCTTTTGTTTCGGTTCTTCAGCAGAAGCTTCAGCCTGCGATGAAGTTCGCATTTTAGGTGCCGCTGGAATCGCTCCGTTCCCCGAAGGTCCGTTGACCGCATACTTGCGGATTGCTGGCGGAATCTCATCAATCGGAATCTCGTCACCGGCTTTCCAGTAGCTTCCGTGGGCAATGAAATGGACGCAAAGCTTCACGTTTCTGCCGGTGCCGGTGCCTCCGTCTCCAAGGTTGCTGCCACTGGAACGGTGATCGGCCCTTCGAGATAGATGCCGTTCTTTCTCAGCGCATCTCCAAGTGCGGCCACGTTCGTTCCGACACCAACCTTCAACGCTTGTCCTCTAAAGCTGCCAGCCCTTGCCACCGA
Source organism: uncultured Acidobacteriota bacterium (assembly GCA_963813345.1). GTDB lineage: Bacteria > Acidobacteriota > Blastocatellia > RBC074 > RBC074 > CAWDDA01. The sequence goes on along the minus strand of CAWEYR010000033.1, from coordinate 359,451 downwards.
GCCGGTGACCGTGCCATCGGTGAAATGAGCTGACGTGTCGATTCGAGGGATCGAGCAACACGCCGAATGCCTGAGCCTCATTGCCTGCTGTGGTCGCATCGAGCTTGCCGGTGCCTCCCATCGAAAGGACGGTGCCTCTGGTCAGGATGCCCTTGTCAGGCGTAAGCTCCAGCACAACAGTTTCCCAGTGAGCGGTGTCATATGCGCCTTGCAGATTGCTTAGCATCCCGGGAATTTCATAAGTCTCATTCATAAGTTTTCCTCCTTTGATTAGGCTAACACTTGCAGGATGGTCCAGCCATTCTCGCGCGCGAATCGCCTCAAGCGGTAAAGCAAATCGTGCAGATGGCCTTTAGACTTGCCTTCCGCCTGCCGGATGAAGAGCAGCTCATCGATGACAACCTCCACTGTCACAGAGTGGTTGAGCGCCCTCAAATGCGAGGCATAATGTTCGACCGCATCCTTGAGACTGAATCCCTTCTCGCGAGCCACCATCATCGCGCGATGCTCCTTGCTGGTGATCTCGCCATTCCTGCGTCCTTCGTTAAGGAGTTCGACCTGCTTTTCCTGGGCGAAAACCTTGGCCGATTTCTCGTTGGCGAAATAGCGCACCACGCGCTTGCCTCCCTGCCGGTAGTTGACTGTGAATTTGTATCGCGGCTGGCTATCCCATTTCTTGATTCGGACGAGTGTTCGCATACCCTTATAGTCGCAAATTCTTGCAGGAAGTTGCAGGAAAAAGTGCATATAAAATGCATGCACCCTCTGGCAAGCCTCATAAATACAAGGGGAATTATGGTTCGCTTGACTTAAACCTTCACAGGTATGTTTTGTCAGTTCGCATCTCATTGACGAATAGAACGCTTAGGCGCCCCTTTATTAAATGGAACGTATTAACGAACTCCATTAACCGCTACGACTATCAGCGGCGCCTGCTCCAACCGGAGTTCGAGATTGAAAATGAAGTCGAAGAACTCACCGCGAAGCTCTTAGACGAAGGACAACTCGGGACGTCAGTGGAGTGTCGCGGCCGCGAACATAACGATGAGATTCCTCGTGCTCCGATTGGCAAATTGCTCATTTGTCGCCGACGCGCAAAACGCCCTTCAACCCACCACGTTGCGAGCGCTCTTGTCGAGGCAGTGGCCAGCCCTCAGCGCAGTTGGCCCGATTCCGCTTGCCTCAGCCGCTGCCAATCGCCACATTCTGATCCGCTCAAACGCGGCATGTCATCGAAGCGAGAGCCAGAATCCCCCGACCGGATCGCCGAAGCGCACATTCAAGCGGCGCTGGGCAAGCAAGCGGGGACATTGGATTTGTCTGGGTTGGGGCTCACGACCCTTCCGGAGTCGCTCGGCAAGCTGAGTCCAGCCTGCAGAGCTCCTCTCTTCCTTCGGCAATCAGCTCACGAGCCTGCCGGAGTCGCTCGCACTGCGCCCTGCACTGCTCTTCCTTTCCGGCAATCAGCTCACGAGCCTGCCGGAGTCGCTCGGCAAGCTGAGCGACCTGCAAGAGCTCTACCTTTCCGGCAATCAGCTCACGAGCCTGCCGGAGTCGCTCGGCAAGCTGAGGGGCCTGCAAATGACTCGACCTTTCCGGCAATCAGCTCACGAGCCTGCCAGAGTCGCTCGGCAACCTGAGCGGCCTGCAATGGCTCCAGCCCACACCCACGCCTGCCGGAGTCGCTCGGCAAGCTGAGCGCCCTGCAAACGCTCGACCTTTCCAGCAATCAGCTCACGAGCCTGCCGGCTGGAATTCGTGATTTGCGCGCGCTCACGCATCTTTTTCTCCACGACAATCCGGCGCTGGGTCTCCCATTGGAGGTGCTTGGCCCACGTTCGACGGGGTAACGGGAGGAGCGCGAGAGAAACCTGCCGCTCCCGCCGCGATCCTCGACTATTACTTCCGGACTCGCGATTCTGCACGGCCCCTCAATGAAGGCAAGGTGATCCTCGTGGGTCGTGGCGAAGTCGGCAAAACGTCGCTCGTCAATCGCCTCACTAAAAATGAATTCAACGAAGGCGAGGATAAGACGCAGGGGATCCAAATCTCGCAGTGGGAGGTGCGCGCGGGCGCGGACGACGTGCGACTCAACGTGTGGGATTTCGGCGGGCAGGAGATCATGCACGCCACGCACCAGTTTTTCCTGACCGAGCGCAGTCTCTATTTGCTCGTGCTCAACGGGCGCGAGGGCGGCGAGGATCAGGACGCGGAATATTGGTCGAAGCTCATCGGCAGTTTCGGCAGCGAGTCGCCTATACTGGTGGTGCTGAACAAAATCGACCAGCATCCGTTCGACCTGAACTACCGCGCGTTGCAGTTGAGGTATCCGCAGGTGCATGGATTCGTGAGGACGGATTGCAAGACGGAGGCGGGCATTGAGGAGTTGCGCCAGCGTATCCAAAGCGAGATCAACGCCCTGCCCGGCGTGCGCGCAATGTTTCCGGCAACGTGGTTCGCCATCAAGGACAAGCTGGCGGGAATGAAGGAGAACTTTCTCAGCTACGAAAAGCTCCGCGAGCTATGCCGCGCCAACAACGAGACCGACGAGAAAGCGCAGGATGACCTCGCCGGGTTTCTGCATTGCCTAGGCATCGCGCTCAACTACAAGGACGACCTGCGTCTGCGGGACACCAGCGTGCTCAATCCACACTGGGTCACGACCGGCATCTACAAATTGCTCAACGCGGGCAAACTAGCCGAGCACAAGGGAGTGATGTGTATGAGCGACTTGGAGGCTTGGCTGCCGGCGCAGGATTATCCGCGCGACAAGCATCCGTTCATCCTGGAACTGATGCGCCGCTTCCGCCTCTGCTTCGCTTTTCCCGACGACGGGCAGAACCGCTATCTCGTGCCGGAACTGCTCGACAAGCAGGAGCCGGATTTGCAGGGCGAGTTCTGCCGAAGGAGTGTTTGAACTTCGAATATCACTACGGCAATCTCGTTGAGCGGAATCCCTTCGTCTCGCAGCTCGAGAATTCGTGCAGCAACAAACGCCGACTGTTGCTCGCTGCTGCTCGCCGGCACCAGCACCGGCGTCACAGATCGACTCGGCCGAACAGGAGCGAGGTTCTTGGGAAACTGGCGTTTGTTATTCGCGACCGAGGCATTCGCGAGCATCAGTATCTCTGGACAAGAGCGGTAGTTGGTTTCCAGCCGGAAAACCTGAGCGTCAGGATACTTTTCAGGAAAACGAAAAATGTTTTCAAAGTTCGCGCCCCTCCAGCCGAAGATACTCTGAGCATCATCTCCAACGACCATCAGATTGCGATGCTTCAGGGCGACAAGATCAACGATCTCTGCCTGAAGCGTGTTTGTGTCCTGATATTCATCGACCAGGATGTACTGGAACTGTTCCTGATAGAGACGTGCAACTTCGTCCTTCTCGAGGATCAGTCGCTTACAGTTGATCAGCAGATCGTCATAATCCATCGCGTTCCGCGTGACTTTGCGTTCCTGGTACAGGCGCTCCACACGAATGATCTCGGAAGTCAACGGTTCGAAATAGGGATATTGCCGGACGAGGACGTCACCGATCGGCCGATCCGTGTTCGCAGAATAGCTGAAGATCTCGCGCAAGACCTCGCCCTTCGGAAATCGTCGCGCCCTGGTATCGATCGCCGCTTCGTCGATGCAGGCATCGATGACGTCCTTTGCATCTTCTGAATCGAGAATAGTGAAATTACTCTCGTAGCCGATGCTCGTGGCATGCCGGCGCAGAATTCGATTTGCGATTGAATGAAAGGTGCCACCCCAGACACGATTCGCGTCCGTTGTGAGCAGCGAGTGCACGCGCCCCAGCATTTCGCGCGCCGCGCGATTCGTAAACGTCAAAAGAAGAATGCGCCCGGGCAGGACACCGGCCTCGATCAATCGCGCAACCCGGTAAGTAACCGTTCGCGTCTTGCCTGACCCTGCTCCCGCGATCACCAGAATCGGGCCATTACCCGCCATGACAACCGCACGCTGCTCATCGTTGAGATCATCGTCATACCTGACGAAGCTGCGGCGTGGTCTGTCAGATTTGATAATGTATTTGCGCATAACGAATGAGTGCCTGGGAGTGCGGGTCTCCGATCAGGCTACGAGCTGCGAAGCATGCTGAGTCTTGCAGCATCTAGGATGCTAACCACGAGCTCGCACGCTTCGCGCTCGTACCCGGTCGCAGACTCAGCACTCCCAGCACTCAGCACTATCTACAACTCGGATACAAGAAGTCCAAAGTTGAATTCATAATCCCCAGCACGACTCTTTGTGCCTTCCAGTGAGTTCGCCACCATCGAGTAAGCATCTGTTCGCGATCCTGAGGGGCAAACGAGATTGAAACGTCGATACCTGCTTTGCGGAAATCCCTTGTGATCATCCACCGTGACACTCGCGTGATCGAGGGATCGACAATCAGAAGAGCGCTCTTCCACCCGTTCTTCCTGAGATGCTCGACCACCAGAGGACGATTCTGCGCGCCACATTCAACCATCGGAAGGCGCAGCGCGGTGACATCTTCTGCACGGATGCCCATTTCGATCAGATGCTCACGCGCGAAATCAGCTGGATACACGTCCCAGCTTGCCTGCGTGCTGATACACACTATCTTCGATGCAATTCCCTGCGAATATAGTTGTGCCACATAGGCGTCCCCACTCAGCCGGGAATCGATTGCAGAGTGTATGATGCAATCGGATCTCGTGACCTCTGAAGAAGCCAGCATGAGTGGCAGGCTGAAAAACATGATGAGCGGCAGGACTATGATCAGAGTGGGGACAACAAACCTCTTTCTAACTCTGAGCGCGCCGCGAAACCTCACTGCAATCCTCCAGCCACGGTGTTTCCCCACGAGAGAAACTCGCGGACCGTGAAAAACATGTCGCCCCGCCGCGACCACCACCTTTCTGGCCGCCATTCAGGAGGCTCTGCCGCAAGCGGTGCAGATGCAAAGCTAAAGCCGGGCGCGTAACGTTCGAAAGTATAGGTAGCCCTTCTTGAATGGAACGGCGAAGTCACGAGGATCGCTGATCGCCAGCCTTTTTCCTGCATCAGTCTGGCGACTTCGATCGCTTCACGTCGCGTATTCCAGGAGTCAAACAGAACAGTTACTCGAGCTTCGGGTACACCGAGAGAGATCACGTATCGCTTTGCTGCTTCGCCAGTGTGGATGCCCCAGCCGTAAGGAACGCCGCTGACGATGACGTGAGATGCGAAGCCCTTGTGATAGAGTTCCGCGGCGCCTCGCTCCCTCAGACAGCGGGCGTCTCCTCCAAGGGCAATGACGACGTCAGAGGTGTAGAGCTTGTCGGCACGAATCAAGCTGCGTGCAAGAGCAGTCAGCCCGAACGGGACAACGAAATAGACCGTTGCAGCCAGGGCCGTCAACGCTGCGACTATGATCCACTTGCCCCGTTCAGCCATGCTCCCGTAAACGGATAATTGCCGAGTGCCGTACCATTGCAACGGGTCTGCTGCCGCTTCCAGAGAATGAGAGGTCGAGAGTAATCACTTCGTGCCCGCGCTTTTCGCTCGCTTCGACAACCGAGCCTCTTACCGAAATGACCTCGCCCGGCCGCGGAATTGCGAAGTTGTTCACGACACTTGCGGTATGTATCCACGGACCGAGAGCTACATTGTGCACAACGATCTCATTCGCCTGAGCAAGGATGAAACCCGCTGATCCTGTTGCCCCCGCTCTCATAGCAAAGACCCGCGCCTCGGAATCGTCGAATGCAAAGTCGAATGATCCCAGCAACGTGCCTCTCGGCAGCGCACGAATGCTGGCTTCGATCTTGTCTGATCCTCGCGGGAGCTCCTTGTGATCCTGCTCCTTCCATTCAACTGAATGGAATCGTTGCGCTTCGCCCACGGCGCAAAGAGTGCCTTTCGAGTCGTGTAATTCAAGGTTCAACCCGTTCGGACCCTCAGTGGCTGTGACCTTGACCTCATCATTGTCGTACACAGGGCTTATGAACTTTGCGCTCAGACATCCGTGTTCAAGCCAGGTGGTATCAAAAATCTCGTTGATGCAGTCGACGAGGTACGCGTAAATCGCAATGCCGGGCACCAGGCCTCCCGGCAAAGCCATATCGCGCTGCCACGTCATCGCTGTGAATCCTGTTCTCGGATTCGGTGGCGTAGTTGCGTGCTGTTGATGGTTTTGCTATAAGTCATTCGGCGTAAAACATAGCCATTTGCCCGCCCGTGTGCCAGAAAAGGACAGTGTCATTGGCTTTGAATCGATCGTGTTCGATCCACGAGATCAAGGCTGCCATAGCTTTTGCTGTATAGACCTCATCGAGCACGATGCCTTCGGTTCGAGCGAGTCGATCGCAAAGCCTCGCTCCCTTCAACTGAACGAATACCGTATCCGGGGCCAATGAACTCGTCGAGCACTTCGACTTCCGCGGCCTCGATCTCAGTGCCTCCGAGGTCGGTGTCGATGATCTCTCCCAGGCCATGCAAGATACGCGCGGATTTCGGCTTCGATCTCCTGTTTTGATTCGTCAGGACTGACACCGATGATTCTGGTCTTGAGACCCGCGAGACGACAGCCGGCGATCAGTCCAGCCTGCGTTCCTCCCGACGAACTTGCGTGGAAGATGTAATCAACACTCATTCCTCTTTCCGTCAGTTGAGCCTTCAGCTCAGCGGCGGCTCTTACGTAGCCAAGCGCACCCAGCGGCGTAGATGCACCGAGTGGAATCTGGACAACACGGTTACCTCGTTTCTCCTCGGCTCGAGCGATCGATTCCATTTCAGAGTTGCGATCTTCGCGCGATGCAACCAGGTGAACTCTCGCTCCATATAGGCTCTTCGAGTGCGATGCTTGCCGGACGAAGCGATGCGGAATCGACGAGCCCGTTGAGCACGAGGATCGGTTCGATGCCCAGTCGCGCGCACATCGCCGCAGTAATCCGCGCGTGATTCGATCGCACGCCCCCGACAGTGATGGCGATCTCCACCTTGTCGGCAACAGCCTTTGCAAGCACGTATTCGAGCTTGCGCACCTTGTTGCCGCCGAACCCCGGTCCGGTGTAGTCATCGCGCTTGATGAGCAAACGCGGCACGCCTCGTACCCTTGCCATGTCCGCGCGCAGTCGCGACAGTTCTTCGAGCGGGGTTGGAAAGTGTCCGAAGCTGAGACGAGGTATCCCGGCGAGTGTCATTCCTTGGCTTCGATCAAGGCAAGAAAACGCGGATCGCTGCGCAAACTCTCAAAGTCACGATCAACACGCGCGCGTGCGACATTGAAGGCAGGGCGCTCTTCGATTGCTTTCTCCAGTAGCTGCAGGGCTTCCTCCTTCTTCCCCATCATCGCCGTCGCAGCGGCTACATAGTATCGGGTAAAGGGTTCGTCCACTCCTGCGGCGATCAACTCGCTGAAGATGCTGGACAGAATCTCGTAGGCATGCCTGCGCATCCTTCATTTCACCCTGCCTGACATACGCACTCACAAGCTTTCGCGTGAACCTCGATCGTTGCCCTTTCGCGGAGCACATGATCCAGACGGCGCAGAAATACGATTTCGTGATAGTACTCAGCGATCGCGTCATCGAACCGGTCCTGCAATGCGTAAATATTTCCCAGCCGAGTGTGAGCGCCAACTATCTGCAGCGCTTCCTGACCCGATTCCATCTGTTCCTCGAGTGCAACCGCAATCTTTGCGACTTCTTCGCCGCGCTTGAATTCTCCAAGGTATGCGTAGCACTGCGACAGCTGGAGCGCTATCCAGCCCGAAAAAGGTTTGGATGAGAGCGCCTGCTCGAACTGCTCGGCAGCTTCGCGAAACATTCCCTTACCCAGGAAATACGCGCGTCCGAGCATAGTCCGTCCTGTAGAGTCATCAGGAGCGAAACTCAATGCGCGTCGAATGGCCCCAATCGCTTCATCAATCCGGTTCATCGAGATGAACTGCAGGCCAAGGGCAGAATAGGGCTCAGCCGACGAAGGCGCGAGCTCGATTGCCTTCTGCAGTAGGGCAACTGCTTCCTCTGTGAGATGTTTCTGTGAAAGCGAGGAGCCCTTCATGCCGAGTGTATATCCGAGCATCGTGTAGACTCGCGCATATTTCGGATCCAGTTGGATCGCTTTTCTGAACAGTTCGATTGCACGATCAATTGCCTCCCGGCTCAACGCTCTGAGCTCGATCATTCCACGGGTAAAGCTCTCGTAAGCCTCGATGACTGAGGTCTCGTGTTTCCCGATCACGTCGCGATCGCCGCTTTTCAGAGTGAAATCGAGGCCTTGTGACAACTCATAGACGATCTTGTCCTGAAGCTCGAAGATCTGGCTCATCGGACCATCGATCTTCACTGTCCGCACAACCTCACCCGTTGTGACATCGACAAAGCGAGCCGTTATCCTAACAATCTCGCCAACCCGCTGGTAACCTCCGCTAATGATCCAACGCGCGTTGACTTCGCGGCCGATAGTCGTAGCCAGCGTGTTGTCAAAATCTGCGCCGTCTGTGATGTTCATCCGGCGAGTGACCTCGTGAACGCGTTCCCGGCCAATAACTGAGATGCCTTCGATCGTTTTCAGGTCTGCTGTCACCGTCTCTGCGATTCCGACGCCGAGCCAGTCATCCGAGTCATTCTTCGTGATGTTGGTAAAGTTCATTACCGCCAGGCTCTTGCCTGTTACCGTGCCCGATGTAAAGCGCCGCCTCCTGTTGAATCAGACTCTCTAATTGGCAATGCCTTTGATGTCAGGTAAGGATCGCCTTCATTTGTCGTTAGGCCGCGTTTCACCTTCTCGAGATCGCGCAACACGTCGCCCGCTGTTGGATATCGTTGTTCCCGATCTTTTGCGAGCATTCGGCGGCAGATCGCTTCCAACTCAGGCGTGACCTTAGGGTTGAAGACCGATAGCGGACGCGGTTCTTCATGCAGAATAGAATCTACCAGCGCCAGCGTAGTCCGCCCGTCAAAAGGATGGCGGCCGGCGAGCAGTTCATAGAACATCACGCCGAGCGAAAAAATATCACCCCTCTGATCCACGTCCTTACCGAGAGCCTGCTCAGGTGACATGTATGCAAATGTGCCAATCACAAGACCAGGCGTTGTCATTAGTACGTCGGATTGAGAGAGGCTCTCTGTGATCGCATCGTCGTTGCGCGCAGGCTGGTACTTTGCCACTCCGAAATCGAGCAACTTTACCCTTCGCCCCTCATTTAACATCACGTTTGACGGTTTGATGTCGCGATGTACGATGCCGCGAGCGTGAGCTTCAGCGAGTCCTTCGGCGATCTGCATCACGATGTCGATCACTTCACCGATCGCAAGCTGGTCCGCGTAGTCCTTGAGAGTTCGGCCCTCAACGAACTCCATGACTATGAAACTGTAGAGGGAGCCTTCCCGCTCGATTTCATCTATTTCGTAAACCGTGGCGATGTTCGGATGATTGAGAGCGGAGGCTGCGCGCGCTTCGCGAACGAAACGCTGCTTGGAGTGATCAGTCTTTGCTTCCTCGAGCATCAGCTTGAGGGCTACCAGGCGCTGAAGGCGGAGGTCCTGGGCCTTGTATACCTCACCCATCCCGCCCTGACCGAGGCGCGCTAGAATACGATAATGCGAAATAGTCTCCCCAATCATAGACCCAAAAGTGTATCACAGACCACCGAGTATGTAGTACGACCTGGGAGCGCCCCCTGGGAGCGCCAGGCTCCAGCCTGGCGCGTAGGCATCTGTGAACGCGCGCTGGACTTGGCTCAGTTTGGACACGCCTTACTGTCGGAAGCGTCATGATCCTAGCCAGGTAGTTTCAACCCCTGGTTGCGTGTGTGAGACGTAGATCCCGGCGCGTAGCGACGGCTCGAAACTTCAGGCGTGGCTGCACGCCCGCGATCTCCCATAATCTCAACGGACCGGGGTTGAAACCCACTGGCTACGATCTCCATTGCGCCGCTACGCCGCAATGCGCCAGGCTGGAGCCTGGCGCTCCCAGGCAAAAAAAGGCGGTGAGCCTTACGGCTCACCGCACCAAAGAGTCCATCAACTAAGCACCAGCTACGGAAGTAACTTGTTTCGCTCTATTGGCCCCGCGAAGAGAATGAATACATCAGGCCTACGAGAAGCGTGTTCTGGCTGCGTACCAGCTCGCCCACCGACCTACTGAAGTAATCGGCATTCGACCAGTCGCGCCGGAACTCAAATCTTGTGATCAGGTTGTTTACGAGCTTCACTTCCTGAGTCAACGTAAATTCCTTGATACTTTGTGGCAGCCCGGTCCGGAACCCGTCGTGATCGTCAAAAACTTCGAATCGCGGCGAGAATGCAAACCGGTTGTTGAAGGCATACTTCATATAAGCCGCGAACGCGGTCCAGTGACCCTTCTGCCCCGTGACCAACTTGTCGGTTCCGTAATCGAAGTTCGCGAGGAACGTCAACTTGTCGGTCGCAACATAGGAGAGGACGGTATCGCTGAAGTTCCTCCACTGACGGCTGTCGCCCACCTGCTCAGGTCCGCCGAGGTAGGTCTGCGTGATTGCGAGTCTCGACGTCGGCGTCAGCGTGACGGAGGCACCGTAAGTTTTTCCGTGGTTGTTGTCGGTGTGAATATCCCAGCCGTTGAGCAGGAATCCGGTGACCGCTACTTTGTCGTTAAATGTGTATTTGCTGCGGAACCCCAGGTGATAGTAGGGACCGTAAGTGAAAAGCAGTCCCCTCGAGTAATTGTAATTGTCTTTTGTCTCAATCACCTCGGCGCCAGCAGGTGTCGCGAACTTTCCGAAGTCGACTGTCAGTCCGTTCCCGATCGGAGCGACATAGCTTAAGTACGCCTGGAGCAGGTTCTTGATCTGCTGGCCGCCATATGGTCCCGGTCCGTTGACTATGTCCACCGTCGGTCCAAACCCCAGATCGACCTTGAAGCCGAGCGGATTCGCAAGATCGTTCTTCTTTTCGAGCGTGATTTTCGCGAGATTCAGACTGAAACTGTTGTCGTAAGCATCGAATGCTCTGGCGTTGTTGATGCCGCCGTCAGGCCGGTTGAAATTGTAACTGTAGTACCCGTCAACAAGACCGCTGACTTCAACGTCGCGGAAGAATCCGAGGAAGCCATTATTCTTCTTCTGTTCTTCCTTCAGCGATTCGAGCTCCTTCTTCAGCTCAGCTACATCTCCACCCTGAACCGCGGACGAAGAGCCTGCCGTTGCTTCTCGCGGCGCATTTGCAGGTGTTCCGGCTGTGGAAGTTCCGGCTGATGCAGCAACCGCGAGCTTTGCTTCGAGCTCTTTGACGCGTTCTTCCAATGCAGTCACGATTCTTAGCAATTCCGCATTGTCCACTTTCAGCGTCAGTCTTTGAATCGACTTTCGCGTCGGCTTTCGAGTCGCCCTTCGTATCACTCTTGACGTCACTCTTTTTGGTTGCTGACGCAGACGACGCTGCCGAATCACTGCGCGCCAGGTCTTGCGCTTGCGCTCCGGCCCGGAGCATAAACACCATCGTCAGCGCAATAAACGTGGCCCAGCCACGAGCCCTCTTTGCAAACATTTTCGTTGCCTCCTTTGTGACCTGAGGCGGTAACAGAGCGAGGACTTCGGTAGCTTGCAAAGGAGCGAAATCCGAACGTACACTCATTCTGTTGCTGCACAGGTAACCCTACAGTTATCGGTGTGGTTCCAATCAGGGGCTCTTCGCGATGATGTTGCCGCATCATCCGTGAATGCGAAGAGCCTCTGCCGCTTTCAAATACCCAAAGCCGCCGACAATCGCGATTCGAATGTCCTCAGACGGCGTTCTCTCCGTGCTCGCCGGTTCGAATGCGAATCGATTCCTCAACCGGAAACACGAAGATTTTTCCATCACCAAATTTGCCAGTGCGCGCCGCCTTGATGATTACGCTCACTGCGTCATCAACAAGCTCGTCACCGACAACTACTTCGACTTTGATCTTCGGGACAAACTCGACTTTGTACTCACTGCCCCGGTAGACCTCGGTGTGCCCCTTCTGACGACCAAAACCTTTGATCTCGCTGATCGTCATACCCTGAACGCCAAGCGTCTGCAGCGAATCCTTGACTGCTTCGAGCAGATGAGGGCGAATAATCGACTCAATCTTCTTCATCTTTCTCCTCCAGTTCCCATCCATTTGACCAGCCCTAATGGGCTGATCACTTCTCCGCTGCTCTCGCCGCAGTCACGAGTCCAGGCGACGATGCCTCACGCATGGTTGCGTTCGGCGACATGAGATCGAGGTCCATGTTGTACCCGTCCTCGCCATGCTGGCTGAGATCGAGTCCCTGAACTTCGTCCTCTTCCGTCACGCGAACTCCAATCGCGATATCGACCACTTTTAGAATCACGAATGTCGCGACGACTGCTATGCCGATCGAAATGCCTGCACCGATTGCCTGGTTGAGCAGCTGAGAGGCATTGCCCTCGAGCAGACCCACAGGAAGTGGATTACCTGTTGAATCCTTGAAAACCGGATTGACCGCGCTCACCGCAAACACGCCTGTTAATAGCGCCCCAAGAGTTCCGCCCACGCCGTGCACGCCGAAGACGTCGAGCGAATCGTCATAACCAAGCCGCTTCTTAACCTCGGTCACCGCAATGAAGCAGCCTACGCCAGCAATCAATCCGATGATCAGTCCCGACATAGGAGTTACAAATCCGGAAGCCGGAGTGATTCCAACCAATCCCGCGACCGCGCCGGAAATCGCTCCGAGCACCGTCGGTTTGCCCTGACGGATCCATTCGCCGAGCATCCATCCGAGTGCTGCCGCTGCAGCAGCAAAATGCGTTGCCACAAAAGCGCTCGAGGCCAGCGCGCCAGCGCTCACAGCACTTCCTGCATTGAACCCGAACCAGCCTACCCACAGCAGGCAGGCGCCAATAAAGCTCAGGACGAGACTGTGTGGAGCCATCAGCGTGCGCGGGTAGCCTAAACGTTTGCCGAGATATAGCGCACACACCAGGGCCGAGAACCCGGACGAAATATGCACCACTGTACCGCCCGCAAAATCGAGCGCCGGGACCACGCCGCCGAGGAATGCATTCAGGAAGCCGCCTTTGCCCCACACCATGTGAGCCAGCGGAAAGTACACAATTGTCGACCACAGGATCATGAACGCGAGCATCGCGCTGAACTTCATGCGTTCCGCAAACGCTCCGGTAATCAGCGCCGGAGTGATGATCGCGAACATCAGTTGAAACACCATGAAGGTCTGATGAGGGATCGTCGCGGCGTAGTCGGTGTTTGGCGCACCGCCCACACCCTTGAGAAACGTAAAGCCGAGATTGCCGAAGAACGGATTACCTTCAGAGAAGGCAATGCTGTAGCCATAGAACGCCCAGATCACCGTGACAACGGCCATGAGTACGAAACTCTGCATCATGGTCGCGAGCACGTTCTTCTTGCGAACCAGGCCACCGTAAAACAGGGCCAGACCCGGCCCGGTCATCAGAAGTACAAGCGCTGAACAGGCCAGCATCCAGGCGTTATCGCCCGCTGTCTGGGCACTTCCAGCGGCTGCTTCCACTTTTGCCAGTCGCTCCTCAACCGATGGGGTTTGAGCCAAAGCTACCAATGGTGCCATCAGCATCGCTGTCAGCCCCAGTGCCGCATAACGCCATTTGTCGAGCCTTCTCATTTAGGTTGTTCCTCCGTTAACAAATTGAAATTCGTATCTCAGCAACGTTTCGAGAAATCAGACCGCTGCCTGCGCCGCTACCGGCGCTGCGTCTTCAAGCGCCTGCCGGATCGCATCTTCAACCTCGGGCAGATCACCCTCTTCAAGCTTGTTTCCCGATTCTGTTGTGACGTAGAAAATGTCAAGCGCGAGGTTCTTTTCGGTCGCCACCTTTGCAAATGCGATATCGAGATCGAGTGCCGCAAGCGTGCTTGCAATTTTGTATGCAAGACCCAGCCGGTCACTTGTGCGAACCTCGAGGATCGTGCCACGCTCCGACGAGTCGTTGTCCCAGGTGATGCGCGTCGGAATACCAGCACCGCTCTTCTTCCTGCCCAGCCGCGAGGTTTGAGCGCGCAGCCTGCGGGCAACGGCACCGGCGACATCAATTTCGCCCGAAAGTGACCGCTTGATTTCGTTCTCGATCAATTCCCATCGCAACGGATCCGTTATCGGTTCTCCTGCTGTGTCGCGCACCTTGAAAGAGTCGACTGCTACACCGTCAGCTCGCGTATTGAGATGCACGCTCAGGATGTTGACGCCCTGCGACGTCAGGGCACCCGCAATCGCTGCAAAGAGTCCACGCCGGTTGCGTGCGCAGATGTGAAGGTCGGTGCAACGGGCCTGAACATTGACACGCCAGCTGGTTCGTACGATTCGTGACTTGAGCGCCGCGGCCAGCCTCACGTGTTCGATGATCACCTGAGATGGCGTCTGCTTCGCGTATGAGTCAGGCAGCAGGTTGAAGTGATCCCGCACGGCGTCCTGATCGACTTCGCTCGCAAGCATCTGCCGGATCCGCTCTTTTAGGGGCTCACTCGACGTTTCCTGCGCTGCTTCCGGTTCGAACCGTATCGCTGCCTTGAGATAAAGCTCCCACAGCAACGCGTCCTTCCATTCATTCCAGACTCCGGGACCTACGCCACTCGTATCGCCGTAAGTCAGCAGAGTGAGCATTCGCAGGCGATCCAGCGTCACAACGTGATTGGCGAAACCTTCTATTACTTTCTCGTCGGCAAGATCGCGGCGCTGAGAAATATGCGACATCAACAGATGCTGCCTGATTAGAAATATGACGTCATCGACCGCTTTCTTATCGAGGTGCAGACGAGCGCAAATGCGTTCAGCAATATGGACGCCCTTCTCGGTATGTCCTCCGCCGAGCCCCTTCCCGATGTCGTGCAGCAGCAACCCGAGATGAAGGACAGCGGGATTCTCAATGGCTGCGTAAATCTGGCGATAGCGCTCGAGTGTCCGACTGCGTGAGTTTGCGAGCTCGTCGAGAGTCTCAATCGCCCGCAGGGTGTGCTCATCGATCGTGTAGCGGTGATAAAGGTCGTGCTGGACCAGACACGTGATTCGCCCAAACTCGGGAATATACTTTCCGAGAAAGCCGTTGTCGTGCATGAGGCGAAGAACCGACGCCGCGCGCCCGCGCACTCCGAGCATTTTCACAAAAGATTCGGCGGCGTCTACCGAGGTCCGGTAAGTGCGATTGATACGGCTAAGCCCGCTCGAGACCGCTTCCTGAACGGCACCACTGAGCGGCGCTCCCGTCGCCTGACTGTAGCTGAACGCAAGCATCATCCCGTCAGTCCCAAGCTGCTCTGAGCTTTCGGGTGCGAGGTCAAGCTCGCCATCACGCATGACAAATCCGCCAGGCGCCGCAGTGTATCGAACCCGATTCAGCCAGCCTTTGCCTGCGGGACGCCGTGCGGCTCGCTCAAAATGCAGCGTCGTAAGTCGATGGAGCCGGCGTGCGTGCAGATAGTAGTCGCGCATGAAAAGCTCGGATGCCTGCAGCTTTTCAGACGATTGATAACGCAGGTTCTTTGCCGCCTGTTGCTGCACGTCGAGCGAGACAACATCGTTCCGGCGTCCCGAAAGAAAGTGAAGTTCGTTTCGAACTCTCAGCAGGTAGTCATAAGCGGTGAGGATTCCCTTCGCATCACGCTCCGGCACTTTCTTAGCCTCCACAAGAGATTCGATTGTCGGATGGCCATACGCAATGCGCGCTGCCCAGAGAAACGTCTGCAAATCGCGTAGCCCTCCGGCAGTCTCCTTGATGTTCGGTTCCTGCAGACAGACAACGCTCCCAAACTTCTCAAATCGCGATGCCCGCTCGAGGATCAGTTCGTCGAGAAGTGACCGCGAATCGTCATTGAAAACACTCCGATTGAGCTGTTCGCTAAGATCTTTGAAGAGTCCCGCATCGCCCCAAAGCAGCCTCGCATCGATGAGCGCAGTGCGCGACGAAGAATCTGATTTCGAAATCGAAATGCATTCTTTCAGCGATCTGAGACTGTGCCCGACCGTCAGACCCACATCCCAGAGAATGTAAAGAATGGCTTCGCTCAGTTCGCGAGCTCGAGCTGCTTCCCGCCGTCCGCGATAAAGAAAAAGTATGTCGATGTCAGATTGAGGAGCCAACTCGCGACGTCCGTAGCCGCCAAGTGCGACGATTGCAAGACCCGATGAACTTTCACCGGCAATCTTTTGAACTATAAGATCGATGATCAGGCTGCGAGCGCGAACGATCTCTGCTCCGCTAATTCCGAATCGATGGCGCAACTGGAGCCGATGAGTTTCGGTCTTGAGAAGCCGTTTAAGCGCTTCGACGCGTTCCTCATGGCTGGGAGCCCCCTCGAGTTCCTTGAGCCTTTCCCCTGCTTGTCGTTCGATAGTCGCGAGGTTGATCTGCATGTTTCCGCAAAATCACAAGGGCAACTCTGGTGCCATTTGCTAAATGCTGATATTGCAGAGACTTGACTTGGCGGGGTTGTGCCGGACTCTGACAGAATCGTCAGCTCAGGGAGTGCAACCTACAAGATCGTAGGAATGGCGGGGAGCGCTGGGCACCTTGACCGCGGAGCAGCGAGCCGTAGCGAGAACACGACGCACGAGACGATCAATCCTGCAGACCTCTGCGTCATTCGTGCTTCCTGTCGTTCTCTGCTGGTGACAGGCTCGCTCAAGACGCGCTCCCAGGCGGTACTCCCTAGCGCGTTCAGAAGGAGCTATCCGCAACGTCAGCTTATCGGTACGTACGGATAACGACAATCGGAACGAAGCGATTGATCCGCTCATCCGTCAAAAGCTTGTGCAGATCATCAATGCCTGCCACCGTCGTTCCGTCGAACTCGATGATGAGATCACCCTCCTCGAGACCGGCCCTTCGAGCAGCGCTGTCCTGCTCAAACGACACGACCAACACGCCACTTTCAGCAGGCAGGTCGTAATGACGCACCAGCCGGCGAGGCAACGGAACGTTCTGTCCCGCGACTCCGATGAAGCTTCTGACGATCCGCCCGTCGCGGATCAAACGCGCGGCGACGAACTTCGCCGTGTTGATCGATGTGGCAAAACACAACCCCTGGGCTGGAAGAATCATCGCTGTGTTCACACCTATGACTTCACCACGGGACGTAACCAGCGGCCCGCCGGAGTTCCCCGGATTGAGTGCAGCGTCGGTTTGAATCACATCATCCATCAGTCTCCCTGATCGGGAGCGCAGACTGCGTCCCAACGCGCTTACGACACCTGCGGTCACTGTGCATTGAAAACCGTAAGGATTGCCGATGGCCACGACCAGCTGCCCTACCTTGACCCTGTGTGACGCGCCGAGTGGCGCAGGCACAAGACCCGTAGCGGTAATGCGAATCACCGCGAGGTCGGTATCGGGATCGTCGCCTACGAGCACGGCTTCACACCTGCTGCCGTCGTGGAGAGTGACTTCAATCCGCTCCGCCCCGTGAACCACGTGGCTATTGGTGAGAACGAAACCGTCGGGCGTGAAAATGAAGCCCGAACCGCTCCCTCCCTGTTCACGTGTCGGTCTCCGAGTACCATCTCGACCCCTTCTCGGTTGCTGCCTTACTTCTATGTTGATCACCGAAGGGCTAACGCGCTCAGCTGCGCTGGTGACGGCATGCGAATATGCGTCCAGAAGGTCTTCGTCCTGGTTGTGACTCTCGACATCCTCTGACCTCGAAATGGTTGCGTTGCGATGATCAATCATCTTCACCTCTTCGACCGCTCACATCATGATCAGACCTCGCCGGATGCCCTGCACGACGGCCTCAGTGCGTGTCGAAACGCCCAGCTTGGCGAAGATCTGCGCGGTGTGAAACTTGACTGTATGTTCGGAGATTTTCATGCGTGACGCGATCTCTTTGTTCGATAGCCCTTCGGCGAGCATCTCGAGCACTTCGCGTTCGCGCGGCGTGAGCGCGTCGACTTCCTGGCCTGCGGTAGTCAACCGCTCGTCGTAAGATTCCGCGTCGGGTAGTTCATCAAGGGTCGAACCTGCCGGTGAAAGAAAGGCGCTGAAAGTCTCGGCGTCGACTGCGATCAGTCCACTTGAGACAGCCAGCACCGCTGCAATTATCTCGCCGCTCGAAGCCGCTCGCCGAAGCGTTCCGCGCACAACTCCTGCACGCAATGCTTCCGAAAGCCATTCTCCTCGTTCGGCGCCGATGACGACCAGACCGGGCGCGTCACGACCCTCATACATCCCTTCAACCAGAGCGCGCATCGCCGCAAGCGTTTCTTCTCCGAGCCTTTCCGCGTCGACGATCACGATGTCCGGCGACGCCCCCTCCACTCCCTGCGACTCGAGGTCCGATAAATCAGCCCCACTTCCGACGATTGTGAAGTCTGGCTCTCTTGCGATGAGTGATTCGAGCCCGGCTCGCGCAACATCCGAAGCAGCGATGATGAACACACTCGTCACTACTCTTTATGTCCCCCACGCACGTTTTGCGTCTCTACATATTCTTTGCAGGTCGCTCGCCCAGAGTGATTTCCGCCTTTATGACCTCACCGCCCCGCAACAGGGTTGCGGTGACGACCGCTCCGACTTTCCTGCTGCCAAGTATCGTTTGCACATTGTCAGTATCGGCCATTGGCACATCTTCGAGCGAAAGCAGGATGTCTCCGATTGTGATGCCGGCGTTGTCTGCCGGAGCATCAGGTTCCACGGAAATCATCATCAAGCCGCTCGCGGCAGGTAAGTTCAGTTTAGTCCGCAGCTTTTCAGGCAAGGACACCGATTGCATTCCGACGCCGAGATATGGACGGGCAATGCGACCGTGCTGGAGCAACTGGTCAACGATTCGGTGAACGGTTGCGGCTGGAATCGTAACGCCACCCCCACGCGAGAGCCCCGTGGTGTTGATGCCAATTACGTTCCCTTCGGTATTCACCAACGCACCGCCGGAAAAGCCGATGAATATCGAGGCGTCCGGTCTGATCAGATGCTCTAATTCGCCTCCGCGCCATGTTCGCCAGTTGCCACCCAATACCCCGACAGTTCCGAGTGCTACGGTCACGCTTCGCTCAGGATCGGTGCGCCCGATTGCGAGAACCAGATTGCCCACCTTGAGTGTGGATGCATCCGCAAACTGCGCGTGATTACTCGTCCCTTCACTCTCTTCAACGCGAAGCACCGCAAGGTCAGTTCCAGCGTCGCGTCCGGCCAGAGTCGCTTTCACCTGCCGTTTGTCATGCAGTGTCACCGTGATCTCTTCATCACGCCTGATGGTATGGTTCGTTGAAACGATGACACCAGGGCGCCATATGACGCCACTCGTTCGTACGCGCGGGCGCGCGTCGATTGCAACGATTGACGCGCTGACGCGCTCGACCACCTGAGCGACGTGCTGCGAAATCAAGCTAAGCGCATTATTTGTTTCTGTGTTTGTGCTTTCCATGAAAATCCTCCGTAAAGGAAGATTCGCACAGCAAGCGCAGATCGCGCATCAGCCGAATGGGTAGGTGGGGGAGAAAGTGCTGGGTGCTGGGTGCTGAGTGCTGGGTGCTGAGTGCTGAGTATGGGGTTTGAGTTCAAGCTTTAGCTTGCCGTATCATTCGAGTCGGAGATGCAAGCAAGCTAAAGCTTGAACTCCGACTCAGCACTCAGCACCCAGCACTCAGCACCTTCTTTCTTACTTCGTTTTCGGCGAGGCTTTGACAAACGAGGTTCGCCAGTTCTGCATCAGCAGCCGAACTTCCTCGACTTCGTCTTTTTGTTCGCGGGTCGTCAGGACGTTGATGTACTTCGTCAGCAGATCTTTTACATTCTTCTCGTCTTCACTGCTTTCAAGCGGAGAGATCACCGCGTCAGCGCCGCTTGCAAGTCTCTGTCTGAGAGCGTCTTCATTGAGGCCCATCATCTCATCGACACGAAGATAGACGACACCGCCGGTCATTCCAGAGCACAACCATGGTCCGGGATCGCCGAGTACGAGCCCTCTTCCGCTCGTCATATACTCGAACGCGAATCCCTTGATGTTCGCCCTCGATGCAATGCAGCCCTGATCATCGCGCAAAGGCTCGCGCAATCTTCCGGCGATTATGAGATCGGCACCCGACAACCTGATGCCGGCACGCGAATCGGCATCACCCTGTACGATCAGAGTTCCACCCTGCGCTCCGTAGCCGAAACATTTGCCGACTGAACCGTCAACTCGAATGCCGTCGTGGTTGACGCCCTTCAGAATCGCAATCGTGCCTCCGCATCCGCTCTTTGCTGCACCGTCCTGCACTCCACCTTCAACTACGATATCGACGCCTTCTGAATTGAAGGCCCCGAGTCCGTTGCCGGAGATTGAGCCTTCAGTGAAGTGAAGCATCGCCCGCTTGAAATGGGCTGGAAGTTTTCCGCTGGCCTGTGCACGCGCAAGCTTGCCCGAAAGGTGCGTACCCAGCGAGCGGTCAACCGACGAGACCTTGTCGTCTTCAAAGATGGCTATCGATTTGCCTTTCTCGATCAGCTGGTAGATCTCATCCGAGACGATCTTGGTGAGCGACGTGCGCGGTCGATATGCCCGGCCGATGTGATCGTCGCGAAGCTCCTCAGGCTCGAAGGAATCTTTAGCTTCGACGACACCACTCAAAAGGTATTCGAGATCGATCGAATCAAGGCTCCGTGTCTGCTTCATCAGATCCGATCGGCCGACGAGGTCCTGAGTCCGAGTGTAGCCAAGCCTCATCGTCAGCATTCCGATCTCGTTGATTACGTGATTGAAGAAATTGACGAGCGAATCGACAGATTTGTCGTATTCGCGCGGAGCATACTTTTTGACTCCCAGCTTTGTTGCGGCCTCTACATTCGGAATATGCGCGGTAATCCCGACGTGACACGTGCCGGTGTTGCACTCTCGGCAGCTGGTGCATCCGACAGCCGCCATCGCCATTGTGCCGAAGCCTACTCGATTTGCACCGAGCAGAATGAGCTTGATTACGTCGAGTCCCGACTTGATGCCACCGTCGCCCCAGATCTCGACACGATCCCGTAATCCCGCTCTGACGAGCGCGCGATGAGCTTCCTTGACCCCAAGCTCGACGGGCATCCCGACGTGACGCAGTGCGTGTTTACGCGCCGCTCCCGTGCCTCCATCGTAGCCGCTGATTGCAATGATGTCTGCGTGCGCCTTTGCAATGCCGGTTGCAATCGGACCGATGAAAGGCACTGCTGGAATCTTTACGGACACTTTGGCGTGCGGGTTCGCAGTCTTGAGTTCTTCGATTACCTGCGCCAGGTCCTCGATCGAATAGATATCGTGATTGTTCGAAGGGGAAATCAGGTCTATCCCCTTTGGTGTATGCCGCGTCTGAGCGATCAGGTCCGTGACTTTGAATCCGGGCAGGTGGCCACCCTCGCCAGGCTTGGCGCCCTGGCCGATCTTGATTTCGATGAAGTCTGAGCAGTTGAGGAGATGGATATTGACGCCGAAACGAGCCGAAGCGACCTGCTGGCCGCGATACTCCTTGTAACGGCCCATCATGTCGGGGATTTCCCCTCCTTCTCCGTTCATAGCGACGATGCGCAGCCGTTTGGCTCCTTCGGCGTATGCGCGAAATGTGGTCTCGCCCTGTGACCCGAATGACATGGCGGCAAAGAAGATCGGCGCATTGTGATTTCCGATCTTCGTATCAGCCAGATTGCGCGTCACGATCGCACGCTCCTGCAAGTCCAGGAGATGGCGCAAACCTACAGGCTGGTTGTGCTCGATATCTAATAGCTTTTGAATAAAAGTTTCGTAGCGCTCTTCCTTGCGCGCGACCTTTCCGGCCGTGCTCCAGACGTATGGCTGTCGTCGATACTCGCGCATCAGACCCGACGTGCCGGTCAGTTTGACTGGAGGTTTCTCTGCGTGCGCGCGGCGTGCTTCGAGTCGAGCGCGCATCTCAACGTCCAGCTTCTCGAGCGTCAAGCCGGCCTTTTCGCTGCCGCAGTAGTTTCGCATGCCGAAAATGTCAGAGATATCCGGTCCGAGCCCGATCGATGCGAAAAGTCTGCCGTAGCCATCCACTTCGTGGATGCCCATTGTTGACATGACCTTCTCGATACCTGTGTGGTCGAGCGCAAAACAGTTGCGCAAAGCCTTCGTCGCATCTTCGAGACCGGCAGCATCGCGCAACGCGACTTCGAACATCGCGTAAGGATTGACTGCATCGGCACCGCAGCCGAGCGCAAAACAGATGTCGTGCAGATTCCTGATCTGACCCGATTTGAGAATGATGCTTGCATCGCGGCGAAGACCACGGCCCGATCGATTCTCCGGGCTGTCCGTGACTGATTTCCGTTGTGATGGCACATCCGGAGACCGAAAGATGAGTTGCGATGTTGAGAACCTGGTCTACGGCAGCAAGCGCAAGATGTGCATCCACAAAAAGCAGGCGCTCACTGAAAGCGCGTGAGTCGTCCAGCACGACGAGCGTCACGCCAGATTCGACTGCTTCGCGCGCTTCACGCTTGATGCGATCAAGTGCGGCGGCGAGGGTCTCCTCTTCCTCGTAGACGATTTCGATTGTTCTCGCTACAAGTCCGGTAGGCCCCGCCTGTAGTGCGTCAACCTGAGGGCCAACCTGTCCGGGCCGGCTACCGGCTTGTCCCGGGCTGGCTCCTCGCAGAGACCTTTTGATCGACGCTTCAGCCGAAAAAGAATCCGAGGCTCCTCAGCAAGACCTTCGCTGAATTCGAGCTCGAGATCGTCGATCAGACAGGTCGCGAATTCCTGCGCGATCCGGCGATGAGCCGCAGCTACACCAGGTCGATCACCGACCACGCCTCCAACGAGAATAGGTGAGCCAAGCTCGATCTGTTGAACGAGGGAACCGGGAGCGGTAAGCGACGGCTTGCGGCCCAGGAACACTCGGAGCGAGAAATGATCACCTTCGCGAACGCGGTCAATCGATGGGTTAGTGACCACGGCGACGCGTTCCTGAAAGTAGTCAGCAAGGTTCCGGCGGACTTTTGAGAAAGCCGCGAGCGGTCCATCGTACCCAAGTCCGCTGAGCGGGTCCTTGCCGGATACGGTCGACATGAGGTTGTCAACTTCTTCCTTTGTCCAGCCCATTGCCGAGAGCGCATCGGTAGAAGCCAGCGTCCTCTCGATCTTGAGGATGCGTTCCTTTGTATCGTCCTCATAGGCTACTGCATCTTCCGGAGACTCGTTTTCGAGTTTGATGCTTTCCTGTTCGGTCTCATCATCCTCCGGACCTTTTCGTCATCACTTCCGAATGCCCGTGACGGGAGCACCAGTTCGTTGAGGTGATGAAAGTCAAAGTTCTTCTCGGCAAGCGAGTGGATGCGCGCCTGCAGCTCCTGATGCTCGAAGACCTCGACGCCTTGATCGCGATGCAGCAGCAGCCCCATCTTTTCGCCCGGCGCGAGCGGCCGCGGATCACTGAGCATCGCCTCGAGCGTGACAACGCCCTTCTCTGACGATGCGAAGTATTCCTTGTCCGTCACTCCAAACCAGAGAGGTCGAAGGCCGAGCGCATCGCAGCTGAAGACGATCTCGTCACCTTCGCGAGCAATGATCGCAGCCGGACCTTGCGAGAGTGATCCGAAGGCACGCCGGAAATACCGGTGAAATGCCTTCATCGGCGACTGGAACTTCTCGGTTTCTGTCCATACCGGAGGGAAGAGAATCTCGACGGTTTCCATGAGCGAAAGCCCGTAAAGAAACATCATGCTTTCGACCGACGCGATCCAGAATCTGAGAGTCACTTGCCTGGCGCGGAAGCTGAAAGCCCAGCGATATTGATTCGCGCGTCAGCCGATCAATCGAATTGATTTCGCCATTGTGACCAAGTGTCGAGAACATCTGCGCTTTCTCAGCGGCAGAGTTTGTGTTCGTTGAGTAGCGACCGTGACCAAGAGTAATCGCAGATTTGAACTCCGGATGTGACAGCTCGGGGAAGTAACGTCGGAGTGCCTCCGCGTCACCGCGCACTTTGTAAACACAGCTTGTCTTGCTGAAGCTTGCAACGTGCAGCGGCAACTCTCGCTCGAGCTCGAGGTGAATGTGGAATGTGTCGCGATTCTCGGCACGCCGCGCACCGTGAGGCAGCATCGCTACCTGCCAGTATTCGGGTTCATTTGCGCGACCAAGCGGGCCGAGTGCCTCGCGCCGCGTGTGCGCCTTTGACTCGAAGACGACCTCGAGCCCTCCGGCTTCGATGATCTCTATCGCGCGTTTCTTGATGTCGGCATGCGACGCGCGCTCAGACGCCGGGAGCAGCAGGTGCGCGAGAGTGAAATAGGGATGATTTACAACCGATCCGGTAAGCCGGTTTTCTTCGAATCTTCGCGACCAGACCTCGCGCGGGATGTCGGTTTGGATGCCTGCACCGTCGCCTTCGCCCGCGATCTCACCTGTGCGATGACCCATCTTGGTCAACGCTTCGAGGGTGCGCTTGACATTGCCATGCGATGCGCGCCCGTCGCGTTTCACGTTCGCGATGATCGCACACGCGCCGTGTTCATCTTCAAGCCCCAACAGTTCGAGAAGTGTCATCGTTATTCCCAGAAAATCAAAAGCCCCAGCGATTCTTTCTGCTTTTTCGCTGGGGCTTCGTCTTCCTTCTTTTCCCTAGGTTCAACCGCCGCCAGCGTCTTTGATACACTTTACTGAAATGGTCGATACGGCTACCGACGGTTCCAGTGGCGAAGCCACCGGTGCCAGAAGTGCCGCGGACAAAAGGTCAGTTCGGTTGTCGACCAGGTGGAAGATCATTATTAAGAATGCGCGATAATGATTGCGCGCCGTCGCCGCCGCGCCTCGCGATTACCTAGCGCAGTCTATTTCAGGGATATTGCAAGATACGATTCGGAACGACAGAGTGTCCAATGACAAAGATCTATCAGCCTATAAATTATCTTTATGAAAAATGGGATTCCACTTCTGAGGTGCGACTGTAACCCCAAGCTAAAGCTTGAACTCAAACTCTAATAAGGGTTTGAGTTCAAGCTTTAGCTTGGGGTTGGCACTGAGCGTATTAAGTCTGGGTGCTATTTAAGCCGTGTGTAATCGGCCTTTCGCTTCACAGGATGGAAGCCTTCGTCGATGATCACTTGCCGGAGCATGTCTTCAGTGGCCTTGTGGTTTGCGCCTGCCTTTGAAATCACGTTCTCCTCGATCATCGTCGAGCCAATGTCATTGGCCCCAAAGTGCAGACCTCGTCTCCCATCGGCGAGACCGACAGTCAGCCACGAAACCTGCTGGTTTGGAATGTTGTGAAGATAGAGTCGTGAAAGGGCGAGCCAACGCAGGTACTCCTCACCCGGCATGCGGTCGGGGATCACTCTTCCGAGAGGTGTGTTGTCAGGCTGAAATGTCCAGGGAATGAACGACACAAACCCGCCAGTGCGGCTTTGAAGCTGGTACAGCATCTCGAGGTGCTGGATCCTTTGAGATACGTTTTCGCCATAGCCGATCATCATCGTAGCGGTTGTCGGGATTCCAAGACCGTGCGCGACCTCCATTACGTCGAGCCACTGCTGTCCATTGCATTCTGTCCGCCGCTTGCGCCGAATCTCGTCCACCAGGATCTCACCGCCGCCACCCGGAAGGCTGTCGAGACCGGCATCCTTCAATTCGCGCAGTACTTCCAGATAGCTGAGTCCAGTCACCTTTGAAAGCCCATAGATCTCAGTAGGCGAAAAACAATGGAGATGAATTCCGTACCGGGTTTTCAGTTCTCTCAGAAGGCCTGTGTAGTAATCAAGTGGCAGGTCAGGATGAAGTCCCCCCTGCATCAGGATGCCACTGCCGCCGAGCTCTAACATCTCCTCAACTTTTCTGTAGATCTCTTCGTAACTAAGAACGTATCCGTCAGGGTGACCCGGCTTGCGATAAAAGGCGCAGAAATTGCAGACCGAAAAGCAGATGTTGGTGTAGTTGATGTTCCGGTCGACAACGTAGGTGACGACATCATCAGGATGAAGCTCGGCACGCAAGGCGTCCGCCCTGGTCCTGAGATCGTCGGTCGTGGCTTCTGAGATCAGCTGAATCCATTCGTCAGCGGCGAGGTGTTCGCTACGGGAGACTCGCTCGAGAAGATCGCCTAATTGAGCCGTTGAGGTTGCAGTCACCGTCATCCTCGGGAGAATATCAGGGATGGCCGTCAAGACCAAAAGGAACACCACAGAACGAAAGGAACCCATAGCCCCAATGAAGCCTCAGAGACTCCTCGAGTTTCTCGAAAAGATGGACAAGGACGCGGTCGCAGTTTTTCCAGGTGCGTCCGATATTCGGCGCAACGGAGATGCCGATTTCGAGTTTCGGCAGGACACCGATTTCTATTTCCTGACACGCCTCAATGAGCCCGACTGTGTCGCCGTATTGGCTCCCTCTCATCCAACACACAAGTATGTTCTCTTCGTTCGGCCCCGCAAGCGCGAAGAGGAAATCTGGACTGGTATCCGGACCGGGGTCGAAGGCGCAATCAGCGATTACGGCGCTGATGCGGCTTTCGAGATCGGAAAGCTTGACGATGAGCTTCCGAAATATCTTTCCGGACATTCCAAACTTCTTTTTCGTCTTGGTCTTTCCGAGACGTTTGATCATCGGATGATCGGATGGATCAACCGTTTGAAAGCGCAGATTCGCGGCGGGACCGAGTGGCCGACGACGATAATTGATCCGGGGACGATTCTCGATGGCATGCGGTTGGTAAAGGATGAAGCGGATATCGAGGAGCATGCGCCGCGCAGCCGAGATCAGTGCCGAAGGGCACGTGGCTGCGATGCGGGCTTGCCGGCCCGGGATGTTCGAGTATGAGCTTGAAGCGGTAGTGGAGTATGTATTTCGAAAGAATGGATCGCCCGCGCCTGGATACTCGTCAATTGTCGGTTCAGGGTTCAACTCGACGATTCTCCATTACAATACCAACCGTTGTCAGATCAAAGACGGTGACGTGGTCCTGATTGACGCGGGCGCGGAGTATGATCTCTTTTCGGGTGACATTACGCGCACATTTCCCGCGAATGGAAAGTTTACGCGTGCGCAGCGTTCTATTTACGATGCCGTGCTCGCAGCGCAGAAGGAAGTGATTTCGATGGTCAAGCCGGGCGTCAGCTTCATGGCCCTGCACGACCGCGCGGTGGAGGTGATCACGGACGGGCTGCTCGATCTTGGACTGCTTGCGGGTGATCGCGCAGAAAACATCGAGTCAGGCAACTATCGGAAGTTCTTCATGCATCGGACAGGTCATTGGTTGGGAATGGACGTACACGACGTCGGCCGGTACAAGGTAGGGGACGAGTGGCGGAGGCTCACAGCGGGCATGGTCTTCACCGTGGAGCCCGGAATTTACATTCCCGAAGGTACAGAAGGGGTTCCCGAAGAGTATTACAATATCGGAGTTCGGATCGAAGATGACATCCTCGTGACTGAAACCGGACACGACGTGCTCACCAGCGGCGCGCCAAAGGAAGCGCCCGACGTTGAGGCTACGATGAAAGAGAAGGTGCAGGTCGCGATTTGAGAAGGAGCTCCGGGCGTGCTAAATTTGCCGGGTTGGAGGAGAGAAGTATGCAGACAAGTGTAAATGAGATGTTGATTGGCCGGGAGGGGCATCGATCGAATCGGCTCCTGCTTGGTCTGGGCGGCGCAGCTGTGCTGATCGTGGGTGCGCTCATGGGTTCGATCGCAACAGCCAAAGGCTGGAGCCCGTTCCGCGGCGCTGATAACAAAGTTCCCGTTTATTATGCTGCGGACCAGCGTGTCAAAGAACCGCTGAACATCACGGCCGGATTTTCCCCGGTTGCGAAAGCGGTGACGCCCGCAGTAGTCACGGTTCGCACGGAGAGCCGTGCACGAAATCAGCGATCGCCGCTCTTCATTGACCCCTTCCGCGATTTTTTCTCGAACCCGGATCAGGACGAAGAGCTGACGCCGCGCAGGCGCCAGACGCCTCAACCGCAGAACCCGCAGAATCCGCAGAGTCCTCAGAGTAAGGGCCGGCTTCTGCCGAGTGGAGTCGGATCAGGCGTTCTTGTGAGTCCGGACGGGTACATTCTGACCAACAACCATGTGGTCGAAGGGGCCGAGAAGGTTACCGTAGAACTCAATGATCGCACGCCATATACGGCCAAGGTGATTGGAACTGACCCGCCGAGCGACATCGCAGTTCTCAAGATTGAAGCGACGGGACTGCCGACGCTTCCGTTCGGTGATTCCGCTCAGATGGAAGTTGGCGATGTAGTCCTGGCGATAGGAAATCCGCTCAACGTCGGTCAGACAGTGACGATGGGAATCATCAGCGCGAAAAGCCGCTCGACCGGTATTGGCGGCGGCAACAGCTATGAGGATTTTCTGCAGACAGATGCTGCAATCAACCGCGGAAATTCCGGTGGCGCTCTTGTCAATCTTCGCGGAGAGCTGATCGGTATCCCATCGCAGATTCTGGCTGGCGGCCTGGGAGGCAACATCGGAATCGGGTTCGCGATTCCGTCCGCAATGGCGCGCAATGTGATGGATCAACTGATCCGGGCGGCAAGGTTCGCCGTGGGATTCTCGGCGTCAGGGTGACTGCGATTGATCGGGAAGTTGCTGAAGAGTTCGGCTTCAAGGGAACCAAGGGAGCAATGGTTCAGGAGGTCGACGCCGGCAAACCAGCGGAGCGAGCGGGTGTGAAGGCAGGTGACATCATCACGGAATTCCAGGGGCAACGGATTGAGGACAGCACGCAACTGAGAAACCTTACTTCCCAGACGTCTCCCGGAACGACAGTAAAATTCAAAGTGTGGCGTGACGGTAGTGAGCGCGAAATGAGTGCGAAGCTCGAGGAGCTTGATCAGAAGGCGCTTGCATCGGCACAGCCTGATTCAGGTTCAGGCCCGGATGCGGCCGAGAGCGTCCTCACGGGCGTAAAGGTCGATAACCTATCACCAGACTACATTCGCAGATTCCGCTTGCTGGAAAACGCGCGAGGAGTTGTTGTTGTTGCGGTCGACCCGGAAAGCAATGCCGCCACTGACCTGAGACAGGGAGATGTAATCGAGGAAGTATCGAGACAGCCTGTGTCGAACGTCAACGAGTTCAACGCGGCAGTATCGAAGCTTGGTAAGAAGAGCGTGCTTCTGAGAGTTCGCAATCAGCTTGGCGTCCGCTTTGTTGTGATCAAAGCGGAAGACTAGGCCAATCAACTTCATCTCGGTTTACCTTGTTGTTTGAGAAAGGAGGGACACGCATGTGTTCCTCCTTTTTTCTTGATCCAGGTAGGCGTGGAACCCCCTATGATAATGCCCGGAATAGGCATACTTTTGCTTCTGCTTTTTTCGACGGCCCGCCATCCGGACGTGCGATTTCCCGCTGAGCTCCTGGAAGCGGGAACTGCTTTGAAAGCAAACTCCGCTGATTGTCCGCGCGAAGGCAAGATTCTTTCCTACAACATAAGTCATAGCGGCGGCGACGAGCTGAAACGGCTGACTGCCACTTTTCGCGATGACCCCGTGATTGGTGGAGCCATTGTCCTCGGTCTACAGGAGGTCGATCGCAACAAGAAACGAACCGGAAATGTAAACACGGCGCGCCAGATGGCAGATGCGCTCGGTATGGCATATGCCTGGGCGGCTCCTCCTTCAGTTGACGACCGCAAGGAGGAGGAGACTGGTGTAGCAATTCTCAGCCGATATCCAATGAAGGAAATAGAGCGGATCGTGTTGCCCAACCGGGGTCCCGGTGGCAGGAGGCGCGCCGCCGTCGGCGCCACGATTTGCATCTGCGATCAGGAGCTTCGTGTTTATTCAGTGCATGTCGAGAACCGGATGGATCCTGAACCCAAACGTGAGCAGATCAGTGCGGTGCTCGAATCTCTCGCGAAGTATCCCAATCACCGGCGTGCGATAGTGCTCGGTGATCTGAACACCGTCTCTGCCAGGAATTCCGAAGATACAAACAAGGTTTTCTCAGGTGCGGGGTTTTCCACCCCGCTTGGAGATGATCTTCGCACCTGGCGGCTATTGACGATCGAGATGCGACTTGATTGGGTATGGTTGCGTGACTTGAGCGTGATAGATAGTGGTGTGGCTCGCCAGGTAACCTTCTCCGATCATTTCCCTGTGTGGGCGAAGATCCGGCTCAACCCTTAGCAGCTCGGAGTGTCAGTGATAAGTTCGATATGCAATTCCAAGCTGAAGCTTGAACTCAAACCACAACGTCTGACATAGCGAGGTTTGAGTTCAAGCTTCAGCTTGGGGTTGCATTCGAACTTCATGGACTGTTCCGTTGACTTTGTTGCTGCTTCAAGCATATTTTAATCCCGCTTTAACCAACCACTCTACACAGTAAATAAGGAGAGCCGATGTTGACTGGATCCTTTGCTGATTTTCCGGTAGTGTTTGCGTTCTTCTTTCAGCTTGACGATACAGTTTCGATTCACTCGCCAAGTGGCTCGGAATTGGCGCGTATTTTCCTCCGTTGGGCACACTTTGTTGCCGGCGTGGCCTGGATCGGGCTGCTCTATTTCTTCAATCTCGTAAACGTGCCGCTCATGAAAAAGCTCGATGGACCTACAAAGAAGATTGTAGTTCCGGAGCTCATGCCGCGAGCATTGTGGTATTTCCGCTGGGGTGCTGTTGTCACCGTACTCGTCGGATTCATGTACTTCGCGATGTATATCGTGGGTCCCAATGCACGCAACGTGGATGAGAATCCGTGGGTCTGGCTTGGTAAATGGTTTCTTCTGGTTCTCGTTCTATACGCCATTCTCTACGGCGTCATAGAGAAGGTTAACAATGGCAACCTGATTGCAATCATCGCTGCCGTGCTTGTGATCGTCCTCATCGTGGGAGTGCTCTATCTTCTGCCAAAGGCCGACAACAAAACGTTCTCCATTGGCGTCGGTGGCGGGTTGGGTCTTTGGATGTTACTCAACGTCTGGGGAATCATCTGGCGGGCGCAGAAAAAGATCATTGCGGCTACGGTCGCCGGAACACCGCCGCCTGCTGACCTGGCGCGCAAAGCATTTCTCGCGTCGAGGACCAACGCGTGGCTATCGCTTCCGATGCTGTTCTTTATGGGGACATCACACGGCGACTATATAGTCATCGGAAGCAAATAGCCGGAAACCATTTAGAACTACGGAAAGGCACGGGGCTTGCTCCGTGCCTTTTTGTGTTTTAGTGATTGAACTATGATAGGTGTCAAGGAGGGTAAATGACGGAGAAGATATACAAAGCAAAAGACTATAACCTGAGCGGACTCGCTGGTATTTCGGACAAGACTCTCGAAATGCATTTCAAGCTCTACCAGGGTTACGTAAAGGGCACGAATTCGCTCAACGAGGAGATCATTGAATTGATCGAGAAGGGCGAGATTGAATCACCATCCTATGCCGAACTCACTCGTCGTCTCGGCTTCGAGTACAACGGAATGGTGCTTCACGAGTATTATTTCGGAAATATGAAGAAAGACGGAAGCGGTGATCCGGATGCAAAATCGGCATTTCTATAACGCTGCAAAGGCGCGCTTTGGGAGTTATGAAACCTGGAAGGCTGACTTCGTCGGTGTAGGTAAGATGCGCGGCGTGGGATGGGCGATATGCTTCGAAGACCCTTCGTCGGGGCTGATCTCAAACCACTGGGTAACTCTGCACGAGGTTGGTCTCGTTGCGGGCTTCAAACCCATCCTGGTGATGGATGTCTGGGAGCACGCGTTTATCCTCGACTACGCTCCTGCCGATCGGCCGAAGTACATCGAGGCGTTCTTCCAAAACATTGATTGGGATACGGTTAATGCACGGCTCCAGCCGGCATCGGCAGCCCGCGGTTGATCTTTCAGTTTTGAGGGCGCGAACCGCTTCGCGCCCTTTCCCTGACTAGCCCAAAACTCCTCAGATTTTAGTTTAAGGTATAAGTGCTTTCTGCTGGTGCTAGTTAGAGAAAGACCACAAGATGTTGGTGTTTTTTGGGATTGACAAGCTGTATTTAGTGGAATATATTCCGTCCCGCTTGGCGCCCTAAGTAGAAACAAACGGAATAGGAAGCGGAGCAACACGACAGGCAAGACAAGCACCGATGTTCTGGCGCCGCTGGTCAATTACCATCTCAGCTCTCAGTAATTAGTGCCACTTTCTAGAACGAAAGCGGCAGAGGTGTCCGTGGACTCGGCGAATTTGGAATGCAGTTTGGGCCCCGTGACGATAGAATTAAAAGACGAAGAGACAGGTGAGAAAGCAGGAAGGTTACGATGAGTGTCAGCAAGCACAAGGTTATTCAGTTCGTGAATCCGGCTTCAGCGGCAGCGCGGGAGCTGGGAATCAACGCGCAACGAGTAGTAGCCAGGCGCTATTCACTCAAGGATCTGAATGGAACGCCCCTTGAACAGTGGGAGGATATTGTCAGGAGAGTAGTCACTCACGTCGCAAAGGCTGAGACCAATCCACAGCGTCGTGAGGAATTCACGAGCGCGATGATGGAGTTGATGGAGACGCGCGCATTTGTGCCTAACACGCCGTGTCTGGTTAATGCGGGAAAAGCAAAAGGCCAGCTAGCGGCATGCTTTGTTCTTCCGGTGCCGGATTCGCTTCATGGAATCATGGAGCATGCCAAACAGTGCGCGTTGATACATCAGAGTGGTGGCGGAACGGGCATGACGTATGAGCTTCTGCGCCCCGCTGGTACACCTGTTGGAGAGGGTCGTGGTGTTGCTTCCGGTCCGGTCTCTTTCATGCAGATTGTCAACACAATGACCGAGACGGTGAAGCAGGGTGGCGTGCGTCGTGGCGCCAACATGGGAATCCTTTCAGTGGCGCATCCGGACATTCTGCGCTTCATTCACGCCAAGAATGATCAAAAGAGCCTCACGAACTTCAATATCTCCGTCACAGTTACTGATGCTTTTCTCAACGCAGTTGAGCGAAACGAATGGTTTCAGACGGAATTCGATGGCAAGCCGTGGACGAAGGATATTTTTGACCCGAAGTTGAACGGGGGAGAAGGTGGCGCATACACGTTTGATGGCAATCCGCCGCCACAGCCGGGAATGGTGTTCGCTCCGGACATCTGGAAGCGAATCATTTCCTCAACTCACAAGTGGGCCGAGCCGGGAATTATCTTCATCGACAATGTGAACAACCATAATCCTCTGCGCAATTCGATGGGTCCGAAGCGTGCGAGTAACCCATGCGCAGAACAGATGCTGCATGATTTCAATGCCTGCAATCTGGGTTCGATCGACGTTGCGAAATATTACGATGAAGCAACTGATGATGTTGATTGGAATCGTTTTTCAACCGACATCTATTGGAGCGTGAGATTTCTCGATAATGTGATCGACGTGTGTGAATGGCCGCTTGCGCAAATCGAAGATACCGTCCAGCGAACTCGACCTGTCGGTCTTGGCGTCATGGGTTTTGCAGATCTGCTTATCAAGAAACGGATCGCATACGGAAGCGACGAATCTGCTGTCTATGCCAGCCGTATGATGGACTTTTTCAGAAAGGAATCGTGGAACGCGTCGCTGGCTCTCGGTGTGGAGAAGGGCGCAATGCCGGAGCTTGAACCAAACCGGGAACTCTATGACAAGTTGATCTACGAAGAAGTCGGCCTTGATCGCTCTACTCCGTTGACGCCGAGGAATTACGAAGTTACGACCGTCGCGCCAACCGGAACGATCTCGCTTGTGGCTGAGACGAGCTCGGGATGCGAACCGAACTTTTCGTATGCATACGTTCGACGCGATACGATTGGCACAAGGACGTACGCTCACGCCGTCGCTGCAAAAGCGCTTGGCGTTGACCTCGACCCCAGTGATCCGGAATCGATTGAGCGCGCAGCCGCCTACATTGTTGAGCATCGCAGCGAGCTTCCCGACTATTTTGTCGATGCGCACACGCTGACACCCGACGATCACCTCCGGATACTCAAATGTTTTCAGGACCACGTCGACAATTCGATCTCGAAGACTGTGAATGCCCCTTCGAGCTACAAGCTTGAAGACACGGATCGTGTCCATCGCCTGGCGTGGAAAATGGGAGTCAAGGCCGTCAGCTATTATCGCGATGGTTCGAGGGATGACCAGGTATTGACGTCTATGGGGACGACTTCAGTCTCGACCGCTGAATTGCCTCCGTTGCCATTGGCGGCAGCGGAAATAAAGCCGGCGAAGATTGATGAGCAGGGCAAACTCGAGCGGCCTCGCGAGCTCATCGGAGCGACATGGCAGATTCCATTCGATCATCAGAATCTCTATGTGACTGTTAACCACGACAACCAGCGTGTTCTCGAGATTTTCGCAACCGGCGCGGGGCTTTCGGTGTCTGTTGGATTGCTTGCATCAAAGATGCTGCGTGGCGGGTTCGAGCCTGAAGAGGTTGCGGCAAGTCTCAACAAGGTGATCGGCACTCATTCGATCTGGTTCAATGAGCGTCTCTGCACCTCTCCGGAACAGGCGGTGGCGGAATGCATCATGCTCACAAAGCGCCGCATCATGCATCTCCCAGATTCAGCGCGTGCAGCTGCTAAACAGCATTCAGGCGAAGCAAGGACGGCGGCACCGTCGTCAGGTTCGTCGAAGGTTATTACTACCTGCCCAGAATGCGGAAGCGGCCAGATCGAATTCAACGGCGGCTGCTATACCTGCAGAGATTGCGCATTCTCAAAGTGCGTGTAGGGAAGAGTGGTCAGTGGTCAGTGGCCAGTGGCCAGTCGTCAGTTTCAAGCTTAGCTACTGCATAAATTGACTACCAGACAGCAAGCTGACCACTGACCACTGACCACTGACCACTGACCCCTGACCCCTGACCCCCGACCCCTTCTTCAAAAGTTATAACGAACTCCGAATTGCAACTGACGCGGATCGAACGCCGATGTGAACCCTAAGGGGTCCGTTGGTCTCAACCCACGTTTCCCTTGCAGATCGAATTCAGTCAGCCGAACGGCTCCAGCCACCGAGCACGGGACGAAGTTATTGCCATCTGGCGTCACGCAGCTTGCACCCACCACGTTGTTAACACCCAGAAAGTTCGTGCGGTTGAATAGATTGAACGCCTCGAAAGTCAGTTCGAGGAAACGTCCCTCTTTAACAAAGAGCCGACGAGACAGGCGAAGATCAAAGCTATAGAACGCCTCCCCCTTGCCGGTATAACGTCCCGCTTGGCCGGGCCGGTCGCTCTGCGAACGCCCGTCAGCATTGGCGTCGAATCCCAGCAACAGGTTGAAGGGGCGCCCACTCTGAGCGACAAAGATCGGCGCCAGCATCCAGTCCCTCAGCGCCACGTTCTCCCACGGGCTCTGAAGCACAGCTCCAAAGACAAATCGATGGGCTTGATGGAATGAGGAGAGCGAGCGGTCAAGCCGCAGGTTTAGCGGGTTCTGTGCTGACCAGTCGCTGTTGAAATCGACAACTTCGTCGATCGACTTTGCAAAGGTGTAATGTGCATTGAGACTGAAATTGTTCGAGAACCGTCTCATAGCCTGCGCGGTGAAGCCGTTATAGAACGAATTCGCCGTATTCTCATAGATGTTGTCCTGAAACTTCAGCGGATTTGTGAAATCACTGCTCAATCCTGCCTGCACCTGGGCAGCTGTTGGAAAGCGGATAAAGGTTGGGCCCCCGAGCGGGTTGAGCGGGTTGACCGGCCCAGTGACCTTGAACTGGTTCTTGTCACGATTGCGCGACAGATGCAGTCCTCGCGCAAAAAGATAGGTCAGCTCAAGCGATACGCCAGCACCGAGATCACGCTGAACACCGAGGCTTGTTTGATAGGTCGTCGGATTACGGTAGTTCGGCCCCAATCTGAAGCGAACTTCCAGTGGTACGTTCGGCGCCGCTCTGATACCCAGCGGCTGCACATCAGCCAGAGTGATGGGGCGTGTGCCAATCACGCCCTGCTGCAGCAATGTCTGGTAGACCGCAATCGATGTTGGCAATCCCAACGCGTTCGATGTGGCCGTCGCCAGCGAGATGTAAATCGTTCGCGGATCTTCCGTCGCTGCCAGTTGAGTCGTTACGTTGGTGATCGCAGAGTTGAGGAAGCCAACGAAAATGCCCGCACCACCGCGGATTGCTGTCTTGCCATCGCCCCACGGATCCCACGAGAAGCCGGCACGCGGCTGAAAATCCTTGTAGTACGTTGGAATCGCGAGCGCTTCATCGTGAATTGCATAACGAAGACCATAAGTGAGTGTCAGGTTCGGTCGTGCCCTCCACGCATCCTGCACATACATCGCATAGCGGTTGGTAGGCTGCTCGATACGCGATCCAGTACCCGGCGCAACAAAGCCCTGCTGATAGACGATCGGCAGCGCGAGGTTGAACGACTGCAATGCAGTCATGAGCGTGGTCTCGAGAACGTCCGCTACCAGGTTGCCCGGAAGCGTCTGGCCTGGGTTGCCCGGGTCAGGACCAGTCCCAATGCAATCGCCGGTTGGACACGCCGGCGTCTTGCCGGGAGCGCCGGGAGTCGTGAGCAACGCCTGATTGGTTGCCAGCGTCGCTGCTCGCACCTCAGCCGGTGCAGCTGCCGTCAGCAGCAGCGAAATAGGAAGTGCCTGACCGAAATTGAAGCGCCCGCCAAAGAACGTCTCGTTGGTAGTCGTCAGTCGAT
Source organism: uncultured Acidobacteriota bacterium (assembly GCA_963813345.1). Classification (GTDB taxonomy): domain Bacteria; phylum Acidobacteriota; class Blastocatellia; order RBC074; family RBC074; genus CAWDDA01. The sequence continues at coordinate 322,982 of CAWEYR010000033.1, read as the reverse complement.
GAAAGAACATCGAACCTCCGAATTTGAGGGTGTGATCGCCGACAACCTTCGAGACGTTGTCATAGACGTCGTAGTGACGTTCGATGCTGCGCGATGGCAGAAAGATCTGTCGCCCGAATTCGCCGTAGGCCGCAATGTTCTGCTCCGGCCCGATTAGATCGTTCGGAATAAAAGCCGTCGTGTGTAACTGAATTGCAGCTTCAGCTCGTTCAATGTCGTCGGACTGAACTGATAGTTGTGCGACCCCACCACGCCACCATTGAATGCGTCAAACGTGCGCCCGCGCGAGACGGCAATCAGCGAGCCGGCCGCCTGATTCTCGAAGACAGCGTCGGTAAGATTGAATCGCAGATAACCGCTGCTGCGATCGGTGAAGTTGTGATCCAGACGCGCGGAGAACTGTGTTTGTCCTTCATCGAACGGGAACTGACCTGTCGCATTCGTAAAGAGGCTTACCGTGCGCGGATAGTTCGTGGTCGTCAATGCACTCCGCAGCGCCGCTGATCCCTGCTTCAGCGGATCAGGCGCAGAGCTGGCGGCGATGAAATCGAAATACGACGCCTGCAACGCGCACCGTCGCGTCCGACGAGGCGCTCGTCACCTGAAAGCAGATTGGGATCGGTCAGCAGATTGATAAACGATGTCTTCTCCTGGCTGAATCGCTCGACGCTGGTGAAGAAAAAGGTCTTGTCTTTTACGATTGGTCCGCCGATCGAACCGCCGTATTGCTGACGGCTGAACGGCGATTTGCCGTCAGGGTTGTAGTCGAAAGAGTTGCGCGCGTCGAAAGTTTCATCGCGGAAAAGACCAAAAGCGCTTCCGTGAAAACGATTGGCCCCGGATTTCGAGATGATGTTGACGACCCCGCCCGAAGCGCCACCGAACTCGGCACTGTAGCTGTTGCGCAGAACCTGGAACTCCTGCACTGCCTCCTGGCTGATGGTCGCCTGCACACCGCCCGATGCGCCGATGGATTCTGCGCCGTCAACTGCGACCTGGTTGCCGCGACCATTGTTGCCGCCAAACGAGAGGCCGGTTTGTGGGGTCTGTGCGACCCGATAATCCTGAGCATCAGTGATGTTCTCGGAGCTGGTGACGCCTGGAGTGAGCAGCGCGTAATCGAGGAACGAACGGCGATTGATCGGCAGGTTAGTGATCTGCCTGGCGTCTACAGTCGAAGACTGCTCCGTCCGGCTGGTGTCAACAACTTCCCCGCCTGCAAAGATGTCAACCTGCAGTTCGACCCTGCCCGCGGCGAGCTTGAACGGAATATTTGCCTGCTGACCTACAGTCAATTCGAGCCTCGCGAGGTTGCCCGAAAAGCCGGTCGCTTCGACCTTCAATTCATACGCGCCCGGCAGCAACCCGAGAAAGGTATAGTAACCCTCGTCGTCAGACACGGTTGTCCGCTCGGTGCCCTTGGCGACATCAGTAAGTGTGAGCTTTGCGTTCGGAATTGCGCCACCATTGGCGTCGGTCACCTGGCCACGGAGCTCGGCTGTCGAGCTCGAAGCCTGGGAATATACCGGCGCTGCCGCCGAAATCGCGATCAGAACTGCGCAAGCAAAGAGCGAATAACGTGTTCTCATTTCTTCTCCTTTGCGTGGTGCTCCAGTCGATTCTGAGGAGAGAAACATCCAATTCTCTCATAATGAGCAAATATGCTTGGTATTATTATTACGATTGATCGATGACGCGCGGATGAAGAAAAAGCAGGCCTATGTTTGCAAAACTCTCTGAACTGCTTCGTAGTCCAGACCCACCGGGATCTCGCTTGCGAGACGAGGCTGCCCGCTGCGGCCGGGATTGCGCCCACAAGCGACAGAGCGTCGATTCAATCATTCGCGCACTTTGCCGGTGAGCGGGCTTTGACACCTGACCTGCGCCTCATCGATGAGACGATGTCTATAGTGCTGACGGCATACTTTGACGAGCTTGCAAATGAAGCGCGTCGTGACCCGGTCACCGGCCTTCCCAATCGGGCGGCATTCGACAAAGCTCTGCTGGTTGAGATTGCACGAGCGAAACGTTACAGCCGCCAACTCTCGCTGATCATTGCAGACGTCGATGACTTCAAGTTGATCAACGACAGGCTCGGTCACCCGGCAGGGGATCGTTTGCTTGCTCAGATCGGCGAGGTTTTGAGAAGGACGCTAAGACGTACTGACCATGTGTTCCGGTTCGGCGGAGACGAGTTTGCAGCATTATGTCCGGAGACTTCGAGCCCATATCTGATTGGCGCTTTGAGGCGCGTTGAAGAGAATCTCAAAGGAATCGAAGAGTGCGACGCGCGCCTGAGCTGGGGACTTGCCACCTGTCCCGTCGATGCAGACGACTCTACGACTCTTATCGAGATCGCAGACCAAAGACTTTATGAACAAAAGAGGCGAAGAAAGTGCGAGTGCTGGGTGCGAGGGAAGAAATCCAGGGAGACGCGAGATGCAGACCCGCAATGCTAAAGCTTGAACTCAAGACCTCGGGTGCATGCAACTTTAAGTCTTGAGTCTCAAGCTTTCAGCTTGCAGCGTTGCACTCGCACTCTCACAACGGCAACCTTAGTCTCGCCTCGCACCCTCGCCCCTCAGTCGCGATTTTCGAGCGTGAGCGTTCCGCCGTGGCCCTCAGTGATCTGGCGGCTCAATGCGAGACCAATTCCAGAACCTCCGGGCTTGGTTGTAAAAAATGGCACAAAGAGATTCGCGGTGTTGGATAGACCCTGCCCTTCGTCAACGACTTTGACTTCGAGAAACCCGTTACGAGCTTCCCATCCGACATCGACAGAGCCGCCAGTCTCGAGTGAAGCATCGACAGCATTCCGCAGTAGATTTATGAGCACCTGCTCGAGCTGATCGCGATCCGCCTGAATGGTGACATCGGGCCCGGGCCTGATCGCAATCTTGAGTCTGGTCTCGATGCCGACGACCTGTCGCACGCACTCGCCTACATTGACAGGATGCAGTTCAGGCCGCGGGAGCTTTGCCAGATGCGCGTACGCATTCATAAACCGGTTGAGCGCCTCGGCGCGCGTGGCAATCACTGACAAACCGCGCGACAGATCTTCTTCCCAATCGGATGGACGAGGTGCACGCGAGACGAGGCTTTCGAGGCTTCCCGCAATTGACTTAATGGGAGCAAGAGAATTGTTGAGCTCATGGCCAAGCACACGAACGAGGCGCTGCCACGCAAGCCGCTCTTCCTCTCTGAGTGCACGGCTCAGATCGGCGATCACTACCAGCTGATGGGGGCGCCCGCCCTCGCGAAACGTGGTCCGGCGCAGGCCCCATCTTCCGCTGGCACCAGGGAAGCTTCGCTGGATAGTTCGCGCCGGGTCACCATGAAGGTAGTCGGCGAGGCCGACTTCAGACGCGGTACGACCCAACAGCTGCTCGGATGCACGGTTCAAAAGCCTCTCGCCTTCGCGGTTGACGAGTCGAAGACGTTGGTCGTCGTCAAAGGTGAATACCGCGACTTCGATCTCTGACATGACAGTGCGCAGAAGCGCTGTCGCTTCCATCGCTCCGAGCCGTTGTGCGCGAAGTGTTGCTCCAAGCGCGTTGACTTCGAGCATGACTTCGCCGAGAGTGTCATCCCGTTTTGCCGATCTGCCGCGAATTGAATAATCGCCCTCGCGCAGTGCAGCCAGCAGATTTGAGAGCGTCTGAAGCGGGAGAACGACTCGCTCCCGAAGTGCGTAAGCAAATGCCCACCAGAACCCGATGATCAGAACGCCAAGGGTCCAGATTACGCGTGGTCGAAAATCGCCCGTCAGAAGAATGGCAAATGAGACAAGTGCACCGGGAAGGCCAGTCAGAAATGCGAGCCAGGCGACGCGCCTTTCGTAGCTGAGTTGCTTCAGTCGAAGAAGGGCTCGCGTCTTCTTAGTAGCCATTGTGATCAGCCATGCCTTCGTCGCCCTTACAAGCCCAAACTTTTCAAGCCTTCGATAGAGTGCGCTGCGGCTGAGACCAAGAGCTTCAGCGGCGCGGCTCACACTTCCATCAAAGCGCGCGAGCGTCTTCTTGATGAGGAATGATTCAACTTCCTCGAGACTCATGTCTTCAAGCCGCGGCGAGCCTTCAGGTCCTGAATGAAGGCCGAGATCGCCAGCCTTGACCAGAGTACCCTGCGCCATGAGAACTGAGCGCTCGACGGCATGATCCAGCTCTCGAACATTTCCAGGCCACGGATGAACGGTAAGTGACTGCATGGCCGCATTGTCGAAGCCAGCCAGTGACTTTCGATATCTCGCCGAATGTTGCTTGAGAAAATGTGTAGCAAGGAGCGGAATGTCTTCGCGGCGGTCACGCAAAGCCGGCATTCGGATCTCGACCGTGTTCAGGCGAAACAACAGGTCCTGTCTGAACCTGCTCACTGTTACCTCAGTCGGCAAATCTGCATTGGTTGCCGAGATGATTCGTACATTGACCTGTCGGGTCCTTGATGAACCTACGCGTTCGAACTCGCCAGTCTCAAGCACGCGCAGCAGTTTTGTCTGTTGAGCGAGCGGCACATTCGCGATTTCGTCCAGAAACAACGTCCCGCTGTCTGCAAGCTCGAACCTGCCGACTCGATCCGTCTTTGCGTCTGTAAACGCACCTTTGATGTGCCCGAAAAGCTCGCTCTCGAATACGCCCTCCGAAAGTCCGCCAACGTTAACTGTCACCAGCGGTCTCGATGCTCTGAGCGATGCCGCGTGCAAGACTCTGGCGACGACACCCTTACCGGTGCCGTTCTCGCCCGTAATCAGGACGTTCGCATCCGATGGTCCCACGCGCGAAATGATCTGGAGTACCGGCTGCATTGCAGGCGACTCAGCGATCATCCCCGGATGAAACTGGTTCTCGTTGCGCAGCAGCTGGTTCTCAGCCTCAAGCCTTTGTCCCTTGCGCAGCGCGCGGCCGAGCTCGATTTGAGTCCGGACTATCGAAAGCAGCCTTTCGTTCTCCCACGGCTTCTGGATGAAGTCTCCCGCGCCGCGCCGCATAGCTTCAACCGCAACCTCGACGCTCCCCCAGGCGGTCATGACTACAACAGGAAGGGTCGTGTCCAGAACCTGGAGACGTGCCAGCAGGTCAAGTCCTTCCTGTCCCGACGTCGTGTCGCGGGTGTAATTCAGGTCCAGCAGCACAACATCGAATTCGCGTGACTCCGCCGTCTCGAGTAGTCGCACGGGCGAGGTGACAGTCTCGATCTGGTAGCCCTCGCTCTTCAGCAGAAGGCGGAGCGCCTCGAGAACATCACGCTGGTCATCAGCAACCAGCACGCGTCCCGGATGCACGGTGCTGCCCACTGTGCTGCCCACTGTGCTGCCCATTGTGCTGCTTGATTGAGTTTCGCTGCCTTTCATCAGTTGTTCTGTAGCCACCCGTCACTCAATTTGATGATTCGATTTCCGTATGCCGCGTTCTGCTCTGAATGGGTTACCTGCACGATGGTCGTGCCTTCGTCATTCAGTCGCCGGAACAGTTCCATGATCTCTTTTCCCTGGCTCGAGTGGAGGTTGCCCGTGGGCTCGTCGGCCAGAATCACCTTTGGATTCGCAATGATTGCGCGCGCAACGCCCACCAGTTGCTGCTGCCCACCCGATAATTGCGACGGGTAAAGGTCCTTTTTCCCGACTATCTGAAAGCGGTCGAGGATGTCGCCGACGATACTCTCACGCTGCGCCTTTTTGTAGTCGCGATATGAGAGCGGAATCTCGAGGTTTTCATAGACAGTAAGATGATCCAGAAGATGATAGCTCTGAAAGACGAATCCAACATTTCGGTTGCGCAGGTCTGCGCGATCCTTCGGTTTCAGGCGGTGCACTGGCTGGTCAGAAAAATAGAACTCACCGCTCCACGAGTTGTCGTGCATTCCGAGAATATGAAGAAGCGTCGATTTGCCGGCGCCGGACGGTCCCATAATCGATGCGAACTCGCCTTCCTTTATCTCGAGCGTGATTCGGCGAAGGACAAATGTTTTCTGCGTGCCGTGTTCAAAGAACTTTTCGATATTTTCAAGCTTGATCATGAAATAGCTCACTTACCCGCATGCTTTCATTGGTTTCAATCTTTTATTCATAACGTAAGGCGCGCACCGGATCAACCTTCGATGCTCGCAGCGCGGGAACGATTCCTGAAAAGACCGCAACGATGGCCAGAAGGAAAGAAACTCCGGCGAAAGTCAGAAGGTCGGTCGCGCTCACTCCGTAAAGGACTGCCGACATCAATCTTGTGAGTGCAATCGCCGCGCCAAGACCCACAACCAGCCCCGAGGCAGTCAGGATCAAACCGTGCTTCACGATCATTGCGACTACATCGCGCCTTTCGGCACCTAGTGCCATTCTGATGCCGATCTCGCGAGTTCGTTGAGCCACGGCATATGAAGTCACGCCGTAAATTCCGATCGCTGCAAGAAGCAGTGCGAGAAGCCCAAACGAACCAAGAAGGCTCGCGGCGACGCGCGCCGGAAAAAGAGACAGGCTCAGGTGATCGTTGAGCGTCTTGACATCATAGATAGGAAGCTTCGGATCTATCCTGTTGATCTCATCGCGAACTCGGCCGAGAATCGTTTCAGGACTTGAATCGCTGCGAACGATCAGCGTCACCCAACCCTCGTAGTCCTGCTCAACTGGAAGGTAGTGAAACGGCTGTGGAGATTCATTAATCGTAAAGTATTTCCGTCCTTTGCGACGCCGACGATCTTCAACCATTGCCGCTCCCCATCAGGTTGCTGGCTGAACCGCCTGCCGATGGCCTTCTCGGGCGAGTCAACGCGCAGGTATCGTCTTGCGAAAGTTTCGTTGACGATTACTGTTCTCTCGGAATCCGCCTTGTCGCTATGATCAAATGGCCGGCCTGCGACGATAGGAATGTCCATTGCTGCGAAGTAGCCGGAGCTGACGTTACTGTTCATCGAACTTAGCGCGTTTGCCCCTCGGACAGGCGCTTCGCCTTCAATGTAGATATCGTCTGAATCGTAGTTGAGGGAGAGCGGCACGAGGCTGGTAAGTGCAGCCGATTTCACTCCCGGCAGCTCTCCTGACACGCTCCAGTCATCTGCCGTTGGAATTCGATGCCGCGAGCGTCGTCGTAGCCTTGAAGAGTCAGATCCATCGACATCATCATCGCGTTCTCAGGATTGAAACCAGGGTTGATCGCTACGTACCTGTTGCAATGCACGAACCACCAGACCGGCCGCAATCAGGAGCAGCAGCGAAAACGCGAGCTGGGCAACGATCAGCACGTCCCGCAATCTCGACCTGCGATAGCCTCCGATCGTCGACTCATTCTTGAGTGCTGGCGCAAGCTCTGTCTTTGTTGCCTGCAACGCCGGAATGATTCCAAAAAGCAGACCCTGTCAGCTACAGACACAGCAATGGCAAATCACGAGAACGCGATAATCGATCACCAGATCGATCGTCAGTGGAATATTCATTGGAGGTTTGAGAGCGACCACAAGCTCGATCAACCATTGTCCGAGCAGTACACCGAAAAGTCCTCCGGCTGCGGAGAGAATGACGCTTTCGGTCAGAAGTTGCCTTACCAGGCGTGCGCGTCCCGCGCCGATTGCCAGGCGTACGGCGATCTCTTTGCGGCGTTCTGCTCCTCGAGCAAGCAGAAGGCTGGCAAGATTCGTGCACGCTATCAGGAGCACCATGGCAACCGTTGCGAGCATTACCCAGGCAAAGCTGATCATCGCACCGCGAATTGTCGGAATAACCATCCCTGGCGGCGTCAACTTGATGCGCTGTCCTTCATTGGTATCGGGATATTCGCGACCGAGCTGCTGAGCAAGCAGATCAAGCGACATTTCTGCCTGCTTCACGCTCACACCGTCTTTGAGCCGTCCGGTCGTGAAAATATTCTGATTGCCTCGCCTGTCGAGCCAGTTGGCTCCCGGCTCGATCCATTCGAGCATAGTCATAGGCAGCCAGATCTCGGGGGCGTAGATCACGTCAGTACCAACGAACTTTTCCGGAGCGACTCCGATAACCTTGAACTGATGATCATTAATTATGATTTCCCGTCCGACGATGTTTGCGTCCCCGCCGAATCTTTGCTGCCAACTGGAATGTGTAATCACGGCTACCGGACTGCCGAGGCGCGTGCGATCATCTTCCTGAGTGAACATTCGGCCAAGCACCGGCCTCACACCCAGTACTTCAAAATAGTTACCCGATACGAGGTATCCCCAGATTCGCTGGTTGTCTCCCTGATTGCTCAAACTCATCGGCGCCATGCGGGAAGCGAAAAGACCGGAGAGCACCTCGTTTCGGTCCCGAAAATCTACGTATGTGGGGTACGAGAACGCGAGCAATGCCTCCCGCGGTCCTGTGACATGCAGGGCAACCAGGCGATCAGGCTCCTCGACAGGAAACGGTCTGAGGAGGATGGTATTGACGAGGCTGAAAATAGCTGTGTTGGCGCCGATTCCGAGAGCTAGCGACGTGATGGCGATAACCGTAAAGATCGGACTACTAAGCAATCTGCGGAATCCGTAACGGACGTCCTGCCAGAGTGTACTTAACATTTGGGGCCCTCCAGATGGTCTGTGACGTGGCCACTCGCGTGCCACGTACCGATGGTATTCAAATGATGTCTTTATAGCACTTGTCGATGACAGTCTCGCTTCAGCGCTGTGCGGTATGTGGGACATGTATGTTCCCACTAACGAAGCAAGCAAGCCCAAGGCTTGAACCTCGCTCACAGGAGTTTGGTGTAACGGCGAGGGCCCGCTCATCGTCCTAATCTTTGGGAAACGACCCACCGAACAACAGCAGACTAAGGAGAGTGTAATGAAGAGGATTCTATTTGTGTCAGTTCTTGGCGTTTTTGTTCTCGGACTCACTGTTGCAATGGCTGCGGCTGAGAATTTTGCCGGGACGTGGGCGCTGGATTATTCAAAGAGTCAGGGGCTTCCGGAAAACGCTCCTAAAGATATGACCTGGACGGTTTCACAAACCGACAAGGAGCTCATAATCGAGCGGCCGGGCGGGGGCGGTCGTGGAGGAGCTGGCGGCGCTGCGCGCAACTGCTCCGTATAAAGCAGTCTACCAACTTGACGGTCGCGAGACGACTGAAGAGGCTCCGGGGCCGCGGGGAGGCAAAATTACGCGAAAAACAAAGTGGCTTGCCGGCGGTAAGACGCTTGAGATAATTGATGTTCGAAACGTCAACGTTCAGGGAAATGACGTAACTATCACGACGATCGAGCACTGGGAGCTTACTGACGGCGGAAAGACCCTCAAGGTTCACCGGAAGCAAGAATCTCCGCAGGGAGCTCGTGAGACTACATTTATCTTGAACAAGAAATAGTTGAGATGGAGCAGCCCACCTGGAATTTCGAACAAGAGCCTCGGGCCGAGCCGGGCGATGAGACGAGCGTCAATCTGCGGGCATACTTTGATCGCATGCCCGACGAAAAGATGCTCGAGTATTCGCCCGATTGGCCAGACCAGAAGGTTGTCGAATGGGACGGCAACTTTCGCGATGACGGATGTCTGATGATTATGTGCTGTGAACGTGACGTCGACATCCAGGAGTATCGACAAGTGCTTGAGGAGTGTCTCGCGTATCGCGCGCGGGTGCGCTCTGTAAGCAAGGTTTAGAAGAATCAAAGGGGTTCGAATGCAACCCCAAGCTGAAGCTTGAACTCAAACCTAAATGAGTTTGAGTTCAAGCTTTCAGCTTGGGGTTGCATTCGAACCCCTTCTTACTGCTTCTTGATCGCACCCTCTACGGGGCTTTTCGCCCCTTCAGTGTACCTGGCGCCGATCATGTTGTAGGTCTTTTCCGCGCGTTCGTTGAGTTTCGCAAGCCCTTCTTCAAAGTGAAGGTCCTTTGCGTTCTCGTCACAGAAAGCGCAACAGCTTTCAAACGTCACATCAAACTTCTTCCACTGCTTCATTCCACCCGGTGTAACCTGATCTGTAACCGGACACCACACCGTACTCATTGCTATTTTGAAGTTGTTGATGAAACGTTGTTTCTCTGCTGCCTTCGCGTAGCGGTCCGGCTCCTTGAGAAACTTCTCTTTGGAATCCGCTTTGGCGCCACGGTACGTCACGCCTTTGTATTCCCATGAAGGAAGGCTTGGGTCTGATGGCTGCAAATAGACCGGATCGAGGTCCACGGCCTTCTGAACTTCCGCTATCTTCAGCTTTTCAAGCTCAACCGCATCCGCAGGCAACTGCGCAAATGCTGCACACGAAAGCAGCAGCGCCAGGACGAAAACGTTGATCAGGTATCGAACCATACTACATTCACCTCAGGGTAGTGTGAGCGCAACCATTCGATTATCAGAGGTCGCGACGACAATGTACTGTTTCCCATTTAAAGAGTACGTCATCGGAGTCCCGTTAGGAACTCCCGGTAGTTCGATTTCCGCAACCGTCTTTCCGGTTGCCTTGTCAAACGCCCGCATGACATTTGCTCCATCACGCCCGGTTCCGCCTCGACCGCTGGCTCCCTGACCTATAAAAAGCAGGGTCTTTGTCAATAGTGGCCCGCTGCCGCCTGCTCCGATCGGCCCGACATCGATGTCTTTACCTGTAGCCGTCTTTATCGTCTCGTTGACTTTTGTACGCGCGCCATCTCCGTTCGGCACCATCCAGGCTTGCTCGCCGGTAGAGAGATTGATCGCGGTGACACGGCCGTAGGGTGGCTTGAAGAGTGGCATACCCTTTAGGCCCCTGCACGCCGCCCGACACCTCCGCGGACATATGTGAAATTCGATCTCGCTGCATCCGGCTTGATTAGCTTGACCACAATAGGTGACGAGACCGAAGGAATGTAGAGCATACCCGTATCGGGATCGAATGAAGCACCCCACCAGTTCGCACCGCCTCCCCAGCCCGGCATATTGATTGTCCCTCGTTCGGTTGGAGGGGTGAAGATGAGGTCCATGATCAAACTGCTCGAGGATCTTCTTCGCTTCGGCCCTGAGCTCGGGTGTGAAATTGATCAGATTGTCTTCAGTTGCTCCCTGAATCTCGTATGGCGCAGGTTTTGTCGGAAACGGCTGTGTTGGCGAAAGACGCTCACCTGGAACGGTAGACGCGGGCACGGCTCGCTCTTCGATAGGCCAGATCGGCTTGCCAGTCACGCGATCAAAGACAAACGTAAATCCCGTTTTCGTGAGTTGAGCGACGGCGCGTACGCGCCGCCCACCAACCGTTACGTCACAAAGAATCGGCGCGGCAGGCAGATCGTAATCCCAGACACCGTGATGCACAGTCTGAAAATGCCAGACCCGCTTGCCGGTTTTGGCTTCGAGACAAACAAGGCTTTCTGCAAACAGGTTGTTCCCAAGCCTGTGTCCGCCGTACCAGTCGTTTGTCGGAGTGCTGACAGGTAAATAGATGTAGCCGAGATCATCGTCGGCGCTCATTATCGTCCAGACATTGGCGTTTCCTGTGTATTTCCAGGATTCGTTCTCCCAGGTTTCGTTGCCGTATTCGCCAGCCTGCGGGATCGTGTGGAAGACCCAGGCCGGTTTGCCAGTCCTGACGTCAAACGCCTGGACATCGCCGCGCGGCATTTCCTTCGTCGTTGGACCATCAGATATCGAAGCGCCGACAACCACTACATCGCGGCAAATCAGCGGTGGAGAAGTGACTGCGTAGTTGCGCGAGTTCTGAGCAAGCGGAATCGCTTTTGCCAGGTTGATACGGCCGTTCTCGCCAAATGATGGAATCGGTTTTCCGGTCTTTGCATCGAGTGCGACAAGATACGCGTCCGCCGTACCGTAAAGCAGCCGTTCTTCAGTTCCGTCGGTCCAATACGCCAGACCTCGATGCACGAAGCCAAGATTGGTAGGACGCCCCGCTTTGTATGCTTCAGGATCGTACACCCACATCGTCTCGCCCGTTGCCGCATTGATTGCGGCCACCTGACTGATTGATGTAGTCACATAGAGCGTTGATCCTATTGCCAACGGAGTAGCTTCGTAGCCGAATGTTGTGAGCATTCGATTCTGTGCCTGAAGCTTGATATCGGGAGAGTCCCATTTCCACGCGACCTTCAGGTTCTTGACGTTGTCTTTGTTGATTTGGGCCAGGGGAGAGTACTTGCGATTGGCATTGTCACCTCCGTAAACTCGCCACTCACCGTTCTCTGTACCTTTTTGAGCCGTCTTCTTGCTTGCCTTCTGTCCCTGACCTTGACCGGCAGTTGGAAGCGCAATCAAACAAACCATCAGCAACAGGCTGATCCTGCGTGTAAATACGCCTGAAAGTCGCACGTTGGGATTCCCCTTTCTCAATTAGTCACCTTGCTCCAGATAGCATTTCCAAGCCGAGCAAACGGAGCGCCATCTTCGGAAATCTCCTCGACCACCGTGAATGAATGGGCGGAAACTACCGAGATGGTTCGTTTCAATGCAAGCGTCCGCTCTCCGATCCGGAAAGGTCCGATCGTAAAGCGAATGGAAATCGGACTCGACCAGTCCCCCTTGCTCGTAAACTGCACACCGTTAGATCGCCGCTCGAGAAACGTCACCGTCTTTTTGGCTTCATCAAAGCTGGCTGTGATCGTCTCCTCGAGCGAACCACCTTCGTACTTGCTGACTCCCTTGCCGGTGAGAGTTCCGTCCGGATTCTTTACAAACGTGATCGAGCCTTCGCGCGGAGCCGCGCCAAAAGGACTCTCACGACCTACATATTTCACCGACCATGCACCCACGAAATAATCGAGCTTTTGCGCCTGCATCGGCTGCTCAACCTGCGGTCGTTGTTGCTGTGATCCCGCACCCGGACCACCTGCAGCACCGCCCGCTCTTGCTCCACCGGCTGCTCCGCCAGCTGCTCCAGAAGCTGCTCCGCCGGCCGCACCCGCGCGTTTCAACTCGACCTCGAATGCAATCGACTGGCCGCCAAGGTCGACCTCTCCCTGGCCTTTCAGCGTTTCGCCATCCAAAGTCAGGTTGAACTTGAGCGTGATGGATCCCTTGAGGAGCTTCGATCGCTGCCTGGGCAGTCAGCTTGTTGCCGTCAAGCTTTACGTCCTTGAGAGGGACGTCTCCTGCCATTCCGGCCATCGTTCCCGTGTAGGCACCGGCGTCCTTCTTGAACGTCATAGAAGTCGGCCGCTCGCCCTGTGGTGAGATCGATTTCCCATCCCACTTGCCGGCGAGAGGGTCGGTCTGAGCCAGTGCAGGGATCGTGCCGACAATCAGAAGAAGAAAGAGAGCCTTCAGGAGGAAGATTCCGCCTGAAGGCTGTACAACGTGCTTAATCATTTGCGCGAACCCATCCGTACGCTCCATTGCTTCTTAAACCTCCGCGATCGAGATACGCGAGTTTCAACTTTTCAAGAGAGTCGGCGGGCAGGGCATTGCGCTTTGCCTTGACGTCGACACCATAGACCTTCGCCGCGTTAAGTCCGAAGATACTTCTTCTTGTCTTCAACAGTGATCTTCTTGTATCCGAATTTCTCACAGAGCTCATCGCTGATCTGGAAACGCTTGAATGCATCGATGCCCCACTGCGGTGATCCCCACCACAGGCAATCCGTACCCCAGATCACGTGATCAGAACCGTAGGTCTTGATGTTCTTGCCCATGCCGTGCATCGCAAGGACCGGATCATAGACCGCGAGTATGTTGAAGAAACTGCCCACTTCGCAGTAGACGTTGCTCATCTTCGGGTTTCGTTTCTTGATGTCCATCAGGACACTGTGCCACTCGAAGTCTCCCGTTGTGGGGTCGAACTTGTTACTTTCCTTCCAGTTCGGCTCGTTTGGACCGTGCTTGATCGCTGAATGGTAAACGATGAAGTTGAAATCGGGGTTCCTGAGAGCCGCCTTCTCGACATCCTTCGGATTGGCAAGATGTCCCAGTGTTCGTGATTGATACGAATACCCTTTGTGCACACTGATCGTCTTCATCCCGCGCTTGCGCGATTCCTCGATGAACCATTGAGAATTGTCGTCATCAAGCTGGAAGCCGGCTCCCGTCCTCGCCGGATCAAAGTGGCAATACCATTTCCACGAATCGATCTTGTACGTCTTAAGCTCGCGCTCCATCTGTTCGATCGTCGCCGCCTTGTCGATCGCATTCGCGGTCTTGTCCCAGTAGTGATTCGGCGCAAGGTTTCCCTGAGCGAGCGCCCGCTGCGAACCGGCGATTGTATTGATCTGGTTCTTTGCTTCCGCCATGAGCCAGCTCGGAAGAACTCCGCCCGAACGTGCCTTGCCTTCAAGAACTTTTCCGCTCTCATCTTTATTCTTCTCAAGAGACGGAACGCCTGAGATGACGACCATCGACGTATCGCTGTCGAAGTACATCTCTTTTACAAAGTTCTTAAAGCTGTAGGATTCGGAGTCATTCTTCAGCTCGAAGCCCATGTTCTTCACGAATTCCATATTGCGGAATCCAAGAGCCTGGCCATTCGTGAAGTGCGCCTGGACGTCGATAATGAAGTATTCGGTCTTTGGAAACTTCTCCTGTGTCGCTGCCGCTTCCCAGGTCTCGACCTCGTCAACGTCCCAGACTTTACCGAAGACCTTGTTTTGCGCGGCGAAGCACGTGGCCAGACCCATGGAGCTTGCCATAAACGTGCGCCGGTCAAGGCCCAGTTTTTTCGCGCGCTCGTCGGCCATATCGCCGATCAGAGACTCGACCTGTTTTTGGGGCTCACTCTGCGGTCGCGGAGTGAACTCTTCGTTCGAAACGACCTGAGTCGGAAGCGGAGAATCAACGCCCTTCCTCAGATCTCGCAATCCTTTACGAATCCACATTGAAAACTCCTTTTGTTTTTAGGCGTACCAATTAACACAATTCAAACAAGCCGGCAGCACCCTGTCCGCCGCCGACGCACATCGTTACGACTCCGTACCTCGCGTTCCGACGCACCATTTCATTTGCGAGAGTTCCTACCATTCGCGAACCGGTCATTCCGAATGGATGTCCGATCGCGATCGACCCGCCATTCACGTTCAGCCGGTCCATCGGTATCCCCAGCCTGTCGCGGCAGTAAACAACCTGAACAGCGAAAGCTTCATTCAGTTCCCAAAGATCAATATCCTCGATCTTCAGCCCCTGACGTTCAAGCAGTCTTGGCACAGCGAATACGGGGCCAATTCCCATCTCATCAGGTTCGCAGCCGGCTACTGCAAAACCGCGGAAGGCTATCTTAGGCTTGAGCCCCAGCTGCTCCGCATATCTTCGCGAGACGAGAAGAGTTGCTGACGCTCCATCAGAAAGTTGCGACGAATTGCCAGCCGTAACAGTACCGTGACCGCTGTCGGGATCGAAATACGGCTTGAGCGCATTCAATCCTTCGAGCGTCGTATCCGGGCGGTTACATTCATCGCGTTCGAGGCGGAACTGCTCCTTCGCAACGACTTCACCGGTCTTTTTATCTGTAATCCCGCGGATCACATCCATCGACGCAAGCTCGCCATCGAAGAATCCTTCCCTCTGAGCGCGCGCTGTCCGTTGCTGGCTCGCAAGAGAATACTCGTCCTGAGCGTCGCGGCCAACCTTGTACCTCTTTGCGACGACTTCAGCCGTGTCGCCCATAACCATGTATATCCCGGGATATCGATCAGCCACCCACGGATTCGGGCTGGCTTCGCGCTTCATCATGGTTATGCTCTCGACTCCGCCGCCGATAACCGCGCGAGCGCCTCCGACGATGATCTCGTGGGCAGCCATCGCAACGGCCTGTAGCCCTGACGAACAGAATCGATTCACCGTCGTTCCGGCTGTCGATACAGGAAGTCCCGATCGCACTGCAGCCACTCTTGCCACATTGTGTCCCGATGTACCGCACGGATACCCGCACCCGGCGATGACATCTTCGATCTCGGCCGGATCAATCTGAGGAACCTTAGCGAGCACGCTCGAGATGCAATGCGCCAACTGGTCATCGGGCCGCGTAAGATTGAGCGAGCCGCGAAAGGATTTCGCCAGCGGCGTGCGCAAGCTTTCTACAACAACTGCTTCTTCCATTTTGTTTTCCTCAAGCACCTGGAAGTCGCTCAGGACGCTCTACGGACATTCTGAAAGCGCAGGTAAAACACGGTACTACCTTGAAGCTTCGCGACGCTTCGGAGTCTAACCGGCTTCTGACACGCGTCCGTGGAGCGTATCTGACGATAACTTCAGCGCACTGCATCCATGCGTCACTTCTCGTTGAATCTCTTTCCCTCGTGAGCCAGCTCTACAAGAAGCGGTGCCGGCTTCCACAAATCACCAAACTTCTGATGGAACTCTTCGATTCTTGCAAGCACTTTCGGCAAGCCAACAGTGTCGGCATACCACATTGGACCTCCACGCCACGCCGGGAAGCCATATCCGTTGACGTAAATGATATCAATATCGACGGCCCTTAGTGCGTATCCTTCCTCGAGAATCTTAGCGCCTTCGTTGACGAGCGCGTAGATCGTGCGGTCAACAATCTCTTCCGGGCTGATCTTGCGCCTCTCGATACCTGCTTCTTTCGACGCTTCTTTGATGACCGTCTCGACTTCCGGATCGGGCTGAGGGCGCCGGTTCTCGTCATATCGGTACCAGCCGGCAAGTGTCTTCTGTCCGTACCTTCCCATCTCTACAAGCTTGTCAGCGATTCGTGGTTGCCGGACCCCCGGTTCTTCGAGGTGTTTGTATTCTTTACGGATACGATACCCCACATCCAGCCCGGCGAGGTCTCCCATCGCAAGCGGCCCCATCGCCATTCCGAAACTGTAGAGTGCGCCGTCGACATCCTGAGGGTTGGCTCCCTCTTCCACCAGAAACTGTGCTTCGCGGCCATACGGTGCGATCATACGGTTGCCTACGAAACCGCGACAGTTCCCGACAAGGACGCCCACTTTCTTCAGCTTTTTCGAAAGACCCATCGACGTAGCAATGACTTCGTTACTTGTAGCCTTGCCTCGGACGATCTCCAGCAGACGCATGACATTTGCGGGCGAAAAGAAATGGTGGCCGATCACCATTTCGGGCCGCGAAGTAACCGATGCAATCTCGTCGATATTCAACGTCGACGTGTTGGATGCGAGTATCGTGTCCTTGCGGCAGATCTTTTCAAGCTCCGCAAAAATCTCCTTCTTCAGCTCCATCCCTTCGAAAACGGCTTCAACTACGATATCCGCATTCTCGAAGCCGTCATAGCTCAGTGTCGGCGTGATCAGCGCGAGGCGACGGTCCATTTCCTCCTGACTGAATCGCCCCTTCTTAACGGAATTAGCATAGTTCTTCGAAATCGTACTCATTCCTCGATCCAGGGCCGCCTGCTCTGTCTCTTTCAGAAGAACCGGAATCCCTGCATTCGCATAACACATCGCGATTCCGCCACCCATCGTTCCGGCCCCGATAATCGCGGCACGCCTGATTTCAAACGTCTTTGTCTCTTTGTTAATTCCGGGATCTTTGCGACCTCGCGTTCACCGAAGAAAACATGAATCAGCGCCTTTGACTGATCCGAAAAAAGACAATCAGTAAAAAGTTCGCGCTCTCGTTTGCAGCCCCCTTCGAATGAAAGTGTGGTTGCCGCTTCGACGGCATTGATTGCGGCCAGCGGAGCTATCATTCCGCGCTTTGTCTTCGCAGCTTCAGCGCGCGCTGCGGCGAAAACTGAAGCATTCGCCGCGGCGTCCGCTAACTTTTCCTGCTTGTCGCGCGTCTTTCGATGCACGACTTCAAGTCGTAGCTGTTCGCTGAGGAAAGCCTTTGCGCCTTCCAGCAGATCGCCTTCGACAATGCGATCGACGATGCCCGCCTTGAGCGCATCTGCAGCCTTGACTGGAGCGCCAAATGCGCACATCTCGACCGCCTTGCTGATTCCTGCAAGACGCGGCAGCCGCTGTGTTCCCGCTGCGCCCGGAATGATTCCGAGGTTGACTTCGGGCTGACCGACCTGTGCCGATGCCACGGCGACGCGGTAGTGACATGCCATTGCAGTTTCGAGACCGCCTCCGAAAGCAGTTCCGTGAATTGCTGCCACAACTGGTTTCGACGAGTCCTCGATTGCGAGCAGCAGATCGGTGAGGTTGATTCCTTCGCGACGCTGACCCGACGTAATCTTTCCGAACTCCTTGATATCTGCACCCGCAATGAAGGTCTGACCGGATCCAATCAGAATCGCGCCTTTCACCGCATCATTATTCTGAATCGCTTCGATTGCCGAACCGATTCCTTCCGGTACGCCCGGACTAAGCGCATTTACGGGCGGATTGACGATCGTTATGACGGCTATTTCGCCGTCCTGAGTAAGTTGCACCAGATCACTCATCAGTAATGACTCCTTAACGAATTATGAAAGCACTGCCTCAATCAGGTGTGGACCCGGCTCGCGTACAGCGTTCTCGATGGCTCGGGCAAGGGCCTCTGCGTTATCAACTCTCTCGCCACTGACTCCCATGCCTTGCGCAAGCTTCACCCAGTCGGGCGATGGCCGCGCGAGCGAGACAAGACTCTCAAGCCCTGGAGTGAACTCCGTAACTCCCGCTCGTTTCATCTCGATACCCAGCACACGATATCCCCCATTATTGCAGATGATCGTCGTTACGTTGAGAGCTTCCCGCGCCTGGGTCCAGAGAGCCTGGAACGTGTAGAACGCACTTCCGTCAGCCTGGATGTTGATTACCGGGCGATCAGGACACGCCACAGCGGCGCCAGTTGCGCATGGAGGCCCCATTCCTATCGCTCCACCCGGCTGAGCGAGCATTGTGAACCTCCGTGCCTTTGCCGAAACACCAAAATAGAAGAAGCTGCTCGTATTGCCTTCGTCCATCACGATCGCACCCTCTGGCTGAGCACTCGCAATCGCCGCTGCAAGGTTTTCAAGATTCAGTGGGCCTTGAGGTCGATCAGGCGGAGCGCTTTCTATGCGAGCCGGATCTGTTCCAAGTGCATCGGCGACGTACTCGAGTGCGGTTATCACATCCTGATGAGGAGACGCGAGCGTCTGTTTTGTCTTTTCGGGAGCGATGAAGTAACTCGGCAGGCCCGGATAACCAAAGAACGATACGGGCTCATTCGCACCTGCCAGAATGACCGAATCGAAGGGCGCCAGCGCCTCAATCGCGGGTTCGGGGAAATACGGCAGTCGCGGGAGGCGCGTAATGTCCGCACCGCGCTCTATACGTTTAGGAAACGTCTCCGCACATCAGCTGGCATCCGGTGCCGGCACTGATTCTCGCTGCGGCCTTGAGTCCGCGCTCACTGAGAGCTTCGCCTCCCAGAAAAAGCAGGGCTCTGCGGCTTGATCGCAGGATTTCTATCGCCCGATCGATAAGTGATTGCTCAGCGGGTTCCGGCCCCTGAGGTTTTTTCGGCGCGACTTCGCCCGATGCAGGCCCGATCTGAGAATCGTGCGGAACTATCAGGGAAGCTATTCGGCCGGGATAACTGGCTGCAGCGGCCACTGCGTCTGCCATATCGCCGGCAAGCTCTTCGGAGGTCAAATTTCGATGAACCCAGGCTGAAACGGGCCGCGCGAGTGACTCGATGTCGGAGTTAAGCGGGGCATCGGCCGCGATGTGCCAGGTGGCGTGTTCGCCGATCAGGTTGACGATCGGCGATCGAGCGCGGCGGGCATCGTGCAGATAAGCGATACCGTTGGCAAATCCCGGCCCCAGATGGAGCAATGTCAGTGCGGGTTTGCCGGCCATGCGCCCGTAACCATCAGCCGCTCCTGTGCACACGCCTTCAAAGAGACACAGCACTGGCCGAACGCTCTTCTCGGCATCGAGCGCGATGACGAGAGGCATCTCAGTGGTTCCCGGATTGGCGAAGCAGACGTCGATACCTGCTGCTCGTGCAGTGCGCACAAGACTCTCAGCGCCATTGATCATGCGAGGATCAGAGATTAATGGCACGCGAACGGAAGTGCAAGGAAGGAAGAAACGAAGAGAAGATGCTGAGTGCTGGGTGCTGGAAAGAGTACGGAAAAGCGGAATTAAGTCTTGAGATTCTGGTTGCATTCCGTGATCTTTCCAAGGCTCTTCAGTGTGTATCCAGTGGCTAACTCATCGCGTCTTCGAACTGCAGACTCCCTCCTCAGCACTCAGCACTATAATATTGACACTCCGTCTCACATGCTGTACTACGCACCTATCATCGCGCGTAATAACATTCTGACATTCTGACATTCCTATCGTGGGATCGTTGCTCGTCAGCAGCAGTTTACCTGTCTGCTATGACCTACTTTTGAGCAGGAGTCGATAATGAAACGCCGATCATTTGTCAGCACTCTAAGTTCCGGAATTGCCGGAGCTGCGGCTTCGGGATGGCTTACAAACGAAGACTTCGAGAGCATCGGACAGGATGTTCGTCGCAGCTCTTTGCCGTCACAGCTCAAGATCACTGATCTGCGGGTGAGCGTCGTTGCCGGCGCCCCGATGATCTGCCCGATTATCCGTATCGATACCAATCAGGGAATCTCAGGGTTTGGTGAAGTGCGCGATGGAGCGAGCAAGACCTACGCACTATTCCTCAAGAGCCGTGTGATTGGTGAAAACCCGTGCGATATCGATCGGATTTTTCGCAAGATCAAACAGTTTGGTCATCACGCGCGGCAGGCTGGTGGCGTGTGCGGAATTGAAATGGCTCTGTGGGACCTGGCTGGCAAGGCCTTCGGTGTCCCTGCGTATCAGATGGCAGGCGGCAAGTTTCGTGATCGCGTGCGACTCTATGCCGATACTACCGAGGGCCCCGCGGCGCGCGATCGCAAGCCCGGCTCGCCGCCCGACGGTATCGAGGCAGGCAAGCGGTTGAAGGCGCGGATGGATATCGGCATCACGTATCTCAAACAGGACTTTGGCATCGGGCTGTTGCGAGGTATTCCGGGTACGCTTTCGCAGCCCGCTGGCGTGCCTGGCGTAGGGCGCTCGACAGTGCAACATCCATTTACGGGGATTGAGATCACTGACAAAGGGATCGAGATTCTTTCGAACTTCATTGGTGAAATCCGCTCAGTGATCGGGATGGATATTCCGCTCTCATCTGACCATTATGGTCACATTAGCGTGAACAGCTGCATCAAGCTGGCGCGCGCGATGGAGAAACACAATCTCGCGTGGATGGAGGATATGGTTCCGTGGGAGTACGGCGAGTTGATGAAACAAATCAAGGATTCGACGACGACGCCGATTCTTACCGGTGAAGACATCTACCTCAAAGAGCCTTTCATGAAATTGATCCAGATGGGCGCAGTCGACATGATTCATCCCGACCTCGCATCATCCGGCGGCATTCTCGAAACCAAGAAGATCGGAGACTTCGCGATGGAACACGGCGTTCCGATGGCAATGCATTTTGCCGGGACGCCGATTTCGTTTATGGCAAATGTTCATTGTGCTGCGGCGACCGAAAACTTTCTCTGTCTCGAGCATCACTCGCTGGATGTGCCCTGGTGGGGCGATATGGTCAGTCCGAAACCAGAGATCAAGGACGGCCACGCGATCGTTCCTGAGCGGCCGGGTCTTGGAATCGAAGCTTTGAACGAAAGCGTGATTCGTGCGCATCTCCATCCCGACCATCCGGGTTATTTCGAGCCGACTCCGGAGTGGGACAAGGAACGGTCGTGGGATCGGCTCTGGAGCTGAGGCTGACAGAACGCATGTCAGTAGCCCGACCGTGAGTGGAGGGCTTTCAAATTACAAGGAGGACGAAGTGAACAAGCCGCTACTCGCTACCATCATACGATCAATCCTGCATGTTGACAATTGTTCTCGGGTTGCTGGTTGCCTGTACCGGCATTGTGACTGCGCAAGTCACGTCCGGCACGATCCTTGGAACTGTCCGCGACAAGTCGGGCTCGGCAATCTCAGGCGCCCAGGTGACAATTACGGAAACCGACAAGGGCACGTCACAGCAGCTTACCACTGACGAAGAAGGCAACTACATTTCGCCATTCCTGATACCGGGTACTTACAGCGTGATGATCGAGAAGAGCGGGTTCAGGAAACAGCTCCGTACGGGCCTTGTTCTGCAGGTGGATCAGAAGGCACGCGTCGACATCGAAATGGAGGTTGGTGACGTCAGCGAGACCACGAACATTGTGGCTCAGGTACCACTTGTGCATTCAGAGTCGGCTGAGCTTGGCGCAGTGATCGAGGAGCGCGCCGTACGCGAGCTTCCACTGAATGGAAGGAACTTCGCGACGCTGGTCTATCTGGTGCCGGGTATCACGCCGGGGCAGGCGGGTGAGAATCTTTCAGGAGCAAGCACATTCAATCCTCGGGGCGCTGCAAACTTCAATGCGCTGGGTCATCACGCAAATTCAAACGCGTGGCTGATCGATGGAATCGACAACAACGAATACACGTTCAACACGGTGATCGTGACGCCATCAATCGAATCGGTGCGCGAGTTCAAAGTGCTTGCCGGCACGTTCTCGGCCGAATTCGGCCGGGGTGCGGGCGTAGTATCGGTATCGACGAAATCCGGTTCGAACGATTTTCACGGAACAGTCTTCGACTTTCTGCGGAATCAGGTGCTCGATGCGCGAAACGTGTTTGCAACGAGACAGGCTGTACCGGTAAAACCGCCGTTTCGGCGCAACCAGTTTGGCGCTGCGATCGGAGGTCCTCTCGGGCTTCCGCGTTTTGGCGAAGGCGGACCAACTTTCTACAGCGGGAAGAACAGAACATTCTTCTTTGTGGATTATGCGGGCCTGCGAGAGCTGCGCGGTTTGACTTTTACAAATACCGTTCCGACGGAAAAGACGAGACGCGGCGATTTCAGCGATTACCGAAATCGGAGTGGCGTGTTGCTCCCGATATACAATCCCCTTGACGACACGCAATAACCCGAATTTTGATCCGACAAGACCTGTGAGTGCATCGAATCCCCGATTGCTACGCGATCAGTTTCCGGGAAACATCATCCCGCAAAGTCTCCTCAATCCAGTTGGACTGAATACGGCGAGTATCTATCCGCTGCCGAATATTGCAGGGCTTGGAAACGGAAACTTCGATAACTACATTTCAGTTGCAAACCGTGTAGTTAGCGAGAATGCTTTCAATTTCCGAATCGACCACAAGATCAATGACGGCAATTCGATATTCTTCCGTTATAACTTCGATGACTACAAGCTTGATGCACCGCAGGGTCAGGCGGCCTGCTGCCTGCCGACGCCGCCCGAAGCGGCGCAACGATTCGAGCTTGGGCCTTTTGTTGCGGGAATTCAGAATACAAAGCTTCGCACGCAAGGAGCCGCATTCAATTACACGCATCTCTTTCGGTCCCGCGCTGATCAATGAGTTCCGGACCGGATTTGCGCGCACGACGCCCGAGACCCTGCAATCGGATTTTGGAAAGAATGCCGCGACTTCGCTCGGCATCCTGGGAATCAATGTCAATCTGATAACTACAGGTTTGCCGAACATCAACATTCAGGACTTCACCGGATTGAGTGGCGGGCCGGCCTTCCTGCCAGTCAACCCGCGCCAGACGCACTATCAGTTTGAAGACAACGTCTATTGGACAGTGAACAATCACACGTTGAAGTTTGGCTATCGTTATGTGCGTCGGCTGACGTCGCCTTTCACACATACGAACACGAGGGGCAGCATAAACTTCAACAATAACTTCACGAATGATCCAACGACCAATACCGGTGGGTCAGGAATCGCAACGCTGCTGACCGGGTACTCGACGGGAGGTTCGCGGGGATTCCTGATCGAGCCCTACTACACGACTAACCAGGAGCATGCGCTCTTTGTTCAGGATGACTACAAGGTTAATGCGCGGCTGATGCTCAACCTCGGCGTACGCTATGAGATCTATCAGCCCGATGTCGAGATTCGAAACAGGCTCGTGAATTTTGATCGCACGAATCTCAGGCTGGCATATGCAGGTGAGGGCGGAATTTCTGAGACTGCAGGCAAAGAGACTCGATGGGGCAACCTCGGTCCGCGGATCGGCTTTGCCTGGGACATGTTTGGTAACGCGAAGACGGTGCTTACGGGGAGGTTACGGCATAAGCCATTTTCCGGAACCGTTCTCGGCGTCGAACCTGCTGGGAATTAACGTGCCCTATACCATCTCACAGAACTTTGCGCCCGAAACGAATCCGCTCGGCACAGCTTTCCTGAGCGGTGCGATACCGGTGATCAACCGGCCATTTCCTAACATTCAGCCGCTCAAGCCCATAACCACCGCAGAGTTGAATGCAGCCAATCCATCTGATCGTCGGTCACGCATTCTCGAACCTGACGCCATACGCGCAATCGTTCAGCCTGAACATCGAGCGCGAGCTTACCAACTCTATAGCGATTGAGATTGGCTATGCCGGCAGTAGAGGTGTACACATCCCTGTATTCTTCAACATCAACGAGGTTCTACCTGGTCCTTCATCAGTACCGCAGGCGGACCGCCGTCTGATTCAGCCGTTGAAAAATGTTGCAACGATCAACATCGCAGAGCCGCAGAACATGTCGACGTTTCATAGCCTGCAGACAAAGGTAACAAAGCGCTTCGCCCAAGGTCTGCAGTTTCTTGTGAGTTATACTTATGGCAAATCGATCGACTTTGGTGGCTCGCCCGCAAGCGGCGGCGGAGCCGTGGGTGGTCCGCAAACTGTCACGAACATTCGCGCGGGCCGCGGCCCGTCAGGCTACGATGTCAAGCATCGCGGTGTGATGAGCTACGTCTATGAATTGCCTTTTGGTCCGGGCCGCAAGTGGCTCTCGAGCGGCGCGCTGGGCAATGTGATTGGGGGATGGCAGGTCAGCGGCATTACGACACTGACGACGGGACGGCCTTTCACTGTATTTTTGAATAGCGGCGTCAACAACGGCGGGCCCAGCTGGCCAAATCGCATCGCTGATGGACGGCTTGATGAGCCAACGGCGGATCGATGGTTTGATACGACGGCCTTTGTGGCTCCCCCACTCAATGCGCAAGGGTTCGGCGGATACGGCAACTCGGCGCGTGGTGTGCTGTACGCGCCCGGCCACGTAAACTTCGATACGTCGCTTGCAAAAGACTTCAAGCTCTATGAAGACGCAAAGCTGAGATTTCAGTTTGATGCTTTCAATCTCTTCAACCATCCGTCATTTGGTTTCCCGAATGCAAACATCGGGTCACCCACGGCGGGACGTATAACATCAACCATTAATGACAATCGCATTCTTCAGTTCGCCTTGAAGATTGACTGGTAGCATTAAGGTACGTTGTACCGCCTTCAGGCGGAATCTTGGGAGGCATTCGATGGCTCGATGGCTTTCACTCATATTGATTATTGCTCTTCAGGTAGTAGCAGTTCCAAAGAACCTGCGTTCGCAACGAGACACGTGGACTCCGCTGATGGACGTGCTCGCTCCGGCGCGAACGCGAGTAACTGACGCCCAGCTCGAGAAGATGCGAAAGCTGCCGGTCGAAGCGATGTGGGGAGCGGTCCAAGGCAAAGGCTACCGGCACTGCTTCGCGAATCACTTCAAGCTTACGCAACCTGGCGTCAAGTTGGTCGGCCGCGCTCTGACGATGCGTTATCTGCCGGTTCGTCCGGATCTCGACGAAGGCGTGCGGCAGCTGGCAAAGGAAGGTGACTGGGACTTCCAGTGGAATGTTCGCGCGGGTGAAGATGCAAAGCCGGGTGATATCGCTGTCGTTGAGCTCGGAGGCGCCATCGATCGCGCAACGTTTATGGGCGATATGACCGGACTCGCAATGAAGCTTCGCGGAATGCGCGGCGTTGTGGTTGATGGCGGCATACGCGACTTGAACGAGTTTCTGCCGATGAAGGATTTCCCAACCTATTACGTCGGCGCGCATGCCTCAGCGATGGCGGATCAGGTAGGGGTCGATTGGAACGGACCTGTAAGGATTGGCAGCGTGACAGTGCTTCCAGGCGATGTTGTCGTTGGCGACGAGGAAGGCGTTCTCTTCTTCCCCCCGCAAATCGCTGATGACGTCATCAAGAGTGCCGAAAACACGGTTCAAACCGAAACCTTCAAGCGCGAGATCATGAACCGTGGCAAAAACCGCACTCGCGACATCTATCCAAGACTCTCACCCGAGCTCGAAAAAGAGTTCGAAGAGTGGAAAAAGAAGAACCCGCCCAAGCCGTAGTGTATAGGAGTTCAAGCTTCAGCTTGAAGCAGCGCAATCACCGCGGAGCGGTGCGAGAACGTAGCCAGGGGTTGAGTCTTCGAAACCCCTGGATCGATTCCGTGGACGAATCGCATCCTGAAGGGATGCGAGAAAGTCGACAGGTTTTCACCAGATCATCTCTCGCATCCCTGCGGGGATGCACTCTGCACTCACAATGCAACCAGGGGTATTCGAAGAGCTCAACCCCTGGCTACGATCTTTCACGCCTCCGGCGTCAATCGATCACTGCCACATGGCGCCAACTCCACGCGCCAGGCTTCAGCCTGGCGCTCCCAGGGGACTACACGTGCTCAGCAGCTTGTTCACGACTTCTCCGTGAACGTCGGTAAGTCGAAAGTACCTGCCCTGGAATCTGTAGGTCAGTTTGGTGTGATCGATGCCGAGACAATGGAGAATCGTTGCGTTCAGATCGTGAACGTGCACCGGATCACGCGCGATGTTGTAGCTGAAGTCGTCCGTCTCACCGATTGTGACACCAGGTTTTATTCCTCCACCCGCTAACCACACTGTGAAACACCGCGGGTGGTGATCGCGTCCGTAGTTGTCCGCCGTCAGCTTGCCCTGCGAATAGACAGTGCGCCCGAACTCACCACCCCATATCACCAGCGTGTCATCGAGAAGGCCGCGCTCCTTCAGATCCTGAATCAAGGCAGCGGATGGCTGGTCGGTATCCTGCGCCTGTTTCAAGATGCTCTTCGGAAGGTCACTGTGTTGATCCCATCCACGATGGAAGAGCTGTATGATGCGCACTCCACGTTCTGCGAGGCGCCGGGCAAGAATACAGTTGTATGCGAAAGTACCCGGCTTGCGGGCGTCGGCTCCATAAAGGTCAAAGGTCTTCTCGGGTTCCTTCGAAAGATCGGTCAATTCAGGAACGGACGTTTGCATGCGAAATGCCATTTCGTACTGCGCGACCCGCGAGAGGATTTCAGGATCACCATAGCTCTCCGCGTTGATTCTGTTCAATTCGGCCAGATCATCCAGGAACTGACGCCGCGCCTGTGGCTGGATGCCGGGCGGATTCGACAAATAGAGCACCGGGTCGGGGCCATTGTGAAACTTGACGCCCTGGTAACGTGACGGAAGAAAGCCGCTGCCCCACAATCGGTCGTATAATGGCTGGTCGCCGCCATTGCGACCTACGGAAATCATCGTGATAAACGCGGGGAGATCCTTGTTCTCGCTGCCCAGCCCGTACGCGATCCACGAACCCAGACTCGGACGACCAGCCAATTGAAACCCTGTCAATGCGAATGTCTGTGCCGGATCATGATTGATCTGCTCGGTGTGCATGGATTTGATGAAGCTCAGTTCATCCACAACCCTGGCTGTGTGCGGGAGCAACTCGCTCAACCACGCACCTGACTGTCCGTGCTGCGCGAATTTGTAGATCGAAGGTGCCGTGGGGAGCGACGACTGGTAAGCCGTCATCCCCGTCAGCCGCTGACCCATTCGAATAGAATCCGGAAGATTCTGGCCGCGTAGGTTCTCAAGCTTCGGCTTTGGATCAAAGAGATCAAGCTGCGATGGCGCGCCTGCCTGGAACAGATAGATCACGCGCTTCGCTTTCGGTGCAAAGTGAAACGCTGCGGATAAGCCATCGTCTTTGAGCAGTGACGCCAGCGCCGCCGTACCGACACCAAGTCCGAAGCGCCCAAAGAACGAGCGCCGCGTCAGCATCAGTTTGTATTCTTCGATAGGGCTCATCGTTACTTCGGAAATCATTGTTTCATGATTACCTCATCGAGGTTGAAAATCAGACTCGCCGTCGCAGTGTAGGCTGCGAGGTCGATTGCGTTGATGCCGGCATCAGGTTTCTTCTCGCCGACACCTAAAAGTTTTGCAGCTTCGCCCGCATTGCGATCGAAATAGTCACGTTGTCTTTCAAGATTGCGCATCAGTGCGCCGAGTTCCCGCTCATTCGGTAGTCTCGACGTGACAGTGCGGAAAGCCCAGGTGAGTCGCTCCTGCGGGGTCGAACCGCTTTCTCGCAGCATTCTCTGAGCCAGAAACCGCGCCGCTTCAACATAGGTCACATCGTTCATGAGACCGAGCGATTGCAGCGGCGTGTTCGTGTTTGAATAACGCACCGTGCAGACTTCGCGCGGCGATGCATCAAAGACCTGCATCGTTGGCGAAAGCACCGTCCGCTTCCAGAAGGTATACAGGCTTCGCCTCCACAATCCTTCACCTTTGTCGGGCACGTAGTCGGTCTTGTCGGAGAACGCCATGTCCTTGTAGAGCCCATCCGGCTGATAAGGTTTCACGGACGGCCCGCCGATCTTCTCGACAAGCAGCCCGGATGAAAACAGTGCCTGATCACGAATCATTTCTGCCGAAAGCCGCAACCGCGGACCACGCGCAAGCAACCGATTGTCCGGATCACGCTGCAGTAACTGCGGCGTCACTCTGGATGACTGGCGATAGGTCGCGCTCATTACAACGGTCTTGAGCAGTCTCTTCACGTCCCATCCGCTGTCTCGAAATTCGACTGCCAGCCAATCGAGCAACTCTGGATGCGACGGTGGCTCCCCCTGCGACCCGAAGTCTTCGGCAGTCTTGACGAGTCCGGTGCCCATAAGCATTTGCCAGAGTTGATTCGTCGCAACGCGCGCCGTCAGTGGATGATCAGTGCTGACGAGCCACTTTGCGAGTCCCAACCGGTTCTTTGGGAAGGTGGCAGGCATCGGCGTCAATACTGCTGGAACACCGCGCTCAACGATATCGCCGCGCGCATCGTATGCACCGCGCTTGAGCACGAAAGCCGGGCGAGCTTGTGACAACTCTTCCATGACCATCACGGTTGGAAAGCTCATCTCCAACTTTTTCTTCTCGTCTTTCAATCCGGCGAGTCGCTGCGCTGATTGGCGTGCCTCTTGCGGCGCGTCCTTTTCAAGGAATGCGCCGCGAATTTTGTGCATCTGTCCCCGAGTGCGCTCTCGTTCCGGAATCGCTCGCGATTCTATCCAGCGAATCAGCGCACGCGAGCGCCGCGATCTCATCCTCATCGGGAAGCGCGGTGTATACGCGCAATTCGTCCAGTGCCCCTTTGAATCGCATCGCCGCGCCGCCTCCGCCACCGATGCGCAGTGGGCTGTCCGCCTGGCCAAAGAACAAATAGAGATGAGGCTGATGAACCTTCAGTCGTTGCAGTTCGCCGTTCACGTAAATCTTCACACGGTCATCGTATTGATTCAGACCGTTGAATTCGAGCAACACGTGATGCCATTGTTTTATCGGCAATGCCTTTTCAGTTTCGGCGCGAAAGCCGTCGTAGTTCCATGAAAACACAAGGTTGAAGTTGATCTTCCCATTCGCGAAGAACAGCCCCCAGCCATTTGTTCGCGGCAGATGATTGTCCTGCTCTGCAACCGAGTCGGACATCTTCGTGATGATCGCGCCGCTCTGCTCCGATTCGGGATAAATCCACGCGGAGATCGCGAATTGTTCCCTGTAATCAAAGCCGGTTGATTTGTATCGGAAATCGCCTCGATGACCTGCGTCAAAGTAGAGCTTGCCGTCAAACTGTGCTGCCTGTCCGAGTGGCGAAGCTATGTATGCAGGCGCGCCATCACGAAAGCCGATCTCCTCAGGCTTCGTAGTCGTTTTCTCACTGCTCGCGTCGATCTTCTTGTCATTAACTCTACCGTGAGCATCCTTGACTACCTTGTCGAGGTAAGCCTTGCCTGATTGATTGAAAACCGGCGCCTGGCCGTCATCGAACGGAATACGGATGAGCAGATGACTGTCCCGGAACCACTGTTGTCCTGATGCAAGAGTCTTTTCCCATCTGCGTTGACTCGAAGCGATGCCGGCTATCTGCGCATTAAACCGCTTCTCGGCCTGCGCAATCTCGAGATTGATTTGATCGAGCTGCCGTTGCTGCTCGCGAGTCGGCGCGAAGATCCACGGAGCCGAATTGCCCCAATCCATCGCGCGGCCATCTTCGGGAATGTTGTTGAAATAGGCCGAGAGCTGATAGAACTCCTTCTGCTTTAGCGGGTCGTACTTGTGATCGTGACAGCGCGCACAGGCCATCGTGAGTCCCATGAACACGGTCGACGTAGTGTCTACGCGGTCAACGACGTACTCGACGCGATATTCTTCAGGCACGATACCGCCCTCGGCGTTGATACGGTGGTTGCGATTGAATGCGGTGGCGATCCTCTGATCCAGTGTCGCATTCGGAAGTAAGTCCCCGGCCAGTTGTTCGATGATGAACCTGTCATACGACATGTTCTGATTGAAGGCTTCGATCACCCAGTCGCGCCAGCGCCACATCGAACGATCGCCATCGACCTGATAACCGTTGGTGTCGGCATAGCGTGCCGCATCGAGCCACCGGAAAGCCATCCGTTCGCCATATCGGGAAGATGCCAGCAGACGATCGACGACCTTCTCATAAGCATTCGGTGACTTGTCGTTTAGAAAGTCGTCAATCTCTTTCAGCGTGGGCGGCAACCCGGTCAGATCGAAAGACACCCGCCTGATGAGTGTTGCCCGATCAGCTTCAGCTGACGGTTGAAGACCTTCGCGTTCAAGCCGCTCCAGAACAAAGCGATCAACAGCATTCTTCGGCCAGCTCGCATTTTTGACCGCGGGCAATTGAGGACGGACAGGTGTGATGAATGCCCAGTGCTGCTGCCACTGGGCGCCCTGCCTGATCCAATCGACGAGCAGGTTAATCTCGGCTTGAGTGAGCCTGTGATTTGAGTAGACCGGTGGCATCCGCATCGCTTCATTTTCAGATGTGATGCGCTTAACCATTTCGCTTTGCTCAGGGTTGCCCGCAACGATCGCGCGACGTCCTCTCCCGAGGTCAGCCATCGCCGCCGCTTCGGAATCGAGACGCAATTTGATATTCCTGTTCGATGCGTCTGGACCGTGGCAGACGATGCATTTATCGGAGAGGATTGGGCGGACATCGCGGTTGAAATCAACGCGCTTCAATTGAGCGGGGGAGGATGCGGAGTGCTGGCGGCGCGAGCGGGACTTTGCAGAGAATCGAGTGCAAGCAGAATGCCCGATGCGAGCAAGGCAAGCAACTTCAGCGTATGTTTGGTGTCCGTCAGACAGTCTTCACTCTTCACCCCGCGATGATATGCCACTTTGGTTCGAGTTCAAACTTTAGTTTGCTCGTAGAGACTGTCAACTATAGCTACACTGTGGTAATTCTCTGGTGTTGGTGGACAGAGTGATCATCAAGACGGACGCCTCACCCTATGATGGCGCTGAGACCTGAAAGGCCATCGAGGAGCGAAAGATGAACGACGCGTTGCCTCACCCAGCCAATGACATCACTCAGCTTCTAGTGGCATGGTCTGACGGAGACCGTTCGGCGCTCGAGCAGTTGACGCCATTGGTTTACGGGGAGTTGCATCGACTCGCTCGTTGTTATCTGAGGGGTGAGCGCCCCGACCATACCCTGGAGCCAACGGCTCTCGTCAATGAGGCGTACTTGCGGCTCATGGACTGGAAGAATGTCCGGTGGCGGAATCGTGCCCACTTCTTTGGTGTTTCGGCACAGCTCATGCGACGCATCCTGGTCGACTTCGCTCGAACCCGGGGGTAAAAAACGCAAGGGTGACCCAGTTGATGGACCGAATGCAGAAGGTGCACGTTTGAGGATTGTGAAGGATGCCGATGTCGTAGCAGTAGACGACGCTCTTTCGAGTCTTGCGGCCTTCGACAAGCTGAAGGGCGATATAGTTGAACTGCGCTTTTTTGGGGGATTGACCGTCGATGAGACGGCGGAAGTGCTTGGGATTTCAGCGAGCACGGTCCAGCGCGAATGGCGCCTGGCAAGAGCCTGGCTCCGCTCCGAATTATCCTGCACACAGTAGCCCTGACAGTTTTTGCTTCCCGTTTCCGCCTTAATAGGACAGCGATGGAATCCGATCAGTGGAAGAAAATCGAAAAGCTGTTCCACGACGCCCTGGGGTTGGATCCGGAGCAACGCGGGGAGTTCCTAAACAAGGCGTGCGCCGGCGACAAGGACCTCCGGCAAAGGCTCGAAACCCTTTTGAGTGCCGACGGTGAGGCTGAGGGCCTTCTGGACAAGTCCGCGATCGAGTCGGTTGCTGAAACGCTCGAAGCGGAAAAGCGCCGTTGGGCAACCGATAAGGCTTTCGGCCACTATCGCATTCTCTCAATGCTTGGCGCGGGAGGGATGGGTGAGGTTTACCTCGCGGACGACACCCGTCTCCCACGCAGAGTCGCCCTCAAACTCCTTCCGGAAGCCTTCACCCGAAATCGGGAGCGGGTTGAACGTTTCAGGCACGAAGCGCGCGCGACCTCAGCCCTCAACCACCCGAACATCATTACAATTTATGAAGTTGGCCACGAGGAAGGTGTTGACTTTATCGCCAGCGAATACGTCGAAGGCGAAACACTGCGGAGGATGATCAAAACGCGTTTGACGAGCGTCAATGATGTTCTCGGCATCACAATTCAGGTTGCAAGCGCACTTCAGGCAGCACACAGGACCGGAGTAGTCCACCGCGACATCAAGCCTGAAAATGTAATGATCCGTAATGATGGAATAGTCAAAGTCCTCGACTTCGGCCTGGCAAAACTGATCACACAACATCCTCCCGGGAAGTCAACGCGGATTGATACCGAGCTCCTATTCGACCGGCCCTTCGAAACCGAGCCAGGCCGAGTGATCGGAACGGTTCGATACATGTCCCCGGAGCAGATTCGGGAACGCGAGATTGACGGCAGAAGCGACCTCTTCGGCCTCGGCGTTGTTCTCTACGAGGTGCTTACGGGTCGAGCACCGTTCAAGGGCGAGTCAGCGGGCGAAGTGATGGCAGCGATCCTTACGGACCGACCAATGCCACTTGAGCTGGCGGCAGGCGCTGCCACGGCGGACCTCGAGCGAATCGTAAACCGAGCACTGGCAAAAGAGCCGGAGAACCGGTACCAATCTGCCACCGAGATCCTCGTCGACCTCAACGGTTTGAAAGACGAACTGGGCTTTGAAGCGAGGCTCAGGCGCGCCGGACCGTCGAGACTGTCCACGGTGTCCTACGCGTCTCCTGGACTCTCTGCGCCTCCTGGTAAAGCCGCCTCGCTGGAGCCGGTTGGGGGCGCCGTACCGCTCGACTCGGAGTTCTATATTGTTCGCTCCATAGATTCGGAATTCGAAGCAGCGATTGCACGGCGTGACAGTATCGTGCTGGTGAAAGGGCCGCGACAGGTTGGCAAGACATCGCTTCTGGCGCGCGGCCTTCAGCGCGCGAGAGAGTCGGGCGCCAAAGTCGTCCTCACTGATTTCCAGGGTCTGAGTGACGACTGCTTTGAAACGGCAGACAAGCTACTGCAAAGGCTTGGCGGAGCAATCGCGGAACAGATTGACCTCGACAAGCTTCCCGAGGAGGTTTGGAGCCCTCACATCGGGCCAAGCAGCAATTTCGAGCGGTTCCTGCGCCGGGAGGTACTGACAGCGATCGACGCGCCAATCGTGTGGGGGCTTGACGAGGTAGATCGACTTTTCACGTGCGAATTCGGAAGTAGCATCTTTGGTTTGTTCCGGTCCTGGCATAACAAGCGGGCACTCGATCCGCAGGGACCCTGGAGGCAGCTCACACTCGCAATTGCATACGCGACCGAGGCGCACCTGTTTATCACCGACCTCAACCAGTCACCTTTCAATGTTGGCACCCAACTGTTACTGGAAGACTTTACGATAGACCAGGTAGCCGATCTCAACAGCCGCTACGGATCTCCCCTTACGAGCGAAGCAGAGCTCGCGCTCTACTATCGCCTCGTGGGAGGTCATCCTTATCTTGTGCGGCGCGGCCTCCACGAAATGACGGTTCGGCGATTGAGACTGGATTCACTGGTAAGTGAAGCCGGTCACGACCATGGTCCTTTCGGCCACCATTTGCGCCGGATTCTGGTCTCGCTGACGCAAGACCGCAAGCTTTGCGAGGCAGTGAAGGGAGTCTTGCAGGGTCGTCCGTCATTGTCTACCGACAGCTTCTACCGGCTTCAGAGTGCAGGAGTCATTGCCGGGGATTCGGCGAAGCACGCAGCACCGCGGTGCCAGCTCTACAAAGAATACCTCAAGGAGCATCTGCAATGAGCAGCGTCCAAACCAGCTTCGAAGAGAGTTTCTACATCGTCGGCGGAACCGTTCGCCGCGATGCGTTGTGCTACGTCAGTCGCCGGGCCGACGGCGAACTCTATGATGCACTCAGCGGAGGGGAGTATTGCTATGTGCTCACTTCGCGGCAAATGGGCAAATCCTCACTTATGGTCCGGACAGTTGCTCGTCTTCGCGAAGAAGGCGTAGGAGCAGTTCCCGTCGACCTTACGGCGCTCGGGCAGACCCTGAGTGCCGAACAATGGTACGGCGGCCTGCTCAACCAGATTGGTGGACATCTCGAGCTTGAAGATGAGCTCATGGAATTCTGGCAGGCTCATCCTGAATTGGGCCCGTTGCAGCGGTGGATGGAGGCCGTTCGTCGAGTCGCGCTGCGACGCTATGCCGGTTGCGTCGTGATTTTTATTGATGAGATTGACACAGTGCGAAGTCTCCCGTTTGCGACTGACGAGTTCTTCGCTGGAATTCGTGAGTTTTACAACCGGAGGACGGAGGCCACTGATCTCGAACGTCTGACTTTCTGTTTGTTAGGCGTGGCTACACCATCCGATTTGATTCGGGACACCCGAACGACACCATTCAACATCGGTCGTCGAATCGAGCTCGACGATTTCACCGAGGAAGAGGCTTCTCTTCTGGCGCAAGGGTTGGGGCGTGGAGCAGAATCCTGAACGCTGCACTGCTCGCACGTATTCGCTATTGGACAAGTGGACATCCGTATCTGACGCAAAGGCTCTGCGCTGCTGTAGCCGATGATTTGAGCGTCGATAGTGAGAAGGGCGTGGATCGTTTGTGCGCAGAATTGTTCTTGACTCGTCGATCTCACGAGAGGGACAACAACCTTTTGTTTGTTCGGCAGAGACTGTTGCGGAGCGAAGTGGATGTCGCAAGTTTGCTTAGTCTCTATCAAAGAGTGCATAGAGGCAAACCGGTACCAGACGAGGAAACAAGTCCGCTGGTAAGCACTCTGCGACTATCGGGGGTTGTGCGAGTCGCGAATGGGTCCTGCCAAGTACGGAACCGCATCTACAGTCGAGTGTTCGACCGTCAATGGATCGCAGCGCATCTGCCTGACGCAGAGCTCCGGCGGCAAAAGGCTGCTTACCGAAGAGGTTTGCTGGGGCCAGCGCTTTCGCCACGGCCGTTCTCGCCGCGATTTCAGCGTTGGCATTCACGGCCGTGTGGCAGCGTATCCGCGCCGAAGAGCAAGAACTCGCGACCAGCCGATCTCTTTACGTTGCCCAGATCGGCCTGGCACGTCAAGCCTGGGATACGGCGAATATTCCACGGCTGCTGGAGTTACTCTCCGCCCAGTGGCCCAAACCCGGGAGAGAAGACCTGCGTGGCTTCGAGTGGTATCACTTGTGGCGAATCAGCCATGGGCACCTGCTCTCAAAGCCACTGGATAGACTCGTCACGGCCACTTTTTCTCAAGACGGCAAAAAGCTCGTGACCGTAACTGCGGACGAGAGCGGGAGAAAGGTGAGGTTTTGGGACATAGAAAGTGGTCAGGAGCTGCCTACGCTGGATTCCCTTTCTCGCTCTCCGTTGAAGTTTGCGATTTCCCCTGAAGGTAGTCGGTTTGCGACATTGAGCGAAGACGGCACTGTGACGCTATGGGACCTTAACACTGGTCGCGAGCTCGAAACCTTTCATAAAAGTATTGCTGGCATGCCCGTGGATATTGTTCTATCAGGCGGCGGCAGATGGTTCGCCGCTGGCGGGCAGGAAAGACCTGGCGGTCGGTACCAACTACTACTCCTCGACACAGTGACTGGTAAAAGTGTGACTCATATTCCTGAGAATCAAGACATCTTCTTCTCTCCAATCGCGATTTCCGAGGACGGGACCAAGGTCGCGTCGGGGGGCTACTCGGAGGATACGATTTAAGAGAGACGACAACTCGATTGAAGCTGTTGGTCCACAGGTTCATGTGATGGAGACGGCAACAGGACGTGTGTTGCAATCTACCCGGGTTATAACCTTCCGCTTTCAATCACGTTTTCCCCAGACGGTCGAACTCTCGCAGTAGGGACGATCAACTACACTCTGATGCTTATAGACACGGTCACTGGAAGAGAGGCAGTCACGCTCAAGGGAAACGCCGGGTCCGATCATTCTATTGCCTTTTCGAGGAGCAGGCTTCCGTGGGTCGTTAAGATGGTGGCTTCAGGCGGTAGCGACGGAACAGTGAGACTCTGGGATTCCTCGAACGGGAAGGAACTATTGGTTCTCAGAGGACATGCAATGCAGTCCGATCAGTGGCGTTTTCCGCTGGCGGGAATCAGCTCGTATCAACAGGTGTTGACGGACTCAAGTTGTGGGAGATTCCGGATGCTCACACAGCGTTAACACAGGAAGAGGTCACAATCGAGACGCAGCCGGTGGAATCACTAGCCTTTTCGCCAGATGGAAGTATCCCTGGCGACTGGCAATGACGACGGAACGGTCAGGCTCTGGGACATGGAGACGTTCCGTGAGTTTCGGACCTTCAAAGCCAACGTCGAGAGGTTTTGGATCGAGGCAGTTGCCTTCTCGCCGGATGGTAAGATGCTGGCTTTTGACAGCCGTGTCCACCGCAAGAGTTTTCGATGTTGAAACCGGGAAAATGCTGCGACACCTGGATACAAAAATTGGCCCCTCACGTCTTTGGCCTTTTCGCCGGATGGTAAGAGGCTTGCGACGGGTAGTAGTAACACTACATCGACGCAAGATGGAGGGAAAACTCGCACTGGTACGCTGAAGCTTTGGGATATTGTCACTTGGACCGAGCTTTTTAGCGTTAACCACGAGGGCTCTGCTCATCGCTTCTCAGTCGCATTTACTCCGGATGGAAGACGGATTGCGACCGTGAATGACGATGGTACGTCTGGTACCGCAAAATTCTGGGATGCCACCACTGGTCAAAACCTTCTCACTTTCAAGACAAAGAAAGGCTTCGCCACCTTGTCTCCTGACGGTAAGAAACTGGCGCAGGCGGGAACAGTCTGGGACACAGCGACAGGCAAGGAGTTGCTCAATCTTAAGGGACATAGGGGCCCGGTTACCGCCATCGCCTTCTCGCCTGACGGGCGGAGACTGGTGACCCCGGGGGTCAAGACCGAACCGTGAAACTTTGGGTGTCCGAAACTGGTGAGGAGGTACTGACCTTGACTGGACATGCGGACGAAATCACTGCCGTGGCGTTCTCTCCGGACGGGCGGACGCTTGCGACCGCGACCCGCCATGGACCCGTGAAACTCTGGCGCGCAGCGACCGAATCGGAAGCGGTGGCTCAGCACAAAAACCCACTTCTTCCACGAGACGTCATTGTTCCGACAATTGAGACCGCGAGGACAAACCGCCTTAGTTCCTCGTGGGTCATGAGGAGTGGAGACTTATGCAATGTATGAATCTTGCCCGAGAATCTGTCGGCAAGCCTGATCGCGCTTTGGCGCTGCCAGAGGAGGGATTATGACCTTGCTTATATGGTCTGCTGTTGCCTTGATGTTTACTTCCTTCGGCCACCCATTTTCCATTGCGAATCGCACTCCGTGTCGCGATTTTCGATTCATGCGCATCCTCGAGATTGCCTGGACTCTTGGATGGTCGTCAAACCGAAGCGCCAACAATGGGAGGAGTACCACTCTCGTGAAGGGAAGTACTCAATTCTGTTTCCAGGAAAACCAAGTAACGGTTTTCAGCCAATTGGGAGCGCTTCACCCTCCTCGGTAGCCTACTCCGAGTTTTGTATTTACGCCTTCCGGCTTCTACAGCGTGGTTTATTTTGATATTCCTGTCGGCTAAGTTCGAATCAACCGGTGTCAAAGAGCTCCTGGACGTAGGCGCGAGATTGGTTGCTGAAGAGTGGACGACTTTCATAGAAAGAGAGTGAGAAGGACACCGTCGTTTGGATGAAACTATCAAGGTCGCGAGCTGAGTATGCGAATACTTTCTCAGCGTACAGTTATCACCCGGATATTGTTGGTCAAACAACGGGTCTACAGGCTTTCAATTGCGTTCTTCTGAACAGAAATCGCCCGAGACAAATAGATTCTTTGCTAATCTTTCACCCTGTTAATCTTTCGCCCGATACCATTGACCGAAGATGAGGATCCAAAACCTTGCAAGCTTTTCACAATTGGAGAATCAAAGAGCGCTCCCCAAGAAGAGTCGGTTATCCAGTGATATGCTCCAAGGCAGTGCCCGTCAGGAAAGTAATGCCGACTTTCCCCAAAGTTGCGTCCGAGGGTGGAACGGTTCAAGTTCGCATTCTGATTTCAGAGGAAGGTCAAGTAATCGAAGCAGAGGTGCTAAGCGGCCCTGCAGAGCTTCGCGAAGTTAGTCTTCAAGCCGCAAAGCAGTGGACGTTTTTACCGACAGGGATGAGCGGGTTATCCGTAAACGTGGAAGGTGTTTTGCACTTTCAACTTTGCCAAACCATAATGTCCAGCTTTACTTTCGTTTTATAGAAACCCCTCACGACCCGGTGCTCGGCGCGGAACTTTGAAGTTCCCAGCGTTGATGAGAGAAAAATCAGGGAAGGCCAGCACAGAAATAGTTTCTGCAAGGGACCCTCGATTTGAAAGTCATTCATTACATGAAGAGATGCACGATCCATCCCGTAAAGAGAGCGAACGATGGCTTGATAATGGCATACGCTGTGCCGTGAGCTATTATCTGTTTAAAGCTTTGTTCATCCTTTTTCTTTTCACGCATTTGGTGTGTCATGTAGCCGACCACTAGCGCGATACCAATTGCCGGAACAACATCGAGAGCGGGTGCACCGAATGTCGGAACAACGAACCATCCCCAAAGCACGCTGAGAGCGTAGCCGTTAAAAATGGCACTGAAGACCATCAGGAACGCAACACCAACAACTCCTCCGAGAACAGCAAGTGCAGTCATTTTTCCTCCTCGTCAAGATACTGAATTAAACGCGAAACGCCACGCCAATGTTCGGTATTTGAACGAGCCGGTCAACCGTTGCTGCGAAAGCATTCAGGAATCAGTTGGCAGGAAATCGTGCTCACTAAACTCACTACTCGTATCTAAGTGCTCAATTGGATTGATCCTGGTTGCGCGGCGTGCCGGAAGCAGCGTTGACACAAGGCTTGCGGCAACCAGAATCAGGACTACGGCTCCGAATATGATCGGATCGAACGCGCTGATCCCAAAAAGCAGCGTCCGCAGGCCGAGTGTCGCAGCGAACGCGATGGGCAATCCAATCGCCAGACCAATCAGTGTCAGGCGGAGACCGCTTCTTGAAATCATTTCAATCAGATCTCTACGTTGAGCACCGAGCGCGATCCGGACGCCGATCTCTTTTGTGCGTCGCGTTGTCGTGTAGGAAATCAATCCGTAAAGCCCAAGAGTCGCCAGCACCAGAGCCAGGACACCGAAGATTGCCGCCAGCGTCGCTCCGAGCGATGGGCCCCAGTATGCGTAAGTCAGGTGCTCTTCGAGCGTTTGCACGGCAAAGACGGGCATTCTCGCGTCGAGCGCCTTCACCTGATTGGTTGCGGCTGCAATCAGCCCGGAAGGATCTCCGGAAGTTCGGACTACGAGGATCATCGAAGCGTCGTAACTTTGCGTCAGCGGCAGATAGAGCATTGGCCGTGTCCGCTCACCGATAGCGCGGTAATACCCGTTGCGCGCGACTCCCACCACCTCTCGCAGTGCTGCAGTGTTGCCGCCTACTCGGAACCGTTTGCCGATTGCGTCCTGGCCCGGCCACAGTCGTTTTGCGAGGGCCTCGTTGATGATTGCAACGCGTGTTGAATTCGCCTGATCGAAATCGCTCAGGTCGCGGCCGGCAATCATTCTTATTCCGAGTGTGCTGAAATATCCGGGTGATATGGTGGCGCGTTGAACCGACAGGCCTTCACCCGGCTGCGGTTCCGGCGCACCTTCAGCGATCACAGGCCCCGTTGAGCTCGAGCTGTCACCGAGGGGCATGAGGTCAACCAGCGATGCCGCTTCGACACCGGGCAATGCTCGCATTCGCTCGACAAGCTGCTTGTAAAGTTCCTGGCCTCGCTCCTGCTCGTATCCGAGAAGTCCGGGCGATACGGTCATCGTAAAGGCCTGACGAGCATCGAACCCCGGGTCCATCGTCCTCACATTCCAGAAACTCTTTGCGAATAGGCCGCCGCAGACAAGTACTGTTACTGAGAGCGCTACCTGCGCGATAACCAGCGCTTGCCTCAATGACAATCGTCGCGAAACCAAGCTGTTGCCGGTATCGCCCTTCAGCACTGAGAGCACACTTGCGCGCGCGGCGTGCAGTGCTGGAGCGAGGCCAAAGACAAGACCGGCAGATACGGCAATCGCGAATGTGTAGAGCGACGACGCGCGAGTCGGGAGAAAAATCAAGATTGAAGTCCACCGGCAGCCGCGGAAGTGCAAAGTAGAAAAGGTCGGATGTCCAGTATGCCACACCGAGCCCAAGGAGTCCTCCGGCGAGCGCGAGAATCGTACTCTCCGTCAGAAGTTGTCGAATCAGTCGCCATCGGCCGGCGCCGACAGCTAGCCGAATCCCGATCTCGCGCTGCCGGGCGAGTGAGCGTGCGAGCATCAGGTTTGCCACATTCGCGCAAACGATCAGCAAAAGGATTCCGACAACAACGATTGCCAGGCCCGAACTGAGCATGACTACATTTCCTGCGTCATCAAATCTCGCCTGCATTTCAGGAACTGCTCGCGCCGTCGTTCCCGGCGCGCGATTCTGCGGATAGAGTCTTGCAAGTTCTGTCGAAATCCTGGTCAGATCATCTGAAGCCTGCTCGCGAGTAAAGCCATCTCTTACGCGCCCGATAATGCCGAACCAATTTGCTCCGCGCTCATCCATAAGATCCGAAGGCGGCATGATTGTCTTTTGCATCATCATCGGGACCCAGAGGTCAATCGAAATCGCCCATTTGCTTCCGTAGAATCCCGGCAGGTGCAATTCCGATGACAGTGAAATCGCGCCCATTGAGGCTGATCCTCTGCCCGACAATTGAAGGATCATTGTTGAATCGCTCGCGCCACAGCGTATCCGCGATGACTGTCACGGGATGAGTTTCGCGAACGCTGCCTTCCTCGCTGCGAGAAAGTGCGGCCCAGTTGTGGGCGAACTCTGAGAACATCGAAGTAATTCCCACTCACGATCTCGCCCCAGACGATGTCATTGCTCTCACGGGCACCGAGGGCCATCTGAACCATTCGTTGAGCAGCAAGCTCAACTGTTGAGCTCTGATCGCGGTAGTCAGCAAAATCCGGGATACGAGTAGTCATCCTGCTCGCTGCCGTCACGCTCAATGTCGATCGTGCGAATGAGCTCCTGGCTCGCCGGAATACCGGGCAGAGGTCTCAGGATGAACGTGCTGACTATGCTGAAGATCGAGCTGTTTGCGCCGATACCCAGACCGAGCATCAGGATCGCGATCACCGCGTATCCCGGAGATTTTGCAAGTACCCGCATTCCATATCGGATGTCCTGCCAGATCGTTCCCATTATTCGTTCCCTCGTTTGGTACGGCGACTGTCGCCGGGCTGCTTCGCAGCGCAATCACCGCGGAGCGGTGGAAGAACGTAGCCAGGGGTTGAGTCTTCGAAACCCCTGGATCGATTCCATTGACGAGGCCGCATCCCGGAGGGATGCGAGAAAGAACGACAGGTTTCACCAGATCGTTTCCGCATCCCTCCGGGAGCACCCCTCTCTCTCAATGCAACCAGGGGTTTCGAAGACTCAACCCCTGGCTACGATCTTTGACGCCTCCGCGTCAGTCGATCAGTGCTCGCCAGTCGATAGCAACCCCTTCATCCAGAGCTCGAGACCGCGACTCCCAAGAGCGAGCCATTCACCGCGCGGGCTGAAGGCAACCGAGTGATAGCTTATGTTGCGATGCCGGACACGCTTGATGATATCGCCAGTCTCGATGTTCCAAAGGATCGTCGAACGTCCAAGACATCCGGAAGCAAGCAATCGTCCGTCAGGACTGAATGCAAGCGAATTGATCGAGTTGATATGTCCTTTCAACTCTTTGATCGATTCTCCGGTTTCTGCATTCCATAACAGGACCTGGCCGTCTTCACCACCCGACGCGATCATCTTTGCGTCCGCGGAGAACGCTATGGCACCGACCCCGCGAGCATGACGGATCATCGTCCTTATGAGGCGTCCTGATTCAGCTTCCCATAGCTTGACGGTGCGGTCCCAACTGCCTGAAGCAATAAAGCGACCGCAAGGACTGAAGACTGCCGCCGTGGCCTGTTGAGTGTGTCCGCGGAACACCTCGACTTCGCCGCCCGTGGCCACACGCCAGAGCCGGACTGTTCGATCGTGACTCGCGCTTGTCAGCCATTGCCCGCAAGGGCTGAACGAAACGCTTCGTACCTCTGCAAGATGACCCTTAAAGGTTCGTACTTCGCGCCCGCTGTCCGCCTCAAGCAGCTTTATGGTTCTGTCGCGGCTGCCCGTCGCCAGCCAGTACATGTCCGGGCTGAATACGAGCGAGTTTATGCTCGCCAGATGGACCGGACCTGCGTATGCCAGCTCACCTGACTCGGCTCGCCACGCGTGCACACTTCCGTTCATGAGACCGGCAGCGATCAACTGTCCGTCCAGACTGAACGTGACTGAGCGGATGAATTCGCGGGGATCGACGGAGTATTGATGTTTGAAACGATGTTGATTGACCCTTTCAACGACGCCGGCGAGCTCGGGACGCAACGAATCGAATGCGCCCTCGGCTTCAGCGCGCTCGAGATACCGCGAGTCGCCGCGAATAGCAAACTCGAGCTCAGCGATGGCTTTCACGCGATCTCCGCGAATCGCGGAAATCACGGCACTTTGATAGTGCGCGTCAGAAAGGTTCGGATTGATCGCCGCTGCCTCAGCGAACTTCCCGGTCGCATCATCAAATCGTTCAAGAAGCGCACACACGACACCTGCGAAGTAGAGCGCTTCCGAACATTGACGCGCATCACTCGGACGCGAATATTTGGCAGCCTTGTCAAAAGACTCGAGCGCCGCCGGCAGATTGTTGAAATGATACAGATAGAGAGTTGCGATCGAACGGTGCACTGCAAAGTCGGGATAGTTGCGCTTTGCCGCCTCGAGGAAATCATCGAGCGCTTCGTCATACCATCCGTTGAGATAAGCGCGTTCGCCTCGCGCTCGGTATGCTCGGGCTTCGCGCTCGAATTCAGCCAGTCGGACCTCAGCGAGAAGCCTGCCGAGCGCTTCGCTTGTCATCTCCGACTTCCAGATCAATTCGCCAATTGCCAGATCGAAGTCTGACTTGAGTCTGTCAATGCCGGGACCACTGCCTTCGGGTGGATCACCGAGCGCCCTGCGTTGATCGCTCGGAGGAGCAACCGAAGCTGATTGCAGATAATCAGACCAGGTCGCTCGTCCGCTGTAGATGTCGACGAGATTCATTCGTGTCTCAGCGCAACCAGCGGGTCAACTCGTGTAGCCCTTCGCGCCGGAATGTAACAGGCAACGATTGCCACAACGAGCAATATTCGCCGGTACGCCAAACAAGGTCATCATGTCGGTCGATGTAACACCGTAGAGAACACTGACAATGAGTCTCGAGAGGGCAAAAGCGCCGACGAGACCAGCCGCGATTCCGATTCCTGTGAGCTTCATTCCGTCAACCAGTACCATACGCAGAACGTCGGCGGAACTTGCGCCCAGGGCGAGGCGAACGCCGAACTCTCCCGTGCGCTGAGTGACGCTATAGGAAATGACACCGTAGATACCGATCGCTGCCAGCAGCAATCCAACGAGAGCGAAGATCGCAACCAGAATCAGGTAGACTCGTGGTTGAGCGATCGAATCCGAAAGCACGCTCTCGAGCGTCGCGATCCGCGATACTGGTATATCCGGATCAATGACTCGGACTTCGGACTTGAGTGCGGGAACAATCGAAAGAGGATCCGATGCGGTCCTAATGACGAGCGATGCGACGCGCACGGGTCGCTGTGAATAGACTCCGTAAAGC
Organism: uncultured Acidobacteriota bacterium; assembly: GCA_963813345.1. Taxonomy (GTDB): domain Bacteria; phylum Acidobacteriota; class Blastocatellia; order RBC074; family RBC074; genus CAWDDA01. The sequence continues at coordinate 278,852 of CAWEYR010000033.1, read as the reverse complement.
TGCGGGTAGGGCGCTTCAGCCAGTGTCGTGTGATGCGTGTCGCGGACGATACCGATGATGGTCATCCATCGCGGTGTCTGAGCATCGATGGCAATTCGCTTTCCGATCGGGTCTTCGTTTGCGTAATAACGGCGCGCGAGAGTCTCATTGATGATCGCCACCGGATTCGATTCAGAGCCGTGATGAGCCGAGAAATATTCCCCACGCACCAACTGGATGCCGAGTGTGGAGAAGTAGTCCGGTGTGACCACGAAAGGTTCCGCATCTTGTACCTGCTCCGGTGGAGGCTTTGGCCGGCCTTCAAAGGCGATCGAGAGGTAGCTGCTGCTGCCACTGAGCGGCAGCATGTTCACAAGACTTGCGGATTGTACGCCTGGAAGCGATCGCACTCTTTCCAGCAGGCGATCGAATAGTGCGGCGATTTGAGGACCCTCGGGATACTTTGAACGCGGCGCCAGAATCTGAGCCGTAAGCACGCTCCCCGGCCGGAATCCCGGATCGACATTCTGAAGCTTTAGGAAGCTTCTGAGTGTCAGGCCTGCGCCGAACAAGCAGCACTACAGCAAGCGCGACTTCGGCGATGACGATTATTTGACGGGATCGCTTGCTGCGCACGCCTTCGGTCGATCCCCGGCTGCTGTCCTTCAATGAGTTATTCAAGTTGAGACGGGATGCATGAATTGCCGGAGCCGTGCCAAAGAGAATACCAGTCACCACACATACGCCAAGAGTGAAGAGGAGCACGCGCCAATCCAGTGCCACTTCGTTAAGTCGTGGCAGGTTCCCTGGCGACAGTGCTACCAGAGCATCAATGCTCCACATAGCCAGGCCGAGCCCCGCGATTCCTCCCGCCAACGCGAGCATCGTCGATTCGGTCAGACAGCTGCCTGACGATTCTCGAGCGACGCGCCCCGAGTGCGGAACGTATGGCAAGCTCTCGTTCGCGAGTCGTTGCGCGCGCAAGAGACAGATTCGCGACGTTGGCACACGCAATCAACAACAAGAATCCGACCGCAGCGAGCAGCATCCAGAGCAGCCGGCTAACGTCACCGGTTATTCGTTCCTGAAGGCTCAGGACGATGACTGTCCATCCCGCGTTGTCTGCCGGATACTGCGAAGCCAGCCTCGCGTGTATGGTCTCCATCTCGGCGCGTGCCGATGCAAGCGTAGCGCCAGGCTTCAGACGGCCGACGACTCTCAGGAAATCACTTCGCCTGCCATCAGGGGTTGGATTGATCGTCAAGGGCAGCCAGAACTCGGGTGCAATCCCGGGTTCGGGATGCCGGAAGCCTGCTGGCGCCACGCCAACCAGAAGATGACTGTTCCCGTTAAGGAGGATGCTTCTGCCCGAGACATTTGGGTCGCCGCCAAGACGGCGCATCCAGAACTCATGGCTTACGATGGCTACGCGAGCAGCGCCAGGTTTGTTGTCTTCAGGCACAAAAGTGCGACCTATCGCTGGCGAGACACCGAGCGTCGAGAAGAAATTGGCGACCACAACAGCGCCACTCAATTGCTCAGGCTCACCGCTCCCGGTCAGCGTCCCCAGGGTTCGTCCCCATGCCGTCAACTGTTCAAAGCTCTGGTTCTGTGTCTGCCAGTCAATGAAATTTGGGACGGATACTGTCTCCGTCTTGATGTCGTTTCCAGGATTGGTTTCCCATATCCAGACAAGGCGATCGGCGTTCGGATAGGGAAGAGGCCTCAGCAGAACCGAGTTGACGATACTGAAGATTGTCGTGTTAGCGCCGATTCCCAGAGCGAGCGCAAGAATGGCGATCAGCGTGTAGCCCGGGCGGGCGAGCAGAGCACGCCAACCACTTCGGAGGTCAAGCAGCAGGGTTCCCATACAATGGGCACTACCAAACGTTATGCCAAAACCAAATGAAGTGTCCGCTCAGGTTAGAGCAGCAGCGGGAGATGGGAATGTCCGATTGCGGGAAGCAAGAATTCCGAAAGTGGGGTCAGGGGTCAGGGATCAGGCGTCAGGGTGATGGGAGTTTGAGTTCAAGCTTTAGCTTGCGCGTTACAACTGCAACCGCCAAGCTAAAGCTTGAACTCCATACCCTGCCCGTCCCTGACCGCCTGACCCCTGCTGTTTACAGCTCTACTCCGAGGTTATACAGAAGAAACGCGTAGATATCGGCGGTCTGTTCAATCTGCTTTTGCTGTATTGCTCGCGCCGTGTCCGGACTTGGTGTCGATCCTGATGAGGACCGGATTCTCACGGCTCGCCTTTTCCTGCATCGTTGCCGCGTACTTGAACGAATGCGCCGGAACGACTCGATCGTCATGATCGGCTGTAGTGATCAGTACCGCCGGATATTTCACCCCTGCGCGTACATTATGAATCGGTGAGTACGCATAGAGTGCCTTGAACTCGTCTGCCTTGTCGCTGGATCCGTAGTCGGCGATCCAGTTCCAACCAATCGTGAACTTGTGAAACCGGAGCATGTCCATCACACCGACCTGTGGAATGGCGGCGCGGAAAAGCTCAGGTCGTTGATTGATTACAGCCCCAACAAGAAGTCCTCCGTTCGATCCTCCCTGAACGGCCAGCTTTGACGTCGAAGTATACTTGTTGGCGATCAACCACTCGCCAGCCGCAATGAAATCATCAAACACATTCTGCTTCTTGAGTTTCATGCCAGCCTGATGCCACTTCTCGCCATATTCACCTCCACCACGCAGATTCGCTGATGCATAAACGAATCCATGTTCGAGCAGCGCGAGTCGGAGCGAATTGAAGGTCGGTGACTGAATCACATTGAATCCGCCATAGCCATAAAGAAGAGTCGGATTCGTGCCATCGAGCTTGAGACCTTTCTTATGCACCAGGAACATCGGAATCTTTGTTCCATCCTTGCTCGTGTAAAAAACCTGCTTGGTCTCGTAATCGGAAGGCTTGAACCCGGGAATCTCCGGTGAACGGAACACGCTCGTATTTCGTGAGGCAATATCGTAACGAAAGATCGTCGGCGGATAGTTCAAGCTGGTGAAACTGTAAAAGACAAACTTGTCGTCGCTGTTCCCTCCAAACCCTCCGGCCGTACCTATACCCGGAAGTTTGACCTCGTTTTCAAGTTTTCCATCCAGCGAATAGACATACGCATGGGTGACGACATCTTTTAGATACGTTGCAAAGAGTTTGCCGCCCGCTGAAGAAGCGTTCTGCAGTGGCTCGGGCTTCTCCGGTAGAATGTCCTTCCACGCCGCCTCCGCCGGATTCGTTGGATCGATCAGCACGACTCGCGAATTTGGCGCCTTGTGATTCGTTTCCACCAGGAATTTGTCGCCGACATTTTCGATCACACCAAAACTGTAGTTCGTGATCTCAGGAACGAGCGGAACAAACTTCTTATCCGCTGGCTTTCGAATCAAGCACAAAGAGCGCGTTCCCGTCTTTGCCTGTGCCCCTGTCCGACACCGAGAGTATTGCAAAGCGTTCGTCTTCGGTGGTTGAAACATTGTGGAAACGCTGCGGTGCGGCCGGGTTCTCGAATACAAGCTTATCCTCCGATTGCGGTGTGCCAACCCGGTGATAATAGACGCGGTGGTTTTCGTTCTTTGACGAAAGCTCTTTCCCTTTCTCCGGCTCTGGATATCTACTGTAATAGAAACCGTCACCCTGCCACGCCATTCCTGAGACCTTCACCCACTTGAGCGAGTCAGGAAGCAGCTTCTTTGTGGCAGTCTCCATGACAAGGTATTCCTGCCAGTCCGATCCTCCGCGCGATAGACCATAAGCAGCATACCGGCCGTCCTTCGACAGCGAGAAGCCGCGCATCGCAACCGTTCCATCAGTCGAGAATGTGTTTGGGTCAAGGAACACTTCCGGCGTTCCATCGATGCCCTTCTGGCGATACATCACACTCTGATTCTGTAGTCCGCTGTTTTTCGAAAAGTAGAAATACTCGCCCTTGCGAAACGGCGCGCTGTACTTCGGATAGTTGTACAGCTTCTCGAGCCGGTCCTTCATCTGTTTGCGGAACGGAATCTTCTCGAGGTAGGCGAAAGTCACTTGATTCTGTGCCTCCACCCATTTCTCAGTCTCGGCAGAGCGGTCGTCTTCAAGCCAGCGATAAGGATCGAGAACTTTCGTACCGTGGTAGTCGTCCACATGATCAACTTTTCTTGTTACCGGGTACTCAAACTTCTGAACCTCGCGTGCGCCTACGGACAAGATTATCGGCGCAACCAACCCCGCGATAACCAGGACAACAATGACGATCAAAATAAAAGTCCTCATCTTGGAATTCATTTGCAAACCTCCAGGCATGTGCATGTTGTACCGGCTTCAGCCGGATCTTAGTATTCTAAAATTTCCCCTTCCTATTCACACCGAAGCGCGACCGAGGTCTGTACGCCCGGCCCGAAACGCGGGTAAGAAACCGGATAGGCGGCTGGCGAACGCCGGCGCGAACCGCGAATCGCAAATCATGGAGAACGTTGATCATTGCAGCTCTGTTTGGAGTTCAAGCTTCAGCTTCTCTTTGCGATCCAATGCACGGCAAGCTGAAGCTTGAACTCTAACCCTTACTCACACCTCAGCGCAGAGATTGGGTCAGTCTTCGAGGCGCGGCTTGCAGGGAGGTAACACGCAAGCAGCGAGACAGCAAGAAGCAGCATGGCGGTTCCTGCAAAGGTTCCCGGATCGCGTGCGCCAACTCCAAAGAGAAGCGTTGAAAGAACCAGATGCGAGAGGAAAGCTGCGACCGTAAGCCCGAGACCGATTCCGATCACCGTGAGCGTCAGACCCTGCCTGACCACGAGACCCACGACATCGGATCTTGTAGCTCCAAGCGACAAACGAATTCCCATCTCGCGTCTTCGCTGAGCGACGGAATAGGACATAACACCGTAAACACCAACCGACGCGAGCAGCACCGCGAGACCGGCAAAGATTACAAGTAACACCGTTGCGAATCGTGAGCGCGCGGTCGATCTCGCTAACAGTGCTTCCATCGTGCGCACATCAGTAATCGGCTGATCACGATCAATGGCCTGCACTTCGCGTTGTATTGCCGGCACGATACTGAGCGGATCTACGTCCGTCCGAACGAGAAGAGTCATGAAAGAAAAGGCAAGCTCGGCGTGCGGCCAATAGACCATTGCGCGCACGGGCGAATCGAGCCCGGCATGCTTCACATCGCCCACGATGCCGACGATCTCGCTCGGAAGATTCTCGTCCTTCATCGAGATCGTAATCCGCCTGCCTATAGGATCTTCATTTGGGAAATATTCGCGCGCGAGCGACTCGTTGATGACGACGACATGTTTCATCTGGGTCGCTTCGGCTTCCGTAAATGTCCGGCCTTTCTTCATTGGAATGGCCATCGTCTGGAAGTAGTTTGGCGTGATCACACGGACATCCGTGACAAAACTCTCGCCGGCGGGAGGGTTCGGACGGCCTTCAATCGTGAAACCAGTAGCTGAGCCAGGCCCCGCGAATGGTGGAAAAGCATTGGCACTTACATCCCTCACTCCGGGCAGCGTCTTCACCTTCCCAAGGAGTTGCTGGAAAAAGCCGATGACCTGATGATCTTCGCGGTAACGAGAGCCGGGAAGGGAAATACGTACCGTCAGAAGATTCTTCGAATCGAAACCCGGATCAACCGACTGGAGCCGCACCAGACTTCTCACGAGCAACCCTGCGCCGACCAGAAGTATTACTGACAGCGCAACCTCAACGACTACAAAGACACTGCGCAGACGGTGGCTCCCGGATCCTCCGACGGCCTGGCCGCCTTCTTTGAGTGTCTGACTCAACTGTGTGCGCGATAAGACAAGAGCAGGTATCAGGCCGAAAAGGATACCTGTGAAGATGGCGACGGCTGTTGTGAACGCAAGCACGCGCCAGTCCAACTGCGCACTTTGCACCTGAAGCAGCCTTTCCGGTGCGAGTGCCAGCAGCGCATTCACGCCCCAAACCGCCAGTAGCAGTCCGGCGATTCCACCTGCAATCGCCAGAACCACACTTTCAGTGAGCATCTGACGGAGGATTCGCGACCTGCCGGCGCCAAGCGCTGAGCGCAATGCAATCTCCTTTTCACGCGTTGCCGCGCGAGCCAGAAGCAGATTGGCGACATTGGCGCACGCAATCAGCAGAACAAAGCCAACGGCACCGGCCAGCAACAGGAGTGGCGTTCGCACTTCGCCTGTCAGCTGGCGGTTGAGAGGCACGAGATTGATGCCCCAGTTCTTGTTGAAGTCCGGATATTGCTGTTCAAGACGGCTGCCAATGATGTTCATTTCGTTCTGTGCGCGCTCGACGCTGACATCGGGCTTGAGCCGTGCGATCGCCGACATGGAGCGGCCCATTCGCACGCGCGCCTGAGGACTGAACTTTTGTGGCAACCAGAGCTCCGCCGGCTTTCCGAAAAACGAAGCCTGCTTTACGAAAAACCCAAAATCCGGTGGCATAACGCCTATGATGGCGTAATCATTTCCGTTAAGTTTTACGGACTTCCCAACGATCTCCTGATCACTCCCGAAGCGTCGCTGCCAGATTCCCCAGCTGAGAACAACGACCGAAGGTGCATCCGTCTTGCCGTCATCTTCCGTGAATGTACGGCCTCGTGCAGGCACAACGCCAAGAAGCGAGAAGAAGTTGGGAGTTACGGCCATTCCGCCAATCTGTTCGGGATCATCAACGCCGGTAAGGTTTACCGGAGCGTCTCGAAAGGCAGCTATCTGCTCGAAGACTCCGTTCTGATCCCTCCAATCGAGAAAGTTGGCAGGTGAGATCACGTTCATCGGCTGGTTTCGTCGACGATTGTGCTCCCAGACCATGACCAGACGATCGGGCTCACGGTATGGGGGATCTGCAAGGAGCACCTCGTTCATTACGCTGAAGATCGCCGTGTTAGCACCGATACCGAGCGCTAACGCGGCGACCGCAATCGCGAAGAATCCGGGGTTGCGCGCGAAGACACGAAGCGCGAACCTGACATCCTGTCGGAATGCGTCCCACACCTTTCTCATATCTCACCTTTCTTTGCTGGAACCCTCAGGCTTTTGGCTTGGACGGACTCTGCCAGATGACATTTACGATCTTCCACTTGCCGTCAAACTTCCCAAGATGCATGTAGTCGATGCCCCAGTCGGCAGTCAGTTTCGCAGATGCCGTCTGCTCGAGGACGTCATAGATCACGATCTCTTTCGGGGCATTCTTCGGGAGTTTGCCATCCTTGTTAAAGGTCTTCGCGATCTCGATCAGTCTGTCATACGTCATTGGCCTTCCCGGACCGAACTCAGTCGCTTCGGGTGCGCGGTAGAACCCGATCTTGGCGAGCATGGGATGCACGCTCCGCTCGATGCGCTCTGGCTGCGTGTTATAAATGCCCTCCACATAGTCGAGGACAGCAAGCCGGACGGCTTCACGATCGGATACCGGTGCGGCTTGAGGAACGAAGAGCAAGAGAAGAGAAAAGATCATCAGCATGTTTACCTCCGCGGTTGAAGTTCCAAGGCATGTAGTACCGCCTGGGAGAGGGTACGTGACCGGCTTTTAGCCGGAATCGTTCGTTCGAACTTCAGAACGATTCCGGCTAAAGCCGTACAACGTACCTCCCAGGCGGTACATGCCTATTCGTACCTTAATGCGACCATAGGATCGACTTTTGTGGCGCGCCGGGCAGGTAGCAGGCACGCAACCAGAGCAACAAGGGCAAGCAGAATAACAATGATTGTGAATGTTCCAGGGTCCTTTGCAGTAACCCCAAAAAGCTGGCTTTCGATGAACCTCGACAGTGCGAGAGACGCACCGATACCGATCACTATCCCCGCTCCGATCAGCATCGCACCGCGGCCAATCACCAGCTTGAGAATGTCGGCTCTCTTTGCTCCAAGAGCCATCCGCACACCGAACTCGTGAGTACGCTGCGTAACTGCCTGTGACATCACTCCGTAAATCCCAATAGCTGCAAGTAACACGGCGATAACCGAAAAGACTGTTAGCAGCAACATCTGGAACCTGCGCGTCGAATACGATTCGCTCATTGTCGCGGCCATAGTTGTTACTCTGGTTATGGGAACCTGAGGATCGACTGACCAGATTTGTCGCTTGATTCCCGCGATTGCAGCCTCTGGCTCGCCTTCAGTCCGTACAACCATCTGCATCCAGCGCTTCCATGGCTGCATTGATTGCGCGTATGGCCAATAGATCGCCGGCTCCTCAGGATGGTCGAGACCAAAAGTCCTGACGTCAGCCGCGACTCCGACTATTTCAATCCACTGAGGCGGTCCATCACCGCGCGCCCAGCGAACGCGCGCGCCAATCGGGCTGACGCCCTGAAAGTATTCCCGCACCATCGCCTCGTTGATCACGCCCACCAGTGGTCTTCCTGCACGATCGTCGGGCGACAGATCACGGCCGGCGACCATTCGAATTCCCATCGTCTTGAAGTAGTCGCCCATCACGTTCCGCGAGTAGAGCGATGGCTCTTCGCCCGGTGTAATCGGAGGTCTCCCTTCTATAAGAAAGTTATGATGAAGGTCTCTGCCGCTCATTGGAGCCTCGCTGATTAACGCGGCTTGCAATCCGGGAACCGAGTTAACCGCATCGATGATCCGTTCACGATACTGAGTCTGCGCAGGAATCTCAGCATATCGAGTCTCAGGCAGCTCGATGCGCAAAGATAGCGTTCGGCCCGGATCAAAACCCGGTGCGACATTGCGAAGTTCCAGCAGGCTCCGCACCAGCAGTCCTGCACCTGCCAGGAGCACCAGGGCGATTGCAATCTCTGCGACCACCAGAAGATTGCGGACCCGTTGTCGCGAAGCTCCCGCCGTGTGACTGCGGCCACTCTCCTTGAGAGCACCGGTAACATCGGCGCGGGAAGCGTGCCAGGCGGGTGCAAGACCAAACACCACGCCTGTAAGGAGCGAGACGACGAACGTAAACGCGAGCACGGACGTATCAAGCGATACTCCATCAAGCCGTGGAAGATCCTGCGGCCCAAGCAATTTCAGCAGGTCGAGGCCCCAGATAGCGAGCGCGATGCCGGCGGCGCCACCGAGGATTGCAATCAACACACTCTCGGTCAGCAGCTCACGGATAATGCGTCCACGACGCGCGCCAAGGGCTGCTCGAATCACCACCTCCTGTTCGCGCTCCGCGCCACGTGCCAGCAACAGATTTGCGAAGTTTGTACAGGCGACCAGGAGCACCAATCCAACCGCACCGAAGAGGACAAGCAGGCCACGCCGAGACTCTCCCACGACGCGCTCGTGAAGCGACATGAGAACGATGCGACGATTCCGGTTTTCGGCTGGATCGATCTCGGCAAGCTTGCGCTCAATTGCCGGCATTTCGGATTGAGCCTGGCTTATGGTTGCACCGGATTTCAGCCGAGCATATGTTCGAAGGAAATGGACACCGCGAAAACGAGTGCGCAATCGGGAAAGCGACCGGCAGTGACATGTACATATCAGGTTGCTCTCGCGGTGGTTGAAAATCAGCCGGGAGCACGCCGATGATTGTGAAGCTCTCGCCACTTAGCGGGATGTCGCGGCCAACTATGCTCGGGTCGCCATTGAGAACCTGCTTCCAGAAACCGTGACTCAATACCACGAGCCGTTCTCCGCCAAGGCGGTTCTCCTCGGGCGTAATTACTCGCCCTATGGAAGCCTGGACGCCAAGAACCTTAAAGAAATCGCTGGTAACAAGGCCGGCCATTGCCTGAAGCGGTTCTGAGCCGCCAGTAAAATCGCGCGGCATGAGAGTCACGCCACCAATCGCCTCGAACGAATTCGCGCTCTCTCGAACGTCCTGAAGATTCAGAAAGGACAGGTTCGAGCGCAAGCCAATCAGACGTTCAGGTTCTGCGTAAGGCAGCGGTCTTAGCAGGACAGCGTTTACGAGGCTGAAGATTGCAGTGTTTGCTCCAATGCCAATTGCAAGCGTCGCAATCGCAATCACGGCAAACAACGGTTTCTTTGCAAACGAGCGAATAGCGTATTTCATGTTTGAAGAAGTGGTCAGTGGTCAGTGGTCAGTGGCCAGGTCGTGGCAGTGTCAAGCTTTAGCTTGTGGTTCAGCATTGGTGACCAGCAAGCTGAAGCTCTGGCCACTGACCACTGACCACTGACCACTGGCCTACCACTTTCGCCTCATTCATAGCGCAGCGCAATCATCGGATCGACTTTTGTCGCGCGGCGAGCCGGCATATAACTGGCGGCAACAGCTACACCAGTCAGGCCGAGCGCGATGAGAGCAAATACAGTCAGATCGGTCGGCGTGACACCGAACAAGAGCGTTGCCATCAGGCGCGTGAGACCAAAGGCTGCGCCTAAGCCAACAGCAACGCCAACTCCGGCAAGAAGCATTCCGTTTCCGACGACAAGCTTCATAACATCCATGCGCCGCGCGCCGAGTGCCATTCGAACACCGATCTCGTGAGTGCGCTGTGTTACCGCATACGCCATAACTCCGTAGAGCCCGACGGCTGCAAGGATCAGTGCGATGACCGCGAATACTCCGAAGAGATACATCGCAAAGCGCCGCTGCGCCATCGAGTCGGAAACATACTGCTCGAGCGTCCTCACGCGAAAGACTGGAAGATTGGGATCGATCGATGCCACGGCGCCTCGGATCGAGCCCGCGATCGCGCCAGGGTCTCCAGTAGAGCGCGCCACCACGAACATGTTTGATTGCGCTCGCTGATGATAGGGAATGTAGTACTGGACACGCGATTCTCCTTCGAGATTGCGGTGCTTGACGTGGCCCACAATACCCACGATCTCTCGCCAGCGCGGATTCTGTTGGCCGCCCTCAAAAGTAATCCTTTTGCCAACAGGATCTTCGTTCGGCCAGTATTTGGCAGCCATCGTCTCGTCTATGATCGCTACTCCCGGAGCGTCTGCCGAGTCGCGTTCTTCAAAGAAGCGTCCTTTTACCAGACGAATGCCCATCGTCTTGAAGTAGTCGCTTGTTGCTGACCACCGGTCGCCGTGAGGAGATGACTGCCCTTGCGGGATGACACGACCTTCGATCTGAAAGCTTCCGCTGCTGTTTGAGCCGCTCAACGGAAGGATCGACGTCGCGCCCACGGATTCCACGCCGGGGAGAGCACGAATCCGATCGAGAAGTTGCTGGAAGAATGCATCACGTTGCGGCATCTCTCGATAGCCCTGCTCGGGCAGTGAAAGCTGCATCGAGATAAGATGGTCTGCCCGGAAGCCGGGACTGACGTTCTGCACGCGCCCGAAACTCTTGATCAGCAGACCGGCGCCGACGAGCACAACCAGGGCCAACGCCATCTCGAGCACCACAAGCGCGCTCCTGACGCCCTTTCGAGCCCCTCCAGTCGATGCGCGACCTCCCTCCTTCAGAGTTCCGTGCAGGTCGGCGCGTGAAAAGTGCAGTGCAGGCAAAAGACCGAAAAGAAGCCCCGTGACTACGGAGATCAAAGCCGTAAAGGCGAAGACAGTAGGATCGAGACTGATTTCATGCGCGCGCGGGAGCTGATCTTCAATGATTCCAACGAGCAGTTTTACGAGCAGCGTTCCAAGTGCGAGTCCGAGCAGTCCTCCAGCCAGCGAAAGCAGTAAACTCTCGGTCAATAGCTGACGAATGATTCTTCCGCGGCCTGCTCCGATTGCGGTCCGGATTGCAATCTCCTTTTGCCGCGAAGTCCCGCGCGAAAGAAGAAGGTTGGCTACATTGGCACATGCGATCAACAGCACGAGTGCGACGGCAGCGAGCAGCACGAGGAGAGACTCACGGATATCGCCGACAACTGTTTCACGAAACGACGTTACGCGAAGCGTCCACAGTGACGAGTCGGCATTCGACATGTACTGGCTGCGCAGGTTGGCCGCGATCGTATCGAGCTCTGCCTGTGCCTGACTCATCGCGATGCCATCCTTCAATCTTGCGATCACGAAAAGAAACTCGTTTGTCAGGCTGTTTGAGCTCACCTGATTCTGCGTGAACGTGAGAGGACCCCAAAGGTCTGCGACCTGGCCCATCTCGCGCCCGAATTGAAACGACTCGGGCATGATCCCGATGACCGTGTAGTTAAGGCCATTGAGTGTGATCGTGCGATTGAGAATGTTTGGGTCACTGCCAAACCGGCGCTGCCAGAACGAATGGCTGAGGATGACGACTCGATTGCGGCCGTCCTGATCCTCGCCGTCAGCAAAGACCCTTCCTTGCGCCGGCTGTGCCTGAAGTGTCGAGAAGAAGTTTGTGCTGACTGCACGGCCTGCGAGCCGCTCAGGCTCGCCTTCGCCGGTCAGATTGACTGGCCAGCCTGAAAGCGCGGCGATACTCGAAAAAGACTTCGCATTGTCGACGTAGTGCTTGTAGCCGAATGCCGACACTGAAGCATTAAGATTGATCGTCTTGTAGAAGTGATTGATAAGAACGAGCTGTTCAGGTTTGTTGTAAGCGAGCGGGCGCAGCAGAATCGCATTCACGACGCTGAAGATGGCGCTGTTAGCGCCGATTCCAAGCGCTAACGCAGCTATCGCGACAATCGTAAAACCGGGCGTCTTGACGAGAGTCCTCAATCCAAACCGAACATCCTGCCAAACTCTCTCCATTACTTTCTCCCTTGGACAGGGTGCTGAGTATCGCGTTCAGGCTTTAGCTTGCTCGTGCGAGTTCGAATGTGAAGATGCAAGCCTGAAAGCTTGAACTCGTACTCACACTTCTCCCTCCCTCACGGCGCTATCAACTTTGCGATTTGTCCCACGAGATCATTGGGATTCGTGCCCTGCTGGTTGCACATGACTGCGATGATGCTACCTTTCGAAGGCATCATCGTAAGCAGTGTCGATGTACCTGCCTGACCGCCACTGTGCGATACAAGGAGGTTGCCTCCGCTGCCGCCAATCACCCACCCGAGCCCATACTCTGTCAGCTTACCGTCCTTCATCTTCTGCGGCGTCCACATTGCCGTCCGCGTCTTTTCATTGACTAACACTCCCGTATTAACGGCGATTGCGAAGCGGACGAGGTCAGGCGCGGTCGAAACGAGACCTCCACCCGGGATCTTCATGCTTGTGTCGTGAAGGTCTGCGTTGTAGAGCTCGCCCTGCTTGAATCTCGCTCGTTCCTTTTCCGGAATCTGCAGAAATGCGACGGTGCCGAGTCGTGTATACCCGCGCGCGCGGTTCGGAATAACGCGGTGAGAGTTGTCGATACCGGTGTCTGCCATCTTTGCCGGCTCAAATACACGCTGGCGCATGTACTCCTCATAGGTCATTCCACTCACACCTTCGATTGCACAACCGAGAACGGAGTAACCGAAAGTTGTGTAGTTGTACTTCGTGCCTGGTTCGTGGAGCAGCGGATCATCCTTGAAAAGGGCGAGTGAATCCACAAGCGAGTAGAAATGCTTTGTCCCGTTGGGTTCAACGCCATCCTTGTAGTGGCGAATCCCTCCGAGATGACCAAGCAACAGTCGCGTCGTAACAGGCCATGGCTTCTCTGGAAAGGCAGGGCAATACTTCTGAATGGGAGCATCAAGATCGAGCTTTCCCTGCTCGACAAGTTGCATTACGGCGGTCGCCGTCATTGCCTTGGCGATCGATGCCGTGCGATATGCTGTCTCGGCTTTGGCCGGAACGGATAGCTCGACATCGGCCATGCCAAAACCCTTCGAATAGACGAGCTTGTTATCCTGAGCTACAGCGACCGACATTCCCGGAGCCTTGAGCTTAGCGCGTTCAGCCTCGACGATGCCGTCGATCTGCTTTGCTGTGTCGGCACTGAAGGAGGATGGCTTTGGCGACTGTGGCCAGACGAGAAAAAGAAAGACCAGCAACAGTATCGAACGAATCGTCATCTGAAACCTCCTGAAAGCTGCTCGCCTATTCGTAGCGAAGCGTGGAGATCGGATCTACACGAGTTGCTCTTCGGGCCGGAAGGTAACAGGCAACAAGAGCAACAAAGATGAGAATTACAGGGGTCGTAACAAAAGTAACCAGGTCCGTAGTACTGATGCCAAAAAGAAGAGTCTGCATCACACGCGCCAACAATAACGAAGCCACAACGCCGGCGGCGACACCTGTCAGTGCCAGTAACATCCCCTGCCCAACGATGAGCCGAAGGATGTCTTTGCGACTTGCGCCGAGTGCAACTCTGATTCCCATCTCATGCATTCGCTGACTGGTGGCATAGGACATAACACCGTAGATTCCAACCGCAGCGAGAAGCAGCGCAACACCCGCAAACATACCGAGAAGCATCGTATTCAGACGCTGCTCGGCAATCGCTCCGGCGAAGATATCGTCCATCGTCTGGATCTTCGGAATCGGCAGATCACGATCGATCGCCCATACAGCTTCTCTGAACGATCTCGCCAGGGCCTGCGGATCATTCTTCGTTCTGACTACCAGTTCCATCGCACGTGCTGGCATTTGCGTATGCGGCATGAACGCTTCGATCCGAATCGGTGAGGAAAGCCCCTGGCGTTTTGTGTCTTTGACAACGCCTACAATCGTCATCCACCTCGGATTGTCGTTGGCATCGCCAAAAGTGAGCCGACGGCCGATCGGGTCTTCGTGCTGGAAGTAGCGGCGGACCATGGTGTCGTTGATGATCACAACAGGAAGCGAGTTGGTAACATCGTGCTCGTTGAACGCTCTACCGCGAAGCAACTCAATCCCCATCATCTTGAAGTAGTCCGGAACCACAGCATCAAATGGAAGTTCAAGGCGCTGTTCCTGGGGCTCCTGCGGCTTTCCCTCAATCGAGAAGGAACCTGAGTTTGCCAGCTTCGGGAGCAGAATACCTGAAGTCGCACTTGCTCCTTCAGCGTCCGGGAGCGCCCGCAATCGATCAAGCAGTTGCTGATAGAACGCGGCTACCTGAGGACCTTCAGGGTACTTCGTTCGAGGCAATCTGAGCTGCGCGGTGAGCAGCCGATCGGTACGAAAACCGGGATCGACTCGCTTGAGATTCGCGAAGCTCCGGATGAGAAGGCCGGCGCCAACAAGTAGGACGATGGCCAGTGCAATCTCGAGCACAACGAAAGCGTTGCGGACGATTTTGGCACGCCCGCCGGCGGTGTCGGTGCGACCGCCTTCCTTGAGAGCTTCGTTGAGGTCCAGCCGCGATGCCTGGAGAGCAGGCACAAGTCCGAAGACAATAGCAGTAAGAATCGCAAGACCGGCAGTGAAGGCCAGAACGCGTCCATCAATCGCTACGTTACCGAGCCGCGGAAGATTCTCCGGTGCGATTCGCAAGAGACCATTTATTCCCCAGACAGCAAGCAGAACTCCGAGCGCCGAAGCCACGCAGACAGCAAAATGCTTTCAGTCAACAACTGTAGAATGATTCGACCGCGTCCAGCTCCGAGCGCGGCGCGAACTGCGATTTCCCGATAGCGCGACGTAGCCCTTGCGAGCATCAGATTGGCAACATTTGCGCAGGCTATGAGGAGCACAAATCCAACTGCTCCGAGAAGTATCAGAAGCGCCCTGCGAACGTTGCCGACCGTCTGCTCGTAGAGTGGGACGACATTGATTCCAAAACCGCGATTGTTGTTCGGATACTGTTCTTCGAGACGCCGGCCAATAACATCCATATCGGCCTGTGCTTGTTCGAGGCGCACGCCAGGTTTCAGTCGCCCGACAACCGGCAGCGAGAACGAACCGCGTGCAGCGCGCATCCGCTCATTTGGGGCAAGCGGCGTCCAAAGGTCGACCTTATCCGGAAACTCAAATCCCTTTGGTGCAACACCAACTACGAGAATCGGTGTCCCGTTAAGGTGGATGCTCTTGTTGACGATCGACTGATCGCTTCCGAACCTGCGTTGCCAGAGCGAATAGCTGAGGACTGCTATGCTCTCTTTCCCTGGCTGCTCTTCTTCAGGTGAGAACGCGCGCCCGTGAATCGGTGTCACATGCATGAGCGAGAAAAAGTTCGTCGTCACCTGTGTAGCCAGCAACTCTTCGGGCTCACCATCGCCGGTAAGATTTGTCCGGTACGGCCGGTAAGCAGACATGCCCTGAAAGGTCTGGTTCTGATCGCGCCAATCGACGAAGTTTGGCCATGAAGTGATATCTTCGCGAATCCCCTGGCGCCGGTTATCCATCCAGACCATTGCCAGTTCTTCCGGGTTCGAGTAAGGAAGTGCCTTGAGGAGAACACCGTTGACGACGCTGAAGATTGCAGTGTTGGCGCCGATTCCTATGGCGAGCGCAGCGATCGCGACAAGCGTGAATCCCGGACTGCGAAGGAGCATTCGCACTCCGAATCGAATATCCTGGCGGAACTTATCCATGATGAGCGTGCATGTAGTACCTGGGAGCGCCGGTCTCCAGACCGGCCACGAGCCGCGAAGCGTGCGAGTCTTCATCACAAGGACTCTCCACGACTCGCACGCTTCGCGGCTCGTGGCCGGTCTGGAGACCGGCGCTCCCAGGTACGTCGCCCTTAAGGCTACTAGTTCATATCGAAGCCACTTTGCTCGAGCTGTTTCTCAGCTTTTGCATTGTGGTCTTCTTCAACTACGCGACCGTCAAAAAGATGAATCGACCGGTCGGCGTGGCGCGCGAACCTTGGATCGTGAGTCACCATACAAATGGTAGCGCCATCCCGATGCAACTCACGCAGAAGGCCCATGACGGCTTCACCATTTGTCGAATCGAGGTTTCCAGT
This sequence comes from uncultured Acidobacteriota bacterium, assembly GCA_963813345.1. Taxonomy (GTDB): domain Bacteria; phylum Acidobacteriota; class Blastocatellia; order RBC074; family RBC074; genus CAWDDA01. Next base: position 262,237 of record CAWEYR010000033.1, on the reverse strand, counting down.
CGGCTCATCCGCCAGCAGAATCGAAGGCTGACCAGCCACGGCTCTGGCAACTGCAACGCGCTGCTGCTGGCCTCCCGACAATTGCGACGGGATGTGCTTTGCGCGATGAGCCATTTGAACCTTTTCGAGCGCTGCATTGACGCGCTCGCGTCGCTCAGAAGCTTTCATCCCCCGATAGGTCAGTGGCAGCTCGACGTTCTCAAAGACCGTCAGGTCGCCAATCAGATTGAAGCTCTGAAAGATGAAGCCGATCTCGCGGTTGCGAATGCGCGCGCGCTCTGAGGCGGAAAGTCCCTGAACCGGCTTGCCATTGAGCCAGTAATTGCCCTCTGAAGGTGAATCCAGAAGTCCAAGGATCGAAAGAAGCGTGGATTTCCCGCAGCCAGAAGGTCCGGCAATCGATATATACTCGCCGCGCAGTATCTCGAGGTGGATGCCTGCAAGCGCATGCGTTTCTACTTCGTCGGTCTCGAAGACTTTTGTAACGCCATCGAGCCGCAGCAAATCTGGGGAAGCACTCATAGGAAGTTCTCCTGACTATTGGGGTGTAAATTAATTCAACCGAATCCGGTCCACATTGTCGTAGGCAGATGTGTCTGAGACGATGACACGGTCGCCGACATTGAGTCCCTCGCGTATCTCCATTGTGATCACTGCCTGGCGCCCGAACGTTACTTTTGTCCGCTCTGCATGCGTGCCATCCGGAGTGATCTTGAAGAGCGTGATCGTACTGTTCTCCTGACCAAAAGCCGGTCGCTGAATAAATAGAACGCTATCGAGCCGCTCGAGCTCGATCGTTCCGTCAATACTCATATCAGGTCGCGCACCCTTGGGCAGCTCGCCCTCGAGCGTGACATCGACCTTTACCGTGCCTGCCTCAGCAGCAGGATCGATCCTCGTCACGCGACCCGGGATTATGCCGGTTCGGGTATCGATCGTGGCCACTTGCCCTATCGCCATATCCCTGAGCTGTGTTTCGGGGATCCGAACCTCTGCTTTGAGCTTTGTCAAATCCGCCACGCGCGCCAGGTTCTGACCTGGTGTCACCTGCTGCCCGACTTCGACTACCAGCTGTTGCAACATCCCGTTCATTCCGGCGCGGACGTGGAGCTGGTCAACCTGTTGTTTGCGGAACTGTGCGAGAGCGCGCCTCTGCTCGAGCAGTGCCTGCTGGACTGCCATCTGCGTCTTGACCGCTTCCTGATTCATGGCCAGACGCTTTTGCTCGAGATCGAAGCGAGTTGCGAGTTCCTCTGATCGTGTACGTGATTGCTTGAGTAGAAGTTCCCCAACAAGTCCCTGTTTTGCAAGCTGCTCGTTCGCCTCGGCACTCAGCTTCGCCTGTGAAAAGTCAGCCTGCACCGTTGCCGCCTGGGCCCTTTGATTGAGGAGCTGAGTCTCGAGGTCGACCTTGCGGTTCTGGTATTCCGCTTCGGCAGAACGAAGTTGAGCCTGTGCCTCGAGCAGCGACTGTTCGACCTCGGGGTTGCTGAGCACAAGGAGGACGGTTGACGCCGTGACAGTTGTTCCGGCTTGCACCAGACGCTTTTCGACGCGACCGCTTGTGAAGGCCGGAATCCAGCGGATATCCTCAGGAACCAGCGTGCCATTTCCCCGCACGTTGCGCAGCATCGGCCCTCGTTTTACGGTGTCGATAATCAGCGTGCCCGGATCAACCGATGGCGCTGCAGGCTTCAGCTTCGAAAGTCCATAAGTGATCAGCGGAATTGTTGCGATGACGAGGCCGAGATAGATAAAACGCTTGATTTTCTTCTTCCGGGCAACGCCTTGACGCGGGATATCCATATTAACTCCCCAGTTGTCTTTGGTGTACCAAGCCTCGTCTTAAGCCAAGTTGCGTGCCATCCACAGACTGGCTGCAAGACTTTCTATACGCTCAGGTTAAGCGCGCTCACGGTGGGGTGGGTATGATCGAAACTGTTCGATTATGGGATGTTTTGTCGTCAATATCGGGATCGGGTGAGTTCAAGCTTGGAGTTCAAGCTTTAGCTTGCTCTTCGAGTTCGAATCGCGAAAGAGCAAGCTGAAGCTTGAACTCCATACTCAGCACTCAGCACTCAGCACTCAGCACCCTCTTCTAAATATCCAGGTTCTTCACATCGAGCGCATTGTCTTCGATGAATTTTCGACGAGGCTCGACCTGATCTCCCATCAGAACAGTGAATATCTCATCCGTTAGGACAACATCGTCGATCTTGACCTTCAGCAGTGTACGGGTTTCGGGATTCATTGTCGTTGCCCATAGCTGCTCTGGATTCATTTCACCCAGACCTTTGTAACGTTGAATGTGCAAATCCTTCTTGGCCATCGAAAGAATGTGCTCCAGAAGAAGATTTCGGGACGAAACGGCAATCTCGTTTCCGTTCTCCTTTACCGTGAATGGCGGCTCGTGAAGAACGTCAAAGAACTTATGAAGCTCAATCGCACGTTGGAATTCAACATGCTCCGCAAGGTCCCAATTAATCAGAATTGATCCGCCGCCCGATCTGGTCTGCACTTCAATTTCCGAAAGCCCGTGCTCCTCGTCCGAAGTCAGCACGGTCTTGAATCCCGCCTTATCGAGCGCAATCTCGACTTTGCCAAGCAGCACTTCATCCTTGAAGACGTCGTGGAGCTTCCGCCCTTCTTTCCTCAGCAGACCTTTTGGTCCCGCAAGCGTCTCGAGAACGATATCCACTATCCTCGAGTCGTGCAGTCTGCGTTCGAGTTTTGAATAGTACCCGTTGAACTCGACCAGCTTCTCGAGCAACGCCGTCAGAGCGCGCCCTTCAAGTGTTTCACCGCCTTTGTTGATCACCTTGAGGTCTTCGGTCGCCTTCTTCATCAGGTATTCGTTCATGTCGCGCTCATTTTTGATGTACTTTTCGTTCTTTCCCTTTTTCACCTTGTAGAGCGGCGGTTGCGCGATATAGACATAACCGTTCGTTTCGCCGTTCGATGCAGCGTCCTCGACGAGACGCGGCATTTGCCTGTAAAAGAAAGTAAGCAAAAGAGTTCTGATATGGCTTCCATCTACATCAGCATCAGTCATCAGAATTATCTTATGATAGCGGAGCTTCTGAATATCGAAGTCATCCTTGCCGATCCCCGTTCCGAGCGCAGTGATCAGAGCTCTGATTTCACTGTGTGAGAGCATCTTGTCAAAGCGCGATTTCTCAACGTTGAGAATTTTTCCTTTCAACGGCAATACGGCTTGCGTGCGTCGATCGCGGCCTTGCTTGGCCGAGCCGCCGGCCGAATCTCCCTCCACAATATAGATCTCGCACAATGCCGGATCCTTCTCCGAGCAATCGGCAAGCTTGCCTGGCAGCGCGCCCGCATTCATCGCGCCTTTGCGCACAATCTCGCGCGCTTTTCGCGCGGCTTCGCGGCCGCGCGCAGCTTCGACAGCTTTTCCGACGATCTGTTTTGCTACCGGAGGATGCTGCTCGAAATATTGGCCCAGTTTCTCGTTGAGAAACGACTGCACTGCCCCCTGGACATCAGAGTTCAGCTTGCCCTTGGTCTGTCCCTCGAACTGAGGCTGTGACAGCTTGACCGCAATCACCGCCACCAGACCTTCGCGTACGTCATCTCCCGTGAGCTGTCCCTTGAAGTCCTTGATCAATCCTGACGACTGGGCATAGCTGTTGATGGTACGCGTGAGAGCGGCCCGGAAACCGGAGAGATGCGTTCCTCCATCCACCGTATTGATATTGTTGGCAAACGAGAAGACTTTTTCGTCGTAGCCGTCGTTGTATTGCAGCGCTACCTCAATCGCGAGCGTGTCTTCCCCGGGGAGTTTTTCAAAATAGATCGGCTTCGAATGGAGAACATTCCTGTTCTTATTGAGGTGTTTGACAAACTCAGCGATGCCGCCCTCATAAAGAAATTCGTGTTTCTTCTCAGTCTCGGCGCGCTCGTCAAGGATCGTGATGCGCACGCCTTTGTTGAGAAATGCCTTCTCACGCAGACGTTCTGAGAGCTTGTCGAAGTTGAACTCTGTGGTCGTGAAAATCTCGGAGTCAGGCTTGAAAGTGATCTTGGTGCCGCGCTTCTTCGAGCTTCCCGTCTTTTCGAGATTACTCGCACGGTAACCCTTCTTGAACTCCTGGACCCATACGTTGCTGTCACGTTTGATCTCCATCCGCAGCCACTCGGAGAGAAAATTGACCACGGACGCTCCAACGCCGTGCAGACCACCGGAGACCTTGTAGGCGCTGGTGTCGAACTTTCCTCCTGCATGGAGGACCGTCATCACAACTTCGGCCGCCGGCCGTTTTTCGGTTCGATGGATATCAACGGGAATGCCTCGACCGTTATCTTCGACAGTGACTGAGTCGTCGAGATGGATTGTGACTTCGATCTTGTCGCAGTAGCCCGCGAGTGCCTCGTCGATCGAGTTGTCGACTATCTCGTATACGAGATGATGCAGACCAATCTCACCAGTCGAACCGATGTACATCGCAGGACGCTTTCGGACGGCATCACGTCCTTCGAGAACGGTGATTGATTCCGCGCCGTACGACTTGGAGGTTGAGTCGCGAGTCCGCCTGGAGCGTCGTCGAAGAGTTGCAGATCGTCAGAATCTTTACGTGACTTGATTGCTCGTTCTTTTGCCATAAATCAGATTCGCATTTCACTCAGGGCTCAGTTGAGGACGAGTTTGGGACATCATTTTTGGAAGCTACACCCGCGGAGATGAGACGGAGGTGTGCAATCTCCCGATACCGTTCGGCGACCGAGCGTTTTGAAGTTGAAACAATCGTTTGCGTCTTTCCTTCGAGGTAATCGAGAAGGATTTCAATCCGCGAGCGGTCAAGTTCGGCATCAATATCGTCAATCAGGAAAACAGGGTATTCACCCAAAACACTATGATAAACGTTGATTTGCGCGATATCAAGGACTAGAAGCGCACTCCGCTGTTGACCGCGGCTGGCGAATCTCGAGACTTCGCGCCCGTCGAAGTGAATCTCGAGATCATCGCGATGCGGACCGACGAGACAATGGCCCGCAGTCAGCTCGTTTCGTAGATGAAACACGAGCCGGTCCCGCAAAAGTGCCTCGTAGTCGTTAAGATCGCCCTTACTTTCGAGCGATGAACGATATCGAACAGAGATCGATTCGGCTTTGAACAGTCGTGGGTCCAGCGCGGCGCTTAGACGTTCTACGTATGACACACGAGCGCTGTGAATCTCTGTTCCAAGCGTTGCCAGCTGCTCATTCCACGCCTCCACAAGGGGAGTAAATGAAGAAGGATTTTCTGCTTCAGCCGCATCCCGCAGCAACCGGTTCTTCTGCCGAACTACACGATTGTATTCGGCGAGCGTGCCGAGATAGGCGGGAAGCGTGCCAACCAGCCCGCGATCGACGAATCGCCGCCGCGCGTCCGGGCCTCCTCGCACTACTTCCAGGTCATCAACCGTGAACGCGGTTGCGCCGAGATTGCCTATGTAGCGAACTACCGCTTCACGCCTTCCGTTGACGAAAGTCTGCTTGACCGTGTCAGTGATCAGCAATTGCAGGTCTTTCGTCAGGTTGCCGTGCGCGATCGTGCCGCGCAGCAGCGCCTCTCCTGCACCATATCTGATCGCCTCGCGAACCTGTGATGTTCGAAAAGATTTGGTGGTCGCGAGCAGGAAGGCGGCTTCGAGCCAGTTGGTTTTGCCCTGGGCATTCGAGCCGTAGAGCAGATTCAATCCGGAAGAAAACTCGATCGACCCCTGTAGATTGCGAAAGTCGGTTGCTTCGAGTCGAACAAGGTGCATTGCGCAACAGTTATTGATCGAGCGGAACGCTTACGAGTGGAACGTCCCAATGCGCAAGCAGTATTTCAAACCGGCGCTGCTCTTCCTTGCGGAACGTATCCTGATCCGGATACATCTGCTTGATCAATGCTTCTTCGGCCGAGGAATCGTGCGCTGCGGCAAGGTTCTTGAAGACGATTGTCACTCGATAGTCCCACCGCGCTCCCTCGGCGGCGTGATATCGTGGTCTGACGGCTGTGACCGAAAGCATCCGGCCAGTTTCGACCTGCTTCTTCAGGAGTGGCCAGTGATTCTTCTTGAATAGTCTTATGAACTCGTCCGCATAGCCCCAGCGCGCGGTGTAGTAGTAATCAACGCTATAGGACTGGTCCTGCGACTGGCTTCGCTGTTCAGCGGAAACAAGCAGAGACGCGCCAAGCATGACAGCGAGCAAAAACGGGCGGAGCCGTCCTGGTCTGATAGTCATAGAATTTCTCCAAAGGCACTTGGCATGGAGTTCAAGCTTCAGCTTGCTCTTGCAAGGCGAGATTGCAAGAGCAAGCTTAAGCTTGAACTCCATACTACATGCTAACTTTCACCTGGCTTTCATCTTTGGCGAGAGCGTTCATCAGCTTTTCGTGAATTCCGCCGAATCCGCCATTCGACATGATGACAACGACGTCACCTTCGAGGAGCTCCGGGACGAGTCGCGCAACGATGTCATCGGCGTCGCTCATGGTGGCCGCCAGCTTACCGTGAGCTTTGAGATCGCGCATCAGTTCGTCGATCGACAGTTGCTCGTTTGCGTCAATGCGATCGGCATCAAACAAGCCTGCGATAACTACCATCCCGGCAGGTCCGAACGCTTCGCCGTATTCAGCTTGAAACACTTTCTTCCGCGCAGTCCACGTGCGGGGTTCGTATATCGACACGATGCGATTGTCCGGGTAGCGCTGAGCTGTGGCTGCCAGAGTCTCACGCACTGCCGTCGGATGATGTGCGAAATCGTCTATCACCGTGATACCGCCGACAACGCCCCGCACCTCCATTCGACGTTTGACGCTTTTGAAAGTTGCCAGCGCTTCGGCTGTTGCTCCGGGCTCAATCCCCAGCGTCTCGGCCGCGGCAATCACGCCAAGACAATTCCGAACGTTGAAGCGACCGGCGAGAGGAGTACGGAATCGCGCGTATTCTGCGCCCCGCCTCTGCACGGTGAATGATGTTTCGTTGGGAGTGAATTCAAGATCGCGTGCAGTCCACTCGGCATCCTCGCGATCGAGCGAGAATCTATCGAGCAGACTCCAGACTCCCTGCGGCGCGATTGGATGTTCGATAATCTCGCGCACAACAGGAGAATCCCAACCCGCAATCAACCTTCCTTCTGTCGGCACCATGTTGACCAGAAGCCGAAACGACTTCTTGACCGATTCGAGATCGTCGTAGATGTCGGCATGGTCGTATTCGATGTTATTCAGGATCACGATGTCAGGAAGGTAATGCAGGAACTTGGGCCCTTTATCGAAGAAGGCGGTGTCGTACTCATCCCCTTCGATGAGAAAGTCATCTGATGAACTGACCTTGAAGCTCGCGCCGAAATTCTCGGCTACGCCACCGATGAGAAATGTTGGATCGAGCCCTGCCGTCTCCATCACCCAGGCAAGCAGCGACGTAGTAGTCGTCTTTCCGTGCGTGCCGGCAACGACCGTCGATCGTCGCCCTCGAATGAAGTGCTTTGAGAGAACCTCGGGCAGTGACGCATAGTCGATCTTTCTGTTGAGCGTAGCTTCGATCTCGACATTGCCGCGTGATGTAGCGTTTCCAATGACTACGAGGTCGGGCGCCGGCTCGAGATTCGATGCACTGAAGCCATGAAACGTCTCGATGCCAAGACGCTCGAGCTCGTCGCTCATTGGAGGGTAGAACGCTTTGTCGCTGCCTGTGATCCGATGGCCTTGCGATTTGAGCATCCCCGCGAGTGATGCCATCGCCGTTCCGCAAACGCCTATCAAGTGAATGTGTTTTGGTTGCATGAAGACTGAGGAGTGTATCATGTACGTTGTACCGCCTTCAGGCGGAATCTTCTTCTCGAGAACGAATTCTTCGTAAGATATCGCGAATGCCGGTCCATCCAACCGTCTGTTGTGATGACTGCGCAAAGAAGGTCGAAGAGGACCCGGCGAAATTCACTGCTACAATCAGCTGATTCATAATTCAACTAACAGGAGCGATGCGATTTGTCACAAGCAAACGTAAACGTTGTTGAGCGCATCTACGAAGCATTCGGGAGGGGAGATATTCCCGCTGTATTTGAGCATTTCGACCCGAATATTGAATGGATCGCAGCCGAGAACTCACCAGCTGCGCCGGGGAGTCCCTATCACGGATTGGAGGCGGTGCGTGACGGCGTCTTTGCACGTATCGTCTCTCTTTTTGATGGCTTCACCATCAGGGTTGATGAACTGCTGGACGCGGGTGACAAGGTCGTGATGCTCGGATACTACCTCGGCACTCACAAAGCGACAGGGAAGGAATTGCGTGCACAGGTGGCTCACATCTGGACGCTTGCCGCCAGCAAAGCGACAAAATTCCAGCAGTATACTGACACTTACCAACTGGCAGGGATGTAGCGGCGTAGTGTGTAACGGCTTCAGGCAGAATCTGGATTCCAAGGTTCTCGGATTCACGATTCCGCCTGAAGCCCGGTACAACGTATCCATACTGAAATCAGGCCCTCGCTTTACCGATCAACTACCCCGCCCTTCGTATCCCAGTTCGCGACATCTGTCCCAGGACGCTCCCTTGAGGTGAGCCTGAAGACCGTTACCTCTGAACGAGCCCTTTCGCAGACGGAATTTGGTGCGACGCTTGCGCTCAGAAATGATCCGGCGGAGTCCTTCCTCAACAAGAGCCTTGAGAGTTGTGCGCTCGCGCTGAGCCAGCTGGCGCGCATCCTCAAGGACACTGTCGGAAATCTGTATGGTTGTCTTCATATGGCTGACCATATCACGAGAGGACGGGTGAGCGAAGGCGCAAAGATTCAACTTATTTTGCGCCTTTCAGGCGATCGAATTACCGGGGCGTTAGTAATCTCCATCAAATTGTCGCGTCGTAGGAGATGACTGCGTAAAACGGTGAAAGGAGAACTCTCAAATGCGGTTTAACAACGGCAGATTTGGAAAGACGCTTTCGATGACGTTCAGGCTGGTGGCTCTCGCCGTCATCCTTAGTGCGTTGGCTATAGCCCAGGACTCAGAACGGACCAGATCAGACTATTCCTCAGGACTCTTCGGGCTCGCTGTTGGCGAGGCAGCGAGCGTCCATTATGTAAACCTCCATCGACGCCAGACAGAAGTCGAGTTGTACTTTCTGGACTCGGAAGGCAAGGTCCTAAAGCACAAGCAGGGACTGCTGTTACCTTACAAGGCCTTAACTCTTGACCTTTCGTTCAGAGAACTTGCAAGCGATGGGATGAGAAAGCTGATTCGCGTGCACGTGCGGGCTGGTACTCCACCAGATCCCATCAAGGTGTTGCCTCTGTCGATGTCTCGGATGAAGTGACAGGACGGACTTCATTCGGGTTGCTGTTGCCTGCAGTCGCGCGCGGCTTCGATCCTCAACCCGATCCGCCGAGTCAGTCGGGTCAATAGCACCACGTTGCGTTGATCGTTGCCTGGGAGCGCCGGTCTCCAGACCGGCCACGAGCCGCGAAGCGTGCGAGTCTTCATCACAAGGACTCCCCAAGACTCGCACGCTTCGCGGCTCGTGGCCGGTCTGGAGACCGGCGCTCCCAGGCGTTCAGTGCGACGCTACAATCTGCCCGAAGAGCCTACCTGGAAACGTCGAAGCAATTCTTCGGATACTTCCATCGCACCGTGTGCGAGATTCTTGAGGTAACAGATGCATTCTTAGTGATTGCAGGCCTTGCTTCGATCCAGCTCGGGTTCTCGCAGGCCCAGAACTCGGTGGACGAGGCCTCTCTACGCACTTTCTTCGAGAGTTACTGCCAATTGCTGTCGCGCGAGGACGCGGATGGACTTCTCCGGATGTGGTAGGACTGTCGTGGGCATTCTTCATCGCTGGCACTCCTTCGACCATTGTCAGTCAGTGGAAGGTTGAGTCTGCGAGCACTACCAGGTTGATGATCGAGTTTCATCGCGCATTGCGGACCGCAAAGACGACGAAAGCGCAGGCGCTGCAGACTGTAGCTCGCATAATGATATCGAGCGCCGAGCATCGCCATTCTTTCTACTGGGCGGGCTTCATTCTGGTGGGCGACGATATGTCGTGGGCGCGCATGACGCAGCACAAGCTGAAACTTGAACTCGAACCTACGCGGTTTGAGTTCGAGCTTCAGCTTGCAGCTGCGGACCCTTCGGGATTCTGGCTGAAGGCGGGGAAGCCGTGAGGCAGCAGAATTCTCTACTGCACTGTTACCGTTTTGGTGGTCGTATTGTTCGACATAATCAGATCTGGAACCAGGCTATCAACAGTGCTGGTATTCGCAATCTGAGTACCCACGAGAACATTCGTCTTGACCCGCACCTTTAACCGGAACTCCGCGAACTGACCGGGTTCGAGTCGGAAGCCGGAGCAGACCACCTTTCCACTATGCATGAATGGGAGATCATAGATAACCCATCCTGCAGCCGGCTTGAATTGGAGGAATGTAGTTCCTTCCGGCAATTGATTCTCGAGTGTCACGTGCCCGGCCGCCGCGGGTCCGTCGTTGACGACTTTGATGGTGTACACAATCTCATCACCTGCGTTGATGCCTGTGACGGGTGTAGCGCTTGTAGCTTCGAATCGAAGGTTTGCGTTCGGTCGCCGCTCGTCGGTGTAGTGAAACCGCCGTAACTGTGCGAACGACCACGGTACGTCCTCATAAGAATCAACGCGCGTTGTCATAACCACCTTCCCGTCCTGTTGCAGGGCCAGGTCGTTGACCTTAGGCAGAACGGTGTTGTTAGGATTGAGCCGTTTAGATCAAGGGTGCACAGCAAGGAAACATTCAAATTTGAGATGGCTAATACGATCCGGTCTGCATTGTCCATTTTGAATTGTGGCGAGGAATCAGAAATGAGTTGTAGAACGCCAGATGCTCCGAAAGTCGCGTCAAGGTCGCCGTTCAACAGATGCCTGGCCATTTGCGCATGGTAGCCGGGTACAAACTGAAATTACCCGTGACGATTTTGCCGTCGTTGGCAACCTCGACGTTGAATATTGGAAAAGGCGAATAGCACGGACCACCTCCACAGAAGGAGCTGTCAGGCGACAGATCCGCGTTGTATCTGGTCAGAGTGTCACCGGAAGTAACGACAAGACGACCCTCCGGTGCTACAGCGAGCTGCCTATGTGGGTGAAGCGATGGAGACGAGACGGACGAGACAAATGATCCGTTGGTATCATAGACCCGCAAGGAGCTCTCATCGACGACGACGACCCGATTACCTGGAAGGATCTCGAGATCACTAAAGTCGTCAAGACTGAGATGTCCGTCCGATCCGAAAGTGCTGTAAATCATTCCGTTCGGGCGGAATACTGTAATCCGGAACTTTGTCCCGACTGTGTAGGCAACGACAATCTTCCCATCAGGCCGTATTCGGAGCCCCAGTATGTGGGGATCGGGTGTTCGCGAGACCGTGCCCGGGACAGTCTCTCGCCAGTCCAACGTCCCATTTGAAAGATACGTGTCAACGGTGATGGAACCGGGGCGTGCACTTCGGTACACAACGACGATTCTCCCATCCGCTTGAATCGCGACACGAGAAGTGTCTTGATACAATGCCGGAATGCTTACCGCACCATTTTGTCCAAAACTAAGGTCTACATCCCCGACGTCTGCTTGTACTGCTCCGAACGGAGAGATCGGGCTCATAAATCTTGCGAACGCGATGACGACTACCGCTAGGGCAGCAAGAGTCGGCACGCGATTCGATATCCAGACTTTCTGTTGAGGGTGACGACGGGTAGCATTTCAGTTCTCCTTGTGTGACCGGCAGTTAGGGTCCGGCGACACCGGATCACTCCTGGCAGTCGCCTTCACCATCTCAAGACGAGACAAACGGTCGCGTATTACCAGACCTTAGGAATCTCAGTCAGATTGTCGCGTCGTTGTAGATGACTGCGTGTATGAGTGCGTGGGTTCGAGTTCAAGCTTTTGCTTGCGCTCCCGGGAGTTCCTGGTTTGCGGCTGGAGGCCTGCGCTCCCGGGTGTTGTCTTAGCGGGTCTTGCGAATGCTCGTGAGGAGCTTTTTGGCCAACTGAGAGTCGGGGTTTGCTCGAGCGAGTGCGGTCAGTTCCTGCTCAGCTTCACTCATCAGACCAGTCCTCGCATAAATGAGTCCGAGGAGCAGGTGAGAATTCTTGTGTTCCCTGCGTGCCCTACTGACGGTCTCGAACTCAGCATTTGAAAGAATACGGAATTTGGCCTCGGGAGCAGGCGGCGCGGGCGTCGTTATCTCCATTCCGTCGGCCCGTCTCGCGGTAACTGTCCAGCCATACACCTGACCTCGACCGAGGGACTTTGACAACTTCCAGGATGTCGATGTCGGTTCAGCGCGTCGCTCGCATGCGACGATGTTGAGTCTCGAGATCATACACCTTCACAGCGTAGCTCTCAGCTCCTTCCAGGCTTCTTCCAGCGAAACTGCCGGACGTTGTGATTCGATTACCGCGCCCACAGGCTCCAGGATTGCAAATGCCTGCGGGTTGTCTCCACCGAGCAATTGACCTTTGCGCCCCGCAAGCCCGGTCAGGATACCCGGCGTCCTGATATTTCCACTTCTTGAGTGCTTCTACTATCAGGCTTTCGTTATCTGCACGTCAAGTCGATCCAGACCCGAGATCCTTCCGTCGCTCGAAAGCGTGACACGTCCGCCGGCGTCGTTAAGTGATGCGGCAACCAGCCCGGAACTTGCCAGCCGAACCGTTCGCCGGTGCGGCCGGAGCCGCGGCCAGCTTGCCGCGCAGGTCTTCATTTGACCGCTCAGTCTCTTCGAGTCGAGCTTCAAGGCGTGAAACCTCACGACGGTACGGCAGTGAAAATAGCCACCCTAAACCCAGAGCGCCGATGATGATGGCGGCTGCTGCCAGAAGCCACGTTCGATCTTCAATTCCGCGCGCAACTGCGCGGGTTTTAACCGCGGGCGTTGCAAGCAGTTTTCTTCACATCGCTTGTAATCTCCGCGCAACGGTTACACACCTCGATATGGCTTCCGATGACCTCGCGCTCGACATCGTCTGCAGTCGGATTTGACCCACTCCAGCACCTGAATGTCAGTCAGATGATCGCCGTCGTCCTCTGATACTGTCGCTCGGAGCTCCTCACGAAGGCCGGCGAGTCGCCTCCCAGGGACGCGCAACCTCATCCAACCTTGTCCGGCACAGCTCGCATGCGCTCAAATGATCACTCGCGCTGATCAGTGGATCCGGTTCGAGCTGGCGCTGGTGAAGGCGCTCGAGCGTCTCATTTGAAAGATGTTCTTGCACTTTACTACGTAACCTCGTTTATCTGCTGTCAGGGAACTCCCCTGCTCATTTGCGACGCGACAAAGCGTTGTATGATTACTAACCGTCACCTTGGTTTCATTCTTTTTATTCGCCTTGCCAGCCGTTCGCGAGCAGATTTGCGCAGATTTATTACTTGCTGGCGCGTAATTCTCGAGTTTCGATGCGATTTCTGCATCATCAAACGGCAGACTGTTCCACATTCCGGCAAACTCGGTGACGGGCATCTCGAGGATCGCAGCAATCTCGCGAATACCCGCAACACCACTGGACACGAGCAGTGCGGTCGCGCTCCCTCCCTGTGGATCGCGAAAGCTCAGCAACAACGCGATACGCTGCCTGATAGGAAGCATCTTGATCTCCGACCAGAGAGTCACGGCGAATTCGCGAAGTGATAGCTTTTCGTCGATTGGAGTCTCATCCGACGACGCACGTTCGTCGATTTCCGTGAGTGGCTCATCGCGAATGCCACGAATCTCGGCTATTGTTGCGACAAGATCATCGAATCTGACCGGACCACGAGCGGTCTGGAATATCTGTTCTACCAGGTGTATCTCATTCAGGTTATGCGGGTCACCCATTGGCGTCTGAACTGCGCGTCGGCTCATCTCCTCTGGATGTACCAGAGCGATCACTGATTGGTTGATCCAATCAGACTTTCCGCAGAGCCAGCGACCAGCGGAGTCCTCCCACAAGGCAAACTCAGACTTGCGAACCAGGGTGTGGCGCAGTCGATCCTGAGTTTGTGGCGCTCGGGAAACTTGCGACGCAAATGATCGTGGCACGCATTGTAAGCCGCAACCGCAACGTAAGCACCGAAGTCATCAATCGACCGCTCACTTCCGTGTCGTCTGTGATCCTTGAGTTGTGTTACGAGTCTGACAACGGTATAGCCGTAAACATCTTCAGTGTCGATCCCGTAGCCGAGCCGCTGAGCTATCGCCCTCCTGATCACCGGGGTGGCGTGAATCGAGACCAACTTTCCGAGCAGTTCCTGCGCTGAGTCTTCGTTCTCTTCAACGAGGTACTCACTCAGGAGCTCTTGAGCTTCGTTCGGGGTACTGATCATCGGCATAAGGAGATTGCCCGGGGAGTGCACCGCTGCAATTTCTGATTACTTGCCTGCAGCCCCGCTGATCGACTAGAGTCACATAGATGGCAATAACCCGCAGAGATTTTGGAAAGGCGGCAGTATTCTCTGCCGGCGGATTCGTAACCAGGCAGACAGCGTCCGCTTCATCTAATGAACCTCAAACCGTTGGGTTGCGCGGGCGCATCATCTGTCTTACCGAAGAGTACAAACGTCTCTATAACGTGACCGCTGACTGCGCGAATCGGGGGCATGTGTATGCGCTGAAGTCGAAAGATAACAAGATCAATCCGATCCTTCCCACGGACTCAGCGGCAGCGATCATCCTGGATGAGAAGATTCGCAGCCGCGACCTTCAGATAACAGCGAGAGTTTTTCCTGAGTCTTCGTTTGTTGAGGTGATCAGGCTTCAGTCGTTCCGCAATGACCGGCTGCACAACCTTTTTTACTTCTGCCAGGTCTGCAACATCCGCACGCACAAACCCGGCCCCTGCGATTGCTGTCAGGACCCCGTCGAATTCCGCGAGGTTGCTGCGGACGAGGACGAAGAAAATGAGTGAAGGTACGTTGTACCGGCGTTTAGCCGGAATCGTTCCATTCGAACTACTCGAATGTGACGATTCCGGCTAAACGCCGGTACAACGTACCTTCTCTCAATGTTAAGCCTTTACGTAGATTTCAGCGCCGGTCTTTTTGAACTCTTCAGCTTTTTCTTTCAGTCCGGTTTCGAGTGCTGCCTTTTCGTCAATCCCCTCTTTCGCGGCGAACTCGCGCACTTCCTGCGTGATCTTCATCGAGCAGAAGTGAGGACCGCACATTGAACAGAAGTGCGCGGTCTTTGCACCTTCCTGCGGGAGCGTCTCGTCGTGATACTCGCGCGCAGTCTGAGGGTCGAGCGAAAGATTGAACTGATCTTCCCATCTGAACTCAAAGCGCGCCTTGGATAACGCATTGTCGCGCAGTTGAGCTCCGGGATGTCCCTTCGCAAGATCAGCGGCGTGCGCAGCGATCCGGTAAGCGATCACCCCATCTTTCACATCCTTCTTGTCCGGCAGACCCAGATGCTCCTTTGGCGTCACATAACAAAGCATCGCCGTGCCGAACCATCCGATCATTGCCGCACCGATTGCAGAAGTAATGTGGTCGTACCCCGGTGCAATATCGGTAACGAGCGGGCCCAGCGTGTAGAACGGAGCCTCGTGACAAATCTCCAATTGGCGATCGACGTTCTCTTTGATGAGATGCATCGGAACATGACCGGGCCCTTCGATCATCACCTGGCAGTCGTGCTCCCACGCAACTGAAGTCAGCTCTCCGAGAGTCTCGAGCTCGGCAAACTGCGCCTCATCATTCGCATCGGCAATCGAGCCCGGACGCAATCCATCACCGAGCGAAAAGCTGACGTCATAAGCCGCCATGATTTCGCAGATGTCGCGGAAGTGAGTGTAAATGAAACTGTCCTGGTGATGGGCGAGGCACCACTTGGCAAGAATCGAGCCGCCCCTCGAAACAATCCCCGTTGTCCGACGTGCTGTGAGCGGAATGAACGGAAGGCGAACGCCAGCGTGAATCGTAAAGTAGTCGACGCCCTGTTCGGCCTGCTCTATCAGCGTGTCGCGAAAGATCTCCCACGTCAGGTCTTCAGCCTTGCCACCAACCTTTTCGAGTGCCTGATATATGGGCACGGTCCCGATCGGCACTGGAGAATTGCGGATGATCCACTCTCGAGTGGCATGAATATTCTTGCCCGTCGAAAGGTCCATCACCGTGTCAGCGCCCCAGAGCGTAGACCAACGCATCTTCTCGACTTCTTCTTCAATCGAGGAAGCGACCGATGAGTTGCCTATGTTGGCGTTGATCTTTACCAGAAAGTTTCTGCCGATAATCATCGGCTCACTTTCGGGGTGATTGATGTTCGCCGGAATGATCGCACGCCCGCGCGCTACTTCCTGTCTAACGAAGTCAGGTGTGATAAACGACGGGATACTCGCACCAAAGCTTTCTCCGGTGTGTTCATGGTTGAGGCTCATGCGATCGCCGTTGCGCGACGCCTCATATGCAGATTCGCGGCCAAGATTCTCGCGAATCGCGACGAACTCCATCTCGGGCGTAATGACGCCGCGGCGCGCGTAATGCATCTGCGTGACGCGCGATCCTTGCTTCGCCCTCAACGGAGCGCGTCGCAGTCCCGGAAACTCTTCGAGCCGGCCGCGCGATCGTTCGCGCGCAATGACTTGCTCGGCGGTCGTTCGGTAGCCATTGTCCACTGGCAAAAGTGAACGGCCCTCGTACTCTTCAACGTCACCACGCTCGATAATCCATGACCGGCGCACTCCTTCGAGACCATCCCGGACATCGCACGCAACGCCAGGGTCTCCCCAGGGACCACTTGTATCGTAGATCGGGATCGGATCGTTGACCTCGACTTCGCCTTTCATGCCGCGGGTTACATGGAGGCTGACCTCGCGCATTGGAATATTCAGGTCGTCGCGGGAGCCACGCTTGTAGACTCGCCGCGATGCGGGATACTGGTAATCGGAATCTGGCACTCTTTAACCTCCAATGCAGGACATGGTGCGTAGCGGCTGAACGAATTCCGGATCATTGATGTGATGGCGCTCTTCCTTCTTTTCAACGGTCGCGATTACAAATTCCGCTAGCTCTGAATCTGACGCGCCGCCGCGAAGCAGCTTCTTGATATTGTGCTCGACGGTTGAAAAGAGGCACGTTCGAATCATTCCATCAGCTGTCAACCGAATGCGGCTGCAATGACCGCAGAAAGGTTGGGTGACCGGATTGATGAAACCAACTTCACCTGGGGCTCCGTCTGCAAATCCCCATCTTCTGCGCCGTTTCACTCAGATTTGCAGATTTGACCGGAATGAGTGGATAGACGGCGTCGATTCGCTGCCGCAACTCTTCTCCCGGCACCACCATCTCCCTGCGCCAGACCTTGCCATTATCGAGCGGCATGAACTCGATAAAACGCGTTATGACATCTTTTTCGCGAGCGAATGCGGCAAAGGCAACGGCCTGATCATCATTTATACCGCGAATGACGACGGAGTTTATCTTTATCGGCGCCAGCCCGGCTTCGATTGCTGCGTCGATGCCATCAAGCACCTGTTTCAGCTCATCGCGGCCTGTAAGCAACGCAAACCGTTCGGGATCAAGTGAATCGAGACTGACGGTGATTCGTTCGAGCCCCGCGTCTTTAAGACCCTGAGCCCGGCCACGAAGGAAGTGGGCATTGGTAGTCATCGCCAGGTCTTCGACGCCAGGAATCCGGGCAAGGCGGGCGATCAGGGATTCGATGTCGCGCCTGACCATTGGCTCGCCCCCCGTCACGCGAAGACGGTTGATTCCAAGACTTACAAAGACTTCCGTGAGCCGGAGGATCTCTTCGTAGGACAGAATCTCGACCTTAGGCTGCCATTCCATGGCTTCCGTCGGCATGCAATAGAAGCAACGGAAGTTGCAGCGATCAGTGATCGAGATTCGCAGGTCCCGAATCGGACGTTTGAAGCTGTCTCTAAGCATCCCTTATATGTTACGCGGTACGTTGGGGGAAGAAAAGTGCTGAGTGCTGGGTGCTGAGTGCTGAGTCGAGTCTGAGTTCAAGCTTCAGCTTGTGGTCGATTGCATGTAACCGAAGCTGAAGCTTGAACTCACACGCTTCAGCACTCAGCACTCAGCACTCAGCACCAGCACTCAGCACTCAGCACTCAGCACCTTTCTTCCCTCGGGAAATCGCGCTAAAGTCTCTCCCACATGCCCACACTGATTGAAGAGCTTCGCGAGATCGTCGGGAAGGACGGCGTTGCAACCGGCGACGATGAGTTGATGGTCTACGAATGCGACGCCATGACCACGCATCGCTCGCGGCCGCTGGCGGTCCTCTTCCCTCGCTCGACACAGGAAATCGCAGCGATTGTTCGACTGCTCTCTTCGCGAGGTATTGCATTCGGACCGCGCGGTGCAGGGACGGGCCTGAGCTCGGGCGCGATCGCCCTTGGGTGCGAGCAGGGAATGCGCAGCGTAACTATCGAGATGGCTCGAATGAACCGCATCATCGACGTTGATCTCGCAAATATGCGCGCAGTCGTCGAGCCCGGTGTCATTAACATAAAGCTCTCGCAGGCAGTCGCATCAAAAGGCTATTACTACGCGCCGGATCCTTCATCTCAAACGGCATGCACGCTCGGCGGTAACGTGGCTGAAAACGCTGGCGGTCCTCACTGTCTCAAGTACGGCATGACGACCAATCATATCCTCGGACTGGAAGTAGTCCTTCCAGACGGCGAGATCGTCACGCTTGGAGGCGGAGGAGCGGATTCGATTGGATATGATTTGCTGGGAGCATTCGTCGGATCGGAAGGAACTCTCGGAATCGCGACGCGCATCACTGTTCGACTGACGCGCATTCCGCAGCTTGTGATCACACTGCTGGCTGACTTTCTCGATATCAACGATGCGAGCCGGGCGGTCTCAACGATCATAGCTGCGGGTCTGCTGCCTGCAGCTCTTGAGATGATTGATGGAGTTACTATCAGAGCGGTCGAAGCATCGGTCTATGCCGCCGGATATCCTACAGATGCTGCGGCGTGCCTGATTGTTGAGCTTGATGGTTTGCGTGCGGGACTTGACGAGCAGGCGCGACGGGCGACCGAAATCTGCCGTGCGCACGGAGCTCGACAGGTGCGCGAAGCTCGTGACGAGACTGAACGAAAGAAGCTGTGGGCGGGGCGCAAGGGAGCATTCGGCGCGCTCGGACGCGTGAGTCCGGATCTTTTTGTTCAGGACGCCGTTGTGCCGCGAACTCAAGCTGCCGGAAGTGCTCGCGAAGATCTATGAGATTGGTGCGAAATACAGGCTCCGGCTGTCGACCGTTTTTCATGCGGGAGACGGAAACCTTCATCCAAATCTGAATTTCGACCGTCGCGATAAGGATGAAGTCGAGCGCGTTGAGGCAGCAAGCAAGGAGATCATGAAGCTTTGTGTCGAGGCCGGAGGTACGATCACCGGTGAGCATGGAGTGGGAGTTGACAAGATCGAGTATATGCCGATGATCTTTGACCAGGCGTCGCTGGATGTGATGCTTGCACTGCGCGACGTGTTTAATCCGGTCGGTCTATGTAATCCGGGTAAGGCGATTCCGACTCCGAGAATGTGTCGCGAGTATCGGAAAGACCTTGGCAATCTGTTTGATGTTGCTCACTCCGCGCGATAGTAAGCACGCGGTAGATACCAATTGAGGCAATGAAATCGAAGTTCTTTCTCCTCTTACTCATTCTTGTCATTCAATTCACCCAACCAGTATCTGGTCAGAATCAATCACAGCCTTCTCAGCCCGTAGTCCGGGTTCCGGACCGTTTCCTGCTGGCTGAACCCGGAACGATTCGGCTCGAGGGTGTCCTTGGAAGTCGCGTCGGCAAGAACCTGCAGAGCTGGCTCGTGCTCAAGAACGAGGCTGAGCTGCTCGGCGGATTCACCCAGCGGCCCGGGAAGCAGGCGTGGGTGGGCGAGCATGTCGGTAAGTGGATTCACGCGGCGACGCTTGCCTGGGTCTATGCAAATGATGCTGCCCTGCGCGCCAAAGTGGATCGGGTCGTGGCCTCGTTGATTGCAACGCAGCAGGCGAGTGGTTATCTCGGCACTTATTCAGACGGCTCGCGCTTTGGCATGGGTAAAGATGAGCAGTGGGATGTCTGGGTTCACAAATATGTGCTGCTTGGATTGATCACCTATTCGGTGCATTCCGGTGACGCGCGGGCGCTGGAAGCTGCGCGCCGCGCTGCTGATCTTTTGATCGCCACCTTTGGATCGCAGGGAAACCTGGATCTCAACGAACGCAGTACGCACGTCGGAATGGCTTCGGGGAGTGTTCTCGAACCGATGGTGCTACTTTATAGAGTAACGGGCGACGAGCGTTACCTTACCTTTGCGCGTTTCATTGCTGACCATTGGGAAGCAGAGAAGGGGCCGCGCCTCATCAGCTCTCTCACCGCCAATCGATCGGTTCGCGATACGGCGAACGGTAAAGCCTACGAGATGCTCTCGTGTCTCGTTGGTCTGACTGAGCTCTACCGTGTAACAGGCGACGCGCGATATTTGACCCCGGCTCTTAATGCCTGGAAGGATATTGTCGGGCATCATTTGCTGATCACAGGAAGCGGGAGCAATGCTGAGCACTGGCGTGAGCCTGACATTCTCAAAAGCAGCTTTGACGACAAGGTCGCCGAGACGTGTGTGACAGTGTCGTGGATTCAGCTCAACCAGCAATTGTTGAGGCTCACGGGAGAAGCGCGTTTTGCTGATGAGCTCGAGAAGACGGTCTTCAATCATCTTGCCGCAGCGCAGAGGCCGGATGGTACGGCGTGGTCCTATTTCACCGCGCACGATGGAACGAAGCCCTACAGTTCAGAACAGAACTGCTGCACGTCGAGTGGTCCGCGAGGATGGGCAATGCTACCGGCCTTCGCGTATATGGTGGCAGACGACAATGGTGTAGTCGTCAATTTCTTTGGCCCGAGTGTAGCCAATCTGCGCCTGAAAGATGGCACCGTCGTTTCGATCCGGCAGGAGACCGGTTATCCGGTTGATGGCGAGGTCAAGTTGACGGTAACTGTTCCGAGGCCGACTACATTTTCTCTATATGTGCGCGTTCCGTCGTGGTCATCGATCAGCCATCGCGGGGCTCCGTTCAAGGCGCAACCGGGAAGCTATTGGAAGTTGCGACAGACGTGGAGCCGGTCGCAGACGATAGCACTTGATGTTGCATTGCCCGTCCGCCTCATCCAGGGAAGAGGCGCAAACGGAGGGCAGGTTGCCCTGGCAAGGGGACCACAGGTACTTGCACTGGATGAGCGCTTCAATCAGGTCATCAAGCCGCTCGAATTGATTACGATTGCACAGAGCATTCCGCGTTTAAGTGCTGTAGTCAATTTGACAGACTCTGATGGGCTTCCCGTTTATGAGACAGAAGGGATTGTTACAAGCGATATCGAAGGACATCGCGCTGGAACACGAATCCCGATAAGGTTTGTTCCATTCGCATCTGCGGGAGCCAGTGGGAGTTCCTATCGAGTGTGGTTGAGTCGCCCACCTGTCAGTCAATAGTTGCGGAAGCAAGATTCCGCCTGAAGGCGGTACAACATACCATGAAGACATTGTTTTTGCTTTCGATGCTGGTTTTCGTGTTTCAGGCTCAGCCTCAGACTCAGCAATCAGTACCTGCGCCTGAAAGCCCTGAGGCGTTGAAGCAGCGGCTTGAGCTTGCACAGCGCCGGCTGCAGGATTGGGCACAGCTCGGTCGTTATCGAGATGCGAATGCGCAGCTCAGTCCGCCTTCCTCGAGTGAGCAGCGTGTAGTGTTTTATGGCGATTCGATAACGGATGGCTGGAAGATCGCCGAGTATTTTCCAGGAAAGCCATACGTCAATCGTGGAATCAGCGGCCAGACCACACCGCAAATGCTCGTGCGTTTCAGACCGGACGTGATAGCACTCAAGCCGCGCGCCGTTGTGATCCTCGCTGGAACGAATGATATTGCAGGAAATACTGGACCGCAGACCGTCGAAGCGATCGAAGACAACTACGCGACGATCGCAGAGCTCGCGCGTCTCCACAAGATTCAGGTTGTTTTCGCATCGGTTCTTCCGATTCACGATTACGGGCGGAACAAAGTCAGCGAGAGACGCTCGCCGGAGAAGATCCGTCAACTCAACGAATGGCTCAAGAAGTACTGTGCTGCAAATGGTCACGTCTATCTCGATTATTACAGCGCAATGCTCGATTCTACTGGCATGTTGCGCGCCGAGCTCGCGGCCGATGGTCTTCACCCGAATGTTGAGGGTTACAAGATCATGGCGCCGCTGGCTGAGGCAGCGATCGCCAAAGCACTCAAGGGCAAATGAGACACCGGGTCGCAGTCATTCGAGGTGACGGGGTTGGACCTGAGATCATCGAGTCTGCGATTCGCGTTATCGAGGCTACCGGCGCCGCCATCGACTGGGAAGACGTGCTTGTAGGCCAGGAAGCTGAGGCTCAGACAGGCGATCCTCTACCAACGGAATCGCTCGAAAGAATTCTTGCCTGCGGTGTAGCTCTCAAGAGCCCGCTTTTCATTCGCAAAATGGGGCGAAAAGTTGTCGTTCGCCACCCTGACGACTCACAGCGAATCTATTCCAACGTCAATACCGCGCTCAGACTTGAGGTGGGAGCGTTTGTGAATCTGCGCCCGGTTCGCGCGTTCGCAGGTGTTAAAGCTTCAGCACCCAGGCTCGATATCGTCATCATCCGTGAGCTGACCGAGGACATTTATTCGGGCTATGAGCATTCCATCGGAGAAGATGCCGCTGAAGCGATCAAGATAACGACGCGGCGTGCATCAGCCCGCGTTGCAAAGTTCGCTTTCGACTACGCGCAACGTCATCAACGACGCCGGCTCTCGGTGATTCACAAGGCAAATGTTCTGCAGTTGACGGATGGCCTGTTTCTCAAAACGGTATCCGAAGTGGCGGGCGATTATCCAAATGTAGCTTTCGAAGATTGTCTTGTCGATTCGTGCGCTTATCAGCTGGTAACCGTTCCCGAACGATGGGATGTTCTGCTGATGTCAAACCAGTATGGAGATATCATCTCCGATCTTTGTGCGGGATTGGTTGGAAGCTTCGGTCTCGTTCCAGGAGCAGTATTTGGGGATTCAGTTGCGATCTTTGAGGCGGCTCATGGCGCCGCTCCCGATCTGGCAGGACAGGGAATCGTCAATCCCACAGCGCTCATCCTTTCAGGGGCCCTGATGCTCGATCATCTGGGTGAGCATGAGCGCGCGCAGAGAATCCGCGAATCCGTTAGAACCGTGCTCGAGCAGGGGCGCGTCGTTACTCCCGATCTCGGTGGTACTGCAAAGACAGCTGCGATGACGAACGTCATCATTGATCATTTATAGCTTGTACGTCACCAGAACATTGAAGGCAGCTCCAAAGCCTTGCTCAACGAAGAGCTGCTTCGATTGCATCATGCGCAGCCTCTCCTTCGGCGTTTGAGGGGATTTCGCGCCGAGTTCGGCTACACGTTCAAGCAATCCAAGGCTCGATAGATACTGCGCTAACGAGACGAGTTTTCGCGGCGTGAAACCGAAGTCTTTTCCATACTCTATCAGCGATGAAAAATTGACGCTTGCTGTCATGTCCCATTGTCCCGGCTCGGAGAACGGATCATCGCTGATCGTGTGTTGCCTGAAGCAGCGCAAAGTGCCAAAGGGCCGGTCAATGGTGTAGAGCTTCTCGGCAACATCTCCATAGTCAATCGTGATCATCAGCATCCGCGAACATTTGAGAGCAAGTGTCTCGAGCACTTTGATTGCATCAAGACATATCTCGACGCGCTGACCTTCAACAAGAGGCGCCCCCGCACGTTCCCAAAAACTTCGAAGTCTTTCGTCTGAGACTTCACCTTCCATCCATTCGCCGCTGGCAACAAACAACTCTCGAAGCTGCCCACCACTTTGACGAACGACGTGTACTGGAAGCGCGTCAAAGAATTCATTCGAGAAGATCACTCCGCACTCGACGTGGGGAAGTTCGCCGAGGTCCTCAATCCATGTCACTTTCCCTTCAAACTCACGGAGTCGCTCACGCTGGATCTCGATAAGTGGGGAACTTATTTCGCAGCAGATGTAAGAAAGAGAATCGTAGAACGCAGGGTTCGTATCGCGAATATATGAAAGCGCGTCGAAAGCAAATTCTCCAGTTCCCGGCCCAAGCTCGAGAATTGTGAATCTGGATGGGGAGTGCTCGTTCAACCACTGGCGTACAAACTCGCTGGCAAGCACCTGACCAAAGAGCTCATGGATCTGACTCGCCGTAAAAAAATCACCCCGAGCACCGAATCGCACGCGCCCTTGCGAGTAATATCCGGAATCGCCATAGAGCGCCTCAAACATGTATTCGCGGAATGTGAGCATGTTGTACCGCCTTCAGGCGGAATCGTGGAACCGAAGATTCCGCCTGAAGGCGGTACAACGTACCTTATGGCACTGCGCCTTTGGCTGCGGCTTCAGCTTCTTCGATAGCCTCGAGAAGGGCATTCTGTTCCTGCTTGTTTGTAAGCGACGGCGCAAGAGCCTTAAGCTCGCCAATCTGCCGGGCGACACCTTTTTTCAGCTTATCGAGTGCCTTCGGGATCAGGGGATCACTGGCTGATCGTTCGTGTGCCGCGTCGAGCTTCTCCATCAATTCAGCCATGATCTTCTTGTAATCGACCAGGAGCTCGAGTCGGGTCCCCTTTGGGAGCGGCCCCCAGATTTCCTCTTCCTTCTTCTTCTGAGTCGCATTTGGATTCGTAAGCACGAGAATGCGTCGATCCGCCGCCTTCAAAAACACCTCAGTGCGCGCATCGATCTCCTGCGCCAGCCTTACGAGATTCTCCCTCATTCTCAGTCAAATGATCGCGCTCTTGAGCAATCGCAACACCGGCACTGCAGAGGACAATGACGGAACAAATCAACAGACTCGCCGCTTTTGAGAGTTTCATTTGCGCCTGCCTTTCCCTTCACTAATCTGCCGGCGCAGCGAGGGCATTCTCAACTTCACCTTGTCAATTTCGAGTTGGTTCTCAGAAGATGCCAGCGCCAGAAACTGCTCGTACGCTTTCAACGCCTGTTCAAGATCTCCAAGCTTGTCGAAGCATATGCCCAGAAAATAGAGCGTCACTGCTGCCCGCCGACGGTCTCCGACTGCCTGCTGTCGCTTGAGAATCCAGAGGTACTCAGTTCCAGCATTAGGATAGTCATCAAGCTCAAAGTATGCCGTTGCGAGATTCGTGTGAGCAAAATAGGAGATCTCGTCAGAAGGGTTTTGAGCCAGGGCAGCCTTGAGCACTGGAATCGCTTCCTGGAACTTGCGCAGCCGTACAAGTGACGTTCCGATCCCAATCTGATTCCGCGCTTCCTTCGGTTCAAGCCGCGCAGCTTCCGTGTAATGTTCAAGCGCCTTCTCTGGCTGATTCGCGAGATATAACACCGCCAGCTGAGCGCGGAGGTCTCCTCGAGCAGGCTGTTCTTTTATCAGTGCTTCGAGTTGAGCAATAGCTTCCGGTGCCCGGCCCGAGTCAATCATCGCTGCGGCCAGACCGGTTCGAGCATCTGCGTTGTCGGGCTGTTCCTTGAGAATCTGCTCAAAGATGACTATCGCTTCATCGAACTGCTTATTCCCGATGAGGACCTCGGCCAGACGGAGCCGCGTCGCTGGTGTGCCGTCAATAGCCGCCGCAGCCTTTCAGATCGGCTACCGCCGCCGGCAGCTTGTTTTGAGCAATCAGGGCCTCGGCGCGCGAACGGAGTGCAGGAACCTGCTTTGGGTTGTGGCGAAGTGCTTCGCTAAAGCTGGCGATCGCCTCGTCGTACTGCTTTACGGCAAGCTGCGCTGAACCAAGAACTGTCCACGTTGAGGATCGATCATCTCCTGCACTTACCGCTGCCTTCGCCTCGGCCGCAGCCTCCGCAAACTTGTTGCTTGCCAAAAGCAGCTCCGCGATCCCGGCGTGTGCAGGTCCTGATTGAGGGTTGTAGTCGAGTGAACGCCGGAACGCAGCTTCAGCTTCGGTTAGCTTGGAGTCCGCCATCTCGATTTCGCCCCGAATCACAAGCGCTTTCGAAATGATTCCCTTGAGGTCCGGCGAATCGTGGAACTCTCCCAGCAGTTTGATCACTCGATCATTCGACGCCCTCGCCTCTCCCAGCCGGCCAAGCGACAAGAGTGCAACCCCTCTCTGCATCTCGACGGGCCACAATGACGGATCACGCTTTAGCGCTTCATCGTAAAGTTGCAGCGCGCGAGCGAGATCACCGGACTGGTGCGCATTCTGGCCAGCTTCAAAAAGAGACCGTGCATCCTGAGGCGATGCAGTCTGGAAAACCAGAAACATCGAAAAGATCACCGAAAGCGTCACAGACAACACGAGGCCCTCACCGATTCGAGAGTGAAACCATAAGCCTCGATGATATCACGGAGTTGCGCGAAGAAGTGTGGAGAGGGGCGTTCGTTACGCGCCCCTCATAAACCGGGCATCTTGAGGGTATTGATTGCGCTGGGTTGCCCGGTGTGGGTTACGGTTGATAGTAGAGCAAGGGGTGTGCCGCGGTGGATTTCAGGGCCGCTACCCCCTGTAAACATTGGCTTCGAGTGATCGTGCCGTGTTCATGCAAGTTGTTAAGAAGGTTACGTGTGGGACAAAGTTGTGGCGCAATCGGCCTACACGCCACAAATCTGTGGTCGTTACTCCGGGTCATCATTCAGTTGGAGAATCGCCTGCAGTCGATGCCATACTTCTTCACTTTGTAGTTGATCATTCGCTCGGTCACCTGAAGCAGTTTTGCAGCTCGCGCCTGGTTTCCTTTTGAAGTCTTGAGTGCATCGATGATCATCTCGCGCTCGAGAGCAACGACAGCACCAACTAGCGACGCGGCCGGCACTGTGTCCGAGAATTCTGCCGTCTGGAGGGTCGGTGGAAGATGATGACTGTGTATCACGGCATCATCGCACAGCACGACGGCGCGCTCGATACAGTTCTCAAGCTCTCTGACATTGCCCGGCCAGTGGTAACTCATCAACATGTCGATTGCCGGAGTCGAAATTCGTTTAACGGTCTTCTCGTGCGCCTGAGCGTATTTCTCGACGAAATGATCGGCAAGCAGCAGGACATCGGTCTTTCGCTCCCGGAGCGGCGGCACAAAGATGGTGAAGACGTTGAGTCGATAGTAAAGGTCTTCGCGGAATGTTCCCTCGCTGATCGCGAGCTCAAGGTTCTTGTTTGTCGCCGCAATCAGACGAACGTCCACCTTGAGAGTCTCGGTTCCGCCAACGCGTTCAAACTCGCGTTCCTGGAGCACTCGCAACAGGCGACTCTGCATCGCGGCGCTGACGTCACCGACTTCATCAAGAAAGATCGTTCCACCATGAGCAAGCTCGAAACGCCCTTTCCTGCGCGTGTGAGCTCCGGTAAAAGCTCCGCGTTCGTGTCCGAACAGCTCGGCTTCAATCAGGCCCTCCGGCAGTGCCGCACAGTTGACCTTCACAAGCGGCCCCTCAGCGCGAGTTGAATGCCGGTGAATCACCTCGGCAATCAGCTCCTTTCCTGTTCCTGACTCTCCTCTTATGAGTACCGTAGTACGTGTTGCAGCCACCTGTAATGCCTGCTCAACGGTTGCCAGGATCGCATTGCTCGTGCCAACCAGTGAACCAAGGTCAGCTTTCTGGACAAGTGCTGGTGTACTGTTGGATGAAAGCTCAGACGGATTGTTCCATTTGTCGAAGCGAATGGCTTTCAGGGCCTGTCCAAGAAGGGAAGCAATCGCAAGAAGGAAATCGGAAAGGGATTCGAGACTACTTTCGTCGTCAGGACGCAGGAGCGCTCCGAGTGCCCCGATTGTGACTCCACCTGAAACCACGGGCACGCAGACAAAAGCTCTGACTTCATCGTTAGGGAGAACGGAACCAGTACGGTTCAGATAGTCCGGCTCGTCCCTGACTGAAGGAACGATGAGAGGCACTCCGGTTTCGATCACCCGCCCGGTAATACCTTCACCGATTCGATAACGGGCAAGTGAGCGGGCTCGGCCGCTGACTCCGACCGCAAACTCTGTACGGGTTTCGCTCGCATCCTCCGTTACCAGCGAGAGAAAGCAGGGACCCAACCGGTGCCTTTCATTCAGCAGAAGGAGAATCCTCGTGACTGCCTCCTCGAATTCTCCTGTTCGATCGAGGAGGCTGTATACCTCGTGCAATGTTTTCCATCGCGAGCTGAAACGCTCGATGAGCTCCGAGGGTGCCACCATGTAGCGTGCTCCCTCAACTGCAGAATCCATGTCCACGCTCCCGTTCCTGTTTGTGAAGACTTTCCAGCAGCAGACAATCGGCAATCCTTATGCCCCACACCACTGTCGGGAGCTATCGCATTGATGAATAGACAGATCTCGCGATGAGACGCGCAATGTTCTTTTCACGGAAATGTCATTTACGTATGCTCAAACGACAAAACTGTCTTAAATTTGGAGTGCTGCGGCTTGGCGCAGCTTTTCGTCCGTAGCGAACTATCCGGCGGACGCAAAAGCTGCGCCAAGCCGCAGCACTCCAAACTGCGAGCCTCCCACGTGCCTTGCAGTCGCGACGTGCAGTGGACCAGAATTGCGAGCCGTAATGGAAAAGGATCTCTCCCTTTATCATTCTCCTGTAAGCCGCTTCCTCGAGCTGTCGGAGGACTCGAATGTCCACGCGCTCAGCATGGATCAGGTAGAGTTCTACAAAGAATCCGGTTATCTGACCGGACTTCAAATTCTCTCGCAGCAGCAGGTGATCTGGCTGCGGCGTGAGCTCTCGGAACTCGCTGATGTAGCACATCCGCTGCATCATCTCTTCTATGAGTATCATTCCAACGAATCGCTGGATCCTTCGACGATACTGCTGCATGCTCTGGGCGCCTGGAGGATTGCGCCGGGTTTTCACGACGTGCTCTGGCATCCGGGATTCACAACCAGAGCGTCGCAGCTGCTCGGAGGCGCCGTCCGGTTTTGGCACGACCAGATTTTCTCAAAGCCTGCCCGGCACGGCGGGGTTGTCGCCTGGCATCAGGATTATTCCTATTGGACACGCACTCGGCCGCTGGCGCATGTGACCTGTTGGATCGGGCTCGACGAATCGACGCGCGAGAATGGCTGCGTTCACTATGTTCCAGGCAGCCATCTCTGGCCGGATCTTCCCATCACAGGTCTGGCCGGGGATATGGACGCCATTTATGCAGTTCTCGACGAGGATCAAAAGAAGGCCTTCAATCCCGTTCCCATCGAGCTCGAGGCTGGACAGTGTTCGTTCCATCATCCGCGAACGATTCACGGATCTTTCGCAAACAAATCCGATCACCCGCGGCGCGCGACTGTGATAAACGCTTTTCTTGACGGCGTCATGTCGGATTCGAACGAACCGCTGCTTGAAGGCGTTCCTCCAATATCCAAAGGCGAGAGAATGGGCGGACAGTTCTTTCCTCTTCTGAAAGGAAATCTTTGATGGATCAACGACGGGTTCTCGATGACGAGTTTCAAATGCCGAGCATGACGATTGGACGGGAAAGTTGCTCTCGTCACAGGGGGCAGCCGCGGGCTCGGTCTGGCAATCGCGCAGGCACTCGCAATTTCAGGCGCCAATGTAGCCATAGCAGCCCGCAACCGGGAAGAGCTGAATCACGCGGTGGAACTTATCCGTGCATCTGGTGCTCAAGCGACCGGCATAGTGACCGATGTGAGTGTGGTTCAGGAAGTGAGTGCAATGGTTGGCGGCACTGTTGCGATATTTGGAGGGCTCGACATTCTCGTCAACTGCGCCGGAATAAACTTTCGCAGACCGGTTGATACTTTCACTGAGGATGATTGGGACAAGTTGATGGCGATCAACCTCAAAGGTGCGTTCTTCGCATCACAGGAGGCAGCGCGAGTCATGCGTGCCAAACGATGGGGCCGCATTATCAATATAGGTTCGATCGCGTACGAGATGGTCGTGCCGAACGTCGCGCTGTACGCCATCAGCAAAGGCGGAATGAAGGCGATGACGCACGCTCTCGCGGTCGAGCTTGCAAAGGACGGGATCACGGTAAACTCGATAGCGCCCGGACGCTTCTGGACACAAATGACCGATGCGGTCTTCTCAAAGCCTGAGCTTTACGCAAGCGCTGTAAGTGTCATTCCAATGGAGCGCCCCGGCGTCCCTGCTGATCTTGCTGGAGCCGCAATAATGCTCGCATCCGATGCGGGCTCCTATATCACCGGACAAACAATTTTTGTCGATGGCGGATGGATGGTGAACGGCGCCACGAAGGCATGAAGAAGAAGTGCTGAGTGCTGAGTGCTGAGTGCTGGGTGCTGAGTGCTGAGTTGGAGTTCAAGCTTTAGCTTGCTTCCCGCAACCTGAACATGGAACTCGAACCTAACCGGATTCCAAACTCACGCCTGAGCAACCAGAGGTTCAGGGCCAACTGAATAGCTACTGCCACGACCGAGAGATACCAGATCCAACGCAGCTCGAACCCCGGAAGCCTCGTCAGCATGGTCCTGGGATCGCCACAACGAGGATACGGGCGAAGGAAGCGGCCAACGGCGGAAGCGTGTTACCCATCGCCTGGAACATGCTCGAAGAGACAAACACGACTCCTGAAGCCATGAAGTTCCAGGAGATGATTCGGAGGTATTCCTCACCGACCAGGAGTACCTGAGGGTCCTTCGAAAAAACGCGAATCATCGCTCCCGGTGCGATGTGACAAAGCAGCGCAAGCAGTAGCATCGCGCCAACAGACATAGAGACTGCCGATCTGAATGTCTCCCGGACGCGATCCGGCTTGCCAGCACCAAAGTTCTGCCCTGCTACCGGCGCCACAGCGAACCCGAGCGCGACGATTGGCATGAATCCCGCCTGGATGATGCGCATTCCGATACCGAACCCGGCTTGAGCCCCAGCGCCAAATGGCCGGCTGATGGCGTAGACGATAAAGAGATAGACGGCCATGAGCGCGAACTCGGCGCCGGCCGGCAACCCGATCGAGAGCAGTTTCCGCCAGAGAGCGAATTGTGGTTTCCAGTTCGCGGCTGCGAACTGCAAATATGCGTCCTTTGGCAGGAAATAGAATGTCAGCCAAACCACGCCGACCACGACCGCCACAAGACTGGCGATCGCCGCGCCGGCGACGCCGAGCGGCCGGCCGGTGATCCAGCCAAAAATGAGAATCGGTGCGAGAACTATATTGATGATGACTGTGGTGGTCTGTACGACCATCCCAGGCTTGAAGTTGCCAGTTCCCCTGAGCGCGGCACCCATGGCGACGATACCGAATTGCAACCCCATTGCCGGGATGAACCAGAGCAGGTATTCAGCGGTCAGTTCGGCGGTCAAACTGTCGGCGGTGAGTTGGCGGGCATAGGCCGGCCGCAACAACATCGCGATGACAAAAAAGATAAAGCCAGCCAGCATCGAGACGACTTGCGACTGGTTGAAGACCAGGCGTGCCTGGTCGCGATCGGCGCGTCCCGCAGCATGTGAGACCAGCGTGGTCGTGCCTACGCCAAGCATCTGTGACAGTGCCAGCACGACGAACGCCAGATTCCCAGAGACACCGACCGCCGCCACAGCTTCCTTGCCGAGGCTGCCGACCCAGTAGAGATCGACGAGGAAGTAGAGCGTCTGAAAAACCATCGTCACCAGCATGAAGCTGGTAGTCTTGAGCAAATGACGCGAAACCGATCCCGTCGTGAGGTCCTGCACGAATGTATTCTCCTGAGTGCTGAGTGCTGAGTGAGTTTGAGTTCAAGCTTTAGCTTGCTCTTGTGACGATTCGAATGTAACCACAAGCTAAAGCTTGAACTCAAACTCACTCAGCACCAGCACGCACTCAGCACTTTCTTCTTTTCACACTCTCTCAATGATCGTTGCGATTCCCTGGCCGCCGCCGATGCAAAGGGTGATGAGCGCAGTCGCGAGTCCACGCCGTTCGAGCTCATCGAGCGCGGTGCCAAGGAGAATCGCGCCTGTAGCTCCGAGGGGATGACCGAAATGCGATCGACCCGCCGTTGACGTTTACCTTCTCGGGATCGATGTCGAGGTTTCGGATTACCTGTAATGGGACAGTGGCGAAAGCTTCATTGATTTCCCAAAGATCGATGTCCGACGCCGTCATTCGTCTCTGAGCCAGTGCCTTTTGTGAAGCCGGCGTTGGAGCCGTGAGCATGATCATCGGCTCAGCGCCGGCAGTTGCCATGCTCGTAATACGCGCCCGCGCCTTGAGTCCGTGTGCTTTGACAAAGTCTTCGGAGGCGAGAAGGACAGACGCTGCGCCGTCGACGATCCCGCTGGAATTCCCGGCTGTATGCAGGTGTCTGACCTCACCAGCCTCGGGATATTTCTTGAGCACCATCTGATCGAACGTTTCGCCATTCGGACCGGCCACGGCCGCGCCAAGCGCGGCGAATGCCGGTTCGAGACTTGAGAGTGCTTCGATAGTTGTAGACGGGCGAGGATACTCGTCGGCTTCGAGAGCTATCTCATTTGTTTGCGGGTCCCGGACTCCGAAAAGACTTCGCTTGAACCGCCCCTGACTGATTGCCTGAGCCGCATTCTGCTGCGACTTGAGTGCGAAGCGATCGAGTGTTTCGCGGCTGAAGCCCTCGAGCGTCGCGATGAGATCGGCGCTGAGTCCCTGTGGCACCTGGAAATGTTTGCGGCGCAGATGCGGGTTGTTGCCGTCGAGGCCCGATCCGTCGGAACCCATTGGCGCACGTGACATGCTTTCCACGCCGCCGCCGACAACGAGATTCTGCATCCCGGACATGATTCCCATGGCAGCAAAATTCACTGCCTGAAGCCCGGAGCCGCAATAGCGATTGAGCGAGACGCCTGTGATCTCGATGGGCCAGTCGGCAGCAAGCACCGCGCTGCGCGCGATGTCACCACCCTGCTCACCGGCCTGCGAGACACATCCCATTACAACATCGTCTACCAGACTCCGGTCGATCCCGGTTCTGATCGCCAGCTGATTGAGTGTTTGTCCCAGAAGTTCCTGCGGATGAATTCCGGTGAGGGCACCTTTGCCCATTTTCCCGCGGCCTCTCGGCGTTCGCACGGTATCAATAATGAATGCATTTCCCATAACGATCCTCCCTGCTAGTCCCGTTGACTTGACTTACGCCGATACAGTGTACCCATAATCCGTGGTCCTATGAAGCCGACGAAGCGTCTATTTCTTATCGACGGGATGTCGAGCATCTATCGCGCGTACTGGGCGATCCCTCGCCTTTCCAATTCTAAAGGCCTGCCGACGAATGCCGTCCTCGGCTTCGCGATGATGTTGAGGAAGCTGATCACTGACTATAAGCCTGATTATCTCGGCATTGCGATGGACGTGTCTGAGCGAACGTTTCGTCACGATGCCTACGACCAGTACAAAAAGGATCGCCAGGCGATGCCGGACGATCTTTCAACACAGATCGAATACATCTTAAAGGTATGCGATGTATTGCGTGTTCCAATCTTGAAGTTGCCGCGCTGGGAGGCGGACGATGTAATCGGCACTCTCGCAAAAAAGGCATCCAGTCTTGGCCTTCAAACTGTCATCGTTTCAAGCGATAAGGACCTCTGCCAGCTTGTCCAGGATCCGCAGACGATCATTCTCAAGGTCGACAAGACCGGCGAGACCTGGTTCGACGAGGCTGCAGTCAAGAAGCGGATCGGAGTCAGGCCCGATCAGGTAGTCGACCTTCTGGGGCTGATGGGAGATTCGATTGACGGGATTCCGGGTGCGCCGGGTATTGGCGAGAAGGGTGCCGTTCAACTGATTGAGCAGTTCGAGACACTTGACCGCGCGCTTGCAGGCTGGGAGGAGGTCAAACGCAAGAATCACCGCGAGTCTCTTCGCGACTTCGTTGAGCAGATAAAACTTTCGCGTGAGCTGGCAAAGCTCGACCTCGACGCGCCGATCGAGCTCGACCTCGACAACCTGATCGCCAGAGAACCTGACAGAAAAGCTGCGTACGATCTTTTTTCCGAGCTTGAGTTCGCTCAATTCAGTCGTGAGTTTGCCGACGCCGCAGGAAAGGTCGAGCCGAGCGAGCCGCGACCTTCAGACATTGTCGAATACTCGAGACATGAATCGCTTGGAGATGTCAGGAGACTGAGTGATGCGCTGCATACCTGCGACCGGTTTGCGTTTTCGATTGCTGGAATGGGCAGCGCTCTTGAGGGTGTAGGCTTTTCCAGTGCACCAGGCCGTGCCGATTATGTTGATCTCAGCGTGATCGAAGGCAAAAGCGATGCTTTGAAACTGGTGGGCGGTCTTCTGGACAATGGGATCATTGAGAAGTCGGTCTACGACCTGAAGCGCGCCGTTGCAACTTGCGCGGGGCTCAACATCGAGCTCAACGGAGTGAGTGATGATGTGCTGATCGCTGCATACCTTCTCGATCCTGAACGCGGCAAGTATGAGCTGTCAGATCTTGCGCGGGAATATGGCGGCATCTCGATTGAGAGCCGCGACGAGACCTGGCATCGCACTGCGATGCGCGCCGATTTGACGGGACGGCTCGCCGATCTGCTTTCGGCCCGGATCGAGAGCGACGGGCTGAATGAAGTTTATCGCGAGATAGAGTTGCCGCTGGCGCCGCTTATCCATCGAATCGAGCGTGCCGGGTTCCGAGTCGATACCAAAGTGCTCGAAGGTCTTTCGAACGAGATGGAGCGCGAGCTCGAAAACCTTACGTCTCGCATCTATGGTCTTGCTGGCGAGGAGTTCAATATCAATTCACCCTCGCAACTGGGAGACATATTCGAGCGTCTCAATTTCGAAGTGTCGCGGAGAACAACGACCGGCAAGATATCGACGAGCCGGGACATATTGGATGAGCTGGCTGCGAAATACGAACTTCCGCGGCTGATCATCGAGTTTCGGGAAATGTCCAAGCTCAAGGGAACGTATGTCGACGCATTTCCGGGCCTGATCGATCCTCGAGACGGCCGTATTCACACCACTCTCAACCAGACTTCAACGGCAACCGGACGCCTGTCGTCAACTGAACCGAATCTGCAGAACATTCCGATACGCACCGAGATGGGCCGGCGCATACGGCGTGCATTTGTTCCTGAGAAAGGCAACGTTCTGCTTTCGGCTGACTATTCTCAGATCGAGCTCAGGCTGCTGGCGCACGTGACTCAGGATCCGGTAATGCTCGAGGCATTCAGTCAGGGTGAAGACATTCATGCGCGCACCGCTCGCGACGTATTCGGAGCGAAAACGGGCAGCGAGCTAAAAGAGAAGCGAAGGGTGGCCAAGATCGTCAATTTCGGCATTGCATATTCGATCGGTGCGTTTGGTCTGTCACAACGAATCAGCATTTCTCGAAGCGAAGCAAGAAAAGTAATTGACGACTACTATCGAACCTTTGCCGGTGTGAAGCGGTATATGGTCGAGTTCCCTGAGAAAGTGCGGAGCGAAGGCTGCGTGGTGCGGTCAATTTTCGGGCGTCTCAGACGGTTGCCGGACTTAAAGAACAAGAACGCGAGCCTGCGCGCGCGCGCGGAACGCGAGACGATCAATATGCCGATGCAGGGATCAGCGAGCGACATTGTCAAACGCGCCATGCTCAGAGCCGATGCCGCGCTCGAGAAAGCAAAGATCGATGCTCGAATGATACTTCAGGTGCACGACGAACTTGTCTTTGAGGTGCCCGAGTCTCAAGTTGAAAAAGCCACCAAAGTAATCAAGCAGGCAATGGAAAATGCGGCCGAGCTTGCGGTTCCTCTTGCTCGTCGATATCGGCGCCGGAAAGAACTGGATGGATGCAAAGCCGTGAGGGCCGGTGCTATCATGATTAGACATCACTAAGCCCCGCGGGTTGTCCGTGGTTCCGTAGGTGATTTTGCAAGCAAAGAGGAGGACTATGAGAAAGGCATTTGTCTTAGCTGTCGTTTCATCAACGCTCGCGATTGCTGGATGTTACTCGTCGCCGGAAACCAGCGCGCCGACGCCCGACACCGGTTGTTGCCACGCCGACGGCGACTCCAGAAGTTGCGGTGGCGACACCGACTCCGGCTGTCACCAGCACGAGAACTATCAAGAACAAGGATGGATCCACGACTATCGAATCCCTCCATGTTGACGGATCCAAAACAGAAGTGCGTACGTTCCCTACTTCCTCAACTCATAGCGTCGCCAAGGTAACGCGAACGACATCGCCAAGCGGTGCCAAGACCGCAACCGTGACTCATAAGGATGACACCTCGGGCGAGCTCAAGGACAAGAGCATGACCGATAAGGCGATGACTGCGACGGGAGATGCACTTTCGACGGCCGAAAAAGAGACTGTTTCCGGCGTGAAGACGGCAGCAGATGCAACCGAGAAGGCTGCCGTGACGGCAGGCAAGGCGACGGCTGAAGGCGCTAAGACGGCAGCATCTGAAACTGCCAAGGGAGCCGAGAAAGTCGGAGACGCGACAGTTGATGGCGCAAAGAAGGTCGGATCGGCTACAGCCAAAGGAGCCGAAGCCGCAGGAAAGGCTACAGTCGACGGCGCCAAGAAAGTTGGCGAGGTCTTTACTGGCGGCAAGAAGAAAGCCACGCCTACTCCCAAGGCGAATTAGTTAGGAATGAATGAAGGTACGTTGTACCGCCTTCAGGCGGAATCTCGAAAGGTTGGCGGCCACGATTCCGCCTGAAGGCGGTACAACATGCCTTCAGTAAATCTTGAAGATCGAGGTGGAAGCGATTGCACACTATCTTGCATTGATCGCGCGCTCAAGCACGGCCAGACATTCAATCATCGCCCTCCCATTATGGTAGCCGGCTTTCCAAATGCTGGCTTTGGGACCTCGGATTTGGCCGTCTGGAGTGATCGTGTCGCGCCATTCGCCGTGTTCCCAGTCAATCATGTTTTTGTCGATGAAGTCCCAGGTTTTCGCGAAAACGCGAAGATACTTCTGGTCGCCCGTAAGCCGATGCATCCACAATGCTGCTACCAGAGCTTCTGCTTGCGCCCACCAGACTTTGTTGCGGTTCGTGGCGGGTTGATTGAACGGACCGCCGTTGAAAAAGCCTCCCTTTTGGCTGTCGAAGCCGTATTTCAATGAATACGTGAACAGACCTTCAAACAGCTTTCGATATTTTTCCGGCTTCACACCGATGGCCTCACATGCGTCCATCACCAGCCAGATGTTTTCCAGATCGTGGCCGTACGACGCCGTCGCATAATCCCCCTCCAGAATCGGTGTCCAATCCGGACTGTGTACATCGGTGCAGAGCGGATATTCCTTTCGTACGACCTTGTCGGTTTCGATCTCGATCAATTCCAACAGGCGCACTCGTGCAAGTGGTAGTTTGCTCGCACGGTAAAATGTGGTGATGGATTCCAGCAGGTGCAAGTGCGTGTTGTAGAGTTTTACTGGCGTCGATGCGCGGGCAATGTAATTTGCAGTACCCGCCGGAACGGGCTGCCAGTCGGCTGTGAAGAATTCGTTGTAGCCTTTGTGTCGCGCGTCGTGAGCCTTCGCTTCAAGCAACTGAAAAAGCTCTCTCGCCCACTTGAGCGCTTCATCGTCGCGCACCGCCAGAGCGTATTCAGAGATCGCGTACAAGCCGAACGATTGCCCATAGAGGTGCTTGTTGGTTCGGAGAGGCTTGCCCGTAACGTCGACGTCCCAGTAAAAGCCACCATTTTGCGCATCCCACATCTTTTCACGCAGGAACTTATAGCCATGCGCCGCTGCCTTTAGATTCTCCTCGCGTTTGTAGCCTGCGCGTGCCAGCCGCGAGTGCAGCCATACCTGCCGCGCCTGTGTGACGATCATCTTGTTGTAAGGCGTGATTATTCTTCCTTCGTTGTCGAAGCTGATGACATACCCGCCGTATTCACGATCCAGCCCCTTCTGCAGCCAGAAGTCCTGAATATTTTCGGACAAAACCTTTTGAAACCTGGAAACATGCGCGCGAGCCAGGTCTTTCAAACCCTGGGTCGAAACTGTTGTGTTCGCCCCAATCAGGAGCAAAAGCGTCATGACGGCCATCAAACTTACGACGGGCTTTAGCAACACTCCCACACCGTAACGCAAGTCTTGAATCATCTCATGTCCCGACAAGATCATTGGCCAGCGCCATTTTGCATTGCCAGATAAACCATACTACCTGTCGTCGTGATGGTTGGGGTTTGTCGCAAAGCGCTTTCGATCAACCCGTTAATTTCGGCAACGTCCCGCTCTTTCATCGAAGGGCTTGAACGTTGTAATACCAACTTACTTAACCTTGGAGTGGCTCGTTATTGCCCGTTTGCTCAATTGAACTTTGTTCTCAAAACGGGATGTTTTGCGGCTCACAATCGGTGGTCACGCATGTTTCTACCATCGGATTGTTTGAATCGTCTGGGTCGAGACGTTCCCATTCTTCCCAGGTAACGCCATATGCAAATCCAGCTTCAGTGTAACCAACGATATACGCAAAGGTTTCGTCTTGATCCAAATATTCGAAAACTTCTTTCCGTCGAAGCTTTTTCGACCTGCCGGCCGCGACAGCACCAGCCGCTGATTTCAAGACCTTGTTCTTGTACTCCGGTTCGATCGCGATTCCAAGAATTTCAAGCTCTTTGAACGCGCAAACCCAATCGACTCCAAAATGCTTCCGGTATCCTGCAACGATGTTTTGGCCGTTGTAGGTCTTCAGCCAGGAGCGAGCAGACCGAAGGCGAGCGGTACGGTTCATTCGTTTTACTCGTGGGGCCAGAGCTTTTTTCTCTCTCAATTTCTTTTGACGTTCCAGGGCTTAGACCTCCATTCCTAGCTCGCGCCGCAACGCGGCCACATCGGCACGCATCAGGTTTTCGTCAGGTTCATGATCGTGGCTTTCGTAATACAACAGTAAACTTTCAAGCAGGTCGCGTCCCTCTTCTGTCTTCGCCGCGTCCCTCGGAGTCATATTGTTGAGCGCCGGGACCGGCAGATCAATCCAGGTGATCCAGTGTTGACGCGCGATCTCTTCCAGTTTCAATCGCACTTCGGGAGAAGCATCCGCCAGTGAAATCACACCAGTCCGCCCGGTTCTCTCAGCCCGTCCGCCTGGGGATAGCTTTGATGAGCTGTCAGCGGCCGCTGCCCACGCCTTCTCAACCTCCGACTCGATCGGCTCAATAAGAGTTGACTTGTAGACTGCGTCTTTCCCCAATCGTTCTTCGACTAGGCGTTGGATTGTCTCCGCGCGCCTGGTTGAATTAACGCTCACTATCAACTTCCTATTTTGGATGTTCATCGTGCCGAGCAACACCGGGCCACCGAGCCGTTTGCGTGCTTCCTCGGTGCCACCTAGCCAGGGAATCTCAGCTTTCACAACCAGGTCGTCTGCCAACGTGGCGTCTGAGCGCAATTCATTCTCCGGGGATGCCTTCAGCCAGGTCTTTCAATGCGTGAAACGCCGAATCGGCCGACTCGACGTCGAAATAGACTTTTTGCGGTAACAGTGGATCGTTGTCTGTATTCACTAGCTGTGGCGGCTGGAACATCGCCTTCACTGTATCAAGATAGAAACTGCGGATGTTCGGGCTCGAATTCAACCAGAAGATCTTCTGTGAGTTCCGCCCCACCACTCTCGTCAATCATCCACTCTCGCAATTCCAGAATGTCTCGCTTGGCTGTCGGCGGCAGCGCGTAAGGGCTGGTGCCAATGTTTGAGCTGATACCGTCCAGGGAGGTGGTTGCGCAATAAATGATCTCGCCTCTCCTTAGAGTTCGCGAGGCCGAGTGCTCAATCACTTCGTACTTGACCCGGCGGAGAAGATCGAAAAGAGTCATGCCGACTCCCGCCGTCAACTCCAACACTTCGCATAGCGAGTATGGAGTTTTGATAGCACTAACGATGAGTTTCTCTTCGTCCGGGCTGACCCTATGATCGCTAAGAAACGATGCAGCGACGGTTGTCACCAATAAGTGCTTTGAACCGGCTGGTATCGGCTCATGCAACCAATTGAATAGGAACCATGGCATGAAAACCATATTCATTGGGGACTCTGAGTCGTAGTCGCCATCGGGAGCGTCGTCGTGGAATTCACTCCAGGCGTCTTCAATTGCCTCAGGACCCAGTGTTTCAAGAGCGTAAGCGAGTAGCTCAGGAATCAAATCAGCCTCGACTTTCAGCCAGCGCCTGTATTGAGAATCCGTTTCGTCGGCACTCGCCTGACAGCACTTTTTGTATTTCTTGCCACTCCCGCACGGACACGGATCGTTTCTGCGAATGTCTTTGGTCACCTAAGCTCCAGTCTGTACACCTTTAGCGAAGCGTTCTGGTGATTGCGGATCGTTTGGATCACCTGTGCATTTTGTCTAACGCCCCCCTCCGAGGTGCTATAACGATTCGTAAGAAGACTATACAGCGGACTGCCACCGGTCTTCAAAAGTCTGTTTGTCACTTTGGCGAACGACCAACCGATTCACTGCGCGATGCCGTTTTCGGTGGAACTCATACAGACCTTAATCCGACAATGACTCAACTATCGGTCAAGTGTAGGACGAGGAAGTAGGATATTCATTCGTCGTCCGACCTGACGGATCAAGTCACCCACGGCATCAGTTTCCTGAGGATCAATAGCAACCCTCCGCAAGTTCACCGAAATGTGCCTACCAGTTGCCTCAACGGCGTTTCTTCCAAAAGCACACGCCGGCCAGAGGCCAGCGTTCCCAAGTTGAGCCCCATCGGACAAACACGGATAGTCAATCGAAGTTGAATGCGCTAGTGTCTGCCGCGCAAGTCAGGTTATTTGGAGGGCAAGCAAATGATTTCGACTATCCGGCGTCTTGAGGCAATCACGTCGAGCATACTCTTTCTTGTTATTTTCTGTTCGGCAGCGAATGCGCACTCGCCGGTAACGTCAGAATTCGCGGCGATGGTTCAAGGGCTCGGCCGGGTCACCATCGTTTTTCCTGATGGGCGCGCAACGTACGCATCGGCGCCGGTTGAGCTCAAGCTACGATTTTCCAGCGGTTCAGATAGTCGCCGGTTCCGAGCATTCCTCAACGGGCGTGACATAACAACGAAGTTTGCGCGAGTAAGCAACAGCGCTTGCATTGCAACGGCGTGTGACCTGCGTGCCATCGTGTTGGCGGAAGATGGCTTACAGAAGGGTCTCAATGAGCTGCACCTAGAAGTTGTGAGGGTTGACTTCACGCGCGAGGAAGTAACCCGCAGGTTCTCTGTCGCAGGTCCGAAAGCCGATGCCGGTCCAGACCTTGTCGGTACGGTTGGCCATCCGATCCCGTTGAACAGCGAGGAGTCACAAAGCGGCACCGAGGTACTGACACATTCATGGGAGCTCGTCCGCCGACCTGAGGGCAGCCAGGCTCGTATCGATAATGCGAACGCGGCAAACCCAATCCTCGTTGCGGATATCAACGGGATGTACACGGCGAAGTTAGAAGTCCACGACGGTTACTTCGCGAGCGATCCGGACCTGGTTGACATCAGCGTAAGTCCATCGAACTACCTCATTCCCATCCAGACAGGTCTGTGCTGCGGTGACGACGGAAGCTACAGCATCAAAATCGGAGTCAACGTCTACAGGTCAGGCAGCGATTCGACCGTCAACTCTGTGGGGCTGCAAATGCTCGCACTCAACTCGGGGAACCTTGAGTTGATCGAACAAGGGAGCTTTTATGCCGGATCAACGTCGAGCTTTGCACCGATTAAGGATTTTCTGGATCGTAGAGTGAAGGGAGAGATTGTAATTATCTCGTCCACGCATTCGTCCGGAATCCACAACAAGGCGCTCGACGGTATCTTAACCGGCGACAAAAAGACTCCAGGGTTTGGCGGAAACGGCGAGATCGGTGGAGTTCCGATTGGCAATAACTTTACATTCATCGGAGTGAAGGGCTACGCCTTCGACCAGGCGTTTCAGTCCGGGTATCGCAACGACCATTATGTCGGCCATTTCCTTCAGGATTCGCGTGGCAGCTATAAGTACTTTCAGCGCGACTTCGTCAAGTTTCAAATCAAAAACCCGGCTCAGCCCAACACCATCACTATCGGCAGCGACGTTCACACGGCTGCGCAGCTGCCAGTCCACGCTGGCGGCTTTCAACTCGTAGTCTACGAAAGGGTCCAGCTTACGCCGTTGAAAGAGCTGGATGGAAAGCCGATAAACCGAACTTATGCGACTGGTGACCCTGCAAAGAGCTTGAGCGAGATAAACAGGATGGCGCAGGACCTGACGCTTATCATGAACACCTACGGTGAATCGGCATTGTTCTTCGTTTCGAGTATTGGGAAACCCTTGCCGCCTGGCTCCGACATGGTCGTCTTCGAGGTGTGGAACGATTTTGCAACGACAAACCATGCGACTTTTTATATGAGCTGTCGAGACACATTGGGGAACCTCATAGAAACATCGTCTCCGGAGTTTGTTATCGGCCATCAGGCAAAGTTCCTTAAATCAGTTAGTTGTCCTGCAAACTATCCGGACTTCAGCGGCACCTGGAGGTGGACGCATACGGGTAGTGGTGATCACGCCAGATGGACCTCGACCTTCAAAGGTTTTGACAATCAGACGGTTCAGAC
This sequence comes from uncultured Acidobacteriota bacterium, assembly GCA_963813345.1. Taxonomy (GTDB): domain Bacteria; phylum Acidobacteriota; class Blastocatellia; order RBC074; family RBC074; genus CAWDDA01. Next base: position 219,781 of record CAWEYR010000033.1, on the reverse strand, counting down.
AAATCTTCCGATCGTTATGTCAAGGATCGGGGCCAATCCATATCTGCTTACCAGCTTGAGAACTACTGACACTTACGCGCTCGTCGGAGCAGTCCGCGCGAGCTACGCGAGCGCCCCACCAGCATCTGTTATAGAAACAAGTTCATTCCTGACACCTCAAACACCGGAAGGCGGAATTCGAGGATTGCTTGGACGAAATCACCGTGTGTACTTCGAGCCAAGTCTCGTGGACATCGATATTGCCGCACCGATCAGTCACGATCTGGTAACAATTGCGTGGACTGATCCAGTTGCATGGCCCGCTACGGACACCTTAGAAAAGCAAGCTGCTTACCGGTACATAAGCCAGTACGTTGCTTGTGGTGGTCCGCCTAACCCAAGTGGACATGAATCCGTGCCTCAACCAGGACATTCGTGTTGGTTATCTCAACCTGTTGAGTGTGCCAGCCAATCTGGTTATCACGTCTGGTAGTGTCTGAGGTTTCCGGGACAAGACCAGGGGTTTTCAGAGCAGGATTTTTCGGAAGTCGGCAATCAGTTGAATGTAGAGTTCGGCTACGTTGCGAATGTTTTCAGGTTCCGCGATCAGCTGCTGGGACTCTTCACAGCTGAAAACTCAAACAAGCAGAACAATCTCAGAGCCATCGCGCAGGAAGTGATCGACGCGATGCGAATAAAGCCGGCAAGCCAGGTGGCGATCAATGTGCTGAGGGCCCTAAGCGGTGTAGCACAGATTGCAAGCGCAAGCTCATTCCCCCAACATTTCCCGTACAAAGGGCTGTTGCGGGTGTGATTGGTGCTGCACTCTCGACCACGGCGAATCTGGTGAACACGCCTTCTGGGTTCTGCAGATCCCCTTATCAACACAACCGTTGGTGAGATGTCGAAGGAGGCGTCGGCGCAGTTTGACGCTGTACACAACTCAATTGGACAGTTGACGAAGAACCTGTTGTCGGAGGCTGGGCCAAGCTTTCTTATGTCGGATCACGTCTCCGCAAGCAACGCACTGGGCTGGACGTGGGATGCTTAATGATAGCGGAACGTACACCATGCTCAAATGACCTTTCCGTAAAAAGGCACTACTACCAGGTGTTGACACCTCTTGCCTATGTCAGGCCCGCAATTCTATCATCCAGTTTCTCAGACATAAGGGACTACTCGTGTTCGGGCCATGGTCACCCATTTGGGTCGCTACCTGGCGATGCAACCATCGCTCTTAAGGGTTACCAGGGACGCACGAATCCCGCAAACAATATCAGGGAGGATGTATTGGGATATGACTTATTTGCTATCGTCCAGGGAGGCACGATAGCAGTCAGCCCCCCGCCATTTCTCAACACGCTTGTGAATCCATACAATATCGGAGGCTTGGCGATACCCAAGTTCCAGATCCTTACGACCTGGCCTCTCAACCCAGGATACTCGTGCCCCTGATTTGTCGATATCGAGGCTCCGGCGTGGACCCTCGCCCCGGGAGCGCCAGGCTGAAGCCTGGCGGCAACGCCGACGCTCGGCGACTGGAGTTTGGACAACTGGAGCCGTATTTGGAGTGCAGCGCCAAGCCGCCGCACTCCAAACTTTGCGCTGTTTCTTCGCAGCGCTTTAGCTCAGCCACCCCCTTGCCAACGCGCCAATACTTCATCAACCTGGTGTTTGACCTGCGCTCTCGCGTCTGCGCGGTCCCATTCTATTGACAGCAGTTCATCGTAGTTTGTTTCCCGATGTCGGATATGCGCCACCACCGCAGCGCACTGCCGCTTCATCGAAACTCCTTGCCGCCGCTGTACGGCCGATCCGCCCGCTGTATTTGCGACAAGCTTGGTCAGCAATCTGTACTTCTTGTCCTACCGGGCAGGCGGTGAAGAGCTCGCGGATTCGTTTGTCAAAATGCTCCACGAAGCTTTGATCCAGCTCTACCTGCCGCTCTCGTTGCCGTTCGGCGCGACGCTCTCTGGCCTCCGCATCGGCAGACATTCAGCTTCTGCCTGATTGAGCGCGTTCTCTTCGACCAACAATCCCTGACGCTCGTATCGCCTACGCGCTCTGCTGAATTTCAAGACCACCGCTGAAAGCGCCGATGCTTTCGCGCGCGTCTGGTTAGCGCCGCGTCACCGGTCGGAAGAAAGACCAACTCGTCCAGGTCCGCGCACGCCAGGCACAAAGCTCCCTTGTTCTCTTCAAGAGAAATCCACGCTTTCCTTCCCAACTCTTCACCACATTCATCGCATTTGGAGTCGCGATGCGAAATAAACACTTTGATGTCTTGGTGCTCTTTCATCGAAGGGCTTTGAAACCTTGTAACACCAGCTTAACCTTGGAGTGGCTCGCTATCGCCCATTTGCTCACTTGAACGTCATTCGCAAAACGGGATGTCTTGAGGCTCACCATCGGTGGTCACGCCTGTTTCTACCCTCGGATTGTTTGAGTCGTCCTGGTCGAGCCGTGCCCATTCTGGCGACGTGCGTGATCAGCCCGAGCCGAGGTCGCAGCGGCCCTGGGCAAAGCGGCAAGCGCCAGGAATTGATCAGCCGTCCCGGAGCCGCCGAGGCATACTCAGCGTTCGTTGCAGACTTCGGACAGCATCATTCGGATTCAGCTAAGCGAGTCGCTCTGTTCGCGTGCCGCCAATGTGGCCTGGAACATGGCTCGCGCGGTTACGATGCAGTTCATCTGGCAACCGCACTCTTCTGGTCTGAGCAACTTGAAGATATTCACCGTTGCTTCGTCGATCAGAGGGAGCTCTGGAAGGCAACACAAACGTCAGGGCTCTTTCGTTGACCCGAGAAGTTGTAATGGTTGAGAAAGTGAGTCTCCGCTTTTTGTTATGAACTCGCGCTGGCAAGCACACGTTTTCGCACTCCACAGCGTCTTCCCAATATCACTTTTGAATATTCTTCCACCTCAATGGACGCTCCAAACCAGCAGAGGGAGCTAACTCGACAGATAAATCCAGACGGACATGGAAGCAGCTTGATGGGCCCGCGTTCGATACCTTGAGCTTCGCACGTGGCAAGGCCGTAACGTTTGGCGCTGGCGCAACCTTCAATGCGCCGCATACACCATTACCCGGCAACGAGCAAGTATGTTCGCTTTTTCACATTTCGGCCAACCGGACCATCGGCAGTAAAAGTGCTGAAGTACCTTGGCACCAGACGGTCGCTGAAACGTAGTACCGAGTGATCTGACAGTCGTACCGCCTTTAGTTAGGCGGAATTCCTGTCGCGCGCGGCACAGAATTCCGCCTAAAGGAGGCTGTCGGAGATAAGAGATTTCATCAAGAATCAACAACTTACAAGCGCGCGAAGGATCGTGGTTGCTTGATTCCTCGTAGGAGTAGTTATTTTTCCGACAGCCTCCTGAAGGCGGTACTACATGCCTTATCTTGATCACAAACAAAAAGCCGCCGATCCTGAAGGGGACCGACGGCGGAGCGTGCACTACAGAAACTAACCGAGAAAGCTACGACTGCGGTTTCTTGACGCGCTTGTTTGGACCGTATTTCAATACAGTCAGCTTGATGCTTCGCCGACCGAATTGCCGCGCGGCCCAGGAACTGGGCATCCACACATCAACCAGATTCCCTTTTACCTTTGCTCCAGTGTCGTGGACAACATAGACACCGGAAAAATTTCCTGCGTCGATTTCGACCACCGAGCCAAGAGGAAGAACATCCGGATCCGCCGCGACCATTCCGTGGCGCGTGAATTCTCCGCTTGCTGTGCGTCCGCGGAGAGCTATATGCAGTTGCCTGAAACGAATGACCCTTTGTCATTCGCCCCGTTCCGGGTTCATCGAAAATTACATTGTTAAGTTTGGAAGGATGAAGATCGAGAGTATAAATCAATTCAGGAAAGGCGGGTTTGACATCGGGAGAAGCAACCGTTGCTCTCTCCTCCTGCCTCGCCTTCTCACCTTGTCCGTCCTGTTCGGCTGTCTGAGCAGTTGCATTGGCGCTTAACAGAACGGCTAAGCGACAACAAAACTCCCAGGCCCCAGAAAAATCTAAACTTCATGAAAATCGTACTGTCTCCTTGAGTCTTGTATGAATTTGCATTCTTAGCTATTCGGACGTCCGCCTGATGGAAGCGGTACCCCACATATGATCATGTAAGATTAGGGCAATCCAACGAATGCACGATTAGTATATCACGCGAAATCCACACTTGGGCCCACACGATTTCGGGTAAAGGCATAAACCCAACTAATAGAATAACTTGCTTTCTAATTTTTCTGACAGACAGGACGGCGTTTTTAGACGCTTGCAGGCGTTCAGGAAAGTCAATTCTTCGGGCGTTTGGCGAACTGTTTGTCGAATGATTCATGTCTTTGTCAGGGCACCACGCCCGGGAACACATACGCCTGCGCGAGCACGAGCAGTCCCACCAGTACGGCGAGCGCGACGCTGTGGAAGAAAACGTAACGCAGTATTGTTCCTTCCTGGCCTTCCTGTCCGGTGGCTACACTGGCCACCACGATTGACTGAGCGTCTATCATCTTTCCCATAACTCCGCCGCTCGAATTCGACGCCGCGGCGAGGACCGGCGAGATATTCAATTGCTCAGCAGTGATCTGCTGAAGATTGCCAAAGAGCACGTTTGATGATGTGTCACTGCCGGTGAGCGCGACTCCCAGCCATCCCAGGAGGGGCGAGAAGAATGGAAAAAGAAATCCCGTGCTCGCGAAGGCCAGCCCCATCGTCGCATCCAGTCCGGCGTACCGCGTCGAGAATCCGAGAGCGAGCATCGCCGCAATCGTCGCGAGCGACCACCGTACACGCCATATTGTACGCCCAAAGAGCCTCGCAAGTTTTCCAGGACGAAGGCCCAGTAAAAGTCCGGAGATAACTCCCGTTAACAAAAGACCTGTGCCGGTCGCGGAAAGCCAGTTGAAGACGAAAACTGCCTCCTCAGCCTTTGGTTGCAGCCACTACCGGCGGTGCGCGGAAGACTGCCTTATCGAGATACGGTACGGCAAACTCAACGGTGGAGATTCCATTGAGCAATGCTTTGACCTGCGGCAAACCCCAGAGGAATACGATTGCAGAGAGAATGACCCACGGCATCCAGGCTATGAATGCATCGCGGGCTGAATGTTGCTTTTGCTCTTTCTGAACATCGAGCAATGGCTGATCGTGCGAGAACGTCCAGGTCGATCGAGGTTTCCAGAATCTGAGTAGTACGACAGTTGCCACAATCGATGCGATCGCGCCGGCGATATCGACCACCCACGGACCGTGATAGTTGCTGATCAGAAACTGGACGATGCCGAAACTGAGACCGGAGATGAGACACGCCGGCCAGACTTCGCGCATCCCGCGCCATCCTGCCATTGCCCAGACGAGCCAGAAGGGCACAATTACCGAAAAGAAGGGAAGCTGGCGCCCGACCATCGCGCTCAAATCTTCGAGCGGAAGGCCGGTCACTCTCGCGAGTGCGATCAACGGAGTGCCAAGCGCACCAAAGGCAACCGGTGCTGTGTTGCCTATAAGCGCTATACCCGCTGCCTCGAGCGGTTTGAAGCCGAGGCCAATCATCATTGCAGCGGAGATTGCTACAGGTGTGCCGAACCCTGCGGCCCCTTCAATAAATGCGCCAAAACTGAAAGCGATGAGAAGTGCCTGGATGCGCCGGTCACTCGAAAGACCGGCTATCGTTTCTTTGACGATCTCAAACTTTCCCGTTTCGACGGTGATGTCGTAAACGAAGATCGCGCAGAGGACAATCCATCCAATCGGGAATATGCCGAATGCAGCGCCATTTGCAGCAGACGCAATTGCGAGCGATAGCGGCATGCCGTAAATGACGATCGCGATAAGAAGAGACGAGGCAAGAGCAATCAGCGCGGCAATGTGCGCCTTCATGTGAAAGAACGCGAGCAGCCCCAGAAGAATAACTACAGGAAGAGCTGCTACGAGCGCAGACAATATAATATTGCCAAGGGGAGCGTAGTTCTGAGTCCAGTTCATAGTGGGGGCGTGGTCAACTATCCATGTGGCGATCGCGGCGCGCGACTCCCGTCTGGCGCGCAGCCTCTTCGACTGCGGATGCCACCAGCCGCGACACTTTGCGGTTGAATACGGAGGGAACAATGTAATCGTGACTCAATTCGTCAGCGCTGATGACTGAAGCGATTGCGTGAGCAGCAGCAGTTTTCATTTCTTCGTTGATATCTGACGCACGGCAATCAAGGGCGCCGCGAAAGACTCCCGGGAAGACGAGTACGTTGTTTATCTGATTGGGATAGTCAGACCGCCCGGTCGCCATCACCGCAACATAACCTTCCGCTTCCTCAGGCATGATCTCTGGAGTCGGATTCGCGAGCGCAAAGACGACAGGATCGCGCGCCATTTTCTTGAGATCATCGCGCGTCAGAACTCCTGGTCCTGAGAGACCGATGAAGACATCCGCACCGGCAATCCCATCGCTTAACGGGCCCTCAAAATTCCTGGGATTGGTGTTTTCCACCCACCACTGTTGTGCTGCATTCAAGTCTGCCCGCCCTCGATAGACCGGACCGCCAATGTCGAATCCGACGATCTCAGGCACTCCCTCGCGAGCAAGCATCTTCGCAACAGCGGTCCCTGCTGCGCCCGTGCCGGCGATGACGATCTTGATTTCGTTGATCTCTTTGCGTACCAGTTTGAGGGCATTGATGAGCGCGGCAAGGACGATAATCGCTGTTCCGTGCTGATCGTCGTGAAAGACGGGAATACTGAGCTCGCGCTTTAGCCGCTCCTCGATCTCGAAACAGCGTGGAGCAGAAATATCTTCCAGGTTGATGCCTCCAAAGCCCGGCGCGATAGCTTTGACAACTCTGACGATTTCATCCGGGTCTTTGGTATCCAGACAGATGGGAAAGGCGTCGACGTGACCGAATTCTTTGAAGAGCATCGCCTTGCCCTCCATCACCGGCATCGCGGCCGCCGGGCCGATGTCTCCGAGGCCAAGTACCGCCGTGCCATCTGTGACAATCGCGATGCAATTCCGCTTGATAGTCAGATTGAAGACCTTGTCCGGTTCGTCGCGTATCGCAAGACACACGCGCGCGACGCCCGGCGTATAAGCCATAGAAAGATCGGCACGAGTCTGGAGGGGCCGCTTGTTGTGGATTTCTATCTTGCCTCCGAGATGACGGAGAAATGTGCGGTCCGAGACATTGATGAGTGTGAGATCAGGAATGGCACGGACTGCAGCCACAATCTGTTCACCGTGCGTACGCCGCTGGCGTATACGGTCACATCGCGAAGGAGTTGTCCTGAACTCACCTCGACGATATCGACGGCGCCGATATTGCCGCCTGCGGCACCAATGGCGGAAGTAAGCTGCCCAAGCATTCCAGGCCGGTTTGCAAGACGAACGCGCAGAGTGAGGCTGTAGCCCTCGGTGGGAACAGAAGTCATGAGTCGGGTCTTTCTATCTTGAAACCTGGCGAGACGAGGAGGCGACTGCCTTCCCAGTCGACAGCGTTGTTGAATCTATCATAAACCAGACTACAGAACACCACCTTGAGTCAGGGCTCGTAGCGGCTCTTCGCAAGGATGGCTGCTCTACGGGCGACCATTTGAAGGCGACAGGACGCCTCTCCGATCAGTCGGACGCAATACAGATTGAATGGTTGCTCGGCGACTGGATCGTCGGCGCCGGGCATCGGCTGCCGTTTGAGGTGAAGTGAGGGGCTAACAACCGAACCGGGCACGCTACCACCGCCGGTAATGCGCAAGGTTCGGGTTGTTCGCTCATTTCTTGCCGGAAGACTTGGAGGCTGGGTTGAATTGCTTCAGGTTCTCCGCGTTCTCGAAGTAGTAGGCGCTCCCATCGGCATCAACGCCGATCACCGCAGTCGCCTTGTCCACCTTCTTTTTGCTGACGGGGTCAATCGCCGAACGGCTCTTGGCGTCGTTGCGCAGCTTGTCTTTGCACATCTCACAACACCCGTAGTATGTGAGCTTCCCCACCGCTACGGGTATCTGCTCTTTATCGAAGCGTTGGTTGTTGATCATGCAAACGTACTGTGCTTCGACTTGAACCAAGCCCTGTCCCTTTGGCTGGTCTGACTGGCCTTGAGGAGCGGCAGACAGAGTGGTGGAAAGTGCCGCTACCGCTGCCATGACGCTGAAGCTCAGCGCCATGCTTAGTAATGCTGCTTTGAAGGTCTTCATGAAATCTCCTTTATTGTTTGATGGCTCTTGCCCCGAAAGGCTGTCGTTCATGATGCAACGTGCCAGGGAGCACCCGCCCGTATTCTACCGCATTCTACCGCGCTTGATGGCGCGCCAGCCCAAGTAGACCGACAGGGGCCGCGCCATGCTAGCTTCTCGGAGATACTGATTCGAACGAACATCCAGGAGCAACGTGTGTTAGGCGTCGGTTTCAGTAATGGTAACGGCCTTGGAGGAAGTCCACGTGGTCATGACTGACTACGTACACGATTCGATGCTCCTGCGTCAGACGCCGAGACCACACTCCCGCGCCGAGGTATTTTAGCGGCTCTGGCTTGCCGATCCCCGTAAATGGATCTCGCAGATCGCCTCGATGAGGTCGAAGGCTCGGAGCGCAATCTTGCGGTCGGTCTCCACCCAATATCTTAAGTCTTCCCGAAACTCGGGGTGGAACACTGAAGTACGTCTCGTATTCGGCTGCCCTGCACCTTTACTTTTCCGAATCAAGGCCCAGCCCCCGTCGGAATTTCTCGACAGGCTGCGGTCTCAACTTCCGGGATCGCGCCCGACGCAGAGCCGTGAGCAGGCGCTGCGCATTCTTCGGGGAGCGGAGCAAGTGGGCAGTTTCGAGTAAGCCGGACAGTTCCGCCGCTGATACCAGTGCGACATCCTCGCCCCCGCGACGATTGATGATGACGATCTCCCGGTTGGAGGTGACCTGCTCAAGGAGCGAAGCCAGGTTCGCGCGTGCATTAGTGTAGGTGGTTTGAGTCGGCATCAGCGATCTTGCTCCCGCATTATGGAACTTGTACAGAAGTACTGTACATAAATTATAACTCCGGATCAAGAACGAGCCTACGCCCGGAAGGTAGCATCCACGAGGATCACTTGACGTGTGTGGTTATTCATCACGCAACGCAGTCGAAGGATCGATACGTGTCGCACGCAACGCCGGCACGAGTCCCGACACCGTGCACGCGACCACCAGGCCCGTCAACGGCACAACGACGCTCCACAAGTCCCAGGGATTCACGTCGAACAACAGCTCTGTGATGAATCGCGCGGCGACCGCAGCGCCGGCGGCTCCAACAGCGAGCCCGGCTATCGTCATTGCGCCGATCTCTGAAAGCACCAGGCCAACAACCCGTAGAGGCTGCGCACCGAGCGCTAGACGGATTCCGATCTCTCGTGTCCGTTGCACCACGCTGTAGCTCAGTACCGCATAGAGTCCGACGATCACGAGTACAAGCGCGACCACCGAGAAGAATACGGAGAGCAGCGCAAGCGCCCGGTCGTGTACCATGGTGTTGCCGACGAGGGTGGATTGCAGAGTGACCTCTGTGAGGCGCATCGAAGGATGTGTCCGCGCGAGCGCTTCCCGGAATCTTGCGGCGAGGGCTCCGGCCTCCAGCCGCGTCCGCACCTGTACCACCGCGGTGCCGGTGTCTTCAGGCCGGTAAGGGTTGTACACAGTTGGAGGCGTAGCTTCTCGAATGCTCGTGTACTTGGCGTCTCCGGCAACCCCGACGATCTCCTGAGCCACCAGAGTGTCTCCTCGATCGATGCGAAAGAACTGCTTGCCCAACGGAGACTCGCCAGGAAAGTACCGCTTTGCGAAACTTTCATTGACGATGACGGCCGACGGCAATTTCGACTGCGTATCACGCCACTCGAGGTCCCGTCCGGCACGAAGCGGGATGCCCATCGCTGACAGGAATCCGGGCGAGACTTGCAGATACCAGGGAGTGTATGCGTCTACGGGGCGACCCGGAATCTGCACGCTCTTATTACGCCCAGTGCCATCGAACAACCCCCAGCTGGACAGGCTCGCCGAGTCGATACCCGGCGTCTGTGCAAGCTGGTCCAACAGGCGCTGCGACGTCACAAGCGGCTTCGCGCGCGTCCGGTGCAACTTCCCGGGCCGCCACGCGAACGAGAGCGAGGTTGCTCTGATCGAACCCGAGATCCGTCCGAACCAACTTCATGAAACTGGTCAGACAGAGCCCAGTCACGAACAGCACGATGGCACTGAATGCCACCTGCGCTGCGACCAGGGGGCGGAACAAACCGACCCGTGGCGTGTGCCTTCCAGTTCCCGATTTCAGTACATCGCCCGGTGAGACGGCCGACGCACGAATGGCTGGAGCCAGTCCAAAGAGAAACGTGACGCACGTGCCTGCGCCGGCGAGAAATGTGAGCAGTCGCCAGTCCACCTGTAGATCCAGTTGCAGCACCGTGCGCGACGTTGAAAGCATCGACACGATTCTGGGCGCCGTGACCATTGCGAGAACGGCACCCAGCGTGCAAGACGCGAGGGCTAGCAGTCCGCTCTCGATCAGCACCTGCTGAACCAGTCGCCCCCGCCCTGCGCCAATCGCTACGCGCAACGCCATTTCCCTTCCGCGCGAGGCCGCGCGGGCGACCTGAAGGCTCGCGACATTCGCACAAGCGATGAGTAGCACCAGAACGGCGATGCCGGCGAGCACCCACAATGCGCGTTCAAATTCCTCGCGTAGAGCTGACGGGCCGTTCGCCGCCGGTCGCAGATAGACGCGAGTGTTGATGAACTGCTCGATACGATCCCGTGATTCCGCGCGCCGCGTCGCGGCCTGTTCGCGTCGAAACCTCGAGACGACCGTCTGTAGCATCGCCTGGGCCTGCTCCGACGCGACCCCGTCTTGCAGCCGACCCCAGATCCGAAACCACCGAGTACCGGGATCCGAGATGGCGCGGTCGTCCCACATCATGGTGGGCGCCCAGAGGTCGGTCATGATTCCTGGCTCGACGCCAGTGAAGCCTTGCTGTGCGACGCCGACGATCTGGAGTGCCTTCCCGCGAATCGTGACCCAGCGGCCGAGGACATCCGGGCTTCTATCAAACCGCCGCGTCCAGAAGTCGTAGCTCAATATGGCTACGCGGATGCTGACCCGGGTTCACGTCGTCGGCCGGTTCCAGCAGTCTGCCGAGTGCCGGCTTCACGCCAAGAATTGTCAGTGCCTCTCCCGATATCCACTGGCCATAGACTTTTTCAGACTCACCAGGATCATCGAACGTCGCGTCCCGCCTCGACTGATCGCTCATTGCGAAGAGGCGTACGAAGGGGCGGGCGGCGTCACGCATCTCACCAAACAGCGGGTAGTTAAAGCTGAGACCATCGCGGCTATCGGAAGGTGCGCGAAGGGCCACGTAGATCAGCGATTGCGGATCATCGACCGGCAATGGCCGCAGGATCAGCGCATCGATCAGCGAAAACGCAGCGGTGCAGGCACCAATCGCAAGTGAGAGCGAGACGACGGCCGCGGCTGTGACGATCTTGTGGCGTCGCCACAGCCGGAAGCCGAATCCGATGTCGCTCAGAATCGAGTCAAGCCGCGGAATCAATTTGATGTCGCGGCTCGACTCACGTAGCGGCAGCGGATTGCCGAACTGCTGGCGCGCGCGCATTTGCGCCTCTTCCGCAGAGAGACCGGCTCTGGTTAGCTCCTCGGTTCGCGCATCGATGTGAAACCGGATCTCCTCGTCGAGATCACGATCGAGCCGATTGCGGTGCAGGACATTTAAGAACCGCGAGAGCCACGACATCGGTTTCCCCTACGCGTGCCTCAGGGCGCGTAATACAGCGGCATTGACCGCCATCCATCGTTTCTCTTCCGCCACGAGTTGTTTGCGGCCGTCGGACGTAATTTCGTAAACACGTCCCCGTCGTTTGTTTTCTGTGATCGTCCATTTGGCCTTGATCCAGCCTTGTTCCTCCATCCGGTGAAGTGCCGGATAAAGCGACCCTTCCTCGACGCGAAGCACGTCTTCGGAGATCTCCTGAATGCGTACCGTGATGCCGTATCCGTGCAGAGGCCCGCGTCGGGCGAGGATTTTGAGCACGAGGAGGGGAAGCGAGCCCTGGAACGCTTCATGCCCGCGCCATGCATAGCATTCTTACTTAGATGTCGATGCTTTGTCAATCCAGCCCGGTGGACGAAACACTGATGAAATCTGTCACAATGCAGGGCCAGTAATTGGATTGATCCACCGCAACCCTGGAATCGAGCGAAGTCGCTATCGGCTCGAGCAGCGCTGGAGTCCGTGTTCCAGTGCAACAGCTGCGAGGCTGTCCGTCAGAATCAGATTGGCGTGAATACGCCGAGGCTGAGACGAGCTTCCCGACGCTTCCTGATGACGACTTGTTGGCTCTGGAATGCCATACGGTTTCGCAACCAAGCTACGCCTCGACCTGATGCCACGCATCGGACGTCGGCTGAGGATGATCGAATGACTCTCGCATTGGTTACAAGCCGCAGGAATGCAAGTATGACTAGCCTACGGCACTTCAGGCGAGAATCGTACCTTCCGGTGTCCAGCCAGTCACAGTGCGAGCTTGTCGCTAGGTCACCGAATCGCGCGTCTATACAGGAGATTGGCGTCCGACCAGTGTCATTATGGACTCTCACACTGTCACAATCTCCTCGAGGAACCTGTCTCATTGCCGAAAATCTGACGACCTTCTCGAGATATCCATTCGTGGTATGGGTAAGCCCTGGCGAAAGTGCGGTCGTGGCCGATTTGTATACCATTAGTCAATTTGCCGATCCCGATCTCCTGTCCGCTTTTAACAATCCTGATCCACGTCCGGTTCGGGATCTTCGAAGTTAGAGGTAAGAAATAAAACATATGCGTTTCCTGGCGATGAGATGACACGCTTGTGATCCAGGAGTGAGCCGGAGCTCGCAAGCGCCACGAACATCGCTAAACTCACTATTGTGAATCTGCTTACGCAAGACAGACGGCGCCGTACTCTCAGCCAGCCAAGACAGGGGCAAAGGCAAGTTATTGAAGACATAAAGGAGGGTTTGATGGGGAGGGTGGGAATCGAACCCACACGACCTTTCGGTCACGGGTTTTTGAGACCCGCGCGTCTACCAATTCCGCCACGTCCCCGTGGAAGGGATTATAAATGATTTTCGAGTGATAATGTTAACGTCGCATGATCATTCTTCACGCCGGCATTTCTGGTAATCAATTCATGCTCTGGGGAGAGACAGATGCCGAATCTGCTGTCTCTCCTCGCAACAAGACTTCAAAAACCCGATTTCCGTATGATCCTGGAAGCGCTCGATTGATCGAAGCGCTTTCGGCCGTTCTGCCAGAATTCAAAAAAACGAAAGGGTCTGCGAAGCAGCTGACCGCATTGTTGCCGTCGATTGATGGTCAGCCGATTGCTTCGAGCCCACTGATCGCCGAACCACCAGCTTCGGTCCCGGGCGCCGCCGCTACGCTGACGCCGTGGCGTGTAACCGCGATACCACTTACCACCACAGAAGCTGTCGATCTTCTTAGCCTTTGTATGAATGAGGCGCCGCTGTTGCCGGGAGTGGTCGCTGGCAGCGATCTCGACTATTGGGCACAGGTCTGTCGCTATGCGGGATCATTGGTGGCGCGCGAGCAGTTCTTGCCTGGAGTCGAGAAAGTTGATGGAACATATCGGTCGTGCTGGCAGCCAATCTTCGCAGTGCAGGAAACACACGTCCTGGCTGAGGCTATGCCGCACGTATGCCGGGCCCTCTCCGAGGAGAGCGATATCGGGAGCACCTCTTCCTCGGCGATCCCAGCAATTTCATTATTCAAAGGGTTCGTCAGACAGATCGTGGACTGGTTCGTGCGCTCAGCGGCAGATTTATCGAACGTGAGCGCTGGCAAACCCGGCAGAAAGTCTGAGAGCGAATCATTCGACAGCCTGCATGATCAATGGCTGCATTCCCTCGGAAACGCATGACGGGAAGCTTCATGGCAGCTCGAGTGAACTTCAGCAACTGGCTGCGCAGGTACGCGAGTGGCGGCGTCCACTTGGTCTCTCCACGTCCTCAACATTTCGTTTGTGCTTTCGGTTGGAGGAGCCGTCAACCAGTGACGAGACCTTCGGCATTGAATCGCAGAACCGCATCTCGATACCGAGCGAGAACTGGTATGTGCGTTACTTGTTGCAGGCGGCAGATGATTTGAGCTTGATGTTGCCGGTTGCCGATGCCTGGAGGCCAAAAGCGGGAAACGAAGCCATATTCAGGCGGAATGGCCCCAATGCTCATGAAGATGCTCGCGAATACTTGTTATCTGCGCTCGGCCAGGCTTCCCGTCTGAATCCTCACATCGAAAAAAGTCTGAAGTCGTCAGGCCCGGGCGGTTATGAGCTGAATTCGGCAGAGGCGCTTGAATTCCTGAGCGAAAAGGCGTGGCTCCTTGAACAGGCTGGCTTCGGCATTCTGCTGCCAAGCTGGTGGTCGCGCAAAGGGACGAAGACGCGGCTAAGCGCGCGCGCCAAAGTTAAGAGCCCGACGCTTAAGGGTGGTGGTGGGCTGTCGCTTGAAGATATCGTCGAGTTCGACTGGGAGATCGCACTCGGCGACGAGAAGCTGTCGTTAAAGGAACTGGAAGCGTTGGCGAGACTCAAAGTTCCGCTCGTCAAGATCCGAGGTCAATGGGTTCAACTAAACGCCGATGAGATTCAAGCTGCACTTGCTGCCTGGAAATCCAGGCGACGTGGCACGGTCCGTTTGCGTGAGCTGCTTGGAATGGCTTTGGGCCAGGGAAACGGGCCTGGCGAGATTCCTATAGAAGGTGTAAGCGCTACCGGCTGGATTGGCGATCTCCTTTCACGGCTCGAAGGTCGAGCGTCTCTTGAGGACCTGCCAGTGCCTGGTGGTTTCAACGGAACGCTTCGGCCATACCAGGTTCGCGGCTATTCATGGCTCGCGTTTCTGAGCAGTTGGGGACTTGGAGCCTGCCTGGCCGATGACATGGGTTTAGGAAAGACAATCGAGACACTGGCGTTCATCAAACGACGCTGGAATTCGCAAGTCGATCGCCCCACGTTGCTCGTGTGTCCTATGTCTGTAGTCAACAACTGGCAGAAGGAAGCGGCGCGCTTCACACCTGATTTGCCGGTTATGATCCATCACGGCCTTTCGCGGCAGAAAGGTGAAGCATTCCGGAAACAGGCCGAGCAGCATGCGATTGTTGTTTCGAGTTTTTCATTGCTCCACAGAGATCTGCATCTTTTTAAGGATGTGAAATGGGCAGGTCTGGTGGTAGACGAAGCTCAGAACATCAAGAATGCGGAAACAAAACAGGCGCGGGCAGCACGAGAGATCGCGGCCGATTACCGAATCGCGCTGACAGGAACTCCCGTTGAGAACAATGTCGGCGATCTGTGGTCGATTGTGGAGTTTCTCAACCCGGGTCTTCTCGGCACTCAGGCAGAATTCAAGCGCAACTTCTTCATTCCGATTCAAGTACAGCGAGACCCCGAGGCGACGTCCAAACTCAAGCGTCTGACATCTCCCTTCATCCTGCGTCGACTGAAGACGGACAAGACGATCATCGCTGATCTTCCCGAGAAGATGGAAATGAAGCTCTTCTGTAACCTGACAAAGGAACAGGCATCGCTATATGCGGCAGTTGTAGACGAACTCGGCAAAAGGTTGGAGGAAGCGGAAGGCATTCAGCGAAAGGGTTTGGTGCTGTCGACCCTTACCAGGCTTAAACAGGTGTGCAATCATCCTGCCCAATTCCTTAGCGACAATTCGGCTATTCCGGGCCGCTCGGGAAAGCTTATCCGGTTGAGCGAAATGCTTGAAGAGGTGCGTGCAGAGGGTGACCGCGCGCTTGTCTTCACTCAATTTGCTGAGATGGGAGCTATCATCAGGAAGCACTTGCAGGAGACTTTCGGACGCGAAGTATTGTTTCTGCACGGAGCAGTGCCGAAGAAACAGCGCGACCTCATGGTCGAGCGCTTTCAATCCGCCGATGACAGGAGCCCGTTTGTGTTCATACTGTCGTTGAAAGCGGGCGGCACGGGACTCAATCTTACGGCGGCTAGTCACGTCTTTCACTTTGACCGCTGGTGGAATCCTGCAGTCGAGAACCAGGCGACGGACCGCGCCTTCCGTATCGGCCAGAAACGGAATGTTCAGGTACACAAATTCATATGTGCCGGCACTCTCGAAGAAAAGATTGACGAAATGATCGAACGCAAACAGGAGATTGCCTCGAGCATCGTCGGAACTGGTGAAGGCTGGTTGACGGAACTCTCCAATGAAGCACTGATGGACGTCTTTGCTCTTAGAGAGACCGTGCTGGAAACACCGGCCCCGCGGCCGGCAGGGCCGGGCAAGAAAATGAGGAAGAGATAGCAAGCCATGAGATTCCGGTATGACGATTACTATGAGCCGAGCCGGCCAATCAGCGTCAAGGGTGGTATCAAGGCACAATCGAAACGTGGCAAGTTCGGCGAAAGTTGGTGGGCAAATCGCTGGATCGCCGTGCTCGAAAGCTTTGATATTGGAACGCGGCTCCGACGCGGACGCTCTTATGCTCGGCGTGGGCAGGTAGCCACGATCGAGATCGCAAGCGGCGACGTCAAAGCGACAGTCCAGGGATCGCGCTCGGACCCTTATGAGGTCAACATCAATGTCAAACCAATTGCCCGCGAAGACTGGAAGAGGCTCGCCGCTTCGCTCAGCAATCAGATCATTTTTGCAGCGAAACTCTTCGCGGGCGAAATGCCGCAGGAGATAGAGCAAGCATTCAAAGATGTAGGCTTGTCGCTTTTCCCGGAAAAGCTTCGCGACCTCGAAACAAACTGTTCTTGTCCCGACTGGTCGAATCCCTGCAAGCACGTTGCGGCGGTCTATTACCTTCTGGGCGAAGAGTTCGATCGTGATCCTTTTCTGATCTTCAAACTTCGCGGCACGGATCGGGAAGGCTTTCTTGAAGCTGCTCAACGAAGAATCGACTGAATCGATTCAATCGGTTGAATCGCTCGAAGTGACCGAATCGTTACGTCGCGAGCCCCTGACCTCCGAGGCTGTTACTTTCTGGCATGGGACGGGATCGCCGACTACACAACTCTGGGACAATATCAGTGTCCCACCTGTGTCAGCAGCATTGCCAAAGCGCCTTGGCAACTTACCGTTCTGGCGCGGCAGCCAGGATCTCGTGACATATCTCGAGCCTGTTTACGCGAAGGCGTCGATGCACGGATTTGATGTTTTCATTGGTGTTGATGAGATATGATGCGGAATCCGGCATGTGAGTACGAAGTAACGATTCCGCCTGAAGGCGGTACAACGTGCCTTATCCTCGACAAGGATATCCAATATGAAGCGCTTGGCTATTCTCTCCGGGCTCGTTTTGATCGGCACCGTCTCGCTGATGGCGGCTCAACAGCAACCGCAGCAGCAACCCGCGGCTCTTGAAATAGTGAAGGCTAAGGAGAATCTGTACGTCATTACCGGCGGTGGAGGGAATACGGCTGTGTTTCTCACAGAGAAGGGCGTCGTACTGGTTGATACGAAGAATCCCGGAAACGGTCCCGGCATCCTTGAGAAAGTAAAGTCAGTCACTCCAAAGCCCGTGATGATGGTGATCAATACGCACACTCATGGCGATCACGTCGGCAGTAACAGTGCCTTCACAGGTGCCGTCCAATTCGTCGCGCATGAGGTCTGTAAGACCAGCATGGAGAAGATGCCTGCGTTTCAGTCGGAAGAAGGCAAGCGGTTCCTGCCGGCAAAGACATACAAGGACAAGCTTAGCGTCCTAAGCGGAAATGACAAGATTGACCTCTATCACTTCGGTCGCGGTCACACCGGTGGTGACACGTTTGTAGTCTTCCCGGCGCTGAGGACGATGCACACAGGTGATATGTTTGCCGCGAAGGGCACTCCGCTGATTGATACGAACAATGGTGGAAGCGGAGTTGAGTATCCCAAAACACTGATCAAGGTTGCGGCTGGAATCAAAGGGGTCGACACGGTCATCCCGGGACATAGCGCTGTCACTGACTTTGCTGCGTTCAAAGAGTTCGGGGAGTTTGTTCGAGACTTCGCAGCCGCCACCGAGCAGGCAAAGAAAGCCGGAAAGACCGTTGATCAGGCTGCCGCCGAGATCAAGCTGCCCGAGAAGTACAAAGACTATGGTATGGGCCGCGCGAAAGATAATGTCACCAAGATCTATGCTGAGTTGAAGTAGTGAATCGAGCAGGGTTATTCCTGTTACCGGTCGTTGCCTGCCTGATAACATCAGTGCAGGCTCATCCCGCCCCATTCAGCTATCTCGATCTGCGACTTGGTAAGAGCGAGCTTCAGGCTACTCTGACCGTCCACATTACTGACCTCGCTTACGAACTGAAGCTGACGCCGCCGGAGGTGTTGTTCGATCCTTCGTTGGTTGAATCGAAACGGCAGGACATTCTCAACCTTTTGCGACACCGGTTGCTGCTCACCGCCGATGGCACTTTGCTCGAGCTTGATCTGATCCGCACAACTGCAGTGCCCGATCGGCATGCTCTCGCCTTTGATCTACGATTTCGAACCGACACTCTTCCTGGTCTACTTAGAATTGAGTGTGCTCTCTTTCCGTATGATCCTCAGCATCAGACCCTGTCGAGCATCTATGAGGAAGGCGCTCTGGTACACCAGGAGATTTTCACTAAAACCCACACGACTCTCGATCATTTTACGGGTAGCCGGCAGGGCACGTTTGCGGTGGTCAAGAAGTTCATTCCCGGCGGCATCTATCACATCTTCACCGGGCCGGACCATATCCTCTTTCTACTCGGACTAATGCTCCTGGGCGGAAGCATGCTTCGCCTGTTGACTATCGTCACGGCATTTACGATAGCTCACAGCATCACGCTTACTCTCGCGGCTCTCAACGTGATCAACCCGCCTGAACGTCTTATCGAATCGGTGATTGCGCTGAGCATTATCTTTATAGGAATCGACAATCTCGTCGTCGGGAGAGCGGGACGGGATGTGCGCGTGTGGGTGGCTTTCTTTTTTGGGCTGGTTCACGGGTTTGGTTTTGCGGGCGTGTTGCGCGAGTTCGGATTACCGGGCCAGGCGCTGGCATGGTCTCTGTTCTCGTTCAATCTGGGTGTCGAGATCGGGCAGGCATGTATTGTTGTCGTGATCGCGTCGTTGCTCGCTTTGATCCGGAAGCACAGTCAGGTCGTAGACAGGCGAATTGCTGTAATCGGCTCGATTGTTGTGGTGATTGCCGGAAGCTACTGGTTTGTCGAGCGAGCGTTTTTCTAAGGTACAACGTACCTTATTTCACTTTGAGAAAACGACTCGCAGAGCTTTGAGTTTGCCCACCTGGAGCAACACTTCCTGAAGACCATTGATAGTCAGGTCTGACGCGACATCGCCAACGCGCTCGCCGTTCAGACGAACTCCGCCTTGCGATATCAGGCGTCTCGCTTCAGCTTTTGACGGTGCCAGCTCGCTCTGTACCAGCAAGTCCACCAGCTTGATCGATTTGCTTGCGACGTTCAGCTCGCGTGTGGCGACTTGACCAGGCCCTTCGCGGTCACGAAACCGCCGTATGAATCGTTCTTCCGCGTCGTTAGCATCCTGCTGCGAATGAAAATCGCTTACCAGCCGTTTTGCGAGTGCCGCTTTCACGTCCCTTGGATGTGCGCTGCCAATCACTACTTCGTTCTTTATGCGCTCAATATCCGGGACAGTGAGGTCGGTCAACAGTTCGTAGTAACGCCACATGAGATCATCAGAAATCGACATGGTTTTGCCGTAGATCTCATCAGGCGGCTCGGTAATGCCAATGTAGTTTCCGAGACTCTTTGACATCTTGTTCAGACCGTCAAGACCTTCGAGCAGAGGCGTGGTCATGATCACTTCGGGTTCCTGACCGTGACTGCGCTGAATCTCGCGAGCCATAAGAAGATTGAACTTCTGATCAGTTCCACCAAGCTCGACGTCTGCATTGAGCGCAACGGAATCGTAGCCCTGAACCAGAGGGTAGAGCAGCTCGTGAAGGCTGATTGGGATGCCGCCTGCATATCGCGTTGAAAAATCCTCTCGCTCGAGAAGCTGAGCAACTGTCGTGCGCGAAGTCAGTCGAACAAAATCTTCAGGAGTGAATGCATTCATCCACCGCGCATTGAAATCGATAATTGTTCTCGCCGGGTCGAGCAGTTTAAAAATCTGCGTCTTGTACGTCTCTGCATTCGCGTCGATCTGTTCTCGCGTGAGCGGCGGTCGCGTCACATTGCGCCCCGTGGGATCGCCGATCATCCCTGTGAAGTCGCCGATCAGAAAGATGACGTCGTGGCCGAGCATCTGAAAATGGCGCATCTTGCGAATGAGTACCGTGTGTCCAACGTGGAGGTCGGGAGCAGTTGGATCAAACCCGGCTTTGACACGCAATGGCCTTCCGCGCTCGAGTTTCGATCGCAGGTCTTCCTCTCGAATGCAGTCGACCGTGCCCTTGTTGAGGAACGCAAGCTGTTCGTTAAGCGTCATTCGTTATTAAGTGTCTTTCGTTTTGCTTCTCTCGGAACTCAGCGCACCGCCTCGCGGTACCCGAGTCGCGCCCTTGGTTTCAGATCGGATTGTTCCATTCGAACCCGGATCGATCTGAAACGGCCGCTACGGCGAAGATTCGCAGGTTCGTAGGTGAGAGTGTACTGACTATGAAGCTCGTTCATGAGATCCGACAGGAGACGCTTCAACTTCGAACGGTTACCCCAAATATGGAATCCTTCCGCGGTGATATAGCGTCCACCGGTATTCGATGAAAGACGTTCGAGAATCTGAGCCGCAGCCTGTCTTTCGGGTGACTCGCGAGCACTTCGCTGAGTGTTTATGATGTCAATAGCGTAGAGTTCCGCGCCACTGTGAAACGTCAACTGCTCTGCTTCGTTGAGCGTTGTCCGGCTGCCGCTATCCGAACCGTCGGAAAAAACGAAGATCGCACGCCGGCGCTCAGCACGCTTCCTGATATCACCCGCGGCCCGCGCCACTGCATCAAACAATAGCGATCCTCCGCCCGGTTTGAGGGTCTTCAGGTCTACATTCCAGCCTTCTTTGCCAGGCGCGAATTCCTTTCTAAGGACAACTTCGTCTCCGCCAAACGTGTAAACGCTCATGACATCGTGCTCACGGAGCAATCCTGCGAGATCCTTGACGGCATTCCGCCAACGTTCAAGGTCTTGACTGAGAGAGCTTCCCGAGAGATCGATGACGACTGACAACGCGACTGGTGCATCTTCGCCAAACATTCCGACGATCTCCTGCTCGCGTTCATCCTCGAGCACCGTGAACGCTTCGCGATCAAGCCCGGTTACGAGTTTGCCTTTTGCATCGGTTACGGTGACGTTGACCGATACGAGTGACAGTCTCGAGTTTGATCGTGTCGCTTTCAAGGCCTTTGACCGGAGTCTGAGGCGGCTCGAAGAGGTCCACGAACTTGTCGCGCATGCCGGCGCTGATACGGTTTCCGTTCTGTTTGAATGCGCGTCCAAACTCAGTCAGGAACCCCGGGTCTGTGGCGCGGCCATCAGGCTGAATGGCAGATCGTGCAGTTTGTTCTGAGGTCCGGCTTTGATCTGGCGTCGCGGGCAAACACATTCATGTGTTCCGGATGACCGATTGTCTCAAAAGAGATAATCGCTGCCAGCGCAGCGACCAAAGCGATTCTCTTGGCGTTCACGGACGTCATACTCGACAGCCTCTATTGTCGCGTAATTTGATGATTTCCGCCACCGCGTGGTACGTTGTACCGCCTTCAGGCGATCGCTGGGAGCGCCGGCGAAGACGCCGGCGCTCCCAGGTTCCGCCTGAAGGCGGTACAACGTACTTTGAAGGGACTATTTGAGTAATGCCGGCATCAAGCATGGAGAAGATCGTGAGTCTCGCCAAAAGGCGTGGTTTCATCTTCGCCAATTCAGAAATATATGGTGGTATAGGTTCGACCTGGGACTACGGGCCGCTCGGTGTTGAATTGAAGAACAACGTCAAGCGAGCGTGGTGGAAAGCGGTTGTCTACGATCGTGACGACATGGAGGGGCTCGATGCGGCGATCATCATGAATCGCCTCGTCTGGCGTTACTCGGGTCACGAAGCGACCTTCTCCGACCCGCTGGTTGACTGCAGAGAGTGCAAAACGCGAAGTCGTGCCGATCATCTTGTTGACGGCAAATGCCCGAATTGTGGATCCCGCAATCTGACTGAACCACGCAGTTTCAATCTAATGTTCAAAACTGTGATTGGTCCTGTCGAGAACGACGAAAGCATCGCCTATCTGCGTCCCGAGACTGCTCAGGGCATCTTTGCCAACTTTGCCAACGTGCTTCAGACCATGCGGCGCAAGCTGCCGTTTGGCATCGCCCAGATCGGCAAAGCATTCAGGAATGAGATCACTCCAGGCAACTTTACATTTCGAACGCGCGAGTTCGAGCAGATGGAGATTGAATACTTCTGCAAACCGCCACGATTTCTTCAGCCGGGAGAGAAAAGCGACGAAGAGTTACATCGCGAATGGATAGATCAGCGGTTCAACTGGTATGTCGAACTCGGCCTTGCTCGAGAGCGCCTGCGGCGGCGCGAGCAGACGCCCGATGAGCTGGCCCACTATGCCAAGGCAACTACTGACATCGAATACCTCTTTCCAGGCTCTCTGGGATTCAGCGAGCTCGAGGGCGTGGCTAATCGCCAGGACTATGATCTTTCAGCGCACAGCCGAGATGTGACGGACGAGGACCTGGCACGTCTGAAACTCCCAGGTAACGCGGACAGTACAGCGAAGCTCGATTACTTCGATGAGCAATGGACCGATCCGGCCACCGGAAAGAAGGGCGCGCGTTACATACCCTGTGTCATCGAACCGTCGGCGGGTGCTGACCGTGCCACGCTGGCGTTTCTATGTGAGGCATTCGAAGAAGAGCTTGTGACCGTACCCGGTGACGAGGCACTTAAGCCGTTCAAGGAAGCAATGACGGCTGCACGGCGAAGCGTTGATAAGAAGACTTCGGAAGCTGAAAAGCGTGCGAACAAGGGTGAGGAGACGGCGCCGGGACCGACGAGTTCTGAGCTGAAGGCAATAGCAGAGGCGCTCGAGCAGATCGAAAGTAATCTCCCGCAGTCAATCCTGGATGTGGACGATGCCTGCAATCTTCCTGGCGCGAGCTCGGTGGAACTGCTCAAGAAAGTGCGACAGGTTGCCGCAAAGCTCTGTGACGACCATACTCGCGTGGTCCTCAAGCTTCATCCAAGGATGTCTCCAATCAAGGCAGCTGTCTTTCCGTTGAAGAAGAACGAGCCGAGACTTGTAGAGTTGGCCCGGAACATCAAGACACAGTTGCAACCCTCACTTCGAATCGTTTATGACGACACTGCAGGCATCGGCAAGCTCTATCGTCGTCAGGACGAGATTGGAACACCCTTCTGCATCACGGTTGATTACCAGTCGCTGGATGACCAGACAGTCACGGTGCGCGATCGAGATTCAATGCAACAGGTGCGGGTGGGGATAGCTGATCTGGAAAAACACCTTCTCGACAGAATCAAGCTTTAGCCCTGGGAGCGCCGGTCTCCAGACCGGCCACGAGCCGCGAAGCGTGCGAGTCTTGATCACAAGGACTCTCCACGACTCGCACGCTTCGCGGCTCGTGGCCGGTCTGGAGACCGGCGCTCCCAGGGCTCAGAAATCATGAATCTACTCCAAGCGATCATTCTCGGAATCATCCAGGGTTTGACTGAATTCATACCCATCAGCAGTTCCGGACATCTGATTCTCGCCCAGAAGCTTATGGGGCTTGATCAAAGACTGACTCCGGAACAGATAACGGCTTTCATTGCGGTGATTCAACTGGGAACACTCGCTGCTGTGCTTGTCTACTTCATGCGCGATATAGCAGCAATCACAACAGCGTTTCTGGCGCGGATCGCTGGACGTGGCCGACCTGACGATGAGGAGCAGCGCCAGAACTCGAAACTGGGTTGGCTGATTATCATCGGCTCGATTCCGATCGCAACGATCGGTCTTGCCGCCAAGAAAATCATTGAAGGAAACCTTACCAAGAGCGCGCTCTTGATTGCGTTGAGTATGATCATCTGGGCGTTATTGCTTGCGCTGGCCGAGCGAATAGGAAGTCATCGGAAGACTATGAAGGACCTCGGTGTCACTGATGCGCTCATTGTCGGGATCGCTCAAGTGTTCTCACTGATGCCGGGAAGTTCGCGATCGGGAACGACCATCACTGGCGCACTGGTTGCAGGTTGCACTCGTGAAACCGCGGCGCGTTTTTCTTTCCTGCTGTCCATTCCGGCGATTGCAGCCAGTGGACTTCTCGAGCTCCGTGAAGCGCTCGAAGCGATCGAGGGTATTGGGCTCGTAAACCTGATAACAGCAACGGCCGTTTCAGCCATCGTCGGCTATTTGAGTATCGCGTTTCTCCTCGCCTATCTTCGCAAACACTCGACGGCCCTTTTTGTCTACTATCGATTGCTTGCCGGAGGCCTGCTGCTCTTTCTGGTCTACCGCGGCTATCATAAACTGAAGAGCGTTAACGATAACGGCCTCGAAAAACTAGACATTTTGACGTGCCTTGCTCCTGGTTTTCTGCTAGACTCCGCTCACCGCATCAAAGAATTCGTCAGGGAAGTGCTGGGATTGTTCACAAAAGACTGATGTCTTGAGGAGAGCTGGTTCACCCACCCGCCTACCTCTGTTTCCGTGTTTCTGCCCAGGAGGTACCCATGTCACCATCGTCAAGAGTGGTTGTAAGTCTTAGTGCGCTTGTCGTCATTGGTCTCGCCTCATTTTCAGTCCTTGCGCAGGAATTCCGCGGAGCGATCTCAGGTAAGATCACCGAATCGTCCGGTGCCGCAGTGCCAGGCGCACACGTTACCGTGACTAATCGGGCAACCAACGTCGCTGTCAAAATAACCGCAAACGACGTCGGAGATTACTCGGCGCTCTATCTGACACCTGGAACCTACATAGTCACCGTGGAATCCAGGAACTTCAAGAAGACTGTGCGAGAGAACGTGGAAGTACGCGTTGGCGATAAGCTTATCCTGGACCTTCAGCTTGAGGTCGGCGGGGTGTCGGAGACCGTGAACGTGACAGCCGATGCCCCGCTTCTCGAAGCCAGTACGGCAAGTGCCGGCCAGGTGATTGATCAGCGCCGAATCTCGGAACTGCCGCTTTCGGATGGAAACCCGTTTGTACTGTCTCGACTGGCGCCTGGCGTAGCCTACACCGGCGATCTCAAGTTCTCGCGGCCTTTCGACAATGCCGGAACGTCTTCGATCGTTGCCGACGGTGCGCCGGGTCGGAATGAGTTTACGCTCGATGGTGTGCCGAATATGGCAAGTGGCGGCGGCCTTGGACGAGTTGCATTCGTTCCCCCGGCTGATGCCGTGCAGGAATTCAAGGTTGAAACTGCGAGCTATGACGGGCAGCAGAGTCACACTGCTGGCGCGACTGTAAACGTGACGCTCAAGAGCGGAACGAATGGATTCCACGGAACGCTTTATGAGTTTGTTCGAAATGACGTCCTCTCGGGAAATGACTTCTTCCTCAACCGGAGCGCTGCTGATGCGGACAAGGATGGCAAAGCTGACAGGACGGCGTTGCGCTACAACCGGTACGGAGGAACGATAGGTGGTCCGATCTACCTTCCCAGGTTCGGGACTGGCGGCAAGCCATACTGGAGCGGGAAGAACCGCAGCTTCTTCTTCTTTGCATACGAAGGCCTGAAGGACGTGTTTCCCGAGCCCGGGAACTTCACAGTGCCCACGCTGGCACAGCGCCAGGGTGACTTCAGCGCACTGCTTCCGGGCATTGTGGTCTACGATCCGGCGACAGCGCGGGTCGACGGAACGCGCGTTCGTCGCGATCCGATTCAATGCAACGGGCGGGCAAATGTCATTTGCCCGAGCCGGCTGAATCCGATCGCGCTCAACTACCTGTCCTACTATCCAAACCCCAACCAGCCGGGTGATTCGCAGGGTCGAAGCAACTACATCAGCGGAAACCCTCGGACGGACAACTTTCACTCCGAGAGCTATCGATTCGATCAGCTCATCAGCGACAAGCAGAAGTTCTTTGTCCGCTACACTCACAACAACCGTGTCGAGGCGCGAGGCAACTTTACAGGTGAGGTCAACGGAATCCGTCCGATCGGAAACTATCTGTTTCGAATCAATGATGGCGGGGCGTTTGACCACGTCTATTCGTTTTCACCGACGACGATTCTCAATACGCGGATTGGCTTCTCGCGGTTTAACGAACCGAATGTTCGCCAGCACGAAGGAGCAATCACTCCGGCGTCGCTTGGATTTCCGGCATCGACGGCAGCCTACTTTGGTGATGCATCGTACTTGCCGAGATTCACGCTTGACCCATACTCGAACATCGGCGAAGCCCTTGGCGCGACGACGACGCATAACATCTATTCATTACAGTCGACTATGAGCAAGATTGCCGGTCGGCATTCATGGAAATTCGGTTATGACTTCAGGTCATACAGGGAAAACAGCATCAACCCAAACAACGTCGCCGGAACCTATACGTTCGGAAACAACTTCACGCGAGGGCCTCTCGACAATTCGGCAGGCGGCGCTATAGGTCAGCAGCTCGCGTCGCTTTTGCTGGGTCTTCCGACGGGCGGTTCTATCGATCGAAACACTACGCGCTCGAACCAGACGCTGTTTCACGGAATGTTTGTCCACGATGACTGGAAGGTGTCGCCAAAGCTGACGCTCAACCTTGGGTTGCGATATGAGTATGAAGGCGGGACAGACCGAGCGATACAACCGGAATACGCGGGGATTTGATACGACGACTTCACAGGCGATCGAAGCTGCAGCAAAAGCCAACTATGCAGCGAACCCGATACCACAGATACCTGTGAGCGCGTTTCAGGTTCGCGGTGGGCTTCTCTTTGCGTCAGACGCCAATCGCGGCTTTTATGAAGCCGACAAGAACAACTTCCAGCCGCGGATTGGAGCGGCGTACCAGGTCAACAACAGGCTCGTAATTCGCGGGGGCTGGGGAATCTATACGGTTCCCTACGTAATCGCGGCCGTCAATCAGCCAGGGTATTCACAGCAGACGCCGATTGTGCCAACTCTCGACAACGGTCTGACATTTCAGGCGACGCTGGCAAATCCATTTCCGACTGGTGTAGTCAATCCGACTGGGCTCCAGTCTCGGAATTGCCACATTCCTCGGACAGGGGTTCAATGTCTTTCCTTCTGATGACGTTCGAAATGGCCAGGCGCAGCGCTGGTCATTCGGATTCCAATATGAGCTTCCAGGAAGCTGGCTGGTCGAACTTCAATATGTAGGCAATCGCGGATACGACCTTGCTGTAAATGCTCAGGTCAACCCGATTCCGGCGCAGTATCTGTCGACAAGTCCCGTTCGTGACGTAACCACGAATCAACTTCCTCAGCCAGCAGGTTGCAAATCCGTTCCGCAATCTGATACCTGGAACCGATTCAATGGAGCGCAGATCGCGCGCAGCCAGCTGTTGCGTCCATTTCCCCATTTCGGTGGAATAACGGGAATTCGCAACGACGCGTCGAGCAATTTCGAATCGGGACAGGCAAGAATCGAAAAGCGATTCGAGCGTGGATACACGATGCTTGTGAGTTATACTTGGTCGAAGTTCCTGGTCCGGGACTCGCTCCTCAACGAGACTGATGCGGATTTCGAGCGGCGGCTTTCCGATTCGGACATGCCGCATCGAGTTGTTGCAAGCGGCATCTGGGAGTTGCCGTTCGGTCGCGGGCGGCGCTGGGGATCGGGCTGGAGCGGTTTTGTAGACTCGATACTTGGCGGCTGGCAGGTCCAGGGTATCTGGAACTGGCAGAGCGGCCGGCCACTGACGATCGGCAACGTCTACTACAATGGTGATATCACGCAACTGGCAACTGAAATTACCAGCGAGAATGCTGATACTAAGAGAACAGTTTTCAACACGAGTGGATTCTATTTCCATGATGCAGCCGTGCAGACGGATGGTAAGGTTGACCCGGCAAAGCAGCGGACCGATACTCGGATCCAGCTCGCGAACAATATCCGGACGCTGCCTTCAAGATTTTCAAAGTTCCGATGCTCAGGAGCTTAATTTATGGGATCTTGGGGTGAGCAAGAACTTCTCGATTACAGAGACAGTCAAGTTTCAGGTACGTGGTGAGTTCATCAATGCTTTCAACACGCCGGTTTTCAACGCCCCGAATCTGACGCCGACCGACTCGACCTTCGGGCAGGTGACGTCACAGGCCAATCTGGCGCGCAACGTTCAGATCGGCTTGAAACTGATATTCTGATCGCATCCATGCGGGAGAACATGTATGAGCAGTAAATCACGAAGAGAATTCATCAAGACTTCATCCGTCACGGCTGCAGGAGCTGCACTCGGGGCGATGGGCGTCCTCAATCCGAGCCGTGTGCTGGGCGCGAATGATCGCGTGCGCGTCGCACTTCTTGGGGCGAGTGATCGAACCATGGGTGCGCTTGTGCCGGCGTTCATGACTCATGCCAAGGGGCTTAACTTCGAGCTTGTTGCAGTGTGCGATATCTGGAACAAGCGCCGTGAAGAAGAACCGGCGAAGATTGCGACCAAGTACGGAATCACAGAGCCCGCAAAGGTGCGCAACACTGACGAGCTCTACTCGAGGAAGGACATCGATGCAGTCATCGTCGGCACCGCGGATTTTCAGCATGCCTATCATGCGATCGAGGCGGTAAGTGCCGGCAAAGACACATACTGTGAGAAGCCTTTCGCTAATATCATGTCGGATGCCAACAAGGCTCTCGATACGATCGGAAAATCGAAACAGGTATTCCAGGTAGGCACGCAACGGCGTTCGACGCCAAGCTACATGGCGGCCAACGAATATCTCAAGTCCGGGAAATTCGGCGATATCGTAATGGCAGAGATGACCTGGAACGTTAACCAGCCAGGCAGGTGGCGTCGCCCCAACGTCGTGCCGCTTCTTAAGGAAGCCGACACAGATTGGAAGCGCTATCTGATCAACCGGCCGAATGAGCCATTTGATGCTCGCAAGTACCTCGAGTTCCGGCTCTTTTGGCCTTACTCGTCCGGTATCCCATGTCAGTGGCTGGTTCATCAAATAGATACCGTTCACTGGTTCACCGGGCTTAACCATCCGACCAGCGTTGCTGCCAACGGCGGAATCTATCAGTGGCGCGATGGCCGCTCGAACTTTGACACGATGACGGCTGTTTTCGACTACGGTGACGCTGCCAAAGGCGGTAAAGGATTCCAGGTACTCTACACGTCGCGGATGACAAACGAGGCGGGTGGGATCAAGGAGATCTACTATTCGAACGGCGGCACGCTCAATCTCGATACCAACAAAGTCACGAGCGAAGGCGGGCTCAAAGAGGGTCCTGCCAGGGCGATGAATATGAAGCCCAATCTGCTTCCATCTGTCACGCTCGCTGACGAAGGTGGGGTCGAGACGGCTGCCGACACGGGTCGCGATCCACAAACGACGGCCCATATGAAGAACTGGATGGATTGCGTCCGCTCGCGGAATCAGAAGACGAACGCGGACATAAACGCAGCTTACAATCACTCAGTTGCCCTGTGCATGACGGTTGCCGCTCTGCACACCGGCAAGCGGGTGACGTTCGATTCCAAGAAGCGAGACGTCGTCGCTGGTTGAAGTGTTTTTGAGGGTACGTTGTACCGGCGTTTAGCCGGAATCGTGACATTCGAACTAATTCGAATGTGACGATTCCGGCTAAACGCCGGTACAACGTACCTTAATTCATTTTTAGAGGGTACTATGAAAACTTTGCTGATGATCCTGCTTGCGCTCGGCGTGATGGTGCAGGGCGCCAAAGGCGTGAAGATTGTCGAAAACAAGGAAAAGAAACAGCTCGACGTTTATGTCGATGACCAGCTCTTCACGTCATATTGCTACTGGGATTCTCAGAAGAAGCCGGTGCTTTATCCGTTGCGGACGTCCAAGGGTACGGTGGTAACCCGAGGTTTTCCGCTTGAGAAACTGGCAGGTGAGCGTACCGATCATCCGCATCACGTGTCGGTCTGGTTCAACTACGGAAATATCAACGGAGTCGACTTCTGGAATAACAGCGGAGGCAAGGGATCGGAGAAGATGGGGACGGTGCTTCATCGATCAGTGAACGGAATCAAGAATGGTTCCTCGAGTGCTTCGCTTGACGTCACGATGGACTGGATCATGCCTGACGGCTCGAAGGTTATGCAGCAGGACGAACGCCTGATCTTCAGGAGCGGTCGTGACCTGAGAGTAATCGATCGCATCATTACGCTCACAGCGCTCGACAAGAAGGTAGTTTTTGGCGACAGCAAGGAGGGCGCGCTCGGCATTAGAGTTGCTCGCCCGCTTGAGGAGCCCGCTACCAAACCAGAGGTATTTACCGACGAGCAGGGAAGACCGACGAGTGTTCCAGTCATGGACAATACGGGTGTCGCCGGTGTCTACCTGAGCAGCGAAGGCAAAGTCGGCGAAAAGGATGCCTGGGG
Source organism: uncultured Acidobacteriota bacterium (assembly GCA_963813345.1). Lineage (GTDB taxonomy): Bacteria > Acidobacteriota > Blastocatellia > RBC074 > RBC074 > CAWDDA01. Next base: position 189,278 of record CAWEYR010000033.1, on the reverse strand, counting down.
CACGCGCGCGAAATGGATGACCTTGTCGGGAAATGTGAAGGGTGAAGATGTGGTCATCGGCATCTTCGATCATCCGAAGAATTCGACCTATCCGACTTACTGGCACGCCCGAGGCTATGGCTTGTTTGCTGCGAATCCTTTCGGTGCAAAGGAATTCACAAAGGGAGTGACTACGCTGAACTACACGCTCGAGCCGGGTCAGAAAGCCACCTTCCGCTTTCGAATAATCGTTCATTCAGGCAAGCTCGCCAAAGACGCAACCGACGCGCTCTTCAATCAGTTCCTCAAGGATGTCGCCGAGTAGGGAACTCAGCGAGAAACTGAACCGCGTGAGAGCCTTTCTCGAAAGGGAAAGGCTCGAAGGCGTGCTTCTGTGCACGCAGCGCAACTTTTCCTGGCTTAGCTGCGGCGGCTTGAACCACGTCGGCATCGCAACACAGGACGGAGTTGCGTGGCTGCTGGCACTAAAGAATGGACAAGTTGTAGTACTCGCGCCCAACAACGAAGCGGCACGAATCAACGAAGAGGAGACGCACGATCTAGGGTTTGCCGTAACCTCGATTCCCTGGCACGAGCTTCGATCGAATCCGAGTCGTCTGCGAGATGCCGTTTCGGAGTTCGTTGACCCGAAGCTCACGGGCGCTGACATCGCGACGAGTGCGTTTCAGAATGTTGAGCCGCGTTTTGCTGCATTGCGCTATTCGCTCACGGTGGAAGAAATCCACCGGTATCGCCTCCACGCTAAGGCTGTCGCCGCAGCCGTTGAAACGACTGCCCGGTCAGTAGAACCGGGAATGCGAGAGCGCGACATTGAAGCGATGCTTGCGGGACACATTCTTGGTACCGGCGCCCGACCCACTGTCCTTTTGATAGCTGCTGATGAGCGATTCTTCAGATACCGCCATCCGATTCCAACCGACAAAGAACTTAAGCGCTACATCGCAATCAGCACCTGCTCCAGGCGTTGGGGCCTGACGGCGGCTGTTACGCGGCTGGTACATTTTGGTGACGTGCCAGGTGAATTGGCGTCGAGATACGCTGCGCTGCTGCATGTCGAGCACGCACTCGTGGAAGCAACAAGACCGGGGACGAGTGCAGGTGAGATCTTCACGCGTTTACAGCAAGCGTACTCCGATGCTGGTTTTGCCGACGAATGGAAGCAGCATCATCAGGGAGGTGCCACTGGCTATCTCGAGCGCGAATGGGTTGCGACGCCCGACTGGTTCTCAGATTGTCGAAGAGAATCAAGCCTTCGCCTGGAATCCAACGATTGCCGGAACCAAGATTGAAGACACGATCATCGCAATTGAGACCGGCATCGAGATTCTGAGTGCGACTGGTAACTGGCCCATCAATGAAAACCGGCGGCCTGAGATACTAGTGAGGTAGTGGCAGGTACATCCCGGCACTAAGAATTGTTTGCGATGATATCAGCGGACTACGGTCTGACTCTCATACCATTCGATTGTCTGTTTGAGTCCGTCCTCGAAAGCGATACTTGCTCGAAAGCCGAATCTTTCCCAGGCTCGGCTGACGTCGAGTGAACGGCGAGGCTGGCCGTCGGGTTTGGATCGATCCCAGACGACTCTCCCTTTGAACGAGCTCAGCCGGACGATCTTTTCGACAAGATCGCGAATTGAGATTTCAAAGCCGGCACCAAGATTTACCGGATCCGGCTCATTGTACTTTTCAGCAGCAAGGATGATTCCCCGAGCGCAGTCCTCGACATGAAGGAATTCGCGCGTCACATCCCCGCTCCCCCAGCAGACGATCTCTTCCGCGTTCGCGCGGCGTGCATCCACACACTTTCGAATAAGCGCCGGGATAACGTGTGAGCTTTGCGGCTCGAAGTTGTCGCGCGGTCCGTAAAGATTTACAGGGAGAAGAAAGATCGTGTTCAGGCCATACTGAGCCCGATAAGACTCTGCCTGCACGAGCATCATTTTCTTGGCAAGGCCATAGGGAGCATTCGTCTCTTCAGGGTAACCGTTCCAAAGATCATCTTCCTTGAATGGGACAGGCGTGAACTTTGGATAGGAGCAGATTGTTCCAACTGCGACAAATTTCGGCAGGTTCCGTATGCGCGCTTCTTCAATCAGCTGCGCACCCATCATCAGGTTTTCATAAAAGTAGCGGCCGGGATTCTGCTGGTTCGCAGCAATTCCGCCAACTACAGCAGCGAGGTGTATGACAAGGTCCGGTCGCGCGTCATCATACAACCGGCGAACGGCATCCATGTCGACGAGATTGTAATCGCTGCTCCGCGGGACTATGACATTGCTGCAACCGCGCTCTTTGAGTTTCCTGACAACATACGTGCCAAGGAACCCTGCGCCTCCCGTGACTACTACACGCTCGAAAGGAAACGTAGTCATTATTGCGAGGCGGCGTTTGATTTCTTCAGATCAAGGAGATCCGCATCAACCATTTCACGAACGAGATCCTTGAACTTCGTTCTTGGTTCCCAGCCAAGCACCCTCTTCGCTTTCGATGCGTCGCCGACGAGAAGATCTACTTCTGCAGGACGGTAGTATCGCGGATCGATCTCAACGTAGCGCTCCCACTCGAGATCGAGGTATGAGAAGGCTTCTTCAACAAGCTCTCTTACGGAATGGGTTTCGCCGGTCGCGATTACAAAGTCATCCGGCGAGTCCTGTTGCAGCATCAGCCACATTGCCTCGACGAACTCAGGGGCATAGCCCCAGTCCCGCTTTGCATCAAGGTTGCCAAGAAAGAGCTTGTCGCGAAGTCCGAGTTTAATCGCGGCGGCAGCGCGTGTCACCTTGCGCGTAACAAATGTTTCGTTGCGCCGAGGGCTTTCGTGATTGAAAAGCACTCCATTCGAGGCAAACATCCCATAGCTTTCGCGATAATTGACCGTAATCCAATAGGCATAAAGCTTTGCTACGCCATAAGGGCTGCGCGGGTAGAATGGGGTCGTTTCCCGCTGAGGGATTTCCTGCACCTGACCGAACAATTCCGAGGACGAGGCCTGATAAAACCTCGTCTTGACGCCTGTTTCACGGATTGCTTCGAGAAGGCGCAGTGTTCCGAGAGCACCAATCTCAGCTGTGTACTCTGGAATATCAAAGCTCACCCGAACGTGAGATTGGGCGCCGAGGTTATAAATCTCGTCGGGGTGCAAATCGCGCACGATCTTGTTGAGCGAGCTTGCGTCATTCAGATCGCCATAGACCAGATTTAGTCGGCGGCCACTCTCGTGCGGATCCTCGTATATGTGATCGATTCGCTGAGTGTTGAAGGAACTCGACCTGCGGATGATCCCCGAAACTTCGTAACCCTTTGAAAGTAACAGCTCGGCAAGATAGCTTCCGTCCTGTCCGGTAATTCCGGTTATGAGTGCTCGTTTAGCCATATTCGGGCATCTTAACGGAATAGACGCTTGGATGGAAATCGTTAGTGAAGAAGTGCTGAGTGCTGGGTGCTGAGTGCTGAGTATGGGGTTTGAGTTCAAGCTTTAGCTTGTGGTTGCATTCTGAGGCCTTGTTGATCTCTCGAATGCGACCACAAGCTAAAGCTTGAACTCAAACCCCATACTCAGCACTCAGCACCCCCAATTGAATCACCGCCTCCGAACGGGACGAGATTTCACTTTCGCGAGTCAGGCAGCCATTTGCATTCACACCCACAATAACCGAGCCGAGTACCTGAGAGTTTGAGGCATTGACAAGGTAGAAGTACGTTCCGTTGACAACCCATTTCCCTGTAGTTGCGGAACCTGAGGCTCCCAATCGAGCCATAAGTGCTCCTGTCGGTGATCCAACGCGCACATCGACAGTCGATGCATTGCTTACTGCCCAGCTTAAAGTTGTTACTCCGAGACCCGTACCATCGCACACTGTTACAGGATTGGGAGTAGCAACGAGTACGCCGGGATTAACCGGAGGAGTTGGAGTCGGCGCAGGGGTACCACATCCGGCGGTTGTTAAACTGACTGTAACAGTTCCAAGTACAGCGCCACTTGAGGCATTGACCAGGAAGAACCTTTGGCCGTTCCGTACCCACTTGCCGGTTTGTGCCTGACCTGAAGGTCCGGCCTGAGCCATCATTGGGCCAGTCGCAGAGTCGACGTGGATTCTGACTGATCCAACACCCGAGACTGACCAGCTGAGCGTAGTTATGCCAAGACCCGTGCCATCACACACGCGTATTGGGTTTGGATTTGCAACAAGTGCGCCAGTCGGTGGTGGCGGAGTGGGGTTCGGTGTTGGGTCGGTGTCGGCGCCGGAGTTGGAGTTGGAGTTGGTACGGCGCATCCGTTTGTTGTCAGCGCGACTGAGGTCTGTGCTAGAGAGGCTCCGGTTGATGCATTTACGATATGGAAAACCAACCCGTTTGTAACCCACTTTAGAGTGGACGCACTCCCGCTGGATCCACCCTGGAACATCAACGGTCCGCCTGGAGAGCCTACGCGCACCTGCACCGTCGCGACACCCGGTGCCGACCAGCTAAGGGTCGTCACTCCAAGTCCTGTTCCGTCGCAAACCTGAATCGGGTTCGGGTTTGCAGTCAATGTAGCCGGTATGGGCGTGGGGGTTGGCGCTGGTGTCGGAGTGGGCGTTGGTGGTGGTGGTGGCGCAGTTGACCCGGGGTACATGAACCTGATTGCGTTGGCGTCGTCAGCAGCGAGTGATGCGCAGCGGTCATCAAAATGAGCATATGCGTACATCGTGGCATCAGAGTCGTCCGAGTGACCCAACCCGAGCGCGTGACCTATCTCGTGTGTTAATACCTCTTGTACGCGACATCGGGTTGTGTAGTAACAGTTCGCATAAGGGTTAAGACTGTACGTCACCCTCAAAGACACGATAAAATGTGGTGCCATTGATAACTTTGGAAATCCCAGTGTAATAGAGCGTTATTCCACCAGCGGCTAGAATTCCTGAGCAACCGCCGGATGCGCTGAAATATCCGTCGCAGTTATTGAATGTTATGTTGCTTCCATCCGAGTTGTTAAACCCGCAACCTGAAGAAATCCCGCCCGACGTTACACGCAGATTTGAGCTACTCACAGTGGACCACGCACCCATCGCCAATTGGACGTCACTGATAAGCTGGTCCGGAGTTGCATCGGCAGGAAGACCAAGACCCGCAGCTGGTGTCGTCGATATCCTGAAGGATACCGGCTGCGAAGTGTCCGGTTCGAACCACCTCGGTGGATATGATGGGCTGATAAAAGTGAAGTTGGGATAAAAGGGCTCACCGGTACCGGGCGTGCCTTCGAGCTCCGGTGGGCGCGAACGAATTGGAGTGTCCTGGTAATGCTGCGCTTCGTGAACTGATGATCGCTCAGCCAGAGACGCGATTCTTGAACGAATCATTGAAGAATAGGACTGAAGCTGCATCCGGTCCGTGACCGGGCCCGAAGGCGAATGGCCGAGTATCAGTACGCCTGCATCGGGCGCTGCGCGCTGGACGTTGACCTCACTCGATGTACGATTCCCCTCGAGCTTGTATTTCCCCAGGAACCAGTGGTGAACCTTCAAGCTTCCATCGGCCCAGGTGTCGAGATAGAGCAGAACCTGCTCGCCCTTCAGGAATTCAGGCACTCCATAGATGAGCGTTCCGAGATCGCCCGCTACGCCTCCAGGCAGCCTGAGCACAATCTGCCTCGATGGAATCGTACCCTTCCAGACTTCTGAGACATCGATGGTGATGTAACTGAAGACGACTCCCCTTTGAGAATCGAAACGAGTAGAAATGGCGAGCACTTCACCTCTGACAATCGCGCGCGCACCAATCACCATCTCGTCATCAGTTGGGACAACAACGGTCGTTGCCTCGACTCGAACGGCTGCGAAAACCAGCCAGACGACGCCCGCGATAATCGTCCACAGCGAGACGCGCCGCTGCGTCCCCAATTTGTTCCTCATTGTGTTTACTGCCTCCCAGGAATTCAGGATATAAACGCGGGGCTTTTACGAACGATCGCAGACGCGTCAGTGTGAGGTGACGTGTCGAACGGTGGGATGCGGTTAATTTCTCACGCGAATGCCGCGAAGAAATCGCGAATAGAAGAAATCTAAGAATCGCCGTCACTCTCAGTGACAGTGCGTCTCTCTCTCTTCGCGTTCTTCGCGGCTTCGCGTGAGAAATGAATTGTACCCCACTTCAGACTTTCTGCGTCGTTCCGGAATTGTATGTATAAGACACTTGTCGTAGTCTGTCAACGATGGCGCCCCAGGCTGCTTCCTCGAGTCCACAATGTTCAAGGCAGTCCTCCTGGCTACAGTTGTAGCGACTCTGTGTCGACAGTCTCCTGCGGTTTCTGTTGCTTCTACTCCGAGCGACCGTCAAGCGCAAGCCTGCTGTTCCGCTCGATAGTGGCTCCGAGATCGGCGGATGCATCGTGCTGATCGCGGCTCGGGATGAGGCTGGGACCATCGGTCCGACGCTGGAATCCCTTCGGACACAGCTCGATGAGTGGCCGGACAGCTCTCTCTGGGTCATAGCTGATCAGTGCTCGGACGCAACCGCGAAAGAAGCGAAGATGACTGGAACAAACGTAGCCGAAAGGCCCTACGGCGAGATCGGCAAAGGAGCCGCGATCAACTGGTGGATTAAGAACTTTGCTGATCAATGGAAAAACTCGGTCGACCATTCTTCTGCTCGATGCAGACAGTCGCTTACAACCAGGAAGTCTCCGAGCGGTGCGGAGAGCGATGGGCTCCGGTGCCCAGGCTGCTCAATGCTTCGTGGCGCCCAAGGCCACCGGCACTACGAGTCGGCTTGCCGGTTGGTCGGAAGTGCTGATGCAGAAGATCGATGACGAGGCGCGCAGCCGACTTGGGTTCTCAGTCCCTCTCCGCGGCGCGGGTTCAGCGCTTGCGGCTGGAGTTTTTGCAGAGCTCTCACCACGCATTCATACACTTGCCGAGGATCTCGAACTGGACGTGCTCCTCGCGTCGCGGCGAGCTCGTGTCGATCTTGTTCCCGAAGCAGTCGTATTGGATCCGAAGCCTCGACAGGACAGAGGAGTGTCGCGCCAGCGGACCCGTTGGTTCCAGGGCCAGCTTCAGGTGTTGCGGGACTACTGGCGCGAGATCTGCCCGATCGCTCGCTCGCGGCCGGCGCGGCACCTGGATGCTACTTCCTCTCCTCTTTCTTCGCCCTAAAACTGCATTCATCGCGCTGCGAGTGATCGTGCTCATTGTGGCGCTACTGTCTGGCTGGAGAAACGCAGTTCTGATTGTGGCCGCGGCTCTTGCAATGGATTTGACCTACTACCTCGCCGGCTTGATGGTTGTCGATGATCGCCGGCGCTATCTCGAGGATTTGCTCTCTGCTCCTCGCTATGCTGGAATCTGGCTTTATAGCCTCGGCGGAGCCATCTTTTCCAGGGGGCGCAAAGCTGGGAGAAGGAGCTGGTTGCGCGCCGGGCGCGATTGATGATGCGAATTCTCTTTCCTTACCTCGCGCGATGGCGCTCCGCTAATCGCAGCCGGTACCATCAGCTTCTCACTCATCTGTGTCGCCTTGGGCATCGAGTCTATGTTCTCAAGGCTCCCCCGATGGCGCTCAGTGACATCAGTTCACAGGATGTCGATTCGTGGCGCTCGCGCGACCCTGTCGAGCTCGAGGTAAGTGAAATCTCGACGCCTCGGGCTTTGCGGTCACTCTTCAATAGTAGACTCCTGAGTTCGAAAGGGCTCAACAAGGGCCTGCTCACTCTGGTTTCAAGCCGACAGATCAGCCGTTTTGTCGATCGCGAAAAGATCGACGTTCTGCTTCTATATAATCTGGCGCAGATGGCACTGCTCAGGTCGGTGGAATGTCATCGCCATTTCGATCTGGCGGATGACCTCGTAGCCATGATGAAGATCGAGCATTCGATCATCTCCGGGACCGGGGGAACCAGATTCGCCCGATACGCGCAGAACCGCCTCATAGCAGAATCACAAACCGTCACCGTCGCCTCGAGCATTCTCAAAGACGGAATCAAACGTGACGTGCTGCTTCTGCCTAATGGTGCGGACCTTGAAGAGCTTGACCGTGCCGATCCGCGCGAGTGGCTGAATAATCATCGTGGACCGACTATCGGCTTTGTCGGAGCATTTGAGTACTGGGTAGATTTCGATCTTGTCTTCGGTATGGCTGCACGCATGCCCCAGGTGACGTTTCTCATGGTAGGCGGCGGAAGGCGCTGGGAGTGGGTACGTGACCAGGCAGCGAAACGAAAATTGTCGAACGTTCACCTGACGGGCGCACTTTCATATGAAAGCGCTATGAATCTGGCGTCCGCTATGGACGTCTGTCTGCTGCCGTTCACTCGCGACGCAATCTCTGATGCCGCCTGCCCGCTAAAGCTCTTTGAATACGCCGCGCTGCGCAAACCAATCATCAGTACGCGGACACGGGAGGTGGAGTTGATAGGCGACGGCTGGGTGGTTTTTGCAGATGACGTCGATGGTGCAGTCGCAGCCGCTGACAGTTTTCTCGCCGATCACTCGAGATCAAAACAGGCTGGTGAAAAGGGGAGGGAAATTGTTGAAGCAAGATACAACTGGCCGCGTCTCGCAAGCGAGCTGTCAGATTACCTGGCAAGAAGAAGGGCTGAGTGCTGAGTGCTGGGTGCTGGGTGTCAGGGATGCATGGAGTTTGGAGTTCAAGCTTCAGCTTGCCGCTCCCAGATCTGAATGATGACCAGCAAGCTAAAGCTTGAACTCTAACTGATCCTTGCCCCTGATCCCTGACCCCTGACCCCTGACCCCTGATCCCTTCTCCCGATACGTGCGCATGTTTGCGATGAACTCTTCGAAGAGATAGGTCGCATCGTGGGGACCGGGCCCCGCCTCAGGGTGGTACTGGACCGAGAATACAGGAAGGTGGCGATGACGCAGGCCTTCAAGCGTTCCGTCGTTGAGATTGAAATGGGTGAGCTCGATGTCAGTCTCGTTTATGCTTGCTGGATCGACGGCAAAACCATGATTGTGAGAAGTTATCTCTATCTGACCAGTCCTTGTATTCTTCACTGGCTGATTGCCGCCGCGATGTCCGAACTTTAGTTTGAAGGTCTTGCCCCCGAAAGCGCGGCCGAGCAGCTGATGTCCGAGACAGATGCCAAATACTGGAGCCTCTTCGACAAGCTTCTTAACTTCTTCGACGATGCCCGGAACTGCAGCCGGATCACCGGGGCCATTTGAGAGAAAGATTCCATCGGGCTGTAATTCGAGCACATCTTCTGCCGACGTCCGTGCCGGAACCACAGTCACACGGCAGTTGAGTGCAGCAAGATAGCGCAGGATGTAAAACTTGATTCCGAAATCGTAAGCTGCGACATGAAACTTTTTGACCTCATTGTTCTTGTCGGTCATCTCAACTGCAGCTGTCGGATTGAGCGTTTCGATGAAGGGTTTCCCCCAGCCCTGCCATTCGATTTCGGGTGACCAGACATAGCGATCACCGCACGTAACCTCGTCAACAAGGTTTCTGCCCACCATTTCGGGAGCGCTCCGTGCCTTCGCAACGACGCTCGATTCGTCGCTGTCCAGCGATGAAATGCAGGCGCGCATGGCGCCCTTCTCACGTATGTGACGCACTAATGCGCGAGTATCGATCTCGGAGATTCCGACGATTCCATGTCGTTTGAGATACTCATCAAGGCTCGACGTCGAGCGCCAGTTGGAGGCGATCTCCGAGAACTCCCGGACAACAAGACCTTCAGCAAACGGCCGACGCGATTCGATGTCTTCTGCAGTGACACCGTAGTTGCCAATCAAAGGATAGGTCATGGTGACTATCTGACCGGCATAGGACGGGTCCGTCAGGATCTCCTGATAGCCAGTCATCGAGGTGTTGAAAACGATCTCGCCGGTCCTTTCGCCTGGTGCACCCCAACTGCGGCCGCGAAAGACTCTTCCGTCTTCGAGTGCGAGGATCGCTCCTGTCGTGCTCGCTGCCATATCTCGCGTGTCCTTCTCCTTAACTTCCCGCTTCAAGCTCGCTTCTCTCTCAGGAACTGTTCCGCAAGTCGCAACCAGCGCTGTTCCTTTCGGAACTTGTACGCCGGAGCAGTGCGCACTGACTCGATGCAGGTTCTCATTTCCTCTTCAGCTTCTGCAGTTCGACCAAGACAGGCCAGGGCCTGTCCTCGTGAGTATCTTCCCTCAGCGTCCGATGGCCGCTCGCCAAGGAACCGATCAAGCATTCTTAGTGCGTCTTCGCATTGTCGCGCCCCGAGGTAGGTCTGCGCAATCTCGCGCCAGACCTCGTGCTGACTGTGCGCCGGGTTCTGACGCACGACAGTCTCGAAATGCCCGATGGCTTCAGTCCACCTTCCACGCTCGCGCGCGATCCTCCCGAGCTGATAGTGCGCGTCCGTTTCGTGCTCGTCGATTTCAATGGCACGACGGTAAGATGCTTCCGCCCCGTCCCAATCCGCACGCTGCTGATAGATCAGGCCGAGATTGTAATGAGCTGACGAATCGGCCGGATTAAGGGTTGCCGCCTCGAGATTCTGCTTGAAGGCCTGACGTGCTTTCTGCGCATCGAAGACACCACCGATCCGGTCCCTGAGAAGCAGAAACAAAAGCAGCAACAGAAAAGGCGACGCGCATAGGAAACTGAAGACCTGCATCACAATGGGAAGTGCAAGCAGCGAAAGAAAAGAGACAAGAGTTGTTGCACTTGCGACCAGCCGCCCAACACCAAAGACTGCCCTCAGCGCGAGGGTCATGTAGACGGCAAAAACTGGCAGCGGCATGAGAGCGAGCAGGATAAAGTATCCAACCAACGAGTTGGGCACCAGCCGGATACTCTGCCAGCTGATGACGACGGCCGGCAGCAGAGCCACCAGAAGTGACATGGCGAGCGCGGACAATGCACAGCTTGCTGTCGAAGCGAAGTTGTCTCGAAACACCATTGAATATCGATCACGCCGCTCGAACAGATTAGCGATCAGTATCACCAGCGGAACATATGCCAGCGATACAAAAAGCACGATCATCAGAGACCGCGAGAGTGCGCCTGGAAGAAGGGCGAGCCACGCCGTTCCGGCGCTCGCATCGCTCGCCGGGAGATTCGCCGCAGACACCCGACCGCTCTGCGCGAGGACAGCCAGTGATTCGACGGCGAGCAGGTAGAAGACTCCCGCGATCCACGCGGTCGCTGCTGCAAACGCGAATGGGGCATCGCCGGCGATCTCGCGGATCGCAGATCCGGGTCGCCACAACATGGAAACAAATTGTCGTGGATACGAACTCATCGTTATCCCTGCTTACACACGAAAAGCGCGGAAGGCCTCGGCCCCCCGCGCTCGCCTACCATACACTCCAGACGGCAACAGGAGCCCCCGCGTCTCTCTTCACTCGATCAGGCCCACGTGCTCAAACGGAAGAAATGGATAGTATCGAAAGATTGCTTTGCCGTAGATGTATTTCTCGGGGACCAAACCCCATGCCCGGCTGTCGCTGCTGTTGCGCCGATTATCACCGAGAACAAAATAATGATGCGCCTTGATCTCGGTCGGACCCTCTTCATCGTAGGAGAGATAATCCGCGTCAAGATAGGGTTCATTCATCATTATGCTGTTGACGTAGAGTTTTCCACTTTCGATTCGAACCTTCTCGCCTGGCAAGCCGACGACACGCTTGATGTAGGATTTCGATGGGTCGTCAGGGAATAGAAGTACGACAATGTCGCCGCGTTTTATCGGTTCACGATCGCCAAGCCACTCGCGCAACGGATAAATGAACTTGTTGACGAAGATGCGATCCTGATCGTTAAGCTTTGGCATCATGCTCTGGCCTTCAACGCGCACCGGCTGGACTATGAAGACCACGATCAGAACGGCAATAAGAATCGCGAAGAAGATATCGCGAAGGAGTGACCTGGTTTCGCCCCAGAGCCCCGTTCGTCCTCCCGGGTCATGACGAATCGCAGTCAGATCTTCGATGATCTGAATGTCGCGATCGTCATCGGCCGAGATACCCGGTATATCAACATCTTTGAGTGATTTCATACGTCATATGCACCGTCATAAGGCACGGTCAATGAAGATAAACGCGCCGGGAGTCGCTTGTCAACGCGGAGCTTTTCGAGAGTCTCAATGGGTCACCTTGCCCTGAAGCGAGGTATCGATCTCCGCTGTCTTACCGGTACCAAAAAGGTGGGCCTTGAGATTCTCTATAAGGAATTGTTGATGATCCGGGTTGATGGTGCTCAAACCGTAATGGTTGATGAGCTGAGTCTGAGCAGTCAGCCAGGTTTTCCAGCAGCCCTCACAGATAGTTTCGTGGACCTGTTTACCCAGCTGGCCACCGAAGGGAGGTGCAGCGAGTCCGGGGAGTTTCTGTCCGCACCGACTGCACTTGATAATTGCCGCCATAAGACTCCTTTAATGAGGAAGAGGGGGATTGATTAATAATTGAAGATAATTGATGCAATTGATTGTTGACGGGGGTTGAATTCTTTCAGAAAGCGCGTATAATCCGAATCCGATAGCAAATTGAAATTCACTTTCAATTAAGGAGCAACCTAACAATGGCGGCGGGCGAATCGGAAATTATCGGCAGGATCGATACGGGCACCGAAGGGGCCCGCCTCGAGATCGCAATCACTGATCGTGACGGCAAGCCCTCAATTGCGCTTCACCTGTCGACTTTCAGCGATGCCCTGGGTTGGCAGATTCAAAAAACCATACCGATCGCGCCTGACAAAATCGCCCGTCTTCAGCGTCTGCTCAGCGAAACTCGCAATCGCCTCGATGATGCCCTCGTCGGAGATACCGCATCCAGGATCATTCCTTTTGTCCGGAAATCAACTGGCACTCTGGAACCTGAGGCTCCTGGTTCGTCGAATCGCGAACCATCGCATCTCGAACGAGCCGGCTGATTGCATTCGCTTCGCCTAACTTGCAGCCTTCAGCCGAACTTCCGGATCAACGCTGCCAGCGCGCACTTCACGCTCAGAAGTCAACTTTTCGAGCTCCTCAATGTGAACCTGTTCGGTCTGGATAATTCCTTCCAGCCAGAACTTGAGCGGCAGATTCGTTTCAGCCGCTTCCCAGGCTTTGAGGTAGGCCGCAAGTGCTTCGCGCTCCATCTCCAGATCCTGGTGAAGCATCTCGTCGAGCTTCGTCGCCTGACGAATCAGCGCTGGTTCAACCGTCGGAATTCCGCCCAACGCTACGATGCGATTTCCCAGGTCCGATGCGTGCCGGTGCGCTTCGGAACTCTGACCCGAGAAGAAACCCTCAAACACCTGCCGCTCCTTTCCGGTCACCAGGAAACTCTGCTGCAGGTACTGCACGGTCGCCGCATACTCGAGTGAGAGTGCGCGGTTCAACTCCTCGATCAGGCTGCTGTTTGCACTTCGTTTGGACATCAAACCCCCTATTCACAAGATTCTGTCACAATCTGACAGATCATCTTTCTAGTATAATCCCAGTATGAAACATTCTGAAGCCTTTGAATCGATTTGCTCTGAAGCACGTTCTCGAATACAGGAAATCTCTATCGATGAGGTCAAAGGCCGGCTGGAGGCAGGTGAAGATCTCCACTTCATAGATGTCCGCGAAGATCACGAGTGGGAAAAAGACCATGCTCAGGGTGCCGTCCATCTCGGTCGCGGCATTCTCGAAAGGGACATTGAAGGACTGGTTCCAGATCGCGATGCCCCAATCGTGCTCTATTGCGGAGGCGGCTATCGCTCAGCTCTTGCCGCAGACAATCTGCAGAAAATGGGCTACAGCAACGTCCTTTCGATGGCAGGTGGAATCCGCGCATGGAGAGAAGCGGGCTTTCCGATGGAATAGAGGGCAGGGACAGGGGTCAGGGGCCGAGGGTCGGAGTCAAGTATGCAGATTGAGATTGCATGGTAAAGAACAGAGGACACACATTAACTACAACTGTCTTCGAGCCTTCGCGCCATCTGACCACTGGCCCCTGACCTCTGACCCCTTCTTAGAAGAGCGATACTTTGACTGAAAGGTACTTTCGTGGGATTCTGACGGAAATCGTAGAGGAGTCTTGTAAGTTCGGCTGAAAGCGTGTTCATGTTTTGATACAGCCGCTCATCTTTCAGCAGCAGTCCTGCAGTGCCTTCACCGCGATCGAGTCGCGCCATGATTGCTCTCAGATTCTCGATCGTAGTTCGCGTATCCTGATAGAGCTTCTCGTCGTTGATGAGCTTTCCGAGATTCCCTTCACCGCGTTCAATCTTGGCCATCGTCCGCTCGACGCGCGCTGAGGTTTCGTCCAGTTTTGTCACCAGCGAATTCGCTCGATTGTAGATCTCTTCGTCCTGGATCAGCTTGCCGATCGTTCCGCGGCCCGCGAGAATCTGTTCGTTGACGTTATCAACCACGCGACGCAACTGAGTTACGGTATCGTTGATCTGATTGTAGAGCGTCGGATCACTCACGATTTTACCCGCTGTTCCCTGTCCTGACCTGATGTCGGCAAGCAGCTTCTCTGCCTGGAGCGCCGTTTGGTTCAGATTCACGAAAAACTCGTCATCATTGAGGAATTTTCCTACTGTTCCCTCACCTGCGCGAATCCTTCCTGTCATGTCCTTGATGTCGTCAGAAATGTCATTCAAGTTGGCGACTGCAGTCTGCGCTGTATTCAGAATGTCTCCGACGCTCTTCTGAGATGCGCTCTTGATAATGCCGTAGTTCTGAATCGGTTCGCCTCCGGTCGTGCCAGGCGTGATATCGATTACATTGTCGCCGAGAACTCCCGCAGCCTTGAGGATCGCGAGCGAGTCAGTGCGGATTCGCTCGATTGCCGGCCGGCCATCAAGTGAACCGCTGATTTCCATGACGACTTCAAGATTGTTTGCCTGATCCGTGGCAGATGGAATCTGACTTGAAAAGTTGATGTCCTTGACGCTGCCGATCTGTTTGCCCGAAAGCCGCACCTCGGCACCTTTTCTGAGTCCGTCAACTCTCGCCATGTAAGTCTTGACGATCGTTTTTCGGCTGACAAATGGAAGCGAATATCTCCGCTGACTGCAAAGATCACCATGATCAGAATGATTATGCTTGCCAGCACAAGGAGGCCAACCCGCAATCCTGAGAATGATAACTGCTTCTTCTGCACCATAGATGCTTCAGCGCCTCCCGCTTCTCGTCTCAGAACATTCGATCAGGCGAGGAACTTCTGTATGTAGGGGTCGTCAGTCTGATAAAGCTCCTCATCCGTTCCAGTAAAAATGATATTCCCGTCTTTGAGCATCAGGAACTTTGTATTAATCAGGCAAAGTGAGTCGCCTTCGCGTGCCAGAACTACGTTGCCCCGATCATCTCGCATGACGTACTCCTTCGAGAGTATGTCGACATCCTGGAGACGATGTGTAACAAATATCGATGACACCTCTTCAAGATCACGAAGTTTGAGAACAAGCTCGCAGATCGTGCGTGCCGTGATCGGATCCAGACCGGCCGTCGGTTCATCATAAAGAATGATTTTTGGACTCCCCGCAAGAGCACGCGCAATTCCTACGCGACGGCGCATGCCACCCGAAAGTTCGTTCGGCATCTTGTCGGCGTCGTCTTCCAGGTCCACAAAGCGTAGCATCCGCATGACAACGGGCTCGATCTCAGGCTCCTTCCATTGCTGCTCGCGCAACCTGAAGGCAACGTTATCATAGACTGAGAGACTGTCGAAAAGCGCCCCCTCCTGGAACACCATACCCAGCTTGCCCCGGACCGGCATCATCTGCTCTTCCGTATACGAAGTAATATCCTCTCCGTCTATCAGAATCTGTCCTTCATCCGGTTTCAGCAGCCCAAGAGCAAGACGCAGAAGCGTCGACTTACCGGTTCCCGAACCTCCCATGACGATCTTGGCCTCGCCGTATCGCACTGCGAAGCTGACTTTGTCGAGGATCACCCGGTCGTCGAAGGCAAGGGATACGTCGCGAAACTCAATTGCAAGATTGCTCATGAAAACGAAAGAGGTTACCAGTCAAGCAAGAGTGCAAGGATAAGCTTGCTCAACAGGAAGTCTACGGAAATTACCAGAATTGAGGCGACGACTACCGATCGCGTCGTCGACCGGCCGACACCTACGGTACCGCCTCGCGTGCTCAAACCCATGTAGCAACCGATGATCGCAATGATGAACCCGAAGACTGTCGGCTTGATGAGACCGCCGAGGACTTCATTGAAATATACCGCTTGCTGCGACGATGAAATATACACCGTAGACGATTGATGAAGCAGCGACGTGGCGACGAGCAGCCCGCCAAGCATTCCGACCATGTCGCAGATGATGGTCAGAATCGGGGCCATTGTCGTCAATGCGACGATGCGAGGCGCTACCAGCTTCTTGATCGGATCAGTACCGAGCGCGCGCATGGCATCGATCTGTTCGCTGACGATCATTGATCCGAGCTCAGCGGCTATTCCACTCCCAACACGTCCCGCAAGCATGAGACACGTTAATACCGGACCGAGCTCCCGGATGAGACCTGTTGCCACCAGTTGGCCGGTGACGCTTTGCACCCCGAACCGCTGCAGCGTGTTCGCCGAATTGAGTGCCAGAACACCGCCCGTAAAAAAACCCGTGAGGACTATGATTGTCAGACTTCCGACACCGATGACATCCATTTGCTGAATGATTTCACGAGTATAGAGGGGCGGGCGGAAGAGGCTGCGCAGCGTGCGCCAGGCAAGCAATGCGAGTTCCTGAATCTGGTAAATCGCGTTTAGTAAGAAGTCCATCAGCTAACGCGCTTGCCGTGCACTGATACGCTCGCGGGTGCGAGAGTCGGACAATAATGCTGTTTTCCGGAATGCGCGTCAAGGCAAGGGAACGAAGGGGTCGGGGGTCAGGGGTCAGGGGTCGGGGTCAGGTCGGGATTTGTCATTTGAGATTTGAGATTTTAGACTTGTCATTTGTCGATAGGATTTGCTCGATCAATGAGAGATCCAAATGCTCAAATCTCAAATCTCACATACGACCCCTGACCCCCGACCCCTGACCCCTGACCCCCTTCTTAACGCATCGTCGGCTGCGGGCTGGTCTTTGCGGCCGGTCGGTTCGGAGCTCCTGGCTTGTAGACTCGAGCAAGGTCCGAAAGATGTTTTGCTCGCGGCATGGCTTCAATAGCCTTAACTGCCTGCGGATCGCTTTCCATCAGGAACTGTTCTGCCACGCGAACTCCATAAGCTGCTGTTATCAACTCGGCGCGCAGGCGGCGCCGCGCGTATTCCTGGTTTGCGGTCAGCTCTGTATCCGTAATCCTCAACGCGGGATGCTCGCGCAGATAGCTTCGCAATGCGGCGAAGATTGAATCTGTAATCGGAAACTCAATGCCTCGAAGCTCGTAGTCGTATTCGGTTCCGTCTACCTTATAGTTTTCGAATCCAGGCACAAGCCCTGCTGCCAGTCTTCGCGCGAATTCAAAGCATCCATCTCGAAGCTTTATCATGTCGGCCGAAACAGTGACTCGAATGTCCGGCTCGATCCCTCCGCCACTCGAAAGCGGCCTGCCTGTCGGCGTGTAGACAGCGGCGGCCGCAGCCTTGTCAGTTCGCTTATGATTACCCTCGGCAAATCGCGCAAAGTAATAATCGTAGTATCCGACACCTGCGTACGCACGCTGGATCGAGCGTCCGCTCGGCGTAAAGTACTTGGCGGTGGTCAACACCAATCCGGTTCCTCCCGGAAGGCGGAATACGGTCTGTACGAGGCCCTTTCCAAAACTCGCCTCGCCAACGATCAGTCCGCGGTCGCGATCCTGTATCGCGCCAGCCACGATTTCTGATGCCGACGCGCTCTCTCCGTCGATGAGCACTACCAGGGGCATGGTTTCGGGTTCGCGATTTTCGGAGTAATAGATCTGCTGGTTCGCCTGGCCCTGCCGGCTCCTTACGGTGACGATTCCTTCGTCGCGAGGAAGGAATACTTCCGCCACTTCAACAGCCTGGCGAAACACGCCCCCCGGGTTTCTGCGAAGATCGAGAACGAGTGAGGAGAGTCCCTTCGGCTTTAGTTCGTCCAGTGCGTCGCGCACTTCCTCGGCAGAAGTCTGATTGAAGCCGCCGGTAAGGCCGATGTAGCCGATTCCCGGTTTCAGCATGAAATGATTACGGACGGAAGGGAATGGCACCTCGTCGCGAACGATACGCACGCTGAGCGGTTTTGGTTCACCGAGCCGCTCGATCGTCAGCTGCACCGGGGTTCCCCGCATTCCGCGAACATGCTTGAGAATATCCTGCTGGCTCCAGCCGCGTGTCGGCTGTCCGTCGACTTCGACGATAGCGTCGCCGTAGCGGAGCCCCGTCCTCTCGGCTGGCATGCCGCGACCCACACCGAGGACGTATATGCGGCCGTTGCGTTGATTGACCGTGACGCCGATTCCGTGGAAACGGCTGCTCTGCTCGTCCTGCATCTCGTTGAACTCGCGCCGGTCATAGAACCCGGAATGCGGATCCAGGTTATGAAGCGCACCGAGGACGGCTCCACGAATAAGTTCGGTTGAATTGGGTGACCCGGAGTATCGGGCCTCGATGACATCGACAGCCTGGCGAAGGCTCCTGACAGTTGGATGCTCGGACCACCCGTCACCGGCCGGAGTCCGGGAAGGGACGTGGTAGAGACGTCCTCCGATCGCGGCACCGACAGCGACCAGGCTTGCTGCGAGCAGAAGAAGTAGAAACCGAGACTTCATCAATGAAACTACTGAATTGCAGTCCTTCTCCGTAGCGTAATATATCACAGTTATTTGCCTTATCGGGTACGCTCGCAGCGCGCCAGGCTGGAGCCGTGGGCGCTCCCAGGGGGGCTTGACATTTCCGTCCCTTCTTCCTAGACTTTGACCGGACAGTCAGTCAACAGCTAAGAAATACGAAGAAAATGGTTTAAGGGGGGAACGCGGAAAACGGGATGGCGGCAAAACAGTTCGTTCAGGAGTATGAGGATCAAAGACGCGAAGCACTTATCAAAGCTACCTATCTCGAGGTTGCTGAAAAAGGCTACTCGGCCGTCACTCTTCAGGACATAGCAACCCGCGCCGGAGTCAGCAAAGGTTCCACCCTGTACTATTTTGCGACCAAGGAAGATCTCTTCCTCGGCGCACTCGAGTGGCTGGTCGAGCGTATGGACCATCGAATCCACGAAGCCATCGCGGCAGCCGATCATCCGGTCGACAAGGTCAAAGCCGTGCTCAGCACTGTATTTGCGAATGCGCACGACAGCCGTCAGTTCTTCCTTGCCTATACTGATTTTGTGAGTATCGGCACGCGCAACAAACGCTTTCATGATCTGAACGCCAGGTTCTATTCGAACTGTTGCGGGCACGATCGCGAGATCATAGCGTTTGGGATCGAGCAGGGAGTTTTCAGAAAGGTGAACCTTGACGATGCGAGCTCGATGATGCGCGCGCTGGTTGACGGATTCATGCTGCAATGGTTCTTTTCATCGGCTGGCACCTTTGAAGATTATCATCGCCGGTGCGAGCGGATAGTACTCGACTACTTGATCGAGGATGGCGTCTTGCACTGACCGCTGGAGAAGTTTTTCTGTCATGCATGACTGGCTGGTCAGTTAACACGGATTCTAAGGAGTATTAGAAGGAGTTTTAGATGACAAAAATATCGTTGCTTAATCTTGTCCGCAAAAGTCTTGTTGCTCTCTTTGCCGCCGCAATCGTCGTAAGCGCTGCCTCTGCCCTTAAGGCTCAGGGTCTCGATCATAAGGTCGAGTTCTACCTCGATGGAAAAGTCGGAACCGAAGTCATAAAAAAGGGCAGCTACAGTATTTCTTACCCTGACGCCGATCAAGGCACGCTACAGATCAAAGCCGGGAAAAAAGTTGTCAGTGCCACCTTTACCCGGCAGACCGCTGATGCGCCCTCTGATGTCGATAAGGTGACTTATCGTGAGAATACCGACGGGTCTCGAGCCATCGCTACCATTACCCCGCGCGGCAAGAAATACACACTGGTTCTTCAATAGCTTTGAGTTTGTCTCGTTCTGGCGGAACGATGCACGGGGTCTCTACGATTCGTAGAGACCCCTTTTTTTACAGTCTTCCTCTTTAGATGTCAGCGGCCGAGGGTATCCCGGCTACTCCGCGAGCAGCGCGAATCGCACGAAGAACGGCGCGAGACAAAGCCTCCGCTGCCAACACGCCGATCAGAGCCACGTTGCCTTCCCGGCCTGACTTTCCCGTAGCCAGTGAAAAGATCGTATCTCCATCAGCAGGCGTATGTAACGGATTTATCACCCGCGCCAAACCATCGTGCGCCATCTCAGCCACTTTCGACGCATGTAGCCTTGGAAAGCCTCGCATCGGTTGCCACTACAGCCAGCGTCGTGGCGCTGCCACCGAGCATTTCAGGCAGCGGCTCGCCGCCATAGATAGCGGACAACGAGCCCACAATCTTTCGGCCATCCTTGCTCCGGACCCCTGCCACTATTTTGCCACCGATCGGATCGAAGACGTCTCCGACGGCATTAACGGCGACTATGGCGCCTACGACCGGTTCACCCGGCAGACGAATCGAAGCTGATCCGATACCGCCCTTCATCGCACGGTTCATCCCGAAGACCTTTCCGACGGTCGCCCCTGTCCCCGCGCCGGCATTTCCTTCGATTGGAGGATTCGGGCGCGCAGCTTCGCACGCGCGATACCCGGACGTTGAGTCCGGCCGGATTTTGGGATCACCAAGTGCCAGGTCATAGAGAATGGCTGCCGGAACAAGGGGCACGCGCATCGCGCGCGTTTCGATTCCAATCGCGCGCTCTTCCAGATATCGCATCACGCCGGTTGCGGCATCCAGACCGAAAGTGCTTCCACCCGAA
The DNA here is from genome assembly GCA_963813345.1 of uncultured Acidobacteriota bacterium. Lineage (GTDB taxonomy): Bacteria > Acidobacteriota > Blastocatellia > RBC074 > RBC074 > CAWDDA01. The sequence continues at coordinate 168,505 of CAWEYR010000033.1, read as the reverse complement.
AGCAGAATCGCATGAACGACTGGCGCGGACATCTCGACGCGCAGCAGGTCAGTCTCCCGAGTCCCCGGCGCGCCACCTCGCACATCCACGCCACAAACTGCACCCTCTTCCACAAGGATGACAGTGCAGCCGGTTGGCCGGCGCGTTTCAGTGAAATGACCGACCTTGATTCCCGCTACATCGGTGATTGCTCCCGGCAGGGAGGATGATTGCTGTGCCTGTGCTGACTGCTCAAGGAACGCGAGCGAAGCAGACTGGAGACCGTATCTGATGAGTGCGCGACGATTCATTTATCAGAATGAAATCAGGGCAAGGAGCTCAAGGCAGGTCGGGAGGATTGGTCGGATTTGAGATTTGAGATTTGAGATTTGTCATTTGTCATCTAAGGTCGTTCTAGCTGATCAATGACAGATGACAAATCTCAAATCTCAAATCTCAATATGACAAATCCTCCCAACCTACCTTGAGCTCCTTGCCCGTGTGTTTCCTTGCGTCTTTCAGTAACGGCGCACGGCCGTTCTAATGGATCGTTCAGCCGCGGCCCTCCCATCCGATTTGTTTCAACTTGCCGTCGACCACAATTACCGGAACGGTCGGATCACCGTCGGAGAAGGAGAACATCTCTCGCCGGTACTTGCGGATTATCCTGTGCATTCTTCTCTTTGAAGGCGATACCCTGGCTTGTGTACCACGTCATCGCTTTGCCGCAATACGGACACCCTGGCTTTGTATAAATGACGACCTCAGCCATTACTTCCTCTGGTCAATTGGTACGTAGGAAAGATTGGACTCGCCTGTGTATTCGGCACGCGGGCGGATCAGCTTGTTGTTTGAGAGCTGTTCGAGCACGTGTGCCGTCCAGCCGGAAATCCGGCTGACGGCAAAAATGGGAGTGTAGAGGTCGGTTGCGATACCGAGCATGTAATAGACCGAAGCCGAATAGAAATCGACATTGGCGCGAAGCTTTTTACCCCTCTTCTCCATTTCGCCGATTGTCAGCTCTTCGATCCGTCGCGAGATGTCGAACCATCGCGTATCGCCCTGCCGCTTTCCGATCTCTTCTGACATGCGCCGCAGGTGAGTTGCTCGCGGGTCTTCTGTGCGATAGACCGCGTGGCCGATTCCCATGATCTTTGCACCCGAAGCAAACTTATCAGCCACATATCTGTCCGCATTGTCGAGGCTCCCAACCTCGAGAAGCATTTTGATTACCTGTTCATTCGCCCCTCCATGAAGCGGTCCGGAGAGAGCACCGATTGCCGATGTGATTGCTGCGTAGATGTCAGCGAGCGTGCCCGCGGTAACGCGAGCAGCGAAGGTTGATGCATTGAACTCGTGATCTGCATGCAGAATCAGTGCGATGTCGAAGGCGTGGGCTTCGACATCCATCGGCTCGCGATCATTGAGCATGTACAGAAAGTTCGCGGCAAGCGTCAGATCCTTTCGCGGTGCGATCGGTTCGAGGCCTTTTCGGATGCGATCCATGGCGGCGACCACGGTAGGAAGCTGCGCAGTCAGGCGCAGAGCTTTGCGCCGGCTCGCTTCGAGCGAGGTGTCGGCCTCTTCCGCGTCATACAATGCCAGTGCCGAAACTGCTGTGCGGAGCACATTCATCGGCACAGCGTCTCGAGGAAATCTGCGGATCATCTCGAGCGTCTCGGCTGCGATTGAACGGTTTGCCGCAAGATCTCTCTTGAGCGCGTCCAACTCATTCTGGCGCGGGAGCCTCCCGTTCCAGAGCAGGAAGGTGACTTCCTCGAACGTCGATTGTTCCGCGAGTTCGTGGATGTTGTAACCCGCGTAGGAGAGGATGCCTTTTTCGCCATCGATGAAACAAATGCTGCTCGGCGCGGCGACGACGTCCCGCAAACCTGCAGTGGAAGCTTGTTTAGTCATAGAGTTTCCGTGAGATTTCCCGTTTTTAGGCTCAGTCAGCACTTCCAGTCGCGCTTTTATGACCCTGTTGCGCACTTCATCTGCACTTCGCTTCGAAGATAGCAAAGGGCCTTCCGCACTGTCAATTACAGCTAAGGACGCGCTTTTCGAGCGTGCTATACTCGCATACTTATGGGCTCGCTCGCCGGTGTTTATCTTCACATCCCCTTCTGCGCATCGCGGTGCCATTACTGCAATTTTGCGACGGGTGGCTATGAGGAGTCTCTCGCCGAGCGGTACGTCTCGGCGCTCATCCATGAGATTCATAACGTGCAACCCGAAGGTTCCCGAGCGCAAATGAGGGAGGTCGACACGATATATTTCGGCGGTGGAACACCAACAACTCTCTCGGTAGCGCAGCTCGATCGAATCCTGCGGTCAGTGAAGTCGACGCTTGAAGTTCAGCCTGAGAGCGAAGTGACGATCGAGGCCAATCCCGGCTCCGTGACGGAAGACTATCTGAAACAGCTTCGTGACGTTGGGTTCAATCGTTTGAGCTTCGGTGTCCAATCCTTCGACGATGCGGAACTCGCAATGATCGGGCGGACGCACAACTCGGACGAAGCGCGCGAGGCGGTTGCCCTGGCCCGTGCCGCCGGTTTCGACAACGTGAGCATTGATTTGATTGCCGGCTTGCCGGAACAGCGAATGGAGACGTGGAAGCGCAATCTCGACGAGGCGTTCGCACTTTCTCCCGACCATCTCTCGGTCTATCTCCTTGAGCTATACAAGGACGCGCCTCTCGAGCATCGAATAAAGCGCGGTGAGTTGGCTCGAATTGACGACGACCTGACTGCCGAAATGTACTTCGCGCTGCTCGACCGCGCTCTCGAATGTGGCTTCGAGCATTACGAAATATCCAACTGGGCGCGCGACGGAAAGCTCTCGCGGCATAATCTGAAGTATTGGACGGGAGCTCCCTATTGGGCATTTGGCATGTCAGCGGCTGGCTACGATGGACAGAAACGATGGTCGAACACGAGGAATCTGATCGAGTACTGCACGCGCATCGAAGCGCTCGAGTCGCCGGTCGACGAATCTGTTTTGCTGGATGATGAAGACCGTCAGAGCGAGGCGATTTTCCTCAAGCTGCGGCTCGAAAGTGGTCTTAAACTCGACGACCATTTTGCCCACTTTGGAGTCGATGTGCTCGAACGCTACGAAAGTGAGCTTGATCGCCTGAGCGCTGCCGGTCTGATTGAACTGGAAGACGGCAGAATGCGAATCTCGCGGCAGGGGAAGGTTCTCGCCAACGAAGTGTTCGCAGCGTTCATTTGAGATGATCGTTTGGAAAAACGCCTGATCATTGCAATCGACGGACCTGCTGGAGCGGGAAAGAGTACGCTCGCACGATTACTCGCTCGACGCCTGGGCTATCTCTACCTCAATACAGGTGCCATGTACCGCGCAATCGCGTGGAAAGCGCTTCACGAGAAGATCGATCTCGGTGATCAGAACCGGCTTGGCGATCTGGCGCGCACATCGGTGATTGAATTCGCGGGTCAAGGTGAAGGCGAAAGGATTCTGATCGATGGAATCGATGTCAGCCGCGAGATTGACGCTCCGGAGATCACGGACGCTTCGTCACTGGTCTCGACCTGCCCGGAAGTCAGACGCGCGCTTGTTTCACTGCAGCGCCTGATGGCGCGGGAGGGAGGCGTTGTTGCCGAAGGAAGAGACACTGGCACCGTCGTTTTTCCCAATGCCGACCTTAAGATTTATCTCGATGCTTCCTCCGATTCACGCAGCTCGCGGCGCCACGATCAGGAGCGAGCACGCGGCATCGCGTCAACGCTCGAGCAGACTCGAAGTAACATACTAAAGCGAGACAACCGCGACTCGACGCGCATCACGTCGCCGCTCGTTCGCGCCGAAGATGCTGTCTATCTCGACTCGTCTGCGCTTTCGATTGATGAAGTAATCGAACACGCATTGCGGCTTGTCGACGCGCGTCGTACGAGGGCTTCTGATGATTGACTATCGGTCTTAGGTTCTATGTTCACAGGAATTGTCGAAGAACTTGGCTCAGTAAAAGAGATTACTCGCGCTGATTCGGGCGCACGGATTGAAATCGCGTGCAGGCGAGTCCTTGAGGACGCAGCTCAAGGGCAGAGCATTGCGGTAAACGGCGTTTGTCTGACGGTTGTCGATTGTGGAAGCGCGTCATTTATTGCAGATGTGTCCTCTGAAACGCTGCGCCGCACGAGTCTCGGATCACTGAGCCAGGAGGACCCGGTGAACCTTGAACGTCCATTGACTCCTTCATCGCGATTAGGCGGCCACATAGTTCAGGGTCATGTGGACGGCACGGGCGAGTTCGCTGAAGCGCGCGGAGATGATCAGGGGGCAGGTTTTGTCGTCACTATACGATTTGGACCTGACCTTGGACGCTACATCGTTGAGAAGGGTTCGATTGCCGTTGATGGCATCAGTCTGACTGTGGCGTCGCTCCGAGAAGATACTTTTGATATTGCAGTCATCCCTCATACCTGGCGCGTAACCAATCTCTCGTCTTTGAAAACAGGGTCCGCGGTCAATCTCGAAGTCGACATTATTGCGAAGTATGTCGAACGGCTGCTTCAACAAGGGAGACCGTCCGAGACTGAAGGGTTAACTATCGAGAAGCTGAAGAGTCTCGGATATTGAGAATGCCATTTGCACCGATCGAGGAAGCACTTGCTGATTTCCGCGCCGGCCGTGTTGTGATCATCGTCGATGATGAGGATCGCGAGAACGAAGGAGACCTCGCGTGTGCTGCCGAACTCGTGACACCCGAAATCATCAACTTTCATGGCGCGGGAAGGCAGAGGTCTCATCTGCATGCCGCTCTCCGAAGAGCGCTGCGATCAATTGAACCTTCCGCTCCAGGTATCGGAGCGCGAGAATAACTCGAGCTTTGGAACTGCATTCACCGTCTCAGTCGAAGCGCGTACGGGCGTAACAACCGGAATATCGGCAGCAGATCGCGCGACTACGATTCGCGTGGCTGCCAATCCCGAATCGAAGGCAACGGACCTCGTCCGTCCCGGTCACGTCTTCCCGCTCCGCGCGCGGCGTGGCGGAGTGCTGATGCGGCCCGGGCAGACCGAGGCGAGCGTGGATCTGGCGCGCATCGCCGGACTCGAACCCGCTGCGGTGATCTGTGAGGTCTATGAATGAAGACGGAACGATGTCGCGGCTGCCTGAGCTGATCTCTTTCGCAAACAGAAACCAGCTTCGAATCATCTCAGTTGCTGACCTCATCAGATACCGTTTGCGAACTGAGGTGTTTGTTCGTCGCGTTGCTGACGCTCTCGTTCCGACCATCTATGGTGAATTCCGCGCAGTCGCATTTGAGAACATGCTCAACCGCGAAGTACATCTGGCGATGATTCTCGGATCAGTTTCGAGCGAAGAGCCGGTTCTCGTTCGTGTGCACACACAGTCGGTGCTGAGTGATGTGTTTGGGAGTCTGACTGATGACCATGGTTCTCAACTGAGGCTGGCGCTCGAAAAGATCAGGACAGAGGGGAAGGGAGTCGTTCTCTACCTTAAACAGGAAATGAGAGGCGTCGGTCTTGTAGATCAGCTGCACGGATACGAGAGCGCCGACATCAAAGCCGATGCTATGCGAGATGTCAGGGATTACGGCACCGGCGCGCAGATCCTGCACGAACTCGGTGTGCGCAAGCTGCGATTACTGAGCAATCACCCGCCACGCCTTCATGCCCTTGAAGGTTTTGAGCTTGAAATTGTCGAGCACGTGCCGCTGTGAGACACCCTACGCACGTGGGCCGGTTTCAGTAGCCCGACCTTAAGGGAGGGCTCGCGACACAAACTAGTCGTGCAAGCCCTCCCTTACGGTCGGGCTTCTGACACGTATGACGGCACATGAAACCTTTATCCGCTTTCCCTGTCATAGGTGGCCATTCTTGACAGGCACATCGCGGGGCGTAGAATGTCCTCACTGATTCACCCACTCTTGTTGCCTCGTCTCTAGCGGAGGTGACGTCATGGTGTTTACAAGCCTTGACTCCGCGCAGCTGGAGTTTGCGCACAGCTTGCGGAGTTACCCTTTTAGTCGGTTTGTTCCTCGGGTCGGAGCCGAAAGGCCTCAGCAACACACAATCGCTCCCCCAAAGCGATCAAGATGTTCGCGTGCTCAATCCCGGCATTCAGGTAGAGCGTGAGCTGGTGGGCGGTCAGTCGCATCGCTACCAAATCGCGCGAAGCGCCGGGCAATACCTGCATGTCGTCGTCGATCAACGTGGTGTCGATGTCATTGTTGCTTTGCGTGGGCCTGACGGCGCGCAGTTGATGGAGGTAGACGGCATGCCGGGGTCGCTCGGAGGGGAGGAACTTGTTTGGGAGGCTGCCAACACGGGTGCCTACGTGCTCGAGGTGCGTGCCAGGTCAGCGCAGGCCCGCAAGGGGCTTTATGAGGTAACGCTTCAAAGTGCAGTGGAGCTGGCTGGTCGGGAACGGGCACGAATCGCGGCGCAACAGTTGTATACGGAAGGAAAACGCGCCCAGCAGAGCGGTACAGAAGGGATGGAGCGAGCGGAGAAGAAATACGAGGAGGCGCTTCCGAAGTGGCGAGAGGCCGCCGCGAGAAGATGGGAAGGAATGACGCTCACCAACCTCGCAATTGTGTGCAGGACTCTGAGCCGTCCTGAGAAGGCGCTTGATTACTCTGAGCAGGCGCTCGCCATCCAGCGCGAGATCAAGGATCGAAGCGGCGAAGTAATAACGCTCACCAACCTTGGAATTGCTTATCGCAACCTGAGCCAGTACGAGAAAGCGCGCGATTCTCATTGAGCGAGCATTGGTTATCCGCCGTGAGATCAAGGACAAAGGAGGTGAAGGAGTAACTCTTAATAACCTGGGCAATATCTACAACAATCTGTCGCAGTACGAGAAGGCCCGGGATTACTTCGAGCAGGCCCTCGCCATCGCGCGTGAGATCAAGGATAGACGCGGTGAGGGGGCGGCACTGAGTGGCCTTGGGATCGCATCTTTCAACCTGGGCCAGTATGAGAAGTCGCTCGAGTACTATGACCAGGCGCTTTCGCTTCATCGCGAGATCAAAGACAGGGCATTTGAGGGAGTCACACTTACCAGTCTTGGGAGCACGTACGTCAATCTTAGCCAGTTCGAAAAGGCTCGCGATCATTACGAGCAGGCGCTGGCTGTTCAACGAGAGGTCAGAGACAAGCTTAACGAAGGTGCGACGCTCAGTAACCTCGGGGTTGTCTACAAGAACCTTGGCCAGTACGAGAAGTCACGCGACTATATCGAGCAGGCGCTCGTCATCCAGCGCGAAATTAAGGACAGGCGAGGTGAATCAGGAGCACTGAATAACCTCGGCATGGCCTCCACAAACCTTGGCCAGTACGAGAAAGCACGTGAGTATTATGTTCAAGCGCTCGCAATCAGACGCGAGATCAAGGACAAACGTGGCGAAGCGTGGACAGTCAGCTGCCTCGGGAGTGTCTACGTTCATCTAAGCCAATATGAGAAGGCGCGTGAGCACTACGAACAGGCGCTTGCGATTCAGCGAGATATCAAGGAAAAGGATGGGGAAGGGACGTCTCTCGCGGGTCTCGGTGATGTAAATGTTAGTCTGAAGCAATATGCGAAAGCGCGGGACTTCTACGAGAGCGCGCTCGCGATCAGTCGCGAGATCAAGGACAGGCGGCGTGAAGCGCAGGTCCTTTATCGGTTGGCGCGTATCGAGAGCGACGTCGGCAGCTTGAGCGAGGCGCGTTTACACGTTGAGGGCGCGCTTTCTCTTGTCGAATCCATACGTACTGACGTTGCTGGTCAGGAACTACGAACTGCGTACTTTGCCTCTGTCCAGGATTATTACGCGCTCTACATAGACGTCCTGATGCGCCTGCATAAGCAACTCCCCACCGAAGGGCATGCTGTGGCGGCACTGCAGGCCAGCGAGCGAGCGCGTGCTCGCAGCCTGATCGAACTGTTGACAGAATCGCGCGTTGAGATCCGGCAAGGAGTCGATCCCGCACTGCTTGAGCGCGAACGCAACCTGCGTCAGCAACTCAATGTCACAGCCGAACGCCAGACGCGTCTGCTCAGCCGTACACACACCGAGCAACAAGTTGCTGAGATCAATAAAGAGGTCCAGGCCCTCACGTCCGAATATCAGGGGATACAGGCGCGGATTCGTGCCACCAGCCCTCGCTATGCAGCTCTTACCCAGCCGCAACCGCTCACTCTCCTGGAGATACAACAGCTGCTCGACGCCGAGACACTGCTTCTTGAGTACTCGCTGGGTGAGGATCGCAGTTACCTGTGGGCCGTGACCCCAACCTCAATTGACAGCTATGAGTTGCCCGGACGCGCCGAGATCGAAGAAGCCGCGCGGCGTATCTACGACGCTTACCGCTCGAACAACGCCGTAGCGGCCAGGAAGGCATCCGCTGATGTGAGCCGCAAATTGCTTGCGCCGGCAGCGAAACAGTTGGGAAAAAAAAGGTTGCTGATCGTAGCCGCAGGTGCGTTGCAATATCTCCCGTTCGGACCGCTGCAGGCGGTAGCAACAGCGGGAGCGGTCACGACCGCTGATAGCAGATCACGAGATCGTCATCCTGCCCTCAGCTTCCACATTGGCAGTTCTGCGTCGCGAGCTTAGAGGGCGCCAGCCAGCGGCCAGGTCAGTCGCTGTGCTGGCTGATCCGGTCTTTGATCGAAACGATCCCCGGGTCAACCCGGTGGTCAGCGAGAAAACGTCAGACGGGACGGAACGCTCACCCCGGTCGGCTGATGTGTCGGTCGCTAACCTGGAAAGATCGGCGCGGGACGTAGGCCTGTTAAGCTTCGATCGGTTACGTTCTACGCGGCGCGAAGCAGAAGATATCATCGCCTTAACGCGCGTGGGCACGGGCCTGAAGGCGTTGGATTTTGAAGCAAACCGCGCGACTGTGATGAGCGAGAGACTTACCCAGTATCGTGTCGTCCATTTCGCGACGCATGGGTTATTGAACAATCAGCACCCGGAGTTATCAGGCCTGGTGTTGTCGTTGGTGGACGAGCGCGGGCAGCCGCAAGACGGATTTCTGCGCGCGCATGAGGTATACAACCTGAAGCTTGGAGCGGACCTCGTTGTGTTGAGCGGATGCCAGACGGCTCTCGGAAAAGAAGCGAAGGGCGAAGGGCTGCTCGGCCTGACGCGTGGTTTTATGTATGCCGGCTCGCCGCGCGTGGTAGCGAGCTTGTGGCAGGTGCCGGATAGAGCCACTGCTGAATTGATGAGGCGCTTCTACCGAGGCATGTTGGTCGAAGGCCTGCCGCCGTCTGCGGCATTGCGAATGGCGCAATTGGCCTTGATGAAGGACAAACGATGGAACGCTCCATACTACTGGGCCGCATTCGTGCTTCAGGGCGAATGGCGCTAACCTCCATTGGAGCAAATCGATACTTTTAATTTATCCCGCCTGAGAAAAAACACTGAGATAGTTTCGGTCCTCCCTGCACTTTACTGTTGAGAAGATGATCTCCTCGATGGAGGTCATTGAAAAGATTGATCGTGCGATCAATTCAGCCGTCGCCTGATCGATGTCAATTTCGCGTCCAGCCAACGCGAGGAGGTCCGAAATGAAATTCGCAAAGACGGCGCCAGCTCATTTACAAGTGGGTGTTGTGGGACATAAAGGCAAACAAGCAGACCGTTCTCAGCCAGGGGCTCGCCCCCGACAACCAGCAGTTCAACGTGTGGTGGAAGCCCTCAGATAGTCTGCTCTTCAACTGCGGAGGGCGCACGGTCCGGCTCTACCTGCAAGCAATCGACACCGATGGATCGACGAATCAGGCCTTTGTCGACGTCTATATCGGCTTTCCGGCATGCTGAGGCGCAGGCCATCGCAAACCACCAACCAGAGAAAGCAGACGCACGCGGGACTCCAGAAGACGATTTCTCCTGCGTGCGCATGCTTCACGTCCGCCTCACGCGCCCGGCTTCAGCTTGGCGCTCCCAGGCGCTATATACCTTCAGTTCGGTTTTGGGCTGTGCCGAGACGGATAGTTTCTTCTTCAGTCACGCTGAGCGGAGGCTGGACCTGAGATTCTTCCTGGAGCTCGTTTGTATCCCGATCAGGAACGCTGGGAACTGACAGACGGCGCGGGAATGAATGGTGCGGAGACAGCCTTCACCTTGACCGAGTAAGGTACTGTCAGGATCACTTCCTTTGCTTCCGGTTCAGGCTTCGCAGCAAAAAAGATTCCGTTGATCAAGTGTGCAAAACCCTTTGCGACCGGAAGAAGTCCGATAATCCAAAGCAGCTTGAAGATGGGTACCAGGCCGGTCAATCCGCCCAGGTCAGGATTGTTGAGTATTGATGATCCTCTCAATGTTCGCGAGGAATCCGGATTCATCAGCCGTTCGGAGAAGGTGAAACAGGATTGCGGCAGTAGCTCCGCCGCCAAATATCGAAAGTGTCGCAGCGGCGAGACTATGCCTTCGAGTGCTGCCGCCCCTGACCCTGTTGAGCTTGACGGGAATCGGCACGGGTTTGGCTTCTGGGGACGGCGTCACCCACCCGACCGCTCGCTCGACTCCTCGTTCGACGGCCCGCTCGACTGTCTGCTCCACTGCTCGCTCCACCGTCGCCTTAACCGGAGGTGCCTGCGGAGCTGCTGGTGCACCCTGGAACCGTTGAGTCCTCTTGATACCCTGGTTGAATCCGTGTTTGGCTTCTACAAAGCCAGCGCGCAGACTGGCGCCAAGATCGCGTAAATCGCTCTTTAGACTGTCGAAATCAAGCGCACCGCGTTTGTTTTCTATGGCATCCAGAATCGCGCCGAGGTTGGCTCCACAGCTTCGACAGAACCGCTGACCTTCGGTCGCTTGAGTCGCGCAATTTGGACAGAACATTGCGGCACCTCCAACCCTACTGTCTACGCTTCATTATCGCCTCGGGTTCCGCGCTTTGTTCCCGCTCCTGGCATAACTTGCGCGAATCACAGTTTTGATGTTTCCGCGAACATTGAAGTCGCCTTCGATATGAAACTCTGTGGGATCGCACGCACTGACGAAGTCCTCGAGGATGCGATTGACTACATGTTCGTGAAATATCTTTACTTCGCGAAATGAGTTGATATAGAGCTTGAGTGATTTGAGCTCGATACACCGCCGATAGGGAACGTAGCGGATATGAAGTGTCCCGAAGTCAGGGAAGTCCGAGAAGGGACAGATCGCAGTGAACTCATCCGATGTGAAGCTGATCTCGATGCGGCGTCCCGGAAACTCATACTCGAATGTGTCAAGCGGCGCGAGATCCATCATTTCGACTGGAGTCGAACGAATCTCGAGTTGCGATTCCGGCGTGATTTCGCGAAGCGCCGGCAGTCTGCGAGTGATTTCAGAATTTAGCTTCGACTTTCGCATCACTTTCGCATTCTTTCGCATCTATTGATTCAATTCGTTCACGATCTCGTTTGCGATTCTTCTTGCGTCGTCGAGCGCATCGGGCGCAAGAGAGATGGCCGCGACGACGGCGTGCCCTCCACCCCCATAACGCTCGCAGATTTCTGCCAGATCATGTTTGCGCGGTTCTCGCGCCCATGGGTTCGAGCCAACCGAAACCTTCGAACGAAATGTCGATTGACTGACCGAGACACTGTAGACGGCGTCAGGATAGAGATAGTAGGGGATGAACTTGCTGTAGCCTTCCATGTCGTATCCGCTGACATCGAAATAAATCACGCAACCTTTTAGTTGCGCTTCTTTGCGGATTATCTCAAGCGTCTCGAGGTGCCGCTCGTAGAGTGGCGTAATACGTTCAGCCACGTATGGAGATCCCGACGAGCTCTTCCGGTGATTGCTCCCTTAGATCGCGAATGATCCGTTCGATGAGCTGTTGATCGCGATCGGACTCGATCACGAGAGCAAGTTTGAGGGCTGGCGCTTTCATTTCGACCGCCTCGGATGCCGATTCGTAGAGGGCGCCGTCGATTATGTTCGCCCATTCGATGAGCTCGCGCATTGGAGCCGGGTCAAAGTCGAACTTCCTGGCCGCGGTGTCAGCTATGAACTTTGTACAGGACTTGTAACTCGCGTCGAGAAACTTCCTGCCTCCTGTGTCATGCAGGAAATGTGCTTCGTCGTCAGTCGAGAGAAAAGCGCTCCGATGGTGATCAAACCACCAGGTGAGGTCAGGTGACGGACTGTACTTGAAATCAACGATCGCGTTCTCGTCGCCATCGAAAACGTCAGTGTCAAATAAAGCCCCGGCCCGGTGCATCATCGGTTGAAAAACATGGTCCCAACCGCGATTTATTTTTTCATTGTAGAACCTCGAGAAGACGGCGGCCGATGATACTCCGTCAAAACAGTTTCCGTGATAACAGATCTTTAGCTTCATGCGTCCTTTGTTATTGCCCGCGGAAGAAATGGCAAGGATTAATCCAGTAACAGCCAGATTAAGCCCTGAAATGGGGAGGATGCAAGCTAGCGTGCCGCGTCGGAAGAGGGGCTCAGGGGTCGGCAGGGTTTGTCATTGAGATTCGAGATTTAGCTTGCCATTTGTATTGGTCGCAGACGCTTAAGCAAGGCAAGCTAAAGCTTGAACTCCATACAACCTCCCCCGACCCCTGACCCCTGACCCCTCTTATGCTAGTATCACGCACGAATGAGTCTCCCACTGCTGGCGATCACTTTCCTCGCTCTTCTTGTTCTTGGATACCGGTATTACGGGAGGTTTGTAGCCCGGCAGTTTGCTGTAGATGATGCACGCGTTACTCCGGCTCATGAGAAGAGCGATGGAGTCGACTACGTCCCAACGCCGAAGTTCTACCTGTTTGCGCAGCATTTTTCCGCAATAGCCGCCGCGGGTCCGATTGCGGGACCGATTCTTGCCTGCCAGGTTTGGGGCTGGCTTCCGTGTCTGCTCTGGATCAGTCTCGGTGTAGTCCTCATTGGTGCGGTCCACGATTTCAGCAGTCTCACTGCGTCGGTCAGACACGGAGCACGCTCGATTGCTGAGATCACACGTGAGCAGCTCGGACCTCATGCCGGGCGCGCTATGATGGCGTTTATCTGGATCGCGCTCATTTACGTGATCGTTGCATTTGCCGACATCACGGCCGCCAGCTTTACAGGTGTCACCGAAGAACTCGCCGGGACTCAGGTAGCCTTCAATCCCGGAGGCGCTGTGGCCGCTGCCAGCATCATGTATCTGATCCTCGCGGTGGTCATGGGGCTGGTTCAGCGATTCCTCAAGCCTCCGTTATGGCTGCTGACGATCATCTTTGTTCCCGCAACTCTGGCCCTTGCCTGGCTCGGAACAAAGATATCGACACTGATTCTTCTCGACGTCAAAACATGGGGCTTGCTGATAATTGCGTATTGTTTCGTGGCATCACTCGTCCCGGTGTGGGCGCTTGCTTCAGCCACGCGGCTATCTTGGAGGCTTTGTTCTCTATCTGGCGCTCGCGCTTGGCATCCTCGGCATATTCTTTGGTGGATATGACATCAAGCAGCCGGCTTTCAAGTCGTGGGATGCCGGTGGAATGACCGGTGCGCTTTTTCCGTTTCTCTTTGTCACCATCGCTTGCGGCGCGTGCTCAGGATTTCATGGTCTGGTGTGCTCGGGAACGACGTCAAAGCAGGTCGACCGCGAGTCGCACATGCGCCCCGTCGGCTACGGTGCAATGCTTGCCGAAGGTTTTGTGGCCCTGATAGCGCTCGTGACAGTGATGATCGTGACTTCTGATGACCTCAAAGGACTGCGACCTGGAACGATCTACGGCAATGGCATCGGGCGGTTCATGACGCTCATCGTCGGGACTGACAATCTGCAGTTTGCGATTACTTTTGGCGCAATGGCCTTCTCGACATTCGTGTTTGACACGCTCGATGTATGCACACGGCTGGGCCGTTATATCGTGCAGGAACTTTTCAACTGGCCCTCGAAGGCAGGAGCTGCCGTCGGTACACTCCTCACGGTAGCGCTTCCGGTCTACTTTCTTTCAATCGCGCAGGAAGGTGCCTACCTCAGATTCTGGACACTCTTTGGAGCATCGAACCAGTTGCTCGCGGCATTGACGCTTCTTTCGATCACTATCTGGCTGTACCGGGCGCGCCGTCGCATCGCATTCACGCTGATACCGATGCTTTTTGTGCTGACGATCACACTCTGGTCGCTTGGAAGTCTTGTCGTCCTGAACTTACGAGCAGGTCGCGGTCTGGATCCTACAATGCTCAACGGACTGGCGGCTGCGGCGCTCGTCGTGTCTTGCTGTTTTCCTTACCGTGATGGCGATTCTACGGTGGCGCAAGGAGCGAGTGCGTGAGTTAGCTATCTGATTCGAACCGGATATTCAGATTGCGAAGAAACTGACGGTCTTCGTAGGTCAGAGTCGCGAGCGGTTCACCATTCACTTCAGGCAGCTTTTCCTTGAAGACTATTGTCGCTTCGAGCACCAGAAGCACCTCATGACCGGCCTGGCGCAATCGCTCGAGCGCGGCATCGACTTCTCCTGAGTTGTTGATCGAGTCGTTGATCGACTCACCGAGCTTTCTGACAAGATTCTGGAGTTGTTCGTCCACGCGCGCGCGCATTATAGCAGGGATTGCAGACGACCGGAGGCTTATGAGAATTGATCTGATATCGATCTTTCGATTTCTGGCAACAGTTGGAAGCGGGTTGATTCTGTTGATTGCAGCGGCCTGGGGCACCGCGGCACTCTACTACACCGGACATCGAACATTCGCGGTCTTATTCGGAATCATTGGGCTGATTGCTCTGATTGCTCTCGTCGTCCGGCTTCGGATATGGAGCGTGGTCTCGATAGTGGCGTTTCTGGTTGTATTTGGCATCCTGCTCGTCTGGTGGAACACGTTAAAGCCTTCGAACTCGAGAGACTGGGAGCCCGATGTTGCCCGAATTTCGACTTCGACGATTGACGGCGACCTGGTGACGGTTCGTGATATTCGATATCTCGACTATCGGACGGAAACTGATTACACGGTGCGCTACTACGATAAGACATTCGATCTGAGGGAGCTCAACTCGTTAGATCTGCTCACCGTTTACTGGATGGGTCCGTGCAATTGCCCACGTATTTGTGAGTTTTGGTTTCGCAGACAAAGACTATCTGGCAATCTCAGCAGAACTGCGAAAGGAGAAGGGAGAGTCGTATTCGCCCATCACGGGGATATTCAAACAGTTCGAGCTTTATTACGTGGTTGCCGACGAGAGGGACGTGATCCGCGTGCGCACCGATTTCAGGAATCCGCAGGAGCAGGTCTATCTTTACCGCACGCGAGTTCCGGCCGAGAACGTGCGCAAGATGTTTCTGGACTATCTGGAATCAATCAATCGCCTGGCTGCAGAACCTGCAGTGGTATCACACGCTGACGAGCAATTGTACGACCAATATCTTCCTCCATGCGCGGGCCTTTCCAAACAGGCTCCATTACAACTGGAAGGTGCTGCTAAGTGGTTACACGCGCGGATTACATCTATGAGCTCGGGGGCCTCGACACGAGTCTTCCATTTGAAGAATTGAAACGGCGCAGTTATATCAATGATCGCGCGCATGCCGCTGGCGACGCACCCGATTTCTCGCAACAGATTCGTCGCGATCTGCCAATGCCGAAATAGCGGATACTATCATTGATTTGTCACCGTCGTTTGGTCGAAACTGGGATAGTGATTAGTACAAATGCACGATTCCGGCTGAAAATCGCCGGAAAAATGCAGGTACCTGACATGCTAGAATGGCGAGTTCGATCGTATGAAGGCGAAGGATCTGACTACATCATCGGGCGTCGAAATGCGGAACGTCTTCGCTCCAGAAGATGCGCCGATCGACTACAGCCGCGATCTTGCCTCACCAGGGCAGTTTCCGTATACCCGTGGTGTCTACGAGACGATGTACCGCGGCCGACTCTGGACGATGCGGCAGTACGCGGGGTATGCCACGGCCGAAGAGTCAAACCTCCGGTACAAATATCTTCTTGACCAGGGCACTACCGGGCTTTCAGTTGCGTTCGATCTGCCTACACAGATTGGATATGACAGCGATCATGTGCTGGCAGAAGGCGAAGTGGGCAAGGTAGGCGTTGCGATCGACTCGCTCCGAGACATGGAGGTCCTCTTCGACGGGATTCGCCTTGATAAGGTCTCGACTTCGATGACAATCAACGCGACGGCGGCGATACTTCTCGCGCTCTACATTGCTGTCGCGCGCCGGCAGGGAGTGCGTGAGCGCGATCTGAACGGCACGATTCAGAATGACATTCTCAAAGAGTACATCGCGCGCGGGACATACATCTTTCCGCCACGCCCGAGCCTGCGTCTTGTAACCGATATTTTTGAGTACTGCGCAGCCGAAGTGCCCAATTGGAACACGATTTCGATTTCCGGCTATCACATTCGCGAAGCCGGATCGACCGCGGCTCAGGAGGTTGCATTCACCATCGCCAATGGCATCGCATACGTTCAGGCAGCGATCGATTGCGGTCTGGAAGTTGACACGTTTCGCGCCAAGGCTTGCATTCTTCTTTAACGCGCACAATGACTTTCTGGAGGAGGTGGCAAAGTTTCGCGCCGCCCGCAGGCTCTGGGCAAGGACAATGCGCGATCGATTCGGAGCCCGTGATCCGCGCTCGTTGATGCTTCGTTTTCACGCTCAGACCGCAGGCTCGACCCTTACGGCGCAGCAGCCGGAAGTAAACATAGTGCGGACAACGATTCAGGCGCTTGCTGCAGTTCTCGGAGGGACCCAAAGCCTGCACACTAATGCTATGGACGAGGCACTCAGTCTTCCCACTGCGGAAGCCGCGCGCATTGCGTTACGCACACAGCAGGTGATCGCCTTCGAGTCGGGGGTTTCCGCGACGGCCGATCCGCTTGGAGGCTCGTATGCGATAGAGCACCTGACAAGTGAGATTGAGAAACTCGCCGATGAATACATTGCCCGGATCGATGCCATGGGAGGCACGCTTCGTGCGATCGAAGCCGGGTTTATCCAGCACGAGATCGAGCGGGCGGCTTACGAATATCAACGCGAAGTTGAGTCAGGCGAGCAGAAGGTAGTGGGAGTTAACAGTTTTCTGGTTGCGGGAGATACACCGATTGCGACGCTGCGGGTCGATCCTCAAGTTGAGCGCGCACAAGTCGAACGCGTTCAACAGGTTCGCACCCAGCGCAACGCTGACGCGGCAAATCAGGCATTGGCAGCAGTTGAGACTGCGGCGCGCGACGGTGCGAATCTAATTCCCCGCATAATTGCAGCAGTGGAAGCATTTGTAACTGTCGGTGAGATCGCCGACCGGCTCCGATCTGTGTTTGGTGAATATGAGCAGCGAGTCAACCTAAAGCGTTGAACTCCGTACGAAGAGTTCCTTGTTCAATTATCTCTAAATTGTGGTAAACTTAGCCCGTCTAAACGAAAGAAAAACCTGAAGGAG
The DNA here is from genome assembly GCA_963813345.1 of uncultured Acidobacteriota bacterium. GTDB lineage: Bacteria > Acidobacteriota > Blastocatellia > RBC074 > RBC074 > CAWDDA01. The sequence continues at coordinate 151,155 of CAWEYR010000033.1, read as the reverse complement.
TAAGAAAATGCTTGACGCGACTGCCGCGCAGGAGCTCCGGGAGCGCTATGACGACCTGAAGCGACAGAGTTTCTGAACTGCGGAGGTTTCTTTGACATTGATGCCAAGCGCGAAGAGCTCGAAAAACTTGGCGAACAGACAGCTGCCCCCGACTTTTGGAGCGATCAGGAGAAAGCTCAAAAAGTTCTCCAGCTGCGGTCTCGGGTGGAGCGCGTAATCACAACCGCGCTCGAGCAGTCGCGAGTGCTCGAAGACATCGAAGTGCTCTTTGAATTTGCGGGAGAGGACGAAGGCTCTGCGAAAGAGTTGCAGGACACGATCGCGCGACTCGAGCATCAGGTTGACGAGAGCGAAACGCAGATGCTCCTCGGGGGCGAAAACGACGGCCGCAACGCTATTGTGGCGATCAATGCCGGCGCCGGAGGAACCGACGCTCAGGACTGGGCCCAGATGCTGCTGCGAATGTATCTCAGATGGGCAGAGCGCAAAGGTTTCAGGACTGAAACGCTGGACCTGCAACCGGGCGAAGAAGCCGGGATCAAATCGGCTACATTCCGTGTCGAAGGTGACTATGCGTACGGGCTGTTGTCGGGTGAGGCCGGAGTTCATCGCCTTGTCCGCATATCGCCGTTCAATTCAGGACAAAGCCGTGAGACGAGTTTTGCCTCACTCTTCGTGACGCCCGAGATCGACGAAGATATCGAAATCGACGTCCTGGACAAAGACCTTCGGGTCGACACGTACAGGTCAACAGGCGCAGGCGGCCAACATATCAATACTACTGATTCCGCGGTTCGCATCACTCACGCTCCGACAGGCATCGTAGTGACGTGCCAGAACCAGCGGTCTCAACATCAGAACCGTGAAGTTGCCATGCGAGTACTCAAGTCGCGGCTTTATGAGCTCGAGCTTGAAAAGAAACGCGCCGAAACCAACCGTCTTGCAGAAGCAAAGCGAGATATCTCATTTGGTTCTCAGATACGAAACTACGTTCTTCATCCTTACCGGCTGGTCAAAGACGTAAGGACCAAGCACGAGAGAGGTGATGTTGACGGTGTGCTTGATGGCGACCTCGATTCATTCATCAACGAGTACCTGCTTTCGAAGCGTGCTCTGGCGATAACGGACTGATCGCTTATGCCCAGAGACTATAAAGATCAAGTCGTCCGGCGCAAAACCGCAGGGAGCTCGAGTCCAGGCGGTTCCCGCAAACTTCTGAACGAGCTGGTTGCGCTGCTTATCTTCGGATTCGGCGTCGTCATTCTGCTGGCTCTCTTGAGTTACAGCTCCCGAGACCCCTCGTGGAACGCGACGGGTCCTCAACTCAAAGCTGAAAACTGGATCGGACCGGTAGGAGCATTGCTTGCCGACACTTTGTTTCAGGCGCTCGGCTATGCCGCCATACTGATTCCGTTGGGTCTGTTCGCTCTTGCCTGGTGGCGTCTCGTCGATCCGCGGCCAAGCTTTTCGGGCGCGCGCATCACTGGGGCTCGGCTTCCTGGGGCTTTCCCTGACTGGCCTTCTTTCGCTGGCTGAAGCGTGTACACCGCAGTCCGGTGCCTTTCACTCTGGCGGGTGGCTTGGTCATGTAATGATCTGCGATCCGAACTATGGTTTCACTCGATTTCTGAATACCGGTGGCACGGCCATCGTTCTAACCGTTGCCTTTCTCAGCGGGTTGATACTCGCCACACCGTTTTCACTTCTGGGCCTCGTCATGCGCTTTACTCCGAAGGAAAGGGAAGCGGGCGTGATGCGAGTGCTTTCTGAGCGTTTTCGTGCCTGGAGACAAAAGAAGCAGGCTGCGCGAGAGAACGAGCGTCTTACTGAAGCCGCTGAACACGTCGAAGAGGAGTGGGACGCTGCTATCGGGGCGAAGGAGAGTAAAGAAGGCGCTCGCCTGTCAACCGCTTCATCGAAAGTGGCCGAAGCGAACCTCCATGCGTCGCGTCAGGCGCCGATGATAGCGGTTAGAGAAGAAGTGCGAGAAATCGACGAAGAGACCAAGGTTGGAAAACGACCTTCGTTCACAACTCTTGGCCTGTTTGGTTCGAAAACAAAAGATAAGCAGGTTGCTGACGATAAAGCTGATACAAGCGCTGAGAAGGCGCCGGCCCAGGCGACACTCTTCAAACCCGCAGTCAAAGTGCCTGTGGTGCCGAAGAATGGCGACAGTGAACAGAAACGCAACGAGGTGCCCGGCAGCGAACTTCAGGAAGCGGCAGAAGTCACTTCCACTTCTGCCCCTGGACTGGCCGATCGCGTGTCGTCCAGGTTTCGACTAAGCAGATTGCGCGGAAGGCCAGCGACGGAATCTGAAGCCAATGGTGAAGGCGAAGCCGCAACAGACGACGTTGAGTCTGGCGAGTCTTACGGAAGCACACTCGCGGCTGATGATCTGCGTGGCAGTCGGGTCTCGCAGCACGAACAGGCCCTGGACCCTCGAAACGCCAGGGTGCGGACGCTTGATGAGATGCTTGCCAGTGCTACTGTTCGTCGAGCGCAGGACTTCGAGAGTGACTCGAAACCTGTTTCGAGAGCAAGTGTCAAGACTTCAGTTCGCGTACGCAACGAGTTCAAGGTTCCGACTACAGAAATGCTCTCGATGGCTGACGCGCGGCCGGAGCTCGCCGATACTGAGCTCAGGGATCGCGCCCAGCAGCTGGCGGAAAAATGCCGTGAGTTCAATGTTGCTGGCGTCGTCAAGCAGATCAGTCCCGGGTCCGGTCGTGACGACATTTGAATTCAAACTCGATCCGGGAGTGAAGTACGGCAGGGTGACAAGTCTGGTCGATGATCTTTGCCTTGGATTGAAAGCAGAATCGATTCGCATCGATCGCATTCCTGGCAAGTCTACAGTAGGAATCGAAGTCCCGAATCACCAACGCGAAGTAATCCGGCTACGCGAGGTAATCGAGTCGAAGAAGTTTCGCGATTCCTCTTCAAAGCTGACGCTGGCTCTGGGTAAGACTATCGACGGGACAAACTACGTCGCTGACCTTGCGAAGATGCCGCATCTGCTGATAGCCGGCGCAACGGGAGCAGGAAAATCTGTCGCTCTGAATGCGGTGCTGCTGTCACTGATTTACAAGGCCACTCCGGATGAAGTGAAGTTCATACTCATCGATCCGAAGCGTCTTGAACTTGGGCTTTATGCCGACATTCCGCACCTGCTGACACCGATAGTGACCGATCCGAAGCGCGCAAGCTACGCGCTCAAGTGGGCGGTATCTGAGATGGAAAACCGCTACCGGCATCTTGCAGCGTTTGGCGTTCGCAATATCGACCAGTACAACCAGATTGTCAGCTCGATGGTTGATCGCAGCCTCACGGAAGAAAGCACCGAGCTGCCCAAGCCACTTCCATTTCTGGTGATCATCATCGACGAGCTCGCGGACCTGATGATGGTATCGGCTCGCGATGTTGAAGAAAGCATCACGCGGCTTGCTCAGATGGCGCGTGCAGTCGGGATCCATCTGGTTCTTGCAACCCAGCGTCCATCGACTGACGTCATCACAGGTCTGATCAAAGCAAACTTCCCGTCGCGCATCTCATTCCGCGTTTCGTCAAAGGTCGATTCGCGTGTGATCATCGACACCAACGGCGCAGAAGGACTGCTTGGCCAGGGCGACATGCTCTTTCTGCCACCGGGTAGCTCGCGTCTCATCAGGGTTCATGGAGCCTTTGTTGATGAACAGGAGATAAAACGGATAGCAGATTTCGTTCGGGGGCAGGGTGATCCCGAATACGACGAGCGCATTCAGCTCAGCGAACGCGAGCTCGAGGGTGACGAGCAGTCCGATCTGATGCGCCGGGATGAGAAGTACGACGAGGCGTTGCGGATCGTCATCGAGATGGGCCGAGCCTCGACTTCGGTTCTTCAACGACGCCTGCGTATCGGTTATGGGCGTGCTGCCTCGATAATCGATATGATGCATCGGGAAGGGCTTGTCGGTCCTGAGGATGGCAGCAAGCCAAGACAGGTCCTTATAGCTCCAGCCGATCGCGGTCCATTCCTCGAGCGACTATCCCAGATTCGTGAAGAACAGGAAGTAGAAAGCTAAGAAATTTGGAGTGCGGCGCACTCGGCGTCGCTTTAGTCGTCCGGCCGAGTAATCCGCTCGGCGAAGACTAAAAGCGGCGCCAAGCCGCCGCACTCCAAAAAAGGATGTCTCTGAAATGTGCAAAGTGCTATAACTGGCTGTGTTGCACCGTTTGAGACGGATTTAACGTGTCTTTTCCACAAGGATTTCCACAGAATCTGTGGAAATCCTTTTCGACTTCATGAAGCTTCAACTTGCTCTCGACCGGCCGGACCTTGCGCATGCCCTTGAAGTAGTGGGACACGCGGCCGCCTATGTTGACCTGATCGAAGCCGGAACACCGTTGCTCATCAGGGAAGGGATCCGCGCAGTCAGAGAGTTGCGTCGCAAGTATCGTGGCCGTGCAATTGTTGCGGACATTAAGGTGATTGACGCGGGAGAGCCGATCGCAGAGCTTGCATTTGCCGCAGGCGCTAATGTTGTGACAGTCCTCGGATGCGCATCGGACGAGGTGATTGAGCGGGTGGTCCACGCGGCGCGCAGATATGAAGGCTCAGTCATGGCCGACAGTCTTGGCGTGACCAATATCCCGGAGCGAGCTTTGCATCTGAGGGAATTGGGCGTCCATTCAATCTGCATCAACCGGCGAGGATTCAGAAAACAGCGCGGCGGCGGCGAGGAGGGCCTGAAGAAGCTCTTGCATGCGCTTGGCGAGATTGAATTGCCGGTATACCTGGCAGGCGGGATTGATGTGGATGAGCTGACAGAGCTTCGGGAAAAAGCTTTGGCCGGAGTTATTGTGGGGGCAGCTATCGCCGAAAGCTCAACTCCTGCGGCAGTTGCGCGTCAAATGCGTCGGGTTCTGGACCAGGAGCCTGAAACCAAGTCGCGGCGTTGAGGATTTGATAGACACCATTGCTCCGCCTTCCTCTCTTTCAAATCTTCCTTAAATCCTCATTAAGTCAACCTTAAATCTGGCCTGAACTGCTTGAACGCGAGTATGGATCCCATGTTTGTCGACAGCCGGTAGACAAGCTATACTGCCAACTCCGTGCTCGGTGCCGGGTACCTCGGTCAGTTGAATCGTACCAAGGAGAGTTTCGTTATGTTCAGGCTTCTTCCCAGGGAAGAGAAGTACTTTGACATGTTCAATAGCATGGCAGCGCACCTCTCCGAGGGTGCGTTGTTGCTGCAAAAACTCTTCAACGATTTTGAACGACACGGAGAGTACGCTGACCGAATCAAACAGCTGGAACATACCTGCGACGAGATTACTCACGACATTGTCGTGCGCCTGAACAAGACGTTTATCACGCCTATTGACCGCGAGGATATCCACGAGCTTGCGAGTCAACTCGATGACGTCATGGATTACATCGAGTACGTCGCTCGGCGGACTGTTCTCTTTCGGGTTGAGAAGTCCAGTCCTCATGCGCAGCGGCTGAGTGACGTCGTTGTGAGGATGGTTTCCAAGCTCGAGCAAGGCAGTCGTCGCGCTGGCAAAACATGCCGACGTAGTTCTGCAGAAGTGCGTCGAGATACATGGTCTGGAGAACGAAGGGGATTCGGTTCACCACGAAGCAGTCGCACACCTTTTCGAGACAGAGCGTGATCCGGTCACGATTATCAAATGGAAAGATCTCTACGAAGCGCTTGAGGACACGATCGACAAGTGCGAAGACGCATCTAACACGCTGGAGACCATAGTTCTCAAGAATGCCTGATGAGTAGTTAGCAACATCTGAGACTTCCAGCATATTCCTCGACAAAAGAGAGCCTGAGGGTTTCATGTCATCGACGTTAGTGCTTGTCACCGCGATTGTCATCGTTGCGCTCATCTTCGATTACACCAACGGCTTTCACGACGCTGCCAATTCGATCGCGACAGTCGTATCGACGCGCGTGCTCACACCTGGTAAGGCAGTAGCGCTTGCAGCATTTTTCAATTTTGTAGCCGCTTTTGGTTTCGGAACCCACGTTGCCTCGACAATAGGAAAGGGGCTGATCGACCTTGCCCAGGTGAATGAATGGGTCGTTCTGGCGGGCCTGATTGGCGCGATTCTCTGGAACATCATTACCTGGTATTTCGGATTGCCAACCAGTTCCTCGCACGCGCTTGTCGGAGGTTATGCCGGCGCTGCGATTGCCAAGGCGGGATTTGGTTCGCTACTTTGGGCCGAGTGGCCGCGTGGGTGGCCGGGGACGCTGTCTTTCATCGTCATCTCGCCGATGCTCGGAATGCTGATTGGCATGTTCTTCATGACATCCATCGGATGGATCTTCAAGAATGTCAGACCATCCAAAGTAGACCGGGTCTTCAGGATAATGCAGATCACTTCTGCCTCTCTCTTCAGCCTTTCTCACGGGCTCAATGATGCTCAGAAGACGATGGGAATCATAATGGCGGCCCTGATTCTGGGCGGCTATTACACGGCTTCCGCAGAGGTGCCAATGTGGGTTGTGCTTTCCGCACACGCTGCGATCGCGCTCGGTACGCTCTCAGGTGGATGGCGGATCGTCAAGACGATGGGTACTCGACTGACAAAGCTCAGGCCGGTCGGGGGCTTTTGCGCCGAGACGGGTGGCGCGATTGCCGTCATCACTGCTTCGATGCTCGGAGTGCCGGTCTCGACGACTCACACGATCACGGGCGCCATTGTGGGCGTTGGATCGACCAAGCGTCTTTCCGCCGTAAGGTGGGGCGTCGCCGGCCGCATCGTATGGGCGTGGGTTATGACCATACCCATGGCCGGACTCATGGCTGCGATTGCCTACGGCATATTTTCGCTCTTCATCTGACGTATCTAAATACCCATTATCCATTTCCGATTTTAGATTTTACATTTGTCATTGCCCGAGATTGCGATCATCATCTCTTCAATGACAAATGAAGAATGTAAAATCGAAAATGGAAAATGGGTAGACCTATGTGGCTGGTCATCGCACTGCTGTCGCTTGCATCTTATGTAGTGCCCGTCAGCTCTCAGGCGTCTCATGATCAGGCTATAAAACAGCTTGTCGATCGCTACTTTGCATCCTTCACAAATCGCGATCTGAATGCCTACGTTGATCTATGGAGCCCTTCGTCTCCTGATCTTCCGTCCCGTCGCGAAGCTGTCGCCCAGCTCTTTGCGACTTCGACCTATAGCTTTTCACCTCCGCGCATAGCGCGACTCAAGACGGATCGTGAAAAAGGAAGTGTCTGGGTGACGACGCGTCGCACGATTACGCGTGGTGGAGGTAACTTCATCACAAGCCTCGCCCTTGCGCTCGATCTGACACGAGAAAACGGAGATTGGAAGATACAGCGTGAAGCTCCGGCTGTGGCAGAGTTGGCGAGTCTGCTGGTCGCTGCTTCGGGAGACACTGAGCGAGAAGATCTCCTCCGTCTGGATCCCGACCTGCTGACACGGGACCTCCTGGTATTGCTTCAGAATGAGAGCACCCGTCGTTCACGCAGCTCTGACCACTCAAAAGCCCTTGAAATCAGCCGATTGATTCAGCGAATCGCTTCGGAAAAGAAGATGCAGGCCGAAGAAGCAACTGCCTGGCGCAGCATCGGGGACGCACACTATTACCGTAAAGAGTTTGAAAGCGCGCTCGACGCATATCGCAAAGGCCTCAGTCTCGAGGAAGAGCTCGGCCGCGAATTCGATCAAATAGCATTATCGATGAGCGCGGGCCTCGCACTGGTTGCGCTCGGCCGGACCAGCGATGCGCTTGAGATGTACGCGCGAAGTTTCGCGCTTAGTGAAAAGCTCGGGGACAAGTCCGGGATGGCGGACTCTCTCGAGCGCAGGTCTCGCATTCTTCGCGAGGACGGGCGATTGGTCGAGGCCTCACGTGAGCTCGAGCGATCAGTCGCGTTGCGCGAAACGATACGCGACCGGTCAGGGTCAGCGCCAGCCTTGCTCACTCTTGCAGAGATCGAATACGACCAGGGCGAAATGGATGCTGCGATCGCCTTCTATCAACGCGCTCTGGCACACTACGAGGCGCTTGGCCGCCCCGACGCCGAGGTCTACACGCTTCACAACATTGCCAACATCAGCTATCTGCTCGGCAATCTTGACCAGGCATTGATCTCGTATCAGCGCGAGCTCGAACGGTCAGCTGCAGGCACCAATCGTCTGGCAGCAGCCGCAGCTCATACCGGCATCGGGTTGATCTATACCGTCTATGGCGACTATGCCGCGGCGCTCAAGGCATACGAGGGAGCGCTCGAAGTGTGGAGCAAAACGACTGAGTTCGCAGATGCCGCGTTGGCGCATCAAAAAGTTGGCGGTGCGCATTATCTTCTGGGGAACTTCGCGGCGGCTGAAACTCATTATCGCGAAGAGCTGAGACTTCGTGAGATTCTGCAGGACCGTGGAGAGATCGGATGGGCTTTGCTGGATGTCGTCATTGCGCTCTCTGCCGGTAAGAAACTTGATGAAGCCCTTTCGACAGGTGAGCGAAGTCTGAAACTGTTTGACGAACTCCAGATAGCGCAGGGAAGTGCGGCTGCACTGGTCACATTAAGCGGTATTCGCCACGCGCGAGACGAGTTCCGCCTTTCCCTTGAGCTGGCAGATCGAGCTGCATCGGTTTCGAAGGCTTGCGGCGATCTCGAGATGTACTGGATGGCGCGTCATCGCGCTGGCAAGGCTCACGTGGGTTTGAAACAGCCGGATATGGCACGAGTCGCATTCACGGAAGCGATTGCGACGATTGAAGCGCGCCAGTCCCAATCCGCCGCCTCAGCAGTCAATCGGCCTCAGCGCATGCTCGAAACAAAGCTCGCGCCCTATCTCGCGATGGTCGATTTGACTGTACTTCAGAATAAGGGTGTCGAAGCGTTGATCTACGCTGAGAAGGGCAAAACTTCGAGTGCTCAAGTTGATTCTTGAAAGCCAGCGTCTGCGAATCAACAAAACAATGACTGCCGACGAGATTGAACAACAGAAGTCGCTTTCGAGACAGATCGCAACTCTTACCACGCGTGTTTACAGGGAGGGCGAAAAGAAGCTTCAGAATCCGAAACGGCTCGCTGAACTGAATGCGCAACTGGCTCGCGCGCGCGAGGCTGAGGCAGCGTTCGAACGGGACCTGTATGAGCGACGGCCCGATATCAAGGTACTCAGGGGCGATGGCGGTGCAATCACCGGTGCCTCATTGCGTTCGCTCGCGACGACATTTGAAAAGGTGATCCTCGAGTTTGTTGAGACCGAGGAACAGATATATCTCTTTGTTTTGTCACGAGGGCGAGAACGCGCGAGCCGCCCAAAGCTCAATGTGTATCCTCTCGGTATAACTCGAGCCGAGCTCATTGAAAGTGTTACAGGCTTTGCACGAACGATCGCTGAAGGCAGGGATGGCTGGGAACCGAGCGCTCGCTACTTTTATGACATATTGATAAAACCAGCGGAACGTGATCTCGAAGGCAGGACCGGGCTGATTATTATTCCGGATGGCATCACATGGAACATTCCATTCTCAGCTCTTATGCCATCGGAATCGACTTTTCTTATCGAACGGTTTTCGATCTCGTATACGTCGTCAATGACCGCACTAGGCAGGGCGCGGAAAAAGCCGGCCGGAGTCCCGCGATCGCAGGTCGAGTATTCCGGCGCATCGACTATCAACGATGCGAGCCCTTTCTTTTCGCGGATCGAAACCACTCAGTTGAGAGAAATGCTTGAGTGGCAGTCGGCGCCACAGCGACTGCTTATCTCATCGAGCGAACTTGTCCCCAAAGCGATTAGTGCCGGACGCGGGCTGAGCGGATTGTGGTGGACGTTGTTGATTGCGGGGTGTGATTCATCGATAGCCGGCATCTGGCGAAGCGACCAGTCGAGCACCGCTTCGCTGCTGGCGACCTTGCGGAGTCGGGAGGCGTCGAAGGTTGACGAGGCGAAAGCTCTACAAGAAGCAATGAAGGAGACACTTCGCAAACCCGAGTATCGCCACCCATATTTCTGGGCTGGATTTGTTTCGTCAGGAAGGTGAGAAAAGAGTGCTGAGTTAGGGGGTTTGAGTTCAAGCTTTAGCTTGGGTTGCATTCGAGACCTCGACGAGCCTCGAATGCAACCACAAGCTAAAGCTTGAACTCAAACCCCCTAACTCAGCACTCAGTACTTCTTCTGAAGAGCGTGACACCAAACTCTCCTGATTACGATTCTTTTGCATGGTTCTACAATCGCTATTGGGGACCCGAGTTCTGTCGTACGGCACTTGCCGTGCTGAAGCGCGTTTTGTTCCCGAAGCTTGCTCCTGGGGATCGCATTCTGGATCTTTGTTGTGGAACGGGCCAACTTGCGGCCGAGCTAGTCTCGCATGGATATCGTGTGACTGGAGTTGATGCGTCAGAAGGTATGCTTGAATTCGCCAGAATGAACGCGCCCGAAGCATCGTTCGTTCGCGGCGACGTGCGATCTCTGGATGATGGGGTAGTTCCGGAAGGTTTTGATGCGTGTGTCTCAGTTTTTGATAGTCTCAATCATATTCTTTCGCTCTCGGAGCTGACTGAAGTCTTTCGGCGAGTGCACTCGGTTCTTGCAGTTAACAGTTCGTTCGTGTTTGACCTGAATACCGAGGAAGAGTTTGAAGTGGGCGCCCGCGAGGCTGGTTTCGACATTATCGAAGATGATCATGCCTGTATCGTGCGCAGCCGATACGACGCACGAGAGCGTCTCAAGGAATATCAGGTAACTACATTCAAGCTCGACGATGCGGGCTGGGAGCGGAACGACGTCACACTGCTACAGAGGTACTATTCGATTGAAGAAGTGAAGGCTGCCCTGGCGCTTGCTGATTTTGCTGGAACCTTGGTTTACGACGCGAGCCGAGATCTCGGGTTGTCCGTAAAGGATGAGCGCGCATTCTTCCTGGCTCGCAAGGGCTGATATAATTAGTACTTCCTATGTCGCACAATCCTTCCGTCGATCAGGTTCTTCGCGGTATAGATGATTTCTATATGGCACGAGGCGAGGTCTACGAAACACTCCGCAGATTAGCTGGAAGCCTTCGGGAAGAAGAGATCGACTACGCAATCCTTGGCGGGATGGCCCTGGCGCTGCATGGTTTTGTCCGGCCGACGCAGGACGTAACCTGCTCATGACACCCTCGGGCCTTGAGAAGTTTCGTGAAAGACTTGTCGGGCGCGGATACATTCCACTATTCCCAGGGGCGCGCAAGCACTTTCGTGATGCTGAGACGGGTGTTCCGGTCGAGATCATTACGTCGGGCGAATTCCCGGGTGATGGAAAACCCAAGGCTGTATTCTTTCCAGTCCCGAAAGATGCTGCAACAGAGATCGATGGCCTAAGCGTAATTCAGATTGCGAGGTTGATCGAATTGAAGCTCGCATCCGGACTCACTGCGGAGCATCGAAAACTGCGAGATCTGGCAGATATCCAGCAACTGATCGAAACGTTAAACCTGCCGGCGGAACTTGGTGACGAGCTCGATGCCTCCGTCAAAGATGAATACACTCGTATCTGGAACCTCGCACAGCAATCGCTCGCTGACGATCGTGAAGAATCGATGTGACCTCTCCCGCTAGAGTACGCGTCAAGATCTGCTGCATTAACAGTGTCGAAGAAGCCATTCTGGCAATTGAGCACGGAGCCTCGGCGCTCGGGCTGGTCTCATCGATGCCAAGCGGGCCCGGCGTGATTGACGAGGCCCTGATCGCGGAAATTGTCCAACGAGTTCCACCGCCGATTGCGACATTCCTTCTCACTTCGGCACAGGACACTGACGCGATTGTTGAACAGCAGCGCCGCACTCGAGTCAACACGATTCAGATTGTGGATAGGCTTGTAACTGGCACGTACGAAGACCTGCGAAGACGGATGCCTGGCGTAAAGCTGGTGCAGGTAGTTCACGTCAGCGGGCCTGAAGCGATCGAGGATGCGCGATCCGTAGAGCAATCTGTTGATGCAATTCTTCTCGATTCCGGAAACCAGAAGCTTGCCGTCAAGGAGCTCGGCGGAACCGGAAGAACTCATGATTGGACCTTGAGCCGCCGGATTTGCGATATCGTCAATGTGCCGGTTTTTCTCGCAGGCGGATTGAAGGCGGAGAATGTTGCTCAGGCTGTGAACACAGTCCGTCCGTTCGCAGTCGATGTCTGCACCGGAGTGCGAACGGACGGAAGGCTGGATCCTGTGAAGCTCCGCGCGTTTTTCGAGGAACTGGGTAAGCACGATTCCGCCTGAAGGCGGTACAACGTACCTGCGTCTCAGAACTCGAATCTTATTGCCAACTGGAGCTGGCGTGGGTCGCCTACACCAAGCCTCAGGAATCCGGAAAAATCGAAGAGGCCCGGAGTTACAAGCGGGTTGATGTTGTTCTTGTTGTTAAAGGTATTGAACATCTCAACCAGCGGGACCAGTCTGTAACGGTCTCCCCATACGAACGGTCTGACCACTCGCCAGTCAAACGAGAAGAACTCGTTGTCCTTGCGATCTATGTTTCGATTATTTGCTGTTCGCGCTCCCGGCGTTATTGGCTGCGCAGATCTCCCCTGAACCCGCACGTTGCCTTCGAAGCCCCATGGAAGATCAGCGAACATAAAGAAATTGACCTTATGCTTGATATCGCGGTCGGCGAGTGCGTAGTCAAGTTGAAGATTGTTGACGTCAAACGAGCGGTCAGTAAACGGATCGCGTTCGTTTGAATCGTCGTCGAGATCCTTCGAATAAGTGTAGTTACCTTCAAACTGGATGTGCCCGCTGAATCGCTTTCGCAGACCGGCCGTTATGCCGCGGTAGAGACCCTTGCCGACGCTGCTCGTTACCATCACCTCGCCAAGTTGCGGTGCAAAGAAATTGTTGCGATTGATGTTGAGGAAACGCGTCAGGTGCACGCCCTTTGAATGCGTAAAGTCGACATAGAAAGTCAGATCGGAAACGATCTGCTGCTCGAACGCGACATTTGTCGTGTAGATTCTCGGATTGGCATAGTCGCGGCTGAAGACTCGAACACCGGAAAACAAAGGGAACTCGCCCGGCGGAAGAACTGGCGGGGAAATTACATTCGGCCAGACGGGTGCAACTGCTCCACTAGCGATGCCAGGCGTGTCGACGAAAATTGTCTGCTGTTGGACACCGTTGGTGGTGATCGATCCTACCTGCGACAGCATGTTCTGCCGAGCGTTATAGATTCCCCATGATCGCCCTCAGAACCGATCTGCCATTGCTCGAAATGTCCCAGGCAAATCCTACCCGAGGCTGGAACATCTTCCACTGGTCACGCAGATAGCCATCCGACGGAAATCGAGGATCGTTCAGGAATTTGCCGTACGCAGTCAGAGGAGGTGGAATCACGGGGTTCGGAAAGGTTTGCGCTTCCCATCTCAGGCCGTAACTCAATGTGAAGTTAGGTCGAACCTGCCACTTATCCTGAGCAAAGGCCGCCAGCTCCTCGTTCTCGATATCAGAGAATCCCGTTGCATCGGTGGCCGGCCCTGCAGGCCCGGCACCCTGAAGGTAAAGAAGCAACGGACCGCCCGATGTTGTGGTGCCGGCAGGGCATGCACCAAACCTGGGAACATAAGTACCATTCGAACACCCCTTGATGTTGGGCCCATAGCCGGGTCCCTGCGACGCGGGTGAGGCATATCGGAGAAATCCGGTAACGCTGTCAAAAAGATACTTGCCTTCGAAGAAGCCGCGAAAAACCTGCACGTTCTTGCTGTGAATCCATTCAAGACCCGATTTGATCGTGTGACGTCCCTTCACGATCGATATGTTGTCGCGTATCTGAGCGCGCCAGAAAAGCTCATCTACCGTCGGGCCCAGAAAAAACGGATGTCCGAACCGGAATGTAGGTCCCGAACCCCATCGCTGTATCGGCCGGAACATTCGATTGAACTGCCGATCGCGGCCGGTTTTCTCTCGCGTAAGTGAAGTGAAACTCATTCAGTAGTGCAGGCGAGAGTGTCGAGAAGACATTCAGGTTCGCAACCTGAATGCGTGCGGGGCCTTCGATTCCATTTGCCGAGTTACCATATGTTGCGACATCAAATGTCTCGTTGATCTTGTTTGAGCGATTGAAATTGTACGAGAAAGCCAGATCTGTCGACGGCGCAACCTTCCAGTCCCATTTCCCGAGAATAGCGTTATTGTGCACCGGCCGGCGGACTGGTGCGCCTTCCTGCTGATTTCGTGTCGTTCTGAAAAAGTTGATCAGTGCCAGGCGCTGGCAATCGGTATTGCCGTTGATCAATCCCTCGTTCGCGATGATCGTCGGCGCCTGTATCGGGCACGGTGTGTCACCGACCTGCTCGCTTAGATTTGCCCGTTGCAGGTTCCCGGTGATCTGTTCGTACGCGAGAAAATAGAACATCTTGTCTTTGACGATCGGTCCCCCCAGTGTTCCTCCGAATTGCTCGCGATGAAAGTCTGTGAGGGGTTTTCCATCGGAAGTATTCGATGTCATCGACTCGTGGCGCTGATAATGAAAGATACTGCCACGAAAAGAATTCGTTCCTGACTTCGTGATCACGTTGACGATGCCACCCGCAGTCCGTCCGAACTCGGCGCTCGCGCCCGTGGCTACTACCTGAAACTCCTTGACGGCTTCGAGCGAGATGTCGATTGCCGCGCGCTGTCCTCCGACCTGCTCACCGAAAGAAGCCGTTGTTGTAATCACCGCCATCAAGACTCACATTGTTGAAGATGCCGCGCTGACCCACAAAATTTATCTCATCGCCGTCCGGGCCCTGGACGATGCTCACACCCGGAGTGAGAGTCAAAAGGTCTTCAAATTTCCTTCCGAGGATCGGAGTTGTGCTGATCGCCGTGTCGTTGAGTATTGTGCTCGACTCTGTTCTCGAAATGTCGATGGAAGGTGATGCAGAAATAATCACCTTCTCTTCGAGTTGAGAGATTTTCATCGCGAGGTTGAGAGTCAATGACTGTCCCACCGTGACTGTCTGATTCTCGGCGACGAGTGTTGCATAACCTGACTTGGTTACTGTCACGCTGTATCGACCTGAAGGGATCTGCAGAAAGACGAAACGTCCATCGCCATCAGTCACGAGTGTCCTCGCCAGGTTGGTATCGAGATTCCGCGCTTCCACAGTCGCGCCGGGTACAACGCTCCCGGAAGGATCCGATATGGTTCCCTGAATGACACCGCTGGTGATCTGCGTTTGAGCAAATACCGCAGCCGGGAACATCAAAAGAAAGAGGACGGTGGTGGTCAGAGTTTTCATTGAGCATCTCCCTCGATAGCTAGATATAGCGGCTGAATAGTCTAAAGAACTGATATGTTGTGGTCGTCACTCTATCCGGGCGACGTGGAGAAATCAAGCGAGCTGCACGCCCGGAAGACGCCGACCCCGGCGCAGAGGAAGACGCAGAAGCGCGCGAGTATTCAACAGCCTTCACACTCGCAGCTTCGCGGCTCTGGCCGGCCGGACCGGCGCTTCTGGCCGGCGCTCCCACGGTTATTCAATCACCGCGAGAACGTCGCCTGCGTTGACTGTTTGACCGACCTCAAATCTGATCTCGACCACTTTGCCGTCACGAGGCGATTGAATCTCGTTCTGCATCTTCATCGCTTCGACCACAATCACACCTTCGCCTGCTTTTACGTCCTTGCCGGCTTCGACGAGAATGCGTACTAGTTTTCCAGGCATCGGTGAACTCAACTCAACTCTACCGCTTTCAGCTGAAGATGTGGTTCCGGCGCCGCGCAGGTGTTTGAGGTCCCTTACGCGCGTCAGAATGCGGTGGCCGTTGACGGTAATCTCCGCTCCTCCACCTTGAAGGGGATGAAACTCGCAACGGTAGACGCCTCCATCGATCAATACGACGTAAAGACCCGGTTCGTTCTCATTGATCTCGGCTTCATACCTGACGCCATTCCATTCGAGTCTTGCTCCCTCGCCGGATTGCGAAAACTCGGCGTCGCTCGCGTTGCCATCGATTTCGAGATGAAGTTTCACTTTGTTCTGACGCCTGACATCCGGCCTTCAAGCTTCCACCGGCTCGATTTGCGAGCGTCAGGTACTGAAGGCAAAGCAGCGATCCGGGTCTTCTTGATAAACTCGGCAGCGGCGACGAATGCTGCGGCGATGTGGTCTGAAGTCACGCCGGTCGAATTTGATGCATCGTCCGTATCACTTCTATTCGCCTTTGCCTTCTTTCTTTCGAGAAATCTGGCAATAAAATCCGTGTCAATGTCGCCATTCTGGAACTCTTCGTCCTTGAGCACGTCCTGAAAGAACGGCACTGTGGTCCGGATGCCGCCGACATGGTGCTCCAGGAGAGCTCTTTGCAACCGCGCAATCGCGGCATTGCGCGAATCCCCCCAGGCGACCAGCTTGGAAATCATCGGATCGTAATAGATTGGAACTTCCCAGCCTTCATAGACGCCGCTGTCATCGCGGATGCCTGGTCCTGAAGCCACGCGCAGCCGCGTGATCTTTCCGGGAGACGGAAGAAAACCTCGATCCGGAATCTTCGGCATATATCCTGCACTCGATAGCTGAACCCTTCCACTGCACATCCTCCTGTTTCATGGACAGACGTGCGCCGGCTGCGATGCGGATTTGCTCACACACGAGATCAATTCCCGTCACCATTTCTGTCACCGGGTGTTCCACCTGAAGACGTGTGTTCATTTCGAGGAAGTAGAACTGCCGTCGGTCGTCAACCAGAAACTCGATCGTGCCGAGACTGGCGTAATTCGCAGAGCGGGCAATGGCGATAGCGGCTTCGCCCATTCGATGACGCAGGTCCGGGTCGTTGAATGAAGCGGGGCACTCTTCGATTACTTTCTGATGGCGGCGCTGAACCGAGCATTCGCGCTCGCCCAGATGAATGATGTTTCCAAAGTTGTCAGCGACGATCTGAATCTCGATATGACGTGGACGTTCGATCAGCTTTTCGATATAGAGCGAAGAATCACCGAAGGCTGCCGCGGCCTCCGCCTGCGCCATCGAGAATGCGGATGACATCTCGGTGTTCGTACGGACAATCCGCATGCCCTTGCCACCGCCGCCCGCGGCAGCTTTGAGCATCACTGGATAACCGATCTCGGCTGCCGTCTCGATCGCTGCGCTTTCATTTTCGAGCGTCGTCTCTGTCCCGGGGACTACAGGAACACCTGCCTTGAGTGCTGCTTCGCGCGCGCTCGTCTTGCTGCCCATGAGCTCTATGCATCCTGCAGGTGGTCCAACAAAGACCATGCCGGCGTCCACTACGGCACGCGCGAAAGCAGCATTCTCGGCAAGGAAGCCGTAACCAGGATGGATTGCATCAGCGCTCGCTTTCCTGGCTGCTTCGATGATCCGATCTATTGAAAGATAGCTTGATGCTGAGTTCGCTTCACCGATGTGCACTGCGAAATCTGAGAGTTGTACGTGGAGGGCCGCGCGGTCAGCGTCCGAGTAGACGGTGGCAGGTGAAATGCCCAGGTCACGGCACGCACGGATGATGCGAACTGCGATCTCGCCGCGGTTGGCAATGAGGATTCGTTTGAAAGGAGCTGCGGCTCTGCCTGCGGGGGCTGCCAATGCTACTCTCGGGGTTTCTCAGATGTAGACCAGCCGGTCGGAAGATCGAGATCGGTCTTATTCGAGACGATGACACCGTCAATCATTGTGATGTCGTCGTCGGTTCCCATCTCACCGTCGGGTCCGGCAGAAACCAGACGATAGTTGCTGAACCCTCTCGCGCCGCCCTTGGACGCGATCACCGAAACTGGTGAGTAGGTGAGGTTGCGTTCCCAGTAGTCCTGTTGCGCCACTGGTTCGCGTGTGACGCGACCGAGGTCCTGGAGCTCCTGTGGATACGTTCCGTACTCTCGATAATAGCGCTTCAGCGCCTCTTCGTGGAGTTGGTACATTACTGCGCGCGTAGCTGCCAGTCTTCGCTCACGGCCGCGCTCGATCGCGTCTGGAATCGATGAAATCGCGGCACTCCCGATTCCAAACAACAGCACGAGCGACATTGCCATCGAAGCTTGCGCAATTCTGAAACCGCCGAACCTCTGCGCGTCGCTCTTTACGAGCCGCATCGCACGGCGCGCGAGCCAGAGCCCGACCAGCAGAAGAGGAATGATCCCCGCCGAAAGGTAGAAGGCAAGCCGGTAGGCGTCAAAGCCCACGATGCGATAAGAAAGTAGACGTGGATCGATTCGCAGCCAGTCGCTTGTGAACTTGGTTGACTCGCCCAGAAGCGAGACCATGATCACGCGCATGACCTTCATATCGTTGCCGAACAGCCACACGGCCAGGAATGCAAAGATGACGATCAGTGGTACTGCGAGAGCGATCAGAGCAGGGCTAAGGCCCGGCAGCTTGACTTCAGGCTGAGCCAAAGGCTCGCCAACTCGATGCGCTCCGCAGGTCGTGCAGATCGTTTCGTTTCTTGTCTTATTAGTACATCCACAGCAAGGGCAAACAGTCATATCGTTTCGTCAAATCTCTTCTCAAGGCAAAGTAGGAACACAAATCGAAGTGGTTGTTCAAACAGGACCGTGACCAAAGCGCAAGCTCGGCTCGCCCTTTGCCTCTGCCTGCTGTGAGTCAACTCCACTTTCGAGTAATCGCGTAAGACGCCAAGTATGATAGAGGCGGTGTGCGAAGGTCCAGTAAGAAAGTACCGCCATCAACCAGATCGTCGCCGGCATCTTGTTAAGTAATGGGTGTTGCGAGCCAGGCCAAACCGTGAGTGAACCCAGAATCAGCAGCACCACCCGCTCCGGCCGGCGAAGAAAACCGACGTCACACTTCGGGATAAGCGATTCAGCACGAGCGCTCGTATAACTAACCATAACGGAACCAATGAGCGCTGCACCTGTGAGGGCTGCATAAAGCGTGCTGTGAAACTCCGTATCACGCGAGTAGAAGATAATGATACCGAGAAAAACCACCATATCCGACAACCGGTCCAGGCTCGAATCAAGAAATGCCCCGAACTTCGTCACTCTTCCCGTCAGCCGCGCCACGCGACCGTCCATCATGTCAAAGACATTCGCAAAGATCATGACGATGCCCGCCCAGAAGAACTCGCCGTAGCCGTAGAGCAAGGCCGCAAAGATGTTGATACTCAACCCGATAACCGACAAAAGGTTCGGATTCGGATCGAGCCGGGCGAGAGCATGAACGAGGCCGTTTATGATCCTCGAAGCCACCTGTCCTATGAAATCACCAATCATAAGCGAAATATCTTAACCGAGAATGATAGAGGCGTGCTAAGTTGTTGTCAACACTAGGGGACAAACCGAAGGAACGTACCATGAGCATCTACGACATCGAAGTCACGACAATCGAAGGGCAACGTCAGAAGATGGAGGAGTATCGGGGCAAGGCGCTGCTGGTGGTGAATGTCGCGAGCAAGTGCGGATTCACCCCTCAGTACAAGGGCCTGCAGGAGTTATACGATCAGTACAAAGACAAGGGGTTTGCAGTTCTGGGATTTCCGTGCGACCAGTTTGGGCACCAGGAACCGGGTGATGAGGAAGAGATTCGCCAATTCTGCTCAACCAAATACGACATAACTTTCCCGCTCTTCGCCAAGGTCGAGGTAAACGGAGACAACGCGCACCCTCTCTTCGAACACCTCAAGGCGGAGAAGAAAGGGGTGCTCGGTTCCAAGGCTATCAAATGGAACTTTACCAAATTCCTCGTCGGACCCGACGGCACGGTCCTAAAGCGCTATGCGACGAATCAATCCCCGGAAAGCATTGGCGCAGATGTGGCTGAATCCTGAAGTGAGCCGCTGGTGTTTGAGTTCAAGCTTTAGCTTGCGATGGCGCCGAAGGCGGCTGTTGCGGGGCACTGGACTTCGAAAGAGGTTCCAAACTCCACGCGCCGGTCTGGAGACCGCGCTCCCAGGTGTGAGATACATCACTTCAGCTTCAAGCAACCCTAATGTATGATGCGCTCATCTGTTGCTGCAGCGAAGGAGGCCGAGCGACATGTTAAGGCGTAGTCTCAGTCGAATTGGAAATGGCATTCTGGCGGCAGCTCTTGCAGCAATCTTTGTGGCGGCACAGGAGATAGGTCACCTGGGCATCGATTCCGATCCGGAGCCACTTGTCCAGGCGAAGCGCCCGGTCAAAAAGGCCTCCAATCCAGGTCCACGACCGGTAGTCGGGCCACCAAAGGTTACAGGTTCGGGGTCCCCGCCGCTGGCGACTTCCCCTCCTCCGACAGTAGTGTCACCGCCGCATCTGCGCACATTTTCTGAAGTCCTGGCGCGGGCAGAAGCGGCCGCGAAAGCCCAGCAATACGATCCAGCCATCGCTGACTATCGCAAAGCGCTTGCGATGAATCCTGAGTCGCTCGACGCTCGACTTGGGCTGGCTGAGACGCTATACGATGCGAAACGATATCCGGATGCCGAGAAGGAATTCAGACAGGTTTTGTCAGCCAGGTCCGACCTTGCAGAAGCACAGCGAGGCCTGGGCGATACACTGTATGAACTAAGGCGATATTCAGATGCGGTCACAGCCTACTCGTCATCAGAGCAGTCAGGAATCAAGGACGCTGAGCTCTACAAC
Source organism: uncultured Acidobacteriota bacterium (assembly GCA_963813345.1). GTDB lineage: Bacteria > Acidobacteriota > Blastocatellia > RBC074 > RBC074 > CAWDDA01. Next base: position 130,609 of record CAWEYR010000033.1, on the reverse strand, counting down.
AACTTTGGCAACGCGCTCATTCGTACGAGAACTGTAGAAAACAAACCACGAGCGATCGAAGCGTATCGCAAAGCGATCGCTCTCAAGCCCGAGTGGTCGGACGCGCACGCCGGACTGGCGCACGCGCTGAGGACAGCAGTGGCAACTGAGGGAAATCGGAGTCTGGACGAGGCGTTGACAGTTGCGAAGAAAGCGGTAGCGCTGGACGGCAACTCTGCGCTCGCTCATTCGATTCTCGGCCGGGTCTATGCGGATATGAAGGACTTCCCGAAAGCGCAGGCTGAAGGACAGCGTGCGGTTGAGCTGGCGAAGAACGATCCGTTTGTCTACGTCAACCTTGGCGGCATCTATTACGCTCAGAGAAACGCGGCGGATGCCGAAAAGGCGTACAAGACTGCGATCTCGCTCGATAAGAAATGGGCGCTGCCATATCACAGTCTCGGAACACTCTACATGCAGACCGGGAAGGCTGGGTGAGGCCTCTGCCATGCTCAGTCAGGCAGTTCTTTTCGAGCCCAACAGTCCTACCTCACACTCGTCATTCGGCGCTGTGCGTGCCCGCTCGGGTGACTACAATGAAGCCATCAACCAGTTCAACCAGGCAATCAAGATCGACCCGAATTACGTCGCCGCCTACCACAACCTCGGCACTGTCTATGCTGTACAGAAGCGTTATCCTGAGGCGGCAGCTGCATTCGCTAAAGCGATAGAGCTCGATCCGAAGCGAGGGGACTTTTTCCAAGCGCTCGGCGACGTATACAGGTTAATGGGAAAGAATAAGGAATCAGATGCTGCTTATGCCCGCGCTGAATCTCTTGGTGTAAAGGTCGATGCGTCCGGGAAGGCCTCTGAGAAGGACAGCGGGAAGGACAAAGAAAAGAAGAAGAAAAAGGGCTAAGGCGGAGAGGAACTTCAGCTGCGCGGATGAGTGACCTGATTGGCAAAATCGTCTGCGGATACCGGATTGTTTCTGAGATCGGAGAAGGGGGGATGGGCAAGGTGTACCTTGCCGAGAGCGCCTTTCTTACCGAATACAAACAGCAGGTAGCCATCAAGACCCTCACCGCGCGCGGCGCGACTGAGAAGCAAGCCGCGATTATGAAGGACCTCTTCATACGCGAAGCCAACCTCCAGGTTCAGCTCAAACATCCACACATTGTCAGTGTCATCCAGTTCGCGGCTGAAGTAGACCAATACTTTCTCATCCTCGAATACCTTCCCGGCTATCAGCACCGTGGACGCCGAATCTCAAACGTAGCCGACGTCATCAGCCACGAGATGGGACCGATTCATCCACCGCTGGCACTCAAATGGTTTGTTCAGGCTCTGGATGCGATGAGCTACGCGCACAATTTCCGGTATCGCTGGCAGGGCGAGGATCGTGTAGGCATCGTACATCGCGATATCAAGCCTGCGAATCTCCTGATTGCCGATGTTTCGACAGTAAAGGTGAGCGATTTCGGAATCGTAAAGGTCAGACAGGACGGCGGAACCGTAACGCGCAACCTGACGCCCGGAACAAGCGCATATATGGCGCCGGAAGCGATTCTCAGTCCGAAGCAGTTTGGATTGAGCGAGCTTGACGGTCGATCGGATGTTTATTCCCTGGGAGTAACTCTCTTTGAGATGCTCACCGGCCAGGTACCCTTTCAGCCGCAGGAGGGTGTTTCGCGTGATACTTCGCTCAGGCGTCAGCATGTAGAAGAGCCGCCGCCGCTCCCATCATCAATCCGTCCTGCGCTGAATTCAGACATCGATCACCTTGTTCTGCGCGCTCTTGAAAAGAATCCGGATGACCGTTACCAGTCAGCCCTCGAGTTCAAACAGGCGATTCGCGACCTCGAACATGAGCGCCGTACAGTTGTTATCAATGCCCCTGAGTCCGCAGCGATTGAGCGGTTCGACACAAGTCCATTCGCCGGAACTGAGGTTATTCCCGGACGTGGACGCCGGACTTCGCTTGCAACCCCTGGCGGGACTAGTCGCGACGGGAAAGATCCCTTCCTCACAACTCCGATTGCCGAGCCGTATGATTCCACGAGCCGCAAAAAACCGCAGACAACGACGACCGCTACTCGACCTTACTTCTGGGTGGTTGGAGCGGTAGCTGCTGTGATCGTGCTTGCGATCGCAGCAATCCCCGCTACCGACTGGATCAGATCGCGATGGCGAAACACTGATCCGACGCCAGTTCCAGCGCTGGCTTCCACGGCCCGCGAGACCGCCACGCCTGCTCCTCCGATTCGACCTCCGGAAGGAATGGTGTTTATTGAGGGAGGGAGCTTTGGCATGGGGCGCGATGTGACGGAAGCTGAGAAGACGTTGCAAGTCACTATTCCAAGCGGCAAAACCGAACCCTTTTATCTATGACTATCCTTCGCATCCCATAGATGTTGCTTCCTTCTTTATGGAGCGCTGCGAAGTATCGAATCGGGAATACGCTGAGTTCATACGCGCGACGAATCGGGCTCAGCCCGGGAACTGGAGAAATCTTGACCCTCCGCCGGACACAGAGAATCTTCCTGTGACCCACGTGAATTTTCAGGATGCAGTCGACTATTGCGCCTGGCGCGGCCGAAGACTTCCAACCGAGGAGGAATGGGAGTATGCGGCAAGAGGCGCAAACGCAGGAACACCTGAAGCACGACTCTTTTTGTACCCGTGGGGAGACGAGTGGGAGAATCGACGCGCCAACACGCTCGAGTCAAGGCTCGGTCATACTCAGCTCGTGACGGCCAATCCGACAGGCGCCTCACCATTTGGCGTGCTCAATATGGCCGGCAATGTCTATGAATGGACGGCGACGGACTTCAATCACTATCCTGGAAATGATCAGCGCACGCCTCGCCAGAGGGGTTACGAAGGTATCTATCCGATCGTGCGCGGCGGTGCCTTCGACTTTCCGAAGGAATTGGCGATGACGACGACGAGAGTCTGGGTGCGACCGACAGACAAAGGTCCGCGACTCGGGTTTCGTTGCGCGGCGAGCGTGAAGTGAGAGACGCGAAGAGAAGAAAGGCTCACGCGAAGGCGCGAAGACGCGAAGAAGAAGAAAAGAGAAGAATTAAAGTGAAATGAACGCGGAAGAAGTTTCTGCGATCGTAGTGGACGCCGCCTTCCATCTGCATCGAGAGTTAGGGCCGGGATTACTTGAATCAGTGTATGAAGCTGTGCTCGCCCGAATGTTGGAGCAGCGCGGCTTACGAGTGGAACGACACGTAACCGTCGAGTTCGACTTTCACGGTCTCCACTTCAACGATGGCCTGAGAATAGACTTGCTCGTTGAACGTTGTGTCGTAGTAGAGCTGAAGTCCGTTCAAACACTTGCACCGGTTCACACGAAGCAGGTACTCACTTATCTTCGTCTGATGAAACTGAACCTGGGCCTACTCATCAACTTCGGTGCGGCAACATTCCGTGAGGGCGTAAGGCGTGTTGTGAACAACCACAACGACGTAAGTTCTTCGCGGCTTCGTATCAATCGATGTCTCACGCGAAGCCGCGAAGAACGCGAAGAGGAGGACGGCTCGTAACTTAATTCTTTTTTTTCTTCTTCGCGCTCTTCGCGCCTTCGCGTGAGACTTTTTCAATCGCTTGACGCGTTCAGGACTTCATGTGACGATAACTGTCCTCACTCTGGGCGGCGTAGCCAAGTGGTAAGGCAGAGGTCTGCAAAACCTTTATCCATCGGTTCGATTCCGATCGCCGCCTCTTTTCTTTTCAATCACTTAGCACTTCGCGCGTTTAGAAGGCAATTAACGGTGTGTCCTTTTTTGCCCCTCGTTGCCGTTCCTCAGACGCTCTGCTTCTCTCACTGCCATCATCGCTGAGGTAGTAGTATTTAGTCGCGCCTGCTGGTCTGCGACTAGTCCGGGAAATGTTGATTCTAAAAGTTGGGGCGATTGGATTCGAACTAACGACCTCTCGGTCCCAAACACTTGACGAGGCATGACTTCTATGACTAAAAACACTAGGGCTCGCGTCCTGCGCGTCGTAGCCTTGGTCCTTTTCATGCCCGCAACCTCCGCTCTCGGCCAGGGCAACTTGCTGCGGGATGGCAATTTGCTTCGCAATGCCGACTTTCAAGACGACTGGTTGACGCTGCTTCCCGAGCTGAAGAACCATCACTGGAGCTACACGACGGAGGTTTTTGACCGCCGGGACTACAACCCTGATGGGTGGCAACTGCATGGAAACTGGGAATGGCGCAACGCCGACCGGCCTGCAGGTGAGCGGCGGCTGGTCCTGAAGCCTGGCTCGAAGGCCACTCAAGCCGTCAATTGGATCACGATCAATGATTCGCAAAAGTTGGAAGGCTGGCCCGACGCCGGGGGCTATCCGGCCGCGATGGCGGCCCGCAGCCGGCGGCCGCTGACTTTGGTACGCGACCTGACGCTCCGAATGCGTTTGACCGCGAAGAACCTGACGAACGGTGCATTTGAGATGCGCACTGGCTTCGCGTCGTCCTCTCCGGTTGACGACCCGCAGGCAACGAAACGGATCGAGGCGGCTGCGGCGCCGATTGAAGGCGGCAGTTATGTGGAGCGCACCGTCGAGTTAAAGCTGCCGGCGCGGCAATGGTTGGCCAAGGCGGAGAAAGATCCGGCGCTGGCAAAGGAAGGTGCGATGCTGCCAATGGCGTGCTTCGCGGAGATCGAGTTCAAAGCAGTCGGCGCCGGCGAGGTTGAGCTGTTGGAGGTCGCACTCATTCAAACCGGGCAAACCGGGCAAACCGGGCAAACCGGGCCGGCGGCGGAGAACCTGCTTCCGCACGGCGACTTTGAGCGCGTGGTCAATGACCGCCCATTGGGTTGGTCGAAACCGCAAAAGTACCGCTATTTCCCGCCCGGCCTCTATTACATCTTCAATACCTGGCACAACAGCAACTCCGACAATCGCGGCCTCATCCGCACCGACGGACTCCTGCCGCACAGCGGCCGGCACAGCCTGCAGATGATCGTGCCGGCCGGCGACGAAGTCTGCGTGCGTCAGCGACCCGATCATGCTCAACCAGAAGGAGCCGCGGCTGATCGAGGTCCAGCCTGGGTCAAGACCGACCAGCTCTGCATGATGCAGATCGACGCCGAGGACGAGAAAGGCCAGCGACTCGACGGCTTCAACTTCATCCACAAGGACCCGCTCTCGATCGGCACCGACGACTGGCGACTGGTGCGTCAGGTGTTCCGGCCGGCTGCGCCGCTGAAGTCGCTGCGCCTAAAGCTCTGTGCCCGCGGGCATGAACGGCTATCACGCTCGACGACACCGGCCACCAGCCGCAGCAGAACGTCTGCGGCACGATCTGGTGGGACGACGTGCGCCTATGGAGCCGGAATGACAAAGGCGGAGCTTGCAAGCACGGAGGTGTGAAGCCGGTCGCGCCGCGAACCGCGCCGCTCCCCATCTGTCGCGTCTCGACCTCGGCGAGCGGCTGCTGGGGCAAATGTGCTGACGGCCGAGATGTCAGCCCCGGCCGGACGGGCGCTATCGCTGGAGTGGGAATACAATCACCGGGCGGGAAGCCGATCGTTGACCGAAGCGATCCTGTACGCAGTGCCGGCCATGTCCAGCTTCCCTATATGATCAATGAGCCGTGCCAAGCGTACACGGAGTACCGCGGCAAGCTGCCGCTCCTGGACGAGAGGGAAGCGGCGCTGGCCGCCAGCCGCTCTGGTTCGCGCTCTGGACCGTGCCGATGGACCTGGACTGGGCGCCCTCTACCTGCGGCCCGAGCAGAAACAGTTCGTCCGCGTCAACCTCGGCCTTCGGCCGCCGAGATGGCTCCTCAAGGAAGTGCGGCTCGACGTGCTGCGCCGCAGCGGCCGTCAGGTGCTGAAGACGGTCACGCTGCCCGCGACGCCGGCCGATATTCAGCGTCAACGCGCGAAGATCCCCGACGGCCTGCGCGACGACTTCCGCAACCTGCTCCTGGCCGATCTCGATGTGTCCTTCCTGCCGGTGCAGCCGTTCGACGACCCGCAGCGCAACTGGGTCATCCGCGCGACGCGATCGACCGCCGCGGCAAGAGCATGTGGACGATGACCTCGCCGCCCTTCTGCCGTCTCGCCCACGACGGCCCGCAACCGGCATCACCAGTCGTCAGGATCAACGAGCAGGGCGACTTCCTCGTCAACGACAAGCCGTGGATGCCCTGGGGTGTGACCTATGGACACAATCCCGTCTATGACGGCCCCGCCGAATCGGGCAAGTATCACGACCTCGCCAACCTGAAGCCCTGGGGCATCTACGATCGGCACGGCGGCAACCTCGCGGATCGCTCGCTGTGGGACGCCAACTGCCTGCGCCACGTCGAAGGGAGCCCCGCACGCCGGCGGCTGGAGGAGATGTGGAAGAAGGGCTTTACGCCTCGACGGTCTTCTCTCGCCCCGCCGACGCCCGGCAAGCCCTGGCCCGGCGGAGCATCTCGAACGTATCTGAAGACGCCCCGATGGTCGCCGCCGTTTCGCGCGGCCCGGAGGAAGCGTTCGGCTACTTCACTCCGATGACGGCCGAGCAACTCGACGAGGTGAAGACCGAGGTCGAGCATCTGCGGCAAGGCGACCGGCAAGCCGGTCATGGTCGGCCACGGCGGCTACTGGACACGGCTGGAGTTCGAGAAAGTCCCGTTCTTCGACATCTACGACCCGGAGACCGAACCCTGGTACCCCGCCCCCGCTGCACACCGACCTGCAGCCGCTCGTCGAGGGCAAGCCGAAGGTCATCTGGCTCCGTCCGCAGATGTACGAGAGCGTCCCCTACGAGCGCTGGCGCTATCACGTCTACGTCGAGCTGATGCGCGGCGTGCGCGGCTGGCAGGTCGCCCACGGGCCCGGCGACGCCTCGACCTTCCGCGGCCTGCACGCCGAGCTGCGACACCTGCAGCCGGCGATCTACTCGAAGGAGAAGCCGCCGGCGACGACTATCGAGCCGCCGTTGGAACACATGGCGGCAGCACGGCAGCAAGACGAACATCATCGCCGCGACGACGCACGGCATGAGCTTCGGCAACTGGCGCTGGTCGAAGAGCGGAGCGACACGGACGGGCGCGCGAGACGGCCGCCGCAACATCTTCCGCGACGAGTCGGACGGCTACCACGCCACCGGCGAGCCGCGAGCGCAGACGCTCGTCCCGCACGGCATCCAGAACCTGATCCATCCGCGGAAATGGCCGGCCGGCAGCAAGCTCGTCACTTGGGTGAAGCTCGACGAACGCGACGCCGAAGAATCTCGTCGCCCTGGTGAAGGCCGACGGCCGCTGGACGCACGCCGCGACCTGGGGCGCTTGGGACCTCGATGTCATGCGACGCGATAACGAGCGAACCTTCTGGTTCCTGATGACTCTTTATCGACACGCCCGCGGCTTCCTCGGCTGGGGCAACAATGCCGCCGTACGCCCTGGCCTATCTGCCGGCGAAATCAACCGCTAGGGCGGACTGCCGCTGGCCGCAGTGGCTGAAGCTCGAAGTGCCGCTGGACAAGATCGGGGCAACCGGCAAGCTGCTGGACGGCGTCGCCTTCCTGCACGAGGGCGGCCGGGCCTTGTGGGCGCAGACTATGCTGGTCAGCGCCGACGGCAAGGAAACGCCGTCTTCGGCGACCACGAGGATCGCCCCTCGCCGGCGAGCTGGCCCGTGTCAAGTTCGCGTCCCGGGTCTGAGAGCCGGCGCGAGGGTCAAGGTGCTTTTCGAGGACCGCGAGCTCGTCGCGGAGGACGGGCTCTTTGTCGATGACTTCCGGGGCGTCGATCTCTACCAGCGCTACGGCGGCGAGCGCAGCGCCTATGGCAATAGCCCGGTGGTAGTCCACGTCTACGAGATCACTGACTGAAGGCTCCGCGCGGCGTGCTGGAGCGACCCCTGGGAGCGGTCAGGCTCCAGCCCTCGTCGCCGCCTCTTTTACCTCTCTCAATCACTTAGCACTTCGCGAGCGCGATCGTGCGCCGCGGCCGACTAGACGCCAAGACGCAGCTAGTTCCCAAGTGACACCTGTAAGTCCGTCCCCTTAGGTTCCAAGTACTCTCTGATTGTAAAGACCAATGATTTTGGCCTTGTTCCTTTCGGCACGCTAAAAACAAGCGCAAAATCAGTGACTGCGCCTGGCAGAAGGGCGGCACCACGGGCGCTCATGGATCTTATCTCTTTCCTGTCGTGCATCATAATCCAGCGGCTGGTACGAATGGCCCTGATCGTCGATCAGGCCAGTGTTTCCGGGCTGCCTCTCGGTAAGGACGGGAGTCTGGGCCTCTCCTAGCATATTCTTCAGTCGCGCATCGATTATGATCAGCACATCGCCTGGCCCCTGAGGCCGAATGGTTTTCTTCTCCTGGTAGTGGCGCTCGGCGTACACATCAGCTTCGGCGATGTTGAGAACCCGTAAACTCCATCCAACTGTGAGCGATTCGTCACCGGCCCTGCCCAGGCGTGTTCCTGTCGGCGTGCTCTTCGGCTTCTCCGGCCCGCCGACCCGAATAAACCCAATAGCTGATTCCAATCACAGCGGCCAGCAAGCCCGCTCCAAGCAGGTACAGTAGCCTGACTCTAGTTTCGCGTTCAGTGCGAGTGACTTCAGGAGCGGATTCGTCTTGGTGTTTAGCCTGGACAGAGCGCCTCGGTCGTGAGCGACGGCTGCACAGGTTTCAGGGCTCGTATGAGTTGACTGAATCCCTCGTCATACGAGGTCGTGAAATCGATGTACTGTAGCCGTTGAATGCGAAACGGAATGTCACAGCGTTGATAGAGTACCGGCACGACTCTCTTGTTGCTCTGCAGCGCAAAGGCAACTTCGTCCATGACACTCTGAGAGGCTACGGATTCGGGTGACAAAACAACCAGCAGGCACGGAGCAGCAGTTAATGCGTTTTGAATAGCGCTATCCCATCGCTCACCAGGAAGAATATCCAGTTGATCGATCCACAGGTTGACGCCAGCTGACCGTAAGCCATTAGCCAATTCCAAAACAAATCTTGTATCGGCCCGCGCGTAACTGAAGAACATTTTCGGTGCTTCAACTGTCATCGTGGACTCCAACGCACATCTACGACCGACATCACCCGCGTCGCAATTCAACCAGGAGGAACACGCAACGCGGGCGCACATTGGAAGCGCGACTCAGGGCAGTCCGATGAACCAATGAAGGCCGCCTTATCGCAAGGCGGCCTCAACGTGGTGTGTATGTCAGGTTTGATGGGATGATCTCTCGTTTCTGATTCCATTAATTGATAAGTATTCCGATAGCCAGCTAGCCTTGTATGTCAGGGCGTGCCTATGGCATCGGATTATTTATTAGGGTGTCGACTTGAATTGCCGTGATTTTGAGAAACTTCCACTCGAGGTGCGGTGTGTTGTCAGGTTTCTTGTCGAGCTTTACCGATGCGGCACCGCCTCCACTGTCAAACTGATGAACGACGTTGAGGGATACCGCTTCAGTACCGGATCGGAACGGGTTGTCACTGGCGATCGGGACAGTTGTGACGCTAACATCAAAGTCATCACCTGCCTCCAGCCTCGCCGTTACCTGGTTCGATTGAACCTTTTTGGGATCGGCGCTGCCCTGGGCTAAATAGAGCTTCGCGAATATTACGTACCTGCCGGCCGGAAGTGAAAGCGAACCGATTGTACTCAAGTTAGTGGGAACATCCCCGGGGCCATCTTTGAATGCTGAGATTGCGTTAGTAGCCATAAGATTCTCCTTCCACGTTGTTAAGTGCTTTGGTATGGCGTTGCCAGAGCCTATCGCGGCACTTGTTTCGCGATAGCCACCTGACAACAAAGTGTCAGGAGGGTTTCTAATATCTCACCGGCGCCTGTGAATAATTACCGGACTTCGCTGCGGCTCGCTTTGGCTGATCAGTTGATTGACTCAGCTTTCCGCAAACTCTTGGTTCTGCTAGTCTGTGTCACTCGATGATGCATATTCATCGGTTCGATTCCAATCGCCGACTCGATTAAGGGGCAAAAGAATGACTTCAGATCGACGTAACTTTCTCAAAGGAGTTGCCGGAGGTATCACAGCGCTTTCTGCCATTCCGTCAGGATTGGCACTCGCCAACGGCACTCTCAATGAATCTTACTGGCAGCAATTAAAAGGACAGTTCACGATCAAGCCTCAGTTCATCATGCTGAACGCTGCGAACCTGTGTCCGTCGCCGCGCATCGTAAGAGACAAAGTCTTTAGTCTGACTGCAGACCTCGACAGTGATGTCTCCTTTCAGAACCGCGCCAAATTCGATGTCCTGCGCGAGGAAGCGCGCAAGAAACTCGCTGCCTTTGTGGGAGCGTCGGAAGATGAGATCGCGATCGTCAGAAACACGAGCGAGGGAAACGGCACCATTGTTAATGGTCTCGATCTCAAACCCGGGGACGAAGTACTCGTCTTTGATCAGAACCATCCGACCAACAATGTTGCCTGGGATGTTCGGGGCGCCCGTCTTGGCTTCACTGTCAAACGCTTCAGTGTTCCGAGCCCTCCCGCGAGTGTTGACGATCTGGTGAAGATATTTCGATCCGCCATCTCAGCCAGAACCAAAGTCGTCGCGTTCACAGACGTTTCAAATACGACGGGCGTGAGAATGCCGAGTAAGGAGCTTTGTCGCATTGCACGTGAGCGAAACATATATACGCACGTAGATGGCGCACAGACCTTCGGAGCGCTTTCGGTAAATCTCCACGAGATGGGATGCGATTCTTACGCTGCAAGCGCTCACAAATGGTTCATGGGACCAAAGGAAGCGGGACTTCTGTACGTGAAGCAGGAACGGATCGCAGAGATCTGGCCAAGCCTGGTCGGTGTGGGATGGGGCAACAAGGTGGAAACTTCGGCACGTGGCGCGCGCAAGTTTGAAACGCTCGGACAGCGAGACGATGGAGCCGTCTCGGCGATGGGAACTACCGTCGACTTTCAGAATTAATTGGCGCTGCGCGTGTCGAAGCTCGAATTCTCGAACTCGCAGCGACGCTAAAAGAAGGTATCGCAAAAATCCCGCGCGCCCAGCTTCGGACTTCTATGAGACCCGATCTGAGCGCTGGTGTCTGCGTCGTCGCATTCGAGGGCCTGGACAGTCAGAAGATCTATGAAACCTTGTACTCAAAGCACAACATCGCGGGTGCAGCAACGGGTGGCGTTCGCTTCTGTCCTCATGTCTACAATACTCTCGAAGAGATTGAGCGTACCATCTCCGCGCTCAGTCAGGTCACGCGGGCCCTTTGACAAGGAGCACAAGTCCGGAAGCAACGAGAAGAATTCCGAGAGGTGCACTCAGCTTGCGGCCCCACGAAACGTTCTTCTCAACTCCCATTACCACTGCGAGGACGATCATCCAGACAAGGCTTCCAGCGCCGACGGCGAACATGAGAAGCATCAATGCCCAGCAGCAGCCGATGCAGTAGACTCCGTGGTCAAAGCCAAGCCGAAATGACTGCCATCTTTCGCGCTCGCCGCGCCAGTGACTGATCACAAAGCTCAACGGGCGAACGGCACTTCTCAAGGCAACGGTACTTGAGCGGCGTGAACTGAAATATTCCGGCTGCCAGCAGCAGGCCCGCGCTGACAGCCCAGCTGTGTTCGTTCAGCCACGGACTCAACGCGGCGAGGCTTTCAAGGGCTAATTTCGCGACGTAGACAAGCAGACCGAAAACAGTCCACGCGACAACGTAGCCACCGGCGAGAAGTGTCACGAGAATAGCCTTGTCAACTTTCTCGCTCGTGATCTTTCGGAAGACCATCAACAACGGCAGCGTCGTCGGCAGCATCATCGCCATAGTCATCATCGTCCACCCGCCGACGAAGAGGAGCATTGCGGGGGCCTGAAGGTCTTGGGCCGAACCCGAGTGATGATGATGATGACCGTGGAAGGAGCTATGGAAAGGTTGGCCGAGCAGCCACAGACCAAGCCACGCCCCGCCTGCAATTGCGAGAACGGAAGCGACCAGCAGTGTTCGGCCGTTTATTCGTGGCAGGAGGCTGCCTGCACTCGACATTCGCGCGACTCTCGGCGTCAGGAAACAAATTTGAAGGAGCCCGAAACTGCGTTGTGCCCCGTCAGATTGACCTTAATTTCCGGCGTGTTGGCCTTGTAATGATCTGCCTTTCCGACATAAGCGGGCGAACCGGGAATCGTGGTGAAGATAGTGTCATACATCGTAGTCTCTTTTCCGGTTGCACCCAGGAAGGGCTTGAGTGCCGCTTCAGCCGCATCCCCGATCTTGACGAAGCCATCAACACCTTTGATTTCGAACGTAATCGGCACTTGTTCAACGGCGATGACTTCACCGACGAGCTTCGCCAGATCAGCAACCGGGCCGCCGAGTTTTCCGGTCCACACGTTCAGCATCGCGTCTTTCTGCTGAGGAGTCGCTTCGTCATCAATATAGACTCGGACGCGCCAGTTGCCCTGAAGGATGTTTCCAGGGATATGACACAGCAGGGAGATGGTGCGCCCTGAAACGTCGACGGCATCTACGTTACCCTTGTCGACACGCCAGGTCAGTAGACCATCGCACGTGCCACCGTCAGGATCTTCGCCTACCCAGCAGGGACAGAGAACATTGCAACTACATACTTCCAGAAGCCGGCCTTCGAGTTGATATGACATGACACCTCCTTATCGAAGTCTTAGGTCTCAAGCGCCGAGTAGTATATTGGGACTTTCGCAATGCGCAAGTGGAGCAAGGTTCGGAGCAACTTTAGTCTTGCCTTCAGGCGAATCTGGAGTCGAGGTTGCCATCACATTCCGGCCTAAGGCTGCTAAGCTTGAACTCCACTGAACCCTCATAGTCGAATAAATTGATTGAGGATGCGCGCTCTATTTTTGATCATTTCGGCGATCGCGATCACGTGGAGTTCTGACGTGACGACGGCCACGCGCGCGCAGCTCGACCGGAAGATCGCCGCTGAGTTTGCTCCAATCTTTTACCAGGGAATCGGCGAAGAGCCGCGCAGCGACTACATTACAAACTTCGATTTCGATGGGGATTGGAAGGGCGACAACAACTGGAAGAATCTTGACAATTCGTCCTTCCCTTTGCGCGCCTGGATCTACTATTCCGTCCTCGAGACGAAGACCCACTATTTTGTTCACTACGCCGTCTTTCACCCTCGCGATTACAAGGGAGGGCTGGCAGCATCGCAGGCTTTGAGCGCGGCGATTCAAATCGGGCTCGAAAGGCTCGGCCACGACCCGACAGGCGGGCTCGCCGAGGACGTTGCACTCTCGCACGAGAATGATTTCGAAGGCTGTCTTGTGGTTGCTCGTAAGCAGGGAACTGAGCTGTCAGAAGCTAAGGTCGAGTACGTCGAAACGATGGCACACAACCGCTATCTCAGATACCGGACGTCATCTGCAAACAGCGAGCTCGGTGAGATCATTGATCTTGATGGGCGTAATCCGGTCCTCTTCATCGAGCCACGCGGCCATGGCGTGATGAAGTATCCTGGTCCGAGACCGGTTGAAAGCCTTAAGTACGTCTTCGCGGGGCGCGCTGATGATCCCGAAAAGATGGAAAGAGCTGACAAAGTGGGATACGACCTGGCTCCGCTCGTTGATACATTCTGGAAACGCGCAGTCGATGGGAAGGGCGAGACGTTCGCTACCGAGTCGAACTATCCCGCATATGCGATCCGGTCAGAAAAGACAGCAAATCAAGCGGTCGAGGTAAAGATACCAGCGAGAAAACTTGGGTCCACGTTGAAAGGATCCGTTGGATTTGCTAACAAAGCGCGCATGCCATGGGGTTGGTACGATCAGACTGAGCGTGAGAGGCCCGCTGGAGAATGGTTCTTTGATCCGGCATCAGTTATTGCGCGCCATTTTGATCTCGAGGATTCATTCTCACGCGTGTACGTCTATCACCCGTATTTGAAATAGACACGTCTACTTTCTTCGTCTCACCATCACGCGGTCCGTGTAAATGATGACGGGTTCATCGTTTTGATTGATGACTTTGGTCTCAAAGGCAACGACGCCACGCGCGTCATCCTTTGCAGTCAGTTCGATTACTCTCTTCTTCACGCGAATCGTGTCGCCGATGAAGACAGGCTTGACGAAGCGGAGCCGATCGATGCCATAAAATGCAATGATGGCATCTGAATAGCCGCCTGCCTGTACGGTCAATCCCGTTGAAACGCTGAAAACAAGCGCTCCGTGTGCGATGCGGCGTTTGAACGGCCCATTCCTCGCCCACTCTTCACTCATGTGCAGCTCGTTGAAATCGCCGGATAGTCCGGCAAAGGCGACAATGTCGGCCTCAGTGATCGTGCGACTCTGCGTCGTTAAAGTTTCGTCAAGTGTGTAATCATCAAAGTAGCTTGCCAATGGTCGCCTCCAATAAGTACGTCATCAGGAACGGCTGCCGGGGAGTCTAAGCGGCGGGAAGAATAATGCGAAAGGTTGCGCCCTGGCCAGCCTTTGAGTCGAGCTCGATTCTTCCGTTGTGAAGCTGAATCGCTCGGAACGCTTGAGCGAGACCGATGCCACTGCCGTCGGACTTGGTGGTAAAGTAAAGGTTAAACACTTTCTCTCGCAGCTCGGGCGGAATCCCCGGCCCCTCATCTGCGATCGTTATCTGGACCTGGTTCTCGCTGACTCGCGATGTGGCCGCCGTCAGCTTACCGCCATCCGGCATTGCCTGGCAGGCATTGATGACCATATTCAGAAGTGCCTGCTTGATGATATCAACGTCGACGTTGACCTCGAGTGGCTGATCCGTGTACCGCTCAACGACTTCGATCTCCTGACCGCGACCGTCGGTCCCAAGCGGAAGACGTCTCTGATAAGAGTAGTGGCATCTACAAGATGAGGATGCAGATGGACGGGTCGATTGAAGTCGAGAAACGTCTGGACTACACGGTTCAACCGGTTGACTTCGTTTACCAGCACATCGACGTGTGCCTGAGGATCCCCGCCACTCGCAAGCTTGGCGTTCAGGAGTTCGAGATGAAGGACCATAGCGTGAAGGGGATTCTTGACTTCATGCGCGACTCCTGCGGTGATGCGATTGAGCGCAGTAATCTTGTTTGCAAAGTCGAGCTGGCTTTCCAGCCGCTCGAGTGTATCGAAATCCCTGAGGGCGAGCAGCGCGCCAAGCGCGCGTCCACGGTCTTCAAAAATCTGAACGGCTGAAAATATCCTTTGCGGCTCGTCGCCATTGGAATAGATCGAAGTTACTTCCTGAAGGGATTCGCGCGAGGCGAATGCGCGCGAGGTGAGCTCGGAGAGCGGGTGCTCCGCGCCAAGCGAATCGCCAAGTGGCTTTCCTCTTTCCAGTCCGCGACCGCCCGCGAGCATTCGTTCCGCTTCAGGACTTGCGAGCAGGATACGTTGCTCCCGATCGAGCAGCACAACGCTTTCAGAAAGACTCCCGATCACCTGCCGTAGCTGATCCCGGGTGACTTCAAGTTCATTACGGTTGCCGGCAAAACGCCGCCCGAGGACACGCAATCGTTGAGTCATGCTGTTAGGGTCTATGGCGGTCTTGTCGTCTGGCTCCCCTTGCACCGCGCTCTCGGCTTCGAGCTGGTCAATGCTCTTAAGGACCTCGCGGAGAGGTTTGAGTACAAAAGGAGACGAGAAGACCGCGACGAGCAGCACTAATCCGACAACGCTCAGCGCGAAGATTCCGCCCAGCAGGAGAGGGAGCCTCAATGCGCGACGCAGGTCCACAGTTGAAATCCCGGCAATCACATCGGCAAACGGCTGACTTCCAAGTTTTATCGATGTGCGCATCTGGTATTCCCGGTTGGTGAACAAAACGATCGCCAAAGGACGTGGCGATGACGCAGAAGACAGCTTCTCGAAGGGTTGCTGCGCTGCGGCATTCGCCAGCTTGTCTTCCGGATCCGATTTGGCCAGAAGCGTTCCGTCCGCTGAGATAAGGGCGACATAGGAGAAGTCTTTGTCAGGACCAGTCACGGCACTCAGCATTCTGCGGACAGCTTCGTTCTCACTAAGGAGGCTCAGAGCATTTGCCTCCGGTCTGGCCAGAATTTCAGGTTGCGCGATCTGAAAGAGCGCATCAGCGAGCGCCTGATGCGAACGGGCCTTGTCCTGAACACGCAATGTGACCAGCCGTGAAAGGTTAAAACTGGTCATCGCGGCTACCGTCGCAAGTGATAGCGCAATGATGACAGTCAGGTGCCGTGTCCTGACGCTGGGTTCCCATCTGAAATCCATTCCAGAAAGAATGTAGAACGAGCGATTTCGGGTAGCAAGTGCCTGGGACGCCTGGGAGCGCCGGTCTCTGACCGGCCACGAGCCGCGAAGCGTGCGAGTCTTCATCACAGGAACTCTCCACGACTCGCACGCTTCGCGGCTCGTGGCCGGTCGGAGACCGGCGCTCCCAGGCAGGATTTTATTGTTGCGAACTCGCAGTTTTACTATAATGCCGATGCCACCTTCGCAAAGTCTCACAGAAAACGCGTTCAGATACCAAGACGAACGCGCGATGCGCTGGGAATGAAGAAAATTGACCCCAAAGAAGGGGATCGATCCG
The DNA here is from genome assembly GCA_963813345.1 of uncultured Acidobacteriota bacterium. Classification (GTDB taxonomy): domain Bacteria; phylum Acidobacteriota; class Blastocatellia; order RBC074; family RBC074; genus CAWDDA01. The sequence continues at coordinate 114,128 of CAWEYR010000033.1, read as the reverse complement.
TCTAGAGAATGCTTCCATCTAAACCAGCAAGGAGAAACATATGCAACGCTCCGCCAATCGTTTGCTTATTCCGTTGCTCCTGGTATTTGCATTTACCTGTCAAGCAGCAGCACAGGTGCCAACGGGTGGTGTACGCGGAATAGTCAAGGACCAGTCAGATGCAGTGATCGCGGGTGCGATAGTCACCCTGACCAATAAAGACACCGGTTTCGAACGAAAGTTTACGAGCCGGTCGAATGGTGAATACACGATCTCCAGCCTTCCTCCGGGTGATTACGAAGTCAAAGTTGCCAAAGACGGCTTCAAGACAGCTCTCATACCAGTGACGATTCAGGTTGGTGACAACCTCACTGTGGATGTTCCGCTCGAGGTTGGAAGAGCCTCCGAAACGGTCGTCATCACGGGCGAGACCCCCACCATCAACACGACCGACTACAAGGTCGATGGCGTCGTCACTCGCAAACAGATCGACAACCTGCCGCTTAACGGGCGCAACTTCCTGCAGCTGGCGCTGCTCGAGCCCGGTGTGTCGGTAGAAGCGGTTGACAATCCGGGAACCAGCCCGAACAACTTCTTCAGAGTATCGATCGCGGGAGCGAGCCAGGCGTTGACGCGCATCTCGGTTGATGGCGCAACTATCAACGATCGCGTTACCGGAGGAACTTCACAGAACTTTTCTCAGGAGACGGTTCAGGAGTTTCAGAATCTCGACGTTCAATCACGATATTTCAACGAGCGTCACCGGAGTCGGGTCAGTGAATGTGGTTTCGCGAAGTGGGACGAACGAGTTCCATGGTTCTGGCTTTATCTATTACCGCGATCACAATATGTCCGCCTTTCCTGCGTTGCAGCGCAATCCGAGACGATTCATCGATCCCTCACTCGATGATCCATTTTTTGCGCGCCGTCAAATGGGAGGGTCTATCGGTGGTCCGATAAAGAAGGACAAGGTCCACTTCTTTGGGAACTATGAGTTTCAGAATCAGGATGGCATTCAGGCGATCGCGAACAACCACCCGGTTTTCTCGCAGTTTGATGTGGCCTATCGCAAATCCGCTCGAATTCCACCAGGCGAACGCCAAGGTCGACTGGCAGATCACTGACAAACATCACACGTTTGTCCGCGTAAGCACGGACAACAATGACAACTACAACTCGGCGAACGGGACGTTCCTGCCGTCAAACTGGGTCGTCACGAAAAACGTCTCTTATCAGGCTGTTGGTTCGTTGACGTCAGTATTCACGCCAAGAGCAACAAATGACCTTCGCTTTTCCTATGGCTTCTACAGTGGAAGATTGAATATTCCAACAACTGGCGAATGCACGAATCCGGTGTACTGCCTTGGGATTGGAGGGTCGAGGCTAAGCACGACGGCGTCGAGCTTTGTAATTGGAAACAACCTCAACACGCCTCAGAACCGCGTTCTGCGAACCTACCAGTTGGTTGACAACTTCAGCTTGCGAAAAGGCAACCACGGCTTCCGTTTTGGTGGTGAATGGGAACATCACTACGGTGTCGGTCACTGGGCATATCTCGAGCCGGCATTTGTTACACTATGGGACCCGGTTTCGATGCTTCAGGTAGTCGCTGCAACCGGTGGGGCTCTTTCGCCGTTCCTGCCGCTTTACAATGCACTTCCCAACAGCCTGAAGCTGAACTCAACATTGAACGGCCCGCTGGTACCGGGACTGCTGCCCACCTACGAAGACATTCTCAAGCTTCCGTTGGCGGGTTATGCGACGGGAGTCGGTGATCCGGGACAACCGCAGTCGTTCAGGCAGGCAGAAGCCGCGCGCAACAATCGATACCGGCTCTATTTTTCGGATGCGTGGCAGGTCAATCAGCGTCTCACGTTGACCTACGGTTTGGCGTATTCGGTCGAAGACAATCTGATGAATCACGACCTGACGCCACGGCCGGCCTATCTCTCGGTGTTATTTAACGGGAATCTCGACGCACCGAAGATCGACAAGAACAATTGGGACCCGAGCTTCGGATTTGCGTGGAACGTTACCGGCAGCGGCAAGACCGTGATCCGCGGAGGCGCCGGAATCTATCACGATTCCAATCTCTTCTGGACAAGACTTGTCGAACGCGCGTATACGGGACCCGCTGGAAATGGCCGTTACATTATTCCGGACAGCATTCCGCAGATTCCGGGATACAATTCTGCTCTTTCAAAGACCGTTCCAACTGCGTTTCAGCGGCCAGAATCTGCTCACCGTCCTTCCAGCAGTTCGACAGCAACTGCTGGGCTTCATCGGCAACGGAACCGATCTTTCGATTCGAGGAGTCGAAAGGCTCAAATCGACGGGTGATCGTGGCTTTGGCGGCATCTATGATCCGCTTACCGTAACTCCGTACTCGATGAACTTCAGTCTTGGTGTTCAGCAGGAGGTGGCTCAGAACCTCGTGTTTCAGGCTGATTTCGTAATGCGGCGCTCAGTGCATTTCGGTATCCTGCACAATGCGTTCATCTACGATTACAACCGCTTCGACCGGGCTCGGATCAGTCAAGTAGATCCGGTAACCGGACGTGGCAACCCTCTTCCGAACCCAATCATTCCGCAATGCACGCCTGCTCAGTTTGTTGACCCGAAAGCCCAGTGCTCGGCGGCCGCGATCAACGCGGGAACGAGCGGAGCAAACTTCCGGTATACCGGCCTTCACATCAAGTTAGACCGGCGATTCTCAACTCGATATCTCTTCACTGCATCCTATGCGCTGTCGAAGTACACGGGTCACAACGGGTTTACCAACCTCGACAACCTGTATGAAGCGGATGACTATCAGGATGCCGACCGTACCCACAAGTTCACATTCAGCGGGGTGTGGGAAATACCCAGCTATGGTGGTGACAGCAAGTTCATGCGTGGACTTCTGAACACATGGCAGCTGTCGATGATATGGCTGATGCAGAGCTCACCGGCTCTGACAGCCAATATCAGCGGAGTTGATCTCAACGGAGATGGCACGAGCACGACGATTTTGCCCGGAAATACATTCCGCAGCTTTGGACGCAATGTAAGTCTGGGTGAATTGCAGAATCTGGTATACCAGTACAACCAGGTTTACCCGACTGTAGTGTCTGGAAAGCGGACCGTGAAGGATCAGACAATACCGGTAATCACGTTGCCGGCTGGTTTCGACAACGGAGACACTTTCCACTCACAAGATATTCGCGTCACGCGCCGTATCAAATTTACGGAGAATTCGAGACTCGAGCTGATCGGAGAAGTCTTCAACATATTCAACTTCTCGAATCTGGCCGGCTACGGCGGAACGCTCAACAGCCCGAACTATGGAATCGCAACCGCACGTGCGGGTGGTGTGTTCGGGACCGGTGGACCGAGAGCTTTCCAGGTGGCAGCAAGGTTCACTTTCTAGGAATCAGGCTCACATGAGCTTGTTCTTCAGGAAACAGAAAAGCAGAGCTACTGCAAGAAACTTCTTCTGCAGGCTCTGCTTTTCTGTTTTTGTACTGGTTGTTGTTTCACAGGCTGCCGCAGCGCAGAACGGCACCGTTCGAGGAAAAGTGCGCGCGCCTTCCGGCGCTACCCTGACAGGCGTCATCGTTGAACTATGGCGAAGCTCAGGATTTGAAGGTCAGACGGTGACGACTCGTGACGGAGATTTCGAGTTCAGTGGCCTGGTCCCTGCGAGCTACGAAGTCGTGATCAAGCATCAAGGCTACCAAAACCTGAGCGAGCGGGCCGAGTTTCGCTTTCCCAAAAACAGTGGGAGGATCGAGATAGTCACACTTGATGTGACTCTCGCACCAGCTGAGGTTCGGGCTTCCGAAAAGCCTGTTGCTTCAGCGACATTTGCCCAGGAAGTTCCTGCTGAAGCGAAAAAGTCCTATACAGAAGCGATGTCGAAGATAAAGGAGGGCGATGCAATCAAAGGCATGGCTCTGCTGCGTGAGGCTGTCAGCCTTTTCCCTGACTATTTCGACGCGCGGTTTTCGCTTGCCAGTGAACTGACACGTGAGGGGAAGACACAGGAAGCGCTGACCGAGCTTGAGCACGCACGGAAAGTAAATGACCGCAGCGCAGCCGTCTATCACCTCTTCGGGCTTCTGATGGGGCAGCAGAAAAAGTATCTGGTTGCCGAATATGCTTTCCGGCAGGCGATCGAACGCGGTCCCCGAAATGCTTCGTCATATGTGTCGCACGCGCTCGTTCTGCTGGAACTTGCAAAAACTGACAAAGAGAATGTTGAGCGCCTCAATAACATTGACCTGGCAGAGCGTGATCTGAGCCGCGCAATCGAGCTCACCAACCAGAAAATGCCACTCCCATTTCTGCATCGCGCGCGTGCCCTCGAATGGAAGGGCAACAAGAAGGCAGCAGTCCGAGACCTTGAAACCTACCTCAAACTGAGTCCCGGCGATCGGAACGAGCCCGCCATCCGCGAAGCGATCGCAAAGCTGAATAGAGACAGTGGTCAGTGGTCAGTGGTCAGTGGTCAGTTTGAGTTCAAGCTTTAGCTTGTGGTTTCAATCCCAACCCGCAAGCTAAAGCTTGAACTCAATACCCTGACCACCGACCCCTGACCCCGACCCCTGACCACTGACCACTGATCACTGACCACTGACTCGAATCGGGTTGCTGTAAATCCATGGTCTCAGCTCGCCATCCAGCTCAACCCACGCTTCCAGCCGATAGACTCCGTTTCCCGACACGGGAAACTTTAGATTGACCCCGTGGACCTCGTGGATAATACGGCCATTCTCAAAGAGCCGAATCCGCGCCTGAGCAGGTAGATCCGCGTGAAGCATCAAGTCGCTCGACGCCTTCACAGTTTCGCCCATCGTCGCCACGGCTTTCCCATTTTTCGTCGCCAGGAACTGGAAGCCCGTGGAATCGAAAATCCAGTCGTGAGCGACAAAAGCGCGACCGCGGCGTAAGGCGTCGCGCACGGATCGTTCATCAAGAGCCGTTGCAAGGACGTGCGTCGAGACGTAAAGCAGGCTGCGCTCATAAGGATCGAAGTCAAGATTCGCGATCACATCGCCAGGTGATCGCCCTCGCAACAGCTCAGCGATCTGAGGGTTTTCGTTCACGGTAACCTTGCGTGGTTTACCCGGATCGACCCGCTCCTTAACTTCGATCGAATCGGACGAGGCGCTGGTAACGACGAAACCCTGGTTGTGATGACAGTCATTGGCAGAAACACCCGTCAATGGCCGCAGCGCGAGATCCTTATCCCACTTGGCGAGAATATCTGCGGGATAGTCCTGAGTGACAGCAAAGAACTCCGTGGGATACTCGCGGATTGCGCGCTCGAGATCTCGAAGCCTGACGGGGTCTATGAGCGCATCTCGAAGCCACCGAAGAAACGGGCCTTCGTCTTTGAGGTCAGTATGGTGATTGTAAATCTCGAGACCATCGAGCCCTTCAGTAGAGAAATCGAGTCGTTCTTCGACGTGTGAAAGAAAGATATTTCCACCAGTTCGAAGGACGATCGCAGCGAACTCCGATGGTGAAGAGTACTTCTCAGACTTGATTGAACGCTCGGGATAGGCAAGAAAGCCTTCAGCCTCAGCGCCTGGAATGAAGAGCACGCCATCGCGAATTCCACGCCAGCTGTCATCGATAAAGTCACGAGGCGGGCGCACGTGATCTGTGAGCATAACGATCTGTGTTCCGGTGATCTTTGCCGCGCGGAGCAACTCCGCTCGCGTGCCACCCGTATGCGCCGAGTCTTCTGCGTGGGCGTGGAGGACTGCACGATAGTCGTTATAGGGAGTCAGGCGCTGAATCCTGTTTCGAGATGCTTCGAGTTTGCGGCGACCTGACTGAACCTCTCGAAGGTGCCCAAGTGACACTCGTTCGACCGTCGAGAAGCGTCTCCCGTGTCCGGAAGATGGAGACGATTGAATGCCAGCCGAGACAAGACCTCCAGTCACGGCAATTAACGCGGTCAAACGCATGCAGCGAGAAAGCATGAAACGGATCTTGAGCATGTATGAGGTACGTTGTACCGGCTTTAGTCGGAATCTTCCCGCTCGATCTCGAATCACCACCTCGAGCCCACCGTTAGGCGCAAAGCATTGCAGCCTCTACTCGGTACTGCGCTGTGCTTCGCGCGTCACCGGCTTTAGCTCGATGTCTTTCATACCATCACCCGAGCACACTTTATTTTTTTCGACGCATGTTTGCGCATTTCGAGACTAAGTAAGTATGAGCAAGCAGGCAGAAACGGTTTTGAGGGAGGAATGATATGAAAGATCGGCTCAAGGAACTTTTTTCCAGATATCGTCTGGCAACAGTCATGTGCTCGGTGCTGATGGGTGGAGCCGTAGGACTCTTTGCGGAAGCGTCTGCGCGAGGACCGTCGGTTCGACCGCTTACGTTACGCGGATTTCAGGTATGCGAGCCGGAACCTATGCCAACGCCGTTGCCGATGCCCTGCACCGTTTGCATCGACTCAGGTCAGTGCATCTGCATCGAGTACAACTACGAAGGGCGCTGTGTCCAGGAGTGGTGCACGGGCGGATGTGACTGTTGGGACAGCTATCCACCTATGTGCGGTATGTGCTGACGAAGAGAGGGGCAGGGTGTTTGAGGTGAAACGGCATGTTTTGGGGCCGGTAAGCAAAAGAGCGCTCGTTCTGGCTGTAGTGAGCGGAGTGATACTGGTCATTATTGCGACTATCGCTGGCCAGCACTGGAGCTGCGAGAACCTCAGCCGGCGAGCAATTGGCGCGGGCAAGTTGAAGGAGTGCGGCCAGGATAGTCTGGCGGTGTCCGTGAGAAAGGGTGATGCCGCCGCGGTACTTTGTCATCTTCGTCTGGGTGCCGACGCGCGTGGCAGAGTGCCGGGTGATCCCGAGACTACTCCGATACTTTCTGTTGCGAGTTTAGGCGGGCATTCGAGCGTTGTGTCGATCCTCCTCGAACACGGCGCTCGCATCGAGGACAGGTGCATCCGGGGGCGGACTGCACTGATGTGGGCCGCGTTCAAGGGACATCACGAAATTATCGACCGGCTTCTGACGGCGCTCGAGGTACGGAACGCCGGCGCGAGTACATGAATACATTGATGCTGTCGATCGCGAGGGAGTCACTGCGCTCATGCTCGCCTCAATGGCTGGTCATACCAGGGCGGTGCGAGCTGCTGATCGAGAAGGGCGCCAGCCTGGAAAAAGTGAATAACGCGGGGTTCAGCGCACTTTCGTACGCGATAAGCGCAAGAAACGTCAGCCTGGTCCGCGAGCTCCTTTCAAAGTTTCGGGGAGACTCGTTGACGACAACGGAATTGACACTCGCGATCGCGCGCAAGTGTTACGAGTGCCTGTCCGCTCTCCTCGAATGGGGAGCCGGTCGCGACGTGGAGAACGTTCACACGAACTCTGAGCGCGTGGTCGATCCGGTTGTGATGGCAGTAGAAACGAAGGATGTCGAGGCGCTCAAGATTCTGGCTTCGCACGGGATGCTCGAACGGGAGCACAACGGCAACGTTGGTCCATCTGCGCTGCATCTGGCGGCGGTTCGTGGCGATCTCAACATTGTTCGCATCCTTCTCGGGCTTGGCGTTCCGGTAAACGCCAGGCGAGAACGTGATGGCCGGACGCCGCTTGTCGCTGCTGTGGCGGCACGTTCACGACCCGAGCTACTGAGATTGCTTTTAGAGAACGGCGCTGACTCGAACTCCGTCGACTCTAACCGGGAAACGGCGCTGCTCGTTGCAGCGCGTAGCGGCGACCTCGAGGCAACCAGGATGCTACTTTCCCATCGTGCAAACCCCGACATCAACGACCGGTTTGGTCAGACTCCGCTGATCCTTGCTGTCCGGAACGGAAAGGCTGAAATCGTCGGTGCACTTCTTGATGCGGGAGCCGATATGACGCTCGGTGACGTGAATGGTCAGAGTGCCCTCGCGGCCGCAATAAGGTCGCGTCAGACATCCGTTGCCAGGTTGCTCCTTGAGCGCGGAGCGTCAATTGAACAGCGTGACCGTCAGGGACTCACCCCGCTAATAATGGCGTCCGAGCTGGGCGACGAGGCCGCAGTCAAACTGCTGCTCGAGCATGGTGCATCGATTCGGGCCCGCGATAAGTTCGGTCTCGACGCCAAAGCGCGAGCGATTCGAGCAGGAAGGCTGGCGATTGCAGAGATGATTCGTTGATATCAAGTTACTGAAGGAAGGGAGTGGTGTAAGGAGAGATGCGACATATACGCACGAGATTGCTTTTTGCATTGGCGACTGCATTTTCAATATTGCAGACTTACGGACCAGTAGCAGATGTTAAGGCGCAGCAAAAAAGTCCGCTGCAGGCGGAGAACCCCATTCTGGCCGTTGTTGCCGGCCGCAAAGAGATCAGGGCGAGAGATGTAGAAGCACTTTTTCCGCTGGAAATGCGATCGCTTCGAGAACGTTTCGAAGCGCTGAAAAAGGCCGGTCTTGAGACTCTGATTACGCGGGCAGTGCTTGAGCTTGAAGCGGAGAGTCGAGGCACGACACTCGATGAGCTGCTGAGAAGTCTTGTTCCATCGACGATCGAGGTTAAGGCAGTGGATGTCGAGCGCGAGTATCTCGAGACCGGCCGGTCGCTCGGGATTGTGAACGAAGCTGAAGCCAGGGCTCTCTTGAAACTCCAAATCGAAGCTCAACGAAAGGTGATTGCGCTAAGGACGGCTGTGGCTGAATTGCGTCGCGAAGCCAAAGTTGAGATCAGGGATGGCGAATCGGTTCTCGCAGCTCGATCGGCAACTGTCACGGGAAACGCCATTGCTGCAAAGGACGCGCCGGCAGTATTGGTAGTCTACACAGATTTCGAGTGTCCTTACTGTCGGCGAGCTCACGAATCGATTCAACGAGCGGCGAAAGAGTATGGCCGAACGCTGAGGATTGTTTACAAGTATCTGCCACTTCCGAGCCATCGGAGAGCCTTCGCGGCCGCGGTGGCAGCAGAATGTGCCGGACGCCAGGAAAGATTCTGGGATTACGCTGATCGCCTGTTCGATGCCACGGAACTGAGTGAAAAGGAGCTCAGGCGCCAGGCGGAAGCGCTCGACCTGGACCTGACAGTCTTTGAGAAGTGTCGAGTATCGGATGATGCAGCCAACGTTGTTCTGGGGAACATGAGAGAGGCGAGAAATGCCGGAATTGACGCGACTCCATCGTTCGTGCTCAACGGAAAAAATCTTAAGGGCTTCAGTACATATGAATCTCTGAAGGATGAGATCGATAACGAGATTCGCGCTCAGAGCGAACGACCACGAGGTGCACAGTGAAACGAGGTGACAAATATGACGAATAGACGCTTTGGAATGTTTATGGCAGCAGGAGTTTTTGCCCTCGAAGTTTTGCTTGTGATTGGAGCGTCGGGTCAGGCCCCGCGCCAGACTCCGGGCCAGGCGGATAAGATGCCCATCGAGGAGAAGTTCTTGAGGCTTGGGTACATGAAGTACGAGTTTTACAACCGCGCCTCGAATGTGGAAGCGGCACGCGTTCGCCAGACTGTTCACCGGACTGCGGACGATCTGCGATTTGACATCGAGATTCTCAAGATCGGATTGATCGAAGAGATTCTCGACATTCCGTTTTCAACGCTTGCAACACCGCCGAAAGGCGAGGTCTTACCGGCCGGGGAGTCGATTGTAAATGAAACGGGACCAAACGGAGAGACCATCGAGACGGTGTCATATCCTGTGAAATGGAATTCAGGTCCGAATCCTCCTGAGAACTTCGATGTTCCCTTTCGCGACGCCCTGAACATGCTTGGAGGGCCTCGGCCAAAAACGACGCGGTACGTGACCTACGAAGTCAATGTGAGCCTTGATGGGAAGAGTCGCAGGTACCGCGCAGTAGCTCTCTTTTATGAAGGCTTTGAGACTTCGGATACTCCGAAAATCTGGGTTGTCGATCACATTTCAGGAGGGGGCTTCAATATGCCGGTCCGACTCCTGTACGAGAATCGTGCTCCCGTCAAATCGAACCCGGCTCCGACAGGAGCTAAAAAGGATGCAATTCTCGGGCTAAAGACTGAAGAGGGCGCCGGTGAGTCGCCTCTGGTTTGCAGTTTTGACACCAGGAAATGTTGCTGGAAACCGGGCTTCAGATACCCGGGACATGACTATCCTGCTTGCGAGCCAGGCCGATCGGGAAACGACGAAGGTAGCGTTGGAATGTCAAGTCTACAATCCAACTCCTCTCTAGCAACTGCGATCGCAGCTGCCGCAACGTGTGAACTCCCTGGCGAGCCCGCTCCCTGTCGCTTCTTCCGTTCCGAGAAGTCGAGCGAAAAGTTTGGAACGGACACCACCGGACACTTGTGGGGAGAGCATTGGGGACGCATCAAGACAACAGGTTTCTGTCAGGTAACCGCGGATTGCTCTGCGGAATGCGGCCATGATGAGCCCGAAATCACACGCGATGATTCCGGGTTTTCCCTTACGTGCCACGTGGGGTTTGAGGGGAGCTCTCAACGGCCAAACAATGCAAAGTACAGTCCCGCAAATCCTCCTCAATGCTCACAGCATTCGAACGTTACCTATTGGGCATGTACATTCTGTTACTGCGTGCAACCGCCTCTAACCACCATACCCTGGGAGATAAGACAGATCTGGACGATGCCGTACGATCCCGTCTACACCTGCGGCGAGACGTAGAGAGTGGAGAATTCAGGGCATGTAGTACCGCCTTCAGGCGGAATCTTCCGGCTAAAGCCCGTACTACATGCCCGGAATCTGATAAGTATCATCATCGCAGTCTTCGTCGTCCGCGATCTCCATTTACTCTTTGCTTTCCCGATTGCTGTTGGAACTGATGGCTACTACTACGTCAATCAGATCAGTTCGCTTTCGTCGACCGGCTCACTCTATTACTCAAGCGCTTATCCACTGGCTTTTGGTTTGCTGGTTCCGCTATCGATCGCGCTGGGAGATCCGGTCGTGGCCATCAAGATTGGTGCGATGCTTCTCCTCGCGACTCTTGCCTTTGGTGCTTACGCGTTCACTCGGGAAGTAACCGGCAATACTGCTGCGGGTGTTACTGCTGCCGGTCTGATCTACTCTTCCAATTCTCATCTGTATTTCATTTCCGAGTTCATCAGCAATCTTGCGGCGCTGGCTTTTCTTGTTTGGGCAGTGTTCTTTCTGCGAAACAAAAGCGGTGACAAGTCCCCGCACTCCAAATTGGTATCAGCGCTACTGGTCGTTTGCGCAATCGCAGCCACAGGTCGAGCTGGCCCATCGTTGCGTGTATTGCTTTGATTCTGCTCCTGCTCCTCGCGATCTCGCGCTTTTCACGCAAGCTGACCATCCTCTCGATTGCAGCTGTCATAGCGGGTTTGTGGACAGTAACGTGGTTTGTGCACGGCAGAACTACCGGACTTGAGAATCCGTTTCAGGGACCAGCAACATTTGAACTGGTAGTACTGGGGATCGCTGCGCTCTTCTGCCTTTCCACGACAGATCTATTGCCAAGATCGCCGGTGTTCTGGCTCTTGCGGTTACGCTGAATCCATTTCTTGATCGGGCGACGAGTCTCGATTCGATCGGGGGACGGTTAAGCTTACTGGCTCACGTCCAGATTGCAGTTATGCTTCCGATCCTGATCGTCAGGACGGTCTCGCGATCTCGGCAAATCACAATTGCCTGTGTAGTGCTTTTGCTTGCCTTTGCCCTTGTTAATATGAGCCGTCCGATTCCGAAAGGTCTCGAAATGGATTTCCTCTCGCGGCGATCAATTCTCATCGCAGGTCTTCGAAAGATGGCACCCTCGGTTCCAATCGGGTCATTCATCGTCGCGCCCCACGGAGACCAGTTCATTGTCACGCACATTCTGGGTGTCGCCGCACAGAACCGAATTGATGCAAAACCCGATTTGCACGCACTGGTGGCTCATCCGCCGGCTTCCCGGAACTCTGACAGGTTTCGACCTCCTGCCGGTTACCAATGAAGGAAGGCTGCGCTATGCATTAATCAGTCACACAGAGCTCGAGAGAATGCTGGCCATTCTCCCCGCTAAAGACAGACTTCTTCTTGCAGCCGCTAACCCTCACTTGAGAAGTGATTGAGCTATGACCGAGAATCGGGGAAGAAGTCGGTGAGGTCAGTGGTCAAATGCACGAAGTGACTCGACGAGCATTTTTGGGTGGCCTGGGCGCTTCCATAGCGGGCGCCCACTACATCGCCGTTCCTCGTTCAACAGACATTCGAATTGAAGAAGTAACGACTAAGTACGAGGAGTTTCGATATCGATCGCCTTACAAGTTTGGAGGCGTGCCTGTCGATCGCGCGACCATTCTCAACGTCAGTTGTCGCGTCCGCACTCGCAATGGAAAAGAGTCGCGCGGAATTGGCTCGATGCCCCTTGGCAACGTATGGTCTTTCCCTTCGCGCGAAATGTCATATGACACTACTCTCACCGCGATGAAACGGCTTTCGGAGCGCATTGTCTCAATTACAAATGAATGCAAAGAGTTCGGTCATCCGCTCGACCTGCACGCACTGCTTGAGCCTCAGTTCCTTCGTGCGGCAAAAGAACTTTCGAAGGAACTCAACCTGTCGTCGCCGATTCCCCCGTTGTGTACGCTGGTGACTGGAAGTGCACTTGATGCCGCCATCCATGACGGTTTCGGACGAGTGCACGGAAAGAGCTGCTATCGGACGTATGGTTCAGATCTTCTCTCTCGGGATCTTTCGGCATTCCTGAGCGGCGAATTCAAGGGAGAATGGCCCGACCGCTACCTCAAAGCCGCTCCAGCACCACGAATCGCGATGTTTCATTCGGTCGGCGGATCGGATGCAGTCCTTGCTTCCGAGCTGAAAGAAAGACTGAACGATGGTCTGCCTGAAACTCTAGCCGAGTGGATTCGATTCAATGGCCTGACTCACATCAAGATCAAGCTGCAGGGAGAGAACCTTGAGTGGGATATCAACCGAGTCGTTGCGATCGATCGGGTCGCCACGGAAACCAGGCCCAATGTTAACTGGCAATACTGCGTCGACTTCAACGAGCGATGCCCGAACGTTGAATATGTCCTCACTTTCCTCCGAAAGGTGAAAGAGCTCGCTCCGTCAGGATTTGAGCGAATCCTGTATCTCGAACAGCCGACAGCGCGCGACCTCAAATCAAATCCGGCAAATTCGATGCATGACGCAGCGAAGCTGCGTCCGGTGGTAGTCGACGAATCTCTGACTGACCTTGAAAGCCTTCTGCTTGCACGCGAGCTCGGTTACACAGGAGTGGCCCTCAAGGCCTGCAAGGGCCAAAGTCACACGGTGCTCATGGCAGCCGCATCTCAGAAATACAAAATGTTTCTCACCGTGCAGGACCTGACCTGTCCCGGCGCATCGCTGATCCATTCAGTAGGGATTGCGGCGCATGTTCCCGGCGTCGCTGGACTGGAAGCCAACGCGCGACAATACATGCCAGCAGCCAACGCCCCATGGCGATCACGCTATCCTGGAATCTTTGATGTTAAAGACGGAACATTGCGGACTTCGAGAGCTGACTGGACCGGGACTTGGGGTCGCTGCGATTGCCGGCTTCTAACGCCACACTGAAGTGTGAACTCAAACCTATTGGGTTTGAGTTCAAGCTTTAGCTTGCCGCTGCCGCGCAGCGGCAGCGGGTTGCGTCGCTTCGTAGCACTTGGCAAATGGCGGTAGCTTATGAGAGCATCTAATTAAATGTGAAATAGGATTTAAAGAGGTGCGATATGTTTGACATCAAGAAAGATATTCAGTCGCTCACGGACTTCAAGCGAAACACCGCGGAATATATGGAGCAATTGAAGCTCACAGGCCGCCCACTCATTTTGACAGTGAACGGCAAGGCCGAAGTCGTTGTGCAGGATGTAGAGAGCTATCAGGAAATGTTGGAAGCGGTTGAGGAATCAAGAACGCTCCGGGCCCTGGCAAATGCAAGGAGAGGAAAAGGAAGACCAGCTCAAGAAGTGCTGGAAGAAATACGAGGAATTCTCAACGTCCCAGCGAATGCAAACGGGACAAAGAGGTGAGCTTCAACGTTATCGTTACAGATGAGGCAGAAGGCGATCTAAAAGAAGCGGCTCGTTGGATTGCTCAATATTCGACAGAGCGGGCCGCGATTTGGTACTTCGAAATCACTGAGACGATCGAGAGTCTTCAAGACTTTCCACTTCGGTGCCCTCTAGCGCCAGAAAGTAAAACTTTCTCAACTGAGATCCGGCATCTTCTCTTCGACAAGTACCGGATTCTTTTTATTATCGACGACGAAAACGTCTATGTGCTACGTGTGATGCACGGGGCACAAGACACCTTGAAGCCATAGGCAGGCTTCCTTCAACGAAGAATTGTTGGCAGCAGCCTCTGACTGCCTATGACACCTTAGCGAATACTTCACGAGTATCGCCGAGCTCGCGAGCGGCAGGAGTAATGATCGTCTTTGCGTTGACGTAGATCTTTTCGCCCTTCTGGATCGCCCGTCGCACGTCATCCTCGCACACAAAATCGACTCCGACGCGGCCATTTGAAGCCGCCGGACCTGGGCTCGGCTCCGCTGCCGTCGCCGGCTTTCGTTCGGAGAGAAACTTATCTACGAGGGCTGCGATTGCAGCGCGATCGACAGTTCGCACCGCGGGTCGTGCGGGCTCCGGCGTTGGCGCTTGCATCGGCTGGATCGGCGGACCTCCAGCCATCGGCGCCGCGATTGTTGCGCTCTGACCGGCAACGTTCGCCGACGTGACGGGTCTGACCTCGAATGCGACCCGCTTGATGTCCATGAGATGAAGCGGCGAGATATTGTCCGAGGTAACGTTGCCACCCCAGGATCCGCAACCGAGAGTCATCGATGGAGCGAGCGCCGTTGAAAACCCGATCGCGCCGTGAGTTGATGGCGTATTGACGACTACACGCGCGGCCGGCATCAGCGCGCCATAATGCAGCGCCGCGTTGCGGTCCCGCGTATGAATCGATGCTGTATGCCCCATTCCGCCATAGTGGAGTATCTGATCGCAAAGGCGGGCACCTTCTTCAAGCCCGTTGGCACTGTAAAAGGCCAGGATCGGAGAAAGCTTCTCGATCGAGAGAGGAAAATCGCGGCCAACGCCTCCAGGTTCAGCAATCAGGCATCGCGTTCCCGGCGGTACGCTGATTCCCGCCCATTCAGCTATTGTCGTGGCGGGTTTGCCCACGATCTTCGGATTCAATGATCGCTGTGGTGTAACCACGAGTTTCGCCAGCTGATCCGCTTGTGCCGGCGTCAGGAAGACAGCGCCTTGACTCGCGAACTCCGCGCGAACTGCGCTTTCGATTGATGCGTCGACAACCACAGCCTGTTCCGAGGCGCAGATCGTGCCGTAGTCAAAGCACGTTCCCGCAAGAATGTCGCGCACGGCCTTGCTTACATCAGCGGTACGCTCAACAAAAGCGGGTACGTTCCCTGGCCCGACGCCGAAAGCCGGTTTGCCTGACGAATAAGCGGCACGCACAAGACCAAGTCCTCCAGTCGCGAGGATGACTGCCGTCAGCTTGTGTTTCATCAAGGCTTCGGTGCCTTCAATTGTGCTGAGCTCGATGCAGCCAATTGCCTCAGCTGGAAGTCCAGCTTTGACGCCGGCGTCGCGCATTACTTTCGCCGTCTCAACAACGCATCGAGTGGCTGAAGGGTGCGGACTGAGAACGATCGTATTGCGCGATTTTATGGCAATCAGAATCTTGAAGATTGCAGTGGAAGTTGGATTGGTGGATGGAATTATGGCTGCGACGACGCCGCGTGGCGCCGCGATCTCAACCACCGATTCCGTTTCGCGAACTACGCCGACCGTGCGCAGTCCTTTGAAGTAGTTGTGGACCTGAACAGCAGAGAAGAGATTCTTGACGTTCTTGTCCGGAGCGTTGCCGTATCCGGTCTCTTCGTGCGCGAGAGTGGCGAGACGCATCGATTCGGTCTCGGCCGCTTTGGCGATGGCATTGCAGATCTCGTCAATCTTTGCCTGGTCAAACGATGCAACAACTGTTTGCGCGTGGTGAGCAGCTTCTACGAGATCGCGCGCGACCTGAACTGACTGGAGATCCTTGTCAGGCATGCAGGTTGATGTTTACTTCCTCTCTTCCTTCGCAGGATTGATACGCTTTGCGTTTCCTGCAGCATCGCCTTCGCCGAGAGCGCGCTGTTCGCCACCTTCAAGTCGACTTCCTGGCCGGTATCCATTCGTGGGGAGAACCCGCTCGACTTCGACATGGGGTCGGGGAATGACATGCACCGAGACCAGTTCGCCCACGCGACGTGCGGCCGCGGCGCCCGCGTCGGTAGCGGCCTTGACTGCACCCACATCGCCGCGAACGAAGACGGTCACGTATCCCGCGCCGATGTATTCCTTACCCACAAGCTGAACGTTGGCAGCTTTCACCATCGCGTCGGCCGCCTCGACCGCGCCCACAAACCCTTTGGTCTCGACCATGCCGAGGGCTTCCATGTCCATGTTGTCCTCCACCACTCAAATTGTTTTCGCAATCATAAACCCATTCATCAGGGAACACACGCCGAAGATGAGAATCTCACGCGAAGCCGCGAAGCCGCGAAGGAGAGAAGAGAAAACCACGGAACACACGGAATAAGACGGAATGACACTGAAATTAATTAAGCTTTCCGTGTCGTTCCGTCTTCTTCCGTGTGTTCCGTGGTCTTCTCTTCTCTCCTTCGCGTGAGCCCTGTTTGACAAACGAGCCTCAGCCACTATAATTATTTGATTTTGCCCGTACGCGTGGGGGCACTATGATAATCCCCTTGCAGCGTTTGCCCGATGAGGGGCTCCGCTTCGAACACGAGTACAGTAAGAGTGACCTGGATTTACGGGCACACGAACTGAAGCTCATTGAGCCACTTCGGGTTGCGGGCACGATCTCTCGCGCCGGACATGATGTTCGGGTGAGAGGGAAGCTCGAAACGCGGATTTCCCGCGCATGTGATCGGTGTCTGGCTGATGTCAGCTTTCCGATTGAATTGCCGTTCGAGCTCTTCTATGAGCCGAACGAGTCAGGTGCGGGTGAAAACGAGAAGGAGATCCAGGTCGTGACCTTGAATTCTCCGTTTATGAGAATGATGAGATCGACCTGGATGAGCTGGTTGTAGAACAACTTGCTCTGAATGTGCCGGCTCGGATGCTTTGCCGCGACGATTGCCGCGGATTGTGCGATCAGTGCGGAACTGATCTGAATCTGGCTTCCTGTAAATGCGAGAAGCCAATTGACCCGCGCTGGCAGGCGCTGGCGGACTTGCGGGAGCGAGAGCCGAACGAGAATTGAAAACTAAAGACGATGCGACTAAGACGCGCGTTGTCAAATCAGGTATTGATGGAGAAGTGAGATGCCGAATCCAAAAAGACGTCATTCAAAATCGAGAAGGGGCAAACGTCGTGCACACGATTCGCTCGCGCGCGTGACGACCACGCCGTGTCCGAACTGCCAGGAGATGAAGCTGCAACATCGTGTCTGCCCGAAGTGCGGATACTACGGCGATCGTCAAGTAATCGAAGTTCAGGAATAGCATCGGCTTGCCTGGACGCCGGAAGGGCCATCTTCCCAGGGCCCGTTCTCTCGCTCGACTCGGCTATGCTCACCACTATCGCCGTTGACGCTATGGGCGGCGACGAAGCCCCGGCAATTGAGGTTGCAGGCGCAATCCAGGCAGCTCGCGATCTGCGCGCTCGCATCATTCTTGTCGGGCACGAAGACCGCATCCGGTCCGAGCTCGCGCGGCAGGGCGTGCGCAAATCCGCGGTCTCAACGACTGCATATACAAATCGTCAATGCCGCCGAAGTCATCACGATGAACGAGCCGGTGGCTCACGCTGTTCGTCGCAAACGCGACTCGTCGATACGCGTGGCCGCTCGCCTGGTTCGTGAAGGAAAGGCTCACGGACTCGTGAGCGCTGGTAACACCGGCGCCGTAATGGCAACGGCCAAACTCGTCCTCGGAACTCTCCCTTCGGTTGATCGCCCTGCGCTCGCCGGAATTTTTCCCGACACTCAAAGGAAGCGGAACCGTTCTGCTCGATGTCGGCGCGAATGCCGAATGCAAGCCTGAGAATCTTAGACAGTTCGCGATCATGGGCTCGATCTATTCGCGAATGATCCTTGGCGTGCGCAATCCGAGAGTCGGATTGATGAGCATCGGCGAAGAGGATGTCAAAGGTACCGATCTGACAAAAGATACGGCGCGGTTACTCAAGGAATCGCCGGTCAATTTCATCGGCAACGTCGAAGGGCGCGACATCTTCACCGGAGACGTCGATGTGATCGTCGCCGACGGATTCACAGGCAACGTGATTCTGAAGACGAGCGAAGGCCTCGCCGAAGCGATTATGGGCCTGCTCAAGACCGAGCTTGGACAGACGCTGGTCTACGCAGGCCGGCGCGATTCTTTCGCGGACAGCCTTCCGAGCTCTGAAAAAGAGGCTCGATTATTCCGAGTTTGGAGGCGCGCCGCTGCTCGGAGCCAAGCAGCTCTGTGTCATCTGTCACGGACGGTCCACGCCGAAGGCGATACGCAATGCGATACGCATTGCAAAAGAGTTTTACGCTGAGAAGCTAAACGAGCGAATTGAGGCTGAGGTAGGTGTGCTGGCGCGCCCAGAGCAGTTAGTGAGGTGCATGGCTAAGATTGCCTTAGTTTTCCCGGGACAGGGATCTCAATACGCTGGAATGGGCAGTGACCTCTTCGAGAAGAACAGTCATTCCCGTCGGGCGTTTGAAGAGGCGGACGCTGCGCTGGGATTCAGCCTGAGCAAGCTCTGCTTCGAAGGCCCCGACGAATCTCTCCAACTGACCGAGAACACTCAACCGGCGATTCTCGCAACATCGATCGCCTGTTTTCGCGCGCTCAAGGCAGAAGGAATCGGTTTTGACTTCGTTGCGGGACACAGCCTTGGTGAGTATTCGGCCCTCGCGGCTGCCGGCTCGATTTCGCTTGACGACGCAGTGCGGCTCGTACGTCTGAGGGGCTCGCTCATGCAGCAGGCGGTGCCGGTTGGCGAAGGCGCGATGGCTGCAATTCTTGGGCTCGACGCGGCCAGTTGTGATTCAGGTGTGTGAAGAGGCCGCCGAGGGCCAGGTGTGCTCTCCAGCCAACTTCAATTCGCCAACTCAAACCGTGATTGCCGGTAATGCACCGGCAGTTGTACGAGCTGTTGCCGGCGCGAAGGCTCGAGGCGCGAGGCACACGGTCATGCTCAATGTAAGCGCACCTTTTCACTGCGCATTGATGCAGAAAGCAAAGGATGGTCTCGAGGGGCCGCTCCTCGAGCAGGCCTTTAAGGACCTTGAAAAACCGCTCGTCAACAACGTGGATGCGACTCTTGTCACGACGGGTGAAGCCGCTCGAGATGGGCTCGTTCGTCAGGTCACCGCTCCCGTCCGCTGGACTGAATCGGTCGGGAAACTGATCAAGGAAGGCGTGAGCACCTTTGTTGAAGTCGGACCCAAAAAGGTGCTTTCGGCATTGATCAAGTCAATCAATCGCGAAGTGAATCTGATGCATGTTGAGGACGAGGCTTCTCTGAACTCTACGATCGAGAGTTTGAAGCGAAAAGCCGGAGAAGGGACCACTGGTCATGTTCAGTCTTGAAGGCCAGATAGCGCTGGTCACAGGTGGCTCGCAGGGGATTGGGCGTGCAACGGCGCTTGTGCTTGCCGAATGTGGCGCTGATGTCGCCGTGGCAGCGCGCACTGTGGAGAAATGCGAAGCGGTTGCCGCAGAGATTCGTGCTCTCGGGCGGCGCAGCGTGGCGGTTCGTTGTGATCTCGCAAGCGCTGATGACATCTCGGCTGCGGTCAAACGGGTGAACGACGAGCTCGGCGCAATTTCGATTCTCGTAAACAATGCGGCGATTACGCGGGATGGACTGATGCTTCGAATGAAGCGTACAGATTGGGAATCGGTCATACAAACAAATCTCACCGGCGTGTTTCTGATAACGCAGCAGGTGCTTCCGATGATGACCCGAGCGCGGCGAGGCCGGATTGTTAACATCACGTCGGTTGTGGCGCAGTCAGGAAATGCAGGCCAGGTCAATTACATTTCTGCAAAGGCCGGGATCATCGGTTTCACGAAGGCGGTGGCCCGCGAATACGCTTCGCGCAACATCACGGTTAACGCTGTATCGCCGGGATTTATTGAAACGGCGATGACGGACGTACTTCCGGAAGCAGGCGAAGGCCGGGCTGCTCGAACAGATCCCGCTCAAGCGGATGGGAGCCGACAAGGACGTTGCATACGCGGTTGCATTTCTCGCCTCGAATGAGGCAGGCTATATTACGGGACAGGTAGTTAATGTAAATGGCGGGATGTATATGTAGAATGTTGCCCTGCTGTTGTAGACGCTGCAAACAACACGGCCATCAGGTCACTACATTCACTAAACAAAGAATGTCCACAAGCACTCACAATACTACTGGAGGAACTCATGGCAGAGTCAATTGAGGATAAGGTCAAACAGATCATCGTGGATGAGCTGGGAGTGGAAGAATCGGAAGTTACTCCGAACGCCCGCTTTATTGATGACCTTGGCGCGGACTCGCTCGATACGGTCGAACTGGTAATGCGTTTCGAAGAGGAATTCGGAATCGAGATACCGGACGAAGAGGCCGAGAAGATTTTGAGCGTGCGTGACGCAATGACATACATTGAGCAACACCAGAAGAAGTAAAAGTGGGAAACGAAACCACAAATAAACGGGTCGTAGTTACGGGTATTGGCGTAGTCAGTCCGCTTGGCAATACGACTGAGGAGACCTGGGCGGGACTCGTCGCCGGCAGGAGCGGTGTCGACACGATCACACGATTCGACACAAGCGGCCACACTGTCCGGTTTGCGGCTGAGACGAAGGGGTTTGAACCGACGAAGTTCGTCGAGAAGAAGGAGCTGAAGAAGATGGATTACTTCATCTTCTTCGCGATCGCGGCGGCGCTTGAAGCGATTGCTGATTCCGGACTCAAAGTCACCGATGACAATGCCGAAGGGATCGGAACCTACATCGGAAGTGGAATCGGCGGGTTCAGTGTCTTCGAGCGAGAGCACGCCAAGATGCTTGAGGGGGGGCCGGGCCGCATTTCACCCTTCTTCATACCAGCGTCAATCGTCAATCTAGCGTCGGGTTATGTTTCTATCTACACCGGCGCAAAGGGACCCAATTCAGCTACTGCAACGGCTTGCAGCTCCGGCGCGCACGCCATAGGCGACAGTTTCAAGATTGTTCAGCGCGGAGACGCGAAGGCAATGATCTGTGGCGGTACCGAAGGCGCGATCACGCCGATGTCGGTTGGCGGATTTGCCGCTATGCGAGCGCTCTCGACCCGGAATAACGAGCCAGCCCGGGCGTCGAGGCCGTTTGACGTTGGACGCGACGGTTTCGTCATCGGAGAGGGCGCCGGAATACTGCTACTTGAAGAGCTTGATCACGCGCGTGCCCGCGGCGCGAAGATTTACGCCGAAGTTGTCGGGTACGGCATGACCGGGGACGCCTTTCACATTACGTCACCGTCGGAGGATGGGGACGGCCCATGCCGCGTAATGCGGAAAGCAATCGCGGACGCGAATGTCGAGCCTGCTCAGGTCGACTACATCAATGTGCATGCGACGTCGACACCAGTCGGCGACCGCATCGAAACATTGGCGATCAAGCGTGCGTTTGGCGATCACGCTCGAGAGCTGGCAATCAGCGCTACAAAATCGATGACCGGCCATCTGCTGGGTGGCGCTGGAGGCCTCGAGGCCGCGATCACAACGCTTGCTGTTTACAATCAGATGATCCCGCCAACGATCAACTATGAGGCGCCTGATCCACTCTGTGATCTTGATTGCGTTCCGAATCAGGCTCGCGCAAGCGAAAGTCGAATACGGCCTCTCCAACAGCTTCGGCTTCGGCGGAACCAACGCCGCCCTCCTTTTCAAACGATTCAGGGAATAGGGGTCAGGGTAGGGGTCAGGGTTGTCAGGGGTCGAGGAAGAGGATTTGTCATTTGAGATTCGAGTTTGAATTCATTTAGTAAGATTCTCTGCTCAAATGACAAATCTCAAATCTCAAATCTCAAATGACAATCCTTTTCCGACCCCGACCCCGCCCCGACCCCGACCCCTGACCCTTGCGACCCCCGACCCGACATCTTCACGTTGCCAGCCGTCTTCCGCAGAGCCCGCATTGCAGCTTCAGCTCATCACAAGAGTGGAGACTAACGAGGTAGGCAAGTTGCACTGCATGCCAGGCATTCAGCTTTCCAATCATGAGTCCTCGTGAGTATCTCAATCGCGCTCGTGATGGGAACTATCCACGCCAGCACCTGCACGGTGACATGTAACCGGTCGAGCGGAAAATACGCTCCTGAAATCCAGAGGTACGAAAAGACGAAAGCGAGATAGAAATTGTAGTGGTTAATGTCCCGGATGCGGGCTGTCACCATCAGGGATAAGGACGCAAGCCATATAGCTCCGATGGTGAGCACGAAGGGTATGAAAATACCAAGCGGCGACAGGACGGCCCCAAAAACTGCGAGCACCGCGAGCACAAATACTCCATCGAGCGCGGCCTTTGTTGCACCCCAGGCGATCTCGCCCGCAGCGAGACTTTCAACGTCTACCGGAGTCGCGAGAATCGCATCAAAGGTCGACTGATAGACCATCCTGAAGTAAGACCCATAAGTACATTCAAAGAGTGCCCGCAAGAGTGCGGTGAAAGCCAGGAGACCAGCGCCAACGTAGGTCAGATAAGGCACCTCCATCACTCGGGCAGCGACAAGCGACCCGACACCCCAGCCAAACCCGATGACAGTGAAAACCGGTTCAAAGAGAGGAGCGATCAGTTCCGTCTTCCAGAGACGAATGTAGACGTCAAAGTTTCGTCTCCAGACTCTGGTGAGGTCCCCTGCGGAGACCAGCGAAAGGGCAAGCATTCAGGCGCTGAGAACCTCGAGAGTAGCGGCGGGCGATTCGAGGTTGCCAAAGTAGAGTCGAACATCAGTGCTTCCCGGCTTGATATCTTCAGGAAGTTGAGCATCTACACGATGGAGGCCATTACCGGGTCCATTACCGCTGATAAAGCCTACATAGGCAGGACGAAGTATTCGCTCACCTATTTGAACGCGGACATTGCCGGTGTCTGCCGTCCTGTCCAGACCTTGCACTGTAAGACGGACAACGGATTTTGCACCTTGTGCATAAATATCGGAACCGCTATCGAGTGCGTTACTGATTTCTTCGATTTGAGGAATAATCGGCTGCGGCTCGTAGAATGCAATCGTTGCCGGCTTTGATGATTTCCCCGCACTCGTCGTGACCGAGACTGATAGTTGTCCGCCAGGTGTCCCAATCGGGATGTCCGCTTCTATCTGCACAAGCTGCGCATTGTCCGCGGCGCGTCGCCCGTCTTCGGAGGCCCGGCATACCGCGCCGGAACCGTGACTCCGTCGATATCGAGTGAGACAGAATTGCAGCACACGAGGCTCGGAACCAAACCTGAGACAAGCAGCCCAATTGCCGCTCGGGGGCCAGACGTGGGGATGGCACTCACCTGCATGTCATCAGCCCGGCCGAACTTCTCAATGCTGGGATTCCCGATATCGATCGACTCGGCCTCATTCTCCGGTTTGCGAAGAGTCGTCCAACAGTCCTTCATTCCGGCACCGTAAATGCCAATCAGCCGGGCACCAGCCGAGCGCGCGAACTCTCTGATCATGGGCCGGGAAATGAAGCCCCAAGCCATGTATCTTTTTCCATCTCCTCAAAATCGAAGAGAGTAATGCTGTTGGTGTGAAACTTCATGATTCCGCCAGGTTTCAGCACGCGGTAGGCGTCGCGCAGGTTCTCTTGAATGATTGCCAGAGTCGGAACGTGACGAAAAACGAAAGCGGAAAAAACTATATCGAAATGATTCTCGGGAAGCCCGGCCAGATCATAGCCGTTGGTTTCGTAAAGGGTTGCATTCGAGGTCCCGGTCAGTCGTTCCTTCGCGCGATTGATCATCTCTCCCGAGACGTCGGTTGCATGAACTTCACCGAACAGTGACGCCAGGTGTTTGGTCATCCTGCCGATTCCGCAACCAAGCTCGAGAATTCTAAGCTGTTTCGGGTCCTTTCCCTGTGTAAGCAGGGCAAGCTCACTCACGACCAGACGATCAACATCCCTGGCTCCGTCCTTGTCAAAATCCTTTTCTGGTTGTGCAAGGCGAGCCGTATTGATGAACCATTTGGCATCCTGGCGGGCACGATCGTCCCAGTCGCGTTTCATCGCCTGAGACCAATCAGTGTAGGTGGTGTCCTTCTCGCTCATGTCCTTCATCTAACGAATCCGGTCACTATTCTGGAGGAAGACGAACATCGGGGATTCTAGCACAACTCCACTTTCTCAGCTAAAGCGATGGTCCGTGCCAGTCAAACGGAGAAACACGTCTTCCAGATTAGACGGCCGCAGATGAGTTTCGATGTGCTCATATTCGCGAAGCAGCGGGGCGAGCTGCTCCGCAGTCGAGGCAAAGTAGAAATGAGTTGCTCCGCGAGACTCACTCACGATGCCGGAACCGTGTGGTGTGAGCGGTTTGCCGTTACACCCGCGCGCCTCGAGCGCGAAGTCGAGCGCGTAACGCGAAATCAGTTCACGTGGCGTTCCCTCGACCAGAATCCGGCCGTGATCAATGATCAAAATACGGTCACAAAGCTTTTCTGCTTCATCCATGTAATGGGTCGAGAGAACAATCGTGATCCCCTTCGACTTGAGTGTGCGCAGTTGATCCCAGATCGCATGACGTACCTGGGGGTCTAACCCGGTGGTTGGCTCGTCTAGTACGAGGACCGACGGCTCGTTTATCAGAGCGCGAGCGATCATCAGACGCCGCTTCATTCCGCCAGAAAGTGTTTCAATGCTGGCGTTGCTCTTCTCCTCCAGGTCGAGGAAGCGAATCAGTTCCACCGCTCGCTTTTCTGCCGTCGAGCGCGGGATTCGGAAATAGCGCGCGAATACAAGTAGATTCTCGAGCACACTGAGATCAGGATCCAGACTGTTCTCCTGTTGAACCACGCCAACGCGTCCCTTGATCGTTCGCTTAGCTTTGTTCACATCCAGTCCGGACACCTGTAACTCGCCTTCGCTCGGTGCGATCCGGCAATGGATCATTCTCATGATTGTCGATTTGCCTGCTCCATTGGGTCCGAGCAGTCCGAACGCCTCGCCGTAGTTGACAGAGAAGCTGACTCGATCGACGGCTACCAGATTGTTGTAGCGTTTTACCAGGTCGCGGGCTTCCACGGCGAAACTCATGTTCGCATCATCTTGTCTCTTTTTTCGACTTTCAAGCATCGGATCGACTCTTATAGCCATTCAGATGCGAATTGCGACGGAGGTAATGTGATGAGACGTTTTTCATTTCTCGCGGTCATTGCGTTGGTCTTCATTGTGAGCGGGATAGCCAGCGCTCAGGAGCCGCCTCAACCAGAGCGCCAAAAGAGAGAAGGGCGTAAAGGCAGGAATCTGGATACCAACCAGGACGGGCGCATTGCTCGCGATGAATGGCGAAGGAAGGCTCAAGTTTTTGACAATCTTGATGCAAATCGTGACGGTTTTCTGACCGAGGATGAGTTGAAAACGCGTGCCCGAAAGCATCGGTCGCCCGACGGGCGTGGAATGCGGCCAAAGCGAATGGACGAGAATCGCGATGGTCAAATCACGCAAAGTGAGTGGAAGGGCCTGCCCGAAGATTTCAGCCGGCGCGACGCGAACGGTGACGGCATACTGACTCGCGACGAATTCAGGAAGAGAAAACGCATTTAGTAGGTACGTTGTACAACGTACCTAAGAAAAAGCAAGCTAAAGCTTGAACTCTGAACCCACAAGCCGCGCATCGGGTTCAGGGACGACTCTAGCTTGCTTTTATTCTTCAGCCCTTGATCTTTTCCCAGTCCTTGAGGAAGTTTGCGAGACCGATGTCAGTCAGCGGATGTTTGAGCAACTGCTCGATCACCTTCAGCGGCATAGTTGCGATGTCGGCTCCCAGCCGCGCCGCTTCAATCACATGCAGCGGATGACGAATGCTCGCCGCGAGAACTTCTGTCTTGAAACTGTAATTGTCGAAGATCTCGCGAATCTCGCCGACCAGGCCCATCCCTTCGTGGCCGATATCGTCCAGTCTTCCGATAAACGGGCTCACAAAAGTGGAACCCGCCTTGGCTGACATAAGCGCCTGGGTGGCATTGAAGATCAGCGTTTGATTGATCCGTATTCCCTCGCGCGAGAGGGTGTAGGTCCCCTGCAGGCCCGCCTTCGTCATTGGCAGTTTGACGTAGACATTCGGGTGGATCTTGGCAAGGTCCCGGCCTTCGCGGAGCATTCCCTCGTAGTCTGTTGATACTACTTCCGCACTGACCGAAGCACCTTCGAAGTTGAGAATCTCACAGATCTTCGCAATGTGCTCCTTGAAATTAACCTTGCCTTCCTTGGCTATCAGAGTGGGGTTGGTAGTCACGCCATCCAGAACCCCGAGGCTTGCCGCCTCCTTGATCTCGGTTAAGCTGGCACTGTCGAGAAAAAACTTCATCCTGGACCTCCTTTGATGCGGTGAGCACGCCAAGTTTATCATAAGCACATGAGCGACCCAATGCCGAGTCAGCCGTCGCGTCCGTCCCGCGATGAAGCCTGGAATCTGCTGTGCGAGTTTACCGAGGGCGAATCTCTACGCAAGCATGCGCGCGCAGTGGAATACGCTATGCGCGCCCTTGCGCGCAGATACCATGAGGACGAAGAGTTGTGGGGACTGGCCGGCATGCTTCACGACTTCGATTACGAACGTTACCCTGACGAGCGGCATCCTGTTCTCGGTTCCGAAGTTCTCAGAGAGCGCGGATATCCTGAGGTCCTTGATACGCGCAATCCTCTCGCATGCCGACTACACCGGCGTCGTCCGGGAGAGTCGTCTGGAACATGCGCTCTTTGCCGCCGACGAGTTGTGCGGGTTTCTGGTCGCGTGTGCACTTGTCAGGCCCGACCGGAGCTTTGATACGCTTGAACCGTCTTCAGTTAAGAAGCGAATGAAAGACAAGGCCTTTGCCCGGACCGTCAATCGCGAAGATCTGTGGAAGGGGGCAGAGGAACTCGGTTTGAGCTTTGACGAACATTGCGCCTTCCTGATTGCTGCATTGAGAGAGATTCAGACCGAGCTCGGCCTGGGAGCGCGAGGTTGAGCCTGGCGCCTGGGTTCGGACATTTGCAGATATCGCTTGACGCCGAAGGCGTCAAATTCATAGCCGGTGGCAACGCCACCGGAACGTTGAGAAGAATGGTTCCGACCCTGAAAGGGTACGAAGATTATTTGGATGCGACCCTTGCAGGGTCGGACCGCTTCGCCTTCCATTCCGGTGGCGTTGCCACCGGCTATTGAATTTGTCGCGCTCCGGCGACAATGTCTGAACTCCGCGCAGGCTGCCAGCGCTCCCAGGTGCGCCGCCACTCCAATTTTGCAGTCATTTGCGTCAGTTTGAGGGCGTCTGCTACCATAAATAGTTGATGAAGCTGGCCTGCCATACTCTTGTTGTCCCTGATCGCCACAGTGGCGCTGGTTAAGGCAGGCGCTACGGCCGACGAGCTCGACCTCAAAACTGCAAGATCGCTGCTCCAGACCATTCTTGGTAGTGACCTTAAGAAGGAGCAGGTGCAGGTAAAGACCATTAAGTCCGGTAGTGACAGCGCCCTGGTAGAGGCTCAAGTGGAGACAGCGTTCCGGTTTGTGCGTGAGGGAAAAGGATGGAAGATTGCCGAAGTGCGTCTGGGTGACAAACACTGGGAATCGCTCGAACTTGTTGAAGAGGCACTAAAACGCGAAAAGGCGAGGAGAACGCAGGCGCTTCTCGATCAGATCGCATCCCGGATCGAGTCGTACCGCGGCGCTCACGGGGGTTATGTCGACGCGGACAACTTCGACAAGCTGCTCGATAAACTTTCGCCGCAGTTTCTTAACCCGATAGTCCGCTTTGACCACTGGGGCGAACCGCTTAACTATGAGGGGACTCAATCGCGGTTCAAGCTGACTTCGGCGGGTCCGGATGGCAAGTCCGGCACCGGTGACGACATCGTGGTCGAAAGCAAGACTGCGAGGAGCTGATGATGACGCTCGAAGTCTCGGAAAACACGAACAGAGCGTTTAACCAGCGTTACTGGCTGGCAGCCACTCTGGTCGTCTTTTTTGCGGCATCAGTTCTTGTCTATATGCTGATAGCGCGGCTGCTGACGCTCCAGGTCGAGATCGACCCGACACGAAACTGGCGGTCGATCCTGTCTATCGCAGCTATTGTCATCGGCGTCGGTGTAGTCGCACTGCGACGAATCATGATGTCAAAGGTTGTCCTCCAGGCAGTAGCGCGCCGCGGAACGGGTGCCGTGCTGTCACGACTGACGACAACGTCAATCGTTTGTGCTGCTCTTGGGGAAGTCATCGGTGTACTGGGGCTGATCGGATACATCAGGACAGGAGAACTCGATTTCAGCACTCAGATGGGACTTATCAGCCTTTTGATCATCGCCTACAGCTTTCCGAGACGAGGTGAGTGGCAACGAGCGGTTGCAGAGAGTGAAAAGCCAGATGTCGTTAAGTAATTGCAGATTCAGCCGCTTCATTGGCCTCATTTACGCGGCGGTCTTAGCTTCGGTCTTTTGCACGGCGGTCTTACCTGCATTCGTATACGCCCAGGACTCGAGCGCGCGCAGGCAGGCACAGGTTCGCTTTCTTGATGCTCGCCGGCTCAAAGGTGAGGCACAGCGGACTCAGAATGTGAGGCGGCTTGAAGAGGCGGTTACAGCACTGAAAGATTCGATCCGTCTTGATCCACAGGCTGCCGAACCCCACGTCGATCTTGGAGAGATCTATTTCTTCTTCCAGTCGCGTCCCGATCAGGCAGAGGCTGAAGCGCAGGAGGCGATCCGGCTTGACGGCTCAAGCACGAGCGCGAGACTGCTTCTCGCCCGAATCTACATGACGGCACTGCGATTTGAGAAAGAGCAGAAGGCTTCGCAGATCGATCGCGCAATCAAGGCATACGAAGAGGTCTCGCGTCTCGATCCGTCGCTCGTCGAGAGCTGGGCAATGCTGGCAGAACTCTATCGCTTGAAGAATGAACCTGAAAAGCAGGTAATGGCGCTCGAGCGCTGGACCTCAGGTTACACGCCGACCGATGCGTCGTTTTACCGCTGGTTGATGAACCAGGACCTGAGTCAGGATCAGGCATACTACGAGCTCTCACAGCTTTACAGGCAGTTGGGACGGTCAAAGGAGGCACTCAAGGCCGGGCGTCGTGCATACGAGCTTGATTCCGATTCCGCTGTTTACTCGCGCAACCTGATTGCCGTACTCAGACTCGGCTCGACGTCTCGAAGAAGAGCTGGCGGCCTATAGCCAGCTTTCGAAGACTGCCGACTCGACAGCGCTTCAAATCGGCTACGGGGCGGCACTGGTCCGGGCTTCGCGCTACGAAGAAGCGATTTCGAGGCTGTGCTCCATATGTCACTTCTGATCCGGCGAACGCGAGCGCAACGGTGCTCTTGTCGATTGCTCAGAGGCGCGCAAGGAAGCGGCTCGCGGCAATCGAGACGTTGAAGGCCGGGATCGCATCCGTTGAGGCGGGGCTCAAGCCGAATCTTCAATTGGACCTCGCCGAGACGTATGAAGAGCTCGGACGAAACGAAGAGGCGATGGCACAATACGAAGCCGTTTTCGAGACCTTTTTCGTCCGCGGTTCCGCGAATCAGAATACAGATCTTCTTGGCCACGTCGTCGGGCGGTTGTCTCGAGTCTATCGCCGCCTCGGACACACATCCAAACTTCAGCAGGCCTTCACGCGGGCGCGTCCGGTGATTGGCGAAAAGTCGACGGTGCTCGACTTGCTTACCATCGAGAACCTGAGGGAGGACGGCAAGCGTCGCGAAGCATTGGACCTGGCTCGCGCGACACTTCGCCGGTTTCCGGAAGATCGGTCAATCAAGCTCACTGAAGCGTTGATTCTGAGCGACATGAGACGCTTTGAAGAAGCGACGGAACTGTTGAAGTCCAAAATCTCGGGCAGGCCAGAATCGTCGACCGAAGACTCGAGCGTATACCTGTTGCTTTCGAGTGTTCTCACTCAGACCGGCAAGCTTAGCGAAGCAGAAACCACAATTCGCAAAGCGATCGAGCTGAATCCAGGTGACGTCAGTTTATCGATTCAGCTTGCATCTGTTCTCGATAAGGCGGGCAGACACGATGAAGCCGAGAAGACTCTGCGCGCACTCATCGCAAAGGAACCTGACAATGCTACCGCGCTCAACAATCTCGGGTACTTTCTGGTGGAGCGCGGCCATCAATCGCCAGAAGCGCTCGAGTTGATTGAACGGGCAATCAGCATCGAGCCGATCAACGGCAGCTTTCTGGACAGTCTTGGCTGGGCGCACTACAAGCTCGGCCGCGTCAAGGAAGCCCGCGAACAGCTCGAGCGCGCGACGATTTATTCGCGACAGAATTCAACGCTGCACGAACATCTGGGCGATGTCCTCAAGGAGCTTGGCAGGTCGCAGGAGGCCCGCCGTCACTGGGAGAAGGCCCTTGAATACTCAGTCGAAGCCGGTGAAATCGCAAGAATCAAAGACAAGCTGAAAGAGAGTCAGTAAAGCGAGCTCACGCTCGAGTCGCGCGGTGAGCCATGTAAGACAAGTGCCAATGCCCCTGAACGAAACATTGAACCCGCGCATGAAGACACGCGAGGTTGAGCTGAAGAGTTATTTTGCCGATGCCTTCCGTCAAGTGACTCGCCGCATCGAAGCTCCCGAGATTCAAGTCACTTTTTACCCTTTTGCCGGGCTCAATCATACGATCAGGATTCGGCGCCAGCGGATTTACGTTCGAGTGTCGGATCTTTTTCGTGATGCTCCGCCACAAGTGCAACGAGCGCTCGCACATATCCTCATCTCAAAGCTTTTCCGTAAGCGGGTGAAAGCCGAGTACCAGACGCTCTATCGGCAGTACGCATATCAGCCTCAGGTAGTTCGCGCCTCGGAGCTTGCGAGGCGATCACGCGGTAGAAAGCATTTGTCGGGAGCTCAGGGTGAAGTCTTTGATCTCGACCAACTGTTTGGCCGGCTGAATCGACGCTATTTTGAAGGCAAACTTGTCAAGCCCGTCCTTAGCTGGAGCCGCAGGCGCACAAAGCGCGTGCTGGGCCATCATGATGGAGTGCATGAAGCTATCGTCATCAGCCGTTCGCTCGATCGACCCGACATTCCGGAGTTCCTGATCGAGTATGTTCTCTATCACGAGATGCTTCATCTGAAGCATCAGCCCCGCATCGTGAACGGACGTCGAATCTATCATACGCTCGCATTCAGAGCTGAGGAGCGCCGTTTTGAGCGCTACGAGCAGGCAATCGCTTTGCTTGACCGGATTGCAGAGCACGGGTAGAGATGCATATAGGCATTGACGCTCACGCCATCGGCGCGCGACAGGGCGGAAATGAAACCTACATTCGCAACCTGATCGAAGCGTTGGCTGAAATTGACAGCGAGAACGCGTACACCCTCTACTTCAGCAACTCTCGAGCCGCCCGGGAGTGGAACGGGCGATTTCACAATTTCCGGGTTCAGCAGCTACCGCCGCCAACGCCTATAGTTCGCGTCCCCGTTGCTCTGGCCTTCGAGCTTCGCCTCCGACCGGTCGACGTCGTTCACGTCCAATATACTGCGCCTCCGCTCTGTCAGGTCCCGGTCGTGGCGACCATCCACGATCTCGCATTCGAACATCTTCCGGAGACATTCACTCGCCGTGGTCGCGCGCAATTGCGACTGACCGTTCGCCGAACTGCGCGCCGTGCGACGCGAATCGCGACTGTCTCCGAGTTCTCGCGCAATGACCTGATCGAGACGTATGGCATAGCTCCAGAGAAGATCGTCGTGACAGCGAACGGCGTTGGCGCTGATTTTGCTCCCGATTCAACCGAGAATGGAGAGGCCGCGCGAATCCGCACGCGGTATGGAATCAGCCGCGACTATCTGCTCGCCGTTGGGAGTCTTCAGCCGAGAAAGAATCTGGTACGTCTGCTCCAGGCGTATGATCGTTTGCGCGGAGAACTCCCTGAAGGACCTCAACTCGTGATTGTGGGACGGCGATTGTGGCTTGCCTCGGAGATCTTTTCCGAGATTCGCAAAAGAGTCTGGGGAGCCGACGTGATCTGCACGGGGTTTGTCCCACCGGAGGACCTGCCCGCACTGTACAGGGCCTCGACTGCACTTGTTTATCCGTCACTTTTTGAAGGTTTCGGACTGCCACCGCTCGAGGCAATGGCTTGCGGCATTCCCGTCCTGACAAGCAGCACATCCAGCCTTCCAGAAGTGGTGGGAGACGCCGCCGTGCTCGTTAATCCTTACGAAGTCTCGGAGATTGCATCGGCGCTCTATAGAATCGTTTGCGATCAGGACCTTCGAACAACGCTGCGTTGCAGAGGGCTCGAAAGGGCAAAGCAATTCACATGGCGCCTGTCAGCGCAAAGAACGCTGGAACTCTATCGTGAGAGCTGTCAACTCAGAGCTCTGTGACCTTTGTGGAGCGAACGATCGGGAATTCATTCTCTCGACACCGCGACTCGAGGGGCCGCTCGTACGTTGTCGCGATTGCTCTCTCTATTTTGTGCTGACCAATGGCGATGGATCGGGAGTATCGGGAGTATCAGGTATCAGGTATCAGGTGCATCAAGTGCCACCTCACAAATGGAGCGGCTTTCCGAACGCGCGCTCGAGCTGGATCTGGTTGATCCATCTGTCGAGGAACGCGAACGTCCGTGGCGTGAATTGGCGGCGCGAGAGCGGGTCGATGATCTGCTTCGTTTTGTCAGTTCCGGAAGATTGCTGGAAGTCGGATGCTCAACTGGCGAGTTCCTTATCGCCTCGCGGAAACATTTCACGTCTACCGGAATCGAGGCTGATGGAGGGTCGAGCGGTGTCGCGCGAAGCCGGGGACTTGACTGTCTGACGGGCTCACTCCTTGAAGCACACCTCGAAGGCGGCGCATTCGATGTTGTTGCCCTCTACCACACGATCGAACACTTGCCGAGTCCAAAGAGTGCACTAAGTGAAGCGCATCGTCTCTTGAGACAAGGGGGATGGCTGGTGCTAGAAACCCCCGACATTGGAAGCCTCTGGTTCGGACTTCTTGGCGCACGCTGGCGTCAGTTCATTCCTGACCATCGATACTTCTTTACCCACGAAACAATAAGGAAGCTTTGCAGAGACGCGGGTTTTGAGGTGCGAAACATGCGACAAGTCGGAAAAGCGATGAGCACCAGGCTCTTCATCGAGTCGCGTAGGACGCTATAACAAACACCTTGGCGCATGGCGTTGAGTACGCATCGGAACAAGGCTTCGGCGTAGAGGAAAAAACGCTCAGATTGAATCTAGGAGACGTGATGCGTTTGTATGCACAGCGGAGTGTGAAGGGGGTCAGGGGTAGGGGTCAGGGGTCAGGGCATGGAGTTCAAGCTTCAGCTTGCTGGTTTGTAGCTCGATCTGCAAGAGCAAGCTGAAGCTTGAACTCCATGCCCCGACCCCTGACCCCTGACCCCTGACCCCTGACCCCCTCCTTCACTGCATCGCCAGGGTTCCGGATTTCGCTCTTTGGATTCCTGCTTGACTCCTGATCTGTCCAACCATGTCTGCTTCCCAGCTTAGAATGAAGAACTCCTTCTTCTCTCGCCCTTCGACGGTCGTGGATTTGAGAAATACGAGCTCTGCAGTTCTTGTCGTCGCACCACTTGTTGAACCCATCGAACGTTCGATCACGCGAGCAAAATAGTCTTGCCGCTCTGGTAGTCCGAGGTCGCGACGGATCTTATTGATATAGGTCTCGCAGTCGCCGGGCCCATCGTCTCGCGTGCGGGCGTCACTGAGACGAAGTGCGCCATGAGCGAGCTCGTGGAGTATTACCATTCCGAAATCAAACGACTTTCTCACCCGTTTGTCGCCACGAAGCTTGTCGAAGTCTGAAAAGTCGAGCTCAAGCGGCACCATCTCAATCTGCGAACCCGTCATCCGGCTTTGAAAGCTGATAGGCGATCCGCATCGAGCGAAAGCAACTTCAACCGAACGGCTGTGATTCTCGAGATCGAAGGCAAGATCACCGTTGAGCGCAGCAAGTAGAAGGTCGCGAGCCGATTTTGAGCCTGAGCTGAGCACTGTCTCGTTGCCCAGCCTCATGAATCCATCTTCACCGAATTCGAGACCTGGTAATCCAGTCTTCTCGCGCAGACTCGCGAGGATCGCCTCGAGTTGATTAGGATTGAGCCGGCGCTCGCCTGGGCTGTTGCGGATTCCACTCTGATAGCGTAGCGGGTCCGAAGTTGCTTCCACCATGCAGGGAATCGCAACTACGAAGATGAACACGAAGGGAGCTTTTAATCGGCGGCACAGAGATTCCTTCATACCTTGTTGCCTCCAGCGGAATATTGCGAGTTCAACAAGGATTACTTTGTGAGCCGTTCGGGTGTTCCTTATGAGACCTTCTTAGTCCGGTTAATGCTGACCATTTCGAGGTTTATTCAGGCTGCGGACGCGAGGTGTACATTGTGCAACTTGTTTCGTTTTGTATGAATAATCATTCATCCAAACTCTTGGAGGATTAGCGCAAAAGATTTGAAGGTACGTTGTACCGGCGTTTAGCCGGAAGCGTGACATTCGAATAGTTCGAATGTGACGCTTCCGGCTAAACGCCGGTACAACGTACCTTAGCGCATTTTGTACGTTGACACATCAGTCTGTTTTCAGGTATCAACTGAAGACTGATTTGAAATGACTCTCAGCTATCGTTATCTGATCGATCCCGAAGACACGAAAGACGCGCTAAAGCCGTTTCTCAATCAGAAAGTCATCGGACTTGACACAGAGACATATCGCGATCCTGAAAGTGGGGGCTGCCGGCTGAGCCTGCTCCAGATTGCTTCGTCAAGCGGGGAACTGCTCGTGATCGATGCGTTTGCTGCGGGAATCAGCGAAGCGCGACGGCTGATTGAAGACTCGTCAATCGTAAAGGTCGCACATAATGCGAAGTTTGATCACTACTCTTTGGGAACCGAGGGATTCTCACCACGGGGCCTTCTTGACACTCTGAGGTTATCGCGGCGCGCGCTCAACACAGAACGGTTCAGCCTGGCAGTCGTTGCGAAGCATCTCCTCGGGATCACGCTCGACAAAAGCCTGCAGCGAAGCGACTGGTTCCGTCGGCCACTGGATCGAGCTCAACTAGACTATGCAGCTCTCGATGCGCGTGTCGTCCTGGACGTCTACAAAGTTCTCGCTGAAAAGTTGACTGAAGAAGGGCGATTTGACGAGGAGCACGAACGGGCGATGATCGATCGGCAAGAAGAGGTAGAGCCTGGATGCGATTCAGCAGAACCACCTCGCTCGTCCCGTCCCATAACGGCCCGCGAGAGAAAGCTCGAGAAGAGAAGAGGTTCGGCGCTGATATTGGGGTAAACCTTTAGTTTTCTCTCACTTCTTGTAAGCCTTTACGAAATTTTGGAGGCATATCCAGAATTTCGCATTAACCCCGCGCTGACTCATTTGTCATAGCGACAATAAATTATTGCAAGTATTACGCCTTCTTTTCACCCGCATTTCCTCCCTTGGAATGGTTCTTGCGTTAATCTGGTCTGATTTTGGAGTCCTTCCATAATCAGGGTAGAGTCAGAAAGCATTCCTTCATCTCGATAGGCGTTAATCCCCACCTAGAGCTGATCAGGCGCTGAAAGTCTCTAGCAAATCTGAAATCTAAAGGAGTAACGAGAATGAGTTTCAAGAAGCTCGCTATCGGGCTATTTGCAGCATTCGTGCTGTCAATGACCACGATGGCGTTTGGCCAGGAGACTACGGGATCCATCGAAGGTGTCGTCAGAGACGCCCAAGGCGGAGTCGTTCCCGGTGTCACTGTGACCATCACGGGCGTGACTAGTTCCTATAATCGTAATGTCACGGCAGACGAGAAAGGGTTCTACCGCGTTCTTCAGGTTCCACCCGGGACATTTGTCGTCAGCACAGCGGCGACTGCGGGTTTTGGCGGAGCCAAGGTTGAAGGCGTGATTGTGGCACTCGGAAAGGCTACCGCGCTTGACATCACTGTCCAGGCAGGATCGGTTGCCGCGGTGGTCGACATTAACGCATCCGACGCGGCCCGACTCGATCCGGCCGACACCAAGGTTCAAACCAACATCACGTCGAAGCAGATCGACAGTCTTCCGAAGGGCACCAACTTCGCAAGCCTGCTCAAGCTTTCTCCGGCGACACGCCAGGAAGCGTTGAGCGGTGGTTATCAAGTCGACGGTGCGAGCGGATCAGAGAATACCTTCATCATCGACGGCCAGGAGGTTTCCAACTTCCGAACCGGCGTGCTTAACACCAACAACAACCTGCCATTCACGTTTGTGCAGGAAGTTCAGGTCAAGACCAGCGGTTTTGAAGCTGAGTTCGGCGGCGCGACCGGCGGCGTAGTCAACGTCGTTACCAAGGGTGGCAACAACCAGTGGCACGGAGATGTGGGCGTCGAGTTTGAGCCCTCGGGCCTTACCGCCGGACCGCGAGCGATTCTTAATTCGTTTCGAGGCGGCATCAATCCTGCTCAGCCAGCGACGGGCGCGAACTTTGTTCAGATCAACGAGTACCTTCGCCCGAAGCGTGACGATTATACGTACTATTATCCCTCATTCACTCTTGGCGGACCTGTAGTCAAGGACCGCATCTGGTTCCTGGGAAGCTATGCTCC
The DNA here is from genome assembly GCA_963813345.1 of uncultured Acidobacteriota bacterium. GTDB lineage: Bacteria > Acidobacteriota > Blastocatellia > RBC074 > RBC074 > CAWDDA01. The sequence goes on along the minus strand of CAWEYR010000033.1, from coordinate 77,391 downwards.
TCAGCTCTTAACCACCAACCGCACGACGCAGTATTTCGGATCAGACCCGCGCACACGAACTCAGACAGCGCAGGCTGATTACAAAACGCGCGTACGAAACGAGTATGCGTTCTTCCGGCTTGATGCAGCTCCGACAGATACGCTGCGGCTTGCCGCAACGTACACCTGGAATCCGATTGTGCAGACCGGCATTCTGCCTTCAGGTCAGATTTCAATTGGCGGCGCACCGCCACAGGCTAACTTTGGAGGGAGCATCGGCAACCTGGTTGGCCCAAATTTGACCAATGCTCAGGGCGGTCGCCAGAACGCAAACAACACAACGGCGTCTGCGGTCTGGACTCCTACGAGCTCGATTGTCTCGAGCTTCCGTTTCTCTCGAGGGTTTCTCAACGAGAAGCTGAACTCGTATTACATTCCGAACGAGACACGTTTTCAGTGCACTGGCGTGGACGGGCGCGCTATGGGTTCGCAATGCCAGCTTGGTTTCCAGAACATCACGAACAATTCGCAGATCGCCTACGATGTGTCGACCCGCGAGAACTATGAAGCTGACTTCAGCTATCTGACCAGCTTTACGGGCCGTCATGAGCTCAAGGGCGGTTATCAATACGCCACTGTTGCGAACGACGTCAAAAACGGGTACACCAACACGGGAATCGTCGTTCTCAGCTATGGCAATACGCTGAGTGGAGTTTCCGGTGCCAACCTTCCCAATACGCCGGGAGCGATTGGCGCAGGCTACATGCAGCGTTTTGGGACAGTCGGACAAGCAAGCAACGAGCTTCAGTCGATCTATGCTCAGGACCGCTGGCAGCCGACGGCCAGGCTCTCGCTCAATGTTGGCGTTCGCTTTGAGAAAGAGGACCTGCCTTCATTCAACGGATTCGCACCGCCAATCCACTTCGGATGGGGCGACAAGATTGCTCCGCGGCTTGGAGCAGCATACGACCTGACAGGCGATGGCAAGACCAAGCTTTTTGCGAGCTACGGTCACTATTATGATCGCCTGAAGTTCGAGCTGCCCAGGGGTTCGTTTGGTGGTGACTTCTACCGCCGCGACTACTTCGAGATTCTTCCTGCGAATCCGCAGTACAGCTACTACACCTTCTCTCGCATTCTTGGAAACTACCAGGATGTGAAAGGCGGGCAGTGCCCGACACCGAGCAACAGTGGTTTGACGAAATGCCAGTTCGATTTCCGCATTGCGTCGAATGATCCGAACGCCGACATCTACACGGGCCTTGTCGATCCGGACCTGAATCCGTACCGGCAGACCGAGTTTACGGTCGGCTTCGAGCGTGAGCTGTTCAGGCACTATCTGCTCAGCGCACGTTACACCTACAAGAATGTTGACAGCGCAGTCGAGGATGCTGGCTTCCCGACCGCAGAGGGCAGTGAAGCCTACATCATCGGTAACCCCGGTCGCGGGCTCCACGCTGAGCTGGCGAAGCAGTTTGGTTACTCGAAAGTGGCTGAGCCTCAGCGTCGTTACGACGCCTTCGAGGTTCGTCTCGATCGCCGGCTTTCGTCCAACTATGCGTTCAACGTCAACTACACCTACAGCCGCCTCTATGGCAACTATTCGGGTCTCGCGAGCTCGGATGAGAACGGGCGCACCTCACCTGGTGTCAACCGCTTCTTCGATCTGCCGTTTGTAGGCTTCAACGCTGCGGGACAACCGGACAACGGCCGTCTTGCGACCGACCGTCCGCACGTCTTCAACGCGTATGGTTCATACTTCTTTGACTGGTTCGGCAACAAGGGCAACCAGACGGAGCTTGGTTTCTTCACCACTGCTCAGTCGGGAACGCCTTTGACGTCGGTCTTCAACTTCTACAGCGTGACGACGATTCTTAATGGTCGTGGAGATCTTGGACGGACTGGAGCATTCAGCCAGACCGACTTCCAGATCTCGCATCGCTACAAGTTCGGAGATAGCGAGCGTTTCGCGATGGTCTTCACTTTCAACGTGCTCAACCTGTTCAATCAGGCAAACGTGCTTGGTGTCGTGAACGCTTACAACGGTTCCGGGATCAACACGTCGGCATCGGCCTCCAGCCTGAACCTGCGTAATCCGGATGGCACGGTGATGAATGAAACGCAGGCGATCAATCGCCTCCTCAGCGTGGGAATCCAGAATGAGGTAAATGCGTTCTTCAACAGTGCGGCGGCTCCCGAGCGCCGGAACAACGCCATTGGACTGGACAATTCCTATCAGGGTGCCCGAGGGATTCGCTGGGGAGTTCGCTTCCAGTTCTAAGACCAGTTTAGTTTCTGGTTCACCTGATGCGGTAGCGAGAATATCTCGCTACCGCTTTTTGTTGCATGGGAGCGCCGAAAGTCTCCAGAGGGCACGAGAGAAGACGCAGAGTCGCTGAGTACTGGCAGTGACTCTGCATCGCTTCGTCTTCGCTCTGCGCCGCTCTGCGCTGGACTTCATCGCCTGGCGCTCCCAGGCTACGTTCCAGCCTTGGCGCGGAGTTGTTTGATTACGTTTTTGATCGATTCGGCATCGCGCGCCGTGGGAGCTTCTTTCAGAAAAAGCTCGAGCTCATCGGCTGCTTCACGATACCGCTTGTCATTACTGTAGATTTGCGCGAGGTGAAGGTGGACATCGGGAGGGATGCGTTTACCACCAAGCTCATAAGCCCGTCGAAACTGTGCCTCGGCGTCAGCAGGACGATCCAGTTTCAAAAGTGAGAGTCCAAGATAGAACTGCACAAACGGAGCATTCGTTGAGCCAGGGGCCAGCAGATAGCTTCGACGCAATTGCTCGGCGGCCTCGGTATACTGCTTTTGGTTGTATTGCGTGACACCAAGCGCGTAAAGACTTAGATGTCCGCTGGGATTGATTGCAACAGCGCGGTTGAGCGCGATACTTGCACGATCAAAGTCCTTCCGCTGAACGAACTCAGCACCTATGCGCTCAAGCGCCAGATAGTAATCCGGAAAGATCTCGATCGCTTCTACCAATGCTGCAATTCCACCATCTGAGTTCTTTGCATCCAGAAGGCTGACGCCGCGCTCGTAGGCTTTCTTCGCCCGCTCTGGAACCTCTTGAACAAAGGTGGTGCCCGTATTCGTTGAAGTTTCGCGTGAAGCGTCATCAACTCGAGTGCGCATGACTATCTCGATCATCTCGTGATGCGCTCCGCGTGTCCCACGCGAATACACAAGCTCAACACGAACGTTCTGCTCGATGTAACTCGTACCTGATGTAATGACGCGAACGTGAAACGTCCCCTGCGACAGCCCCGTAAAGCGGAAGCGACCAACCTGATCGGTTCTCGCCGAAGTGAGCATTGAATAGACATCATTCAGGAGCTCAACTCTGAGCTGTGCGATTGGGGACCTTGAACTGTCAACTACAAGTCCTGTAATCGAATTCGCTGGAGATTGAGACTGACCCTGCGCGGATGCAATCAGAGCAGTCGAAAGTATGATTAACAGAAGAAAAAAGCGTCTAACCCTCATTCGGTCTTAAAGTCCTATCTCATAATTTAGTCACAATCTACTCAACCCAGTCCGCAATGAATACGTTCGTTTCGCCGCTCTTTGCGACGCCACGATTTGACGCGAACACGAGCTTCTTTCCATTCGGAGAGAACATCGGAAAGCCGTCAAAAGTTTCATTGAACGTGATTCTTTCGAGACCCGTTCCATCGACATTGATCCTGTAGAGATCGAAATTGCGGCCTCGCGGATCATCCATGTTCGACGCGAAAATTATCTGCTTGCCGGACGGAAAGAAGAACGGAGCGAAGTTCGCCTTGCCATTGTTTGTCACGCGCCGTTTGTTCCCTCCGTTCTCATCCATTACCCAGATATCGAGCTTGCTCGGACGAATCAGGTCCTCTTTGAGAAGCGAACTGTAGTCTGACTTTTCCTTATCAGTCTCTGGATGGTGTGCGCGGAAAACGATCTGCTTTCCGTCATAACTCCAGAAAGGTCCTCCGTCGTAACCAAGCTCGGTCGTCAATCTTCGGACATTACCTCCATTGGCATCCATACGGTAGATATCAAGATCACCGTCACGCAGGCTTGTGAAGACAATAGTTCCATCAGGCCGGATCGTCGCTTCCGCATCGTACCTGGGGGTCGACGTGAGCGGTGTGATTCCGCTGCCGTCCAGCTTCGCTTTTACAATGTCGAACCCCGGATAAAGAGCCCAGACATAGCCGCGCGACATGTCGGGGCGAGCCGGGCAGGCTTCGGCTGCTTTGAACGTCGTGGCGTAAACGATCGATTTTCCGTCGGGCGTGAAATACGCGCAGGTGGTCTTTCCTTTGCCGTTCGACAGCAACTTCATATCAGACCCGTCGACGTTTATCGAATATATCTGATCGCAGCCATCAGCTTTCGGCGCGCGCTGGAAGATCAGCCTGCTCCCGTCTTTCGAAAAATATGCCTCAGCATTCTCGCCTTCGAAGGTGAGCTGTTTGATGTTTTGAAGGTGCTTTTCGGCCGGCGGTGGTTGCGGGGCTTGACGAACGGCTGACAATACAAGGATGAAGACAACAGAGATTATCGCGAATCGCATTGAGCTCCTGTAGATATCGTCGATTTTAGGATTCCGCCTGAAGGCGGTACAACGTACGTGAGATAAAGATAACATGAAAGTGCTTGTGTCGGGCGCGTCGGGACTGATCGGAAAGGCCGTAACAAGTGAATTGAAGCGAGCGGGGCACGAAGTCGTTACCCTCTCGCGAAAGCCGACAGGCGGGGCGATTGAGTGGCAACCCGAAAAAGGACCGGCGCCAGTTCAAGCCGTTGAAGGCCCGCACGTCATCATCCACCTCGCAGGCGAACCCATCGCTGAAAGCCGGTGGACTGAAGAGGTAAAGAAAAAGATACGCGACTCGCGAGTCATCGGCACCCGAAACCTCGTGCGAGGCATCGAGGCGGCGACGAATCGACCGGCTCTGCTCGTATGTGCGTCGGCTGTCGGCTACTACGGGAATCGCGGTGATGAGCTGCTCGACGAAGCGTCGAAACCCGGACGTGGGTTTCTGCCTGAAGTCTGCGTTGAATGGGAACGCGAGGCAAAAAGGGCGGAGGAATTTGGCGTTCGTGTAGTCCATCTGAGGAGCGGCGTGGTTCTGAGCACTGAGGGTGGCGCGCTTGCGAAGATGCTGCCACCTTTTCGTCTTGGCTTAGGAGGCCGTCTTGGCGACGGGACTCAGTGGTTTCCGTGGATTCACATTGCAGATGTTGCCGGAATTGTGATGCACGCGATTGAGAACGATTCGGTTCGCGGACCGGTCAATGCTGTTGCACCGCGGATTGTGACCAACGCTCAGTTCACGAGTGAGCTCGCTTCCGTCCTGGATCGTCCTGCTTTTCTGCCAGCGCCCGAGTTTGCGCTCAAACTCATCTTCGGCGAGATGGCCGAAGTTCTGATCTCTAGTCAGCGTGTGAGTCCCAAGGTGGCTCTCGAAACTGGCTACCACTTCCGATTCCCTGAGCTTGCAGGAGCGCTGAAAGACCTGCTGCCTGAGGGAGCGCCAGGCTGAAGCCTTGGCGCGTGATTACCGACCAAAGCCCTGGATAACAATGCACGCGCGCGCCATTTGGAGTGCGGGGCAACTTGGCGCCGCTTTAGTCTCCTACCGAACGATTCATTGGCAGAGACTAAAGCAGCGCCAAGTCGCCGCACTGCTATGTGAATGTCAAGCAGAATTGCAATCGCTTCGCTCACTCTCATAGAACAACCACATTACGAACGCACACCTTTCCCTATCAGGAGGGGACCTGTGCTTCCCCCCTTGGGGGGGACGGGAGGGGGGGCGTGAATTGCATGCGGTCGTGAGAATGACCTCACGCTGCTCTCATACCAATCATTAAAGATGCGATCGCATGGTTAGGCCACCTGTGAACTTGTTATACATCGAGCACTGACCCTTTGACTTGTCGACTGACTGCTATTCGTGGCACGGCTTAGACCGTCTCACTCTCTCGATATGCGGCCCACGGTCAAGGGCTAGCAAGTTGGCCCCGGGTCCTCTGTCTCCAAAAACGAATCGAAGTGTGAGTACTAATAGTCCCCTTCGTTCTGTGCGGCGTCGAGGCGCACCCTGGAGCCGACCGCCTCCTTGTCAAAGGAGATCAATGACTCAACGCTCTTGGCTCGAACGGCCGTTGATCTTTCAAAACTGCATAAATCCTGGTTGTTAGCTTCCGCGCCACAGCGACGATCGCCTTGCGACTCGCGATCTGACGCGGATGTCGGTTATATATCCGCCGATAGAACTCGTGGAGTTCCTCGTCTTTGCGAATAGCTGTCCAGGCTGCCTGGATCAACTTGTTTCGTAATCGACTGTCACCACTTCGCGTGATCGACCCCCGTTCCACTCTATCCCCCGTTGAGTGTTCAGAGGAGACGAGTCCAAGGAATCCGGCAATCTGGTCTGGACTGTGCAAAAGCCGCCAGTCTCCGATACGCGCCACCACGTGGCTTGCAGTAATCCAACCGATTCCGGGTACCGTACACAGATATTTGATCGATTGCCTGAGCTCTTCTTCCTGTTCGCAAAACTTCCTTATCTGCCTTGAAGCTGCCAAGGTCTCTTCCTTGTGGAACGCTAAAGTTGCAAGCAAGCTGTTGAGCTTAAAACGAACTGAATCCTTGCACGGTAAGGTGGCTATATTCTTTAGCACTGCTCGCGTCCACTGGCCATTGCCAGGTATCTCAGGAAAAGCGATGCCTTCATAGAGAAGCAGTGCCTTAATCCTGAACTTCGACGCTGTCATTTGCCGAACGTGGCTGTCTCGCAGTTGAACCAAATGACGCAACTCGCGGTAGACACCAGGTGGAACATGAACTGACTGCAACTGTCCTCCGCGCAACGCTAAGGAAATCTTCTTGCTGTCGAGCCGATTTGTCTTGACCCGCTTCCCAGGAGCGCTCGGAACCATCGACGGAGCTACGACGAGGCACCGATAGCCTGCCGCTTCCAAATCGTCATACAAGCCAAACCCTGTTGGTCCCACTTCATAAGCCAAAGCAACCCTGTCATTGCTACAATGCTTACGAAGATAATTCACCAACTGTTGAGAACTATAAGCCATCTGAACCGATGCCAAAACGCCTTCATGATCGCTGAACGTTGCCGCTATTCGCTTCTTGTCCACGTCGAGACCCGCGAAAACTGAAAACTCGCGTGGCCTGATTCTTTGCTCAATGTCTCTCGCCATGATTCTCTCCTTCTTTTAACCTGATAGTCTTACACTACCAGACCCCGACGCATGGCTAGGCATTCAGCATACGAGTCTCCAAATTCGGCTCGAAACGGCCAAAGCGCTTCAATGCGCGCTTACGGGAATCTTGCTCGCCTCCTTGCCGCGCTGCTCGTCGACGAACGTCAACAGAATCATTCCCACCACAAAGAATGCACCGATCGCCAGGATTGCCGGGCGCTGGCTTCCGGTCTGACGCGAAATCGTCCCAAAAACGATAGGTCCGAGAAAGGCGAGTGCTTTGCCGGCAATTCCAAGGAACCCGAAAAACTCCGCAGCGTTTTCCTTTGGAGTAAAAAGCGCGAGCAGACTGCGCGTCACCGACTGTGTGCTTCCCATCCCAATGCCCGCGAGCGTTGCGACACCATAAAAGGCCTGCTTCGAATAGGCAAAATAAGCCAGAACAACCGCACCGATCCAGATCACGAGTGAAATGAAGATTGCCTTCTTCTGTCCAATGCGATCCGCTATGAATCCAAACGAAAACGCACCAACAGCCGCGACCACATTCATCGCAATGAACATGATTGCAATCTCTCCGGTAGTGAAGCCGATCGTCGTTGTCGCATAAAGAGCAGCGAAATAGATGACCGTGACGACACCATCGTTGTAGACGAGAAACGCTATCAGCAGTTTGAACAACTCACGGTACTGTTTGATTCTTGAAAGTGTGCGGCGCAGCTGCTTGAAACCGACGCTGATATAGTTTTCGCCTGGCGGCAGAGTCTGCGCATGGCTTCGATCGCGAAGGAAAATGAATGTTGGAATTACCGCGATTGCGTAATAGACGGCGACCACAACCGGGATCAATCTCGCCTTTGAAAGCTGTTCCGGTGACGGGTTCTCGACGATACTATCCGCAAGAGGCAGACAGAGTACGGTCGCGACGAGGCCACTCAGGTAGCCCATTGCGAATTTGAAACCTGAGATGCGCCCCGCATTTGACTGATTGGAAATGCCCGGCAGGAAGCTGTCGATAAACACTCCGCCTCCTGCGAATCCTATATTCGCAATGATGTAGAGCGTTAGTCCGAGAGTTGCCATACCCGGACCGACGAACCAGAGCGCCCCCGTGAATAGCACGATCAGGATCGCGCAGGCGCCGAGGAATTTCTTTCGGCTGCCCGAAAAGTCTGCTATTGCGCCAAGAATCGGCGCCAGCAGTGCGACTGAAAGCTCAGAGATGGATGCGCCGAGACCCCAGAGAAAGTCAGCATGCTGAGAATTCCCGACAACTATCTTGCTGAAGTAAGGCGCGTAAAGAGCAGTGATGATGACTGTCGTGAACGCCGAATCCGCGACGTCATACATGCACCAGCCGAAGATCTCGCGCTTTGTGACCGGAGGCTCTGTTGGTACGCGCATTCAGGTGGAGGTTTTTCTGTTGACGCTACCGTACTCAGCACGCCGCCCTTAACGGACTCCGAGCAGCAGATCGATCACCAATTGATCAAGGCGTTCGTATGGAAGGCGCTTTTTCGCAAGCTCCTTACGATCAAGTGAAAGCCCCTTTATCTGTTTTGCACGCTCCGCAGTAAACTTCACAGGAATCGTTTCAAAATTCGGATCGTCCGCGCGAATCTCTGAGAGAAGCCCCTGGATCTCAGGGTCGTCGTTGAAACGCGCCGCCTTCTCCTTGTAAATCAGATAGGTGCGCATGCACCCGGCGGCAAAATCCCAGACTCCCTCGGTATCCTCGCTGCGATATGCGTGCGCATCGAAGTGTCGTGATCCCTCGTACCCCGCCTCTTCGAGCAACTTGACGAGATAGAACATCGTCTTTATGGACTCGGACCCGAATCGAAGATCCTGATCGAAGCGGCAACCCTTCTGATCATTTAGATCAATGTGGAAAAGCTTTCCTGCTTCGATGGCCTGTGCGATGACGTGATAAAAGTTGAGACCAGCCATCTGCTCGTGCCCGACTTCCGGATTGACGCCTACCATTTCGGGATGATCGAGAGTCGAGATGAATCCAAGATAAGCGCCCGTCGTCGGCAGGTAAATGTCGCCGCGAGGCTCGTTTGGTTTGGCTTCAAGGGCAAACCTGTATCCGTAGCCCTGGGAGATCGAGTATTCGCAAAGGAAGTTCAGAGCTTCCCGGAACCACTTAATAGCTTCAACCGCGTCCTTCGCGCCATCGCATTCAGCTCCCTCGCGGCCGCCCCAGAAGACATAGACCTTGGCCCCAAGCTCGGCGCCGAGGTCCATCGATTGCATCGTTTTCTGAATTGCATAAAGCCGGACACGACGATCATTTGACGTAAAGGCGCCGTCTTTGAAAACCGGATCACTGAAAAGGTTTGTCGTTGCCATCGGCACGACCATTCCATAATCAGTAAGCGCACTCTTGAAGTCAGCCACAATTCGATCGCGCTCGGGTGGCGTCGCGTCGATCGGTACCAGGTCATTGTCGTGAAAATTGACGCCGTAAGCGCCAAGCTCAGCCAGCCGCTTGACGATCGTCACAGGTGAGATGGTTTCCCGGGTGGGTTCGCCGAAAGGGTCTCTGCCTGGATTTCCGACAGTCCACAATCCAAAGGTAAACTTATGTTCTTTTTGAGGTTTGAGAGCGTCCATTACCTTTCTCCTGATAAAGGGAAACAGAGTGAGAAGCCGCACGAGCACGCGCAACCACGTGCAGCGACAAGCTTACACCAGCACGTTGGCGAACGGGAATCTCGCCAACGCTATCACAGGTTTGAACTCTGATTAAGGCGGAAAACCGAAAGGGCGGCGTAGGTCTCTGATTATGCTGACTGAGGATCAGCGTCTGCAAAGAGGTTGGCGAACGCCTCGCGCGCTCCGGAACTGTCCTCCCGACGCTTCTTGATCCATTCTGTCGTAAACTCGAGAGCCGTCATTCCCGACTTCGGGGGACTTACCTGCTGAGCGCGCGACTTTCGTTGCTTCCGCGCCTTTTCGAGTTGCTCGCGTTTAGGCGAATCTTTCTTAATGAGTTTCGCTTTCGTCATTAGTTTGGAACTCCTTCATCCTGTTCAGGTCATGTTCACACGCTTATGGCACGCGTGGGGGATATTTCAATCGATCAAAGGAGAGAACTGCTTACTATAACGCCATGGATTGGGAATAGTTCCCGGCTCTGCATGCGTTCCTTACTGTAGAACGGCGCAGTCACGCATTCATGCGTTAAATTTCAAGCGTCAACCTTTGTTTGATGTTCCCGAAGGGAACATGAGGATACGATACGGTCTACTCGGTTGCTTGGATGCTTTGTCCAGCAACGCGCGACGTAGATTTTTTTGCTGGGACAGACGACTGTCACCGGCGGGAGTAACTCGGACCGGGGGCTTCCGGAAAGAGTGAGGCACGAATGGTTAAGCGGCGAAGGCCTCAGCGTTTGATGATCGAACCACGAAGCTGGCCCGCTCAGGAAACGTCAGGACGAAAGTTCTGACAGTCACCTTCGCCGCATCTCAAGCTTATGAAAGCTATCACAAGAAGCTATCAAAAACTAGAAGAAAGCTGTCAAATCGAGGAAGAGCGGGAGACGGGATTTGAACCCGCGACTTCGACCTTGGCAAGGTCGCACTCTACCGCTAGAGTTACTCCCGCTTCTGGCAAACCCTTTGTATCGCAACACCTTGACCCTTGTCAACCCTGCGGCGTATTGCGTTGCCAACCTTGAGCACTTATAATTTGCGAGGTCGATATTCACCTCACAAGAAAAGGGTCCAAAGAACCCTTCCCAATCCACCCAGGAAGATGAGGAGCTAGGCTGGATGAAAAACAGCGTACTTGGCCGTCTCCGAGAGCGGGTACGTCAACCGCGTTCGCGTCGAACTTTGGCCGCAATTCTTCAGGCCGCGATGATCGAGCCCTACCGGGTCGAAATCTCGCGCCAACCAATCAAGATCAAAAAGCTGCCGGCTGATTCGAAGGATTTCGAATCGCTCAACTCTCCGATCTGCACCACAGTCCGTTCCTCGGTGCGTCGCGAATCGAGGCAGCGTGCAGCAGCGCAAATGCGCTCGATCCTGACCTGATCGTGCTGACCGGCGACTACATCTCTCATTCGAAGGACTATATCGCAGGTTGCGCGCAAGCGGTCGCAGGCCTCAAGGCACGTATCGGCGTATTTGCGGTTCTTGGCAATCACGATCACTGGACCGATGGTGCAATGATGGCTCGCGAGGTCAGTCGTGTCGGCATTCGCGTTCTGGAAAACGAAAACGTTCCCATCGAGAAGGCAGGCAAGCGAATATGGCTCGCCGGAATCGACGATATGATGGTCGAGCGCGACGATCTGCCGGCCGCGCTTAAGGGAACGGACGATCTCGACGTTCGAATTCTCCTTTCCCATAACCCTGCGATCATTCGAGAGGCCGCACGCGCAGGAATCGATCTGGTGCTGTCCGGGCATACACACGGCGGTCAGATCAATTGGAGATTGCTTGTCGGACGGGAACAGTCGGGCGGCCGATGGCTCCGTCGACCAAGCCGCCGCTTCATGCGAGGACACGCCGTTCTTGGCGACACTCACCTCTATGTCAACCGTGGCCTGGGAACCGTCGTTGTCCCCTTGCGATACGGCTGCCCACCCGAAATCACGCTTCTTGAATTGACTCGGTGAAGTTGAGTTCGAGTTCAAACTTTAGTTTGTGGTTACAGGCGAAACACCTGGGTTCTCGCTTTCGACCTGAGCCGTTTTGCCGCTAGTCTCTTCCAAGCATCGTTCGGAGTTGGCGTACCTCGTCCTTCAGAGCCACGATATCCGTATGGTCCTTGCTCGCATTCGGAGAAACAAACCATGCCGCAAGAAATCCTGAGAACATGCCCAAACAGTCCAACACCGGCACACATGAGCACACCGGCGATCAGACGACCTTCAGTTGTGACCGGATACCTGTCTCCGTAGCCGACCGTGGTCATCGTCGTCAGTGCCCACCAGAGTGCATCTTCCGCGGTTTTGATGTTTGACTCGGGAGCATTCTCAACTTGAAGTATCGATATGGCGGCGACGATATGAAGCAGGATTGCAATCAGCGCCACTGCCAGGAAGGCACTTTGTGTTCGCTTAGCGATTACTACCGTAAGCAGGATTCGAGTTGCCTTTATCCCGCGGAGAACACGAAGGAGACGAGCGATTCGAGCAGCCCTTCCCCAGCGCGTAGCATCGAGAGCTGGAATGCTCGAAAGAAGGTCCAGCCATCCCCACGTATACATATAACGCCAACGATTCGGCGCTTTGTACAGGCAAACCATGAAATCCACCAAAAAGATCGCGCAGATGGCCCTGTCTGCGTATTCCAGAACCATGCGAATTTCGCCCTCAGGCCTGAGGATCACACCGATTGCGAGGGCCACGAGGGTGTAAAACGACACTGCCAGCATGAAAAGCTGGTATGGCACTGATTCATTGTCACCTGCCCTTTTCATCACAAGGCGTTTCCTCCACGGGGAAAATCTGCACGCTTTTTAGCGCTGTATCTTATGATGGTTCCGGTTTGAATACACTCTCGCACGTCAACTTGATCTAGGACAGAAGCTAATGTAAACTCCTCGGTTCGCGCGGATTTCCGGGTCCCGTTCGTCTAGCCCGGTCCAGGACACCGCCCTTTCACGGCGGCGACACGGGTTCAAATCCCGTACGGGACGCTTACCTTAATTCTCTTTCCCTCAGCCACTGCAGCGATAGTCAGACCTTCCCGTTTTCTTGCTTGTTTCCGGTAACACTGTGGTAACGAACGGGGCCGAATTTGCCTACTTCGCGTGCCTTGGAATAAAGAGTCGTGAGCTATATTAAGGTCCGCGCAAAACACGCGCTTGGAGTGGAATCGACACCTGGAGCTGTAGCCGAAGAGTTGTGTGGAGTGATTGATGGAAGAACTCTCTGCCGCCGACTGGGCCCTCAAGCAGGTGGAAGCCGTGCGGGAGGAACCAGCTAAGCGTCTCGCACTGCTTGAACGGACGTATCACGGTCCGTCGGGACGGGCTCCTCACCACCTGCCGTTCCGCCGGGCGGCCATGGCTTTCATGCGCTGGCAGCTGGCGCGGGGCGTGCTCGCGCCGCTGCACGCCACGCCGGCGGGCAGCCCATGGTGGCGGGCGGCAAATGAGCGCTTGTTGCGTGATGGCTGTGAGGCCGTTGCCCGAAGCGGCGGCCGGGGCGGCGCTCCGTCGTCCCCGGCGATACAGCTCTGGATGTCCTTTATTGCCGATCCTCGCGGGCGGACCTGGTACCGGGCGCACAACGCCAGCATTGTTTCTGCCTACCTGGAGAACCGTGACCTCGCCGAGAAAGAAAACGCGGCGGAGCGCTTCTTTCTGAATGTGGTGCTGGTGCGGGTGCTTTATGCGCATGCGCTGGTTTCCGCGCCCCGCCTGGCACTTGGGCCGCTGGCCGGAATCGGCCCGATGCTGGGCGATCCCCGGCTGGCCGTGACAGGAGTCTTCCTGTCCCTCTCGCGCATTGTGCCGGATAGGTACCCGCTGAAGCGTGACGTTCATCGAGTATATTGCCGAGGAAAACGAGTTCGGCCGGATGCTGGACTACGGGATCATCCAGCCAAGATTGCAGCGACTATACGAATGGTCTGCGGAGGAGCTAGGCGAACCCGGGGTGCTCGGCTTGGTGCGTGAGGGAAGCCCGGTGTACGCATGGCCTTTCGAGAACCGGGATGTATGGGAACCGGCGCGGCCAACGCGAACCGTCCGCGCACTTCGGCGCATCCTCCCAGTCCACTGACGAAACGGCGATGCTACTAAAGTTCCGATGCTGAAGAAATCACTCGGAGGCTCAGCATGATCTCAGGGTCCAATGCTCATCGGGGACGGTGGATTAACTATGCTGCTAGCCTGTGGGCACTGCTGTTCGCGGCGCCGCACGTCTGGTGGGCACTTGGCTTCCCATTCGGATTCCCTGGGGGTCTTGCCAGAGGTCGGGCTAACCACCAGCTCATGATGACCACGTGGCGCTACTACTTCGACGTGGCTGTGATCTTCCTGAGCCTCTTAGCTATTTTCGTTGCGCTTGCTTTGATCCGAACCTGGGGCCGGAATATTCCGCGCTGGATCCTGCGGACCATGGCCTGGATCGCGTCTGCGATGTTGACGCTCCGAGGGGTGGCGGGATTAGTTGTCGATGGGACACGCGATCCTGTCTGGTGGCCGACGTTTCTCCTCGGTGGGATACTGTTTGGGTGCGTTGCGTGGGCCGCCCGGCGTCCTGGCCGACCACCAGATCCTGAGGGAACTGCCTGAGGATATGCCAAAGAGTTAAAATGTATCTGCGGTGCTGTCTAACGTTGGACCGGAGCAGCGGTAGCTTGTTTCTCAAGTACCCTGTTTCATCCAGGTCTCACATAATCGCACCCACCCGTCAACGTGATCGTTTCCGGGCGAGGACATGAGGACAGAGGAGAACGTCAATGCCAAATTATCCTTCGTCGAATCCAGCACAGTTCATTCAGGGCGCACCGGTGCTCCACGTCCCTGACGTTCCCGCTGCGGTTACCTACTACCGAGACTTTCTAGGATTTGTCTCCGACTTCGGAGACGATGATTACGCTGTGGTGTGGCGCGACAACTCTGCGATCCACTTTGTGAAGAGCGAGGGCCGGCCTAGCGGCATTCACTTGTTTCAGTGGGTGCGCGACGTGGACACTTGTTACAAAGAGATCAAAGAACGAGGAGCAGAGATCACGGTCGAGCCAGGAGATAGGCCATACGGTGTTCGTGACTTCAATGTTCGAGATCCGAACGGCATCTCAATCATCTTCGGCCAAGACATCGGAGCCGAACAAGTCGCCGCTCAACCCGATCGCGCGTAAACCTTATCCCGCTTGTAGCTCGTCAGGCGCTATGCGACTATTCGGCTGACTACTCGTTTTTCTCAAATCAGAACTCAGTCCAGGCCGAGATGATGTTGTCTCTTTCAGATTTGATCAGCGCCCAGGCTGAACATGATGGCCAGGCGAGTGCACTCCTGGCTCCTGGTCGCGTCTCACTGAGCTATGCGAACTTGTATCAACAGATCGTCGGCGTGGTGGAGACGCTGAATGAGAGCGGTCTGGGATGGCGGGACCGCGTCGCTATTGTCTTGCCGAATGGGCCGGAAATGGCAGTGGCGTCCGTGGCCGTCTGCTCCGCGATGACCAGCGCCCCTCTGAACCCGGGTTATAGCGCCCAGGAATTCGGCTTTTATCTGACCGACCTGAGGGCTCAAGCGCTAATCGTCCTGGCCGGGACTGATTCGCCCGCGATCACGGCCGCGCAATCACGTGGCATCTCCATCATTGAATTGACGCCATTGCTGAACGAGGCAGCAGGGATGTTCCGGTTGGCGGCAACGCGAGGCAACTTCCCGCCATCCTCCACCGGGCCGCCCTCCACCGGGTTTGCTCCACCGGAGAATGTGGCGTTGCTGCTCCACACTTCAGGCACAACCGCGCGTCCCAAGATCGTTCCGTTGACCCAGGCCAACCTCTGTGCTTCAGCGGCGAACATCAGACGGACCCTCCAGCTCACACCAGACGATCGTTGTCTGAACATCATGCCGCTCTTTCACGTGCACGGACTCGTGGCCGCCCTGCTGACCTCGCTCACGGCTGGCGGCAGCGTCGTCTGCACACCTGGCTTCCACGCGCCCAGTTTTTTCCCCTGGCTCAATGAGTTTCGCCCGACCTGGTACACCGCCGTGCCTGCGATGCACCAATCTCTTTTGACTTATGCCGAGCAGTCAGGGGCCGGCGTACCATCCCAATCACAGCGTTTCATTCGCTCTTCTTCCGCACCGCTCCCGCCGCAAGTGATGCGGAAGCTTGAAACGGTCTTCAAAGCGCCGGTGATTGAGGCCTATGGCATGACTGAAGCGTCTCACCAGATCGCCAGCAATCCACTGCCA
Source organism: uncultured Acidobacteriota bacterium (assembly GCA_963813345.1). Lineage (GTDB taxonomy): Bacteria > Acidobacteriota > Blastocatellia > RBC074 > RBC074 > CAWDDA01. The sequence goes on along the minus strand of CAWEYR010000033.1, from coordinate 61,289 downwards.
CCGGGCAAACAGAAGGCCGGTTCGGTAGGCTTGGCGGCTGGTCCGGCAATCGCCATCCTGGACGACGCAGGCAACCAGCTGCCGCCGGCTGTGTCTGGCGAAATTGCGCTTCGCGGCGACAACGTGATGAGCAGCTATCTCGATGACCCGGCAGCGAACCAGCTTGCCTTCAGAAACGGCTGGTTCAGAACTGGAGATGTGGGTCATCTGGATCCGGAAGGATACCTCTACCTTACCGGCCGGCTGAAGGAGATCATCAATCGGGGCGGTGAGAAGATTTCGCCTCGTGAGGTGGATGAGGTGTTACTCGCTCACCCAGCCGTCGCGGAGGCACTCACCTTTGCCATGCCACATCCGACCCTTGGAGAAGACGTGGCAGCGGCCGTCACTTTACGTCATAGCGCACTGGGCGCACTGGGCGCGCTGGTCAATGAGATCGAATTACGCACATTCGCCGCTCAAGCACTGGCGCACTTCAAGGTCCCCACACGCATTGTCTTTATCGATGAGATTCCCAAAGGCCCAACCGGCAAGCCGCAACGTGTCGGACTTGCCAGAAAGCTGGGTCTCACCGACTCAGCCACGAACACCGCCCGCGCCGCTTACGTCGCGCCACGTACTCCCGTCGAGGAGAGCATAGCGGCTATCTGGTCTGAAGTCCTCGGCCTGCAATCCATCGGTGTCCACACCCGCTTTCTAGATCTGGGTGGAGATTCAATTTCAGCGACCAGGATTACAGCCCGGATTGCGGCTTCATTTCAGGGGACTGTCACGATCGTTCAATTATTCAATGCCCAGACTATTGCCGACCAGTCGTTGTTCGTCACTCTGGCCCAGGCCGAACAAGCCGCGAAGCGTGATCCGCAAGCGCTGGAACGGATGTTGACGGAACTCGAAGGATTGACCGATGAGCAGGCCAGGCGAGTTGCGGTCGAGCGAACAAACAACAGCAAAGTAGATAGGAGCGGTTCAAGATGACATCCTCGCTGAATCGACGTCTTTCTGAGCTCTCGCCAGAAAAACGTGCCCTGCTGGAATCGTGGTTGCAAGAATCGCGTTGCAAAAGGATGGCGCTGCTGCGAGCGATCGTCAGCAAGTTCCCCGGCGCGATCCGTCACAACCGCTGCCCGCTCTCATTTGGCCAGCAGAGACTCTGGTTTCTCGATCAGCTTCAGCCCGGGCTTACGGTATTCAACGAGTACAGCGTATTTCGCATCACGGGTAACCTCAAGACGGACGCGTTGAGACAAAGCCTGAGTGAGATTACTCGTCGCCATGAAGCCTGTCGCACAACCTTTGCCTTTGAAGCAGAACATCCGATACAGGTGATCAATAACCCGCGCGACTTTGATTTAGCCCTGCACGATCTGAGCCACCTGCCACCGGCCGAACGCTCATCCGAAATTGATCGCCATATTGATGAGGAAGGGAAGCGCGTGTTTAACCTGAAGCGCGATCCGATGTGGAGGGCCACGTTGCTGCAATGCAGCCCTCAGGAACACGTCTTTATTGTAACGAGACATCACATTGCGAGTGACGGCTGGTCGTTCGGCATCTTCTGGAATGAACTGGCCGCGCTCTATGAATCATTTGTCGATGACCATCCAGCGTCATTGTCTGATCTGCCCATACAGTATGCCGATTACGCCATCTGGCAACGCCAGTGGTTGGACAGCGCGGCAGCCCGATCACATCGTGACGAATGGCAACGGCAACTTGACGGCGCCCCGCCGCTTCTCGAGCTTCCGACTGACCATCCCCGTCCTGCTGTCGAAAGTCATCACGGGGCAAAACACAATCTGGCCTTCTCGAAATCACTGACAGACCGGCTAAGACGCTGGGCCAGTGGCCGGAATTCGACGCTGTTTATGGCGCTGCTCACCGGATTCAAGATGTTGCTGTACCGCTATTCTGGCCAAACAGACCTTGTGGTCGGATCACCGGTTGCGGGACGCACTCAACCTGAAACGATGGCAATGATCGGCTGCTTTATCAACAACCTCGCTTTGCGCACGCGGCTAAATGACGAAATGACTGCCAATGAACTCCTGGCCTGCGTGCGAGAAACGACTCTCAACGCCCTGGCCTGGCAGGACGTTCCGTTCGAGGCTGTGGTGGAGTCGGTGCAACCGGAACGCGCGTTGAGTCAGAGTCCGCTTTTCCAGGTCATCCTCAATCTGGATAACACGCCGGAAAAAACATATCGCCTGAGTGGGTTGGCGGTCGAGCGAATCCCCGCCGACAACGGGACAGCCAAACTCGACCTCGTGATTTCTCTGATGGAGTTCTCTGACGGGTTGCGCGGATCTGCCGAATACAACACTGATCTGTTCGAGACCGGGACGATTGAGCGGATGATGCGACACTTCGAAAGATTGCTCGAGGGTATCGTGGCCAACCCGGACCAACCGCTGGGCACACTGGCCCTGATGGACGAAGCCGAGCGGCACCAGTTGCTCGTTGAGTGGAATGACAGCGCGGCTCATTATCCGAAGGATCAGTGCATCCCACAGTTGTTCGAGGCACAAGTTGAGCGAGCGCCGGATGCTGTCGCGGTGAGCTTCGAAGGTGGGCACTTGAGCTATCGTGAGTTGAACGCGCGCGCCAATCAATTAGCGCATCACCTGCGCAAGTTGGGCGTGGGACCGGAAACGCTGGTCGGCACTTGTCTTGAACGCTCGGTAGAAATGGTCATCGGCGTTCTTGCCATCCTGAAAGCGGGTGGTGCCTACGTCCCGCTCGATCCAACTTATCCGAAGGATCGTCTGGCGTTCATGCTGGAAGATACGCAAATGCCGGTGCTGCTTACTCAGCAACGCTTCACCGCGACGCTGCCCGAAACCCGCTCCACGGTGGTCTGCCTTGACACTCAATCGGCGGAGATCGCTGCCGAAACTCGCGACAATCCCACCACTAATGTTACCCCGGACAACCTCGCCTATATCATTTACACGTCCGGCTCGACGGGGCAGCCGAAAGGCGTTGAGGTCACGCATTCCGCGATCAATGGGCTGGTCTCCAACACGAACTACGTTCGGCTTGAGGCGACTGACCGCGTCGCCCACGTCGCGAACGTCTCCTTCGATATCGTGACCTTTGAGATCTGGGGGCCGTTGCTGAATGGAGCCAGTCTGGTTCTGGTCGACAGGGATGTGTCGCTCTCCCCGAAAGACTTTGCGGCACAGCTCAAGGCGGACGGGATCACCACCATGTTTCTGACCGCCGCGCTCTTCAACCTGGTGGCGAGAGAAGTCCCATCTGCATTCAGTTCGATGAAACACCTGCTGGTCGGCGGCGAGGCCGTAACTCCGCATTGGATGCGAGAAGTGTTGAAGCATGGGCCTCCCGAAAGATTGCTGAACGCTTATGGCCCGACGGAAAGCACAACATTTGCCTCCTGGCATTTGGTCAGGGAAGTTTCTGAAGACGCCGTGAACGTTCCCATAGGTCGCCCGATCTCAAATACGAGGCTTTATGTGCTTGATCGTCACCTCAATCCTGTGCCGGTGGGAGTGACCGGAGAGCTGTACATTGGCGGCGATGGTCTGGCGCGGGGTTATCACAATCGTCCTGAGCTGACGGCGGAGAAATTCATTCAATGGAACGGTGTGGATCTGACTTCGCAACAGGCCGCCAGCAATGACACCGATAAACCAACAGATTGCTCAGCACAAAGACTGTATCGATCAGGCGATCTCGCGCGGTGGCGGGCAGATGGGAACATTGAATTCCTGGCGCGCGTTGACGAGCAAGTCAAAGTGCGGGGGTTCCGCATTGAGCCGGGCGAGATCGAGGCCGTCTTGCGACAGCACGAAGCCGTCAATGAGGTTGTCGTGATAGTGCGCGAGGATACACCGGGCGAGAAGCGGCTGGCGGCTTATTGTGTGCCGCAACCGGGACACGCGCCAACCGCGAGCGATTTGCGCACGTACCTGAAGGCCAGGCTTCCGGATTACATGATCCCGTCAGCTTTCGTCATGCTCGAGGCACTGCCCAGGACCGGCAATGGCAAGCTTGATCGCCGCGGGCTACCGAAACCCGATGCCTCAGCTGAGTCTGAAGCGAACGACTCGCCCGTATCGCGCACACCGGTGGAAGAAGCTCTAGCCGAAATATGGGCGGAGGTGCTAGGCGTCAGACGCGTTGGTGTTACGGACAATTTCTTCGAGCTCGGCGGCCATTCGCTGATGGCAACGCAGGTGATTTCGCGCATTCGTCACCAGTTTCATATCGACTTACCTGTGATGGTAGTTTTTGAAGAGCCAACGATTGCAGAAATGGCCCTCCTGATTACGCAAGTTCAGGCCCTGCAGGCCGACCCCGCGGCAGTGGAGCTCTTACTGGCCGAAATGGAAACTATTTCCGAAGCAGACCCGCGCCGGCCCTGTAGCAGCCGGGAAAATCGGTGAGATGCCGACTTCAATCGAACAACGAATTGCGGGTCTTTCTCTTGAACAGCGCGCACGCTTTGAATCGCGTCTGCAACAAATCGGCGCGCCGCGAGAGGTTCAACGAATTCCCCGGCGTGATCCTGCGCAAGCCTGCCTGCTCTCCTATTCCCAGCAGCGAATCTGGGTGCTTGGTCAGTTACATCCTGGGCTGACGGCCTATAACGACTGCAGCGTGATTCGCTTCGCAGGCGAACTGAACACTGATGTTCTGCGGGCAAGCCTGCAGGAAATCATGCGGCGGCACGAAACCCTTCGCACTACCTTTTCTATCAGCGCGGGCACGCCCGTGCAGGTGATCCATCCTCCCAGGCAGGATGGAACTACCAATCTCAGACTTCACCAGTCTTCCGGAAGCCGCCTGGGGGGCCGCGATTCAGAGCAGCGCATTAGCTGAAGCACAACAGCCCTATGACTCGTCCCGCGATTTCCCGTGGCGAACCAGATTGTTGCGCTTCAATAGCCAGGAACACGTTCTGGTCATAAGACATCATCACATCGCCAACGATGGCTGGTCAGCCAGCATCTTCTGGCGCGAACTGACGGCGCTGTATGAGGCCTCTGCCGACCAGCGTCGTTCGGGGCTGCCTGAACTGCCTATTCAGTACGCCGATTACGCTGCCTGGCAGCACCAGTGGGTGCGAGGCGACGCGGCTAAAGCTCAATTGGCGTACTGGACACGACAGCTTGCCGACGCCCCACCTTTACTCGAACTTCCGGCTGATCGTCCCCGACCGGCCATCCCCACTTTTCGCGGCGCAAGGCATACCTTTGTACTTTCGCCATCTACAACTCGATCCTTGAAGGAATGGACCGAAGCGAGGAGGGCTACTCTCTTTATGGGGCTGCTGGCGGGCCTCAAGGTACTTCTGCACCGTTACACTGGACAATCGGACCTTGTCATCGGTTCGCCGATTGCCGCGCGGACACACCCCGAGATCGAAGGTCTGATCGGTTTCTTTCTGAATAATCTTGCGCTGCGGACACAACTTTCTGGCGAGATGACTGCGAATGAAGTCCTGGCTCGCGTGCGCGAGACGACCCTGAATGCGTATGCCAGGCAGGAGATTCCGTTTGAGGCCGTTCTGGAAGCCTTACATCCGGAGCGCTCGTTGAGCTATGCACCGCTGCTGCAGGTCATGCTCAACCTGCTCAACACACCGCCTCAGAAGTATCGCCTTGGGAATCTCGCGGTCGAACGCATACCGATTGATCGTGGCATCTCGAGGCTGGATCTGCTGATCAGTCTGACCGAGTGCGCCGGCGGCTTGGAGGGCTATGTCGAGTACAACACTGATCTGTTCGATCGCGCCACTATCGAGCAGATGATCAGGCATTACCAGATGCTGCTCCAGGCCATCGCGGACCAGCCGGAGGAGCGCATTGCGGGACTGCCTTTATTATCAAGTGCTGAACAACAACAGATACTGGTGGCCTGGAACCAGACGGATTCTGACTTCGGCGAGCAGCCGGGTTTGGTGTGCCAGTTAGAACGGCAAGCCGAGCGCACGCCTGGTGCTGTCGCGTTTATCTGCGGCGATGAGCGACTGACATTTCAGGAGCTGAATCAGCGTGCCAACCGCCTGGCGCGCCTGCTGTCTTCACATCGCGTCAGACCGGGCGTACTGGTCGGGCTATGTCTGGAGCGTTCGCTCGAATTCGTCACGTCGCTGATAGCGATCTTCAAAGCAGGCGGCGTCTACCTGCCGCTCGATCCATCCTATCCAGGCAGCCGTCTGAAGTCCATCATCGCCGATGCGGTGCCCGGTGTGATCGTCACACGCAGCGCTTTGCGCGCATCTTTGGAATCAGCCGGGGAATCAGCCGGGGAATCAGCCGGGCCGACCATCATCTGTCTGGATGACGCTACAGAATCACTCCAGCGAGCCGCGTCCGACAATCTCACCGTCATGACGCAACCGGGCGATCCGGCATATGTCATTTACACGTCGGGTTCGACTGGGCAACCGAAAGGCGTCGTCCTGCCACATGGACAGATACTCAATCGGCTGGCGTGGATGTGGCAGGCTTACCCTTTTCAGGCGGATGACGTTGGCGCGCAGAAGACGTCATGCAACTTTGTGGATTCGTTGTGGGAGTTATTCGGCTATCTGCTTCAGGGGCGTCCGACCGTGATCGTTCCCGATATGGTCGTCAGGGACCCGCGCGCGCTTGTGGATCAACTGACTCGGCATCGCGTCACGCAACTCTGGCTGGTGCCGTCGCTGTTGCGGCTGCTGCTCGACACCTTTCCCGATCTCCAGGTGCGCCTGCCTGCACTCAGATTCTGGGTGACCAGCGGCGAAGCCCTACCCGTCGAACTTCTGCGACGCTTCAAGGCGGAATTGCCGCTAGCCACGTTGTACAACCTTTACGGCACATCTGAAGTGTGGGATGCGACCTGGTACGATCCGAACGGGGAAGCGCCGCTGGCACAGACGATCAGCGGTTCGGTCCCAATCGGTCGTCCAATTGCCAACGTGAAGAGTTACATTCTGGATCATCATCTTCAAGCTGTCCCAATCGGCGCGAGAGGCGAACTCTACATCAGTGGAGCCGGGCTCGCCGAACGCATACTCAATCAGCCCCGACTGAACGCTGAACGTTTTATTGCCAATCCGTACGCATGTGGTGATCAGCGTTTTCCGCGACTTTACAAGACAGGTGATCTGGCGCGTTACCTTCGGGACGGCAATATCGAGCTGCTCGGGCGCGTTGATCTTCAGGTGAAGGTTCGCGGCTTCCGCGTCGAACCTGGCGAGATCGAAGCGGTTCTCAATCAGCATCAGGCAGTGCAGCAATGTGCGGTCGTAGCACGCAGGAGAGACAATGGACCAGATGATTTGCAACTAATCGCTTATGTCATCAGGCATGTGGGCGCGCAGGTTACACAGGGCGAGCTGAGCGTCTGGCTGAGGCACAGACTGCCGACTTACATGATTCCGTCAGTATTTGTTTTGTTCAACGCACTGCCGCTAACGCCCAGTGGCAAGATTGATCGCCGTGCTTTGCCCGCACCGGAGTTGCGCCCAGGCGACGCGCGAGAACTGGTGGCGGCGCGCGATTCACTGGAAATGCAACTGACCTGCCTCTGGGAAACGGTGCTCGGCGTACGCCCGATTGGCGTGACAGATAACTTCTTCGACCTGGGCGGCCATTCACTACTGGCAGTACAGTTATTTGATCGAATAGCCAGAACTCTCGGTAAGAAGCTGCCGGTCAGCTCCCTCTTCGAAGCGCCCACGATTGACGAACTGGCCGCACTCATGCGGCAGGGAAACTGGTCTCCGACGTGGAAATCACTCGTCGCGGTGAAACCTGGCGGGAAAGAGCCGTGCTTGTTCATTGCTCCTCCCGCAGGGTGTTCCGCACTCACTCTCGCCAGGCTGACACACTATCTTGACGCGGATCTCGCAGTCTACGGTCTTGGATACCTGGGGATGGATGGGAAAGAAGCGCCACATGCGTCCGTCGAAGAGATCGCCACCTATCATCTGACGGAGATTCGCAAACTACAGCCCGAAGAGCCGTATCTTCTGGCCGGCATCTGCTTTGGTTCGTTTGTCGCGCTCGAGATGGCGCAACAGCTCCACGCGAGGGGTAAACAAGTCGCGCTGCTGGCAATTCTGGACGGTCAATCGCCGACCGCCGGGCCGGGCTGGGAGGAACAGCGTCGAACGAACTTCCATTACTTGCGCCGGATGAAAGAAGAATGGCGTCGTGGCAGGTTGACTGAATTGTTGCGAGGCTATCAACAGGCCGCCCAGTACGGACTTCATCGTTTCCGGAACCGCAAATATCCCACTGCCATTCAGCAGGTGGTTGATGCACAGGTACGGGCAAGAAAGAATTACCACGCCCATCCATACGCGGGCCCGCTGCTGCTGATTCAGAGTCAGGAATACGCTGATGCCATCGCATCTCCCCGGAGTAAGTGGGAAGCCCTGGCTGGCGACAAGTTTGAATACGTGCTGATCCCGAACAGCACGCACGAAGAAGTCCTGATGCAGGAACCTGGAGTGCAACTGCTGGCGGAGCATTTATCCCGAGGTCTCACTCAGGCTGTGTCATTGAAAGTGCACGACTACCGATCAGACCGATGATTGAAACCGACGACTCGGCAAGGCCTGATCCCGGGATCCCTCTGGAATGGGAGTGGCCGCCTGACCCGTTAACACTTGAAGATGATGAAGTGCATGTGTGGCGCGCTGAACTGGACGCGCCCGAAGCGGTGATCCATCAACTGCGACAGACGCTGGACCCGGCTGAAATTGCCCGGGCCGACAGGTTCCATTTTGAGAAGGATCGTCGCCAGTTCGTCATCGGTCGCGGTCTGCTCAGGACCATTCTTGGAAGATACCTCAATCTCAAACCGCATACGTTGCGATTTGGTTACGCCGCGCAGGGCAAGCCTTTTTTGATGGGGATTGGAGATAGCAGTAATGATGCGTCTTCGTGCCGTTTCAACCTCTCACATTCAGCTGGAGTGGTGCTGATAGCCGTGACGGCCAATCGGGAACCGGGCATTGATCTGGAGCGCATTCGACCCGAGTTTGCGAATGAGACCATCGCCGAGGAGTTCTTTTCAAGTCAGGAGATCGCCGCGCTGCGGGGGCTGCCGGCATATGTGCAACCGGAAGCGTTCTTCAACTGCTGGACTCGCAAGGAGGCTTATCTCAAAGCCAGAGCCGACGGATTATCATTTCCGCTCGGTCAGTTCAGCGTCTCGTTGATTCCAGGAGAGCCAGCCGCCCTGTTGAGTGTCCACGGCGAACCTGACGAAATTGCACGCTGGTCACTACTTCACCTCAATCCGGGCACGGGTTATGTTGGGGCGCTGGTGGTAGAAGGTCCCAGGCCTCGACTTCGAACGTTTCGAGTTTCTTCTTAACTGCTGCTGGAGACTGCTATATAGTTCGCTCCGTGAAAACACTCATCAAGACTTGTATTGCTGTCGTATAGCCGTTGTGCTCACTTCGGCTGCGCTGTTCGCCCAGGCTCTGGATCAAACCAAAGTCGTCGCCGGCGCCGAGCGAGCGGTTGAGAAGGCCGCCAAATTGTCCCCGGCATCGGCGCCTGGATGTGCTGTTGGAGTTTCTCTCCGTGGCAGTCCGGTTTATGAACGGGCGTTCGGGATGGCGGAGATCGAGCACGGAGTTCCAAATACTGCGCAGACAATTTTCGAGTCCGGCTCTGTCGCCAAACAGTTCACTGCCGCCGCGATCGTGTTGCTTTCACTGGAGGGAAAGCTCGGACTCGACGATCCGGTGAGAAAATATATTACTGAGCTGCCCGACTACGGCGCTCCGCTCACGATCCGTCATTTGTTGAACCATACAGGCGGCGTGCGTGATTGGGGTTCGGTACTTGCGCTTACCGGATACGGCCGTGGTGTCCGTATGATCAGTCAGGCGCTTGCTATCGATGTCATAACGCGTCAGCGCGCGCTCGATTTCACACCAGGCTCGGAGTACTCCTACTCCAACAGTGGTTATCAGCTTCTCGCGACGATAGTCGAACGCGTGTCAAAACAGAGCCTGCCCGCCTTTACCCAGGAAAGATTCTTTAAGCCTCTTGGGATGTCGCATTCCTCGTGGCGCGATGACTATCAGCGACTCGTGCCAGGCCGGGCGCAGGCGTATCAGGGACCGCTCAGCGGACCATTTCGACTGAACATGCCTTTCATGAATGTCTACGGCAATGGCGGGATGCTGACTACCGTGGGCGATTGGCTCAAATGGAATGCGATGCTCGATTCGCGTTCACTCGGAGCCCCTCTGGTCGAAGCTCTCGAAGTGAACGGCGTCCTGAACGACGGCCGGAAGATCAGCTACGCGCTTGGCGTTGTTGTCACGGACGAGAATGGCATCGAAAGTCTCTCACGGCGGAAGTACTGCGGGCTATCAGACATTCCTTTCGAGGTATCCCGGTCTCAACCTCTCAATTGCCGTGCTCTGCAATGGGGCGTCAAGGAATGCATTTGCATTGGAGCAAGACATTTTCAAAGAGATCGCAGGACCTTTTCCCGCACCAAAGCCCCCTGAGACGTTGGATCTTAAGCCAGAGGAACTCCAAAAGTATGTTGCGTTGTTTCGTGAAGAGACGACCACATGCCCGGTGCGGCCCGTTTTCCAGAATGGGAAGTTGCGATGGGGAGGCGGTGAGCTTCGGCCGCTTCGTGACGGTACGTTCCAGGCGGATCATCGCGCGTGAAGTTCAATATGGGCACGAACGGCAAGCCGATCTCAGCTGAAGTGGATAATGGCGAGCGACATCTCGTCGGCTGATCGTCGAGGAGGAATGGTCACCGACGCCCGACGAGCTCAAGTCATTTGCAGGAACCTGGCACAGTGATGAGGCCGACGCTTCTTTTACCGTCGTAATCGAGGGCGGGCAGGCATTTCTTGTTCAGCGTCCGACTACTCGCCGGGGCTGACTCCACTATACAAAGATCACTTCAGCTTGAATCGATTACCGGTGAGGTAATCTGGTTCACGCGTGACGCGGCCAACAGAATCACTCTGCTGCACGTGGGAGCCTCGCGCATGCGCGATATGCAATTTGAACGAGTTGGAGTGAAGTGAAGTGAAAACGTCAGTGCCTTGACGTTTGAGTACGGCTCGTGCGGAGATTCGCGTTCCACTTGCTCCTAAATGAACAAACGCCGCCGCATCTCTTCGGGATGTAGTGTCGGCTCCTCCCTCCTTCGCCTTCTATTTTTTCGCGCTATTTTCAGCGACGTAGTCGGTGGCAACTAATCGTCCGTAAAGATTCTGAACCGGCCGGTTGTTGCCGTGCATAACGGCTCGGAAATTGGCGATCCGCTCAGCGGAGACTTGAACTGGAGTTGTCATGATTATCCACTTCACTCCCTCGGAGCAGGGCGGCGTTGTCAGCGATCCGTCATAGCGGTAAGTGGTCCTCTTTGCCGGCAGCAGGTTGTTCACGTCCACCTTCGTGTGCTCCAGGTGTTGCTCCACGCTTTTGGATTTCGGCAGGTTCGACGAGATGCGTTCGAACATCTCGTTGCGCTCACCCTCTTCGATGAAGACGCCGACGACGGCAAGTTTCCCGGCAGCCGACTGATGCACCATATGCATCTCAGCCGCGTAGTGCTTCCCGCCGACCGTATGCTCGCTTGGGCTATGGAAGTGGAATTGGAGGAGCTGGAACTGCTCCTCCCCGATCTTCAGCGCACCGCCTTCAGTGTAGTTCACCTGAATCGTATGACCGGTGTTGACCACGTCTGCCATGTGTTCGTGATGAATAATCTTCAGGATAGCCGGTTTGAAGTCCGCCCTGAGCTCAGGCAGATTCGCGTTGACGGTCTTCTCGATGTCGATCGGCGACTGTCCGTGGCCCTCGCCGCAGACCGCCCACTTCGGGCTGAGCGTGCGCCCACTTCGAGGGGCCTTCTTCTCCCTCATAACCCCAGTGCGGTTCTCCCGGAGGCGGAGCCACCTCGCGCGCCTTCGAGAAAGGCGCTTTCGCCTGCTCCTGCTCTGCGTGCTTGCCGTCGCATGCAGCCACTAGTAGCGCGAGCAGAGCGGTTGAAATCACTAAGACACTTTTGACTGTCATCGTTCCATCACCTGTGCGGACGTCTCCGATTGCTTGATTCACGCGTCACTCCTTCCGGTACAGGTCACACTTGACTCTAAACTCCCCTGGCTTCGTGCTCCAGACCATCCTCTCCCTTCTTAATCGCGTGGATTCACGTCGCCTGGACCTCAAGCGAACACACGCTACATTAAGGTCCCTGGGGCTCGTCAGTTCCGGCGTTATGTCCATGGCCAGGGAGGAAGGAGGGCCATGGTTACGCGCGCCGTTTGAGCGGTTGACTAGATGCACCAAGGCAAGCGTTAGGGCACCAAACGTTGCCACTAAAAAACGTGAGCCTTGAACTAACTCATGAATTCCCATTTCGGGGGAGGTGGAATTCGTGTGCTTTGCTGGTGGAGTCTATCAGACAGGGATTCGAGCCGTAAACACAATTGCGAGGGATTTCCAACACACCTTCATGCCAGTCGAACAGCCGCCTTTGGCGGCAACGGCATTGTATTGGATTCAGGGTTGCCAATCAGATAGCCACTCACGGAGACGAGCGCCTTCCAGCCTTCAGGCGAGAGTACTGCCAGCACGTTGGCCGTCCGTGCGCCCCAATCAAAGCCGCGATGATTCGCTTATTTCAACGTTACATAGCGCTCGAGTCGGGCGACCTCTTTGGCGTTGACGTACTTACCGATCTCTTTGCGGAACTGTTCGATAGTCTTGTAAGGGCGATATTCCTTGAATTCACGCAGCATGCGATTGCCAAGGCCGGGGATTGTCAGGATGTCGGCATCGCTCGCGGTGTTGAGATTGATCGGCACAAACACATACTGCTCCAGGCGTGCCACCTCATTCTGATCGACATATTTGCCGATCTCCTTGCGGAATTGCGCGAGCGACGTGTAGGGACGGTACTCGAAAAACTCGCGCACCATTCGATCGCCCATCCCAGGAATCAGCAATAGTTCTTCACGCGTAGCTGTGTTCAGATTGAGATGAATCCAGACTTTCCGGTACAACTCAGTCAGTTGTTCCTTTTTGAGCGACTGGCTGAGATATGCATTCAGGTCGGTCATGCTGAGGAATGGGCGACGCTCGATGAGGCCTTTGACAATCGTCGCATTCAGATGCGGCTGCGCAAGCAGATCCTTCTCGGCGGCGATGTTGGGATCAATCAGACCTTGTTGTCGTCCGAGTTGTCCCTCAGCACGCGTTCTGAACGCAAGTGTGAAAGCAAGCACAGCCATGACAGCGAATGCGAATCTGAGCGGTTTCATCCTTGTTTCTCCTATGATGGTTGGTTCGTTGTTGATGACGATGACGCGCGGCAGTAACCGTAGGCCAGTCCGATCAAGCCAAGTTGGATCATCATTCCTGGAGCCAGAACGGGAGGCGTTGTCCCACTGAAGATTGCCTCACGAACGAGCTCCCATCCGGCCAGAGCAGGGTTCGTCTCCAACTTGAACTCGCGCTTTGCCTGGTAATGAAACCAGCAGCCGACCACGCCGCTAATCACGAACATGAGCATTGTCGCCTGGAGAATCCTAAAAGTAAGAGCGCGTCGAACAATGGCGTCGAACAGCAGGACAGGAAAACTGAGCAGAAAGAGCGCCAGCGGAACCCATTGTCTCCAGTCTTCGGTGTGGCCCAGCAATACCAATTCGGCGGCACCGCCAATTACGCCCAGCACGAAAATGAGCAGCAGAAAGCTGCGCAGCATCGAAGTGTTCATCTATTCGTCTCCGTAAGTGCACGAAAAAGCGAACAAGAGCGCCTTTTCCACCTTGCTCGCTTTTCGTACTCCGCAATTATCAGTCTAAGCGGCAGACGGCTACTTTTTCACATTCTCCTGTAAGTATTTCACCGCCCCTTCGAGAATTTCGTCGCGTCCGGCGATGACCCCAGGAATCGTCGGGTCTACTCTGATTGTGGGCTGTATCCCGCTGAAGTTATCCGCATATCGAATCTAGTTAACCAGAGCCAAACGACCTTGCCCTGAGGATCGTGCTCACAGCGGATGAATTGGTGCGCACCCGCCAGCTTGTTTCGTTGAGTCGCGTTTAGCGCGCGGTTGTGATTGCTGGCTCCGGCTCAAGAAAGTCGTCCGATGGCTGTGATTCGCGTTCAAACAGCCGATAAAGCACCGGCAGTACGAGCAGGGTAAGCAACGTGGAGGTCACCAGCCCGCCAATGACAACCGTGGCCAGCGGCCGTTGCACCTCCGAGCCGGGGCTCGTCGAAATCGCCATTGGAACAAACCCCAGACTTGCTACCAGTGCAGTCATCAGAACCGGACGCAATCGTACGCGCGCGCCTTCGCGCACCGCCTCATCGAGCGAGCGGCCTTCCTCACGCAGCTGGTTGATGTAGGCGATCAACACGACACCATTCAAGACGGCTATGCCAGAGAGAGCAATGAACCCAATAGACGCTGACAGGCTCAGGTTCAAGCCACGCAGCCACAACATCGCGACGCCGCCGACCAGCGCAAACGGCACGTTGAGGACTATCAGAAGCGAGTGCTTCAGAGATCCGAACATGACAACCAAAAGCGCGATGATCAAGAACAACGCTAATGGCACCGCGATGTAAATTCGCCGTGCTGCACGTTGCTGATTCTCAAACTGCCCTCCCCACGTGATGAAGTAACCGGTCGGCAGCGCGATATTAGATGAGATCATCCGTTGCGAGTCGGCGACAAAGCTGCCGATATCGCGGCCGCGTACGTTGGCTTGGATCACAATCCGACGTTGATTGTTTTCGCGGTTGATAATGTCCGGCCCGCGCGTGACGCTGACATCAGCAACATCCGCCAGTCGCAATCGTTCGCCTCCAGGTGCTGTCAACGGCAGTTGGGCAATCGGATCAGGATCATCGCGCAGGTTCTCAGGAAACCGAACGACTACGTCAAAACGCTTCTGACCGTCTATGAGTGTTGTCGCGACTCTTCCACCGAGCGCGGTTTCAATCAGATCGCTCACATCTGAAACGTTGAGACCATAGCGCGCAATCTGATCGCGCCGTACTAATACCTGAAGTTGTGCCGCGCCCGACAACGCCTCCGCCTGCACGTCGGCCGCGCCGGAGACTCGCGTCAGCACGCGGGCGATCTCGGTGGCTTTCTCTTCAAGGATATTGAGATCTTCTCCGAAGAGCTTGACGGCGACGTCAGCCTTGACGCCTGAGACCGTTTCATCCAGCCGCATTGCCATCGGCTGAGTGAAGTTGTAGGCGACTCCCGGCAGCTTGCCCAATTCCGCAGACATCGCTTCGATCAATTCGTCCTTGGTTTGATGCCGCGGCCACTCTTCCTGCGGTTTGAGGATGACATAAACGTCGCCCTGATGGATGCCCATGGCCTCAGTAGCCAGGTCCGGCCTGCCTAACTTGGTAGTCACTGACTCGACTTCAGGGAACTTTCTTACGATGTCTTCAACCTGGCGGCTGATGTTTATCGATTCGCTCAGTGCCACACTGGGCAGCGTCCTGGTTTCGATCAGAATAGAGCCTTCGTCGAGTCGTGGGCATGAATTCCGTGCCAATAAAAAAGAGCGAGCCGGTTGCCACTGCGACCACCACCGCCGCCGACCCGATTGTCAACGCGCGGTTTCTCAAGGCGCCTTCCAGCAATCGCGCGTAGCTGCGTTGGACAAAATGATAGACGCGTCCCTCGTTTTCCTTGATGTTACCGCGCAAAGCAATCGACGAAATCGCCGGCACAAAAAGCAGAGCCAGCGCCAACGATCCAAGCAATGCCGCGCAGACCGTAATCGCCATCGGCGTGAACATTCGCCCTTCCAGCCCCTGCAGAGTAAAGACGGGGAGGTAGACGGCGATGATGATCAGGACTCCGAAGACGATCGGCTTGCCGACTTCGGTAGCTGCGTCGCGGATGACATGAAGGTTAGATTCGCCCGGATGTTTGCGGCTCAGCTTGCGGATGAAGTTCTCCATCATCACCACTGCGCCATCGACAATCAGTCCGAAATCCACGGCTCCCAGGCTCATCAGATTGGCGGAAACACCAAGGACTTTCATGGCTATGAATGCAGTCACCATCGCGATCGGAATGACGGCAGCTACAATCAGCGAAGCGCGCACGTTACGCAGAAATAGAAAGAGCACGATTACTACCAGCAGGGCACCTTCAATCAGGTTCTTCTGGACCGTGCTGATGGTGCGTCCGATGACTTCGGTCTGGTCATAGAACGTTCTGATGGTCACACCTGATGGCAGCGCGAGTTTCAGCTCTTCTATCCTTTTCTTTACGAGCTCGGCGACCGATTTACCGTTCTCTCCCTTCAGGATGATCACCATCCCCGCAACGCGCTCGCCGGTGCCGTCGCGCGAAACCGCACCCTGGCGCGGCATCGCGCCAGTCGTGATCTTTGCCACATCGCGCACATAAATCGGCACGCCGCTGTGAGCGTCGACCACGATATTCTCGATGTCCGTTATATTTTTCAGCAGACCAATGCCGCGCACCGTGTATTGTTCGGCGCGATGTTCAATGAAGCCGCCGCTGAAGTTGGCGTTGTTTTCGCTGATTCTTTCAAATACCTGCCGCAAAGTCAGGTCGTACTTCAGCAACAATGCCGGGTCGACCAGGATCTGATACTGCCGGGTCAACCCGCCCCACGAATTCACTTCGCTCACACCCGGAACAGTCCGCAAATGCAGCTTGATCAACCAGTCGTGAAGTGTCTTCAATTCCATCAGGCTGTCGGCGGGATTAGCAGAATGGTCCGGGCGATTGTCTTCAAGCGTGTATTGATAGACTTCACCGAACGCAGTCGCCACTGGTCCAAGTCTCGGCTCGACGCCCAGTGCGATCCGTGTCTTTGCTTCATTCAGGCGTTCACTGACCAGTTGGCGCGCGAAGTACGTGCTGACACCGTCCTCGAAAACTACGGTGATTAACGACAACCCGAACTTTGATATGGACCGGACTTCCTCCGTGCGCGGCAAACCGAGCATTGCACCTTCAATTGGGAAGGTGATCTGTGCTTCGACCTCGCTCGCTCCCATTCCCGGAGCTTCCGTGATGATCGTGACCTGATTGTTCGTAAGGTCGGGAAACGCATCGATCGGAATCGTCAACAGGGCGTACACGCCTGCTGCAATCAAGCCACCAACCAGCGCCAGCGTAATAAAGCGCTGGTGCAACGCAAACGTGATTATTCGTTCGATCATCGTTCTCAGGGCACCGGATGCGACTGATTCACGAGTTCAATGGTCAGCAATCTTGTCTTTTGAGAATTCTGCCTTCAGTTGGAAGCTGCCAGCGGTTACAACGCGTTCACCCGCCGATAATCCTGACGTGATTTCCACCAACTCGCCCTTCCGGCTTCCCGTTGTAACCACTCGCCGTTCAAACTGATCGTTGCCGCGCGCGACGAACACAATCGTCTTTCCGTCTGATTCCTGGACTGCCGCCTGATTGATCATGAACGCTGGTCGTGTCCCGCTGACATCCAGGGCAACCTTCGCATACATCTCAGGCTTGAGCCTGAGCGCACGGTTCTCAACCACGCACCGAACCTCGACCGTGCGTGTTTCGGCGTTCAGAGTGTCGCCAATACGCATGACCTTGCCAGTGAATGTGGTGTTTGGATAGGCCGAGACGCTGATCTCTACTGGTACGCCGATCCTCAGGGAATAGAGGTTCTTCTCCGGAGCCTGGGCGATGACCCAAACCGACGACAGATTGCTGATGACAAACAGATTGTCGCCAGGACTGACGCTTGAGCCAGCGGTGATTTCGCGGTTCATCACGACGCCGGCCGCTACCGCTTTGATAACGACCAGCTGGTCGTACTTCAAGTCATCCGGCAACCCCAGAAGTTCTCGATGCCCGATTGCTCGTTGAAGTTCGGCTTCAGCACGAGCGACTTCCTCAATCGCAGCCTGATGTTCGACTTTTGCCCTTTCCACCTCATTGCGCGAGGCGGCCTCTGCCCGATAAAGGCGTTCGGCGCGCTCCAACAATGATTTCGTAAACTCGGCCTGTGTCTTCCGTTGCTTCAGCGCCGCCTGTGCCTTGTCAAATTCTGCCTGTGCTTCGTGGACCTCATGCGTATGCATTCTGGCCAGCGGCTGTCCAAGCCTGACGCGATCGCCGACCTTTACCAGGGCGTCAATTATCCGGCCTGAGAAAAGCGAGCCGATACGAACCGTTTGGTCGTCGTTGATTGCAACTCTTCCCGGCATTTCAAGCAGTAAGGCGATCTGCTCTTCAGTCACATCGCCGAATTGCAGATGTGCATAACTCGTCGCTTCCGGCGAAAGAGTGAGCACGTTAGTATCCTTGGCTGGAACATGCGACGCCTCGGCAGGCGTTTTCTTGTCCTCCGCCTTGCTGCACGCGGCAGCGAGCAAGGCTAACAGGAATGTTAGAAGTACGAGCCAAGTCCTCAGGATGGTCAGGCGCTGCTGACGGCTCATCGTTTGGTCTCCTCTCCGACAACCAGTAACAGTTCCGCGAGGGTTGATTGCAGCTCCTGCAAGGTTCGGTAATAGAGGAGGCGAGCGTCATTGCGCGCGCGTTGCGTTTCGAGGACTTTGTACAAATCCATCGCACCCTCTCGGTATGCCACAAGGGCAATACTGCGTGATTTGTCGGCCTGCTCAAGAAGATCGCGCTGCATTTCGCTCAAGCGGGCCGAGAGGCTCTGGGCAGCACGATGCGCGGCCTCGACTTCGGCGCGAACGTAGTTCTCCTCCGCCAGCAGTTCCTGTTCAGCTGAGGTTATCAGCGCTTCCGCGCGTCCGATCTCTCCGCGGTTCTTGCTGAAAAATGGCAGCGGCACAGTGACGTAGGCGAGAGCCGTGTTGTAACCGCCCGTGCGTTTGTATCCGGCGGAGATCTCCCAATCAGGACGAGCATTGGCCTGCTGCAATCTTAGATTTGCGCGCTCCACTTCGACCTTCGCGCGCAGCTGAAGCACCTCCGGTCGCCGCCGCAATGCCTCAACGCGCAATTCGTCAAGGCTTCTCTGGAGCAGGGGGGAACGCCCGTCGTCTGGCGACGCCAGTCGGAAGCTCGTATCAAAGGTAGTTGCGCCCATCGCTTTCAACAGGTCCAGCTTCGACCTCTCCAGCGCAAGCGTTGTGGCCGCTTCGTGGACTTGGACGGTTTGTTGTTCCAACCCTGCACGAATCAATTCGCTTGCGGCCGCAAAGCCTTCGCGCACTCGCTCACCCGTGTATCTTACAAGCTGAGCCAGATCGGCGCGATTCTCCGCGAGAATATCCAGAAGCGTTTGCGATCGCAGAGCGTCCCAGAAATTCCGCGTCACATCAAGACGCAACTGGCGGCGTATGAGCTCAGCTTCAGATTGGACAACCCCGGTCTGTCGCTCGGCCAGTTCGCGCCTGCGAAGCGATTTCGACGCGGTTTCAAATCGTTGCGTGCCGTAAACGAAGATATCGATGTCACGGCTGAAGTCAAAAGGTGGCTGTTGCCACGCGCGCCAGTTCTCGGTCTGGATTGTGACCGATGGGTTCGGACGCGTTCCTGCAAAGCGGCTGAACTCTTCCGACGCCTGCAATCGCGACGTGACGGCCTTCAACCTGGGATGATTTGCGACCGCCTGCTCGATGCATTCCACGAGCGTCAACTGGCGCATGGAGGAGGTCTGCGTCGAGGACGGAGGTTGCGCGACAACCTCCTCAATCACCAGCAGACTCATTAATGCGAGACAAAGGAAGGTCTTAGCTTTACTCATATGTCAGTCGCCATTTCAATGTGTTGATTTTAACGGTCGCCCCACGCCAGTAAGCATGACACGGTTTTCACAACCGATGATTCACGTGTAAGATAAGAGGTTTGGGCTCACACAACAATGAAGAGACATACTGTTCAGATAGTGAAGATCATTAACCTGGTCTGCGTTGTAGCCCTCGCCGTCTGGCTCTCGCCTCACGCGTCGACGCATCAGGACCAGATTCAGAACAACCCTGCGATCGGCTATCGCAGTGCAGGAGGAAACGACGCCGTCGCACACCTGCGGCAACGGATCATCAAAGGTGAAGTTAAACTCGAGTTCAACTCGCGGAACGGCTACCTGGAGTCGTTATTGAAGGAGTTGCGCATTCCCGTTTCGTCTCAGGGGTTGGTGTTTTCAAAGACCAGCTTTCAGTTGCATCGGATTTCACCGGACAATCCGCGGGCAATTTTTTTCAATGATGATGTGTATGTGGGCTGGGTCCGGGGCGGCGAAATGTTGGAGGTGGCAGCCGTCGATCCCCAACTCGGTGGCGTTTTTTACATGCTCGACCAGACAAAACCAGACAAACCGCAATTGACTCGAAATGACGAGTGTCTGCAGTGTCATGTGTCGAATGCGACCCGCAATGTTCCCGGCTTTGTTGTGCGGTCGGTATATCCGGACGAGCGAGGCTATCCGATTGCCCCGCTTGGATCCCACATTACGAATCACGCAAGTCCCCTCAGTGAGCGCTGGGGCGGCTGGTATGTTACCGGAACCCACGGTGAAGCACGGCATGCCGGAAATATGCTATTTAGCGAGACGAGCAGGCCTGACGTGCCCGATCAGTTGAGTGGGGGCAACCTGACAAGCCTTGATAAGAAGTTCTCCCCGTCCGGATATCCGTCGGCGCACAGCGATATCGTTGCGCTGCTTGTGCTGGAGCACCAGAGCCAGATGCACAACCTGATTACGCGGCTCAACTACGAGACGAAGCTTGCACTCCACAGCCAGAGGGTGATGAACGAAGCTCTAAAACAACCAAACGATGAGATGTCCGAGACCACCAAGCGTCGCATTGCACGCGCAGCCGACGACCTTGTTCGCCACCTGCTGTTCGTCGGTGAAGAGACGTGGAAGTCTCCGATCAGCGGGACTACCAGCTTCGCCAGGGAGTTTGCTGCGATGGGGCCGCGTGACAAACAGGGCCGCTCGTTGCGCGATCTGGATCTGAAACAGAAGCTGTTTCGTTACCCGTGCAGCTTTCTGATCCATTCCGAAGCGTTTGATTCTCTGCCAAAGCCCGCGTTGGACGAGGTGTTTCGCCAACTGTGGGCGGCGTTGACCGGTCAGACGAGAGACAAGGAGTTTACTTCCATTCCTGAAGCGGACAGAACAGCCGTACTCGATATCCTGCGCCAGACCAAGCCAGGTTTGCCTGAATACTTTCACCGGCTGACCCGGCAGCCGTGACTTGTCGCCTAACGTGCTCCTTGCAGGACAGGCGATCGGTGCTGCTTGTTGTGCGCTCTAGCCAATTTCCGGGATGCCATAACCCATCACAAATCATGAGGTCCCTATGAACCGCCCATTTGTCTCTCTTGTGTCGTTGCTGCTGCTGTTGGTCATCGCCGGTCGCGCCGACGCGCAGTGGGCGCAGTTTCGCGGGCCCAACGGATCTGGTGTCGATTCGTCCGCGGGATATCCCGTCGAGTTTTCGCCCACCAGGAACGTCGCATGGAAGGCGTCGGTGCCCTACGGGCAATCGTCACCGGTCGTAGTGGGCACGCGGCTCTACGTCACCGCGAGCGAAGGCGACCGGTTGATCACGTTCTGTCTGGACACGCAGACCGGCAGGGAATTATGGCGCCGGGAACTCCGGCGCGATCGGGCGCAGGCGATATACAAAGCCAACGATCCGGCGTCGCCAACGCCGGCGGCCGACGAGAACGGCGTCGTGGCCTTCTTCCCTGAATTCGGCTTGGTGTCGTACAACAAGCGACGGGACAGATGCGCTGGACCTCCCGCCTCGGCCCCTTCAAGAACTTCTACGGAATGGCGGGTTCGCCAATCATCGACGGAGGCACGGTCGTGCTGGTATGCGACCAGCAGGCGGGGTCTTTTGTCATTGCGCTCGACCGGTCGACCGGGCGTCAGCGATGGAAGACCGATCGACCAGGGATGACGATTGGGTGGTCGACGCCGATGGTCTTTCGACCGGACGCTACTCGCGCGGACCTGATTGTGCTCGGCTCGACGCGTCTTGACGCCTACGACCTCGCGTCCGGCGCGCAGCGCTGGTGGCTGCCCGCGGCATCCGGTGGCGCACTGGGCACACCGTTGGCTCACGGCGACACCCTGATGATCTCCACCCTTGGCAGCAATGAGCCGTCGATGCCGACCTTCGCCTCGGTGCTGGCGAAATACGACAAGGACAAGGACGGGCGCCTGTCAGTTGCAGGAGTTTCGCGGTGATGCGGATCTGGGTGAGCACTTCGGCTGGATCGATGAAAACGACGACAAGTTTATCGTCGAGCAGGAATGGAACACGGCGCGGGCGTTGGGCGTGGGCGAGTGGGGGGCGATCGCGGTTCGCCCGGAGAACGCGCGAGGCCGGCTCGAGCCGGGCGCGATTCGTTGGCGCCTTCAAAAGAACATCCCGTACATTCCGGCGCCGCTGCTGTACCAGGGCGTGTACTACATGGTGAAAACCGGCGGCATCATCACCTCGCTTGATCCCGCGACTGGCCGCATTGCTGAAGCAAGGCCGGAGCCCGGGCGCGCTGGGCGAGTACTATGCGTCACCGGTTGCGGCGGACGGCAAGGTGTTCCTCGCGAATACCGAAGGGAAGATCACTGTTCTCAAGGCTGGCAAGGAGTGGGAGGTGCTCGCAGTCAACGAACTCGGCGACGAGGTCAATGCGACTCCCGCGTTGAGTGAAGGACGGCTCTACGTGAGGACGCGCGGCGCGTTGTACTGCTTCAGCGCGTCGCGGTAAGCCGAAGATGGGCGACAATGTAACCTTCCCTGATCAGTACGTCTCATAACTAGGCAGCCTCCTTCTTTGGTCGACCTCCTTTAGATTCATTGGCACGTGCTGCAGCCTGCTTTGCTTTCGAGGTGGACTTCCCGCCCTTGCGTCCGGAGTCAGACATCCAGCTACGACCGCCGAAGATGCCAAGGGCAAGGTTGTGGACACCAAAATCCACGTCGAGGTCCTCCCAGTGAAGGGAGGCACCGGTGTGGCCCGAGCTCTACCTTCTGGAGAGACCGTTCAGGCGCTCCAGCAAGTTCCTGCATTAGCCTGACCGGAACTATTAGTGTTGCACCATTGTTCAGATCGAGAACTAACCGCTTTTCCTTTCGGTCATAGCGTGCAGCGGTGGCGCGAATCTCCCTCCGCCTGCGCTCGTCTCCCCGCTTAACAGCAGCCTCGTATTCACGGCGCGTCAATCCAGTGCTCTTATCGCTTTTCATTTATCCGCTTCCAATGCGCGAGCAGGTCTTCAAAGTTCCCTTCTTTGGATACTATTTGACAGTGCCCGGTTGACGTCTGAATAACGCATGTGAATCACATTCATTACTGAAACCTCACCGGCAATCCGGATTACCGCTTCGCCATCGTCTTTGATCACGCGCACGTGGGCGGGGCCGATCATCATTGACGTACATCAGGAATCTGAAGCCGACCTTTTTCTCAGCACCGTCACCACTGTTAACCACGATAACCTAATCAGCTTGGGTTAATCAAGTTGATTGCATGGAGGATTAACGAGCCTCAGCACACGAATCGGGAACATAGACAGGCTTCGTCATCCCGCCGTCCGATTTCCATCTTGCAACACCATCTTGCAACACATACGCAGTGCACTCGTACCAGCACCGCTTCTGTTGGCGGTCCTGGGCTTGGTTAGATCGTATATAATCGCTCCGTTCAACCTTCCGGCAGATTTCACAGAATCAGGAGAGACGACCATGCGCATCGTTCTTCGCATTCTCTGGATCATTATGATCTTTGTTTCGATAGCGTTTGGGCAGAGCGGCGAGATCGCACCCGGCGATAATTTGATCGTCGAGGGTATCCCGAAAATCCCGGCCTCGCTCGCCGAACGGGTCAGGCGCTACACCGAGTCACGATCCGCCTTCCTCTCAAGCTGGCATCCTACGCGACGCGAGATGCTCATCGGCACGCGCTTTGGCGAAACGCCGCAGCTCCACCTCGTCAAATTCCCTGGGGGCGCACGCACGCAGCTCACCTTCTACCCCGACCGTGTCGGTGGCGGGTCTTTCAACCCGAAGATGGGTGACCATCTGGTCTTCTCGAAAGACATCGGTGGCAATGAGTTCTTCCAGTTCTATCGCTTTGACATCGCGACCGGCGAAGCGACGTTGCTGACCGACGGCAAATCGCGCAATACCGGCTGGAACTGGTCGAATGCGGGCGACCGCGCCATCTACAACTCGACGCGCCGCAACGGTCAGGACACGGACTTTTACATTATCGAACCGCAAAACCCGGAGGGTACGCGCCTGCTCATGGAAGTCAAAGGCGGCGGCTGGTTTGCGAACGACTGGTCGCCCGACGATCGCAAGCTCCTCATCACCGAGTACATCTCCGCCACACGAAGCTTACAAATGGCTCGTTGATGTGCAGACGGGAGCAAAGGAACTCCTGACGCCGAAGAGCGGCGAGAAGGTCTCCTATCAGGGAGGGCAATTCAGCAAGGACGGTCGCGGCATCTACCTCACCACCGACAAGGATTCAGAGTTTCACCGTCTCGCTTACATGGACCTCGCGACCAGGAAGCACCGTCTACCTGACCGACCATATCAAATGGGACGTTGACGAATTCGAGCTTTCGCACGATGGACGAATGATCGCCCTTGTCACCAACGAAGATGGCATCGGCCGTCTGCACCTGATGAACACCGAGACGCGTAAGGAAGTGCGCGTGCCGCAACTACCGGTCGGAATCATCGGAGGTATTGAGTGGCACAAGAACGGGCGCGACCTGGGCTTCACGCTAAACAGGGCGCGCACGCCATCGGACGTTTACTCGCTCGACGTGAGCAACGGCAAGATCGAGCGTTGGACTGAGAGCGAGACGGGGGGCATCAATACAGCGCAGCTTCCAGAGCCGGAACTCGTCCGCTGGACGAGCTTTGACAAGAAACAGATTAGCGGCTTCCTCTGCCGCCCGCCGGCGCGCTTCACTGGCAAGCGCCCCGTCATCGTGAACATTCACGGCGGTCCGGAAGGACAGTCTCGCCCGTCCTTCCTCGGTCGAAGTCTTTTCTTCCTCAACGAGATGGGTGTCGCCATCATCTTCCCCAACGTCCGCGGCTCGACGGGCTATGGCAAGACTTTTCTTGGATGGACAATGGCATGAAGCGCGAGGACACATACAAAGATATCGCCGCTATGCTCGACTGGCTCAAAACCCGCCCCGACCTGGACTCTGACCGCGTGATGGTGACTGGCGGCTCTTATGGCGGCCACATGGCCTTTGCCATCTCGACCTACTATCCGGAAAAAATTCGCGCTTCGCTCCCGGTTGTTGGCGTCTCCAACTTTGTTACGTTCCTTGAGAACACGGAGAGTTATCGCCGAGACCTGAGACGAGTCGAGTACGGCGACGAGCGCGACCCCGAGATGCGCGAATTCTTTGAGCGGACGGCCCCGTTGAACAATACCCGAAAGATTACGAAACCGATCTTCATCGTGCAGGGCTACAACGATCCGCGTGTGCCGCGCTCGAGAGTCGGAGCAGATTGTAAAGAAGGTCAGGGCGAACAACATTCCCGTCTGGTTCCTGATGGCGCGCGACGAGGGGCACGGCTTCGCCAAGAAGAAGAATCAGGACTTCCAGTTTTACGCGACGGTGTTGTTCATCGAGGAATACCTACTCAAGTAGACGCGCTTATCGCGCTGATTTGTAGACCTGTCCGCCTTTCATTACGAATACGACGCGGCCCAGGGCGCGAATTCTTCAAGCGGGTTGCCCTCGACGGCGATTACGTCGGCGTATTTCCCCGGCTCGATTGCTCCGATCTGTCGCTCCATCCGCAACAATTCTGCGCCGCGCACGGTGGCAGACCTGATGGCGTCAAGTGGCTTCATGCCATTGGCAACCATCAGGTTGAACTCGCGCGACGAGGTGCCGTGCTCATAAGCGCCAACGTCTGTGCCGAAGGCTATCTTGACGCCCA
Organism: uncultured Acidobacteriota bacterium; assembly: GCA_963813345.1. GTDB lineage: Bacteria > Acidobacteriota > Blastocatellia > RBC074 > RBC074 > CAWDDA01. The sequence continues at coordinate 35,370 of CAWEYR010000033.1, read as the reverse complement.
GGCGCATGGCTTTCGTGAAGACTTCTTTGTGATGCGCAACTATGCGGCGACGCAGTTCGGTGTTGTCTGATTCATGCTCAGGGATGTAGACACCGAGCGTCGGACACCAGAACGTGCCGTTCTCGACCATCAGCTTTAGAGTCTCCTCATCCATCGAGCATGCCGTGCTCGATGGAGCGCACGCCGCCGCGAATTGCATTCTTTGCGCCGTCGCCTCCGTAGGCGTGAGCAGCTACGTCGCGCCGCCAGCGTGCCGCTTCCTGCACGATGGCGCGCACGTCTTCAAGAGAGACCTGATTCAAGGATTGCAGCGTTACAGGGTCCACATGACGCAGCGTCCCGGTAGCATATAGTTTGATCCAATCCGCACCGTACTTTATCTGACGACGGACTTCGGCAATCATTGCGTCTCGCGAGTCGGTCAACGTCGCTGGTTCCGGAATGTGAATATCAGGATTGAGGCCAGCATGATTCATGTGGCCACCGGTAATCGTGAGTGCGAGTGTCGAAACGAACAAGCGCGGCCCGGGGATGATGCCACGGTTGATGGCATCGCGTATGGCTACGTCGGCAAAGCCCGCACCTTCGCTATCGAGGTCGCGCATCGTGGTGAACCCGGCCTCGAGGTCCTTCTTTGCTGCTGCGACCCCTTGAACCGTACGAAATGCCTGTGACTTCACGACTACCGGCGGTGCGCCACGTTCGTCTTCAGGCTGAAGCAGTATGTGGGTGTGACAATCAATCAATCCTGGCAGGACCGTGTAGCCAGTGAGATCGATTACCTTTGCGCCTTCGGGATCTTCACGGCCGTGCCGACCTGCTCGATGCGCTCGCCACGCGTGATGATGATGGCGTTCTGCGTCACTGAGCCATCGGCAGGATGAATCAACCGGCCACAGCGAATCGCGGTTACTGGACCCGATTGCGCTTGAGTTGATATGCCGTAACCGAGGCCAAGCAGGGCGATGAGGGTCGCGAACCTGAATGCGCGTTTGTGGTTCATCGTCGTTAAACCGGTTCAAATCCCGTACGGGATGCTTTCCTAGGCAGCCTTGTTCTTCGGGCGACCGCCTTTAGCTCCATTGGCACGTGCTGCAGCCTGTTTTGCTTTCGAGGTGGACTTCCCGCCCTTGTGTCCGAGCACAGACATCCAGCTACGACCGCCGAAGATGCCCAGGGCGAGGTTGTGGACACCAAAATCTACGTCGAGGTTCTCCCAGTGAATGGAGGCACCCGTGGCCCGAGTTCTACCTTGAGGAGAGACCGTTCAGGCGCTCCGTCCAGTTCCTGCATCGAGCCTTACGGAACTATAAGCGTTGCGCCATTGTTCAGATCGAGAACTAACCGCTTTTCCTGTCGGTCATAGCGGGCAGCGGTGGCGCGAATCTCGTCTCCGCCTGCGCTCCTCTCCCCGCTTAATTGCAGCCTCGTATTCACGGCGAGTCAATCCGGTGCTCTTATCGCTTTCATTGATCCTCTTCCAATGCGCGAGCATTTCTTCGCGGTACTCTCGAACTATTGACAGTGCCTGGTTGACGTCTGAATCACGCATGTGAATCACACTCAATACTGAAACCTCACCGGCAATCGGGATTACCGCCTCGCCATCGTCTTTGATCACATGAACGTGGGCTGGCCATTATCATTAACGTACATTTGGAATCTGAAACCACCGTTCCTCAGCACCGTCACCATTGTTGACCACGATAACCTAATCTGCTTGGGTTAATCAAGAATCTCGTGACGTCAATGCAGAGTCACGAGTATGGAGTTCAAGCTTCAGCTTGCTGGTTTCTCAATAGAATGGGACCAGCAAGCTAAAGCTTGAACTCCGTACTCAGCACTCCAGCACCAACTTCCAAATGTGGACGAGTATTCACGTCTCGGCGCCGTTCTTCGACTGGCAGACAGAAGAACAGTCGGCGCGTGGCTGCGGCATAAAGAAAGCGGTTGAGAGATTCGAAATGCGACGAGTAGCGCGCGCAGTGCGAGTCGATTGCGCGCAGCAGCGAGCCGCCTTACAATTCCCTCGAACACGCCTCCGTTTCCTATCTATTGAAGGGAGGCGCTGAATGGACTCACAAAAAAGCAGGCTCCTTCTTCTGCTCTGGGTACTTGGAATCTTCTCTATAGTCTCCTCTGGTCAGGCGAAGAAAGTAGAAGACAACTTCTCTCCTGTTATTCCTAAAACATGGGATGACCAGGCTCTCAGTTCAGTTGAGCTTCCACTCGCGTCCACAGGGATACCTCCAGACCATATTCCGAGCGATTATTACGATCGAATGAGGGTCCACAAAAGCTACCCGATTTATGCACCGGGAAAAGAGCCACCCGGATACTTTGAAAAGCTCAGAGAGCTTGAACCTCAAATTGTCTTTGATCACGCAAAGCTCAAGACAGAAGAGGATTGGATAAAAGCTGGCGAATTCGTCTTCGATGCGCCGATAACCTATGACGCCCAGACGATTGGCTTCGTAACTCCGTCTGAGGTGCGCAACCCAGCGTGGTATCAAGACGTCCGCGTGCTGGTCACCAGAGACGGCATAATGCCTTACGCGCGGTACGTGATCACGAAGAAAGGCGCTGTCCAAGTGGGCAATCTGTCGTGCGCGATGTGCCACACGCGGATAATAAAAGATGGCTCAACCGTAAAGGGAGCCCAGGGCAATTTTCCATTTGATCGAGCGATCGCATTCCGACTACGAACGGATGCGCAGCCGGAGCCCCAACGTTTGCAAGGAGAGCTTAGGACTGTACGGTTATTGTTGGGCATGCCCTGGATGCGCCCTGACCCGCTGGCGCCTATCGAGCAGATGTCTCTCGCCGAAATCATCTCGACTCTTGAAGAAATTCCCCCGGGCGTGCTCGCGCGACATGGCTCAAGCCCTTTTCATCCCGTCCAGGTGCCTGATTTGATCGGCATCAAAGATCGTCGCTACCTAGATCGTACGGGTTTGGTTCGCCACCGCGATATTGGCGATTTGATGCGTTATGCGGCACTCAATCAGGACGGCGATTTGCTCTCGCGCTATGGCGATTTCAGACCGCTTGAACGGGCCATTGGTGTATTGCCCCCACCTGCAGTACTGACCCGCTATAGCGATGAACAGCTTTATGCACTAGCACGCTACATATACTCGCTTGAGCCACCGCCGAACCCAAGTACGATCTGATCGGCTTGCTCGACGAGGAAAAATGGTATTTGAACGCGAAGCCTGCGCTCTGTGTCATACACCACCACAATTCACAAATAACAAACTGACTTTGGCTGAAGGGTTCAGCCCGCCTGAAGATCACTTTACCCGCTATGACATTCTGCGAACGTCAGTCGGCACTGATTCAAGTCTTGCGTTAAGAACGAGACGTGGCACTGGCTATTACAAAGTGCCGTCACTCAAAGGCGTGTGGTATCGCGGCCCCTTCGAGCACAACGGATCCGTGGGTACACTCGAAGACTGGTTTGACCCGCGCCGTTTGCGTGATGACTACGTGCCTTCCGGATGGAAGGGTTATGGCGTGAAGACGAGGGCGGTAAAGGGACATCAATACGGGTTGAAGCTTTCAGTTGATGACAAACACACGTTGGTCGCGTTTCTGAAAACACTGTGAAAAGATCGCCCTTTGGCGGCACACAAAGTTTCGGGAGCTGCGCACCCGACTCCCGTGCCAGCAGCGAAGAGGAGCAACAGTCTGTTCGGTAGCGTCCAAAGAGGGCCTTTCACAGCGGCGACACGGGTTCAAATTGCGTACGGGACGTTTAAACTCTCCGCCCACCCTCGGCACCATCTTCAATCGACTGTGTTAATAACCGCGCCGTTCTTCAATCGGCACAGCAATGTGTGACGCATGCTTGCTCCAGCGGAACACTCGCTGCGTGGCCTGCTGGAAGTCCGACTCTTTTGCGAGGACGTTGGTCGGCAAGAATCGCTGCGGGTTGCGATCGATCACCGGGAACCAGGTGCTCTGAACCTTCGACCTGATCCGGTGGCCTTTCCTGAAAGCGTGGTCGTTAGCTGGAATCGCATTGGCACAATCGAAGCGCGCAGGTATGCTGACCTGATCGCTGTGGTGTGTGTTCCCCTGAGGGAGGCTTCATTACGCTGTTTGGGCCCTTCAGCTTGGTGATCGAAGGCGGCGAGCTTTACCTTGATGAAGTGATGAAACGATAACGAAGTTATTGAAATGAAGCGAATACTCGAGAGGGGTGCCTGAGGGGATCGTACGACCTGTTGTTCAAACGAACACTGGCTTCTCAATCGTTCAGTACAAAGGGGGGGAACCGTATGCCTATCACTGCCTTCAACAGTTTCACCGACGGCCTCGATCCGAATCGAAGAAGCCGCGAGCACTTTATAGCCAACACCAACCTTGATGATGACCGCCGCTGGGTTCCTTATGCGGATGGCGTGTGGTTCCAGCCCTGCTGCTTTAATGTCACGTCCGGGGGATTCAGCGTAATTCTGAAAGGTCTCCCCGGTGCGATGCTGGGGACCCATTACCACGTTGGCACCGTACATGGATATACATTGCGTGGCTATTGGCGATACCTTGAGCATGACTGGGTAGCAAAGCCCGGAACGTTTATTTACGAGCCCGCGGGCGAGGCTCACACACTGGTTATCACCGACGACTCACCTGAACCAGCATTGATTCTTTTCATGGTTGAGGGCGGCCTCATCTATCTGGACAAGGCGGTCAACGGTGGCTTTGCTGCCTACGAGGATGGATTCACCGCTCTTGAGCTGACTCGGAAGTACTATCGCGAGGCCGGTCTCGATGTGCGTCAGTTGGACCTGCTAATTCGCTAACCGGCACAGCGATGGCGGTCACCTAAACCGCAGCTACGAACTTACCGACGGAGCTAATGGCGTTCTAACGCGTTATTGAGCATCGGGAGGGGTGATGCCGCTACGGTCGTTGGTGAAATCTTGCATGCATTTTCGAGGCTTAGTTTTTCGCATCAGTTGTAGCCGTGGTGTATGCTGCGATCACTGAACTCCTTTTCTCTTCGAAGAGAGAGGTCTCCAGTCGGCAGTTATCCGGAATCGCCAAGACACGGAGACAGAACTGAAGCCCTGCAAGGCAGGAACGAAGTGACTAGCTGGCAGATCATCATTACGGCAGGAGGGGCGGTAGCGTCCATGATCCTGGCTGTGTTCGGCTCAAGCTGGCTCAATCAGCAGGCCACAGACCCGGCAATTAGAGTTGATTGAGAAGCGATTCGATGCGCGTTTCGGAGGCGTCGATCAGCGCCTCGATCGTGTCGATCAGCGTCTCGATCGCATCGGAGCGCCACTTAGACCAGATTTTCAAGCCGGCATTCCTGGACAAAGTTGAAGTAGCTCGAATCCAACCGTCGGCCGGCCCCACCTTCAATGGACTGGATTAATTAATGCCTCGGTACGGGTTCTGCTACCGGCACCGCGATGTGTGACGCATGCCTGCCCGAGCGAAATACTCGCTGGGTCGCTCGCTGAAAGTCCGACTCTTTCGCGAGAAAGATGTTCGGCACGAATCGCTGCGGGTTGCGATCGATCACCGGGAACCAGGTGCTCTGGACCTGCACCATGATCCGGTGTCCCTTCCGGAAAACGTGATCGTTGGCGGGGAATCCGATCTGATAGTGCAGTCACCGTAGTTTGCCGGGATCGGCTCGGGCTTTTCAAAGCTCTTGCGGTAGCGGCCGCGCAAAACGTCGCCGCGATCATCAGTTGATAGCCGCCCATCTTCGGATCGGCCTCGTACTTCTCCGGATAGACGTCGATCAGCTTCACTATCCAGTCGCTGTCCGTGCCCGTGGTTGAGGCGAAGAGATTGGCCATGATCTTTCCCGAAACGGTCACGTCCTCCTCGAGCGGTTCGGTCACCCAGGTCGAGCACGTCGGGGCGGTGATGCACGAATCGCTGATCCTCGACCAGCCATGTCGACCATCCCGAGCGTAGCTCAGATCGGGCGCGGACGATACGGCACCGGGTTTGCCGGGATCCGAGACATAACTGTCGAACTGCGGCTGGGCGTTTGCCGCGGGCGGTTCGAACGAAAGCTTTCCGTCCGATTGAAAGTAAAGCTGCCGCGCGACGACATTTCGTTTCGGCGGCCATGCGTCGTGACTCACCCACTGGTTGCTGCCGGTCCTGAACATCATCGCCTCGGGAAGATCAGCGCTGCCTTTTCCCTTCAGATAGTACGCGAAGAACGGCGCCATGATACTTTGCGCGATAGTGCTCGCGCGGTTGCGCTGCCAAAGTCGATGCGTCCCAGCTTGCGCCCTTCGCCTCTCGACCAGCCGCCGTGATTCCACGGGCCGACGACCAGAAAGTTCTGATTCGCCGTATCGTGCCGCTCGAGCAGTTCATAGATCTTGATCGGGCCGTAGAAATCTTCCTGGTCCCACCAGCCGGCGACGTTCAGCGTCGGCACGGTCACGCGATTCAGCCACGGCGCGAAAGCCTGCCGCTTCCAGAACGCGTCGTAGTCGGGATGGTTGACGAAGTCGTTCCACGTCGGCATCTTGCCCTTGAAGTACTTCGCATTGACGTTCGACAGCGGACCGAGATTCAAATACCACTCGTATGTGTCGTATCGGTCGATGACGCGAACGATCGGCCATCTCTTTCGACGTCTCCATCATGTACGAGTACTCGAAGCCGTAGCTGAAACGAAAGGCGCCGTTGTGATGAAAGTCGTCGCCGAGCCACATGTCGGCCGGCGACGCCTGCGGGACGACGCCTTCAGCGCCGGGTGCGGGTCGAGCATCCCCATCACCGTCAGCCATGCGCCGTAGCTGGTGCCGGCCATGCCGACACGGCCGTTGTGGTTCGGCACGTTCTTCAGCAGCCATTCGATCGTGTCGTTGGTGTCGGTGCTTTCATCGATGGCCTTGTTGTCCTTCGGATCGCGCGGCTGCCGGAGCATGACGAACTGCCCTTCGGACTTGAATCGCCCGCGAATGTCCTGGCGGACGATGATGTATCCATCTGCGTCAACTCCGGTAACGCGGCCGCTAGTCGCGCCGAGCTTAAGTCCCCGATTCCGTACGGCGTCCTGAGCAGCAAGATCGGCAGCTTTTCGGCGGCCTTGGACGGCGTGTAAATTTGCGTGTAGAGACGCACGCCGTCACGCATCGGGATCATCGCTTCCGTGCGAGTGAATTCCGGATTAGCAGGTTGCGCATTGACATGCGCGAAGGTTAAGACGAAGACCAGTACGACAAGCGCGCGAGATAAGTTTGTTATTGCTTTCCTCATTTGAACCCTCTCGTTCCTTCCTCAATGCTGAAGCGACTCGCAGCTACGAATGCATGTACCACACGTGCTGCAAAGATCAAGTCAGTCATCTGTCATCACCCACCAGCACGAATCCTGCCCAGTAAAACGGATGGCTGGTCTCAGGATTCTTCATCAGCTTTAACGCCGCCTGTCTCAACGCTTCGGTCTTCGTCGCTTTCCTTCCGGCCCTGAGGCTCGCAGTTGACGATGAAAACCGAGCATCAGATCGCGCGTGCTGGCCGATTCGACCTTCCACTGGCTGACGACGGTGGCCGGCACGCCGGCAACAAACAGCGCCCAGGTCAACCCGATCATGCCTTCGCCCGCGCCGAAGCGGCCGCGCGCCGTTTCGCAGGCGGAGAGCACCGCCAGGTCGGCCTTCAAATCCAGCTGCATCAGCTCCCAGGCTTCGAGCAGCCCGTCTTCGTCGTTGTCTCCCTGCGCCAGCACCAGGTGTGAATACATCGGCGAGGCGTTGTTGAGCGTCCCGTGCGTGGCGAAATGGAGAATCCTGGCCTGGCCGGCTTCAGCCTTGACGCGATCTTCGCGCGCTTCGGCGCCGATGTAGACCTTGCTCCGCGCCGCGCCGTACAACCGCCCAGCGCCTTGACCTCCTGTTCGGCTTCCGGCAGCGGATCGAGCTTTTCATCACGCAGCGCCAGCGTGCGCGCTCAATTGTCTCTTTGCCCAGCGCCGGATTGCCGAGAGCCAGCAAGCGTCGAAGCGCCTCGGCCGAGCGCCGGCTTCGCTGTGCTTTCATTTCTCGCAAGCACCGTCAGCGAAGGGGCATAAGGATGGCGGCGGTCTTCGATCAGGTAGCGGTTGTCCTCGGCCAGCAGCGCCTGAAACGGCAATTCCCACAGCTTGTCATCCGGCACGATGACGAGATTCGTTTTCCCTCGAGCTGCGCCTGCGCCGGTTTGAGCAGCAGTTCGTAGAGCTTGCGAGCCGAAGCGCGAAAGCCGAGATCGCGCCCGGCAAGCTGTTGTCGAAAGCTTTCGGTCTGCTTGGCCAGCTCATCTCGTTTGACTGGTAGCGTGTAGACGTGGACCTCAGCTGCCGATTTGCCCGTCCTCTGGTGACAACGAACAGATAAGTCATTCATCCGTCACGACGTATTCCAGCAGCGCGCTTTTCGCGTCGGGCAGCAGGGCAGCGGCTTCCTCGAGGGTCAGCGGCTGAGCTTCGCCGCGCTGCACCCTCAGTTCAGGATGAGCGGCATAGAGATTGGTCTGAAAGGCTTCAAAGTCGAGCCGCGCTTTTTCGAGTTGGGCCTTGAGTTCAGTCAAGCGAGCCTGATCAGGTTGCGGGCGATTGGATTCGCGGGAAATCTGAGTAGTTGAGTGAGACGAGTTCGCTGTTCAGTTTGCGCTCCTGTTCCTGCTCCTGGCCGGTCATCGCTTTGGTGACGTTGACGCGGCCGGTTTGGAGCACATCCAGGAGCACGCGCGCCTTGGCGCGTTCGGCGAAGGTCAAGGCTTCAGCCGGCCGGCCCTCACGCGATGAGCAAGTCCACCATGGCGTGGTAGGGGGAGACTTTGGATTCAAAGAAACGTTGCTGCTCTTCCTCTCCGCCGGCGACATTTGCGCGCAGCGTCTCGATGGTGGTGATGGCCTCTTCAAAGGCTAGTCGTGCTTGGGCTGGTTCCTTAAGAGCGCGGTATGCGGTGCCGGCCGCGAAGCGGGCTTTCCAGAGAAGCTCGGTCTCACCGATCTGCCGCGCCAGAGCGCCGCGCGCGAGGCTGTGTCCAGCGCCTGTGAGTAGTGACCTTGCGCCTGGTAAACATCCCCGATGCTGTTGAGGGTGTCGGCAATTCCGGCTTTGTCTCCCAAGCCTCCTCATCGCCAGGCTCTTCTGGTAGTACTCCAAGGCCTGCGCGTAGTTGCCTTGTGAATGGTGGACACGCCCGATGTTGTTCAGCGTGCTGGCAATTCCGCCTTTGTCTCCCATCGCCTCTCGCATCGCCAGGCTCTTCTGGTAGGACTCCAGCGCCTGCGCGTAGTTGCCTTGGAAACGGTGGACATTCCCGATGTTGTTCAGCTGAGGGCAATTCCGTCTTTGTCTCCCAAGGCCTCGCTCAGCGCCAGGCTCTTCCGGTAGTACTCCAACGCCTGCGCGTAGTTGCCTTGTACACGGTAGACACGCCCGATGTTGTTCAGCTTGATGGCAATTCCTTGTTTGTCTCCGAGGGCCTCGGCCAGCGCAAGCTCTTCTGGTAGTGCTCCAGCGCCTGCGCGTAGTTGCCTTGTGAATGGTAGACCAGCCCGATGTTGTTCAGCGCGGGCGCAATTCTGGGTTTGTCTCCCAGGGCCTCGAGATCGCCAGGGTCTTCTGATAGGACTCCAACGCCTGCGCGTAGTCGCCTTGCGCATGGTGGACAGCCCCAATATTGTTCAGCGTGCGGGCAATTCCGGCTTTGTCTCCGAGGGCCTCGTCATCGTCAGGCTTCTGGAAATGCTCCAACGCCTGCGCGTAGTTGCCTTGTCGCACGTGGACATTCGCCAAGTTGTTCAGCGAGGCGGCAATTCCGGCCTCGTCTCCGAGGGCCTCGCTCATCGCCAGGCTCTTCTGGAAGTGCTCCAACGCCTGCGCGTAGTTGCCTTGCTGGCTATGGACCTCCCCAATGTTTTCCAGCGCGTCGGCAACTCCAGCCTGGTCACCGATCTGTTCTCCAATGCCTTGCGCCAGACGATGGATAGCCAGCGCCTGCGGATAGTTCCCTTGATTTCGGAGACGGACGCCTTGATTGTTCAGCGCACGCACCAACCCAGCTGTCACCAACTCTTTCTCGTCCGCCAGCAATCCCGCTCCGCTCCGCCTCTGTCTTTGCCTTCACCAGCGCCTCTGCCAGGTCATTCTCCGCCGGCACAGATCGCCAGACCTTCCATTCCCCATCCTCCCTGACAAAAGCAAAGTTGCGCACGATCTGCTGCTCTCGCTTCTGCTGGCTCTTCAGATCGATGGCCGTGAGATTCACCGTCGCCCGCAGGCTGGCTGTTCTCCTTCCACCTTGACCCGCGAGATCGACGGCAGGCTCAAGCTGTAGTCCTCAGTCGCGAACTGTCGCTGCAAATCCTGTTTGAGTGAAGCATAGTCTGGCGACTTCTCGCTCCACAGGCTCATCAGTCCGTCGAGATCTTTGCTGGCATAGAGCGCGAAATACTTTTCCACCACGGCCCGTACGGCAGTGTCCAGTGATGATTGAGATAGATTGGGGACCGAGTAGACCGATGAGCCTGAAAAAGACCAAAAGCAATCAGAGTTACGCAAAAGGCGAGTGAGAAAAAAAGAGTCGGAACGCGCGCAGCATAGAACACACTCCCTTCCAATTGGCGTTGATAGCTCCCGCCTCGAACAAAGAATTTCGGGCCGACAGTAATATGGCGGGAAGTTCAACAACTTCCCACTTCAGGATTCAATGGAATCTCCATTGGGTGGAGTGAATTCCTTTGAGCGGGTCGCCACCTGCGCCGGAGTTTACTCCACCTCAATGAAAAGGCAAGGCGCAGGGGTCGCGCTGCCAAAAAGGAGGCTGAATGGGCGTGAACACGGTCGAGTTGTTGAGAGGTTTTGTGTCAACCAAATCGCATCGGCGAACGGTACAGCTCCTGCTCCTCCTGACGCTTCTGCTCATCACCACGCTTTCGCATTCGCTCGGACGAGCAAAGGCTACCGCCCGCTTGGCCTCCGCGGCGCCGGCCCTGAATGGAGCTGCTGCGGTCGAGTATTTGAAGCAGCAGGGCTTTATCCCGCACTAGCGGCGGCGGTCCGCGGGGCGAGTCCGCGAATGACGACCCGAACTGCGGTTATGTTGCGCGACGGCGATTCAGTGCTTCGGAGGGCGCCTATGACGATAGTTTCGGCTTTGCGGTGGCGATCGATGGTAACACGATTGTTGTCGGCGTTCCGTGGGACACTCTCGGCCGGTGCAGTTGCAAGGTACCGCATTCGTCTTTGTGCGTGAGCGGGACCGCTGGATGGAGCGGGCGCGGCTATTCCCGAGCGACGGTGCGCCGGATGATTTTTTCGGCAGCTCGGTCGCCATCAACGGCAATTACATCGTCGTTGGCGCTCGGCGGAACAACATTGGCGCCGTCAATGATCAAGGGGCCGCATACGTTTACTTCAACAATGGCGGCTCGTGGTTTGAGCAGCAGCGGCTGCTTGCCAAGGACGGCGCGGCGAATGATTGGTTCGGGCCATGCAGTGGCGATCAGCGGAGAGCATGTGGCTGTCGGCGCGCCGCGCGCCGACATCAATGGAAGGCAGGATCAAGGGGCAGTCTACCGTTTCCGGCGTTCCGGCTCGGTCTGGATGCAGGAGGCCAAGCTGACGGCGGAGGATGGCGCAGCTGGTGACGGGTTGGGCTCGTCGGTCGCGATCTCGGGTTTCGTGCTGCTGACCGGCGCGCCGAATGACGGCATCGGGTCCAACGAGGGTCAAGGTTCTGCCTATATATTCGGCGACTCGAACGTTGGCTTCGAACCGCACCGAAAGTTGATTGCCAGCGATGGCGCGATGGGTGATGGCTTTGGCTCGTCAGTCGCGATTGATGGCGGCACCGCACTCATCGGCGCGCCATTCGACCAGATCGGAGTCAACAAGCTCCAGGGCTCAGCCTATGTCTTCGTGCGCGGCGGTACCAATCTCAATCCGGTCTGGCTATTCCAGAGCAAACTGATCGACGAGATCAATGGCAGACCCGACGATGGATTCGGCGCCTCAGTTGCGCTTCGTGGCGACCTCGCCCTGGTGGGTGCTACTCAGGGAGCGTCAAATCTGAGCGGAAAAGCCTTGCTCTTTTCGCGCAGCGGGACGGTCTGGACAAAGGGACCGATTCTTACCCCCATCAACAGCGAACGATTGGATAATTTTGGGGTCAGTGTTGCCCTCAGCCAGGACGGCCTGATCATTGGCTCATCCGGAGGAGGCAATGCCGATCAGGGCGAGGTCTATTTCTTCGAGAGCGCTTGCTTCGTGACCGTCTCGGCGGCCAGCTACGACGGCACGCAGCAGGCGCCGGAATCGATCGTCGCCGGTTTCGGCAGGAGTCTCTCGACCGAGGCTCTCAGCGCGGCCCAACTGCCGCTGCCGACCGAGCTGGGGGACACGCGCGTGAGCGTCGTAGACAATTTCGGGAGCGATACGCGCCGCTTTTCTACGTCTCGCCAACGCAGATCAACTTTCAGATTCCGCCCGGCACAGCGCTCGGCGAGGCGGTGGTGTGGGTCTTTAGAAATGGGACTCTCGTGGCAGAAGGCACGGTAATGATCACGAATGTCGCGCCGGCCCTGTTCACCGCCAACTCCGATGGAGGAGGCGTGCCTGCCGCCCTCGCATTCCGGCTCAACGGAAGCGGCGGGCAAAGCTACGAGCCGATTGCCGCCTACGACTCCGCGCTCGCACGCTTCGTCCCTGCTCCCATCGATCTCGGCCCCGCGACCGATCAGGTCTTTCTCGTCCTCTACGGAACCGGGATCAGATTCCGCAGCTCGTTGGGCAATGTCAGTGCGACGATCGGCGGGCTGCCGAGCGAAGTGCTCGCGGCTGAAGCCGTGATTGGCTTCGTCGGCCTCGATCAGGTCAACGTCCGGATGTCCCGCGCACTCATCGGCCGCGGCGAGGTCGACGTCAAATTATTGGTTGATGGACACGCAGCCAACACAGTCCGAATCAATATCCGTTAACAAGTCGGACAATACGAGACGTACAAGGCATGTAGTCCCGCCTTTAGGCGGAATCGTGGCAGGCGAGTATTCCGCCTAAAGGGGGACTACATGCCTCTTGGACTCATCAGCCAGCACCTTCTTTCAACGCTTTCTGTTGGCATAGATCGCGCACACCTTCCAAAAAATTTGGACTGGCGGTACTACGCCGCCAGGATCAATTGCGGTTCGGGTGCTCCGGCGACCATCGTCGATTTGCGGGCCGAGTAAGATAGGACACGAAGAGCAGCACAAGCAGCACAACAGGCATGAACGCTTGCGCACCATCGTGGGCCAGGTAGTGCGCTACAAACGCCGCGATCCATGTAAAAGTGAAACCGGCATACGCCCATTCCTTTAGTTTGACAAGGCCCGGAACCACTAGCGTGATCGCACCCAGCGGTTTTGCGACGCCAAGCAGGATTCGCAGTTGCTGGGGATAACCAACATGTGCGAATCCGTCAACGGCTTGCGAATTACCGGAAAGGTAGAAGAACGCGGCGAAGGCTGATGATGCCGCGACGAGTCCTGTTGCAACCCAGTACAGTACCTTGCGAGCCATATCCTCGTTTATCCTCCCTTACTTAAAATGGAGTGTGAAAAGATCGCTATCTTCAGATGCGACGCGCTAGCCAAGCGTTTCTTTTTTATGTCGGCTTAGTCTAGAAGCCGCCGACTTCATTTGTCTAGCTTCATCAGCGTGTCACTTCGCCAATCTTTCTGATAGATGACGAATTGTGAACGGATTAATTCCAACGGCTAGTCGCGATCCTTGAGTTAGAAGATCGTGCCTGGTTAAGAGGCAGTCGGCTGCTTAGAATCGAAGGTAAGCGCGTTGCACCTCACAAAAAAGACTACCGGATTCAAAGCCGGGGACAGCATCGATTTAGACGGAGAAAAGGGACCATGGAGCTTTTTATCTTTGCACGATTTCACGCTTGCCCCGGTCAAGAGACTGGCGTTGAGGCCGCGCTGCGTAAGGTCATCGCACCGACGAGACAGGAACCGGGCTGTCTGAGCATTCATGTCGTTCCGTTCTATCAGGGATGCCCAGCTGTTCTACATCCACTCTCGTTGGGTAGATGAGGCGGCGTTCGATAACCACGTAGGCCTGCCGCACACCGTGCAGTTTGTGGAAGAGGTGCAGCCGCTGATAGATCACGCGCTTGAAACGACGCGAACGAATCTTGTCAATTAAGAGTGTGCAGAGAACTGTGAGGACGCTAGTTATGACTACAAGCAAAACACGGCAATCGGTCGGGCCGCGGACTCATTTCGGCGATATATCTGACCGCAAGTAAAAAATCAAATCCGTCGGCGGCGGTTCAACGCCGATCTGGCGAATCATCCCTACGATTTGACCGCGATGCATCGTTGCGTGATTGGCGACGTGCTGCATTTGATCGACAGCCGCATTGAACTCGGTTCGCCGCTGAGGAGCTTAAATGGCAGCTCGGCGCCCAGTCGCTCTTCATCAAGCTCAGAAATAAAGTGAGCGCGACGATCAATCACATCGCGCCAACGTTCTTTCAGGATCTCGAGATTCGCGCACGATTCCGTTGTCCACAACGGCCACGCCTCGATCTTTAGCTGGTGACCGGCCGTTCCACCTTTCCAGCCAGATCTATTCCGCGCCCGCCATATGCAACAAGGTTCCAAAAATCGAGTGTGACTGGTGCGAACATCGCGGCGAAAATCTTCGTCGGATAACTTCGACACTGCGTCGATGACCCGACCGTTTGCCCATTCCGTGTAATCGAATAGATGTTTGATGTCTGTTAGATTCATAGTTGCTCCCTGCGACCAGCGTTACGAGCGATCGAACGGCATGTTTTCTCTGGTGTCATAGCGCCTAACTGATCGACGAGCCTTGTTCGAGCAGAGGACAGTATCTATCGGCGATTAAACCCAACTCCCCGCAAATATGAGCTTATACGATGTTCTCTCCATGAAGTTGCTCGATGAAGGTCGAGACGCTTGAGCTGGCCCCCGCTCCATTTGCCGCTTCGCTTCAGGCGATTGTTGGTCGACTTACAGCCAGCGGCGAACGGAAGCTTTATAGTCCAAGTACTCCGCACCGAATTTCTGTTCCAAGTACTCCTCTTCTCTCCGTATGGCGATGTGGTGGATGATCGCCACCGCTGCGGCGAGAGCGGTCAGCAACCACACGCTGTTGACCCAAATCGCGACGCCCAGCTGTAACAGCGAGAACGCCAAATAGATCGGGTTTCGGCTAGCGATAAGGCCCAGTGCGGACGACCACGGTCGTGGGCTTTCGGGCCGGTACCGGTGTGCCGCCCGCCCGAAATTCCGCAACCGAGTAGGAGAACAGCGCAACGGCAACTACGACGAGAAACACTCCGAGCGGCACGGCGAGCGCTCCAGGAAGGAATGGCAATGGTCTGGCGAGTTGGAGCACCGCCCCTGAGACGAGCGACATCAGATACACGAGCGGCGGTCGAACGATACCGAGAATTGCAACGTCCTGCGCCGTGCTTGGTGAGCGACGCCTCAGTGGTTGGGTTGTCATGCTCTTCGGTCCTACAAAACTTCTATCGCCTAAGCCGCCCAACGCGACGCGTCAGTGAGCACTGTACAAATTACTTTCAACAAGTGCCACGATTCCCCCTTGCTAACAAAGTTGATGTCATATCTTGGCCAACTGGACGCGACGGGACGGTAGGATTAGGCTCCTAACACCCCAAGGTCGTAACCAGCGTCGGCAGGACGAGCGCGCGAAACAAATCATCGACTTCCTTCGGATTTAGCGGGCTATCAGTCTCTACCCACCAGTTCAGTACGAGAACGAATGTCGAGGCTATGTAGTTGACCAGAACATTCGATGGAATCTGGCCTGCAGGGATTCGCCGACCTCGAGAACCTTGCTCAATGTCATCGCCGATCAACTCAACCAGCACGTTTTGAAGGCGCTCGTGAAGGATAGCGAGACTTCGACTGCTCATCCTCGCGTCGTCCGCGCGCCGATCTTCATGTCGATGTTGGTGGATATGTTCGAAGATGGGAAGGCTGAAGAAAATGAGCTTTTCGTACGGCCTGGACGAGGAAGGCAACTGCGTCGATCCAGCGGAGCGAAGCATTTCGTGAATGCTGCTGGCCAGCAGCTCGTCTTTGTCGCGGAAGTGGGTGTAAAAGGTTGATCTGCCAACGTTGGCGCGATCTAGAATCTCTTTTACAACAATGGAGTCATACGACTTCTCGCGGATCAAGGATGTGAGAGCGTCGCGCAAAAGGGTCTCCGTCTTTTGAATCCGCCGATCCTTGACCCGTTTTTGTAGTGTCACGTTAGTTCTCAACACGGAAGATAACGAACAAAAGATTGATATTGTTCGAAATCGCACAGATCGAATTGGTTGTTCTTCAACAGCCACTTTTCCAAACGTATATTAAAAGGAGAACGATACTTTGAGCACCTGGCATTTTAGAAGGAGGACATTATGACGAATGTTGGGCAACGGACCTAACGCCCCGCACGAGTGGCTTGGTCTAGGCACCGCTCGCTACTACGACATTCTCGCCTGGCTGATGATGCGCGGGCGGGAAAGGGCTTTTCGCGAGAAGGTTGTAGACCTGGCGCGCCTTCAATTGGGCGACCGCGTATTGGATGTGGGCTGTGGGACTGGAACCCTCGCCATCGCTGCTAAATGGCGTGTCGGCCCAAACGGCAGAGTATATGGAATCGACGCATCACCGGAGATGATCGCCCGGGCAAGCACGAAGTCGAAAAAGTCAGGAGTCGACGTTGTCTTTAACCATGGTGTAGTCGAAGCGCTTCCGTTTCCCAATGGGTATTTTGACGCGGTTCTGAGCACGTTGATGCTCCACCACCTTCCCAGAGAAGCGCGGACACAGTGCGCCCGCGAGATGCGAAGAGTTCTAAAGCCGGGCGGACGGGTGCTCGCAGTTGACTTTGGGACTCCAGGCAAAGAGAGAGGCCTTCTGGCGCGCATTCACCGCCGCCACGGTTCCGTCAGCCTAGCCGACATAATTGCCGTTCTAAGCGATGCCGGCCTGAAAATCGTCGAAAGCGGTGCGCTGGGAGTGAAGAATATGCAGTTTGCACTCGCGACGGCGCCTTCAAGATGATCACCAAAATGAAAGCACATCGCGTATTTCGTAAGGGCATTTGGGTGTTGTTAGCAGTACTCGTGGTTATCGCTGTGCACGGAATCATCTTTTACTACGTTACGTCACACCTGGTCCTTTCAGCCGGATTGATTGCGGGCGTGATCATTCTGGCCGCCATCAAGCTAATCGTGATCAAGCGATGGCGATTGCTAGGTACCGTCCACGCCCTGTTTCGGCGCGACACTCGGGATTGATCCAGACGGTACTCAGACGATGTGGATCATGGCGGGTGTGACGTTAACAACGTTCGTGCGCCCGGCGGAGTGCCGATCACTTTCTCGGGCCCATAGCTGAATGCTTGTGGTCGCATTCCGCCTGCGTCAGTTCCCCGCTGCTATCTTCGATCGACTGGCCGATCAAGCACCCAGCACTCAGCACCTCTTTCAACACTTCCAGTTGACATGGATTTGCCCGCCCCCAGGAAAGAATTTCGGTCCGGCAGTAATACGCGGGATTTCAACAACTTCCCTCTTTGAGATTCGATGTTGAATCTCGCTTGGCCTGACTGGAGGCTGGATGAGCGTCAACTCCTATAAATTGGGTTTTGCGTCAAGCAGATTGCGCCGGACAACGGTCCATCTCCTGTTCGTCCTGACGCTCCTCCTTATCATTGCGCTTTCGTATTCGCTCTGGCGCGCAAAGACAACGTCCGGCCGCTCCCTCGAGGCGCCGGCACTGAATGGCGCCGCGGCTATCGAGTATCTGAAAGGGCAGGGACTCTACCCCGCGCTGGCGGCCGCGGTCCGGGAGGCGCGCCGGGGCGAGTCCGCGAATGACGACCCATCCTGCGGTTTTGTTGGGCGACAGTGGTTCATGCTTCGGATGGCACCAGTTTCGATAGCTTCGGCCAGGCGGTGGCGATCGATGGTGACACCATCGTTGTCGGCGTTCCGGACGACACTCTCGGACCGGTGGAACGCCAGGGTACAGCTTATGTCTTTGTGCGTAATGGGGAAAGTGGAATGAGCGGGCGCGACTATTCCCGAGCGACGGTGCGCCGGACGATAACTTCGGCTGCTCGGTCGCAATCAGCGGCAATTACATCGTTGTTGGTGCGCCGGGGAACAACATCGGCGCCGTCACCGATCAAGGCGCCGCATACGTTTATCTTCAATAATGGCGGCTCGTGGCTTGAGCAGCAGCGCTTGCTGGCCAACGACGGCGCGGCGGCGGATCTTTTCGGCTATTCGGTGGCGATCAGCGGAGAGAATGTGGCCGTCGGTGCAGTGACCGCCGACATCAATGGGAGGCGGAACCAAGGGGCAGTCTACCGTTTCCGGCCGTCGCGCGCCCGGTCTGGACGCAGGAGGTCAAACTGACGGCAGAGGATGGCGCAGCAGGTGACCTGTTGGGTTCATCTGTCGCGCTCTCGGGCTTCGTGCTGCTGGCCGGCGCGCCGGGTGATACAATTGGGCCCAACGGTGATCAAGGTTCGGCCTATATCTTCGGCGACTCGAACCCTCCTCTGCGGCCGCACCCGAAGTTGATTGCCAGCGACGGCGACGCAGAGTGACAGATTTGGCTCCGTCGGTTGCGATCGATGGCGGCACCGCGCTCGTCGGCGCGCCCTACGACCAGATCGGAACTTCAACCAGAGCCAGGGCTCAGCCTATGTCTTTGTGCGTGGTGGTACGCGGCTCAATCCGGTCTGGCTGTTTCAGAGCAAACTGACCGAGAGTATATGGCGCCCCCGACGATTTCTTCGGCATCTCCGTCGCAGCTCAGAGGCGACCTCGCCCTGGTTGGTGCGTCGCAGATAATTCCGAGCGGAAAGACCTTGCTCTTTTTACGCAGCGGTACGGTCTGGACAATTCGGCCGCCGCTTATTTCGCCCGTCAACGGCGATCATCCGATAATTTTGGCTGCAGTGTCGCCTTCGGCCAGGACGGCCTGATCATTGGCTCATTCAGCAGGAGGCAATGCCGATCAGGGCGAGGTCTATTTCTTCGAGAACAATTGCATGGTGACCGTCTCGGCGGCCAGCTACGACGGCACTCAGCAGGCGCCGGAATCGATCGTCTCCGGTTTCGGCAGGAATCTGTCGAGTGAGGCTCTGAGCGCAGCCGAACTGCCGCTGCCGACGACGTTGGGGGACACATACGTGCGTGTCTTCGACAGCCTGGGCACGAGGCGGTTCGCGCCGCTTTTCTACGTCTCGCCAGGTCAGATCAACTTTCAGGTCCCGGCGGGCACAGCGCTCGGCGAGGCGACAGTTTTGGTAAATCGAAATGGAATAGTCGCGGCGTGCAGCGTGATGATCGCGAATGTCGCGCCGGGCCTGTTCACCGCCAACGCTGATGGAGGAGGCGTCCCGGCCGCGCTCGCTTTCCGTCTCAAGGGAAGCGGCGCGCAGAGCTACGAGCCAGTCGCAAATTCGACTCTGCGCTCGGTCGCTTCGTCCTGTTCCTATCGACCTCGGTCCGAGTACCGATCAGGTCTTTCTTGTCCTCTACGGAACCGGGATCAGGTTCCGCAGCTCGCTTACCAATGTAAGCGCGACGATCGGCGGGCTGGCGAGCGAAGTGCTCGCGGCTGAAGCCGCGCCAGGATTCGTCGGCCTCGATCAGGTCAACGTGCGGCTTTCGCGCGCTCTCATCGGGCGTGGCGAGGTCGACGTCACGTTATCGGTTGATGGGCGAGCTGCCAATACCGTTCGTGTCAATATTCGTTAACAAGTCGAACAATAATTGTTTTCGTTGTTTGAACCCGTCTCAGTTGGTCACGGTTTCTCCTGACCCCCCTGTCCCTTCGACACGCGGTTGATTGAGGCAGGTCGCGGCACTCGCCGCACCGGATTCTGCTCGAGCAGCTTCAGGGCCTCCTGCACCGCCCGCTCAAGCTGAGGATCGCGGCCTTTGTTTACTTCGGCGGGCGTGTACTCAACCTCGATGTCCGGTGGGACGCCTTCGTTCTCCACGGCCCACTTTCCCGTCAGGTCGTAGAACGCCAGAGAGGGTGCCGTGATGCCCCCGCCGTCAATCGTCGGAGGCACTCCGAGCGTACCGACCAGCGCGCCCCAGGTGCGCGTCCCCACCAGCGGCCCGAGCTTCCGCTGGCGGAACATGTATGGCAAGGCATCCCCGCCTGAGCCCGCCGACTCGTTGATGATCATTACCTTGGGCCCATAGATTCCCGCGATTGGAGAGGTCGCCGGCTCGCCGTCACGTTGCGCAAAGAAACCCATCAGTTTGCGATCCAACTCGTTGACGATGTAATCGGCCACCTGGCCGCCCTGGTTGTAACGTTCATCAATGATCGCGCCCTCCTTGTCCTGTTGCGCATAGTAGTACCGCGTGAAAGCGGTGTAACCAGGACCAGCCGTGTTTGGGAGCCAAACGTAGGCAAGGCGCCCACCCGAAAGCTTGTCAACCAGACGGCGATTGTCTTCGATCCATGCTCGTGCGCGAAGAGCATCTTCGCTGGGGACTGGAATCACAGTCACTATGCGTGAGCCTTCCGTCGAGGGAGTCTTGCTGATCCTGATTAGAGTCTGCCTTCCGGCTGTGCCCTCGAATAAGCTGTAGATATTCGCCGGCGGCGCGAGCGCGCGGCCATTTACTTCGAGAACGTAATCTCCTTCGGCCACTTGAATGCCGGGCGCGCTGAGCGGCGCGCGCAGCTCGGGATTCCAATTCTCGCCGGTGTAGATGCGCTTGATTCGATAACGTCCGTTCTCAATCCCAAAGTCCGCTCCTAACAAACCAACCGACACGGGATCTTCACCCGGGACGTCGCCGGTGCCCTGCAGATAAGAGTGGCCCACCGCCAGTTCTCCGCCAACCATTGCGATGAGATATCCGAGGTCAGCGCGATGGCCGACGAAAGCAAGCAACGGACGGTACTTCTCAAAGATTGCCTGCCAATCATTCCCTTGAAATTTAGGATCGTAGAAATACTCGCGCTGAATGCGCCACGTCTCCCGATAAATCTGTTCCCACTCAGCGCGAGGATCGATGCGCATCTCCATCTGCGCCAGGTTTATCGGGCCATCGCCAACCCTTACGGGCGCCGGACGATCGGTAGCAACTATTCCCCAATTGGTTCCGCCCCCGGCAGCAGCTTGATAGAGAAGCTTCTTCCTGTCATGCGAGAGCGAGTACGAGCGAATTCCTTCAAGGACAGGCGCGGCAGTCCGAGCACTGAGCTGGTATCGCTGTAAGCGAAGTGACGACGGCTCCGGGAGTAGCAGCTGACGTCAGAATCGGTTCAGTGTAGTAAAAACTTCCGGCTGCGCCCGCCGTGAGATTGTTGTAATCACCGGCCGGTATGTTCACGGAAATGATCCTTTGTCCGATTCGATCGAAGTCAACGCGAACATTTACGGTCCGGGGCGCGGCAGGTGACGGTTGTGGCGGGGCTTCGGAGCGAGATTCTTCGCGTGGCGCGGGTCGCTGCGGCTCGTCGCCGGTTTCCGGCAAGAGTGGCGAGGGCTCGTTCGCTCCAAGCACGGCGAGATAGATTGCGCGGCGCACCGGGCGATCGATCGAACTCATTTCGAGCCAACTGGTGCTCGGCCCAAAGTTCGTGCTCGCCATGAAGTAAAGATATTTACCTCCGGCATCGAAGGCCGGCGAGATTGAATCTGCCATCCCGTCCGTAATCTGATGACTCTTTTTCTCAGCCAGCGAATAGATGAAGATCGCACGCAGACGGCTGGGCAGATTCCTTGAGTAAGCGACCCACTTTGAATCCGGCGCCCACGCTGCATCGAACGAGCGACCAGGATCAGGATAATTGTCGGAATCAATCTTCGTCGTCTTGCCGGTGGCGACTTCGATAATCCAAAGGTTTCTGTGGTTATCCTGAAGCAAAATCTGTGTGCCATCAGGCGACCAGGCAGGGGCGGAGAAAAATGCCGTGGATGGGAGCGAAATTGAACGCGGTGCCGCCACACCGAGCGGATCGCCGAGGATCAGTTGATACTCACCGCTCGAGTCTGAAAGCCAGGCGAGTTGGGCGCCATCAGGGGACCACGACGGACTGCGATCATGCGCGCCCGCGCTTTGAGTCAGATTTCGGTAATCGCCCTTTTCTGCGGGAACTGTGAAAATATCGCCGCGCGCTTCGAAGGCCGCTCGCACGCCGGTCGGAGAAAGCGCCGCGTTGCGGATCATACTGACTACCTTCTTGAATTGTGGGCGCGTCCAGGGCAGGTCACCGGTCACCTCGATGTTCAGTCTGCGCGTCTGCCCGGTTTTTGCGTCGAGCAGATGAACATAGCCTGCCTGTTCGTAGGCGATTGCGTCGGAACCTGCCGATGCGTTCATGATGTCGAAGTCATCGTGACGCGTAAGCTGCGTGACCTGCTTTGTGTCCGTGCGGTAAGCGAAGAGGTTGACGACGTGATTGCGATCGGAGAGGAAGTAGATCGTATTGCCGATCCACATCGGATTGGTGTCGTTGCTATTGGTCCAGGGCAGCTTCTCGATGGAGTGATCGGCCAGAGTCATGACTCGGATTGGATGTGTGCGGCCACCGCGGTAGTGCCGCCAGTGGCTGGCCTCGTGCCAGGCGGGAATGAACGCCGTTGAGAATTCTTCATGGGCAATACGGAGGCCGTTTGGGGAGTAGGAGCCGCTGAAAGCGCGAGGCATTGGCAATGCCTCCGGCAATCCGCCCTCCAGCCCGATCGTCCAGAGCCGGAAGTATGGCTGGGGCGCAGTAATCCGCCCCGCCGCGAAGACAACACGACGGCCATCAGGCGTCCAGCCCCGCGCTCGGTCAGGGCCGGGATGATAGGTCAAACGCTGAGGGTTGCCACCCGTGGTTGGCACAACGTACACGTCCGTATTCCCCGCAACGGTGGCGCTAAAAGCGATTTTAGACCCGTCGGGAGAAAAGTAAGGATCAGCTTCGACTCCCTGAGTAGAGGTGATGCGCCGCGCCTGGCCACCGTCTCGCGACACCAGCCACAAGTCTCCTGCGTAGGCAAAAGCCACCAGTTCGCGGCTAACGGTCGGGTGGCGAAGCAAACGCGTCCCTTGCGCCGTTATCGTGGATGGGACGACGATGGAGAGCAACAGGGCAAAAAATAGAAGTCGTGCTTTCATAAGTAAGCTCCCAGGAAGTTCATGTGTTGGGTCACTACCCGCCAGCGCCAAGCGTGTCAGTAGCCCGACCGTGAGGGAGGGTTGCTGGCTTGCTCCAGGGAGCGCCGGTCTCCAGACCGGCCACGAGCCGCGAAGCGTGCGAGTATTCAGCACAAGGACTCTCCACTACTCGCACGCTTCGCGGCTCGTGGCCGGTCTGGAGACCGGCGCTCGCCTGGGCGCAACTGCGATTGCATGTACCGCAGATGCTGCAGAAAAGTCAACGACGCTATAATCGCTGCAACGAATGTTGTTTGGCCAACCTCGATTTGCTATCTTCACTCCAGAAACGTTCTCTCAAATTACCCGATTCATTTTGCAAGAGGTGAGAAATGAGCAGGTCGCGCAAGAAGATACAGAAGGTTGTCAATGGTTCTCGTAACTCTGACGGGAAGGGGTCAGCACTCGAGAGCCGCTTAGCCGAGGCGCAATCCCGGCTCAACCCTCGCCGCCTGCAGTTGGTCCGAGCCATCCTTGACTCAGCAGAAGAGACTTGTTTTCTCTCTTCCCGCGAATTGGCCAAACGCTATCGAGTCGATGCCACGACCATCCTGCGAGCCACTCAGGTGCTGGGTTACCAGAGTTATGCTGATTTCGCAGCGGACCTCCGACATCACTTCGTTTCAGGAATAACGCCCTACACGGTTTTGAAAGCGGCCACCAGAGAGAAGCGAAGTATCGCAGATCACATCGATCACGCTTTAGAGAAGGCGCTGGAGAACATAAACACCTTGAAATCGGATCTGGACAGACATCGCATAGTCGAACTGGCTAAGCTGATCAAGCGTTCTCGCCGAGTTCTCGTTGTCGGGTTAGACTTTGCTGCTTCGCTGGCCGTTTACCTGGCTTACGGATTGTCGACGCTCGGGTTCGATGCTGAGGCGACCGCGGGAAGCACTGGGAATCTGCAAAACAAAGTTAAGGTATTAACCCCGAAAGATGTTCTTGTAGCCATCAGCTTCGGGCAATGCCTGAGGGATACGGTCGAGGCAGTGCTGTGGGCAAGAAAACGGGACGTCCCGACCTTTGGGATTACTGACAGCCACACGACGCCAATAGCACGCTACTGCGACCACCATCTGGTTGCTTCGGTAGTCAGTCCATCTTTTCTTAATTCGTACGTCGCTCCGACGGCGGCGATCAACGCCATCCACGTCGCTTGCTCTCATATCGATCCCAAGCGCGCACTTACCCGGCTAAGGCCGACTGACAAGGAATACGCCTCTGGACCGCGCTGGTATCGGGAACCGAAAGGGTCCAATGGAGATTTGCAGGTAATGCAGCATTTGTCGTGACGATTGACAGTGTGCAGCATTTGCGGTACACAGGCATCCTGTAGTAGCCACGCCAACCGGGGACTCGCAACGGGTTTCCTGGCAATGACAAGACAGCAAGGAATCGCTCGTGGTCGGTTGGGGCCTCTCGACGAGCGAAGACCACCCAAATCTGAAGCGAAGTTTCCAGTTACCTTTCATGGAGGAATGAAGATGAAGCCCACCCCCTTTCCAGCGTTGATCCTCGTTGCGCTCTTCTGTGCATCAATTAGTACATCTGGGGCTCTCGCGCAGACCGCAACAACAGGCGCGGTCCTGGGCAAAGTCACAGACGCATCCGGCGCCGTCGTCGCCGGAGCTCAGGTGACCTTGACCGACCCTGCGACGAACCTGGCGCGCACGCAAATGACGAATGATGACGGGCAGTTTACATTCGCCGGCGTAATGCCGGGGACCTACCAACTGAAGGTTAGCGCAAAGAGTTTTAAAGCTGCTGTGTTAGATGCACTGATCCTGGAGGTGAACAAGAGCGTCACGGCCGACGTCACGCTGCAGGTGGGTGACATTGGCGAGGTCGTTCAGGTGGCAGCTGGCGTGGGCGTGGAATTGCAGACCACCGACGCGCAACTGGGCAACGTACTGGATCAAAAAATCATGCGAAACCTGCCCACGTTGCAACGCAGTACCCTGGAGTTGCTTTCCCTCCAGCCGGCTACGACGCCGGGAACTTTTGGCAGCGGTGGCACCGTCTCAGGCGCGCGCAGCGATCAGAACACGCTCCTGCTCGACGGCATTGACGTAAGCGACAATCTCACTGGCGGGCAAGGCATCGCTCTTACGAAGGCACCCGTCGGCGTTGACGCGATCAGCGAGTTTCGCGTAGTGGTGACCAATCCGAACGCGTCGTTTGGGCGCTCTGCGGGCGGTCAAATAACACTGAATAGTCCGCGGGGGACGAACGGTCTACACGGCGTAGCCTACTGGTATCATCAGAACGACAACCTTAACGCTAACACTTGGACCAACAACCGCACGGGCGTCCGGAGAGGTGAGTTGAAGGACAACCGTGGCGGATTCAGTCTCGGCGGCCCGATCTGGCACGACAAGACGTTCTTCTGGGGAAACTACGAAGTGCGGCGGTTCCCGCGCCTTCAACCATTCTCCAGAACTGTTCCGACGAGCTCGATGCGCAGCGGTGTGCTCAGGTTTCAGGACGCTGCGGGCAACGTTGTGGCTTACCCGCTGGCGACTTCAACATTGTGCGGAACTGGCACGACGGCCTGCGACCCGCGCGGCCTGGGCCTCAGCCCGACCGTGGCGGCAATGTTTGCTCTCATGCCAGCGGGCAACGATCCGACCCTGGGAGACGGACTGAATACCACAGGGTATCGCGGCAATGTCTCTACGCCGCTAACCTTTGATACGGTATCGTTTCGGCTCGACCATCACTTCACGGACAAGCTGCGGTTTATGGGCCGGTATTCCTATCAACGCGATCTGGCGCCAACAACCAGCCAACTGGATATTCGTGATCCGTCGAACGTGGTGACCTTTCGCGACCTCAATTCGCGGGGAGCCAGCGTTATCACCGGCCTCGACTATCAGATCGCTTCAAACTGGCTGAACAGTTTCCGCTTCGGCTGGGTGCAGAACAAAGCCGATCTGATCGGCACGGGCCCCTCGGCAGTTGGCTCGGCGCTAAAGCTGCCGGGAACCAACAGTTCAATCGGCGCTGTGGGAGTTGAGCTGTCCATCTTGAGCGAGGCGATTGATGTGGCGGCACAGGCCGCTCGAACGCAGATTATCCGCGACCGCAACATTCAGTTCTCCAACGTCACCACCTGGAACAAAGGCAAGCATAACGTGAGTTTCGGTGGTGAGTTTCGCTTACTGCCGATGATTTTTACGCACAACGATCAGGTCACGTTTCTCACTGGCCCGATCGTCGCGTTGGATTCCGGCAGCTTCCTCACGATTCCTGCGACCAATCGCCCGGCAACATGCGGCGGTGGGGTGACGACAAATTGTCTGTCCACCGGGGATGTCGCGCGGTGGAATGACTTGTACGCTGTGGCGCTCGGCATGGTGGATAACGTCAGCATCGTGGGCGCGCGCGATGGCAGTTTGCAACCCCTGCCGCTTGGAACGGACCTCGTCACCGACACCAACATGCATTATTACCAGTTCCACTTTGAAGACACGTGGCGCATGCGTCCCTCGCTGACGCTGACCTACGGGTTCACGTATAGCTGGCTGACGCCTCCAAAAGAGAGACTTGACCGGATTGCCTTGATCACCGATCTCAATACGAGAGAGGTTCTCTCGGCTGAAAGCTACCTTCGTAAAAAGGAAGAGGCGGCGCGGGCAGGCCAGATTTACAATCCTCAAATCGGCGTGCGGCCTTTGAGCGACTCTGGTCGCGACACCCTCTTTGACACCGATTACAGCAACTTCGGACCCAGAGTCGCAGTGGCCTGGAGCCCTTCGTTCAAGAATGGGCTGCTAGGCAGTCTCACCGGCCAGCGCACTGTGCTGCGGGGAGGCTTCGGCATCGTCTACGATCGTGTGAACACGATTAGTGTAATCCTGCCTGCCGCCTTCGGAATCGGCTTTGGACAGGTTCTCCAGACGCCCGCACCTTTTTGCAACGTATCGGGAACGCCCGGAGCTGGCTGCAATCCTGCTGCCGGCGCCGGGAATCGCGGCCTGTCGGCATTCCGCTCGGGAATCGATGGCAATATTCCGATTCCGCCGTTCACTGGAGGAACGTCACCGATTGTCCCCGCAGTCCTTTCCGGTGGCACGTCGTTCGCGACCGATCCTAATCGGCGCGTTGGCCGAAACTATCTGATTGACTTCACCATCCAGCGTGAGATTCCCGGCAACATGATAGCGGAGGTCGCCTACATTGGCCGCCTGGGGCGCGACCTCCCGCGCGGAGTTGATCTTGATTCTTCACCATACTTCTTCAAGGATTCAGCTAGCGGCCAGGTTTTTTCCGAGGCCTATGATGCAGTAGCGCTGGCGCTGCGCTCCGGCGCCGCGGCAAGGACTTTGCCCGCGCAGCCCTGGTTCGAAAACCAATTGCCCGGATTGAGCGCATCCGCATTGGGCGCCGCTTGCCGGCCGCCCACTGTAGCTGCCGCCCTCAATTCCACCCAGTGCCTCGCCACGCTTCAGGGCGGCTTGTTTCAAACCAATAGCGTCAATAACTTGTTTTTGCAGATGAACATTATGCGGCAGTCTGGCCTGGGGCTCACTCCGTACAACAATCTTCAATTACTGGCCATCCTGATGGCCAGCACACGGAGGCATCTCGAACTATCACGCCATGACGGCCACTGTGCGCAACCGTCCGTGGAAAGGGATACAGTTTGATGTCAACTATACACTGTCAAAATCTTTAGATCAGATCGGCGACGTGCAAAATAATTTGTCGCTGATTACAACTGGCTTCGATCCCAACGTGGATTATGGCCCGGCGCAGTCTGACCGCCGCCACGTCGTCAACGGGATTTTCAACTACGACTTGCCCTTCGGAACCGGTCGTCACTGGAGCAGTGACAGCGGCTGGGCAAACAAGGTCATCGGAGGCTGGTATCTCTCGGGCATCTTTCGCACCTATTCCAGCTTGCCTCTTGTCGTCGTGGACAACACCCAAGTCTGGGGCGGATCGCTGCAAGCCCAAGCCGTGAACAACGGCGCGATCCCTCTGGATTCAGGTTCTCTCGACGCCGGCATCAATTCCGGCGTAGCTGGCTCGGGAGGAGTAGGCACCCAGGGCAATCCGGCGGCTGGAGGATCGGGATTGAACATGTTTGCCAATCCGCAAAGCGTGCTCGGTTCCTTCCGCCGCATCGAACTAAACCGGGATGGCCGTCAGGGACGTGCCTCGGCTTTTCGCGGTCCGTGGTTCTGGAATTTGGATTTTCGGGTTGCCAAGGAGACGAGCATCACAGAACGAGTGAAAATTGAGTTCTCATTCGATTTCTTCAACGTGTTCAATCACGTCAACTTCAGCACTCCATCATTGAGTCTCAATAACCCTGCGTCATTTGGCGTATACACGAGCCAGGCTAACAGTGCCCGTGCGATCCAGTTTGGGACGCGAATCGAGTTCTGAAGAAGAAGTGGTCAGTGGTCAGTGGAGGTCGGAAGTATGGAGTTCAAGCTTTAGCTTGCTCTTGAATTCTAAGGTGATGCGAGCAAGCTAAAGCTTGAACTCCATACTTGAACACAATGATGAGAAAACTTGTTCGCCTGGCCATCGTCGTTCTCTTTCAGGCCGTGCTCTACCAGGTGGCGCTCGGCGACACTCGGTTTGAAATCTCGTATGACAAGTCCGCTCGCAGCCGGACCGCTCACTGGAAGGGTAATACTCGTCATCGCCCGCTCTGATCGGCCAGAGCCGCGCTTACAGATAGGGCCAAACACAACGCCGATGTTCGGAGTGGATGCCGAGAGTCTGCAACCGGGTCAGTCCGTCGTCATCGATCAAACTACATTCGGCCATCCGGTTGATAGTCTGTCGCAGTTGCCTGCGGGCGAATACTTCGTTCAGGCGATGGTCAACGTCTATACCGAATGCCGGCGCAGCGACGGTCGCACGCTCTGGGTGCATTGGGATATGCGCGGGCGGTTCTTCAACGTATCGCCCGGCAACCTCTACAGCGATGTGCAAAAAGTGCGGCTCGACCCGGCCGCCGGATATAAGGTCAACCTGCTGCTCAAGAACGTCATCCCGCCCGACGATCCGCCAAAAGAAACAAAATGGATCAAGCGCGTCCAGATCAAGAGCGAGTTGCTCAGCAAGTTCTGGGGCGTGCCGGTCTATCTCGGCGCGACCGTCATTCTGCCGAAAGGCTACGATGAGCGCACGGATGTTCGCTATCCGGTTGTCTATGCTCAAGGGTATCTCGGCAGTCCGGCCTTCTACTTCAACGAAGACCCGAACAGTGCAAAGCAGCAAGAGGGGCTGCGAGCCTCGTCGAATGTCCAGCCCGGATATGAGTTTTTTCAGGAATGGACTTCAGACAAGTTCCCGCGCTTTTTGCTCGTCACTTTTGTTGAGCCGAGTCCGTTTTTTCCTGACGGTTACGGCGTGAACTCCGCCAACAACGGGCCGTATGGCGACGCAGTCACTCAAGAATTGATCCCGCATGTCGAGAAACAATTCCGCGCGATCGGCAAGCCACACGCGAGGATCCTGGAAGGCGCCTCGACCGGCGGATGGGAGTCGTTGTCGCTTCAGTTGAAGTACCCGGATTTCTTTGGCGGCGCATGGGTCTTCAATCCTGATCCGATTGATTTCCGTCGCTACCTGCTGGTGAACATCTACGAGGATGAGAATGCCTTCACCGCGCCGGCTCGTAGCTGGGTTCCGGCCGGAAAGACCGATGCGCCGCTCGGCCGAAGGACAAGTTAATCTCACAGTCCGTCAGGTGAGCCACTTCGAAGCAGTGCTTGGGAGCAAAGGCAGATCCGGTTATCAGTTCGGCGCGTGGGAAGCGATCTATGGGCCCGTCGGGCCTGACGGCTATCCGCGTCCGCTCTGGGACAAGCGCACGGGCAAGATCGACCGCGAAGTCGCGCATTACATGCGCGACAACGGTTATGATCTTCGTCACTACGCCGAGAAGAACTGGGCCACGCTCGGGCCAAAGCTCCAGGGCAAGCTGCACTTCATCTCCGGGGACATGGATAATTTCTACCTGAATCTCGCCGTCTATCTCTTTGAAGAATTCACGAAGAAGGCGACTAATCCGAAGAGCGACGCGACTTTCGCCTACGGGCGTCCTCTGAAAGGGCACTCGTGGCACGCCAAGAATTTTGCCGACATGCTGCGCGACATGGCCGAGCAGGTCAAAAGGAACACGCCGGCGGGCGATAGTCGCGCCTGGACAGAGTACTAAAACGGAGATTACTTCGATGGAAACCAAGCTGGAAAGAGAAGTGCGATTCTTGAAAGTTTTACGCAGTCACGGCGACGCTTCTTTGCGGAGTGTTCGTCCTCACCGCTTTCACAATACAAACTCGCAATCAGAAGTTTGAAGAGATCGATGTCGAGCGCATCAACATCGTCGAGAAAGATGGAAAGTTGAAGATGGTTATTTCCAACGGCGAACGCCAGCACCCCGGCATCATTGACGGGAAAACGCTTTCGCGGAAGAGGCCGCCGGGCATGCTTTTCTTCAACGAGAAGGGCGACGAATGCGGTGGTTTGAGTTTTAGTGGCGATCAAAAAGACGGCAAGGGAAGCGCGGGTGCGCTGCTGGCCTTTGATAGGTTCCGGCAGGATCAGACCGTCGGCATCCAGTACTCGGAGAGCAATGGGCAGTATTCCGCCGGCCTCCGGGTTTGGGATCGGCCGGAGACTTCGCTGGGGCCGGTGATCGATAAGCTCGCCGAGATAGAGAAAATGAGCGAGGGGCCGGAAAAAACGGCGGCCACGCAAAAGCTGAGAGAAATGGCGGGTGGTGTCGCGGAACGTGTCATGGTGGGGAGAGATCGTGAGCAGGCAGCGGTGGTGCGTCTTTCCGACGCGAAAGGCAAACCTCGGATCAAGCTTTCCGTCGATGCGGCTGGCGTGCCCAAACTGGAATTTCTTGATGAGGCCGGCAAGGTAACTTACAGCCTGCCGCAGGCCAGCAGCGCGGAAAAGAAGTAACCTGGGAGCGCCAGGCTCCAGCCTGGCGCGTGGAGTTTGGCCATTTCTTTGGCTCCGGAGGAGCCGAATGTTTATAGTAACGAATAGAAAGGGTGATCAGCTCCGGAGGACGGCGCGCATCTGATTTCGAACCCTGATGCCAGCTCCTCCGGAGCTCACTTTGTTTTTCGCTTATTACTATAAACATTGGGCTCCTCCGGAGCCTTGGCCTGCTTTGCGGCCCTCCCCGAGGCGAGTACAACCTACCCTCGACCCTCAAGAAGATTTCACTCCGTCCTGTGGTTCTATTGGGCCGTCGCGGCCCATTCGTCGTGGCCGAAATAGGCATGGCGGGCGCCGGTTGCGACCACCAGATAATCGTAGGCGATGCGGCGGTTCTCGGTGATGACCTGGCGCGCCTGCGCGTCGATGCCGTCGATCTTCTCCATCAGCACCGTCGCGTTCTTCTGGCGCGCCAGGATGTGCCGGATCGGCGTGGCGATCTGCGCCGGCGACAGCGCCGCGGTTGCTACCTGGTAGAGCAGCGGCTGGAACAGATGGTAGTTGCGGCGGTCGACCACCGTTACGTCTACCGGTGCATTGCGCAAACCTTGCGCCGCGTTGAGACCGCCGAAACCGGCCCCGAGGATGACGACATGCGGCCGACGAGCGGGAATGGATTCCATCTCTTGCGCCGGCCGATCTGATGCCACTTCATTCATTCAACGCCTCGATCGTTTGCGGAAGCATATCAGGCTCCGGCGTAGGAGAGGAGGCTGGCCGCTAGCAGTCTGGATGCACCCAGGCCCATCAGCTCATGATGCGCGCGCGGCACCTCGCGCTCGACCGCCGACCTGCCAACCGACACATAGGCTGAAGCCATGCTCGGCCATCTCATCGGGCGAGAAGATGTTGCGCAAATCGACCATGACAGGTTCGGCCATCAGGCGCTTGTAGGCGACCGGCTTCTTGTCCCTGAACTCGCTCCATTCGGTGGCGATGACGCACAGATCGGCGTCCTCCAGCGCATCGTCGGCGCTGCGGCAATATTCGATTGCGTTGCCGAGGATCGCGCGGCCTGCCGCATGCCCTGCGGTCGTAGGCGCGCACGATCGCGCCCATCTGCGACAGCTCGTCGGCGATCAGGACCGCGACGCTGTCGCGCACGTCGTCGGTATTGGGCTTGAAGGTGAGGCCGAGCAGGGCGATGCGCTTGCCCTGCAGGTCGCTGCCGGCCGCCTGGGCGATCTTGGCCACCATGCGGTGGGTGCGCGACCGGTTGACCGATATCACCGCCTCGACGATGGTCGCCGGGCTGAGCACGCGCTCGCCGATATGCACCATCGCCAGCGTGTCCTTCGGGAAGCAGGAGCCGCCATAGCCCGGGCCGGGCTTGAGGAAGGCGTGACCGATGCGCTTGTCGCTGCCCATGCCGCGCGAGACATCGACGATGTTGCCGCCGACCCGCTCGCAGATGTCGGCCATTTCGTTGATGAAGCTGACCTTGGTGGCGAGGAACGTGTTGGCCGCGTATTTGATGAGCTCCGACGAAACGAGGTCGGTGCGGATCAGCTCGACGCCGTTTTCGGTGAAGGGGCGGTAGAGCTCCTCGAGCAATTCCCGCGCCGCGTCGCTATCGGTGCCGATGACGATGCGATCCGGCGTCGCGAAATCGTGGATCGCGTTGCCTTCCCTAAGGAATTCAGGATTCGACGCCACGTCGAACCGCAGCGCGGGATTGGCTTCCGAAACGATGCGCTTGACCTGAAAGCCGGTGCCGGCCGGCACGGTCGATTTGGTCACGATCACTGCATAGTGGTCGAGCGCGCGGGCGATCTCCTCGGCCGCGGCATAGACGTATTGGAGGTCGGCATTGCCGTCGAGCTGGCGCGTCGGCGTGCCGACCGCGATCATGACAATCGCGGCTTGCTTCACCGCTTCGCCGATGTCGGTGGTGAAGTGGAGCCGGCCGGCGCTGACATTGTCGTGGACCAGCTCCTCGAGGCCCGGCTCGTAGATCGGGATCACGCCCATTCTTCAGCCTCTCGATCTTGTCTGCGACCTTGTCGACGCAGGTGACGTCCCAGCCGACATCGGCCAGGCAGGCGCCGCTCACGAGGCCGACATAGCCGGTTCCTATGATCGCGATTTTCATCTGGATGTCCTTTCGATTGATGGGATCGGTGAACGCCTGGGATCATTGCGGAGGTTGATCAGCTTGCGCCAAATGGTCATTGCCACGTTGCGAGGTTCAGGGAATGCCAGCGCCAGCAGGGCGGCAAGCGCATAGCTGAGCGCCGTCACTATCGCTACGGTGAGTAGGTCGCTCGACCCCACAAAGAATTTCGGGAAGGATTTGAAGATCGCCCACGTGGCGGCGGACGACGCGACGAACAGGAATTGCGCGGACAGGAAGTCATAGGCCGAGATGGGGCCGGTCCGGTGCAGCAGAACGGCCAGCACCGGGATCCTAAGCGCATAGCCCGAGATGGCGTAGGCTGCGGCGACCCCGACTGCGCCCCATGGCAGCCCGACGATGAACGCGGCGATGGTGGTGACGAAGCCGTACACGCCCCAGCGGAACAAGGTTTTGGTCTTGCCCTGGCAGATGAACACCCATCCCGTCGAATTGCTGACGGATTGAACCACGCCGGCGAGGCCCAGCCACAGGAAGATCGGCGTGATCGCCTGCCATTTGGCGCCGAACAAGATATTGACGACCTGCTCCGAGGTGCATGTGAGCGCGGCAACGCCCGGGACGGTGATGAAGGCCAGCAGCCAGGCTGTCTGCAGGTAGAGCTCGCGGAAGCGCGGCTTGTCGTCCTGCACCCGGCTGAGCAGCGGGATCATGACGCGCGACAACGGTGCGATGATGTTCTGGATCGGAAACAGCAGCAGCTTGTAGGCGCGATCGTAGTAGCCGAGCTCGATGGCGCCGGCATATTTGCCGATCAGGATGTTGTCGAGGTTGCGCGCGAAGAAGTTGGCGAGGTTGAAGCCTGTCAGGTTGGCGCCGAACGACATGATGTCGCGATCGATCCTGAAATCGGGCCGACCCGGCATCCAACGGCTCCAATGCCATGCGACTGCCAGCGAGACGGCGGCCGAGGCGGCCGAGCCGAGCAGCAAAGACCAATAGCCGAGGCCATAGTAGGCGCCGGTCGCCGCGGCCAAAAAGCCGAACAAGGCGTTGGCGATGTCGATCATCGCCAACTGGCCGAAGCGCAGGTGGCGGTTGAGCAGGCTGAGCGGCAGGCCGGCCATGCTGCCGAGCAAGAGCGGCCCGCCAGCGGCGATGGTGATGTCGCGCATGCGCGGATCGCCGTAGAACCATGCCACCAACGGGCTCATCGCCAGCACGATTGCCGTGCATGCGAGCCCGACGGCCGCCATCACCCAGAACATCCGGTTGAGTTGCTGGTCGCTGATGTCGTGGCGCTGGACGATCGCCTGCTGAAGCCCGAGGTTCTGGAACAGCGCCACGAAAGCAACGACCGGCCGGACCGCCGCGACGAGACCGAAATCCTCCGGCACCAGCAGCCGAGCAAGGACGATGACCGACAGGAACTGCAGGCCGATCTTCATGGCTTGCGAGACGCCGGTGACGAGACTGCCGCGCAGCGCCACCTTGCCGAATTGCACCGGCGCGTTCATGCCGCCTTTTTCGCTGGCAAGAGGGACGCGATCGTTGCGGCCAGGCGGTCGTTCAGGATCTCGTTGTTGAACTCCGTTTCGATATGCGCGCGGGCCGCCAGTGTGATCGGCGTGGCGGCGGCAGGGTTGTCGGCGATCCAGATCAGATGCGCTGCGAGCGCGTCAACGTCCCTCTCCGTGCAACAAGCCGGTCCGGCGGTCCTCGACAAGCTCCGGTATCCCGGAATGGTAGGTGCTGACGGCCATCAGCCCCGAGGCCATGGCCTCCATCAGCGCGACCGGAACGCCTTCGATGTCGCCGTTGGTGGCGGTGACGCTCGGAAGCAGGAAGACATGCGCGCCGGCGAGCTGGTCCTTGACGCGGCTGTGGGGGAGGGCGCCGTGAAACCAGACCCTGTCCGCGATGCCAAGCTCATGGGCAAGGCTGCGCAACACCTCGAGCAGCGGTCCGTCGCCCACTATCGAGTAGCGCCAGTCGATGGTTGGCCTTGCTGCCTGCAGCGGGCGACGGCGCGCAGCGCAAAGGCAATGCCCTTCTTTTCGACGAGGCGGCAGACTGAAATCAGCTGCAGCGGGCCTTGGCCGA
>CAWEYR010000032.1:0-47090 GCA_963813345.1 uncultured Acidobacteriota bacterium | reverse complement strand
TGAATCGAAGCGGTACATGACGACGTCATAATCGTCCCAGCTTCGCGGTTGCAGGATAAAGACCTCGGCAATGCTACGATCTTCGCGGACATTACCGCCAATCACTTCGCAATCGACTCTTGCAAGATGCGTAAGCACGCCTCTGGTATCGAGATTGATCGAGTGATCCGATTCTCCCTGACCTGTGACCGGCATCCGACGCTCATCAATCAAACGGTCATAGTTGTCATAGAGCCTCGCGATGATAGTGCAACTGTTTGGTTGCGCATTCTTCACTCTCACCGCAGCCGAAACATTCTCTCCGAGCTTGACCTGCTCAGCGTTGAGCTTGAGGGAGATGATCGAAGCCTTTGGTTCGCGCTCGAAGGCAATCGTTCCCCAATCGAGCGCCTTCCCGCCTGCCATCAGGCGCACGTCTGCGAAATGGCGCCCTCCACTGAGCGGCTTGTTGATCGTCAAAGTAACCTGATCTGAACTTGTCGCGGGAGCCGAAACTTCGGCTTCGGTTTCACCAAAGCTGTTGCGGATTACGGCAGTCAGAGTTGAGCCCTGCGGCGCGTCTTTGATGGCAGCAACAACTCGATCGCTCGACGACTCCAACTTTTGAATCACCGCCTGCGGTTCACGTTTCGCCGCCCACACGACTGCGCGCGCGACGAGCGACCACAGGTAATCCTGATAAGGATAGTGAAGCCCTGTTTCAAATACCTTTCCGATCTCCGGAATCATTCCCCGCTCGCGGTAAGCAAAGGCCACAACGCGACCCTTGCCAAGCGTCCGCACGGCCATTACGGGTGCTCCCTGTGAAGTTTCGAGCAAAACTTCGCCGTCAGCCTTAGCCGGCGAGACCCCGATCTGTCCCCACGGAAATGCATCAAGCGGTACGCCGCTCGTGATGTAGTGACCGGACCTCGCGCGCCACCTGGTCTCGTCCGCTTTTCCGGGCTCTCCCGACAAATTGAAGTGGAGAGACCTGACAGCCTGACTGCGAGAAAAGAACGAGTCCTGCTCCTGCCTCAACTCTCTTGATGATCGCTTCGCGAATCTCTGCGGGATAACTCTCCCACGGATGCAAACCTGGCCAGAGGATGACGTCGTAGCCGGGTCCGTTCATCAAATCGTCTGCAATGTAAGCGTGAGCAAGACTGTATGGAGCGCTCCAGTTCTCACCGCCGTAGCTGCGCTGCTCGTAGAAATCGCCGAAACCCCATTTGTTTGTTCCAGGATTGCGGCCTATCGTTGTCGCCTTGAAATCAAGCTCAAGCCTCTGGGCGAGCTCGATGATGCCGCGTCCGTGGGCTACATCAGCGATCGCGTACGCCCTGATCGGTGAACCGGATAGCGGGCGGCCCCACGGGACATGCGGAGTTTCGACCGCCATCGAGTAGTCAATGTCCCATCGTCCTCGCTCTTCGAGTCTCGGATGAAATCTGTCGAGCGCGAAG
The DNA here is from genome assembly GCA_963813345.1 of uncultured Acidobacteriota bacterium. GTDB lineage: Bacteria > Acidobacteriota > Blastocatellia > RBC074 > RBC074 > CAWDDA01. The sequence goes on along the minus strand of CAWEYR010000032.1, from coordinate 45,645 downwards.
TAATCGAAATAGAAACGTCCACCACGCGATGATTCGAGAACGAGTGATCGCATGTTGCCCAGATCCACTCCGCGCACGCGATCAAGACGCAATTGAAGATGGTTCACACCTGTGCGCAAGGCGAATGCCTGAACAAAGCGGCTGCGCACGGAATCTCTCAGCGTGAGCTTCAGTTCAGCGGGCTGATTGCTCCAAACGAAAAGGAGCAATGAGCCCTGCCGACGCCAGTCGTTGGGAACTTTTGAGAATTCAAGGCTTCCTCCGCTCGCAGGAAAAGTTGCTTCGAGCGAATTGCCCGCCCAGGCGGCAAAGCGTGTTGACGATGCGATCTCGACGCCTGGAGAAGCCTTGATCGCTGCTATTTCATTTTGATTCTCAAACGAGGCGAAGACTTCGAGACCTGCGAAGACGGTCGGAGCGATGAAAACAAGAAGAAGATGGACCGCAGTGGGCGCAGAGAGCAGACGCCGAGGGCGCCAGGATCGCATACTTGCGCGTCTCAGAGTCGCTACACTCTGCGCCTTCTGACGCGTTCCGCCTTAATCTGGCGCACCGACCACTACCTTCCTCACTCATTCCGTTTCACACCAGCGGCAAATGAATCTCGCAAGGGTTTCCATAGTCGTTTGCACCGATTCGAGATCAACCCATTCGTCGGGGTTGTGCGTGTTGCCTCCGCGCGGACCGAACAAGAGCGCAGGTGTATCGAAATGACGGTGAAAAACGAACATATCGCACGGCCCGGCAATGCCTCGAACCACGGCCTCTGTGCCTGTTACCTGCTGGAAAGTCTCCGAAAGCTCCTTCACAACGCCATTCTGCGCTTGAGATACCGAACCGGGCAGAAATTCGATCGGAAACGTGACATCGGGCTTAATGGTGAACAAGTCTCGACGCGACTCGATCGATTGCTCGAACCACTCAAAGAATTCGCGATCTATGGCTTCAGCTTCTTCCCCTGGCATGCTCTGCCAGTAGAGTTCGATGCGGCAGCTGGTGGGAAGCGTCACCGGCTCTTTCGTCCCCCATCCGCCACTGAAGATCTTTGTGACCCAGACTGGAACCGGATCGTGAGCGCCCGCATAAAGCTGCGTGAACGGGCGTCTTGTCTTTTCGCTGCTTCGCAAAATCTTTGACCCTGCCCAGTAGGTAATGAAGCTGATCTGAAGTCGCGGGCGGCGGGGCGCCTTCAAACAGTATTCCGGCGTTGTCGGCGTGCAGCGTGATGTGCGCGATGCGCCCGCCCATCTGTGCGGGACAAATCATCTGCTGGCTCGGCTCGGTGATAATGGCAGCATCGGCACTCGGCCCTTTCATCCGCGAAGCGAGCGTGCCGTTGACCCCGCCAAACTCTTCATCGACGATGGTCTCAACCATCACATCGCCTCGCAGTTTGACTCCGGCTTCTTTCAGAGCCTCGACAGCCACGAGCATTGCCGCGATGCCACCCTTCATATCATTTGAGCCGAGCCCATAAAGACGATTGTCTTCGATCACGGCGCCAAACGGATCACGCGTCCACTCAGAAGAACTGCGCGGAACAGTATCAATGTGTCCCGATAGAAGGAGCGACCGGCCTCCACCACTGCCTTTCCAGACGGCGGAGACATTTGGTCGATTGGCATAGTCACGTTTATGACGAAATGCGGGATGTGAGGTGAGACCCGGGACTTCTCGGATGTCATACATCTCGGAAGCCATTCCGATGTCGCCGAGCCGGCTGTGAACATATTTTTGGCAGTCAAGCTCTGTGCCGGTGGGAGGCGTATTTTCCGACGGAATCTGAACGAGATCGGCGAGAGTGCTGACGAGACGCTGACGCAATGCACCTGTAGTTTTCGACACTCGATCTTCTCAACGATACTGCTCCCTGGGAACGCTGGCCTCTGACCGGCACGTGAACTGCGAGTAGCGTTGGCCAGACTTGCACGCTCCCGGCAAGCTGAAAGCTTGAACTCCAAGCTCCGGTTAGTTGATGTCTGACCGGAAGCAATTATAAGGAGATGATGGCTTCGTTGTCAAACTATTATAGAATCACTACAGTAAGCGGGCATTCGTAGAATCTATTAAATAATCTTGACATCGATCTTTAGTCAAGTTAAATTCCGCACACCATCAACTAACCGATCGGCTACGCTTTGCTGGGATCACCAATGTACGGAGCAAGCTAAAGCTTGAACTCCATACCTTAATTCGGGATGAAAAAGATCAATTTACAGAAAGCCGGGAGAGCCACGCATCAGACCCTGCGCGATATGAATGAGATTCTAGTTCTCAACCAGGTCCGCGAGCGCCAGCCGATTTCGCGCATAGATATCGCCGAGCATACAGGTCTCGAAGGGTCGACGGTTTCGAAGATCGTGGCACGCCTGCTCGATAACGACTTCGTGTACGAAGACGGGTTCGGTTCAGCTTCTCCGCAGGGAGGACGCAAAAAGCGCTTTCTGCATTTGAATCCGGAGAAGGCTTTCGCGATTGGTGTCGATCTCCATCCGCGCAAACACACAATCGCGATGGGCGATTTCTCAGGACGGATACTGCGACGGACGAGCGTCGAGAACACTTCTGATCCGCAACAGACTCTGGAAGCAATAGCCAAATCCATCAGGAAGCTTTTGCAGACTGACCTGCCGAAAAAGCGCGTCACCGGCATCGGCGTGAGCCTTATCGGGCTGGTGGATATGAAGGAAGGGCGAATGCTCGCGGCCGACAGTCTCGGCTGGGGTGATGACGTACCTGTAGGTTCGATCCTGCGCAATGCTCTGAACCTGGATCTGCCGATCTATTTCGATAACGGTTCGCGTCTGGCGGCGCTTGCGGAAATCTGGCTGGGCACGCACGCGACGCGGCAGCCGCAGGACCTTGTCTTTGTCGACATCAGCGACGGTATCGGCGCTGGAATAATGATTCAGGGTCAGCTTTATCACGGTGCAATGAACGGCGCGGGTGAATTCGGGCACATTTCGCTCGATCAATCGGGACCGCCGTGCAGTTGTGGTGGACGTGGATGCCTCGAGGTGCTCGCGTCGGATGAAGCGACGCTCGCCCGGTATCGCGAACTTTGCCGCGCGGAAGGTCGTCATGCTGATGTAGAGGAAGAGATCACGATCGAGGAACTGACTGCGCGCGCAGTTGCGTGGTGATCCTCGAGCCATCGAGGCGATACGCCGGACGGCCACTTATCTGGGGCTCGGATTGATCCCGATAATCTATTCCGTCAATCCCGGTGTGATCGTGCTCGGAGGCGCAATCACGAAGGCCTGGGACATTATTTTCCCTGAGCTCCTGCGTGTAGTCGCATCGCAGGTATCACGCTTTTTCTTAACTCATGTAACGGTCACTCGCTCGACGCTCGGTGAGAATCCGAGTCTCGCTGGAGCGATTGCGCTGGTTCTGGCTCGTGCCTTTTCGGCCCCGAGTCTTGGCTGGTAGCTGAAGTCAAAACTCAAGACTCTCCAACGGAGGTTGTGATGAAGGATCTGACGCTGATACGGACTAGAGAGATGGTCACAGTCTGCTTTATGTTTGCCGTCCTTTTCCTGCTGGCTCCCTCTGTTCGAGCACAAACCGGATTGGGAACTGTGACCGGCACGGTGCGCGACTCGCAGAAAGCGGTAATCAAAGACGCGAATGTTACGCTCACCAATACGGCTACCAACATCACGCGCAAGACGGTCACGAACGACGAAGGCTGGTACAGCTTCAGTTCGGTCCCTCTTGGACCGTACGTGGTTTTCGTTGAAGCGCCGGGATTCAAGAAGCTCGAGAGCCGGCTCGAACTTCAAGTCGGGCAGCTTGCGGTGATTGATGCCGCTATGGAAGTCGGGTCGGCGGCGGACACCGTCAACGTCACGGGCACAGCTCCGCTGCTTCAACAGGAAAGCATGGACGTGGCAGACGTGAAGGACTACCAGCGCATCCGTCAGTTGCCACTCAATGGCCGCAATGTGAGTTCGCTTTTCAATCTGACGCCGGGAGTCGAAGGCGGCGGCAACGCGCGCGTCAATGGAATGAAGGTCGGTTCACTCGAGATCAATGTGGATGGCGTCTCGACGGTTGACCGTTTTGGCGGCGGCATCAATCGGTGTCGAGCCGGGCCTGGATACGATTCAGGAGTTCCGCATCGAAACCGTCGGCAGTGATGCGCGATATTCGCGTCCGGCCAACGTTACGCTCGCGACGCGCAGCGGAACGAATGCATTCCACGGAGCGGTCTTCGAAACGCATCGCAACAACGCCGGCGGTCTTGTGACGCGGCGGCGCGAGCAGACTGGCGACGCACCGAAGCTTATCCGCAACGAGTTCGGTGTATCGGCAGGCGGTCCGTTCTTTCTGCCAAAGAAAGTTTTCGGGCCAACTGGGAGCCGATGGTCGCGACAAGTTTTTCTGGTTCGCCGCCTACGAAGGGTTGCGCCAGCGCCAGAGTCGATTGACGGACCTACGACACAACGCCGACAGATGCGATGTGGAACGGCGATCTGAGCAATATGGTCGATGCGAATGGCGACAAATGGACCATTTACGATCCGTTGACCACCGGATGCAAATGGCAGCCGCCAGCCGTTTCTCAACAACATCATTCCGTCAAAGCCGTATCAGTCCGTTTGCCAAGATTGCTCAACACGTTGACGGCCAGGCCAACCAACAGCAACAACCCGCATCTGGCTTCGAATTTCCGAGGTTCTATGGCGACAATCTTGATACCGACAAGCTGAACATCAGAGCTGACGCGGCGCTCGGAAGCAAAGACAATCTTTCAGTCAGATGGACGCGAGGCGCACGCAAGGCGATAGTCGAAGGCGGAGTCTTTGGAGCACCGGTCTCGGTCGACGCGGGCGTGGGAACAGGGCGATCAGAAACAGAAGTCCACAATGTCTCGATCACCGAGACTCATACCTTTTCTCCGACGTTGATCAATGAGCTGCTGATCGGAGTCCAGCGTTCCAGATCATGGCCAGGGCACGCTGGCTGATTCGACAAACTGGGCAGACAGGCTTGGATTCCCGAATCCATTCGGTGTCAACGGGATGGCCGACATTTTACGCTGATCATCCGAGCGGCACCAGATTTTTTGGCTTTGATTCGGACAATCGCCACAATCAGGCCCTGACGGGCGGCGTTCTCGAGAACAACACCACCTGGATAAAGGGCCAGCACTCGATGCAGTTCGGCGGCAAGATACGCAAGGAGTGGAATAACGTCCGCGAATTGCAGCAGGCACAGGGCTCGCACAATTTCGGCTGCGCATGGACGGCGCTCTACAACCCGGATGGATGATGCGGCCGGAGCCCTTTACCGGTGCGGGTTTCGCCGACCTGCTGCTGGGCCTTCCGGATTTCCTCTCCAATCAATATAACCGCGGCTACTTTTACTTCAAGCAGACCGAGTTCGGACTCTATTTCAATGACCGCTGGAAGGTCACACCGCGATTGACGCTTAATCTCGGATTGCGATGGGATAAGTGGACGCCTTACACCGAAAAATACAATCGCCTTGTAGTGCCCGATATTGAGGATGTGTTCACCAAATTCGAAGTGGCTACGCCCGGTGACGTTCAGATTCAAACGCTGCCGGATGTACCGCCTGCGGTGCTGGCGTCGTGGGCTCTCAGGGGGCTGAAATATACGACAGCCAATCAAACCGGATTGCCTGAAAACCTGTTTGCCGCCGACAACAACAATTTCGGCGCGCGACTTGGCGCGGCATTCAGAATAACGAACAAGCTGGTCCTGCGTGGCGGATATGGCGAATACTTCTGGCCAATGCCGCTTTCGCAGATACTGCAATCGACCAGGAACAACGCGCCACTCAACCTCAGGTTCACTAACGACGTTTATGCAAGAATCGCGGACTTCAACTATCCCTTTGTGACGCGCCCGACAGCCACCGATTTCATTCCAGGGGCGACTGTTGACACAACTGGCATAGTCACGATTTCGCCAGATGCATCGCTTGCAACGATCTGGGATGCGCGCAACTGGGCTGACGGGCGCGCACAATCGTGGCATGCAACGCTCGAATACGAATTGCCATTCAAGACCGCGATGCGCGTCAGTTATGTCGGTGAGCACGGTCGAGACCTCGAGCAGCAGTTCGAGCTCAACACGCAGGAGGCCGAATACAACTACGTCGCACGAACGGGTCTGGCGCCTCCAGGCCTTCGTGCTCTGCTGCGCCGCAACAAGGATTGGAATTTCATCGCGCTCAATCGCACCGGCTACTCAAACACGCACCTCGGACAGATAGAGCTCGAGCGCAGATTCTCTGGCGGACTGGCTTTCCAGTGGTTCTACGTCTACACGCGCTCACTGACGACAAGCGATCAGGGCGGATTCACGAGTGGCAACGTCGGCATCAACTCGGGAGGAGGAGGCGGGCGCGTACCGGAGAATCACCAGATTCTGGGGACGCCGAACTTAAGCTATGACGAGCGTCTGCGGCTGGTCTATTTCAACTCGACGAATGTCCCGCCGCATCGGATGCGCTACAACGGAATCTATGAACTGCCATTTGGCAGGGGCAAGGCTGTCGCCAAGGACGCAAGCGGGGCTCTAAACGCTCTGATCGGCGGCTGGCAGGTCGCATTCATTGGTGACTGGCGCAGCGGATTCTGGGGGAGCGTGGATGCCGCGCGTTACATCTTTGGCGATCCCACGCTGAGTGCGGACCAGCGATTGGAAATGAACATCTTTGGGCCGCGCCAACGGTTGTGGTTCCGGGGTGATTTCGATCCCGAGTTCCGCGACGAACGTCTCGGGCGGCAACCTGCAGCACTGGTGCCTGTGAATAGAGCGCAGAGACTGGTGCGGCCAGCTCGGTCCGAACTTCAACAATCTGATTCCGCAAACGCTTGCCAACGGGACAACACGAAACACTCCTGTCGGGGAGCTGTACAATCCAAGTCCGAGAGCGTTCTATCTCGGTCCCGGCGCGTGGAACGTCGATTTCTCGATCTTCAAGAACTTCAGGTTCAAGGAGCGCGTTGAGACGCGGTTCGCCGCTGACTTCTTCAACGTCTTCAATCACCCAAATGATGTTGGACCGGACAAGCCGGATTTAGTGCAACCACAGGTCTGCAAGACCTTGGCCAGCCAATTGAACGATCCGCGCATCATTCAATTCTCGTTGCGCGTCGAGTGGTGAAGGACCCGATAGGCATGTAGTACTGGCCTTGTACGGCGTGAAGCTTCGCTTGACTACGAGATGGTCGCGCCTAAAGGACTCCGTAGCGACTACATGCATTAGTATGAAATAGTATGCTCGGAAAGATTGCTTCGCTGGGTCTCATACTCACCTGGGTCTGTCCAGTCGCCCGAGAGTCAGCTGGATCAGGGCATACGACTGATCAAAGAACGGCGATTCACTGAGGCAGTATCGCTGTTCAATCGAGATCAAACAAGACTTCACCGGGGATGCTCGTCCCTACTTCTACGCCGGCATGGCGCTCACGGAATCGGGGCGATTGACGAACTGCCGCGCTCGAACTCACGGAAGCGGTGCGGCTCGATCCGCAGCATCCTGAATATCGGGTCCTTCAGGCTAACGTCTTCGCGCGATTGAAACAGAGACCACACGTGGATGAAGCGCTTGAACCTCTTCAGAAGGCCGGCGCGACAGAAAAGCTGGATGCCTCGTGGTTGTGGTTACTGGTTGACAGCTTATTATCGTGTAGAACGATTCGATGACACGTTGAAGACGTTGGATCTGATGGAGAAGCGATTCCCTGATGACCCGCGTCTGGATCTGAATCGCGGACAGGTCTATTCCCTTCAGAGCAAATTCGATCTCGCTTTGGATGCCTTCAGGAAGAGCGTCGCGAAACACCCTGACAACGCGCTCGCTCACTTCGAACTAGGCAAGCTGTTGTATCAAAGAGACGACATCCCGGGCGCAAGAACTTCATTGCTTGAAGCGGTTCGGCTTGAGAAGAACAATCCGCAGTATCTTCAGAAGCTCGGTGCAGTTCTTCTGGCTTTGAAGAGTGTCGATGAGGCGATAGTCTATCTCGAACGCGCAGCCGCTCTCGATCCCAACTCGCTCGAGATCAACTATTCTTTAGGTCAAGCCTGGCAGCGCAAAGGCGAACGGCAGAAGGCTGCTGTCTTCATCAGCAAGTTTCAGGAACTCAAGCAGCGCGAAGAGCAAGCCGGGGAACTCGAGAGATTGCTCGCGCGTGGCGAGCGATTGCTCGATGAAGGAAAGGATCGAGAGGCGCGAGCTGTGTTCGAGCAGGTTGTCGAAGCCGATCCAGGTAACTGGACGGCTCACGCGTACCTCGCAGAGATGCTCCTCGGCGGCAGTGATTGGCAGCAGGCCGGGCCGCACTTGTCGAAAATGGAATCGCTCGACGCTGAGTCAGTCGTCGGGAACTATCTGCTGGCGCGCTACTATTATTTACGCAAGGAGTTTGAAAAGGCGCGCGTATACGCCGAGAAGGTCCGGCAGGCGCGGCCGGCCCATGCTGAGCTGCGAAACTTGCTCGGGCAGATTTATCTCGGGCTAAACCAGCCACAGAAGGCGCGTGACGAATTTCAGGCGGCCGTGCGATTGGCTCCTGAGCGAGCAGATTTTCGCGAGAACTTACAAAAACTGGAACGGCAACGCGAGAGAGAGTGATCCTCATGAGAACAATTCGAATCGGAATCCTGGTCAGCCTGATAACTGCCTTCAGCGTGATTGCAGGCGACAGAGTGTCTGCGACGGGTCCCACGGCGTTGTTCCTTCGCGGGTATTCAGTCATCCCGACGCCGCAGAAGGTGGATCTCGGTGAGGGAGACATCAACTTCGACGAGTCGTGGGTTCTTGATGCCAGTAAGATCTCTAAAGACCACATCGCCATTCGCTCACTGCTCGGAGATCTTCGCTCGTTTCATCGCATCGAACTGCGGCCTGCTTCAAGCCAGGCGAAGAATGTGATCCGGCTTTCGATCGAAAAGGGCGCGGCAGGGACAGCTGCCGGAGCTGCAACGGATCCTGAGATCGAAAAACAGGGTTACCGATTGAAGATTGGTCCTGGCTTGATCGAGATCACAGGCAACGCGGATCCTGGGTTGTTTTATGGTGTTCAGACATTTCTCCAGTTGCTAAGACCAGCTGCCGGCGGGAATCTATTGCTGCCGGTTTCCACCATCGAAGACTGGCCCAAACTGCAACTGCGCTTTCTGCACTGGGACACGAAGCATCATCAGGATCGCATCGAAACTCTGAAGCGTTATCTCGATTGGTCCGCGAGGTTCAAGATCAACACTATCGGGTTTGAGCTCGAGGACAAGTTCGAGTATCCGACCAATCCCATCATCGGTGCGCCGGGCGCTTTTACGACCGCCGAATTGCAGGAGATAGTCAACTACGCGCTCGAGCGATTCATACAGGTCGTGCCGAATGTTCAGGCACCAGCTCATCTTGCTTTCGTGCTCAAGCATCCGCAGTTCGCGCATCTGCGCGCTGACGGCAACAACTACCAGGCATGTTTGTGTGATGAAGAGAGCTACAAGCTCATCTTTCAGATGTACGACGACGTCATCAAGGCGACAAAGGGAGTCAACTATCTCCACGTTTCGACTGATGAAGTTTATTACGCGGCGACCTGCGCGAAATGCACCAAGCCGAACACACCCGAGGAGAGAAGCCTGAAGTGGGTTGAGTTTGTTCGTCGTGCACGTGATTTCGCCGCCAGCCGCGGCCGCAGGATAATCGTCTGGGGAGAATACCCGTTGCTTGGCGAGCATGTGCACATGCTGCCGCCCGATGTCATCGACGGGGTCATGGCGGAAGACGAATACGTCAAGCCGGAAAATGAGTTGGGGATGCGTCAGCTGATCTACACGTCAATGCAGGGCGCCGAATATCTTTTCCCAAACCATCTGACGAACTTTCGGAGCTCCGGCGGTGATCAGGGCTCATCGATGGGCCGGCTGAGATCAACCTTTGTCGGTGTCGCCACAAACAGGGTATGGAAGGCGAAACCCATTGGCATTTTTGGTGCGGCGTGGGGCGATTCAGGTTTGCATAACGAGACGTTCTGGCTTGGGTGGGCAGCAGTAGCCGAAGCAGGCTGGCGCCCGGCTGACTTGCCGGCAGAACAGATGGCGGCCGAGTTCATGAACATCTACTACGGTCCGCGTGTTTCTGAGATGGTTGAAGTCTATCGAGGTTTGCAGAGGCAGGCCCGGTTCTTTGAGACTTCGTGGGATCGCGTGGTCTCAAAGGCTCGTGCATCCGGTTATGGCAACTCGTATGGGAAAGGTATCGGAACCACACGTTTCGATGAGACTCTGCCGCCGCCCGCAATGCCGGCGATGCCGGGGCTGAGTTTTTCGCCGGTGTATGTTGGCCGTTACGCCACGATCGTCGAGGAGGCAGAGCGGATGGCGCTCGAAAACGACGTACTCATTCATCGCATCTACGAGAACATGGCAAAGGCCGATCGCAATCAATACAACCTTGAAGTGCTGCTCTCAATTGCACAGCTCACTGGTCATCACAACCGGATGATCCTGGGGATGAAAAGTATCGAGGACAAACTTAAGGCGGCGCGCACTGCAGCAGAGAAGAATACTCCCGAACAGGCTGTAGGCCAGCTCGTCTCGGCATACGATCAGGCACGAGGGACGATCGACGACCGGCATCGGATCTTTGGGCGCTTGAAGACGACGTGGGAGAAGAGCCGCTTTCCAAAGGGACGCGAGGTGAACGGCAAGAAGTTTCTTCATGTTCTCGATGATACAAAAGACCACTGGGCCGACCGCCGTCCGGACCTTAGTTATATGACCGCGCCGGAAGAAAGCATTGAACTGGAGAAGTGGCTGAAGCAGCTAGCGTCAGTGATTCAGGACTACGCCAAAAAGAACAATGTAAAGGTGAGCCCACTGGCAGAGCCAAGGTTGGAGAATTAGTAACCTTGGAGCGACGCTTTGGAGTTTGAGTTCAGCTTTAGCTTGGGGTTACATTGAAACCCCAAGCTTAAGCTTGAACTCGAACCCATCACTCGAAATTCGGCGCGACACTCCCAAGGTGCTCTCAGGTGTTGATAAATCCTTGCGTGCCGAACTACACTACCCTCACTAACGATTAATCAACCATCGGGTCGGTCCCTCATCTGATAGGGCTTTGCTGGGAAATCTTCACTGCTGATAACGGATCTCACGCGAAAAGCGGAGATCACTATGATTGCCATCTCAGGAGGTCGCATGAAACTTCTTCGCAGCTCCCACCAGTCGTTGCGTTGGTTGATCTACGCCAGCTCACCATTGGTACTTCTGTTTCTCGCGCTGATGCCGCAAACGGGCAGCGCTCAGGTTCTATATGGCTCTTTGACCGGCAGGGTGACCGACCTTCAAGGGGCGGTTGTTCCGGGAGCGACTGTCGCTATCACCCACAGAGAAACAAATCAGACGCGCCAGGCGGTGACCGACGCGAGCGGCGGTTACGACTTTGCGACCGTGGCAGCCGGGACCTACACCGTGAAGATCAGCAAGTCAGGTTTCAAGTCGGTGACAAAGGAGAATGTCGCAGTCACGCTCAACACTATTACGCGCGCCGACATCTCGGTCGAAGTCGGACAGGTCAGCGAAACAGTAATCGTTACTGCAGACGCTGCGCCTATCAAGACGGACCGCGCAGAGGTCAGCGCCGAGCTGACGAGCCGGCCATTGAGCGAGCTGCCTGTTCCGCTTGGCCGGAACTATCAGCAGTTGTTCAAGACGCTGCCGGGATTCACTCCTCCGGAAGATGCGCACTCGGTTCCATCGAATCCTTCGCGATCGATGGTGTTCAACGTCAACGGCTCGAGCCGCTCGTCGAACAACACTCGAATTGATGGCGTCACTTCGACCAACATCTGGCTGCCGCACGTGACTGCGTACATTCCAGCGCTCGAAGCGATCGAGACAGTCAACGTAGTGACCAACAGCTTCGATGCAGAGCAGGGTCTGGCAGGCGGGGCAGCTATCAACGTCCAGATCAAGAGCGGATACGAATGACTTTCACGGTGCTGCATTTGAATATCACTCGAATCAACATCTGAAGGCGAGAGACTATTTCCGGCCGCCCCAGAACGAAAAAGGCAAGTTCATCCAGAACCAGTACGGCGGAACGCTGGGCGGGCCGATCATCAAGGACAAGCTGTTTTTCTTTGTGAGCTATGAAGGCACGAAGAACCGGCAAAACGACAGTCTTATTGAATCTGTCCCGACCGCTAGCTGTACGCACAGGCGACTTCAGAGGACTCGGCGTCAATATCTACGATCCACTGACCGGCAATGCCAACGGCACCGGCCGTCAGATCATCAGCTGCAATGGCGTCCAGAATGTCATTTGCCCGGATCGTATCGACGCGAGCGTCAAGAAGATCCTGCCGCTCATTCCGGCGCCGAACCTGGCAGGCAACACGAACAACTATTTTGCTTCGGCAGGATTCCTGTTCGACCGTTGGACGCTCGACAGTAAGATCAACTACAACGTCAACAGCAAATTCAACGTGTTTGGCCGCTACAGCATCCTCGACTTCTTCACTGTCAATGAGACCATTTTCGGCCATGAGCTGCAGGGGCGTGCGATCAACAGCTCCAATCCGGGTACCGGCAAGGGAAAGACGCACAGCTTTTCGATTGGCGGCGTTTACACGATCACGCCGAACTTCATTCTCGACGGAAATTTTGGCTTTTTCCGTCAGAACACCGATGTAGCCCAATCAGACCTGGGAGAAAACCGCGGGCTCGATTTCCTTGGCATTCCCGGAACGAATGGTAAGCAACCGTTTGAAGGCGGTTTCCCATGGTTTGATCTCAACACGTACGCAGATTATGGAACGGTTGATACCTTCATGCCTTACACGCGCAGCGACGATCAGTATCAGATCGTGGTAAACGCAAACTGGATAAAAGGAGCGCACAACATCCGATTCGGCATGGATGTGTACCGGCAGAAGCTCAACCATACACAACCGGAATCGAGCGACACGAGCTTTGGTGCACGTGGTGGCTTCAGGTTTGGAAATGGTGTCACAGCGCTCAATGGCGGACCGAATGGTAATCAGTACAACAGCTTCGCCGCCTTTCTGCTCGGATTGCCTGATCACATCGGCAAGCTGAATCTAACGGTTGCGCCATACGCGACACGGAACTGGCAATACAGTCTCTATGTGCGCGATCAATGGCAGGTCAACAAGAACCTGACGTTCTCTTTCGGCACGCGCTGGGAGTACTTCCCGGTACCGACGCGCGATGATAGAGGCCTCGAGCGTTACAATCCTTTGACCAACTGCATGGAGATTGGCGGAGTTGGAGTGGTTCCGATGAACCTCGGAGTAGAGGTAGAAAAGGGACTGTTCGCACCCCGCGTCGGTATCGCGTATCGAATCTCGTCGTCCTTTGTTGTGCGGGCCGGATATGGACTGACAAATGATCCATATGCACTCGCGCGCCCGCTGCGCACCAATCATCCGATTCTTCTCAACCTGATCAACGATGCAGCGAATGGGTTCGCGTTTGTCAGCCCGCTGTCGGCTGGCATTCCTACGGTGACTCCTCCTGATCTCGGTAATGGAATCATTCCGATTCCATCCAATGTGTCGGCGATTACGCTGCCGGAGAAGTTCGACCGCGGATACATCCAGTCATGGAATCTGTCGCTGCAGACGTGAACTGAAGTTCGGGTTCACGGGTGAGGTGGCCTACATCGGCACACGGCAGATCGGACAGTTGGGCTTCAGAGAACTGAATTACGCGAATATCAATACTGGTAACGCCGGGCGTCAACTGAATCATGAGGTTCGGCCGCACAGCACAGACGCTTCAGGTATCGCCGATTGGCAATAGTCATTACGATGCCTTGCAGGCCCGACTCGACCGGCGGTTCAAGGACTACTACCAGTTGGGCATAAACTACACCTGGTCGAAATCCATCACGACTTCGGGTGCCAACAACAGCGATGACACTCTGCGAATTCCGATTCCGGAGTATTACCATCTGAACCGTTCGTTGAGCAGCTTTGATCGTCCGCACAATCTGCAGATCACCAATATGATCGAGTTGCCCTTCGGCAAGGGACGAAGGTATCTCAATGATGACGGAGTCGTGTCAGCGATTGTGGGAGGCTGGCAGGTAAACAACATCGTCAGCTACTTCAGCGGACTGCCGTTTACTGTCACTTCATCAGGAAACTCACTCAACGCTCCGGGGAGCGCGCAGACAGCCGATCAGATCAAAGCGGAGGTGGAATACTTCGGAAACAAAGGGCCGGGGCAGAAGTATTTCGATGTCGATGCGTTCCGGGCCGTTGGTTCCGATCCCAATCCAGCCAACCGGGCACGCTTTGGTACTGTGGGCTTCAACACCCTGCGCGGCCCATCCAGGTTTCAGTGGGATTTCGGTGTATTCCGGAGGTTCCAGATTACGGAGAGATGGGATCTTCAGTTCCGCGCAGAATCTTTCAACTTCACCAACACTCCGCAGTGGGGCAATCCACAGGCGAGTCGTGACAGCGCAGCCTTTGGAGAGATCAGCACTGTGAGTGGAGAAAGGATCTTCCGCTTCGCTCTGAGGTTGGGATTCTAAAGGAATGGTGCTGGTGCTGAGTGCTGAGTGCTGGGTGCTGAGTGCTGAGTGCTGAGTATGGAGTTCAAGCTTTAGCTCGCTCGCGCCGGTCGACGTGCCGGTCGGAGCGTCGCGTTGCAAGGCACGGACGACGCCGAAGGCGACACATTCAATAGCCGGTCGGCATCGACCACCGGATTGCAAGCTAAAAGCATTCCGACCCTGAAAGGGTCGCATCAGGACAGTGATCTTCGATCCTTTCAGGGTCGGAACCATTCTTACGCTCGACGTTCCGGTGGCGATGCCACCGGCTACTGAATCTTGACGCCTTCGGCGTCAGATCGAGAAATCGGCCTCAAAACGCATCTCCTGACTCGATAGCGAGTATCTTCGTGCTTTGACCGCTGACGGAAAGCCTGCGAATATGTCCCATCATGCGCCAGAACTTTCGCAAATCCTTATCGCTCTCCTTATTCGTGATATGCGCCAGCTCAGCGTTCCTCTCGGCGCAACACGTCGCACCTGCTCAGAAGAACCCACTTGCCGGCAAACCCGAAGCCATTCAGGCGGGCAAGGCAATCTATGACCAGATGTGCGCCGGTTGTCACGGCGCAAAAGGCGACGGAGGGCGTGGACCCGCCGTTAACAAAGGCGTCTTCAAACATGGCAGTGAAGACGTGCAGATCTTCGGCGTCGTCAAGAACGGCGTAGCGGGAACCGCTATGCCCGCGATGGGTCTGAGCGACGACGAGGTCTGGCAGATCGTCAGCTTTCTGCGCTCGATAGGAGGCGGCGATCACCGAGATCGTGAGCGGGAAATGCAGCGGCGGGTGAAGCCCTTCTTGCTGGCAAAGGCAACTGTCTCTCCTGCCACATGATCAATGGCAATGGCAGCCGTTTCGCGCCTGACCTTTCGACTATCGGCAACCTCAAGGCTGATGAGTTGCGCAAGATCATTCTCAAGCCTGGCTCTCGCGAGGGCTATCAGCCGGTTACGTTGAATTGAAGACAAAGGCCGGAAAGTCATCAAAGGATCGCGCCGCAACGAAGACACTTACTCGATCCAGTTATTTGGCGATCGACGAAGAGTTTCACCTTGCTCAGAAAGAAAGACATTGCCGAGATCAAGTACGCTGAGAAGTCGATCATGCCGGCCGACTTCGGTCAGCGTCTGTCGGAATCTGAACTGAACGATCTGATCGCTTATCTGAAATCGCTCAAGACAGGAGACACGGGAAAAGCGGCAATGATGCCGATGAAGGGCGGCCTCGCTTACGAACGCATTCTCAACGCGGCGAAGGAGCCCCACAACTGGCTGACGTACTTTGGCGATTACAGAGGTCAGCATTATTCGCAGCTCAAACAGATCAATCTCTCGAACGTCGCCTCGCTTCAGACGGCATGGGTGTTTCAGCCTCAGGGCAACGGATTGCTCCAGGCTTCGCCGCTCGTAGTCGATGGCGTGATGTATACGACCGCATCATCGAATTACGCGTATGCGACTCGACGCGGCAACGGGACAACAATTGTGGAGTTACAAGTACCAGGCGAAAAACCCGAAGCACGATGTTCAGGGCATATCGAATCGGGGCTTCGCGATGCTTGGCGGACGTCTTTTCATGACGACGGGCGACGCATGGGTCGTCGCGCTCGATGCGAAGACGGGAAGGCTTTTGTGGGAAGCGAAACTCGCAGAAGTCTCTGAAGGCTATTTTTCAACAATGGCGCCGCTCGCGCTGAAAGACAAGATCATCGTCGGAATTAGCGGAGGTGAAACTGGAATTCGCGGTTTCCTCGACGCTTATGATCCGGCAACAGGCAAACGCCTTTGGAGGTTCAACACTATCCCCGGTCCCGGCGAGTTCGGTAACGATACATGGGAGGGCGATAGCTGGAAGTCGGGAGGTGGTGCGACATGGATGACGGGGACTTACGACCCTGAACTCGATCTCATTTATTGGGGTATAGGCAACCCGGGTCCTGACCTGAACGGCGAGGTACGCAAAGGCGATAACCTGTTCTCCTGCTCGGTAGTCGCGATTGAACCGGCGACCGGCAAGCGCCGCTGGCATTTCCAATTCACTCCGCATGACGTCTATGACTGGGACGCGAATGAAACGCCGATGCTGGTTGACCGGATGTGGAAGGGCCGGATGCGGAAGCTGATGTTCCAGGGCAATCGCAACGCATTCTTCTATGTGCTCGACCGTGAGACGGGAGAGTTCCTGTTCGGAACACCATTCGCCAGGCAGACGTGGGCGAAAGGTTTGGATAACAAAGGACGGCCGATTCTCCTGCCGGGCAAAACACCAACCTACGAAGGCGTTACTGTATATCCAAATCTGGCGGGCGCGACCAACTGGCAATCGCCGTCGTATGATCCCGAAACCGGCTGGTTCATTTTCACCTACAGGGAAGCCGGGAACGTCTATCACAAAGAGGATCAGAAATTCGAGACGGGCAAAGCCTATTGGGGCGGCAGATTCTATGCGCCAGGCGATCACGAATGGGGCGGAGTCAAAGCAATTGATCCGGAGACGGGCGCGACGAAATGGGATTATCGATTTTACAGCGGCGGCCTGGGTAACGGATTGCTGGCGACTGCAGGAGGAGTGACTTTCGTAACCTCAGCGGATGGGAACTTCATGGCTCTCACTTCAAAGACCGGCAAGCTGTTGTGGCGCACGCAAACGGGCGCAGACATTCACGCCTCGCCGATGAGCTATTCAGTGAATGGCCGGCAGTTTGTAGCGTGTTCGATGGGCGGCGTCGTGATGAGTTTTGCGTTGCCGGAACTATGAGGGGGAACGATGTCATCGGATGGTTTGTTCAAGCAGTTGGATGAACTTCTTCCCGCAATCCGTGCACGCCGGGAAGAGATCGAGCAGGGACGGCGATTGCCACGTGATCTCGTCGAGGATATCCGCAAGACCGGAGTATTCAGTCTGGCGGTTCCACGTGCAATCGGGGGCGAGGAAGCGGCCCCGGTCGATATCTTGCGTGCAATTGAAAAAGTAGCGACCGCGGACGGCTCTACCGGCTGGTGCACGATGCTGGCTCTCGGCAGCAACGTCGTCGCGGGATACTTGAAGGAACCCGGAGCCAGAGACATCTTTGCCGACCCGAACGCGATTGTGGCCGGGATTGCGGCACCAATCGGCAAAGCTACGCGAGTTGACGGTGGCGTGAAGGTCACCGGCCGCTGGCCGTTCGCGAGCGGTATCACTCACGCCGACTGGCTCTGGACTGGATGCACAGTGCATGAAGACGGCAAACCTCGGATGACGCCTATGGGTCCGGAGATCATCCACGGATTCGTGCCGATAAGCGAGGTTGATATCCATGATACATGGTTCGTGAGCGGGCTGTGCGGAACAGGCAGCAACGACGTCTCTGTCACTGACGTCTTCATTCCTGATGATCGCATCTTCTCACTCTTCGATTCGTCCACGCATCGGCCAGAACCGCTCTATCAGATGCCGCCTGTCGGCTGGTTCGTTTCACAGGTCGTAGCCGTGAGTCTCGGAATCGCTCGTGCTGCACTCGACGAACTCATCGAGATCGCGCAAACAAAGATGCCGACGCTAAGCCCGGCAGTTCTCGCAGACAAACCTGTTGCGCAAGTTGAGCTCGCGCGGGCCGAAGCGGCGCTGGGGTCTGCACGCGCGTTCCTGCACGAAAGTGTCGATGACTTGTGGCGGAGTCTGAAAGCTGGAAGCTCACATACGCGGAAGCAACTGGCAATCAACCGCGTTGCCTGCTTGAACGCCGCCGAGACCGGGGCCTCTGTTACCCGAACCGCAAACACGCTCGGAGGCGGCAGCGCGCTCTTCACAAAATCGTCGCTGCAACGCCACATGCGTGACGCAGAAGCGATCACTCACCACTTCACCGTCGCCCCATTCGTCTGGGAGGATGCCGGCCGCGTCTTCTTCGGTCGCGCCCCCCTGGCACCCATCTTCTAAGACAAAGTGCTGAGTGCTGAGTGCTGGGTGCTGAGTGCTGAGTGCTGAGTGCTGAGTGCTGAGTATGGAGTTCAAGCTTTAGCTTGCCTGTCTTCAACACCAATCCGACATATACAGTAAAGCCGCTACCTGGTCTTGTGCTCAGGAGCTTTTCTTACGCCATGCTACAGGCGGCTCGCCGACGTTGCGTTTGAACGCCCGGTTGAAGGCCGCTTCCGATTCGTACCCGACGCGATTGGCCACCTCGGCAATCGGGAGGCCCGTTTGAAGTATGAGATGCTTCGCCAATTGGATGCGCCAGCCGGTCAGGTATCGCATTGGCGCCTCTCCGGTCAACTCGGTAAACCGTTGAGCCAATCCGGAACGCGAGACTCCGACCTCGTGAGCCAACTCCTCCACGGTCCATTGACGCTCAGGCTGGGCATGCAGCAACCTCAGCGCCCGACCGACCTCAGGGTCTTTCACACCGGCCAGCCAGCTTGTGTGCTCCGAAGGAAGGTGCTGCATGTAACGCCGCAGTACCTCTACATACAATAATTCGGTCAATCGAGCCAGCATCGTGAAGCTGCCCGGCTGCGTCCCGTCGGACTCGTCGATAGTGTGCCGGAGGGTACTCGCGAGCCAGCCATCTGCATCGATCAGGACGACGCCGGGGCGCCTGGTCGTCTCCACTACAGACGGCTCACCTTGCCTATCTCGACCACAGACGTAGAGCATGGTCGGCAGCGCCCCAGTCAACGGATTGAAGCGTTGGTCGCAGTGGAGATACCCGCAGACGAAGCGCGTGGTTTCTCCGCCTCCGCCGTAGTCCAACTGCGGTATCTCCTCCGAGGGTTGGGACGGCAGCAGGGTGCCTATTGCCCGTGGCCTTGCGCCTATGTGACTGCTCATGACGTGCGCATCGCCATGCGGGAAGATGATGACATCACGCGCTTCCATCCTGAGCGGTGCGTAACCTTCCATAGAGATCCAGCACTGCCCCTCGACCAGTACGTGGAACAGCGCGATGCTCTCAGCACGCAGCCTCAAGGACCGCGCGAGCTGATCCGGAGGCGGGGATTCAATAGACCAGGGCGAGGAAAACCTGGCCGTGAAGAACACGGCGCTTGTCAGGCGAACCACACGCAACACATCGGAAAGAACGTCCATTCGTTCACGCTCCTTTCGGTCGTGGCGCTGATGTCATCAGATCTGGGGTTTCAATCAATACTCCTGGAGTCTCAATCATAGATTCGTTAGCTCGATTCTCAGATACTCTCGCCCGACGAGAAGATACTACTCGTAGGAAGAATTCAGGTAACTAAAGGAGGGTTGTTATGAATCAGCAATACACGTATCAGGCGGCGCTGGGAGCATCTGAGAAGATCCACTGGCGCGTCGAAGACCTCATCAACGAAGACAAGAGACTCGACTTCACGAAGCCGTTCATGCCGGAGTCGCTGGCGCGCGTGGAGCAGCTTTCATTCTTAACGTCTGATGAGAGGCGAACCCTGAACCAGATCAGGGGGAACGCTTACCTCTACATCTTTGGCCTGGTCGAGGAGTTCGTACTCCCCTTCGTCCTCGACCACGCCCGCCTTCAACTCCATGAAGACGATTATCGCGTGCGCGCTCTGCTGCAGTTCGCCAATGAAGAGGCCAAGCACATCCACTTATTCAGGCGCTTCCGTGAGGATTTCGAGCGCGGCTTCGGCACGACGCACGCGGTCATAGGACCGCCCGAGGAGATCGGCCAGGCCGTGTTGGCGCATGACACTCTGGCGGTCGCACTCGTGATCCTGCACATCGAGTGGATGACACAACGTCATTACATTGACAGCGTCCGAGACGACCAGGAACTCGACCCGCAGTTCAAGAGCTTGCTCAAGCATCACTGGATGGAGGAGGCGCAGCACACCAAGCTCGACACGCTCATGATCGACGCGCTGGCCGAAGGGCGAAGCGCCCTCGAGATCGACGCGGTAGTCGAGGAATACCTCGAGATCGGCGGCCTTATCGACTCGGGGCTTACGCAGCAGGTCGAGTTTGACCTCGATGCTTTCACGCGAGCGACCGGACGCGAGTTGAACGAAGAGGAGAAGGTTCAGTTCCGACAGGCGCAGCTTCAGGCGAACCGCTGGACGTATTTGGGCTCGGGCATGACCCACGAACAGTTTCTCGCAACGCTGGGTGACCTCAGCCCGTCGGCGAGGAAGCGCGTCGAAGAAGTCGCACCGGCCTTTAGCTGAGTCTGCAGCGCAATCACCGCGGAGCGGTGCGAGAACGTAGCCAGGGGTTGAGTCTTCGAAACCCCTGGATCGATTCGATTGACCAATTGCATCCCGGAGACATCTGAGATGTTTTGTCAAACCAAAAATCACTGGTCGCGCACTCCTAGCCTTCAAGCCGGAAGTGCGGCGCCATTAATGTTTCTTGCCAACGGTGACCCATGCCGTATTAGTGCTGTCTGGTAGGTCTGCTCGTTGTAAGGAACTCTGTCCATCCAGCAGCGGTAGATTATCCGAATCCATTTGAAAGCCAGAGCCCGGAGTGCAGCGTTGTGACTTGTGCCACGGTTGCGGCAGCCTTTGTAATATGCTCTCGCCCATTCCGATTGCCGAATGGACTGCTTGGCATATTCCACAAATGTTTGATGGAAGAACTGTGGACAGGCGAACCTTCTGTGCACCCAGTTTGATTTCCCGCTTCGCTCTGTGACTGGAGCGATTCCGGAGAACTCTTGGACCTCCTCAGGTGATGCATATCGGGACCGGTCTGTTCCCATGATTGCACACAATCGCGGTGCCAGGACCTTTCCAGCACCAGGAAAGCTCGCGAAGAGGTCTTGATCCGGGTGCAAGGCAAACAGCTGCTCAATTCGCTCTTGGAACTCATTGATTGACTCGCTAAGCAATCTCACTTCTCGGGCTGTCGTTCGAACCATCATAACCATTGACCGGACAACGGCACCGTCAGTTGTTAGCGTTCTCGACTTACTTATTTCCCGCAGCAGCCTCTGGATTGTCTTATGCCAGCGCCCCTGGTGTGAAAAGAACTTCCTCAGGACATCGGGACCGGCCGCTTTCATCTCATCCAAACTGGACCAGGTTTCAAGAAATTCGCAGGCCTTCACCTCATCCAGATCCCCAGCCCACTTCAAAGCCTGCGGAAAATATGACTTAAGCCACTCCGTCAATTGCTGGGTGTGCCGTGTCCTCTCATCAACCAGCTTGCGTCGATACTCGACCATCATTCGAAGCTCTCGCCCTGCTTCATCTTCTGGATTCCACGCTCTGAGCCTGTCTCGATGCTTGGTTACCAGTTCGAGCAACAAATCCGCATCTGTCGGGTCATCCTTGGCCTTGCTCGGTCGAAGTGCCTCCCGAAATCTCGCAAGTGATTTTGGGTTGATCGGATAAAGCACTACGAAGTCATAGGTCATCAGAGCGTAGACCACCGCTCCCCGTCTCTGCTCTATGGCTATCGCAATCTTCCTGCCCCCAAATCGTTCACGTTGCTTGTGAACCCATTCGTGTAGAGCATTCGGGTCCTGACTGATCCTGTAGTGCTCGAGCTCTCCCGAATCTGTTTGCAGACGTACTTCGTGTGACTGATCTGCCCAGTCCCATCCGATCAATGCTGCCAACTCACTGGTCTCGCTCTTCATTTGTTCCACCTCCATCGCGATTCTGCTGAGACCACGCTTGGATTCGGTCGGCGCAAGCCTTATATTGAGTCTTCAAGAGACGACATCTGAGTGATGCGTTTCAACCGAATCGCTTCGTCCCGTTCGAAAGTCTCCGTTAACCGTCACGCGGTCGGGTGCGATATTCGTAACGGGACGATGCGCGGTTCGGAGCCTAATTTGCACCTTCGGCCTCATCGTGTCCATTCTATTAGTCAGTCCCGAAGGCGTCTCTACGAGGATGATTGGAGGAGGGGCTGCCGCCCTCCTCCAAACCTCCACCCCGCTCAAAACACATATAAGGGATGCGAGAAACGACGACACGTTTCAGCATATCCGTTTCTCGCATCCCTCCGGGATGCAATCTTTCTCACAAATGGGACCAGGGGTTTCGAAGACTCAACCCCTGGCTACGATCTTTGACGCCTCCGGCGTAACGGGTATTCCAAAGTATGTCGAAACTCCACGCGCCAAGCTTCAGCCTGGCGCTCTCCGGGTGCCGTTCTCAGTTGAACAACAGACATTGCGGGATACAATTGATCAGACACAAAGTGGGAGACAGGTAGTGATGATCAATGAAACACAACTGTTGTTGGGCCTTGTTTTTGATCCTGTTCCTTCTTAGACCGCAGGTCGAAGCCCAGAGCCGCGGCAGCTGGCAAACGCTCGCACCAATGCCATCGATGCGGCAGGAGGTCTCTACCGCTGTTCTCGGCAACAAGGTCTACGTCATCGCCGGGTTCTTCTCGAACGGCGCTTCAACCAATCTCGTCGAGGCATATGACGTAGCTTCGAACACCTGGGCAAGCGTCGCGACACTTCCGATTGCAACCAATCACAATGCCGCCGCGACAGTCGGAAACCGGATATTTGCTTTTGGCGGCACGTCGAATCGCTGTTTCTCCTACAACCCGGACATGAACCAGTGGACAGAAGTTGCATCGATGAACTTCCAACACGGGAATACACCGGCAGTAGCGGTGATCGATGGCAGGATCTACGTTGCCGGCGGTGATGGCCCGGGAAGTAGTCAGCGAGAGGTTGAGGTCTACAATCCCGCGACAAATCAATGGACTATGTTGGCGCCGATGAACGTCCCCCGCAATCACACCAGCGGAGCCGTCATCAATGGGAAGTTCTATGTGGCTGGTGGTCGGCCCGGCGCAGAAGCGGCCTCTGCACTTGAGGTCTATGACCCGGCAACTAACATTTGGACCGTGTTACCAGACATGCCTACAGGTCGCTCAGGAATCGGCGCGGCCGCGGTGAACGGTGAACTCTATGTTATCGGAGGCGAGATACCGCAGATTTTCGATTCGGTTGAGGTCTTCAATCCTCTGAACAATTCCTGGACTGTGTTGCCTCCAATGCCGGTCGCAAAACATGGCATCTTCGCGTCAGTCATCAACAACACGGTATATCTGCCAGGCGGAGCAACGGTTCAAGGTCTGGGTGCAACAAACATCAACCAGGCTTACTCTATCAACACAGCCACTACGGTTTCGGCAGCCAGCTTCACTGCAACGACTATCGCTGAACGTTCGATTGCCTCTGCCTTTGGCACAGGACTGGCCACCTCAACTGCAAACGCAGCAACTCAGCCGTTGCCGACCGAACTCGGAGGAACGACAGTCGAGATCATCGATCGATTGGGTATTGCTCGCAGCGCGCCATTGTTCTTTGTCTCATCCGGCCAGGTCAACTATCAGATACCTGCGCAAACTGCAGCGGGACCCGTGACAGTGCAGGTTCGCGCATCCGATGGTCGCATCTCGACAGGCGCGTTTGAGCTCAAGCTGGTAGCGCCGGCACTATTCACGCTCAATCTTACCGGTAGCGGACCCGCAGCGGCACTCGACGGAATCACCTTTGCAGGTGCGCCATTCTCAGCGACGCAGATGAATGGCAGTCCAAACATCATCGCCTTTTTGGCACCGGCCTGGGAGCCGATGCTACCGACCAGAACGGCAACGTCGCCTCATCGGTCAGCGCAACAATGGACGGCAACGCGGTGATAGTGTTCTACGCCGGGCGAGCACCGGGTTACACGGGCCTCAATCAGTTCAATATAGGATTACCAGCCGGGATCGCTCCAGGTATCCATCAGGTCGTTGTCTTCCGAGCGGGTCAGGCAAGCAACCCTGTCACAATCGAGATCAGGTAAGCAGGATACGGACCGAACAGAAGAAGATGCTCTAGAGCAATGTCGTGGAATGCGAGATCAGAATACGACAAGAGACTGTCTTTGTACTCGACAGGCAGCCGCCCGGCTGGGGTTTTGTCGAGGCCGGACATCGAGTCTTAGCCATTAGCAGCCTCAGTGAGGAGTTGTGGGCGAGCCGGAGCCTGATTCTAGCGTGAGACCTCTCCTCGATTGGCCATGTAGTTGCCAGTAACCAGATGGCAATGAGCGGACAATACTGCGGAGGTCTGTGATGGTCAGTCGACTGCTTTCGTTCTTGGTTCATGCCGGACTTTTCAGAGCAGAGTCTCTGTTGACAATTTCTGGAGCGTTAGTTAGTTGTTGACGATTGTGCTCGTTTCTCTGATGGCGAGATGCATTGCGGGAGGATCATTATTTGTCTTCTCGCTAGATCCGGAAGCAGCGGAGCGACCTGATTGAATCTCAATTCAATTCGATGAGAGGCAATCCCTACTCGGTATATGTCGAGCCAGCGGTGGAAAGCGATATGAGAGAATTTCTGCGACTACGCGTCACGACTGTGCTTCGAGGACAAGTGGTCAGACTTCAATCAATCCAGGACGTCTCGTCGAAGTTGCGGGAAGACTTTCGAGACCTTGTTGAGCAAGTACTCACCATACGTTCCTCGAAATTCGTGTACGCTCGAGCGATCCCATCGTTGATTTCGATCATCGCTCTGGGATGTGACCCAATTGGGGCGTTCTCGAGCGGGAGAGCATCGACTACGGCGTCGAAACTTGGATCAAAAAAGAAAGGGAACGATAATCGGTCGCGTCCGCTCAGGTTGCGCACACGATGCGGCGTGGAGCGATAGAGCTCCCGAAGTCATGCGATCGAGCATGTCGCCTATATTGCACACGAAGGAACCTGGGACAGGTGGCGCATCGATCCACTTGCCGCCTGATTTCACCTCGAGCCCTCCGGCGTCATCCTGCTTCAGAATAGTTAACAAGCCGTAATCGGTATGCTCACCTACACCCCATTGTCCCCTTTCTCCGACGCGGGGTAGTTGAAAATACGAAAGAGCACAAACGGATTCGTGGTGTAGCGCTTCAGGAAATAGACATCATCGAGCCCTAGACTCAAAGCGATTCCACGCATCAGGACGTGGCCTAGCGCTGTCATCGCATCCATGTATTCCATTACCGTTTCACGAAATCCGGGTATCGTCGCGGGAAAGAGATTCGCTCCGTGAAGTGGCGTTCCGGCCATTACTCGAGGGTCGTCATCGCCCAGCTCCGCGCCGAAGTAGATGCCCTCCTTCACGTCGGGTTTCCGGAGGTCAATTCGCCACCAACCGGAAAATAACCGCGCCACGCTCGTCCTCCTCGCGCCATGGCAATATTCATTTTCGCTGCCATGTCCTGTTCAAAGAACTCGCGACTCAGCTCCACCAGACGCTGCTGCAGGTCCTCGTCCACGCCGTGACCGATAATGTAGAAGAACCCGAAATCACGACATGCCCTGCCGATCTCGCTCGCGACCTCACGTTGCAGTCACCGATCGCCTGATTAGCGGAGTGATATCAATGATTGGGATTTCCGGCATGCCGGGTAACAGCTGTCTCATTGCGAGCAAACGTGCATTGCATTCGACGACTGGAATTGAAACACATCGGGATAAGTTGTGGAACCGACCCTGCGAGGATATGTGCAGCTGCGACTACGCGCTCGAGAATGTAGCGAGACAAGGCCGCGGGCCTTGTTATTGACTGATGACGTAGCTTCATTCTTGACGGTCTAACGGATGCGGACGATCATTGAGCTGTATGCACATCCGGGCCCGACTTTCCCAATAGCAGCGACGGAGAAAAGATAATGCCAGCAGAACCTTCATTGATTGCAGGCGACGATCACCTTGACGCGACGCCGATGGCTGTCCGGCGCAGTGGCTTCATTGGGCGCTGCCGCATTCGCCAGCGCAGTGTCGGCGAAGCCTGGACAATCCTCTGCAAACAACCTCGCCGCCATCAAAGGCAGGCTGCCCAGCACGACGAAATTGATTGAAGAGGCGGCGGCCAATGGCGGCGCCGGGCAGTTCTATCTTTCGCTCGAAGGCAAAGTGATCGCCGATGTCGCCTGGGGCAAAACAACCGGCGGCGTGGCTTACACGCCTGCAACGCTGGTGAGTTGGGCTTCCGCAGTCAAGCCTGCGACCTGCGTTTGCCTGCTGAAACTGTGGGAGCGTGGCAAACTCGATCTCGACGATAGAGTGACGAAGTACATTCCCGAATTCGGCGCAAACGACAAAGAGAAGGTGCGCATCCGCCACTTGCTGACGCACACAGCGCATCTGGGCGGTTATGCCGGGCCGACGAATCTGCCGCCGACATTCGAGGAACTAGTGAGCAAGATCATCAAAGCGCCGCGCGAACCTTATCGCGTGCTGGAGCGAATGCCAAGCTGCCGCCACCCGGCCTCGGTCCTGGCTACAACCCGGCGGGCATTATCGTCATTGCTGAAATCTGCCGCCGCTTGTACGGGCGCGACTTCAAAGAGGTCATCCTCAAAGAAGTGTTCGAGCCGTGCGGCATGTCCGATTCGTGGTGCGGAATGCCGCTCGAACGCTATCGCGCCTACAAGGCAGAAGGCCGATTTGCTTCTTCCTACATGGACTCGGAAGCGGAGGTGGTGAAATGTCAGCCGGCGGGCGGCGGCATCGGGCCAACACGCGAATTGGCGAAGTTCTACGAAATGCTGATTGGACGTGGTGCGATCAACGGCAAGCGCATCCTTTCGCCGCAGACGGTCGAGGCGATGACCACGCCGAAGTCCGGCATCGGTTACATGGGCATCTGGGGGCTGGGCTTGAATCTGGCGCTGCCCGAAGGCGTGACGATGCCGAACCTGGATATTCAGAATCGCAGACGCACACCCGAACAGCTGCAGGAACGCTATGGGCCGCACGCCTCGACTAGAACATTCGGCCACGCCGGAGCGAGCGGAATGCAGGCGTTCGCCGATCCCGAATACGGGCTTGCGACGGCATTCATCGGGCGCGTGCCGATCAGCGGAACAATTTATGAAGACCTGGGCCTGCCACGGACCGCCTGAGAATAACGGGCCGTCACTAAAATCGACCGACCGCGGCATCTATTCATCGAAGTGACTTCGGCAGCTCAGAAGAAATTGCGAGGAGATATGAACAGCATTCGCTCATACCGCTACCGAGTAGTGGACGTTTTTACAGAGCACCGTTGGAAGGTAACGCCCTGGCCGTCTTCCCGGACTCGTCCGGCCTCGACGACGCGACAATGCAGAAGATCGCCCGAGAGATGAACCTTTCGGAAACGACTTTCGTCAGCCCAGCGACTCGTGCGGACTGCGCGGCCAATGTTCGTATATTCACCCCGACCAGGGAACTGACTTTCGCCGGTCACCCGACGATCGGCACGAGCTTCGTGTTGCTCGATGAGGGTTTCATCCCCGGAAACGCCGAACGGTTCATCCTTGAGGAAAAAGTCGGCCCGGTGCCTATCCGCGTCGAGCCGGGGGAGCGTCCGCTGATCTGGCTCACCACTCCTCCGATCAGCTACGGAAGGACTTTTGACAGGGAGCAGTGCGCGCAGGCGCTCGGGCTGGAGCAGAGTGACCTGCTCGAGATCCCCCCTCAGCTTCTGAGTGCTGGCAATCCGACCATTTTTATCGGCGTTAAGGATAAGGAAGTGGTTGATCGGGCGAGGCTCGATCTTCAGGGCCTGGAGACGCTCAAGGATGGGATGCCAGGGCCGGTGCTTGTGTTCATCTTCGCGCCGACGCCGACCGGAGCTTATTCCCGCATGTTCGCCCCAGAATACGGGATCATCGAAGATCCGGCGACGGGTAGTGCAACCGGACCGCTCGCCGCATACATGCTAAGCCACGGGTTGGCTCCGGGCAGTGCGGGCACGCGCTTTGTCAGCGAACAAGGGACCAAGATGGGCCGCCGAAGCTTTCTTCACATTCAGCTGCACGGCGAACAAGGCGCAGAGGGGATCGAGGTAGGCGGTTACGTAACGCCGGTCGCCGAAGCCACGATGACGCTTTAGGATCGAACTCGACTTATGGCGCGAGCGGCATCTTCGTCTGCACTTTCGAAGCGTCGGATTGAGCGAGAGGTCGTCCGTGACGCGACGGCTGTCAGATACGAGCCCGAGACCGTGGGCGAGGCCAGAGGGTCTACGCGACGTCCGACCGTCGTGCGGTGATAGAGTTCGACCGGAGCCCTCCCTCGACGGTCGGGCTACTGACACGTTCCGAATCACGACTCATACAAATCGACAGCCGTCTGGCCGCGCGCGAATCGTTGCGCGGTCTGCGCGGCGGATTGACTGCCCGCGCGCCTGCGCACATCCGTGGCCCAGCGGGCGAGACCGATCAACAACTGGTTACGGGCAGGATGTCCTTCGCACCGTTTCCACTCGTCAAACACAGTCCTCAGCGCGTGCACAAGGCTCCAACCGTTGTCGTCTTTGAGAATGGACTGCCCCATCTCGAGTAACAGACGATCACCTGAGAAGCCGGCATTCAGATACTCGCGCGTGTGACGTCCAACGTCGCCAACCTGAACCGTCTCGATTGAGTCGAGCACCGCCCGGAGAGCTGTGTCTTCGTTCGACGCATCCGATTTGACAGTGATCAGAGGCTCGGTGAGGGAACGGGGCGTGATGTTGAGCCAGCGATCGCTGAAGAATTGCCAGGCGGCGTGGTAGAGCGCCCTGGCCCCTACTTTGTAGCCGCCATAGCGCAGAGCAGTTCGAACCGAGGATGAGAGTATCAGCTCGTGGTTCAGACTTCCCCAGCCGGGGTTCATGTTCGCCGGGGTCCGGGCCATGCGGTCCGCGGCCAGGAGGACCATTGTCGTCGCCAGTCGATCGATCTCTACGCCTGCCCTGAGCATATTCGAGATTGCATCGAACGTCTGAGCCAGATCGCCGCTCACCAGGTCTTTGGCAAAGGCCGCTTCATCGTACGCGACAGCCTGATCAGAGTGCGATGTCGAGGCCAGTTCATCGATAAGAGCATTGATGGGTTCGAACATCTTGATCGCCGCGAGACGAAGCTCTTCCGGCGCACCGCGATCCCGTCCGAGTATCTTCGCTGCGAGATTGCAGACCAGCTCTTCGGTCTGATCCCATCCGAACTCTTCGAGCAATTCCGCAAGATACCCGAGAAACGGCAGGTTTATCGTGTGACCGAGAAAATACGGTTCGACTGCGCATTCATAAAGCAGCGGAACGATCTTCTCGTCGTGTCCACCCAGCCGGCGTGCAGTGATCAGGCACTTCTCGATGCCTTCCCAGGTCTTGTCGAATGAAAAGACGCGGATCCAGCCTTCAAGCTTATTCCACGTTACTGGCGGCGGCAGCGGCTGAACTGCCGGTCGATCACCTGCTCGCCCCGAAGCTCCTGTCGCCGCCATCATAAGCGGAATCAGGCGGTCATCCGGCTCGTAGTGACGCGCGACCTTCACACCGTTGACCATCAGGGCAAGCTCGCGGCCACCATCGTTAGCTCCGCTCTCCGTAGCGATGTGCCTGCCCATGTGCTGCATTACGCGCTTCAATGTCTCTTGTTCGGACACTCCTCTGGCAAGCATGATTGCGATCGCTTTAGAAAGCGTCCAGTTGTCCGCGCTCAACAGTCCTTCTTTTAGCAGGAGAAAGTGGGCATCCTTAGGCTTGGAGCCACCACTGCGTACGTCGATGTAGATTGCACTATCCCGCACCTCCACGGGAAACGTAGCAAGGTCATCGCATCCGCCTGTGAAACATCCTCCGCCTTTCATGTCATAGCTCCACCCATGCCAGTCACAGGTCAAGACGCCACTCCGTACTCGCCCGCGCGTCAACGGATACCCCATATGCGGACACTGATTGTCAGTTGCGTAGAAGTTGCCCTCGTGCTGAAAGAGAGCGATGCTCCGTCCGTCTACTTTAACCGCTTTGGGAGTGCCTTCTGAGACGTCCTTAAGTTCAGCCACCTTTACGAAGTTGGATTGTGTGTTCGACATGGAATGCTCCCTGTTTCACTTCACTCTTCAAACACCTCGACTGTCGTCTTTCCTTCTGCAAAGCGCATGGCGGTGTTCGTAGCGGACCCGCTGTCTTTATTCGTACGAATGTCCGTGGCGTAGCGAGCAAGGCCGACGATAAGCTGGTACCGGGCGGGATGTCCGGCGCCGAGCGCGCGGTCTGACCCGCTCGAACGCTCCCATTCTTCGAGCACGGTGCGAAGCGTGGGTAAGACCTTTGTGTTGGTATCATCCCAGAGCATTACTCGCCCCATCTCATGGAGCAAACGGTCCCCGGAGTATCCTGCATTCAGATACTCCAGCACCAGCCGGCCTACGTCCTGGACATTGAGTGACGCTATGGATTCAAGAATCACTCTCACCCCTGTCTCTTCGTCGGGCACGTCGAGCTGTTCACCGCCGATTGGCGCGGACAGCGCACGGGCCGGGATGTTGAGCCAGCGGTCGGCGAAAATCTGCCAGGCAGCATGGAAGAGCCCTTTCGCGGCCACGTGACTGCTGCCGTGTCGCGCTGCAGTGCGCAGCGACGCAGCAAGGTTGAGCTCCGTCGTCAATACTTCCCAGCCGGCGTCGACGTTCACCGGCGTCCGGGCCATCCGATCCGCCGCCAGCAGCACCAGCGTCGTGATCAGACGATCCAGTTTCACACCCGCCTCGAGCGCAGCGCTCACAGCTTCAAATGATTTGTGAATGTTCACGCTCAGCAATGCGCTGACGAGCTCATCTTCGTTGTATTCGATCACGCGGTTCGTAGCGGGGTTCGTCGCCTCGATGGACGGGACTATGGAAGTCATGAGGGCGACGGCGTCGCGGCGAAAGCGCTCCGGCTCGCCTCGCCGGCGCCCGAGCAGTTTCGCGCTCAGGTTGAAGACAAGTTCCGATGACCGCTCCCACCCAAAAGTCTCGATGATCTCCGCGACGTAGCCGAGCGCTAACAGATTATCGGCAAAGCCGATGAAGTACGGTTCGACAGCGCATTCATAGAGGAGAGGCAGAATTTTGTCCTCATGATGCAGATGATGAGCTGTGAAGAGAGAACGCTCGATGCGTCCGGCCTGGCCATCATGGAGAAGATCCGCGTCCATCGATCGATGTCGTTCCACGACACCGATCCCGGTAAGCGGCACGACTTCGAGCCGTTCGGCGGCCTTACCCGCTATCGAGCAAGCCGAAGTCGCGAGTACCATCAGCCGGTCGGCGTCCTGATATCGCCGTCCTACTTTTAGCCCGTTTATCAGCCGGGCCACGGCCGCACCGCCATTCCCGTTCTCGTCCTCCGAACTGGCGATTTGCCGGCCGACGTGCCGAAGCAGCATCTCGACGATCTCCTCTTCAGGGACATTTCCCTTGAGCAGGAGGGCAATCGCCTTGGATATAGTCCAGCGATCTTCGCTCAACAGCCCTTCCCAGAGCAGCCGGAGATGTTCATCTCGCCGTTTGTATTGCGGGTCTCCAGGCTGAATCCAGATTTCATTCTGTCGAACGTCAACGGGGAAGGTCTGCAGATCGTCGCATTCGTAATTGAAACACCCTCCGCCCTCGAGATCGAAGCTCCGACCGTGCCAGTCACAGGTGAGAATGCCGTTCCGGACGGCACCACGAGTCAACGGATAACCCATATGAGGGCATTGGTTGTCGGTCGCATAGATTCGGCCATCGACGTTGAACAGAGCGACGCTGCGCCCTTCGTCGAGCTTGACAGCTTTCGACTCGCCCATCGGGACATCGCTCAAGGCCGCGACGTGTATCCAATGCGATCCAGGTTTGGATATGACAGTCATACTCCTCCTGAAGAGTTGGCAAGCGCAGGCCGAGGCGTCGCAGATTGAGATTTTGACGCTCGACACTGCCTCAGTGAACAGCTACTGGCGCAACAGTAGAGCCTGTGCCCCCCTGGATTTTCAATGGCTGCACGATCAAAGCAAACTCCTGAATCCGCTTTGCCACAAGCTGGTCCAGCTTCATGTTTTCGAGCAGGTGAATGCCGTTCACAACCAGCATGACCTGATGAATGGGCAGGGAGAGTTTTGGATCGGGATTGGGAGAGACTTCGACCCCGATGTTGTCGGCTCCAACCAGCATCGGGTCTTGTCTGGCAAGCCACTCGGCAGCGGCAACACCGATGCCAGGACAGTTTTTGGTGTAGCGTGCATTGTCCTTGCCCCAGAGTTTGCCCCATCCCGTGTGCAATATGATTGCATCGCCCGCCTGCAGCTTCATCTTTTGTCTGGCAAGAGCCTGTTCGATGTCCTGCACGGTGATTTCGTAAGTGTCGGGAAGGGTCTCTACCCCTTTCAATCCGGCGATATCAATGAGTACTCCTCGGGTAATTAGAGCACCGACGTTCTCAATGCCCAGCTTTTCAAAGCCATTGCGGGTCGAGACATCGCCAACCTTGAAGCAGTTGTACATGCTGTCACCGATCGTCTGGTGCGCGAAGCCGTCGAATTGCGTGCCCACCTGACCGATTTCGCCGACGACGAGCTCTTCGTTGCTGCCACGTCGATTCGCCTGCGGATTCATGAAAGTGCGCTTGGTATGGACATCGAAGCGACGCGTGCCAAAGAACGGCATCGACGAGCTGAGTACGTGCCCCAATTCGATCACTTCGCCAGACTTGATCAGCCTCACAGCGCGCAAGACACTTTCCGGTTTCATGTGATTACCGGAACCTCGCTGATCGCCGGTACCCCACTTCGAAGGACAGCGCTCAGATTCAGTTGGTGGCTGCCACGACTGAGCGTGAACCGTACCCCCTCCAAGCATGAACACTGATGTGATTGCACTGAGAGTAATGAAGCTGGTGATGGCTCGCACGCCTGATTCCTCCTTGTCTTTGGACGAAGTAGTCGTTGGGCCCAGGCAAATATTTCATAGGCCTTAATGCTTCCGTAACTGGATGCACAAATCGTTTATGTCAACTAAAGTATCATTCGCAAGCTTACTGACACTAGTCCACTGTAACAGTGTCACGCGCGCTCCACCTCGGTCGGTGTCAGTAGCCCGACCGTGAGGGAGGGCTCGCGACACACAAGCGTCGTACAAGCCCTCGCAAGCCCTCCCTCACAGTCGGGCTACTGACACCGTGACTACAATTGCCCAGGGCTATGACTGCCGCGGTTTCTGAGGAGCCGGATGTTTATAGTTCTGACTAGCAATCGATCGAGCTCCGGCAGGAGCGGCATAGGCGTCTTTGGAAGCGCGAAATAGTTCAGTTAAGGTTTGGCAAGCGGTCTTTACAACCGTATCATCCGCTTCGCGAATCGCCGCCACCGAAAGGAGCTTGGACATGAAACGGAAGCAGACCTCGAAGAATGGTGAGACTCCAGTTTCCATCGCTGCGTACGACGCAGCGCAGCCGGCAGCCGAGGCGTCAGTTTGTAGAAAACTGCGCGCAGAGATCGAACGTGCCCTTCCCGATGCCACATCCAAGGTCTGGCACGGAGCTCCCGTGTGGTTCCTCGGAGACACGCCGGTGGTTGGCTACAATGTCCCTGCCAAAGGCGGCGTTTTACTGCTCTTCTGGAATGGTCAGGCTTTTGGTGATCCTGTCCTGAAGTCGATCGGGAAGTTCAGGGCGGCGCAGACTCAGTTTGGAGAAGCTTCGGAGATCAAGATAACACCGCTCCGGCGATGGTTGAAGATGGCAAGGACGGAGATCTGGGACGTAGGGTCGATTCGCAGGCTGCGGGCGCGTGCACAGAAGCGTGCCTGAGGGCTATGCCGCTTACAACGGCATGCAACGGGAGTTTGTTTTCGCTCATTCCCGTAAAAATTGGCTTGTGCCAGGCCCAAACACTGGAACTGAGGAGCTAAACCACACGAGATTCAACGATCAACGACTCGCGCCGCAGGTGATCGCGAATTCGTTAGATTGCTTCGTGTCAATCGCAATGAAGCAGGGAGCTACCGGCATGTGGATAAGATGGACCATTGCGTTAATGTTTGCTACTGGCCTCGCGACGCTGGCCGCCGACGAAGGCATGTGGCGAATCGATCAACTGCCTCTCGACACGATCGCTCAGAAGCACGGCGTTCGGCTGACGCCAGCCGAAGTTCAGCGGCTGCGGTTTGCTCCGGTACGCATCGTCACTAGTGGAGGCGGCGGCACTGGCACTTTCGCATCAGCGAACGGTCTGGTCTTGACGAATCACCATGTAGCTCTCGATTGCATCCGAACGTCGACGCTGGCCGAGCAGAACAAGGGCAAAGCAGACAATCTGATCGAGCAAGGGTTCACGGCGAAGGCTCCTGCCGAGGAACTAGCCTGCAAAGGGTTCCGTATGCAAATCGAGCGTAGCACTCGAGACGTGACCGCGGAGCTGAACGCCGATGTCAAGCCAGGGATGTCGATCGCCGAGATTCAACAGGTACGGCAGGCGAAGCGGTCCGACCTCGAGCGCGCGTGCAAGCAGGAGAAGGGCGCCAACTTCACCTGTGATGTCGTCGACTTCAACAGCGGTGCCTGGTCCCAGCTCATCATCTACGAGGATTTCAACGACGTGCGCCTTGTCTACGCGCCCGAGAAACAGCTTGGCTACTTTGGTGGCGATGAGATGAACTTCCGGTTTCCAAGGTACGTGTCGGACATTTCCATCATGCGGGCATATGTTGGGAAGGATGGCTCCCACGGTGAGTACAACACCGCACACGTGCCCTATCAGCCAGCGCATTACTTGCGCGTGAGCTTGCAAGGAGTGAAAGAGGGCGAGTTGACGCTCGTTTCGGGCAACCCGGGGAATACGAATCGGTACCGAATAAGCAACTCGGCCGTTTATAACCTTAAGAACGGCATGCCGAGCCAGATTAGTGAGCTCGAAACCGAACTAGCGTTGCTGCGCAAGTACGCGGCCATGAAGCCTGACTATCAGGTGCTGTTGCAGGAGCAAATTTTTAGCCTGTCGAACTCTCTCAAGTACTCGAAGGACGTGCTGGCAGCGCTGAAGTCGAGTGATATCGTCGCGCAGCAACAGGCGCGCGAGCGACAGTTCATGACGTTTGTTCAGAGTAAGCCTGAGTTGAAGCGAGAGTATTCCACGCTCTTCGAGGATCACACGCGTCTCTACGCCACGGATGTTGAGGCGAACGCCGATCTCGACTCGGCCATTGCGTGGATTGAGAAAGCGTCGGCGGTGGGCTACGCCGCCGGCCTCTATGAGTTCGCGATCGAGCGGGCCAAGGCCTCCGATCGCGACCGCGAGCCGCAGTTCCAGGAGCGAAACTGGCCCGACTTGCGCCGCTCGCTCCTCGACGAAGAGCCGGTGATTCCCGAGCTCGAAGAAGATGTTCTTACGCTCGGATTGGAAAAGGCGCTCGCGCTTTCGCCTCCGGGAATTCCTGCAGTGAAGACTTTGCAGGGTCAGGCCACCGGCCCGAAGGATGCACGAACGCTGGCACGAAATCTCCTGCGTGGATCGAAGCTCACAACGCTCGAAGCGCGCAAAGGCGCTCATCGAGGCGCCGGTGGCAACGATCGAATCGTCTACCGATCCAGCCGTCGTCTTCGCGCGGAATCTGCTGCCAACGTTACGGGAGCAACGCGCTCGCATTCGCGTGCTCAACGAGACGCTCGCCCAGCACCGCGCGAAGTTCGCACGCGGGCTCGCATTATGGAAGGGACAGACCTTGTACCCTGACGCAAACTTCACCCTGCGCGTGACCTATGGCACCGTGGCCGGTTACCGGAATGCAGCTGGAAAACCGGTACGCTTCACGACGAAATTCGCTGACATGTTCGCACTGTCACGCGCGAAGAATAATCAAGGTGAGTTCGCCATGCCGCCGGCCCTCCTCGAATGGCGCAAGAAGCTTGGCGAGGCCACCTTCACCGCAAAGTACGGCAACCTGCCGGTCAATTTCGTCACGACTAACGACATCACAGGCGGCAACTCGGGAAGTGCCACGCTCAACGGAAAACTCGCTATCGTTGGCCTCATCTTTGACTCCAACGAGGAGGGGATGGCGAGCGATTGGGCCTACAGCGGAGCGGCCGGGAGGGCGCTCAGCACAGACATTCGCTTTGCCCTCACGATCGCGCGCGAGGTGCACCGCGCGGGCTGGATCGTCGACGAGCTCGTAGCGCCGGAACGACGCATGGCAGGCTCTCAATAAGGAGAGCGGAGAAACCCCGGTGGATGCCACCGGTGAAGGGTTTCCCCAGGCACACGCATCCGGGCGAAGAGATTATTTATGTCCTCGAAGGCACACTGGAGTATCAGATCGGTGACAAGACAGTGACTGTCAAGCCCGGCGACGTTTTGTTCGTCCGGCCGGAGTGATCCATACCGCAAAGAACGTTGGCAGCGGAAACGGGGCGGAGCTCGCAACATATGTCGTCGAAAAAGGGAAACCGCTCCTCACGGTGGTCAAGTGATCTCGTTTAACTCTTGCAACAAGGACCACTGATGGAAACAACATCTGCACCACCATTACCAGGCTCGTCTCCTGACGAAATGTTCCCCGTGCTTACGCCCGAGCAACAAGCGAGGGTGCTGGCGCATGGCCTATTAAGAAAGGCTGAGAGTGGTGAAACTATCGTCGAACCTGGTACACCAGGAATCAAGTTTTTCGTGGTTGTTTCCGGTCGGCTCGAACTTCATCGAGTCTCTGAAAATAAAGAAGAGCTTATTGCCCTTTGTGGACCGGGCATGTTCACCGGCGAACTGAGTTTACTTTCAGGACGTCGTGCACTCGTGCGAATCCGTGCTGGTGAAGCGAGCGAACTAATTGAGATAGAGCGCGAGGCGTTGCGGGGCCTGGTTCAAACCGATAGCGAACTCAGTGACATCTTTCTCCGCGCTTTCATCTTGCGACGACTCGAATTAATCGCTCGGGGGATTGGTGACTTAGTTCTAATTGGCTCGAATCACTCGCTCGATACCTTCCGCATTAAGGAGTTCCTCACTCGAAACTATCAGCCTTATGCGTACATCGATCTCGAACGTGACGCAGAGGTCCAGGAATTACTGGATCGGTTCCACGTGGCGATTGACGAATTACCGGTGCTGATCTGTCGCCGTTCACTCGTCCTGCGAAATCCAAGCAATCAGGAGATTGTAGATTGCCTTGGTTTCAACGAAGGCATCGATCAAAAGCACCTGCGCGACATGATCGTCGTAGGGGCTGGCCCTGCGGGGTTGGCGGCGGCTGTGTACGGCGCATCCGAGGGTCTGGACGTATTGGTGATTGAGTCAGATTCTCCGGGCGGACAAGCAGGCGCCAGTTCGAAGATTGAAAACTATTTGGGTTTTGCTACCGGAATCTCAGGCAGTGAACTGGCCGGAAACGCGTATACGCAGGCACAGAAGTTCGGCGCACAGATGTTGATTGCGAAGCACGCTCAAGGCTTAGCTTGTGACCGACGTCCCTATAAGTTGAAGTTCGATGATGGCGAGAAAGTGCCGGCCCGAACCGTCGTTATCGCCACCGGCGCTCAATATCGAAAGCTTCTGTTAGAGAATTTGTCGCGGTTTGAAGGGGCGGGCGTCTATTACGTCGCGACACACCTCGAATCGCAGTTATGCGCTAGCGAAGATGTCGTCATCGTCGGTGGTGGAAATTCCGCGGGACAAGCGGCTGTATTTCTGGCGAAAACCGCGCGCCGTGTTTATGTACTTGTTCGCGCAGACGGTTTGGCTGAGAGCATGTCGCGATATCTGATTCGCCGAATCGAAGAAAGCCCGAACATAGAATCGCGCACCAATACTGAAGTCATTGGCTTGATTGGGAACGATCACCTTGAGGCACTCGAGTGGCGCAATAACAAGACTGGAAAGGTTGAAAAGCACGAGATCGCCGCGCTGTTTTCTATGACCGGGGCCGTGCCAAATTCAGCCTGGCTTGAAGGGTGCGTGACCTGCGATGGTGCGGGCTTCATCAAGACTGGTTCTGACCTTTCAAAGGAAGATTTGGAACGCGCCAATTGGCCGCTGTCTCGCCCACCTTATTTACTTGAAACGAGCCTGCCGGGGGTGTTCGCTGTGGGCGACGTTCGAGGTGGCAACGTTAAGCGCGTCGCGTCAGCTGTGGGTGAAGGTTCGATTGCGGTCTCTTTCGTGCATCAAGTGCTTGCCGAGTAATTGAGGGGGTGGATGTTCGCCCAATTCAAACAAACTGACTCGATTTAGGTGAACGCAAAGGAGAAAAGAAGATGGCAAATCCGAAGCATGAAATCAGTAACAATGACACGACTATTGATGCGAGCGTCGCAACTGTCGACATGAAGCTCGAGGCCATCGTCATCCCGGTATCGGATGCCGAACGCGCGCAGGAGTTCTACCGGAAACTCGGGTGGCGCCAGGACGTCACGCCCCCCGGCTCCGGTGTGTTTCAGTTCACACCACACGGCTCGGCGTGCTCAGTCCAATTCGGTGCCAACCTAACGTCGGCGGCGCCGGGCTCTGCTCAAAGAACTTATCTAATCGTCTCTGATATTGAGGCCGCCCGCGCCAAGTTAGTCGCCGCCGGCATTGAAGTGAGTGAGTTCTTCCACCTCGGCCCGGCCGGGCCGGTCAGCGGTCTGGATCCCGAGCGTCGCAGCTACTTCTCGCTCGCATTGTTCAGCGATCCCGACGGCAATAGCTGGCTGCTGCAGGAGATCACTACTCGGCTTCCCGGGCGCGTCGACCCTGGCGCGATTTCGTTCGGCTCCGCAAGCGACCTTGCGAGCGCGTTTCGGCGTGCGGAGTCAGCCCATGGTGAGCATGAAAAGCGCACAGGCGGACAGCGCGATGCGAACTGGCCCGACTGGTACGCCAGGTACATGGCGGCGGAGCAGACCGGCGAGGAATTGCCGCAATGAACGCATACCGCTTTCGTTTTGCAAGCTGAGAATCTGTTCAAGAAACCAAAAAGGGTGACGCGAGAATTTCTCGCGTCACCCTTGCTGGTTTCGACCGCTTGGGACGGCGGTACGATGTTTACTTGACCGAGCCGTCGGCGTGATTCGAAAGCTTCAACTGAACAGACCCACCCGCCGGGCTTGTTTCAATCGACGCGAACCTGCCATCACGTGCGAATGCCTCGATGACAATCGGGCGATCGGGAAGATTGCCGAACACCGTTGTTCCGCCGTTCGCGGTATTCGAGACTGAGACCTTACTGTCAGCTGCGAGTCTCGCGGTGACGAGTGCGCCATCAACCGGATTGCCACTCTCGTCTACGACACTGACGGACAGCATCAGATTTCCTGCCCACAGTCTTACCGCTTTGAAGACCTCGGCGCCCTGAGTGTCCTTTGCTGTGAGGATCAGATCATTCGCACCGGCCTTCAGCCCTGTGTTGACACGCACGGTGTTGTCGAAGACCGAAATTGAGGATGCGGGAAGCACCTCATTGTTATGTTGGATCACCACTTCTGCCGGATCGATCGATGAGCCTGGGCGGTAGAGGTGGAACACAACCTCGGAATCAAGACTATTGAACACGATTTCTGACGCGCCAGACAGTATTACGTCGGACGAACCAGAGACACTGGTGTCGGGAGAAGGTGTGAACGCTGACTCGCTGTCACCCACCTCGTCTGCGGGTACCTGCGATTCACCAGCCGTCGCGTTGACATAGTGCCGTTAGGCGACGCCGAGTTCGTAAA
The DNA here is from genome assembly GCA_963813345.1 of uncultured Acidobacteriota bacterium. Lineage (GTDB taxonomy): Bacteria > Acidobacteriota > Blastocatellia > RBC074 > RBC074 > CAWDDA01. Next base: position 5,677 of record CAWEYR010000032.1, on the reverse strand, counting down.
GACAGCAGCTGGGATGACTACCAGGCGTGTTGCCATGAAAGATCTACGCTCGCCGTTCACATAGGTGCCGCGAACGGTCAACAATGCAGCAGTAGGTTTCGTTACGCTGCTGATGTCGAATGAGGCATTTATGTTCGTTGAACTTCCGGCATCATTCTTCTGATGACAAGAGAAGCCGAACTTGGCTGAAGCACCGGAAGAGATGCAAGTGTGATCCAGTTGATTCTCACGTTCGTGATATCAGCGGAAACATTGTTTGTCAGCGAAGAAGACACGCGAAGTACCTTTCCCGTGAGACGCGCGAGCGGAGCGCCAAGCGTCATTCCTTGAGCCTGCATACCGGCAGCCATGCTTGAGTCGGAGTCGGAGTTGAGGTTGGAGTCCGATGCATTCTCTGAGCCCGGCTGGTTCGAAGCTGCCTCGACACTGCGGAGCGCCTGGGCCGGCACACTGACAATCACTGAACGGGTAGCAATGAATGTCCTGGCAGTACGGCCAGACTGAAATGTTCCTCGGATCGTCAGCAACCCTGCTTTTGGCCCTGTAAGGCTTCGAATATCAAACGATGCCATAATAGTTCGTGATCCAAATGGAGCCAGCGTTCCAATCGTTTGCGGGACTGATGTCGGCTGAACGATCGGCAGTGACGCAAGACCTATGGACGATACTCGAAGGCCATTGATGTGGTTTGAGGTGTTATTCGACAACACCGCCGAGACGCGCGCCACGTTTCCCACCACCACTACAAATACTGATCTCATAGTGAGAATCTGCCCCTGGGCAGCAACCTGCTGAGCGAGTGGCAGTTGAGTGAGGAGAAGAAAAGCAAGGGCACGGACGGTGAAGCTTTTGTTGGCAAGGCTGATCATTGGAGTTCCTTTCATTTTCGTGAGATCAATTTCAATGAATGCCCTGTTCGGGCACTTTGACTGCTGCGGCCGAGATCAATCCAAACCGCACATTGACAAGAACCATTCTCTTGATTCACCAACATATGGCGTGCCGTCTCGATTCATTTCAGATGGGAACTCTCAGCCAGCGATTTTGAGTACTATTGATGCGAGGCGGAAAACTGGGGGACGCGCAGGCTGCGATTCGGGAGAGTTGTTCCAGACTAGAACGCTGAGCGCACGCTTAGAGGCACCTGGAAATGGATTCCTTCCGGTGTGATGCCTTCGATCGGCCACTGCTGTTTTGAGCTCAAGCCTTAGCCTGGTCGCAATGTTTCGAACTCGATCCAGACAAGCCTAGTGCTTGAGCTCAAAGTGATGGACATTATTTATCCGTTTAACTCTTGATTGTGGTAGGCTGAGACGCTGCATCGCAAGCGCTCGGCCCCCGACGGAGTTCGCGATGGCTTTTCGTGGGAGTGTCGTCGTGAAAAAAGTTCCGTTTTTGCTTCTAGCCGTTCTAGTTATCGCTGGTTGTGCTGCTGTCGCCAATGCTCAGGTTCTCGACAGTCAGACTCCTGATGATCGCAAAAAGCCAAAAGAACTTCTTGATCTGATTAAAGACGCGCGTAAGAGTCTCAAGGACGAGAGCGTCGACGTCATTCGAGGACAGGTAGGTACGCGTCGCGTCCGTGTCAGCCGTCGTAAATATACTACGGTTCCAGTGTTCGGAGTTGTCGCTCGTCAAATGGCCATTGCGATTGTTGACCGAAACGAGAAGATTCACGTCATTCGCGGGATCAAACGAGACCGCGACCTCGAGGTTCTCACGCCCGGATACCAACTCGCCGTCCGACGCCACAACGGTTTCAATTCCAATATCGACGTAATCGCGCCCGCAGACGGCAAGGTGCTCGCAGTCAAGTACCCTGTTATGAACGATCACAACCGGTTGGGCGGGTTTGTTCCGGTGATTCAGGCTGTCTACACCCCATTCTCCGACGAAATAATGACGCCCGAGATCATCAAGGAAGGCATCGAAGTGCAGGATGATCTCATCGATAAGGCGTACAAGAGACTGAAAGATCGGCATGTCTACTCTGCTGCATTTCCTGGTCGCAAGGTAACCGACGTGATCCCGAAGGATATGCTCACGATCCTGCTGCTCAACGAGCACATCGATCCCGGCGAATTCCATTCCGCAGCATCAGCACCCTATCTCGTCAAGAAGGTGCTGACGACCATCGGCGCCAACAAAGAAAAAGCATACGCCTATACGATCAGCCCGGCAGGAGCATTCGGACTCGTCCAGATGATTCCGTCCACCTATCGTCTGCTCTTGAGCAAATACCCGGCGGCGGGCCTCAATCCCATTTTTGGTTCGGGTATGACTGATGCGGTTAATGCGGTGATGGCGCAGGTCCTGTTATGTGATGCTGATTGGCAAACGATCCTCGAAGTGGAATTCGTACCTACAGAGAAGATTGGGCCCTACCTTGCCGCAGCCTACAACGGCGGTGTCGGTCGCGTTCTCAGTATCCTCAGACACGACAAAACGGATTGGATGGAAGCTCCCGAGACCGGCAACCGCCCGACAATCAGGGTCAGCCAGCGCGTTCCAGTACGAAAGCGAGTCAGAAAAGGAAAATATCGCACCGTCTATGTCGTCAGGACCTACACGCGCCCTGTTTTCAAGGCGGAGACCAGCAAATACGTCATGCAGTATCACTGGATAGAGGATTACTTTCAGACACTAAAGGGCCTAACTTGAGCAATAGCTCATTAGTCTCGGGGCCCGGCGCTCAGGTCCAATGTGATTACCGGTACCACAAAGGACTGGTATGGCAAACAACCCGCAGGAAACGGGATTGATCGGGGGTGCCGAAAAACGCGAGATCAGGGTAGTTGACTACAACCCCGGTTGGCCGAAGGAGTTTGAGGCGCACGCCGAGCGAATTGCCAACGCGCTCGGTCGAGCCGCGCTGCGAATCGAGCACATCGGTTCAACCTCCGTCCCGGGCCTGGCCGCCAAGCCCATCATCGACATTCTGGTCGTGGTTCAAAACTCCGCTGACGAGTCCGCCTACCTGCCACAGTTGGAAGCGGCCGGGTACGTCCTGCGGGTCAGGGAGCCCGAGTGGCACGAGCACCGGATGTTCCGGACTCCCGAGCTCGACGTACACACCCACGTCTACTCCCTGGGCTGCACCGAGATTCAGCGATGCCTAACCTTCCGGGATCGCGTGCGGCGCAACTCGGACGACAGAAGCCGCTACGAGCGGACGAAGCGCGAATTAGCAGCAAGAGAGTGGCCCGACATGGACGCATATGCGGATGCCAAGACCGAAGTAATCGAAAGCATTATCGCCGCATCACAGGAAGCGGGCGAAGTCTCCCGGTAGTCTTGAGGCGGCCAAACTCTGCGGCGCTTCGAGGCAGCGTGGAATATAACAAACCGATAACACGTTGACATTCTCTCTCATAAAGGCGTGCACGCCTCGTTGAATGTCAGTCTCGGGCCTCGAGGGAAGAGTTTTGATTCATCGCCGTAACCCAGGTTGCATAAGAAGTTTGATTTGACGTGCCCTGCCGGAAAAAACTCCTGTTCACATCCTTCACATTCTTTGCCCGCGCCGAAAAATTCCTCATCGACCTTGGCATTATCAAAGCCTGACATTGGGCCACAGTCGAGCCCAAGTGCGCGCGCCGCAATTATCAGGTACGCGCCCTGGAGCGAGGAGTTGCGCTTGGCCGTCTCCTCGACGAGTTGCGGGTTTTGCGCAAACAGATCGCGCATACCGGGAGAGTGAGGGAATAGCTTTGGGAGCTTTTCAAAAAAGCGCAGATCATAAGCGATGATCACGTTGACCGGAGCGGCCATTGTCTTCTCGACGTTTCCCGGCGCCAGCGCGGGCCGCAGTCGCTCCTTCGCTTCCTGAGTGCGCAGAAAAACGAACCGTCCAGGGCTTCCGTTGGCACTGGTGGGCCCCCATTTCATAAGGTCATATAGTTGACGAAGAGTCTCGTCGCTAACCGGCTTATCGAGCCAGGTGCTGTACGTTCGCGCTTCGCGGAATATTTGATTCAGTGCTTCATCCTGTAACGTGCTTTTCATTTTCCCTCCCTTCAACTAACGTCGATTGCATTCAACGATCGATCTCACCCATCCGACCCTCACGATAATCTTCAAATGCCTGGTGGATTTCTCGTTCGGTGTTCATTACGAACGGTCCGTACCGCGCGATTGGTTCGTTCAAGGGCACGCCGCCGATGAGCAGCACTTCGAGCGTGCCTTTCGCTTCGGCTGGATTTTCAATTGTCACTTCCTCACCGTCCCTCGCGAACAGCACCATCTGTCCATCTGTCGCGCCCTTGCTCTCAGCGCCAAACAATCCTTGCTCCTTCAACTATGTAAGCGAAGGCGTTGTATTCACTCGGCACGTGTTGTTTCGCGATACCGCCCGGCTCGATCCGATAATGCAGGTACATTATCGGTGTGCGCGTTTCGATGACGGCTTGCTTCCCCATAGCTTCGCCGGCGATCACGCCCACCGTAACGAGGCCATCCGCCGAAGTCGCCTTAGGAATTTGCGCGCCGGGGATCTCCTGGTAACGCGGTTTGGTCATCTTGTCGCGCTGCGGCAGGTTTACCCAAAGTTGAAATCCATGCATGCGTCCGCCGGTACGCAGGAACTCACGGCTCGGCATCTCTGAATGCACGACGCCCGCGCCGGCAGTCATCCACTGCACATCACCCGAACTCAGGCGTCCGGCGTGGCCGCGAGAATCCTTATGCTCCATCTCTCCCGACAAGAGGTAGGTAACTGTCTCGAATCCGCGATGCGGATGATCGGGTGCGCCCTTCGCCTCGCCCGGCGCAACATCCATTGGCCCCATCTCATCGAGCAATAAGAACGGATCAAAGTCTGAAAAGGACGCTTTCGGAAACGGGCGGCGCACCAGAAAACCACCACCCTCCAAGGTCTCGATGCTGTTCACGACTCCGGCAACCGTGCGCCCTCGGGCCGCGTGAATCTCCTCAAGTCCCAACTCTTCACTAACTGTCGACATAAATCTCCTCCCTACCCATTTTGCGCGCGAGTTAATGACTCACGCGGTCATTTTTGCTTCACTTTGTACTGACACGCCTGCCGCCTCATAACCTATCTTCTTCAACAGGCGGATTAGCATCTTCCGCTCTTCCTTGGTAAGTGAGGCGGACGCGAGCATTTCCATGTCGGCGGCGTGTTCGGCGTAGACGCGCGTAATCAACTTCCGGCCAGCTTTCGTCAAATGAACCATCCGCGTCCGTCGATCCGTCTCGTGAGCGCGCCGCTCGACTAATCCCTTCGTCTCCAGGCGGTCAACCGCCACCGTGATCCAACCGGCTTGTGAGCAAAACCTTTCTACCGATTTCGTTAACGGGAAACTGCTCCTTATGCAACAGCGCCTCAAGCACGGCGAAGTCGCTGCTGCACATTTGCAAATCCGAGATGCTCTATTGGGCAAGTGCGTGGACAGCACTCGCCGCTTTCCACAGCACCAGGAAAACGTGAGCGCTGCTGGCGCCGGTTAACGATTCAGATTTTGGCTTGCTCACGTTTCCTCCTCCAACTATTATTATCTTGATATCAAGATACTTTAGCAATACGTAAATCTGTTAAAGTAGACGAGAGATAACCAATTGAGCTTCCCAGAACTCAAGAAAGTGTATTCGGTTCACCCTAGCACTTCTGGCCGCTTCATTGTGTCGGCGCTCGATATTCCTACCCCCGGAATCGATAGCC
>CAWEYR010000031.1:0-171971 GCA_963813345.1 uncultured Acidobacteriota bacterium | reverse complement strand
CCTCCAGGAAACGAGCACAAAGGTTCAGCGTCTTCTCGGCAACAAACTGACACGAACTGAAACGGGGGTCGATGACGAAGCATGGTATTGGGCTGCTCCAATCCTGCTTGACCTCGCATCTGATGAGTCAGGTACAAGATCGTTCGAGGCCCAACCTTTCTGAAATATGGAATCCCAGGGTCAGCGTCAGGAGGACGAAGCGGAAGAATCCCGTGGAGCGATCACGTCGAGATGGCGCGCAATCTTGTTCGGGGAAAGGTTGAGCTGGGAAGGCAACCGAGTGACCTTCCAATGGTCCTGGCGTTTATGGCTCTGGGTGGCTTTGGCATTAACGTGTTGAGGGCACTCTCGAGAATCTCCAACAATCGATTCACGCTCTCGTCGCGGGAACTCAGAGACGATTCGGCCCAGACTGGCTGGGCTTTTCTCTCACTGTTCAATTCGCCCGAAGTCATTTCCCTGATTCGCGGCATGACTGCCGAGAAACCTTACTCGCTTGCCGTACTTGAGTACGCCACAGGCGGATGCTTGCAAGCAGTTCTGGACGAATACGCTTGATGTTCTGCGAGAGTCCCTGGGCCTCTTGGATCACGAGCCGAAGGAAACCTCGAGCCAGGTCTCAGACGCAATCTATGATGCCCTCACCCTTCGAACGTCCACTCTCGGTGTCGACGATATTCAACTCGATCATCGCAAAAGAGGGTTGCAATAGAGTCGGTTAGGATGCGTGCGCGCTTTGCGCTTCGCTACGGTGAGGAAAAGAGTGAACAGGAACCCAGGTTACGCGCAAGGATCACGTGCGTGCGGCGTTTAATTCCCCGTTCTGGCCGTTGGTGTTGGTGACTACTTCGGTAGGACAGGAGGGACTCGATTTCCATCAGTACTGCCACGCTGTCGTACATTGGAACCTGCCTTCCAATCCCGTTGATCTTGAGCAAAGAGAGGCGCATACACCGTTATAAGGGTCACGCTGTCCGAAAGAACCTGGCTCTCCGGTTTGGGCGCGAGCCACAAGAGCCGGACACCGACCTTTGGGAAGTTCTGTTTGATAGAGGCTTGGAAACCAGAGGTGCTGGTCAGTCAGCTTGTACCGTTTTGGATCTTTGCTACTGAAGGCGGCGCCAAGATTGAACGTCACGTACCATGTTCCCTTTGAGTCGCGACGTGGACCGCTTAGCAGCGCTTCGCAGATCGCTCACTGTGTGTACAGGATGGTGTTCGGTCAAAATCGACAGGAGGATTTCTGCATTACCTGATTGACCGTTTGGGCCAGGCAGACATGACTCAGATGAGACAGTACCTGCGAGTAGACTTGAGCCCGCCAGTCCGTCCCGAGGAATAATACCCGCGCAGTGTTGAAGAGCCGGACAGTGGCGACGTCCTCATTCTCTCACTCGAGCACTGGAACGCCCGACCAAATGACGGTAACCGCTTGCCTCAGCTGCGGTCAGTTCTGGCATGCAATCCGGCTTGGCAAAACTGGCAGAGCACAACCGGACACTCCACGCAAGGTCAAAACTTGATACTTCACGACGGAAAAATATCTCTTTCAGCGACTGACCTCTCGAAGCATCTCAGCTGTCGCCATCTCACAACGCTTGATCAGCTCGTTGTTCAAGGCGCAGTGAAACGACCGTATCGCAGCGATCCGTTCAAAGAAGTCCTCGCAACGCGCGGGCACACGCATGAGCGGGCATATCTCGATCATTTGCGTTCTCAGCTTCGACGATCGTCGAGAATCCGTCCAGTGTCGAAGCAACCGTCGATGGGATGACCGAGGGAGCAGACGTCATAACTCAGGCCCATCTGGCAGAGGGCAGGTGGCACGGCCGGGCCGATGTCCTCCTCAAGGTTGCTGCAGGCAGCAAGCTCGGTGCGTGGTCTTACGAAGTAGTAGACACAAAACTGGCGAGCGAAACGAAAGCTTGGAACAATCCTTCAACTCTGCCTTTATTCAGAGCTTGTGGGAAGCATCCAAGACTTTCTTCCAGAGTGGATGCACGTAGTCTCTCCGGGCCGTAATTTCGTGCCTGAAACCTTTCGCGTCCACGACTACATTGCATATCACCGCTTTGTGAAACGACGACTTGAAGTCGCTGTCGATAGTCCCGACGCTATGCATCCGCGGTGGCGACCGCAACGTATCCAGAGCCTGTCGATCATTGTGGATGCCGACTGGTGGAAGAAATGCGACTCCGAACGGCGCGCGGATGACCACCTTTCGTTTGTCGCGGGAATATCCAGGCTGCAGACATCTGAACTGAGAAAACGATCGATCAACACACTAACGACGCTTGCCGTGACGCCCGTTCCCCTCAGCCCGCGTCCAAACAGGGGCGCCCTTGAAAGCTATACAAAAGTTCGAGAGCAGGCGAGAGTTCAGTTTGAATCCCGAGTCAGAACTTCTCCGCTCTACGAATTGCTGCCGCTTAAAGACGAGCGCGGGTTTGCACGACTGCCCGAGCCATCGTCCTGTGGAATATCTTCCTCGATTTTGAAGGCGACCCTTTTGTCGAGCCGCACGGCCTCGAATACCTCCTCGGTTTCATAATTCTCGATGGCACTGGTATACCGAAGTATCAACCTACCTGGTCCCTGGACAGGACGAGTGAGCGAGAGTGTTTTGAAGGTTTCGTTGACTTCGTCATTGACCGTTGGAGCAAGTTTCCGGAGCTACACATTTACCATTTTTCACCCTATGAACCGGCCGCACTGAAGCGACTGATGGGGAGGTACGACAGTCGCGCCGAGGAGATTGATCGGATGCTCCGTGCAGGTCGCTTCGTCGATCTTTATCAGATCGTAAAGCAGGCAATGAGAGCCGGCGTCGAGGTCTATTCGCTGAAAGAACTTGAGGTCTTTTTTGGCTTTGAGCGCGACACACAACTGGCTGACGCGCGAAAATGCATTCGTCATCTCGAATTCGAGCTCGAGATGTGCCGAACTGATCAGCTGCCGGACGTAATCGTCAAGACGGTTGAGTCCTACAACAGGGACGACTGTCTCTCGACGTTGTACCTGCGCGAATTGGCTTGAGAAGCTGAGACACGCTGAAGTCTTAAAAGGCTCAGTTATCCAGCGCCCCTCGATCACATCTGGTGATCCGTCCGAGAAAGTCGCAGAGAAGTCCAGTGAATCGGCAGACCTGATGGCCAAGCTTCTTGCTTGCGTCGAGGCGGACGCGACGTTAAGAAGCGTCGAAGAACAAGCGACGTGGCTTCTGGCTCACATGCTCGAGGGCATCGCAATGAGGACAAGGCAACCTGGTGGGAGTACTTCAGACTGCGCGATCTCGCGGCGGACGACCTGCTATTCGAGCCTCAGGCAATTTCTCACCTCGAATTCGTTGAAACACTTGCACCTAGACCAAGAGAGGAACCGGACCGACCGGTATCAATTCCCTGAAACAGGAGTTCCAGCTGCGCGAAGGCGACGAGGTGCACGTCGACGCGCGGGATGCGAACAATGACCGTATAAAGAACACACAATTTGGAAGAATAGTCGGCATCGACCCGGTGAAGAGAACTGTAGACATCAAGAAGACACAGGCGATGACCAATGTTCATCCCTCTTCGATCTTCGAACACGACCATGTCAATAAAAAGACATTGGATGAATCGCTTCTCAGGCTTGCCAGCTGGGTGGCAGAGTTCGGGATCGATGCTTCAGGTCCGTCTCGGGCCGGAAGGAACCTGCTTCTGCGTCGGGGCCTGGCGGTCAACTTTGAAGCTGGCCGCTCGCCCACAGCGGATGACAGCGATGCAGTCAGCCGTGCGAGAGCAATCGTCAGTAAGCTTGGTGGTTCCGCTTTGTCAATACAGGGTCCGCCCGGCGCGGGCAAGACGTTCACCGCCTCGCAAATGATCTGTGACCTCGTAAACGACGGAAAGAAAGTAGGAATCACCGCGCTCAGTCATAAGGTTATCAGAAATCTTCTTGAAGCGGTCACGCGGCGCGCAGCCGAAAGAGGCGAGCCGGTAAGGTGCCTTCAGAAGATCGCAAACGATGAAAACCGCGTCGAAGGTGAGATTCGGGAATGCAAGGACAACGAAGATGTCGTCGCCTCGCTGGGCGACAACGAGGTTGATGTAGTGGGTGAACTGCCTGGCTGTGGGCAGCTGAGGGTACTTGCCCATAAAGTAGACGTCCTGTTTGTCGACGAGGCCGGTCAGATGTCGCTCGTCGACGTGATTGCTGTTTCTCAATGCACAGAGGGGCTTGTCTTGCTAGGCGATCCGCAACAGTTGAGCCAGCCGCTTCAGGGAAGCCACCCGGACGGTACCGACGTGTCAGTCCTAAGGCATGTCCTTGGTGACCACGACACACTTCCTGACGACCTCGGCATCTTCCTTGACCAGACGTGGCGTTTAGCACCTTCGATATGCAGCTTCACTTCAGAGATTTTCTATGAAAACAAGCTCAAGCCGCGGCCCGGTCTTGAGCGCCAGCGGATTGCAGGGCCTACCCGTTTTGCGGGTGACGGTCTTTTCTACGTTCCAGTCAATCACCAGGGCAATCAAAACAGCAGCAACGAGGAACTGGAATCGATCCGAATAATAGTACGCGAGCTGCTCGCTCCTGGCGTCTTATGGACTAACGCCATCGGTATCCAACACCAGCTTACGCTAAACGATATTCTGATTGTGGCACCCTACAACGCTCAGGTTTATGACCTCCAACGTGGCTTTCCAGGGACTCGAGTTGGGACCGTAGACAAGTTCCAGGGCCAGCAGGCTCCCGTGATTATTTATTCAATGGCGAGCTCATCACCCGAGGATGCACCTCGAGGAATGGATTTCCTTTACAGCCCCAATCGCTTCAATGTAGCGACTTCGCGCGCCCAGTGCATTTGCATCCTTGTCGCAAGCCCGCAGCTTTTCGAAGCCGATTGTCATTCTCCAGCAGAGATAAAACTCGCAAACGTGCTATGTCGGTACCTTGAGATGTCAAGAATCGTAGGCGTCCAAATCCCACCCTGCTGAAGTCTCGCCTCGGATCGAGCTGTCAGCGCGACTCTCGTGACCTCACGCACCATCCGGACGCCGACGGGGGAGATAGTCAGACTTTATGAAACCGACGATCATCTGTGCCAATTGATCGCATGCCCATTCTTCCAGTTCAGTTTCGTTCTCGATCGTTCTCGATTCGTAGATCCTGTCGTACGTCACAATCGAGACCTTTCGGTCTGTCAACAGAAACCGTCCGGCGTAGGCAACGCTTCTGATGACCTCGTTGAAAAACGTCAGGAAAGTCTCGAGGACCACCGGGTCGTCATCAATGTCGCGACTGCAAGGTCTAGGGATCGTAACCACGATCAAATAGTCATAGGCGTCTATCAAGCGATACATCAGCCTCTCATAGGCATGCCTGAACCAGGTCTGAACGATCAGGGCCTCGTGGCAAAAGTCTGACCTGGTTCTCTCCTTTCGCGATGGGTCGACAATTCCAGAAGAGTCGAGCATATGGAGAAACTCGCTGATATCGCTGGCTCCGACCGAGATAACTGCTATGCGGCCGAGGAAATCGAACGCGTTCTCTAATCCTTCCTTGAGCTTGGGTGGAACCCCCTTCTGATCCAGATCGTGAAGCAGGTCGTAGATGCCCGCTCCTTCTGCGGCGAAACGCCTGAGAAAAAAGCACCTTTTCGGGTCATCTGGCGGCCCTACTAGAGGTTCAATCTGATGCATCAGCCGGGAAATCGTGTCAGCACCCTCAGATACTAACGAGCGATTGTCGACGGTTTGGTCACCAATGACGTCAACGAGGTAGCCGACTCCCTCTCGTTGATCGTCAACTTTGGGTCAGCATCTTCAACGGATCCCTCCGCCGCGGATTTCGAGTCATTTTTGAGGATCATCGTCTCGTGTAGCTCCATAATCCTGGTGTATTCGGCCCACTTGGCAATTGGAAACGCAAGTAAGAGCTCATTCATTTATGACGTCATCGCGTACCGCACCAGGTGTATGCAATACGACCGGGCGTTGAGGATTGATCGTAGCGCCTATCCGTTTCGTCCTCCATGATGTGTGCGACCCGACTTTGCCTGAACGATTCAGTGGGACCTTTGGCAGATAGTTCGCTTTCCATCGATCTCGCTCGCTCCGATAGCACTGATGACAGAGTGTATGATGCCGGTCGGCTTTTACCCTTCCTCTAAATATGAACGCTGCCGGGCGTGTGCGGCAGGCTACACACGCTCTCCGCCCGCGAATCCTCTTACGTTTAGACAACCTGAAAAAGCGCATCGATCGTGTCATATTACAAATCCTCTGTTCGTGGAGTACACGAGAGAACTCGCTAGAGTCCGAGCATACGTGCGTATGGGCGACACACAGTGAGCTTGACCGCCAGGCGATCATTATCCGAGTCAAGATTGATCCACGTTCGCGGATCGACCAAGTTCTCGGAACGGCCTCGCTCTGAGGTTTCGCCGTAATCTGGGAGTTCGACCACTATAACGAGCGTGCTCCCGTGTCGGGATGTTGTTACTCTTCCGTAAGGCATACGAAGTTCTCCTTTTTCCAGGTTAATCTGTTGACGACGGATCAATAGGTTCTGGCAACAACTCCGGGTTGCTGTATAGGATTGAATTGGCGCATTGCTTGAGTATGAGAGTCAGGAACTCTCCGCCGCCGAACTGGGCCGCTCTCTGGAGCGTGTAGAAATCAAGTAAGGTCGATCTTTTTCGGTTCTATCCAGCGTCGCCAGTCGTCATCGTCTGTGTAGTCATTTGTGCTCAGTTTTAGTTCCTCAAGATTCTACCTCTATACGTTCGCCATTTTGTTCGTCATCAATTGGCGATTCATATTGTTTAAATAGTTTTCTTTCCAAACAGAGTAGATCTGCAATCTTTCGCGCCTCTTCATCAAAATTGATCTGGCTAGGGCGTGTGGTGTTCAGAATGTGCGCTGCCCGCTCCAGAGCCGCTGTGCGAATTAGATTCGTCGGGCTCCAGCCCTGTTTCTCCGCAGCTTGTACTAACCGCTCGCGCTGTTCGCTCGTCAGCCGGATGCTGAACGTCGTCATCTCTTTCGATTGATCCAATATGTTCTCGACGGATTCTTCTGTTAACGCTTTATTCACCATGTTCATCTCCTCTTGAAAGCACTAGTTTGCAAAGCGAACTACTCACAAACGGAGAATACTATTACTTGCTAGTGCTGTCAAGTGCTTTCATTCAAGTTTAAGTACTTTGCTTTGCTTTCGCCCTGCAATTAAGGGATTCTTCTTTCAGTGGCCGTCGAACTACCCATTATTTTAGAATATCGGGGAGGATGCGGCAATCGCGCCAAAAGGATGCCCTCGGTTGGCGCGAATACCATAATCGCGCCAAATGTGATAAGTTTGAATGGCGCGAAAAAGATTTAATCGCGCCAACGAAAACATGCCCAAAAAGCTGCCTGATACAATTGATGATGAATTGCTGCGGCAAACAAAGGATGCCGGCACGGGAATTGGGATCGACGCACTCTACCGTTTGCTTGGTGGCAGAAGTCAGTCGGCGTTCGCTCCAAAGGCGCCTATCGCAGTTTGTCGCGGCTGGCCTGCTGATAACTAAGGGTAGTGGACGATCAACCCGCTACCTTCTTCGCCCGTCGCCAGTCGAGGTCAAGATAGAGGAGGATTCCTTTGCGTTCTCGCCCTCAGGCATCGCCGTACGCCAGTCGGTGCGCAGACCTCTGCGTGAACGAACTCCCGTTGGATACAACCGCGAATTCCTGGACAAGTACAGACCCAACGAAAGTAGCTATTTGAGTTCAGAAATGATTGCGCATCTCAACCGCATCGGCCGCACTCCCGACGCCGAGAGGCCGGCGGGTACCTACGCGCGACATATTCTGGATCGCCTGCTGGTGGATCTATCCTGGGCATCGTCACGACTCGAAGGCAACACCTATTCGCTGCTCGACACGAAGCGGCTCATCGAACTCGGCCAGGCAGCAGAGGGCAAAGATGCTGCCGAGACCCAGATGATCCTGAATCACAAAGCGGCTATCGAGTTTCTGGTCGAATCCGGCGATGAACTGGCTTTCAACCGGCAAACGATTCTCAACCTCCATGCGCTGCTCTCGGACAACCTGATGCCGGACCCTGGCGCAAGCGGACGATTGCGCCGCATAGGCGTTGGAATCAAAGACTCGGTCTATCACCCGCTAGAAGTGCCGCAGTTGGTAGAGGATTGTTTTCAGCAGGTCGTGGATACAGCCGCTGCCATCCGTGAGCCTTTCGAGCAATCGTTCTTTGCGATGGTTCATCTTCCGTACCTGCAGCCCTTCGAGGACGTAAACAAACGTGTCTCGCGCCTGGCGGCAAATATTCCGCTCATTCGCCACAATCTGTGTCCTCTTTCATTTGTGGATGTCTCGGACCGGGCGTACATCGACGGCCTGCTCGGAGTCTACGAACTGAATCGCGTTGAGTTGTTGGTGGATGTGTTTGTATGGGCGTATGACCGATCGTGCCAGCGCTACGCCGCGCTAAGTCAGTCACTGGGGCAACCCGACAAATTCAGGTTGAGATTCCGTAATGAACTCACTGAAGTGGTGGGCCACATAGTGCGGAGTCTTGCGCGACCAACAGTAGAAGAAGTCACCGCAGCCGTAGCAGACCAAGTGCCGACGGAGCACTTGGACGATTTCGTTCGAATGGCGATGAGGGAATTAGAGAACTTACACGAAGGTAACTATGCCCGCTTCCGGTTGCGGCCATCAGAGTACCAGGCTTGGCAGGCCGCTGTTCGCGGCACACCTTAACGCTCTCCTACTCGCCGCACTGGTTACGCGAACAAGCCGTCACTCACTCTCTTTGTCCACTTCGATTTCTTCCCACATCTCGTTCTGGTGGTACCAGAGAGGGTCAGCATTGTTGCGGATGAACTCATCCACACTCATCCCATCGATCGTCGGTGGGCGCTTAACTCGCTTCTGTCTCCCACCAACGAAGACTGTCATTGTATTCCTGAGCGCGGCGCTTCTTCTCCGCCTTTTGTTGGGCCGTCAACCTCAGCTTTGGTTTCGACATAGATAAGACCGCATCCTTGATGTTTCGAGCGCATCCGCTTCGATTGGACCATGAGACCAGCGAGCCGGGCCAGCCGGGACTGTTTGCTATCTTGTTGGCTCTTCGTGCTCCGGTATGGTGGTTTGGAGTTTCGTCGCTGCCGGCGGATATCGACGATGGCGAGAGCAATGACGAGTAGCAGGGTGAAGATCGAGATCATGGCGCCTACACGAGCCGCCGGCGCCGTGTATCGCATTTCAATGCGGTGCACGCCCGGCGGCAGGACGACACCACGAAGCAGAAAGTTGGTCGCGTGAATAGGTGTTGGGATGCCATCAAGCGTCGCGACCCATCCCGGATACCACATCTCACTGACAACCAGGACAGAAGGCTGATTTGCTGTGGTCTCAATGATCAGTCGCGCCGGCTCATACTTCACCACTCGGGCCCCCGAATCCGGAGATAAACCAACACCCGGCAGAAGCGGAAGTTCGCTTCGCGGGACTTCGAGGAGCGCAGTGCGTCGCGGATCGAATGGGATTTGACTCTCGCCCCGGATGCGGCGGAGCGCCTCGACACCGTTGACAGACTCGGCGCGATCGACCAGCCAAACGCGTGGAAGTGCCTTGCGGTTACTGAGGATCACAAGGTAGTCCTCGGCATGCACTATCTCCCAGCGTTCGGACTGAGGCGCTGGTAAGGCGGTCTTTGGATCAGTTGCCCTTGTGCTCAGAAGCCGTGCCGCAGTAGAGCCAGGGAGAGCGAACGAGGTGACATAGGTTGTGTTGAGCAGATCCAGGACGTGAGAGGCAGGACTCATCAGACTCAGGGTTGGGAGCGATGCTGATGACGGGTTTGACATCGTTCCATCGCCCGTCCCCCAGCGCCACACTATATCGCTCCATCACAAACGGCTCGTATCCATCCACATTATGCACACCGTGCAGAGCCGTGATGTTTGGCTCGTCAATTCGCGCATATGGAACGTTCAGATCGACGTATGGCCTGTCCTCGGTGAAGACGCGATTCTGCTCCGGTGGAAATTGCGTGAAAAAGAGCCGTTGCTGTTCCCGGCTTGAACATGCGCTCCGGCGAAAGGTAGTAGCCGCTATCCCATCTCGCAATGAGGATGTATGGTTCGATGAAACACGCCAGCAGGATTGTTGCGATAAGCAACCCGGTACGCCAACGTTCTCCAACTATCTGAGTTCCCAGCCATACCACCACAAACGTCAGAACGGCGAGTAGCAATTTCCACAAAACGTAGGGTGCATGGAAACCCGATGGCGTTGGATTGAATGAGCCGGCATCCGGATGACTCGATAGATACCAGAAGACGGCCGCGATGACGCAAAGCAGAAAGGCTGTCACGACAATGACGATGGTTCGCCGCTCAGTTCTCGGAGCAGCCAGACGAAGTCCCCGCTCGCGCAGGACGTCCCAGCCATAGGCCGCGAGGATGGCGACCGCAAACGTCCATTCAAACGCGTGACGGGATGGGACTCGGAATCGGTTCAGGAATGGAATGTGATAGATCAGCGGATTGAGTATGTGTCGCCTTTCCAAGCATGAGAACCCACGCCAACACCGCAATACCCAACCAGAAGACCGGCCGCGGGTCATCACCAATTCTGCGCACAGCAACAATGCATCCGATGACTGCAAGTATCAGCGCCAGCGGTGCGATGTACGTGGTCACGTCGATATGATGATTGAGCGGTTCAAGGAGCGACTTCCATGCGAGAGAGACTGAAAACTCACCTTCGCTAAAGGTTTCGTAGCTGATGGTCTTGCGGACACTTCTTCGCGCTGCGCGAAGCGTTTCAAGTATCTGAAAGGCTGCAATACCGGCCGCTATCGCGCTTGAGATCACAACGACAGCGACCGGCTTCCATCGCGGCCAGAAAAGCAACCGAGCTCGCCAGCTCGACCCCGAACCTGCAGTGTCGCGCCAGGTCAGAGCCAGGAAAGCGGCATAGAGCGCGGCAACAATCCCTGAATAGACAAAACCCTGTCCGATCCCCGTCAGGACAGACATCGTGTAGGCGCCACTTGCCAGCAGCAGGCAGGGGATAAAACCTCGACGCCGGCTTCTCTCGAGTGCGATCAATACCAGCGGCATCCACATGACGGCGTTTGAGAGCATTCCGTTGAGCGCAATCGGTCCAGCCATGAACCCGCCATAACCAAAACTCAGTCCCGCAAGAAGTGACGCGGTCCGGCTACGGCCAATCTCGCGCGCATATGCGAAGGTGAAGAGGGGCGAGAGGAGAAATGGGGTAAAGCAATAGACCTGTTCAGCCCAGTAGTTCGGCAGGAAGAGATATCCCCAGGTCAATGGGTAAGCAAGGCCCAGTTGCGCCATCGAGAGGAGTGGGTAGCCGGAAAAGAGGAGTGGCGTCCATAGCGGCAGTATGCCCTGTTTGATCATTCCCCACGCAGTGGTGCGCAGCGGAAGGGAATAGACCAGTGGATCGCCGTAGAGGAGGTACTTGCCTGTAAAAAGTGTTCTCCAGAAAAAGGCCAGAAAGAAGAGAGCGACGAGCAGAATCGTTGCGATGTTGAGACGATGCTTATACCACCAAGTGATTTCGGCTCTCAAGGCCTGTGCTCTCCCGGAGTTTGCGGCGTGGTGCGCAAAAGAGCTGTTCGCGACATGCATACGGAGAATAGGATCGGTGCGGGTCGCGTCATATTAACCATGCTCCGTCCAACATTCAACCCGTTCTATCCGCTCCTTCGAATGCGGAGCGCGGGGCCTTTGCTGTTATCGGCAACTTTCGGGAGTCGGAATTGGAAGTTTACAGGAGGCTGAACTCGGCATCGTTCTGATGATCTTTCCATCAATACGTATTTCATGTATAACGAGATGGCTGTTCGTTACACATCCGGGTCTCACACCGGACCATTCTACACGGCGAGGTCTCGCTCAGAGCCAAGGCTGAGCAAATTTACCAGGAAAGAGGAGCATCCCATGAATTCTCAAGAAGCCAGAATAGTGGCTGATTTTCTCATCGCGGATTTCGAAAACGAAATGCAGACTACGATGCGCGTTATCGCGGCAGTTCCCGACAACCATCTAGACTTCCAGCCGGACGCGAAGTCCAAGACCAGTCTCGGACTCGTCCGACACATTACTCTTGAAGACGAGTGGCTGCTGAACTGCATCGCGAACGGCGAATTCACGCCTCCGCCCGACGATTCTGATGCCTGCGGTATCATGAGCCCAGCCGACGCCGTCGCCCGTTACAACGAAAAGGTTCCAGCTGCCCTTAGTCGCGTGCGCGCCATGTCAGGCGAGAAACTTCTCACCGTAATCGACCTGCTCGGCATGATCAAAGCGCCCGGAATCAACTTTCTGGCAATGACGACCAAGCATTCAGTCCACCACCGCGGACAGCTCAGCACCTACTTGCGCCCCATGGGCGGGAAGGTCCCTGGTATCTATGGCAATAGCGCCGACACTAAATAGCCGCGAGAGACCGTGAACTCGCTGCTGGGATCACCCTCAGCCCGAACGCGTCTGCCGTGACACTCGCGATGAAATCCGGGTTATGGTCTCACCGGGTTTCGCCGCTATCTGACTGTGAAAGCGTTCACTGCAGTGCCTGAGCTGCCGTCAGGATTAGTGACCGTGACATCGCGCACCGATCTGATGGCATTGGCGGAAACTATGACGGTGGCCGTCAGTCTTGTGCTTGATACGTACCTTGTTAAGATCGTCAGCCCCAGGCCTTCAATGCTGATCTTAGACTGCGGCACGAATCCATTGCCAGTAACAGTGATCGTAATTTGGTCTCCTGGATCAGCGAAGCCTGGAAAACTCTGGTCAATCCTAATAAGAACTTGATGCGGTTCGTCAGGTGAAGAACTGGCATTGAAGTTCGCGTCTCCCTCATAGGTAGCTCGCAATGTCCTGGCGCCAACTGTGCTTAAAGCCAGGACACAACTACCCGCAGCCACAGTTCCGGTGCAGGAATCCACCCCATCAGTTATTGTGACATTGCCTGTAGGTATACCGGTGCCCGGAGCTTTAGCAGAAACCGTATAATTGACTGTCACCTGCTGGTCCACCACAGATGGATCAGGCGTATCGGTGATGATCATAGTCGTTGTCTCTGCTCGCGCTATCGAGAAAGTCCGCGGGACCTCCGGAGCAGGGTTGAAGTTGGCATCGCCCGCCTGTGAGGCAGTGATGGTACAGCTTCCGGCTCCCGTGAGTGTGACCACAGCTCCTTGCACCGTGCAGAGGCCGTTAGCCGCGAATGACACCGGTAGACCGGAACTCGCGGTAGCCGACACTGTGAACGGGGGATCGCCGAAAGTCTTGTTAGCCAGCTGATTGAAACTGATCGTCTGGTTCGGGCGGTCAGCGATGGTGATGGTCGCGGTTCCATTCGCACCGACATCGTAACTGCCCGTGTCTCCGAGTGTCAGTGTTACCGTTTCATTGCCTTCTACCAGGTTGTCGTTCACCGGCGTAATCGTGATGTCGACAAACGACTGCCCGGCAGGGATCGTTTCCGCGCCCGTGAGCGTTGGCGTGTAATCAGCGCTCGTCGCTTGTCCTGGGCCAGTTGCGATGGTGTAGTTGACGGTCAACGGACCAACCGTGCTGCCGGTGCGAGAGATGCGAAAAATACCCGTGTCATTCCCTGTTTCCTTCGCGTTGGCGTCGGTAGCCGTGATGCTGACAATGGGTACTGGCGCAGCGCCGATGGTCCCGGGAGAGCCTATTTCAGCGCTGTCATTGGCCGCGACGAACGCGCCCTTGATACCCGCCGCACTCAGGAGCGAAATGGTGGCGTTGTTCAGTCCTGCCGCATTATCAAAGGTGGGAAAGGAGGGGCCAGCGGGAGAAGCGCCAAAGGCCACACCCGCCTGTATCGCGCCTGCGCTGTTGAAGAGATTGACCTCATCGCCTCCGGTGCTGAGGCCAACGCCTCCGCCGCTATAGCTTCCGATTTGCAGGTTCGCCGGCGGGTTCGCGCCGAACCAAAGCGTCCTGAAGGCGGCGCTCTTGCCTGCGAGATCCGTGGTTTCCATAAATATTACCGACTCGCCGGGAGCAATGCTGGTGATGCCAGCCAAATCCACAGCGTTGTTGAAGGAGCGCGAATCGTCATCCATCTTCCAGCCCGCGATGTTCGCGGTGGCAGTGCCGATGTTCGTCACCTCGAACCAATCAACGCGAAGGCTGGGGCGCTGTTGCCGCTCGACCAGGGCGCCACCTCGGAAATGATGAGTGAAGACGGTTCCACCTGTAGCTACAGTAACCAGCAGGGTCAAGCTGGCGGTTGCATCCGGCGTGCTGCCGACCGCTGGGTCGTCCACATTGACGGCGACGCTGTAGATGGGCTTGAAGGTGGAACTGAGCGCTGTTCCAGATCTCAGATACAACGCAGTCCCGATAATCTGAAAGAAACTGGCGTCCGGTCCTGTCACAGTCAACTGGTTGCGCCCGATTCCATCATCGGTCACGACAATGTCAGCCAACTTAACGGGCGCCGCCGTGCTGGTATTCTCCGGAATCGAAGTGACAGCATTCCTCAGCGTTACTGCACCTGGCGCCTGGTTCGGGGCGGTGGACGGTGCATAAACCCAAAGCTGCGGATGGTCAAAATCACCGCCGCCATTCTCGCTCACCACGTAAAGATTGCCATCGCGATCCATCGTGAGACCTTCATGTGTCTGGTCAGCAACTGACAAAGGATTACCCGGATCGGCGACAATCGTCAGCCAGCTGGAGACGTTTCCGGATCGGTCGATGTTCACGATCTGACCTGATTCCTGGCTCAGCACCAGCAGATGGCTGTTATCGGGTTGTCCGCTCAGTGACGGCAGATTCGACAGCGCGAAGACATCAGAGAAGTCCGCCAGGTTTGCCAAAGGCGGATTGAACAGGTTGGTCGAACTCGTCGCTGTCGGCGAGCCGTTGGTCGCGGTTTTGGCTACGAAATCAATACCTGTTTGGAAGATTGATATGGGGTCCGCCTCTTTGACGAAAATGAACCCGCTCGTCAGCGGGTCATAAGAGAGGCCTTCCAGCCCAATGTTTCCGATCGTAGTGCCGAGCTTGACGGTTTGCGCGTCGGCTCTATGCAGAATGCCGCCGGCCGCATACGTGAACAAATTGGCCTGCCGATCTCTCTCCTCTACCAGAACGAACTTGCCATCGCCAACATAAGTAATTCCTTCAGGATCGAAAAAGTCCGTACCTTGAGGGCTTGAACCCGGGGCCAAAGTCATGGAGTTGATCAGTTGTCCGGTCTTCGTGACCTGCACGACTGACGTCCCGGCGTCGCCGACCACGAACAACGTATCGGTATCCCAGTTGTAGGTTACTCCCGAAGCTTCTTGTGCCAGTACGCTGTTGGGTGGATGGGCGGTCCGCGTCGGTTCGGGCAGATCGAACCGACCGATCCGGACATAGGTGGACAGATCAACGGAGGTAACGGGTGCTGCGGCCCTGGTAACACCTCGGCCTGGCACTGCCTGCACATGTCGAACTGAAAGGCTTGGGACCGTGCTGAAGACGATGGCAACGATAAGCAGGAAGGCAACAAGTTTGGACAGTTCTTTGCTCACAGTATCTCCTCGATTCAACGTCGTGCGATCAGAATAGAAGCTTGATTTGTTCAGAGACGAACCGCGCCACTATAAGCTGTCGATCTTAAGTCTTTGTGAGGTGTTGGTAGAAAAAGTGAAAAAGCTCGAGGCGTGGGTACTCCAGCAGCATAGCCGGTTCAACAACCGACACGATTGGCTCGCGATCGGATCTCGCCCGTTCCTCCTGGATGCGGAGGCCGAGGGGCGGCTGTTCAACGCGCGCGGTCCGCTGCCCTCAACGGAGGGTTTTCAGGTATTCGATCAGCGCCCGACGTTCCGTGTCGGTGAAGTCGCGATTCGTGGCACCCTCGCGTATCTGCGTGTAGTACAAGCCTTCGTGGCCCGCGTTGGAATTCCCTGGGATCGGCTTGCCGTCCGGACCTTCAATGCGAAACTCGAAACTGCCGGGGGAGGGCTGCGTGGAGAACCCGACGTTGACGGAATCGAATTCGCGACTCCCGAGGTGAAAGGTCTTGATCCGATCTTTCGCGGGCAGGAGCAGTTGGTAGAGGTTCGGCACCGAACCGTTGTGCAAAAAGGGCGCCGTCGCCCAGACACCGTCGAGTGGACGGGCCTTGTATGCGGCCGGGTTGGGCGGCCGGGCCGCTGGATCGCGGTATCCCGTCATTGCGAGAAGCTCGTCTTGTGTGGCCGGGGGCTGCAGACCCGCGAGGCCACGCTGGATCACCGCGCGATCCGCCATGCCCAATAGCAGCGGCGCCGGCACTTTCGGGGCGTCGCGTAGTTCCTGGGGCAGCAACGGCCGTAGTACCCCGGGGTCGGCCATGCGCCCGAAGTTCTTCACCATGGTCGGGTCGGTTCCGATCGTGCGAGCCGGAACCATGACCGTTCGGACGAACTGCTTGCCGAACTTGTTTGGTTCGGTCATCGGGAACGAGCCGCTGCTGTCGCGAACAAAATGGCACTTCTTGCAGGTACGCGCGTACAGCTCTCTCCCGGCGTCCGCTTTCGCCTTGTCGATGGCACCGAAGTGCTGTTCCGGCCACTGTGGCGCCGAGAGCCGTGACAGCTGCTCTTCCATGCGGTGGAGATTGCGAAGGTTCACGCTCGACGTGAATTGTTTTTCCGGTGGCACAGGGTCGAGCGTGAAGTTTCCGTAGACGCCCATGACCTCGCCGACGTTCCGGGCGAGCGGATTGTCGACGGATCCATTCCACTGCACCCAGTCGAGCGCCGGCGCTCCCCAGAGGAAGGGAAAGCTGACCGGAGCGTCCGACGCGCCATGGTTGCCGGGGATTCCGAGAGCTACTTCCGTGACCTGATTGAGAATCGCGCCGAATGCATCCAGTCGTGCGAATCCGTACGGGTGCGGCGGGGCATTGCGCGCCACTGCCTGCTTGAACGAGTCCGTGTAGGCCTTGAGGTCCGCTCTGAGCGTGCTCGCAACTCCGCTGTTGTATGACGCGCCGAGCACGCGCTGCGCGAAGCGGGTGAATTTCGCGTCGTCGCGGTGCGTCGCTTCCAGAGAGAGCGCCAGCTCGACGGCAAAGGACTCGTGATCGGCCATGGCCGGTCCGCCGTCGATCCGAAACGTCTCAGCGCCATGACGCAGCTCACCGGTATGACATGCCGCGCAAGTGATCCCCAGCCATTTCGTCGAACCGCCGGTGCGCCCGGCCGGGCCGGTCGTACGGCGGCGGGGAGGGCGATCCGATGTCGTTAGCGGATGTCAGCAGTGGCTCGGTACCGGAATCCTGGACGAACCCGACAGGAAGGCCGTCGGGATTCCGGCCTGAATCGGGGGACGCCGTGATGTACCCGAGCTGTGCCATGTGACTGTTGTCTCGAAACAAGGTCTCGCGGTCTTTGACCTCCAGCGCCAGAAACCAGGCGTAGGGGATCAGTTGTGAGCCTTGTGGCGTGTAATAGAACTCCTCCGCTTCCTGTGCGTTCCATCCCTGGCCGAGACGGACTGCCGAGGCAGCGCCGCGGTCGTACTGGGGATGGAGCGCTGGGGGTACCAGCCGGTGCTGGTTCTTTGCGGTCACATCCGGCGGCCACCGCAAGTCCGACAAGACACGCCACGACGTGAATCTTCCACCGCGTACGATCATGCATATGACCTCCCTGCATCGCCCCAGGGACGCCTGACCCAGGCTAATTTGTCTCCGGGATTCCCGGTGCGATTCAGAGCGTCGATTTGGGACTAATTGTAGGACTAGCTGCAAATCGTAAGGTACAAACGCCCGTAAGTCTTGAAAAGATTGGCTCCTCAGGTAGGACTCGAACCTACAACCCTCCGGTTAACAGCCGGATGCTCTGCCATTGAGCTACTGAGGAGCAAGGCGGTCAAAATCGGAAAGAATAATTGATACTATACCGGTTTCGAGCCTGTCAACCCCGCATTAGGTAGCGCTTCCTTCCAATTTACAGACACTCAGCTGATGCGCAACCTGTAGGTTGCGCTTCTCCGACGAAGGATTGAACCAAAAAGTGTTCGCCCCACCGAAAAATGGCGTGGTGAAGCGCCAGCAGCGTACTGTCTTTATCGGAGAGCAAAGGCTGCTCAGCCAGGAGGCCAAGCAGCCCTAACAAAATTCTTAGGTTTCATTTTATCTTCTTTATAGTTTGGGGTCAACTTCAATTGAGCCACGCCGGGCGAAATGGCCTGAACGAAAGGCCGTTGGATGGATGGTGAGACTCGCTGGCTGTGAGATCGGTCCCCACGCTGATCGCGATCTGATAGTCACCCGCGGGCAGTGAACTCATAACGAAATTCATGTTTCGACCAATGCGGGCCGCCAGGTGCGCGCACTCCAAGGATCGGGAAATGAGTCTCTACCGAGTCAGCCAGTCTTGTAACAATCACCTTCCGCTCAAGTTGTGCAGCCGGGTTTAGACCCGAAGCCAAAAGGAGGACAAATACTGAACTTCCATCGCTCGGGAGGTTGAGGACTCCATCGGGACCGATCGGCTGGGGGAACGGCATCGCAATCGGGGAGTACATTCCTGAAATGCCCGATGGAGTCGCATGAATTGTTGGTGAAGCTTCCACAACATGCAGGGCGATGCTTCGCATCCCTGCCGGCGAATTCACAACTGCTGAATAATCTCCGACCGGTGAATTGACAGGCATCCAGAAAATCAATCGGTCAGGTCCCACCGCTTGAACAGCGCAAGCGGAGCCGTTGACGGTTACAGTGACCCGCCAACCTCTGTTCCTGGAACAAAAATATTTGCGGCACTGAGTTGCCTCTCATTCCAGGACCCGGCAACCTGTACCACGCATCCGGGAGTAAGACTGTCGGAGCCACCGATGAGCTGGCGTGCCGTTTGGGCTTGTGCACAGATTCCCATCGCGAACAGCAACACAAGTAGTTTCATTTCGTCCTTTCTTGAGGCAGAACTGACCGGCGTACACCTTTGAACGCTGTAAGCATGCCTATCTGCGAACATCCACTAATTGTTCTGACAAAGAAGGCGAAGGCTGAAGTGTCTATTGGAGCACGGGAGACATTAGCAGCCCTCGCCACGAGTCATTCATGCAAACCTCACTTTGCAATTAGATATGGCGAAGGTGGAGGAAACGTTTCAGGTGTGATCTAGCGAGGCAGTGCAGTTTCGCCTGGTCCAGCGTAATGCGTGAAAGGTTTCAGCGGCATCACTTCTTAGTCAGCTGGACGATGAAACAGTTCCTATCCGGCAAACATTACATGGTAGACGGCAACCGCGAGCATTCAACCGGTCATCAGGAGACATGGGCCATAGAACGCTCGAACACTTGGAGGTTATCAATGCGCGTGTCTACCCCACAACCACTAACACTTGTTGCGATCATCATCACGAGCATCGCACTTCTGGCCGGTCTGCCAGCCCAGGACTACCTTCTCAGCTACTTTCAGGCGGGATCTGCTTTATGCCCGGCAGACTGCAGCACCTTCGCAAGACGGTATCTGGCAAGTTTCTGCAGCCGCGAATCAACCAGCGGCGGTTTCAGCCGGTTCGGCTCAGACGGCAGAGACAAAACAAAAGTCATTTCGAGCCTTGCTGAATGTGAAACTTCTCGAGTCATTGTTGAATCGAGCTGAAAAGCAGCAGGCGGCGACTACGCCCCGCCGACGACACAACTATGACCATACCGGTACCCGGTGGGGCCTTTCACAAATTTGTGCGGTCGGATGCGATGCGGCTTAACGTCATAAACACTGGCCGTCCATTTGCTTTGACGTCGGGAAACACTGCCGAGGAGTTGTTTGTTTGCTCGCGATACATGGTTACGTGGGATGTTGCTGGTACGAGCACGGCACCCATAAACGTATCAACAGTCCGCATACTCTTCTCGGCTGACGGGGGAACGACATTTCCTGATTGTCTCAGCATTACTGCGAATGATGGACAGGAGGAGGTCCGTCTACCGAATGTCGTAACTTCAAGAGGACGGATCAAGATAGAAGCGGTTGGGAATGTGTTCTTCGATATTTCGAATGCGAACCTTTCTCTCGTGAGGGCTCCGCCTGAGATCGATAATTTAGAGGTCGATTATCCCGTCCTCTTCCCGCCTGATGGCCGAATGAGACGAGTTAAGGTCAACTACGAGTCCGCAGATAAAAGAGGGTGTGGTTACGTCCATTGCATGCTCATCAACATTTCGCTTGGTGACGAGCTGAACAGGTGGGTCAAGCGCCCGGTTTCATCCCGGTACGCGAGAGTTGTCGATAATCACACGGTGCAGTTGCGGGCCACACCCGAGAAGGATTGCTCGCGAATCTATATCATCACGTTGCTCTGCATAAAGGATATGGGTACTTCAATTCAGCGAGAGGTCAGGGTGAGGGTACCCCGGTCATTGAGTGACGGAACGAAAAGTAATTTCGTGCAGTCGCAACTTACCTTGATCTCCCATCGATGTTCTGACAGGCAAGCTGAAGCTTGAACTCAGCACTCAGCACTCTTACCTACGCGTGCACCGCTCGTGGTTGCGGGTTCCGCGACGCGATGCGGTTTGAACTTCAGTGTAGCGTTCTTGTGAGGTTGCCATTCGGTGTGCCACTTCGCTTCGAACAGCCGCCGGTTCTTCTCGAAGATCTACATGGTACTCACCACTCTCAATCAGTTTGTCAAAAGCAGCCCGCCCGAAGTGATGGACGAACGCGTCAGCAGCGCACACTACTCGCAGCCCGGCCTTTCTCAAACGAAGTGAGTAGTCGTCATCTTCAAACATCCCAACACCGAACTCTTCGTCCAGTGGTCCAACTTGTTCGTAGACTTTCCGGCGCATCGCTACACAGAACATTGCCAGCATGTGAATGTCGGCTATCTTCCGGTCGTTAGTCCACGCAATCGACCTTGCAAACTTTTCCATCTCAGCCCAGGTGTGATACGTCACTGCAATCCTGGCTTCATTACCGACGGAGTTGGTCAGGGGCCCGACCATACCGATTTCATCGTCTCGCAAATGCCACAATAGTTGCTTCAGCCATCCGCGGGGAACTACGGTGTCGTTGTTGAGTAACACAAGGTATTCGCCAGTGGATTGGGCGATGCCTTGATTATTGGCTTTAGCAAAGCCAACGTTCTCAGGGTTAAGAATGACCTTGAGACGGGGCTCGGCAGCAGCCAACTCGAGCAGGTATTCTGGAGTGCCATCACGTGAATCGTTGTCGACTACTATGATTTCACAGTTCGCGGTCTGGGTATTGCGGATCACACTGTCGAGACAAAGCCTCGTCAAGGCGAGGTTGTTGAAAGTTATGATGACTATGCTGACCCGGTCCATTGTCGAGGTAAGGTGAGCCGCGATCGACGCATAACGGTCCTCCCACGTGTGTCTTCGCGCGAGCTCCTTGCGTTCGTTGGCTTTTGCCGGTCCGTCCTCCAATAGAGCCTTGTCCAGTTCGGCAACAAAGTCAGATGGCGTATCTGCAAAGTGCACGAAGTCACGATAAGCCTCGAGCTCGGGAAGTCTGACTGACACTACCGGCTTTCCGCCGCTAAGGTATTCGTACAGCTTTACGGGATCAGTCGCCTCAGTTATCGAATTCTGTCTGAACGGAATAATGCAGGCATCGAAATGATAAAGATACTGAGGCATCGTTTCGTAAGGTTGCTGACCGAGCAGCATTACATTTGGCAACTCCTGGAGCGGCGCTACGTCAACATTGAAGACACCCCCAAGCAATACAAAGGTGTATTCGGGCCGCTCCCTGGCAACCCGGGCAAGCAGCTCCACGTTAAACCACTCCGCAATCGCGCCGAAGTACCCAATAATCGGATGTTTGACGCCGTCTAACAGATCGTTCGGAACACTCCGCTCCGAATAGAATAAGAAGTCTGCGGCGTTGCGCGCGAGCACAATCGGCCGATCGAAACTCCTCCACTTTCTGTATAAGCGCTCAGCCGATGCCACGATGAGGTCGGCTGAACGTGCGAGTTGCTTCTCGAGAACAAGCGCCTCTGGTTCGATCCCCGGGAAGTTCTCCCATTCATCCATACAGTCGTAGACCAGACTCCAACCCCAACGAGACTGCGCGGCGCGTGCTACGTTGCTCCACGACGGGAACATTACGTACGCGATTGCATCGTTGATTCCGTGAGCCCGCACCAGCTCCTCTAGTGATTCGAGTACTGCCTTTGTATCTGAGCCCGAAATGACCGAGCCAAAAAGGTTAATAGGATATCGCGCAGCGATCTTGACCTCGAAGGCGCTGTCACTCTCCTGGTCAGCATTTATCTGCTTGATTGGCCGGACAGAAAACCTGGGAGTCGAGTACACCGGCAGAAAGTCGGAGACATTCAGATAGAAGACGCGATGTCCGTGGGCTATGAAGCGCGTCATTATTTGCTGAGGACGTTGAAAGCGAAACGACCAGTCAATAATCGAAAAGCAGACGATGTCAGGACGGTGAGGCTTCTGTTGGACGACGGGCTGGTTGAGGATTGCTTTGATTTCGGCTGGTGGCACGTGTGGTAACAATGTTACGCCTTCAAAGAAATCCCCGGTCTTGTGCGAATCTCCGAAAGGGTCCGTCCGCCGCCACGAGCGGGATTGAATCCATTCCTGCATGACCAGGACGCTCGAACGGCGGCGGAAGAAATGCACGGCCGACCTGCGCCACTTGTACGGAATCACGATCCGCAGAGCTTCGCGCAGCCCCTCATAGGGCCGATCGCGGTGGTGCTGCAGCGCTACCATAACGCGTCGCCAAAGACTCCGGCGGCCGGGTGGGAGTGCTGGTCGATCTGTGTTCAGGTTATCCATTGTCACGGCTGGAGCGCGAGTGCTCTGGAGCGCCGCCCGGCAGCGCCAGGCTCCAGCCTGGCGCGTGCATGCACACTCAAGACTTGAGTGGCACTGACGCGCCAGGCTGGAGCTCGACGCTCCTGGGCTCGCGCGCGCTTCAGCTGGCGCTCCCAGGTCACTGTTTGAACATCTTGCTGAGATCGCGATAACTGATGGCCTCGTCTGCGAAGGTGAATGTTCCGCTCTCGCGCATTTCGCGCGCGGCGTTAACAAAGGCGCCAAGTGCAGCCCGCGAAAGTGCACTGCCCACGCTCACGCGCTTGACGCCAATCTCGGAAAGGTCAGCCACGCTCAGACGAACACCGGACAATCCCATCAGGACATTGACCGGGCGATCGACAGAGGTGACTACAGCTCGAATCTCGTCTTTCGTCGTCAGACCTGGCGCATAGAGAACATCCGCGCCGGCTTCCTGGTACGCCTGAAGACGCCTGATTGTGTCCTTGAGGTCTGCGCGGCCGACGAGGTAATTCTCTGCCCTCGCTGTCAGCATGAATTGAAAGGAGAAAGAACGAGCCGCTTCTGCTGCAGCGCGAACCCGCTCAACAGCAAGCTCAAAATCGTATAGTGGATCATCGCGTCGATTTGTGGAGTCCTCGATCGAGCCTCCAACAAGACCTGTCTCTCCGGCAAGTCGAATTGTCTCGGCGGCCGTTTCGGGTTGGTCACCAAAGCCGTTCACAAGATCGGCACTGACGGGCAGATCGGTAGCTGACACAATATCAACCGCGTGCGCCATCGTCTTGTCGCGGCTTATCGTGTTGTCCTGTTGTCCTACAGAAAACGCATATCCGGCACTGGTTGTAGCGAGAGCCTCAAATCCCAGCCGGGCAAGCAGGTGCGCGGTGCCGGCATCCCAGGGATTGGGGATGATGAATG
This sequence comes from uncultured Acidobacteriota bacterium, assembly GCA_963813345.1. GTDB lineage: Bacteria > Acidobacteriota > Blastocatellia > RBC074 > RBC074 > CAWDDA01. The sequence continues at coordinate 148,222 of CAWEYR010000031.1, read as the reverse complement.
CGTGATCTCTATGATGAAGTGAGCGAAATATGCCTGCTTTTTCTGCCTGATTTGACATCTGCGCCTCGAAAGTAAGCTCACAATACTTCGGCGACGGCCTCGCAAACATAGCCGATATTGTTCTTGTTCAGCGCAGCAAGACAGATGCGGCCGCTGCCTACAATATAAATGCTGTACTCGTCGCGCAAGCGCCGGACTGCTTCGGGAGTCAAACCAGAGTACGAGAACATTCCCTGCTGGCCCGTAATGAAACTGAAATCCTGCTCGACCCCTTTTTCGCGCAGTGTAGTGACGAAAAGCTCGCGCATTTCGCGAATGCGATCGCGCATGCCGTTCAGCTCCGACTCCCATTGCGTGCAGAGCTCTGCATCTCCCAGTACGGCTGCGACAATCTGAGCACCGTGCGAGGCGGGGCTCGAGTAATTGGTGCGAATCACCCGCTTGACCTGGCTCAGGACACGCTTCGATTCGTCCGGTCCATGCGTAAGGATCGTCAGCGCACCGACCCGCTCACGATAAGATGCGAATGACTTCGAAAAAGAGCTCGCGATCAGGCACGGGATTCCGGCATCGGCAAAGGCCCTGACAGCGAAAGCATCCTCGGCGAGGCTTTCGCCAAAGCCCTGATATGCGAAATCAATGAACGGCGTCAGCCCGGCAGTCTGTAACAGGTCAACCAGTATTCCCCATTGCTCGTGGGTAAGGTCGACACCGGTCGGGTTATGGCAGCGGGCATGCAGCACGACTATAGAGCCAGCGGGCAGCCGCTCGAGCGCTTGCAGCATCGCCGAAAAATCGAGCCCGTGCGTCTCGGCGTCATAATAAGGATAGTTGTGAACTGTGAATCCCGCGGCTTCAAAAAGCATCCGGTGATTCTCCCAGCTCGGATTGCTGATCCAGACTTCTGACTCCGGGAAGAAGCGTTTGAGGAAATCGGCTCCAACTTTCAGGGCGCCGGTTCCGCCGAGTGCCTGCACCGTTACGGCGCGGCCATCATTGATGACCGACGCATTCTCACCGAAGAGAAGACGCTGGACCTGTCTGTTGTATGCGGCCAGGCCGTCAATCGGGAGATAGCTTTTGGAGTCCTCTTTCTCGCGCCAGCGTGCTTCGGCTTCGCGCACGACATGGAGCAACGGGACTTTCCCGTTCGCGTCCTGATAGACGCCGACGCCGAGGTTGACCTTGTTGGGGTTCGAGTCGGCATTGAATGCCTCGGTCAACCCGATTATCGGGTCGGGCGGGGCTTGTTCGATTCGCTCAAATGGAGAGCCATTCATTATTCCAATCTCCTGGTTCATATTATGAGCGTAGATTGTAGGATCTAATGGCCGGAAGGGCCAACAACCTGTGGAACGCCGGTATGATTTCAGATAGCTGGTCGAAGCGATTGCAAAAATGGCGTGGAGACCCGATCGAATCGGACCTTACGCAATACGAGTCTGTACTGGATGAAATAAATCGCCGCGGAGAGGGCCTGACCCAAAGCAGCGATTCTCAATTGCAGAAATTCGCGGCTGAATTGAGAGACCGTGCGATGCCTGGCTCGTCCGTCGATGAACTCCTGGTTGACTGGTTCGCGCTGGCGCGGGAAGCCGCGGCAGCGCACGGTGGGAATGCGTCCGTTTGACGTGCAGATCATGGCTGGCGTAGCGCTTCATCAGGGGAAGCTCGTCGAGATGCAAACCGGCGAAGGCAAGACTCTGGTGGCCGTCCTTCCTGCTTCACTGAACGCATTGACTCGCCGCGGTGTGCATATCCTTACTTTCAATGATTACCTCGCTCGCCGAGACGCCGCGTGGATGGGACCGATCTATCGATTTCTGGGTCTGAGCGTTGGCGTCATTCAGGAAGGTATGACAATCGACGAAAGGCGTACGGCTTATGAAGCTGACGTCACATACGCGACGGCAAAGGAAGCAGGGTTTGACTTCCTGAGAATGCATCTTGCACGCGATCGACGCGGATTGGTTCACCGGCAGTTTCACTACGCGATCATCGATGAAGCCGATTCGATCCTTATCGATGAGGCGCGTTCGCCGCTTGTCATCGCAGGCGATCGAGCCGGCTCGGAGACCAGTCCCTACCGGATTGCCGAGCTGGTGAGAACTCTGAAAGCAGAAATTGATTGGGAAACAGACGAGAATGACCGCAATGCTTTCCTCACCGAGCATGGGATCGACCGCCTCGAGAGGGCGCTCGATTGTGGCGATCTTCACGACACCAGGAACCTTTTGCTTTTGACGGAAGTGAATCAGGCGCTTCACGCGCGCGCGCTGCTCAGCCGCGATGTTGACTACATTGTTCGCGACGAGCGTATTGAACTCGTCGATGAGTTCACGGGCCGGGTCGTAGATGATCGCCGCTGGCCGGATGGTCTGCAGGCGGCTCTCGAAGCAAAGGAGGGTTTGCCGATCCGTCCCGGCGGACGAGTGCTTGGATCAATCACGCTGCAACATTTTCTCAAGCACTACACAAAGCTTAGTGGAATGACCGCCACGGCACAGACATCGGCGGAAGAGTTCGAGGGATTCTATGGGTTGCGCGTCGTTCCGATAGCAGCGAACAGGGATTGCATTCGTGAAGATTTGCCGGATGTGATATTCACCCATCCGGAGGCGAAGCATCAGGGGATGATTCAAGAGATCAGCCGGGTGCACGAGACTGGTCGGCCGATTCTTGTTGGCACGAGCAGCGTCATAGGAATCTGAATCGCTCGCGAGCAAGCTGAGCGAGGCCGGAATTGAGTGCAGGGTACTGAACGCGAAGAACGATGAAGCAGAGGCAGCGATCATCGCGCAGGCGGGAGCGTTGGGTGCGGTCACGATTTCAACAAACATGGCAGGACGCGGCACTGATATCAGGCTCGGTGGAGCAGAGGAAGAAAAGAGGGACCGGGTCGTGGAGCTTGGCGGGCTGTACGTGATTGGCACGAACAGACACGAGAGCCGGCGCATTGATGATCAATTGCGCGGGCGCGCCGGCCGCCAGGGAGATCCGGGCGCGTCCCGGTTTTTTGTGAGTCTGGAAGATGATCTGATGGTCCGCTATGATCTCGACCATTTGATACCACCGAACCTTCGTCCCGCGCATCAGTCAAGTGCTATCGATCATCCCATCATTCGAACGGAGGTTGATCGCTTACAGCGAATTGTCGACGGACAGAACTACGAAATCCGGAAGACCTTGCTGCGTTATTCGGCACCTGTAGAAGAACATCGCAAACGTCTCCAGGACTGGCGGATGGCAGTGTTGATGGGGGAAGAACGCCTCGAGCTATGTGCGACGCGGCTGCCCGAACGCTATAACGACCTCGGCGATCGAGTGGGAGCGGGAAAGCTCGAAGAGGTCGAACGCGCGATTACACTACATCACATCGATCAGTGCTGGGCCGAGCATCTTGCGTTTATTACACAGCTTCGCGAAGGAATTCATCTTGAGGGTCTGGCAAGAAAAGATCCACTCCTCGAATTTCACAAGAAGATCGCCGAATCGTTCTGGAAGATGCAGCAGACGATCGAAGAACGGATTCTGGAGACATTCAATGAGATTGAAATCAACGAGGATGGGGGAATCGACCTCGGACGGGCAGGCATAGAGGCTCCAGCTTCGACCTGGACCTATCTGATAAGCGATCGGGCGCTCGGCCAAATGCAGCAGATGCTTTTTGGCGCAGGCAGCACGGCATTCGCGATCGGCGCGGTGCTGACTACATGGCCCTTGCTGTTTGCCTGGGGCGTGTGGGAAAAGTTGAGAGGAAAGAGAGAGGACTGAGGGACTAAGATTCCGCCTGAAGGCGGTACAACATGCCATAATGCGTGGGCTATGCGAACTCTGATTACTAACGGACACATCGTTACTGCGGTTGATTCCTACAATGCAGACATCCTCATAGAGAATGAGACGATCTCGCTCATTGGGCGTGACCTGAAAGAGATCGTAGGGTCTGTCGATAAGACGATCGACGCGAAGGGGAAGCTTGTTATCCCGGGAGGAATTGATCCGCATACACATCTTGATCTGCCGTTCGGCGGAACATCATCTTCCGATGACTTCGAAACCGGCACCAGGGCTGCAGCATTTGGCGGCACCACATCGATCATCGATTTCGCAGTGCAGTTCAAGGGACAGGCACTGAATGAAGCTCTCGACGTGTGGTTTGCAAAAGCTGAGGGCAAGGCCGCAATCGACTACGGATTCCATCTGATCGTTACCGATCTTCCGGATGAGAGACTCCCTGAACTGAAGACCCTGATCGATCAGGGTATTTCGAGCTTCAAGTTGTTCATGGCCTATCCAGGTGTGTTCCTCGTGGACGACGGCACAATCTTCAAAGCCATGACGACTGCCGGAGAGCGTGGCGGTCTGATTTGCATGCACGCTGAAAACGGTGTCGTGATCGATGTCCTCGTCAAGCGCGCTCTGGCTGAGGGCCGGACGGCGCCGAAATATCACGCGTTGACGAGGCCCACGAAAGCTGAAGCCGAAGGCGTGCACCGAGCGATAGCGATCGCGGAGATGGCCGGCTCACCCGTCTATATCGTGCATCTGAGCTGTTATGACGCATTGAAGGAAGTTCAGGCAGCGCGTGATGCCGGGCTGCCTGCATTCGCAGAGACCTGCCCGCAATATCTCTTCCTGGATCACAGCTATTATGAGAGCGAAGGATTTGAGGGAGCGAAATACGTAATGACGCCGCCATTGCGCGACAAAGAGAATCAGGAGATGTTGTGGCGCGGCTTGAGAGGCAATGACCTGCAGGTGATTTCGACGGATCATTGTCCATTCTGCTTCAAGGAACAGAAAGAACTTGGTCGAGATGACTTCAGCAAGATTCCGAATGGTGGCCCGGGAGTAGAGCACCGTATGAGCCTGATCTACAACGGCGGAGTCGCCGAGGGCGCATCAGCTTGAATCGCTTTGTTGAATTGACGTCTACGGCGGCCGCGAAGATATTCGGCCTCTTTCCGAGGAAAGGAACGATAGCGGTCGGTTCGGATGCGGACATAGTCATCTTCGATCCGAATCGTGAGACGACGATCAGCGCCGCGACGCATCATATGCGCGTTGACTACAGCGCTTACGAAGGATGGAAAGTTAAGGGAGTTACCGAAACCGTGCTTCAACGCGGACGAGTGATTGTCGAGAATGGAGTATTCACCGGCAAAGCCGGTGACGGAAAATTCCTTAAACGGGGAACAATTGCATGGTCAGTGAGGGTTTGAGTTCAAGCTTTAGCTTGCGTCTTGCAATGGAACCGCGCAAGCTAAAGCTTGAACTCATACCCACTGACCACCGCCCACTGACCACTATCTTGAACCTCACATCAAGCCCTCTCTGGAATAAGGATCTGGCGCCGACGACACCTGCAGAGCGCACGTGGTCGACGTGGAATATCGCCGCGCTGTGGATCGGGATGAGTGTTGTCATCACGACATACACTCTGGCGGGCGGATTCATCGAAGCGGGGATGAACTGGTGGCAGGCGATGCTCACTATTCTCCTCGGCAACACCATTGTCCTGATTCCCATGATTCTTAACGCGCACGCCGGAACCAAGTATGGTGTTTCGTTTCCCGTTCTGTGCCGGGCGTCGTTTGGGACACGCGGCGCCAATGTGCCCGCGATTCTGCGCGCGATTGTTGCCTGCGGCTGGTTTGGAATTCAGACGTGGATAGGCGGAGAGGCTCTTGGAAAGCTCCTTGGCCTTCTTGGATGGAACGTTCATGTCTCGATTCCCTTTTTGATTTTCTGGGCGGTTCAGGTCGTCATCATCATTCGCGGTGTTGAAGGGATAAAGTATCTCGAATCGTGGTCGGCTCCGCTGTTGCTCGGTGGCGGTGCGATTCTCCTCTGGTGGGCAGCGTCTCGCGCGGGAGGGCTCGGACGGGTACTCGCAGAATCGACTGCGCTCCAGAAACAGCAGAACGCATTCTGGAGTATCTTTCCCGGTGCGTTGACGGCGTCTGTCGGATACTGGGCAACACTCAGTCTGAACATCCCTGATTTCACGCGGTACGCACGATCGCAGCGATCGCAGATGCTTGGTCAGGCGTTAGGTCTGCCGACGACGATGACGGCGTTTGCTTTCATCGGTGTCGCCGTCACGAGTGCGACGCTGATCATCTACGGCCGCGCGATTCCTGATCCCGTAGAGCTGGCCGGCCTGTTTGACAGTGCTCTTGTGATCATCTTTGCGATGATCGTGATCTTTGCCGCACAGCTGACGACCAATATGGCAGCCAATGTAGTTTCGCCCTCGAATGACTTTTCGAATCTCAATCCCAGGCTGATTTCGTATGTCACGGGCGGGATTATCACCGCGATCATCGGACTTCTGATGATGCCGTGGAAGCTGCTTGAATCGATGGGCGCTTACATCTTCACCTGGCTTATCGGCTATTCGGGTTTGATGGGAGCGATTGGCGGGATCATGATTTGCGACTACTGGGTCCTCAGGCGGCAGAATCTGGATGTGAATGCACTGTTTGATCCGTCGGGCCGTTACAGCTATGCGAAAGGATTCAACTGGCGGGCGATTGCGGCTTTGGTGATAGCGGTAGCACCGGTTGTGCCAGGATTCATTCGCGCAGCGTCGACGCCGGGAGGACGGGTTGCGAACCCGACATTCTTTGATACGCTTTATACTTATTCCTGGTTTATTACGTTTGCCATTGGTTTTGTGGTCTATCTTGCCCTGATGCGAAAGGAGAATCAGTAATATGCCGCGCATTGTCAGATGCGGACTGATTCAGGCAGCGTGCACTACGCCGCCCGGAGAGTCACTCGAGAAGATCAGAGACGCTGCAATCGAAAAGCACCTTCGATTCATCGAAGATGCCGCGAAGAAGGGCGTGCAGATTCTCTGCATGCAGGAACTATTTGTCGGACCTTACTTCTGCGCCGAGCAATCGACGCGATGGTATGGCCTGGTGGAAAAAATTCCTGACGGGCCTACAGTGAAACTCATGCAGGAGACTGCAAAGAAGCACGGTATGGCGATTGTCGTGCCTATCTATGAGGAAGAGATAAAGGGCGTCTATTACAACACGGCGGCGGTGATCGATGCTGATGGCGAGTATCTGGGCAAATATCGCAAGCATCACATACCGCACTGCGCGCCGGGGTTCTGGGAGAAGTTCTATTTCAAGCCGGGAAATCTTGGTTACCCGATATTCAAGACACAATTCGCCGATATCGGTGTTTACATCTGCTACGATCGCCACTTCCCCGAAGGCGCGCGCGCGCTTGGATTGAATGGCGCGGAGATAGTCTTCAATCCGTCCGCAACAGTTGCGGGCCTGAGCGAGTACTTATGGAAGCTCGAGCAGCCGGCGCACGCAGTCGCGAATGGCTATTTCGTTGGCGCGATCAATCGCGTAGGCACCGAGAAGCCGTGGAACATTGGTGAGTTCTACGGGCAAAGCTATTTCTGCACACCGCGCGGAAAGATCATTGCGGAAGGATCGCGGAATCAGGAAGAGCTGATCGTTGCGGATCTGAATCTGGATGAGATCGAAGAGGTGCGCCAGGTATGGCAGTTCTTTCGGGATCGGCGGCCTGAGACTTATGGAGAGTTGACGAAGGAATAGGAAGAGCGAAGAGAAGAAGGAGATTCCGCCTGAAGGCGGTACAACGTACCTATAATGGAATTCGCAATTACGTTTAAACCTGATATGACGCCCGAGCGCATCGTCAGTCTGACGCGTCAGGCTGAGGAGGCGAAATTCGGTTATGGATGGATCTTTGATTCGCACGTGCTCTGGCAGGAACCGTATCCGCTGCTGACGCTGATGGCGGCAAACACCGAGCGCATGCGTCTCGGCACTTGTGTCACGAATCCGGTAGTGCGTGATCCATCCGTTACTGCAAGCCTGCTCGCAACGCTCAATAACATTTCCGGCGGGCGAATGGACCTCGGAATCGGGCGGGGCGACAGCTCGCGCCGCGTCATGGGAAAGAAGCCAACGACGCTCGCGAATCTGGAAGAGGCCGTGCAGCGTGATTCGCGAGCTGACAGCGGGCAGGAAGATCGAATATGAAGATCATTCGATCCAGATGGCCTGGTCAAAGGACGGAGTTCCACCTGTCTGGGTAGCGGGCTATGGTCCAAAGGCGCTCGCCTGCGCGGGTCGTATAGGCGATGGAGTCATCCTGCAATTTGCCGACCCGCATCTGATCAAATGGTGTCTCGATTTTGTGCGCAAAGGTGCCGAAGAAGCAGGGCGCGATTTTGGTCAGATAAAGGTGATGGCCGCCGCGCCTGTATGGGTCTCCGATGACCTTGCCACAGCGCGCGACCGCGTTCGCTGGTTCCCGGCGCTTGTGTCAAATCACGTTGTCGATCTGGTATCGAAATACAAGCCTGAAGAGCTGCCACCTGAGCTGACATCTTACGTGCAGGATCGGAGCGGATATGATTACCTCCATCATGCCGAAGTTGGCAGCTCGAACGCGCAGTTTGTCACCGACGAAGTTGTCGATCGGTTCTGCATAGTCGGACCGGTGGAACAACATCTAAAACGACTGGACGAATTGACGAGGGTTGGTGTCACTCAGTTCAATATCTATCTGATGTGTGGCGACGAGGAAGACACTGTCGAGGTTTACGGTCGAGACATCATTCCGAAGATGATCGGGCCGAAGATGATCGGGAAATGATCGCGAGACATTGATCGAGAAGTTTTGCGGGATCGCTTTCGATCACGACGTTGCTGCGGTTTCTGGCCAGAGGAAGCAGGCGTTCGATCTCATCAGCCACACCTCCTGATCCGCTGAGAACACCGACGACTTTACCCTCATCGATGGCAATCGTGAATTCGTTGAGCGTTCCCATGCCGCCGGCGACGATGAGGACAACGTCGGAACTCCTGACCAGGACTACATTCCTGCCTTTCAGCCCGAACCCCGTATAGATCATCGCGTCGCACGTGTCGAGCGGCAATCCATAGTCGGCGGAATGTTGGCGTGCGTTGTGTGCCGGTGAAACTCCGAGGCACAGCACGCCGCGCGATCGTGCCGCTCGAGCCACGCGGTCGGGAACTCCTGTTGTTGCGCCACTGATCAGAATCAGGTTTCGTCGAGCGATCTCGTCTGCGAGTCGATCGAGATGAGGGGAGAGACGCTCGGCAACATCAGGTTCCGCCGATGCCATTATTCCAACTGTGACGCGTGTCGAAGTCATTGTGGTTCGAGTTCAAGCATACCCGGAGGCAACGAAAAGGGGTATACTTTTCATCGAAGCAGCTCTCGCCCTGCGCAGAGAAGAGGAAAAAGTATGTCAAGACGTTTAGTACTTCTGATCGCGGCACTTATGTTCGTGTCGGCTGCACTGCTCACGACGCCGCTCGCGGGCAAGGCACAGCTTCCAGTCGTCGAGGCTGGGCAATCACCGGCGGAGCTGATCAAGACTTTCACAAACAAAGAGAGCGAGCTGCTCGAGGTCTGGAAGGAGTACTCCTATCAGCAGGAATCGCGACTTCAGGTGCTTGGCCCGGCAAATATCGTTTCTGGAGAGCTATATGAGCTCTCTGAATTCGTCTTCAATGATGCCGGCAAACGCATTCAGCGAATTCTCAGAGCGCCTGTGTCGACACTTGGCCAGGCAGGTATCTGACTTTCATCAGTGAAGACCGGAAGGCACTCATCGAACTGCAACCGTTCGCGCTCACTGCGCAGACGCTTCCTGATTACAACGTGCACTATGTCGGCAAAGAGAAGGTTGATGAGCTGAACACTCACGTCTTCGATATTACACCGAAGGCAATGACCGACAAGAAACAGCTTGATAAACTTAAAGACCAGCAGATCGAAGGCAGGTATTTTCAGGGTCGTGCCTGGGTTGATGATCAGGATATGCAGATCGTCAAGGTAAAGGGCAAGGTCGTTCCTGAATTCAAACAGCGATTCCCAATCTTTGAGACCTATCGCGAAAACATCGACGGACGGTTCTGGTTTCCTACATACACCTATGCTGACGACACGCTCGTATTTGAGAAGGGGTCTTCAGCCCATCTGAGGATGGTGGTCAAGTACAGGAACTACAAACGCTTCTCGTCTGATGTGAGGGTCTTGACCGGTGAAGAAGAAAAACCGGAAGAGAAGCCGAAGAAGCCATAGCACGTATTTGGCATGTAGTACCGCCTTCAGGCGGAATGCGTCTGCGACGATTCCGCCTGAAGGCGCGTACTCCGCAGGCACTGCCGCAATCAGCGATGCAATACTGATTACAAGACCCACAGTCAGCGTCCACGGCCAGTACCACATCTCAACACGGTGAAATCCGGCATCGAGCTCGATTCCACGCAATACGTAGTCAACGCGTTTGATCGTGGTCTTCCGCCCATCCACTCTCGCGTGCCATCCCGGCCAGAAGGTTTCGCTTAGGACGAGGGTTGATGGCGCGTCCACATTCACATCCAGCTCGAGCAATCCCGCAGCGCGCCGTCGAATCGTGAAATCAGTTTCAATTGGCGAAAAGCCTTCACGCTCGCCGCGGATCATACGCAATCTGTCGTATTCATTCGACGGCTCGACGTCACGTTGCAACCATGCTCTCGGGAGCACGTGAAGGTTCTCGAAAAGACCGTTACCTACCTCCCGCCATCGCGTGCTATTTCGCATTTCGCCTCGAAATGGCGGAGCGGCGATCACGTGCCGCACATTGAGAACATCCAACGTCCGGTCATTCGCGCTCAAGAGACTCTTAAGATGGCTGTGGCCGGCTTCATCAATCCCGCTGAATTCCTTGTATCGCGCATTGATCAACGGATCATAGCCAGTCGCCATCTCGACGCCATAAAAACGAAGCGGATCGAACTCACCCGACTCGACCGAAAGCTGAACGTGCGACCGGGCTCCGCCGGAATCGCCGGCATCGTGTGCAAGTTCGCGACGGCCGCTCTGAGCGATCTCTTCTGGTTTCGTTTGGCTCCATATCGGTGCGTAGGCTGCATACAGCCCAAAGTCGACAAGCAGGAACAGCGCGAGAACCGGCCATAACTTCGTTCGCGATGTCGAGCGAACGAAGAACCAGAGCACTATGATGGAGAGGGCAGCTGATACTATTGGAATCCAGAACTCCGCACCTGCCTGATCCCATCGAGAAGCATATAGGACGTAGAGACACACGCCGCCTACGATCATTGTGATCAGGATCGAACTCGCGATTGCGATGCGGCCTGCGAAGCCGCGACTGATACTCGCGATTTCCTTTTGATCATTCCGCAACACCCTGTCAACCGCGAATCCAGCGAGCACGGCGCAGGCAAATGCCACAACCATCCAGTAACGGTTGGGACTGCGAAAGTTGCCGATCACAGGTATCTGATAGACAACGTAGGCAAACGGCGGAAAGTATTTCCCGAGTGCGAGCAGAATTGCGACACCTGCAGCGATCGACCAGAACATTCCGGGCTTGAACTTCAATCTCCAGGCAACAGCGACACCTGCGGCAGCAAGCGAGATTGCGAGAGCGCCAAGGTATATCTGCGCTTCAAGGTGATGCCAGTACGCGCCCCAGTAAGGCATCTGATAAATTCCGCGCCCCTGCCCATGAAAGTATGGAATCACGGAGACGAGCAACGAAGCGGGATGGAGGCATGCTGCGGTGAACATCTCATAGCTCCACTCACTTCGCACTGATTGCCGCGCGAAGTCCCAGGCAGGCAGCCACTGAACGCAGGCCAGCCCCACGCCCCCGGCAAACATTACAAGCGTTGATCTAAGAGACCGAAAGGAGCCGCGAAAGATTGAATAGAACACACCTAACAGTGTCGAGTAGACAAAAGGTTGTGGATGCCCGGCAAACATCTGCCACGCCACGATAAATGAACCCAGCACGATCATCCGGCGGCTCGCGCGCACGCTGACCTTCTCAATGCAGAAGAGAACCAGAGGCATGAGAGATGCCACGTGCAACAAGCCCGGATAGAGTGTGCGCGCTACGAGGTATCCACCAAATGCGTAGATGATTGCGGAAATAACTGCCGCTCGCCGGAGCATTCCGATTTCGCGCGCATAGAGAAATGTCGCGGCGAGCGCAACGCAAAAACTCAGTTGTTGAACCAGGCTGAGGGTTCGGCCCGTGACTCCAAGTGCCAGGTAGATCCAGTTCAGCGGATCCAGCACTCCTGCCTGCCACGCCGCAAAGAGTGGCATTCCGCTGTAGACGTTCGGATTCCAGAGTGGAAATTGAAACGACCGGATCTGATCGACTACGAGCTTGTATGAAGGCAGGAAATAGAAGATGGCATCCTGGTCACCCAGCGTCGCTCGACCCAGACGTTGCAGGGAGAAAGAATATGAATGGGAGTAATGCGAGAAGAAGGAGAGCAAAGACTGAGCGTCGTCTGTGTATAGAGTTCAAGCTTTAGCTTGCTTCACGCGCCAGGCTCCCAGCCTGGCGCTCCCAGGAACTACTTGATCATTCCGCGTGGAACTACAACTCCCCAGCGCTCGCGGTACTGTTCCGGCGGACCGAGATCTACAATTCGGAGATTCAATGACCCTTTTGGCTCAAGCACGGTCAGGTATCTGCTCTCGGAGTAGTCAGGATCCTTGACCCGGAGAGCGGACACGTATGCGAGGTAACGCGCGCCGACTCGAGTCCAGACATCCCACCTGCGGACAGGGTCGATAGCGCTGATCGTCTTCTTCCCACTCAGAAGATGGACGAGAGCGGGATTCGGCGTCGCAACGACACTGCCCTCAGGAGCGCGTTCGTTCACCCAATCGAGAATCTGCTGGTTCTCTTCGTACATTCGCGTCCAGACCGGCCTGTCATCCGGATTGCTCGAGAACTTCTTTTGAAAGTAGTAGGCATGCCCTGCAAGACTGACCGCGGCAAGAACGCCCGCGAGCACCGCCAGACCCGGCCAGCCAGGCTTCCGCGGCTCTTCACGCAGCCTTAGATGCAGATGATAGATCTTTGTGCACCCGATCAGAAAATAGAACAGGAGGAATGGCGTGAGCGACGCAACAAATCGAAACGTGTCCCACGGCAGGATAACTGTCAGGAGAAGAGAAAGCGCGACCACGATCTCTGCCAGGGTCAGCCGCCGCCGGACAACCATCACAAAGCCAGTGATCACAAACGCAGTCAGCAGGAAAGAGAGTGTCAATGCCTCATTCTCTGAGGCACCCTGTTGTTCCGCGAGAGCCGCCGAAATCGCTTCCGTCACGGGAGCCATGAGGATCCTGCCAATATCGCGTCCCGTGATCTGAACTACATTCCTCCACACCCTTTCCGGCAAGTCGCGCGCAGAAATAGTTGCTGATGATCCCGCGTCTGCGTTACGAAGCCAGAATTGTTCCGCATACGGCACAACGATCTGGCTCTCCTGCTCGAGCCGCTGCTCCGGTGTAGGCGCGTTGAGCCGCGAGTAAATTACCCACGGCCCGCAGAGAGCTGCCGTAATAACAATAAAACCGATCGCTGCTTTAAGCCTTCGCGATTTGAAAAGATAAATTACGGCGGCCAGTATGAGCACAATCCCAAAGGATCGCGTGAGAAATGCCAGGGATGAGAACACAGCTCCGGCAGCAACCAGCAGCCACAGAGCGCGGTCGTCGTCGTCTCTGCTGACAGCACGGTCAATCAGAGTGATCGCCGTCAGCAGAAACAGAAGATAGACGCATTCCGCCATGACCGTCGATGCCGCAAGAAAAACGAGAGGCGGCGTCAGCACCATCGCGAGCGCGATCATCATCGCAAGGTAGCCCGGAAGCTCCCGTACGCGCGTGAAGTAATAAAAGGCTACGACGCCTGCGATCAGCATTGCCGCTACGGACACGGATTTCAGCAGCCAGAGATTCTGCGGGAAATCCGGTGCGATCCGGAAAATGATCGAGAGTATGGCGGGAAATGCCGGAGGATAGAGAGGAACGATCCCCGGCGTCGGTGAGTTGATGAGCGTGTAGCCCTGTCCCGTCGCCAGTGCCTTTGCAAGCAGAACATACCACGCGTCGTCGACAAACATTCCGACGACTTTGTCGATTCGCAGAATGTAAACGGCAAGCGCGAGCAAAAACGCGAGCGCGCCAAATATGATCAGGCCGCGATTGCGGCGAAAGGCTGCTGCCAACCCGGTCGCTGGCAGCGGCTCTTCCGGCACTTCGAGTGTAGCGGAGTTCGCTCTGCGCTCGAGTCTGCTCATCTCTTGGGGAGTTCGCTACTTTTTCGCTGTCGATGCGCGCGTGTCACGCTCACGGATGCGCGCTGCCTTGCCACGAAGCTCACGGAGGTAGTAGAGCTTGGCTCTGCGAACACGTCCGCGCTTGATGACATCGATGTGATCGATGATTGTAGCGTTGAGCGGAAAGATTCTTTCAACTCCGATGCCGAACGAGGTCTTGCGCACCGTAAAAGATTCGCGTGAGCCACTACCGCGCCGAGCGATGACGACTCCTTCAAATGCCTGAAGGCGTTCCTTGTTCTCGCCTTCTTTGATTCTCACGTGCACCCGGACCGTATCACCTGGTATGAATTCCGGAACATTGCTGCGCGCCTGCGCCTTTTCAATTGTATCAACCTGATTCATCGTTCTTACCCCTGACTCGCTTCGAGTTCAGCATGTTCTTCCAGATTTAGCTTGACTCGTTTCTGCTCAATAGTTGTGAAGTCCTTCAGAAAAGCCGACAACGTCACCTTGCTCAAGCCAGCATCGCTCTTCACGAGCCAGCGTTTCTCATCATCGTTTAGCGACGCCGCACCCTTTTCCAGAAGGTCGGGCCGCATTTTCAAAGTCTTTTCAAGCGCGGCGCGTCTGCGCCACTTCGCGACATCACCGTGATGGCCGCTCAGAAGCACTTCGGGCACCTTCAAATCACGAAACTCGGCCGGACGCGTATAGTGCGGACAATCGAGCACGCCATCCGCGAATGATTCAAACGCCGCCGAAGTCTCGCTGCCGAGCGCCCCTGGCAGAAGCCGCGTGACCGCGTCCACTACGATCAGCGCCGGTAACTCACCTCCCGTGAGAACGTAATCACCCACCGAGAGCTCATGGGTTACGAGGTGATCTGCTACGCGCTCATCGACACCTTCATAACGACCACAGATCAGAATCACTCGATCGTGATCGCGCGAAAGCTCCGCCGCCCTGGCCTGATCAAGAAGCCTGCCCTGGGCCGAAAGCAACACCACCGCCGTTCGCGGGTCTTTGGCCGGCTCAAGGGCCTCAACCGCGCGGAAAATCGGTTCCGGCTTGAGCACCATCCCGTCGCCGCCGCCGAAAGGGCGGTCATCGACAACGTGATGTTTGTCATCTGTAAAAGAACGCAGGTCGTGAATCACGACCTCAATAAGCTTCTGTTCGCGGGCCCGCCGTATGATCCCGTGGTCAAGTGGACCGTCGAAGTAATCCGGGAAGATCGTCAGCAGGTCAAATCGCACTACAACTCCAGCAGACCTTCCGGCGGATCGATCGTTATCTTCTTTCGCTCGACATCAATCTCGATGCAGATCGAAAGAGAAAGCGGTATGAGCACTTCCCGCTCGCTACTTTTGACTACCAGCAGCGGAGCCGCGCCGTGATCTTCAACGCGCTCGACGTTGCCGATACTTTCGCCCTTGTTCGTTGCGACGTCGCATCCGATAAGGTCGAAGTGATACCACGTGTCCGGCGGAAGTTCTTGAAGACTGTCGCCAGTTATTGCGACGCATACTCCACGATAGAACTCCGCACCCTCTTCGGTCTCGCAACCCACGAACTTCAGAACGACTCGCCCATTCTGCAGCCAGGCTCGCTCGACCTCCACACGTCTGACTTCGCCACCGGGCCAGATGCCCCAGGTCGGCACTTCCGCTTCTGACAGGCGCTCAAGCCGCTCTGGGAAATCCGTGAGCAGCTCGGCGATCACTTCCCCCTTCAAGCCTCGAGGTCGGGCGATCCTGGCGATCGCATAAAGATCATCAACGACCGGAGGCTCGGAGGGCACGTTTCGCGTCATTCGAGAATCTCGAGCACGAACCGCTTCTTTTGCTTCGTACCCGATGCGCTCAGAATGGTGCGGATCGCGCGCGCCGTTCGCCCCTGTTTGCCGATTACTTTACCCAAATCTCCGTCAGCGACCCGAAGCTCAAGCACCGTAGTCTGTGCGCCTTCTACCTCGCTCACCTTGACGTCATCAGGGTGATCCACAAGGGACCGGGCAATTAACTCGATCAGTTCCTTCATACTCCCACCTCAACTTCCACTTCTGCTTCCGTGGTCTTACTGGTAGTAGCGAACTTCAGGGCGTGGGAGATGAAACCGCGAGTGCTCAAGCCGCTGGCTCGGTCGGCGCAACCTGCTGCCCGGCGCTCTTACGAATCAAACCCTGCACTGTGTCGCTCGGTTGGGCTCCACGCGCGATCCAGAAGTCGATCCGTTCCTGATTCAGTTTCAATTCGATCGGTTCGCGGCAAGGGTTGTAGTGGCCCACGATCTCGACAAAACGTCCATCGCGCTTGGCCTCCCTTTCCGCAACCACAATGCGATAGAAGGGTCGCTTCTTCGCTCCCTGTCTGGTCAATCTAATAGCTAACAATTCAAAACCTCCAAGAGTGTTGAAACCTACGAATTATATAGACTCAGGTCCGTGTTTGGAACCCTGGGTTTGAGTTCAAGCTTTAGCTTGAACTCGAACCCAGGGTACAAACGTACTCATTACCTGCGCTTCTTCTTCTGTCTCTTCTTCTTCTTTGGACCCACACCGGCAACACGCCGTGCAATCCTTCCGCCAATTCCTCCGCCAAAGAGACCGCCCGCTGTCATTTGCTTCATCATTTTGCGCATTTCGGCATACTGCTTGAGCAGGCTGTTGACGTCGTTGACCGTCGTTCCGCTGCCACCTGCAATGCGTTTGCGCCGTGATCCGTTGATGATCAGATGGTTGTCGCGCTCCCGCGGCGTCATTGAATTGATGATCGCCTCGGTGCGCTTCATTTCCCGCTCCATCTGAGCGCTCATCTCGGGCGTAACCTTTGGCATCCCTTTGAACATCTCGCCGGGAAGCATGCTGAGGACGCTTTCAAGTGAGCCCAGTTTCTTGACCTGCTTGAGCTGATCGCGGAAATCTTCGAGCGTAAACTCGTTCTGTTGGATCTTCTCCTGAAGCTCCTGCGCTTTCTTCTCGTCTACCTCGGACTGAACCTTCTCGATGAGCGACAAAACGTCGCCCATTCCCAGAATGCGCGAGACTATGCGCTCCGGATAGAAAGGATCGAGCGCATCGTACTTTTCGCCGACGCCGACAAACTTGATCGGCTGGCCTGTGACCTCTTTGATCGAGAGTGCCGCACCACCGCGGGCATCGCCGTCCATCTTTGTCAGGATGACGCCGGTGAGTCCAACGCGATCGCTGAATTCCTTTGCGCTCTTGACCGCGTCCTGACCCGGTCATGGCATCTGCCACGAACAGCGTTTCGACCGGCTGCATCTCCTGCTTGATCCGCTCGAGCTCGATCATCAGCGTGTCGTCAATGTGCAGACGCCCCGCCGTGTCGATCATGAGGGTGTCAAACCCGACCTGCTCGCAATGGAGCCGAGCGGCACGGCAAAGCTCGACCGGATCGGAAATGCCATTGCCCTCAAAGACCGGAATTCCTACTGCTTTCGCGATGACGGCCAACTGATCACGCGCGGCCGGACGATAGACGTCGACAGAAAGGAGCAGGGGTTTTCGGCTTTGATTATTCTGAAGCCAGAGAGCGAGCTTGCCGGTTGATGTGGTCTTGCCGGAACCCTGAAGTCCTACAATCATCACCGAGTTCGGTCGTTTTGACGTGAAAAGAAGGCGGCTCGAAGTGCCACCCAGCATTTCGACCAGCTCGTCATAGACGATCTTTACGACCTGTTGCCCGGGTGAAAGTGACTGGTAGACCTCGGCGCCAACTGCCTTGGCTTTAACCTTTTCAATGAACTCGCGGACGACCTTAAAGTTGACATCCGCCTCGAGCAGCGCGATGCGGATCTCGCGCATAGCGAGATCGAGGTGCTCCGGCGTGAGCCGCCCCTCGCCGCGCAGATCCTTGAGGACCTTCTTCAGTTTGTCTGAAAGTGCTTCAAACATGCAAACTTAGGATGATAAGACAGTAAACGCGCCTCTGTCAAGGAAACGGGCAGGTGGTGGCCTGGCAGTTACTGGCGTGGCGACTGGAAGCGGAGCATTGCATCGCGCCCCCCCGCTGCCGCTACCAGCGGCAGCTGGCGCCGAAGGCGGCGGCGAAAAGACCATTCGGACTTTGCAGAAGTCCAAACTCCAGGGGCGCCAGGATTTAGAAGATGACCTTTAGTGCGAACTGAATCTGACGCGATGAGCCGGAATCGCCGGTTGGGAAGCGCGTGTTGGTCACTACACCAAAGGTTGTACTGTTGGGCTGTGCGATAGTCCCCGGCTGACCGAAATTCGCATGGTTAAACAGATCAAAGATTTCCGTCCGGAACTGCAGCCTGACGCTTTCCGTGATCTTTGTGTTCTTGAGAATCGAAAAATCGACGTTCTTGAAATCAGGTCCAATGACTACATTGCGGCCGAGACTCCCGAAATGGAACGTGCCGTTCGCAGCCACGGGAAGCGCAAAGACGGTACCAGCCGGGCAGGAGACTCTTGGATCGCAGACAGTATTGTCAAACCATTTCTCAGGCCGCCCAAGAACATTCAGGGTACCGATCAGGTCGGGACGTCCGGTGTTAGCGACTCCGGTCAGAGCCTGAAGATTGCTGACAATGGTAACGGGATTGCCGCTCTGCAGCTGCACGATTCCAGAAACCTGCCACCCCTCGACTAGCTGGTTCCCTTTGAACGGGAATTCGTAGATCAGGTTCGTCACAAACCGGTGACGCGCGTCGTAGGCCGAAAGACCGCGGTCATTCCTGATGTTGTAGCTGTCCTGAACGACTACACCCTGCGAGTTAAGCGAATTGTAGTCGATCGACTTCGACCACGTGTACGAAGCGTTGAATTGCAGTCCCTTCGTCAGCCGTTGATTTCCGCTGATCCAGAGCGCGTTGTAGCTTGAGTTGCCCGCGCTTCCGACCTCGGTGATATTGTTCAGGATTTCACCAGGCCTGATCGGACTGCTTGCTGACAGACGCGGGAAAGGCCTGACTCCGTTGATGAACTGATTGATGTTTCGCGAAAGACGAAGGTGCGTGCCCTTCGAACCGAAATATCCGATTTCAAATGTTAGTCTCGACGTTAGCTCGCGCTGAATATTGAGATTCCATGACTGGACATAAGCATTGTCGAAGTTCTGATCAACCGAGTTCGGCGCCAGCCCCACTCCGCGCGCTACCGTCACCGCGTTGTCGAACCTGATCAATCCGGTGAATGCCAGTGGTGTCGCGAGCGGTGGATTTGCGCTCGTAGGCGTTACCATGTTTGTTACCGGCTGGTCCGTAAGAATCGCGTAGGCACCGCGAACTGACGTCTTCCCATCCTTGAACGGGTCCCACGCAAACCCAAAACGCGGCTGAAAATTCTTGTTGTTCTGCTTGTAGATCCGATCAATGTCCGAACCTACCTGAACGAGCGATACCGTTGCAGGATCGAAAACGACGAACCGGTCGTAGCGTTCTGTAGGCGTCATATTCCAGTCATATCGCAGACCCAGCTCGAACGTGAGATTCGGCAAAACTTTGAAGCTATCCTGCACAAAGAATCCGAGCGCGCCCGTCTCGATGCTGCTGGCGCGATCACCAAGCGTGATACTGAACGAGCTCGCATTTCCGTTCAGAAAATCGAGCTTCTGTGCGCTTGCAGGATCGTCTGCCCTGCCGAATCGGAACAGGCCTGTATCGAGATTGAAATTGTTGTTGTAGAAGCGGCGGTACTCACCGCCGAATTTCATCGAATGCCTGCCGAGCAGGTAATTCAGGGTGTCCGAAAAGACTACCGTCGTATCCGCACGGCCCTGCGGAAAACCTGAAGGACCTCCGAAATTGAGGCCGATGTCATCGATGATGATCTGCGGCAAACCGATGGGCTGGTTGATGCCGTTGTTTATTCCAAAATCGGCCGGATTCTCCTGCGAATTGGGAGTAAACGTGATTCGGATGCGGTTGTAGCCGATGCGAGCCTCATTCACGAGGCGCGGGCCAAACGTATGAGTTTCGTTGATCGTCATGATCTGTCGACGAGATTCACGCGTGTCGCCGAAACCCGGAATCGAGTTTTGCTGAAGGATCGGCTCACCGCGCAGATCCTGCTGAATCGCATAGTAGCCGTGAATGCGATCCTTATCTCCGAGGTTCACGCTGACATCGATAGTCCCCTGATCCAGGTTTACGGGTGCTGTGCCGGAGCCGAGAAAACGCGGCGATCCGTTGACCACAGCGTTCGGTAGCGGAATGAACGGCAGAAGTTGCCGGACGACGGGATCAGTTACGCGAGCGCGCTGCGATTCGCTCAAGGTGCCGCTGTTGAGCGTCAAACCCTGACGCTGCCTGAGCCCTTCGTAGCTTGCAAAGAAGAACGCGCGATCCTTGACGATAGGACCACCCAGCGCGCCACCATACTGATTTCGTTTGAAGGGAGGCTTGGTGCGGTCGAAGAAGTTTCGCGCATCGAGTGCCTCATTTCGCAGAAACTCGAATGCTTCTCCGTGAAATGAATTCGAGCCTGAACGCGTCGCGATGTTGGCAATCGCACCTGAACTGCGGCCGTACTCAGCACTGAATGTCGAATTATCGACCTTGAACTCCTGCACGGTATTGATCGACGGCTGGAATGTGATCTGGTTCTGCACCTGATCATTGAGATTGATTCCGTTGATCATGAAATTGACGGTGTCCTCGCGGTTACCGGCGGTATTGAATGCAAAGGAACCCTGCCCGCGTAGCGGCGCGGTCAAAAAGCCTGTCTGTGGCGGCGTGACAGACCCCGGAATGAGCAACCCGAGGTCGACGAAGTGACGGCCATTGAGTGGAATCTCCTGCACGGTCTTTTGATCGATTACCTGACCGACGGTGATGGTCGTCGTCTCGACGCCAACGCTCGCGCCGGTTACTGTGACCTCCTGCGAGACGTCGGTCACCTTCAACTGGAAGTTCTGGACGACTGTCTGGCTGACCTGCAGGGTGACTTCGCTGGCGGCCTGTGTGCCAAACCCGCGAGCCTGTACCTCGACGCGATAGACACCTACGGGCAGTGCGGCGACCTGATATATTCCGTTATCATCGGTCTGAGTTACGCGATCTACGCCTGTAGCCTGATTACGGACGGTGATTTTGGCGCCTGCGACGACGGCCCCGGAGGGATCACTGACCGTTCCCTGCAGAGTCGCGGTTGATTGCCCCTGTATGGACTGGGCATTCAAAGCGAAGAGAAGCACAAAGGCAGTAACAACAAAGAGCGTACGCAGTTTCATCACAGTGACCTCCCTGAGTTAGTAACAAAAATCACAATCGTGAATCCGGCGTCCCCTCGTTTGCAACTTGACGCAACTCAAAGGCCAACCAAGTGAAACTATAGTAAATAGAGAGTTAACTGCCCGTGACAGGGCTTAACCATCCTATGGTCCGTACAACTTCTTGCAGTTTATTCAAAAATCCGTAGACCGTACTTTCCCGGTCGTTTGTTAGTTTTTTTCAACAGAAGGAAACGAAGAAAACAAAATTCAGGCAAGCTTTGTCTTGAGCATCGTGAAAGAGTGCGGCGGTACGCGGTAACGAAGCTTGCGTCCTTCGGCCTTCGCTGATTGCGTGACCTGCCCCACTTTGGACACTCCGAAATCATTCTCAGCTTTTATGTCGGGACCATTAACTTCGATCACTTCCACTGGACCGGTGAACTGTTTCTCCTGCAAATCGAATTCGACTTCGATTGGCTGATCGCGGTGACGGTTGACGACGTTCAAGACAAGCGCCCCGGCGTCATAGCCGGCTGATACATCCAGGTAGGGAACAAGTCCGAATCGCTTGCTTTCGTATTTCGGGCTCTCCAGAAAGAGATCCAGTGCCATTCCTTTTGTATTGTTTGCGATCAGCTGAAGCGGATGAAAGATCGTCTGAAGAAACAGACCCTTCTCGTTTGTAAAAATTGGCGCAATCACGTTCACAAGCTGAGCCATGTTCGCCATCTTGATGATGTGAGCGTGATTGATAAACGAATTCAGAAACGTCGCGACGACAAGTGCATCTTCGAGATTGTATCGCTCTTCGAGGATATTCCGGCCACGCTGCTGCGACCCTCGGGCCCGGTACCACACGTTCCATTCGTCCCACGCAATGTAAAGACGCCTGTTGCGCGGCTCGTCCGACATCGCAGCATTGATGAGGCCTTCGGTTGTCTGTATACGATCGTCAAGATCGCGCGAGCTCGCCACGAATTCGTAGTAATCATTCTCGCGATTGCCGACATACAGATGGATTGCCAGGTAGTCGATGTGTCGTTTCAGATGCTCGAGCACCGTCCGGTTCCACCCGATCCAGTCAATACCCTGCGCAAAATGTGACGACCCGGCAGCAATCAGCTTGATGTTCGGATCGGTCCATTTCATAAGCTTTGCCGCTTCGAGCGCGAATTTACCGTAGTCATCCGCACTCCGATGGCCCATCTGCCACGGTCCATCCATTTCGTTGCCGAGACCCCAGTAGGTGACCTTCCAGGGATCTTTCCGTCCGTTCTCGGCACGCAGTCGCGTCATTGCAGTGTCCTGCCGTGAATTGATGTATTCGACCCACTGCTGTGCATCAGTCCAGCTTCCAGTACCGAGATTGACGCAAACGTACGGCTCGGTCTTCAACATTTCTGCATACTGGAGAAACTCGTGAGTTCCAAACCGGTTGGTCTCAACCGTGCCCCACGCCATCTCGAGCCGTCGTGGCCGTTTGTCTCTCGGACCTATGCCGTCTCTCCAGTGATAATTTGAAACAAAGTTGCCTCCGGGCCAGCGAAGAAGCGTGACATTGAGCTTCTTGACCGCATCCATGACGTCACGCCGGAACCCGTTTGAGTCTGAGAGCGGCGAACCCTCTTCAAAGATGCCACCATCGATACAGCGTCCGAGATGTTCAATAAAATTGCCGAAAATCTTCGGGTCGATCTCACCGATCGTGCGCTCTGTATCGATCTTCACGCGCGCGCGCAAGGGCCCTTCCTGAGCGCGCGCGACAAACGGCACTGCAATCAACGCGGTCGTAAAACTTCGGCGGGATATGGTTTGCTTTTTGGTCACGTCTGCTCCATTAGGTATGTTGTACCGCCCTTGGGAGCGCCGGTCTCCAGACCGGCTACGAGCCGCGAAGCGTGCGAGTCGTGGAGAGTCCTTGTGATGAAGTCTCGCACGCTTCGCGGCTCGTAGCCGGTCTGGAGACCGGCGCTCCCAGGGGGCGGTACAACGTACCTTCTTTCAATTTCACCGTACCTGAATTCGCAAAACAGTAAACGATGTGGGGGCCAGTTTTGATACGAACTCGCCCGAACCAGCTGCAAACTCTTGTTCGACAGGCGCAACCTTCGAAGGCTCTTCAAGACTGTTCTCTGCCTTGAGGTCCGAGCTTGCGAGGACAATTGCTTTGCCGGTCTGGCTTACTCGCGTGGCGCCTGCAAGTACGATGCGCACGTCCTTAGTTCGTTGAATCTGAGTTCACCAGCTTGAGAATTACTTCGCCCGTTCGATCGTCGACCGAAGCGCTTGCATAAAGTCCCTGCGACGCATTCTCAACCGGCAGCACACGCGAGCCGCGATTGGTTGCGAACATCTTCTGAACGTAATAGCTCGGTGTACCGTAAGATCGAAGATTGTCGAACCAGATCAGATTCGGTGTCCACTGCCACGCATCTACATGACCGAACAGGGGCGCGTACGATGACATCACCACGACGTCGGCATTGCGCTCGAGCCCGGTGATGAATGCAGCTTCAGCGAGCGCGCACTCCCAGTTGTTCTTGTTTTCGGGACGAGCTACACCAACGCTCTGTGCCGCATACTCGCCCGCAAACACTTTCGGCCCCGTGCGCGGATAGCTGTCATAACGTCGCGAATTGTCGAGGAACCACTTTGGAGGCATATAGTAGTGTTCATCAACCAGGTCGGCCTTGAGCTCACGCATCTTTCCCCAAAGATAGTGGAATCTCTCGTCGCCCGCCGCCGGACCCGCACTCGAAATCAGTCTGATCTCCGGATGCTTCGCTTTGAGTTCCTTAGCAAACCGTTCGTAGCGCTCAACGTATTGCGGCCCCCACTGTTCATTGCCGATTCCAATCATCTTCAGGTTGAACGGTGCCGGATGACCCATCGCCGCGCGCTTCCGTCCCCATTCGCGCTCGTGACTGCGCCATTTGCAAATTCGATCAGATCGAGCGCGTCCTGAATGAAATGATCGAGCTGGTCAAGAGGCACGAGCTCAGCAGAATTGAACTGGCAGGCCATTCCGCAATTGAGAATCGGTAGCGGTTCAGCACCGATGTCTTCACTCAGGAGAAAGTATTCAAAGTATCCAAGCCCGAATGACTGATAGTAGTCGGGAGCAGGTTTGTGTCTGAATTCGTTGTTCCAACGGTTTACTATCAGCCGGCGATCAGTCAAATCACCGATCGTAGTCTTCCATTGATAACGCGTCTCGAGATGCCTGCCTTCAACTATGCAACCACCTGGGAAGCGCAGGAATCCCGGTTTCATGTCACCGAGCAATTTCGCGAGATCAGTACGCAACCCGTTTGCGCGTCCTTTCCAGGTGTCTTTCGGATAAAGAGAGACGAGATCCACATCCACCGATCCTGGACTCTCAAGCAGTATGTTCAGGCGTGCCTTGTATGCAGTATCAGTGGCGCGAATCACGGCGCGATAATGTCTCCAGTCTCCACTCAAATCACCAACCGTCGCCTCGCTCAGCTTTCTGTTATCGGCGTCTTCGAGCTCAACCTTCAGCCTCAGCGCTCCACTCGTCCCGGCAACAGCTCGGGCCTGAATCGTAAACGTGTACTCGGCTCCCTTTTCGACGCCGATACCGCGAAAGCCTTCATTGGTCACACCGAAACCCGCAGTCTCTGCTCGAATGCGCAAGTAATGCGAGTTCGGGCGAGTGAGTTGAGACCCGAGATCGTAAATCTGAAGAGACCCTTTCGCTCCGCCCCTGTCGACGCGCTTCCACCCCATGAGCGGATACTGCGAACTCAAACGAGCGGTTCTTGATGCGCTCAGGATAAAGTCCGCCATCGGCAGCGAAATTTATGTCCTCAAAAAAGAGGCCGAACATCGTCGGAGCAATCGCCGCACCTGGGCGATCAACCTTCACTGTGATCGTAATAGGTGACTCCTGTGAGAATGCGAGCGTAGAGAGGAGAAAAACGAGTAGTAGTTTCCGCGTCATCTTGATGTCTCGGAAGATTCCGCCTGAAGGCGGTACAACGTACCTATACCAATGTTAGATCGAGGCGCGTGACCGATGCGGGAGGAAAACGAAACACAAACGCGCCGGAGCCACTTTTCACCTGTGCAGTTGCTGTTGCCGGGTTCAAAGCTCGTGGATTCTCAAAGCTGTTATGAGCGTGAATGTCACTCGAGGAGAGAATGGTTGATTTCGCTGACTGAACCTGCGCGCCACGCACTACAATCTCAGCATCTCTCCCTTCGGTAGCGTGCGGATTGACTGCCGTCAATGTCAGCTGTTTCCCCTTCAGTGACGCTGAGCCTTCGAGACCCCACAAAGTTCCATTTGTCGGAGGCGCGGGAGGCGCGCCCGGACCACGCTGCTGCGCCGCCGCGGCTGCGCCTGGGGGAAAGTTTGGCGGGCTCATCTTGAAGCTCACTCCGGGAGCCGAAAAGATCGTCCGCACTGCCTCGCCACCTTGATGCGCGGCGTACATTTCGAAGACGTGAAAATTGGGTGTCACGATAAACTTATCTTCGTAAGCAAGAAAGAGCGAATGGATGGTGTTTATCAGTTGCGCCACATTCGCCATCACAACCTTATCAGCGTGGCGGTTGAATGTATCAAGGTTAAGTCCTGCGATCAGCGCGTCTCGCATTGTGCCGGGATAGCCAAACAGAAATCCCGCCGGCACGCTCGGATGTTGTGCATGCCACGCGCCCCACTCATCAACGATCAGCTTGACGCGGTGCTGAGGATCGGTCTCACCCATCACTGCCCAATGCTGCTCTATCAGCGACTCCATACGGTCTGAACGCGCGATCAGCTCGTACCATTCATCAGTCGTGTACTGAAGGGCATCACCGCTTCCTGTCGTGTTCGCGTAATAGTGAAGCGCCCAGCCATAGAGTGAATTCAACTGATTCGCGCCCTTTGCCGCCATATTTGTAAAGAAGCCGCGCGTCCAGTTGATGTCACCGCTGTTAGGCCCCGCTCCAATGAACTTGAGGTCGACGCCGAAGCGCGGCACGAATGATATGAATCGACGGAACTCCTGCGAGTATTCTTCCGGCGTGAATCTGCCGCCGCAGCCCCACGATTCATTGCCGATTCCCCAGAACTTGACGCCGAACGGGTCGCGGTCGCCAGCCGTTGCGCGCATATCAGAAAGAGTCGTCGCTCCCGCCGGCGCATTGCAGTACTCGACCCATTCATAGAAGTCTTTGGCAGGCAGGCTGCGCACATTGGCCGCAAAATATGGTTGCGCTCCGATCAGTTTGCAGAAACGCATGAACTCATTTGTTCCAAACCAGTTCGGTTCGTATTTCTGAGGTCCGGAATCGAGGTTTCGATACGCGTCGTTCGATCGACGCCCGCGATCGTCGCGCCAGAAGTTGGTTCGCCGCGGGCGATCCTTGCGCGACCCGATTCCATCACGCCAGTTGTAGCTGTCCGCGAAACACCCGCCCGGCCATCGGACAGCACCAGGTTTTATGCGGCGCATATGCTCAACAAGTTCTTTGCGAATGCCACCAACATTCGGCACTTTCGAATCCTCGCCTACCCATATGCCGTCGTAAACCACGCCACCCAGGTGCTCAACGAAGTGGCCATAGATGTCCGGCGATATCTGGCCGATCTTCTCCTGGAGAAGAATCTCGACCCTCGCGTCCGCCGATTGCACGGATGGCCTTGCCGCGAAGTGACTGCCAGTGAGTAACAAGGCAGAGCCTCCAACCGCACCAGCTTTGAGAAATTCACGTCGTCGAATGTTGTTCATCGTTTTCCCGGGTATGTTGTACCGCCTTCAGGCGGAATCTTCAGGCTTGCGCTGACTCTCCTTCTCGCGCTCCTGCGCTTTGAGCTTGTCTGCCTCGGCGAACTCGCGAGCCGCATCTTCCTTTCGCCCCAGTTTCTGATAAGCGCGCGCTAACAGATACCGCACTTCCGAGCTCGAGGGCTGTCGCTCGCGCGCCTGCTCGAGCCTGCGAGCAGCGTCTTCCGCGTGACCCTGTTTCAGAAGCACGCTTCCTGCGAGCTTCAACGCCTCGAATGACTGGGGTTCAACCACGAGAGCTGCTTCAATGCGACGCCTTGCCCCAACCAGGTCGCCCTCACGCTCGAGAGCACTCGCAAGATAGTACAAAGTAAGAAAGTCGTCAGATGTACGGGCAAGCTCTGCTTCGAACTGTTGCCTCGCCTCTTCCGTTCGACCGAGCTTCAAATACGCCAGCCCCAGCAGGAAGGATTGACGCGGCAGCTCCTTCGAGAGGCTGGAGGCCTTCTCAAGTTCGGCAGCCGCCTTCTCAAATTCCAGACGCTCGAGATGGACCTGCCCCTGCAGTAGATTCGAAAGCGCCGCGCTCGCCGGTTTCGCAGCGAGGAGCCGTACTACGTCGCTGACCTCAGTTCGCCGTAAGTGCAAGTAAGCGAGACCGAGGCTGTAGAGGGCCGCGGGCTCCAGGGTATTCGATGCCTGTAGCGGTTCGAGGTACCGAAGCGCTTCCCTGTCGCGGCCGAGTTCGACGAGTGACATACCAACGAGCTGTCGTGCCTGCGAGCTGCGAAGCTCAGTCTCCGGATATCGCTCAAGCACCTCCACCGCTCGCGCGAACTGACCCGCACGAAAATGTGCGATACCAAGGTTGAGCACAACTGGAGTCAGTTGAGGATTGAGGCGCAACGCTTTCTCATATTCCGCAATAGCTTCATCGTACTTTCGAAGCTGTGCCAGCGCGGCGCCAAGGTTCGCGCGGGCCATTGCGTTATCTGGGAGCGATTTCGAGCAGAGCCCGGTACTCTTTTACTGCTTCGTTCCAATCGCCCTTCTGAGAAAGTTCCCTCGCGCGATCGAAACTGGGCTGCTGTGGAAATGCTGCGGGTGCGTAAAGTGCGAGAGCCAGGGAAATAACAAAGACATGTTGCACCGCCTTCAGGCAGAATCGTGGAATCCTCGTTTTGGAGATTCCGCCTGAAGGCGGTCGAGCGTTCGTCACGTCTCACTAAAAGTTGATCTTAACTGCGAGTTGAAGGATGCGTGGATCGCGCGCACCATTGTATTCACCAAACCGCTGCCCAAGCGGGATATTCGATCCTTCCACTGACCCGACTCTCAGATTGTTGGTAATCACAGCCCTATTGTAATTCGCGAAGATCGCATTGCCAGTATCAAAACCACCGTCAGCGCGCGGCACCGAGATGTTCGTCCCGGCGTTTATGCCTGAAAACTGAGTGTGGTTGAATACATTGAATGCCTCGAGTCGCAACTGGAGGTATTTTCCCTCGCCAAATGCGAAATTCTTGAAGATTGAAAGGTCGGTGTTGTTGATTCCCGGGTTCCGCAGGTAGGTCCGCTCGCCGAGGCCAAGGCTCCCGATCTCCGGAATGATGAATGCGTCGGGGTTGATCAGAAGGCCGTTTGGCCCCATCTCCGGATCACCCTTCAATCGATATCGTGGTGGTTCTGTCCACGAACCCGTAATCCGCTGGTTTGCATTGACGCCGGCAATTCCAACTCCGAGCTCAAATGGATTGCCGCTAATGAGTGACGTGATTCCCGAGATCTGCCAGCCATCAAGCACCCCGCGCGTAAACCAATTGTTGCCGACGTACTTCGAAAACTTCGGCAGCTCGTAGATGTACGTCGCCACAAAAGCGTGTGCGCGGTCGAAGTCAAGCAGCCGGTAATCATACAACCGCGTGTTATACGGATTGACAAAGCTGCCATCGCCCGCCGCCGTTCCAAGCACCTTCGACCAGGTATAAGCAACGCTGTAGGCAAAACCTCGTGAGAAACGCCTGTTAACTGAAACCTGTAAGGAGTTGAAGTTACTCGAAGAAACATTCTCTTCAAACCGGATACCTGCCAGTCCCGGATACGGCCGGACCAGATTTGCGGGCAAGGCTTTCGTCCCATCGAACCTCAAGCCCGCATCCCTGTATACCTGCGCGATCGAAGCATCCGATTCGGGGATGACTCCGCCTGGCAAACAGAGTTCGGATCCTGTGCTGCGCGGGTGAACAGAAAGCCGAACGGTATCGCGTTCAACTCGCGGGCCAGGAAAAGATGCCTCGAGAGCGTTCCTACATACGCAACATCAAGAACAGTGCTGTATCCGATGTCACGCTGAATGCTAAAGCTCATGCTGTAGATCGTTGGAACATGTCCTTCGAGGGCGTAACCGACGACGCCAGACGGCGCGATCAATCCGGACTGGCCAGGAGTCAGGTCGGCGAGCCGGCCAAAGAGCAATTGAGGCTGCAGAACGGTAGGTGGATTTGCGATCTGGTCGAATGCAATGTTGCCCTGAACGCGATCGTAAGACATACCCGCGCCACCCCGCATGACGGTCTTCCCATCGCCCGTTAAATCATAAGCAAAGCCGAACCGCGGGCCCCATTGCGCTCCGCGATCGTCGTAACCACCCCGTGGATAACCCTTGCTTGCCTGGCCTATGCCGTTTGCAAGATCTCCGCTGCCAAGAACGACCGCCCCGATGTAGTTCACGGGCTGTGTGTTGTTAAGTGTCGGAATGAACCCGGGCACGAGAAGCGCGGGATCAACCGCTCTGCGCGCTGCCCCACTGGCGCACGGATTCGCATTGTTCAGGCAGACAGGAAAGTAGAGTCTGACTTTCCGTGATTGGTCGTACTGGGATGGGTTAAATGAGCCGGTCTGCAAAAGTCTGTCATACTGAGGCTCGTACCAGGAAACACGGAGGCCGTAATCGAGCGTCAGTTTTCGTGTTACTTTCCAGTTATCCTGAACGTAGCCCTCCACATTCCAGTAACGGTACAGCCCCTTCACAAAGTTACTTGGCCTGAATGTAGGTGTTGTATATGCCGAGCAATGCATTCGAGTAAGGATGCTGCGTATTCAACGGGTGATTCGTGTTGTTGGCAAAATCAATGTCGCCGTCGGTCCGCGCGAAGACGGTTTGGTCCTTGCGGCTTCGCTGAGCGTAGAACCCTGCCTTGATGTTGTGCGAACCCACAATCTTTGAGATGTTGTCGATGAAGTTGAATGTGTGGTTTTGATTGATAAACGGCAGGCCGTTATAGTTTGTAAACGGGAATGTCTGGTTTTGAATGCCCCCATAACGAAAGTTAGGTACATAGCCGAATCCGACGTTCGGAAAGAGCTTGGGCACATTGATTCCGTTTGCGCTCGCGAGCGCTGCATCTCCGGACGGGCGCAAATCAATGAAGTTGCTGCTTGGACCAAAAATGAACTCGTTCGTCAGAGTCGGGCTGAACTGATGTGTCAGCGTCAGGACCCCATTGCGTCCCGGCCTCGGAAACGAGATCGGCGCAAGTGGAAAGTTAAGGTCGCTCGCGAAACTTCCATAAGCCAGCAGGCGGTCCTCTTTGTTATTCGTGTAGCGGACCGACAAACGCGTCCGCTGGGTAATATTCCAGTCAACGCGAAGTATGTCTTCACGACGCGGGTACTGCGTCGACACGGCTGATGTATAGTTGAACGCTGAATTGCCAAAGACGTTGGGTCGCGGATAGAGATTCAGAATCGCCTGCCCGCTGCTGTAAAACCGGTTCGCCGGGATCTTATTCACCACACCGCCATCGCGGAAGCATGCAGTCTGATCCGTGGCGTTGCAGACACCAGTCAACAGCAGGATCTTTGATGTAGACTTTGACACCGTTACCGTCGCGTTGACTGTGAAAAGTCCCCCAATCGTTCGAGCAATGTCGGAACCTGAATATTGCGTGTCCCCTCCGGCGCCAGTTGCTCATAGAATTCCTGATTCCAGTAAAAGAAAAGCTTGTCCTTATCCCGGTTGAATGCTAGCGGTCCGAAAACTTTCTCTGGAAGATAGACAGGTCCACCAAACTCGTAGCCTGCAGTGTTATAGCGATACAGCACTCGCGGCTGAACCTCACTACCGTCAAGACGGCGTCCCTGCGCATTACGGAAGTAGCTGTTCGCATTCATCCCTTCGTGACGGTGAAAGTAACGCGCGCCACCGTGAAAATCCGTGGTTCCTGACTTCGAAACAACCGAAATAAACGCGCCGCCCGCGCGACCATACTCGGCCTGGAAGTTTGACGTCAGCACCTTCACCTCGGCAATCGCGTCCGGATTGAGTGAAGCATGTGTGTCGACGTTGTTGCCCGTGTCAATGTTCGATGACCCGTCTACCGTCAGCTCTTTCTGGTTAGTGCGTGTGCCGTTGACACTGAAACTACCCAGGCTGCCCACCGACGAAGCCACCTGACCGGCGTTTACGTTTCCAGTGATGACACCCGGCATTGTCTTCAGGAAGTCATGGTAATTGCGTCCATTGATTGCCAGATCTTTCAACTGGTTTCCTGTAACGACACCGGATCGTTCACCTGTTTCGGACTGAATCTCAATCCGCGCGGCTTCGGCCGAGACCGTCACTGTGTCACTTACTTCTCCGACATCAAGAGTGAAGTCCCCGGCGTTAACCAGATCCGTTGCATTCAACACAACGTTTTGCTTCTCGAGCTTCTTGAAGCCGCTCTTCTCGACAACAACACGGTAAATCCCGGGCGGAAGCTGCGCTGCTGTGAAAACCCCCGAGGTGTTACTCGTCAGATGTCGAACGAGATTCGTCGAAGGATTGGACACCGTAACGGTGGCGTCCGTTATCGGCGCCCCAGAGTTGTCTCTAACCGTTCCCGTAATCGAGCCACTGGTGCTCTGCGCATGCACAATGATGGCACAGAGAAGCGCGAGTGAAAACGCGGGAATCATCAACTGGAATGTCAGTCTTCTGATCATCGGTGCCTCCTGACGTTTTGTTCTTGAACCTGAAAGGACGCGCTCGCGGCCGTCTGAAGGTTTTGACGGCCGTCAAATTGAAAATTCCCAGCAAAGCCCCGATCTTGTCGCTAATTAAGGCTATCCACGCAAACTATCTGCTCATTTATCACTAATGTGAGCATTCGTCAAGACGAGTATGGAGTTCAAGCTTCAGCTTGCTTGTAATGTCATGGCCGGAAGACTGCGCAGCTCCGCGGCCTTTTCCTCCGGCGAAGTGTCGGACAGAAAATTGCCGCCACCGATTTCCGGACCAGCCAGGTACTTCAGAAGATTTGGTTTACGGAGCGGCGGATGAAACTCGATGTGAAAGTGAAAACCGCGATAGTCGCCGCCATCTGTAGGCGCCTGATGCAGCGTCATTACATAAGGAAACGGCATCCGCCACAGGTTATCGTACCGGACGAGCAGCTGCTTGAGCGCATCAGCGAGACCCTCGATCTCGATGCGATCCATGGTAGTCAAACTGGCGTGTGTAGTCTTCGGGGCAACGTAGCATTCGTAAGCATATCTCGCGAAGTAAGGAAGAAAGGCCACGGCGGTTTCGTTTTCGAAGATCATTCGGCGCCCGTCCGCACGCTCTGCGGCAATAATGTCCTGGAAAAGCACTCGGCGCGTTGCGCACAAGTGACGCGCCGAAACTCGGGCCTCGGTTTCGATAGTCTTGAACAGAAAGTTTGTCGCGTAGATCTGACAGTGTGGATGCGGATTCGATACGCCGACCACTTCACCCTTGTTCTCGAATATCAGAACGTGGTCGATCTCGTCGCGTCCGCCAAGGTCAACGTATTGCTCGCGCCAGACCTGCAACAGGTTTGCTATCTCGCAGACTTCCAGCTCGGCAAGCGTCAGGCTGTGATTTGGGCTGTAGCAGACTACTCGGGAGATTCCATTCGCGGGCCGCGCTCGGTAGACACCATTGGTCGTCTCAGGCACTTCGAGCGCTGAGGGACCTACACAAGGATGATCGTTGTCGAAAACAAAAGTTCTATCGTAGGCATCGTTCCGCTTGCCGCTTACCCTTTCGTTGCCGGGACAGAGATAGCAATCAGCGACATATGATGGCAGTTTCACCTCTTCGCAGAGCACCGTATCTCCGCTCCAGGGGCGGTTCTGACGGTGCGCCGCTACAATGATCCATTCCTCGCGAAGAGGATGCCATCGTTCTTCCCAGACCATAGCCAGCTCATTCAATCACAGACAGTGCGCATATACGCCTAAAATGAGCAGCGAGTCAAGGATACGTGCATGGACCGCCTCAGGCGGCATGCGAGCTGCGAGCTTCAGGCTTGCTGCTAGCGATCGTAGCGTCTGACGAGCAAGCTGCAGCTGCGCTCCAGGCGGTACAACGTACCTTATCAGCCGTATGTATCTTGATCCCTTTGGCGAGAAGCGATGCGAGTGCGGCCTTTGGCGCGCCGCGATCGGTGATCAGGAGGTCGATCTGGTTCGCCGGCCAGATCAGCGTTGTACCAGTGATGTTGAGCTTGCGGTGGTCAGCGACGACGACGCGATATCGTGCCTGGCGCATCATCTGCCGGTGAATGGCTGCCTGATCAGGGTAGTTTGTCGTCAGCCCATGTTCGGGATGAATGCCGTCGACGCCGATGAATATTTTGTCAACGAACGTCTCGCTGATGTTACTGATCGCCGTTGCACCCACCAGCGCGAACCAGTCGGCACTCAAACTCCCGCCTGACATGATTACCTTGAGGTCATCGCGATGACTGAGCTCCATGGCGATGTTCACGGCGTTGGTGACAATAGTGATGTTCTTGCGATGACGAATGCCGCGAGCGACCTGAGTTGTCGTCGTGCCGGCGCCAATGCTGACGACATCGCCATCCTCAATCATTTCGGCGGCTGCGAGTCCAATCCGGCGCTTTTCCGCGGCACACTGCTGCTCCTGTTCACCAAACGAAGATACGTGTTTGAAGGGCTCGTAGAGCCCCGGTTCCACCATAACTGCACCGCCGTGCTGTCGGCGAAGCAGGCCTCGCCGCTCGAGATCGCGCAGGTCTCGCCTGATCGACGAAGGTGAGACGCCAAATTGCTGTGCCATCTCTTCGACAGTAATCTCACCGGCTCGCAGAAGTTCGCGCAGAATTGCCTGTGCCCGGTTGTCGTCGATAGATGGCTCCCGATTCATCCTTGCTCCGTGCTTTGACTAGAGGCCGACTATCAGCTTCTGAATCGCTTTGAATTCGGGTGTTCCCGCTTCAGCACACAGTTCAAACAGCGCAGCTTCGACCGAAGACATAATGGCGCCTGCCTTTTCGAGCTTTTGGAGAGCTGCATCGCGGTTGAGTGGTAGCCGGGTTGCTGTGGCATCTGAAATGACATGAACCTGATATCCGCGCGCGAGCAGATCGTGAGCCGTCTGGCTCACGCAGATATGGGTTTCGATCCCGCAAATCGCTACCTGCTCTACATGCCGCTCGCGAAGTCGCATATCGAACTCCTGGACTCCGCAGGCCGAGAAGGAAAGTTTCTCGATAGCCTGCGAATCCGTTTTTCCTGCGATCTCTTCCACAGTGTGACCGAGGCCCTTAGGATATTGCTCGGTGACGACTATCGGAACCTCGAGAATCTGACACCCCTGGGCAAGTACTGCGATTCGTGTGGCGAGATTCGTGAAATCAGTGATGACTGGTCTGAAGGCTTCCTGCATATCTATGATCGCAAGCGCGCTTCGTTGCCGGTCGAGAAGTTGTGGGTGACGCATGGATGATATGATGCACAAAAAGGGGGTCTAATACTATGAAGCTTTATCTGCTCGCAATGCTGGCAGTCCTGCTTTACGTTACGCCTTTTGAACAGGCTCAGAAGCCTTCTCCAGCGAGCGGCCGTTGGGAAGGGACGATCGAATACCAGGGACAGAAGATTCCAACGATTTTCGAGATCGCGCAGACCACGTCGGGCGACTGGAAGGGCGAATATTCTGTTCCGAGCAACCCATCTGCCCAGCGCGTTCCTCTGCTCAATGTCAGCGTTAAGGATGCGGATGTTGGATTTGAGATGGCAGGCTTCCCGGGATATCCGGTCTTCAAGGGCAAGGTGGCTCCTGACGGCAAAGCTCTTCCGGGCAATCTCTCGATTTCAGGTGAGACATTGGCGTTGAATCTGGAACGCAAGGGTGACTCGTCACTCTCGACGACTTCGCGACCAGGCGTCCGGAAGACGGAAGCGAGTAAACACGCATCGCTCGAGGGAACATGGGAAGGAGCGCTGGACGTTGCTGGAACAAAGCTGAGACTCAAGGCCATGCTGAAGCCATCAGGTCAGGAGTTGAAGGGCGTTTTGGACAGCCTTGATCAGAAGGTTTTTCTTCCCATCGATATCGTGACTATCAACGGTTCGGCTGTTGAGATGGATCTCGAGCTGATCCAGGCGACATTCAAAGGCACGCTCAGTTCGGACGGAAATTCAATCGCCGGAACCTGGGATCAGGGAGGCCAGAGCTTCCCGTTGACGCTTACCAGGAAAGCGTGATGACGCCGGAGGCGTCAGACGTAGCCAGGGGTTGAGTCTTCGAAGACCCTGGTGCATTGTCAGACAGTGCATCCCGGAGGGATGCGAGAAACGCCCGGTGAAACCTGTCGTCTTTCTTGCATCCCTCCGGGATGCAATTCGTCAATGGAATCGATCCAGGGGTTTCGAAGCACCCCTGGCTACGTTCCGCACCGCTCCGCGGTGATTGACTGCGAAGCAGCGCGACACTTGGAGTGCGATCATCTGCTTGTTGTGACAGGCGGCGCGACGGGGGCACCACTTGTCACCCATGCGGTCCACCACAGATCTCTCAGCATTGTGGCGCCGGCTGCGAGCCTCTCGCAGGCGAATCGTTTGTGATCCTCTGACCGTGTCAGCTCACCAAACTGTTCCTGTTTGTCGAGAACAAAGAGCGCTTCGACTTTCGAGTGTGAGGTTTGCAGGTAAGCGAGGATCTCATCTCGAGGCCGGTCGATGACGCGCGGCTGGCCCGTGATCAGCGGCAACACATCGTTCAATTGAACATGAGTCCGGACATACTCGTCTTCGAAGCGTCCATGGAATCCGCGCTCGCGCGAGGGCACTGTAAAGCCTTTCGGATTGTCACCGACCCAGCCGTTATGATGCATGGTGGTGTGATGTGGATTGGCGCCATCCGACACATAGTGTCCGAGAATACCGGCGTCGTTGATAAGGCGCTGTTCTATCCATTGCCGTTTGGTTTTGTCAGTTGTGGCGCGCCACAGTCGAAACCCGATACGAAGCCGCTGGAAAAGCTCGAGCGTCCGGAATGGCAGAAAACCTGCTTCGGCCGGCTTGCGCCCCGCTTTTACAAGCTCGGCAGCGAAGTCGTTTCTGTTGGGCAGCAGAAGCGCTCCCTGAGGAACGAACTCCAAATCAATATAATGATCAGGTGCCAGCCCCTGACTGAGTGCTTTGTCGACGTTGGCTTCATCGTTTGATCGCCAGCGATCGGGTTCAGGATTGAGATAGGAAAGCTGATTGACTGCTTTTCGAAGAAAGCCTGGAGTCTGATCCGGCAACTTCATTGCGGCGGCTCTGCCCGCGAGCAGGTGTCCGTGTTCGCCCCAGGCGCGGACCGGGATTGAATTCAGCATCACAGCCGCCACGAAGCTTAGCGTGATCAAGAACAATAGAGGTCGTTTCATGAGAGGTTTCCTGTCTTGTTTTTGGGTGGTGCGAGTGCCATGGAACAGAGATCGAGTGCATTATAGGCGCAGTTCTGACACTTCTTTGCCGAGTCGGCGACACGCGCATCTCTCAAACCCAGCCAGTAGCCAAGCACTTCGTCAAGATCCCGTCTTGCTCCGAGCGGCTGGAATTTGAATGCGTGAACCGCGAATCCGGCCTGATGGAACAGTCTGCCGCCTCGCTTTAGTCCGCCATCTCCGCGCAGCTCTTTGCTCGATTCAATCGCCAGGTTTGCAAGATGCGGGTCCGTCTTCGTCAGGCGCCCTGACTTGCCGAGCTTGGGTGGCACGATAACCACAGCACAGATCAGATCCGAAACATCATAGCCGTTGGCGGCCAGCAGCAGCCCATAAAGGGAGAGTTGGAGATGATGGTTGGGAAAGAGCCGGTGAGAGTAGCGTGAAAACTTGAAATCGTAAACCCAGAGAGCGCGCGTTCCTTCGAACTCTACATGATCGATCTTGCCGTAAAGGTTGACGCCCTCGAAATCAGCCTTGAGCGGAAATTCTCGCATCCGGATATCGTCTCCGGCGCTGATCCGTCGTTTGAGCTCCTCTCGCTCTATCTTTTCCAGTTCGGCATCAAGCGCTGAATGAGCCTGGACACCCGCGCGCATTTCTTCGCTTTCAGGTTCGGCTCCAGGATAGATGATCGATAGCGCTGCCTTTTGCTCACAGAAGTTTGACTCCGCCAGGAGCGAAACCCACAACGCATTCAGATCGTGGCGGAGTTGAATCATGGCGGATACTGCCGGTTCTTCGGATGCCACCCCCAGATGCCATGCCCCAGATGCCCCATGGATACGCTACCATCCGAAGATGACCTGTTCAACTTTGGGCGAGACCCGTCGTACAATTCAATAACCATGAGGCACGTTGTACCGGCTTTAGCCGGAATCTTGTTGTTCTTTTTTCAAGGCACACCGCAACAGGACTATCTTGTCTATGTTCTTTCCGAATCTGCCGACAAGATATCGCTGATTCGGTTCGGCCCGGGAGGCGCGCGCGTCGAAAAGGAGATCGCGACTGGCATCCTCGAGCCGGATATTGACGGACCGCACGGAGTCGCAGTCGCACCGGATAAGGAAGCCTATTTCGTCTCTCTCGGACATGGCCGCCCGTACGGCAACGTTCTCAAGTATTCCACCAACGGCAACAAGCTAGCCGGCAGCGTCACGCTGGGGCCGTTTCCCGCGACAATGGATGTGTCTCCGGACGGAAACTTTCTCTACGTCGTGAACTTCAACCTTCACGGAGACATGATTCCTTCTTCGGTTTCTGTAGTCGTCACTGGCGAGATGCTGGAGGTGAAAAGGATACCGACGTGCACCATGCCGCACGGCTCGCGATTCAATTCTCAAGGTACTCGCCATTATTCCGCGTGCATGATGGATGACCTGCTCGTCGAGATCGACGCGACCACGCTCAACGTCTCACGCCATTTCCTGTTGACCAAAGGAAAAGAGAAAGGACTGAAAGGGGCACCACTACCTGTAGTGGGTGCTCAAAAAGCCGATCACGCCCACCACGCGGGAGCCGATCACGGAATCGAGCCGCCGAAACCCGGCGACATCTCGTGCTCGCCGACGTGGGCACAACCCTCACTCGATGGATCGAGCATTTTCATAGCGTGCAATAAATCGAGTGAAATTGTAGAAGTTGACGCCACAACGTGGTCGGTAAAACGCAGGATTGCGGCGGGTCCCGGTGTCTACAATCTGGCGATCACAAAGGATGGAAAGCTCATCGCAACAAACAAGCGCGGTCCATCCGTTTCAGTCTATGACGCGGTCAGCGGCAAGGAGCTTGCCCGAATTCCTACGAAGCGAAAGGTAGTTCATGGAGCTGCCGTGTCACCTGATAGCCGCTACGCGTTCATTTCGGTCGAGGGAATAGGATCCGAACCTGGAACAGTCGAAATCATCGATCTCGCTTCTCTCAAAACAGTCGCGACGGTCGACGTTCCTCCACAGGCCGCCGGCATCGATTTCTGGAAGATGGAACCAGCAAAACAGTGAGAAGGTACGTTGTACCGCCTGGGAGCACCGGTCTCCAGACCGGCCGCGAGCCGCGAAGCGTGCGAGTCGTGGAGAGTCCTTGCGATGAAGACTCGCACGCTTCGCGGCTCGTGGCCGGCCAGAGGCCGGCGCTCCCTGGAGACCGGCGCTCCCAGGCAACGTACCCTCTCTCAGCCTACTCGACAAACGCAAGCCCGAAAGGGTTGAATCCCACAGTTACCGTCTTGTGAAGAGTTGGCCGATCGTTCTTCAGTTTGTAGATTGTCACTTTGTTTGCGGTAGCACCTGAGTGCGTCAGATAGAGTTTGCGGTTCCCGTGTCCAAACCATACCGGATTGAGCGCGATGTTGTGCGGGACTGCAAATGGCGTATCCACCGGATCGCCTTCGACAGTGTTTGTCGAAGTGTCGATCGTCCACAAACCCGCCGTCCCTCCACCACTAAAGTTGGTCGTATAGAACGTGGAACCGTCGAGCGTCATTGCCGCTCCGTGCGCTCCCGGGATCGGAATCGATGTTACCTGGCTGAGCGTGCTGCGATTCAGAACAATGACAACGTTGCTGTTCTGGCATGGCACATACAACAGATTGTTTCGCCAGGTAGCTGACAGGTGAGGGTCCTTGCCCACGGGCGTGCGGCCAACTTCCGCGAAGTTTTGAGTACTGAACTTGACTACATAGTCGGCTGGCCCGGCGACTCCGATTAGCGACACGTAGGCAAATTGGCTGTTTGCAGGATCGAGAATAACATCGTGAGGCTTGCCACCTAAGGCAGCCAGATCGGCTGGTATCGGTACCGTCGCAATTACCTGAAGCGATTGCAGGTCGATCACAGTGCAGGTCTTGTCGATGTCGTTGTTGACCCAGAGCTGCCTGTCATTCGGATCAGCCCACATATGCCAGATGCCCGCTCCCGCGGGGACAGTTGTCTCGATCTCGAATGTCTTTGGATCAAATACGACTACGCGGTTGTTCGCGCGATCGCCAACGAAAACGCGATTTCGGGCATAGACAACGTACATGGGTTCGGGCATCGCAGAACCTGGGAGAAGCGCGTGTGTTCCGATCACTTTATCCGAGGCCACGTCGATGACCGAGATCGTTCCCGAAGCGCGGTTGGCAATCACGATCTTACCTTTCGGCGAGCGCGGGTCAGGACACCACGGCGGGTCGTCATCGTGCCTGTTAGCGTGTGAGGGCGCCGTGTCTTGTGCTTCCTGCGACCTTGCAGGCGTGATGCGGACACTCATCAATGCGCCTATAACCATAACAAGAGTCAACAGAAAGGGGGATGCATTAACGATACGTTGCTTCATTTCTTTCTCCGTTTAGTGTTTGTCGAACAAAAAGCCTCTTACTGCGTTAGACAAAAAGCTGACTGCTCTATCTCGACATGCAGAAAAACCGTCAGCCGCGGCTCATTGACCTGAAAAAAATCTGAAAAAAACGTTTCGATTTCCAGGGATTCGGCGGTACAATCCGCGGTTTCGCGAGGTGTTGTAGAGGATGACCTCAGCGCGCGGTGAGATAACGGCAAGGTTACTTGCCTGGAATGATGGCGACGATAAGGCTCGAGACGAGCTTATGTCTCTCGTCTATCACGAATTGCGCAGGCTTGCGCGAGGTTACCTTCGCCGCGAACGTAACGGACACACACTCCAGCCGACAGCACTCATTCACGAGGCTTTCATCCGGCTAATAGACCAGAGCCGCGTCACGTGGAAGAACAGGGCCCATTTCTTCGGCATCTCCGCCCGCTTGATGCGACAGATTCTCATCGATCATGCCGAGGCACACCGCGCTGCAAAGCGAGGAGGCGCCGGAACGCGCGTTTCACTCGATCAGGTGGACGTCATCGCGTCAAAGCGAGGAATTGACTTACTTGCTCTTGGCGAAGCATTGGACGATCTCAAGCGTCTCGACCCGCCGCAGGGCCGAATCGTTGAACTGCGCTATTTCGGAGGACTCGAGATCGAAGAGGTCGCCGAGGTCCTCGGAATCTCTCCGGCTACCGTCAAACGCGAATGGAGTACGGCAAGAGCATGGCTTAGACGTGAGCTCAGTCGCCGGAGCTGAAGCGGTCACAAAAGATGAATTCACTGCAAACAACCGAACGCTGGCTTCTCGTCAAGCAATTGTTTCAATCTGCTGTCGAGCTGCCGGATAGTGAACGAAGCAAATGGCTCGATTCTGCCTGTGAGGGTGACGGCTCGCTCAAAGCCGAGGTCGAGTCTCTGATTGAGGCTCACGAACAGCCCGGAAGCTTTCTTGACTCACCAGCAGTTTCTTTGACCACGCAGCCAGCCGCCGACGTCGAATACAACGTTCCCGTCGGAAGCATGCTCGGGCGTTATGAGATTTTGCGTTTGCTTGGGCGAGGTGGGATGGGTGAGGTCTATCGGGCGAAGGACACGATGCTCGGCCGTGAGGTTGCTGTCAAAGTGCTCCATTCGGAGTTTTCAGTAGACCCAAACCGGCTTCGGCGCTTCGAGCAGGAGGCGCGTTCGGTTTCGGCGCTCAACCACCCGAACATCATCACGATTCACGAGTTTGGTCAGGCAGATGGACTTCACTTTATCGTCAGTGAGTTCATTGATGGAGAAACCCTGCGCCGTCGAATGGGCACTGGAACCGTAAACCCGGATGACCTCCTGGATATCGCTATCCAGACGACAAACGCACTAAAGGCTGCTCACGACGCCGGAATCGTGCATCGCGATATCAAGCCGGAAAACGTCATGGTTCGTCCTGATGGACTCGTGAAGGTCCTCGATTTTGGACTCGCTAAATTGACTGAACCACGCACACCTGAATCGCCGCAAAGCGACTTCGAAACTTCGACGATCGTCTGGGGCGCGACAGACACTGGCGTCATTCTGGGCACTGTTGCCTATATGTCGCCTGAACAGGCGCGAGGACTTGACCTTGACGCGCGCACTGATCTTTTCAGCCTGGGCGTCGTGCTTTATGAAATGGCGGCGGGCCGTTCACCATTTGCGCGCGACACGAACGCTGACGTGATTGCGGCAATTCTCGAAAAAGAAGCGCCGCCGCTCGCACAACTCGGCACTCAGATTCCAGACTCGTTTGAGAGGGTGATCGGCAAGTCGCTGAACAAAGCACGGGATGAGCGCTATCAGACAGCCGATGAAATGCTGGCTGATCTGAAGGCGATGAAGAGTGGCGAAACAGTGCGCGAACCACTGCGCGAAACCCTTCGGGAGACTTGGATTGAGTCAGCCGCAATTGAGCCGAGTCATCTGTTGAGCATGGTCAGACGTCGCAAGGGCAGCATAGCATTGGCAATCGCCGCCTTGCTTGTGATCGCCGCAGGCTACTTCTATTTGACACAGAGCGGCAGAACGATCGAATCGATTGCTGTGTTGCCGTTCACAACTGCCGATCGAGAGCAGGAAACGGAGTACCTTGCCGACGCAATTACTGAAAGCGTAATCAACAGACTGACGCGGCTGTCGAATCTGACAGTCAGGCCGCGTAATTCCGTTTCGCGGTTCAAACAACTAGATGTCGATCCGGTCGCAGCCGGTCATGAACTCGATGTCGAAGCCGTGCTCACTGGCCGAATCGGACGTCGCAACGGGAAGATTACAATCGACCTCGAGCTGATCGATGTGCGAAATAACAGACGGCTGTGGGGTGCCAACTATACTGAAGACCCAAGTTCGCTGTTGATGACGCAGGCTCAGATCGCACGAGAAGTTACAGACAACCTGCGATTGCAACTTTCGGCAGATGAAAGTAACGAGCTCGTTCGTCGGCCTACTGAGAACGCCGAAGCCTGGCAGCTATACGCGCAGGGACGTTACCTCTGGAACAGGCGCACCGGAGATGACATCAGGAAGGCGATCGAATTCTTCGAGAAGGCAGTTGAAATCGATCCGTCGTTTGCTCTTGCTCATGCATGGCTCGCAAACTGTTATGTTCTCGGAGGGAACTATCAAGGGTCAGTACACGAAGTGATGTCGAAGGCGAAGGCGTCGGCGCTTCAAGCGCTCAAACTCGATGAAACGCTCGCCGAAGCGCACGCGGCGCTCGCGCAGGTGAGGCTATTCTACGATTGGGACTTCTCTGAGGCTGAACGCGGTTTCAAGCGTGCGATCGATCTTAAGCCGTCATACGAGACGGCCCATCACTGGTATGCGGTCATGCTCGCTCTCGCTGGCAAGTTTCCGGATGCAATCAAGCGAATCAAGCTCGCTGGAGACCTCGACCCCTCATCGCGCATTATCAGGAAGGACGCCGGCTTGATCTACTATCTTGCGCGGGATTATGACGCTGCGATCCGCGAGTGTCTCAAGA
Source organism: uncultured Acidobacteriota bacterium (assembly GCA_963813345.1). Lineage (GTDB taxonomy): Bacteria > Acidobacteriota > Blastocatellia > RBC074 > RBC074 > CAWDDA01. Next base: position 105,082 of record CAWEYR010000031.1, on the reverse strand, counting down.
CACTCGAGCTCTCGTCCGATTTTTATGCAGCACGCTGGGTACTCGGTGATGCTTATTTAAGAAAAGGCCGGACCACCGACGCAATCACCGAGTTAAGCCGGGCCAATGAGATTGGCGGCGGACGCTCAATTACGAAAGCATCTCTCGCACACGCGTACGGAGTGTCTGGCCAGCGGGCAAAAGCCCTTTCCGTACTCGATGAAATGCGTGCGAGCCTCAAACCGAGACCGGTCCCAGCGTTCTATAGTGCAATGGTGTACGCAGGACTTGGTGACAAAGATCAGGCCTTCCAATGGCTTGATAAGGCATACGAAGAGCATGCCTACCGGATGATTTATCTGTTAGTGGATCCTGCTTTCGACAGCCTGCGGTCTGATTCCAGATTTGATCTGCTGCTGCAAAGAGTCGGCTTGAGTGCTGGCATGTAGCGCATGGAGTTCAAGCTTTAGCTTGCTCTTGGCACCGATGATGTAAAGAGCAAGCTGAAGCTTGAACTCCATGCCTAATTCCCGGGAGCCGTCGTCGAGCCCTTCTGCTTCGCCTTTCCGAGTTTCATCGGCCCACAGTCCCGAATTGATATCATTGAAGTAGATCAGACCGCGATAGTGTCTGGCGCCCCAGGTGAACGGCAGATTGGGACGAAAGCCTTCAGGATCGCCAGTCCATACGCGTGCGATCTCGCGGCCCTGCCGGTAAAGATCACCTCGCAGCTCTCCTGAAACATCGAGAATACGCCCGCCACCCGAGTAGTACCCCATCACCAGAATGTCGTCCACGACCCAGATGTTGTGCGCTCCACCTTCGGGTACGTTGTACTCTGCTACCTTCTTCGGTTTTGTAATGTCACTCACATCCAGCACGTGAACGATGCCGCGAACCGGAATCCTGGTCTTACCCATGATATTGAACTCAGCAGGAAAGACTTCATCGCCGACGAAAAGATAGTTCTTGTAGCGGAAGACTTCGTGAGCTCCGCTCAGCCATCCATCCCCATAAAGATCGTGATAGTTGAAACGGAGTTGACTGACAAACATCGGCTTCTCCGGACTCCCGCCCTTCGCGCCATTCCCAACATCGAGAATCACGACACCATCTCGCCAATATGCAAGGTAAGCGAGCCCATCCTTTACCTGGACGTCGTGCAGGTACCTTCCGCCGCTCTGAACACCCGCCAGACTTTCAATCGTTTTGGCGAGCGCGTTCTCGACCTGCCACCGGGCAACTTCTTTCGGATTCTTTACGTCCTTGAAATCAATAACACGCATTGAACCGGTGGCGTCGTCGGTCAGATATACGTAGTGACCATCAATGAAGGCGCTGTGCACCCCACCCGTAACGGTCGCCGTGTATTCGGAAATGATCTTTGGATGCGCAGGATCGGACGTATCCAGAAACACGATGCCATTCTTCCTGCTTGAGGCACCTTCCCTTGTTACTACGGCGATCTTTCCGTCTGCGGTAGTACTAACATCATTCACCACTCGTGCATCTACTTTCACAGTATCAGTCAGCTTTGGGGCCGCAGGATCCTTTATGTCGTAAACAACCACTTTGTCCGCGATTGTGGAAACGTAAACATAATCACCGACGAACCATTGCTCCGCTGCCTGAAATTCTTTAAACGGAATTCTGCCAACCAACTCGACATCGCGTTCAGCATTGCGCGCCGTCACCACTACGGAAGCGGCGGCGGCGAACTCGCCGACAGTGCCGGTAATAATGTAGGAGCCGGGCCGATCTGCATAGAAAGCTCCGTCACTATCGATCGTTGCGCCTTCGCCGCTGACTGACCATCGAACCGGTGCATCGTCCAGATGAGCATTGAACCTGATGACGTCACCTGTTTTCGCCTCCTGGGTTCTCGGCTGAATGACAAGAGAACGAACACTGCTTTTGACTACTTCGACAGCAGTTCGAGCCAGAGCATCATCTGATTTCGCTACGATAGAGGTCTTTCCTTGCGCGATTCCTGTCACGACTCCTGCCGCATCGACCATCGCGATCTTAGGGTTCTCAGATGTCCATCCGATGGTGGCTCCAGCCCTCGGATCGCCATTCACTGCCCGTGCGGTCGCATCGACCCTTGCCGTTCCACCGACGACCAGCTTGAGCGATGCAGGCAGATCGATGCTCTTCGCACGCGACGGTTTGATCCGAACCTTGGCGTAGCCAATCTTGCCGCCGACCAGGGCGCCGATGCGCGCTTCGCCCGGAGCATAGAACGTCACGGAACCGTTAGTATCAGCCGCTGCGACATCAAACGGCGCCGCAAACCAAAGCATTGGCTTGGTGGTGGTGGATTTCCCCTCGGCATCAAGACCTGCCGCGGTGAATGTGATCTGTTGGCCCACTTCGGCTTCGAGAGTCTCAGGCGAGACTTTCACCGATGCAACCGAAGGTGTGGGACTTTGAACTGTGAATGCAAACGTGAGCGCAAGTATTAGCTGAAGCATCCGCAGATTGTAGCGCGAAACCAATAAACACGGAACACACGGAAAAAGGACACGAAAAAACACGGACAAAACCTTAAATAATCAAAGTTCCTTCCGTGTCCTTCCGTGTCCTTTTTCAGTGTGTTCCGTGTTTATTGGTTTCTCCCTACTCTGACCCCGCCTTCAAATCCACATCCCGCGCCGAAGTCAGTGAAAGGTTCCGGTGATCCTCATTGTTAAGGATATTGAGTACAGTGCTCCACGGCCGCCGTTCAAGACGCGCGCCCTCCCGCACAAATGCAACATTCGGCACTCGCTGTACCAGTTTCTGAGCGATGTTCTCGCTCCGAACCACCCACTCACCCGAGGTCTCCTGGCGAAGAACTTCACCGTAGTAAGCCGTCAATTCCTGGAAAAAGGCCGGGTCGGTGTCAGCGGTCGAGTGCGCGCGGCGATAGCTCGAAACGAAGGAATCAACCCGACGCAGCGTGGCACGCGAATAATCGAGACGTCCTTTACCGATCTTCATTCGCCTTTCGAGACGTGAAATCAGATCAGGCACCTGTGCAACGAACGCCTGGCCATCCGGTAGCAGCTCTTCAAGTATATGTCGTGGCCTCATCGCCTCGCGGTAAGAGATTTCCGAATCGTAAATCACTCCATACCCGGCGAGACTTGCTGAACGTGGCGCTTTGGTGGAACGAGTAGATGAAGCCGATGACTTGATGGGATAGAAGATCTCAAGAACTTTGCCGTTGCCGAGGCGCGTCAGGGAATAGCTCTCGCTTCTTTTCCCGAGATTGCCTTCCCTGGCGCCATCAGTTTCAAGCAGACTCTTCGCCTGCTCAAACGTCAACCGCTCGTTCTTTTGTGGAGATTGTTGTGAAAACGCCGCGCAGGAAAAAAGAAGTGCAGCCGCGACCACCAGAATGATTCGTCTTGCCAATCAATAACCCTCACACACCATAAGAAATCCGATTGGTTATAATACCATGAGAAGTGATGCACCGATTATGACAGAGAGCCGGCAGATATTGACGATGATTCGGTGCTGGCTTCGGGCGGCTTTAATTTCTATTGCAGAAAAGTGCGATGAAAACGAAAACGCAGAAGACCTGCCGACTCGAAGTCGGCAGGTCTTCGTTAATTCGCGTTAATAAGTCACTTACTTGGTATCAGCTGGAACGATAGTTCTGCGCTCACCACCGAAGCGAACACCGGTCAGGACACGGCCTGCATCGGTCATTTTTGTCGTATAGTTGTCGTCTTCGAACTTACGGTTCTCTTCGACAACTGTCGCCTTGACGGTAGCCACATTGTCGCCATCTTTGTTAACAGTCAGCTCACTCGTCTCTTCATTGAACTTGAATGTGTATCGGCCCTTATCGAGCACAACAGTACCAACGGTTACAGGTTCGTTGATCTGAAACGTGGCGGTTTCAGCCTTGGCCTTTGCCGAAACAGAAACGATCGTCAACGCGACCAACATAAGTGAAGTTACAAGTGCACCAAAGAATTTTCTCATCTTATTTTTCTCCTTCTTATTGTCAAAGACTTTCGTGGGTGTTAATCCCTTGTGTTTAAGAACGCGTGAGGCAAGTTACTGGTTGCGTTTGTTTTCTCTTATTTATTGGACGCATTTCCTGGGAGTGCAAAATGAAAGATTCGATATTGCGTAAAAGTCTCATTGACCTGCTGCAGGGCGGACATGCTACATGTAAACGCGGAGCAAGCTCTAAAAGGCCTCAAGCCGGCATCACGCAGCGTTCGCCCGGCGCCAGGTATGCATTCGATTTGGGAAGAGTTCGAGCACATGCGCATCGCTCAGGAAGACATCCTGCAATACACGCTCGACCCGAAATGGAAGTCGCCAGCTTTTCCCGATGGCTACTGGCCAAAGGAAACTGATCGTGTGACTGAAGAGAAGTGGTCTTCGTCTGTCGCCGGATTCTCTGCAGATTCGGAGGCAGTCATCAGACTGGTTCGTGATGAGAGCCTCGATTTGACGGCTGCGATTCCTCACGGCGAAGGGCGAACCTACTTGCGGCAGATCCTTCTGATAGCCGATCACAACGCATATCATCTCGGACAGATAGTCCAGATTCGAAAAACGCTTGGCGACTGGGGTGAATAGAACAACTACAACGCTGAAAGCGACGTCCATCTTCAGTGTGGCCACCGGCAGGCGCTGCGAAGCAACGCCAGGAGTTTGAACATTTGGCAATGATTGCCTGACGCCGGAGGCGACAAAGATCGTTAGCCAGGGGCTGAGTCTTACCGCAACTTCTCGCGCATCCCTCCGGGATGCAGATGGGTCAATGAGAATCGATCCAGGGTTTCGAAGCCTGAAGCCTGGCTTCGTTCTCACATCGCTCCGCGGTGATGCGCTGCGAACACGCAAGATCTCTTAGCACAGGGCGTGAAGCCCGGGAGATATAAGGACTACGAACCGCCAGCCCTGAAAGGGCTGACAGTACGAGGGTATCTCCGCTCGTTCCGGGCTGGTACGTCTGACATTAACCTGGCGCTTCCGCGCCAGGCTAAAATTCTTTTCCGCTTGGGCTCTTGCAGTCAAAATCCGATAGCGTTGCTTCCGGCTAATAGACTCAACGCGCTCCGGTCAGAGATGGGACCTCCTCGTAGGAAATATGAGAGGTGATATTGAAGAGTTATGATCTGACAAGATGTCCCTGGGCGGGCGCCGACGCGCTTTACCAGGCGTATCACGATACGGAATGGGGAGTGCCGCTGCATGATGACCGTCGGCTTTTTGAGATGCTCATTCTCGAAGGCGCGCAGGCAGGTCTTTCGTGGATCACGATACTCAGAAAGCGCGACGCGTACCGCAAGGCATTTGACGGTTTCCAAGTGGAGAAGATTGCAAAGTATGGCGACAAGAAACTCGCATCGTTGCTCGCTGATGCAGGAATTGTTCGCAACAGGCTGAAGATTCAGAGCGCAGTGAAGAATGCGCGCTCATTTCTTGCGATCCAGGAGGAGTTCGGCAGCTTCGACCAATACCTTTGGAGTTATGTTGATGGAAGGCCAGTGCGCAATCGATGGAAAGAACCAGGTCAAGTACCTGCGAGAACGGAACTCTCAGATCGCATCTCGAAAGACCTGAAGAAACGCGGAATGACATTTGTCGGATCGACGATCATCTATGCGTATCTGCAGGCTGTAGGCGTTGTCAACGATCATCTTGTAAGCTGCTTTCGTGCAAAAAAATTGTGAAGTGGACTGCGTCATTTGTTCGGCTTCAACCTCTCGTAACTCTTGAGCGCTTCCTGCGCTTCTGCCTGCCGCCCCGCCTTCTGATATGCGCGGGCCAACTGGAACCATCCGCCTGAAGACTCTGGATCGAGTTTAACTGCAAGCCGCAGTTGCTCGATTGCTCCCTCCACCTGATTCCTTTCGATTAGCAAACGGCCATAGTATTCGCGCGCCGGAGCAAGATCAGGATTGCCTTTGACGGCACGTTCCAGATACGTCGCCGCGCCCACCGCGTCTCCACCTTCCAGCAGGACTGCCCCTGCTCGCCACATCGCACCTGCGTCACCCGCATTAAGCTCGAGCTCGCGTCGATAGCATTCAAGCGCTTTTGTCGATTCACCCGATGACCGGTAGAGATCGCCGAGTCTTACATTGATGCCTGCGGCCCGTGGATTTCGCTCGAGCGCCAGCTTGTAATTAACGATCGCCGGCCCCGCCAATCCCTGGAGCTCGTAGTTCTCTCCAAGCAACTGGTAAATGCGATAGTTCTCCGGATTCTTACGCTTGAGCTCTTCGTATGCGACTACTGACAGCCGTTGATGCACGCGGCCAAGAAGGTAAAGCGTTTCGGGATCGGCGGGCTGCTGCTTTCGCAACTCCTCGAGCAGAACAAGCGCGTCCTGCGGGCGGTCAGCAAGGAAGTACGCCCGGGCCAGATGAAAACGCACCGGCGCTTCCTGTGGTCTTGCACGAGTAGCTCTCTCGAGGAGAGGCACTGCCTCGGGTGCTTTCCCAAGCTCAAGAAGACTCAGCGCCAGGAAGAGCTGAGCCGAATGCAGGCTTGCATCACCTGAAAGTGCTCGCCGAAGTTCTTCAGCAGCCCGGCTATAATCTCCACTCAAGTATCGCATCAAGCCGAGATTCGCTCGCATCGGGTGAAGTTGCGGATCAAGCTTGAGTATCTGTTCATAAAAGCTGGCAGCTTCGGCATACTTCTTCCATGCCTCCGCGTCTCGCGCCTTTTGATACAGTGACTGAATGGACTGAGGCTGGGGGAACACGAGGATAATCGCGAAGACTGCAATTGCTGACGATCGGAACACCATAACTGCACTACTTAATGGTCTGGTTCGCTTTTATTCCGTTGAACGTCTTTGTCTTTCCATCAGGAAATCGCACGGTCACACGATCCACGCTCTGTACACTGCCGAGCCCAAAATGCGCGACCTGCTCAGATGCCGATTGATAACTTCCCGAAGCGCGCACTTCATCAATCAGCCTCATAGAACCCGCTTCAATTGTGATTCGTGATCCAATCGGAGCTTTCACGCGCAGATAACTACCCTGACCTGCACTGCGATTCTCATAGAGCACCGGCCCTCCGTCGAGGTCCATGACTAGCACGTCCTGGTCGCCGTCACTATCGAAGTCCCCCAGCGCCGCGCCTCGATGAGCACGAGCAACATTCAATCCAGCTTGCCGGGTCTGGCTTCTCTTCCGCGAAACGGCCATTTCCCAGGTTTCGAAGAACGAGACATCTTTCATGGTAACGCGATCCTGTTTGGCCGCGATCCACCTGTGGATAGACGTGACCATTCGCTGCAAAGAGGTCGAGCCATCCGTCCTGGTCAAAATCAGCGAAGAACATCCCCCATCCAAGATAAGGCAGACTCGCGGGCACGATGCCGGCTGCAACTGCATTGTCGATAAACTCTCCGCGGCCAAGATTCCGAAACAGTGCGTATCCTTCCTCTGAAAAGTTCGTTACGCCGAGGTCAAGCCGTCCATCACGATCATAGTCACCCACGGCGATACCCATTCCTGCACGCGCCTTTCCGTTTTGATCGAGGGCGGCACCGGAGAGCAGACCGGCTTCGCGAAAAGTCCCATCACCCTGGTTGATGTAGAGATAATTTGCCTGCGTGTCATTGGCAACAAACAGATCCTGATCTCCGTCGTCATCGAGATCAGCCCACGCAACGCCCAGGCCGTAGGCTCCATTCGCATCGTCAACGCCCGCCTTGCGCGACACGTCCGTGAAAGTTCCGTTTCCGTTGTTCCGGTAAAGCGTATCACCAGCGCCTCGCATCCCACGCGGTCCGCAAAGAACCTCAAGCGAACGATAAATGCAGTATCTTCCCTTCCCGAACTCCGGCAGCTTGTCGAGATCGTAGTCGACATAGTTGGTTACAAAGAGATCGAGGTCACCATCGCGATCAAAGTCAGCCCAGCCACTCGATGCTGACCATCTGGCGTCTCCAACACCTGCCTTCGCAGTCACGTCAGTGAACGTGCCATCACCATTATTATGATAGAGAATATTGGGTCCGAAATTCGTTAAGTAGATGTCAGGATGTTGGTCGCTGTCGTAGTCAGCAACGCTGACGCCAAACGACCACCCGCGAAATCCTACGCCCGCCTTCTGGGTGACATCAGTAAACGTTCCGTCTCCCAGATTGCGATAAAGTCGGTTGGAAGGAAGTTTGCCTTCTCGAAATGACGCAACAGATGGATTGTTTGTCAGGTAGACATCAAGGCGGCCGTCTCCGTCGTAATCGATGAACGCGACGCCACCACCCATGGTCTCGATGAGATACCTCTTCTCGCTCGATACAATGCGCTCAAGACGCAGCCCGGACTTTTCGGAGACATCAGCGAATCTGATCTGCGTCGAGCCTTCACGAGCGATTGACGCAACCGCAACAAGGATGATGATTATGATCAATCGAAACATAGGAGTCCTCGCATGGGGTTCAAGCTTTAGCTTGCTCCTCGCAGTGCGCGGGTAAAGAGCAAGCTCAAGCTTGAACTCGAAACAGTGCTTCCGCCTGAAGGCGGTACAACGTACACTATCCGCATCAATTGTGCCCCGGCAAGGCGCTACCCAACCAGGAAAAGGAGGAGTATATGAAACGGACGAATAGGCTTTTGATCCTTTCAGTGATCCTTGGTGTAGTCCTCGCAGCCAATGTATCTGCTCAGACATTTACGAGCACGCTCACAGGCGTAGTCAGCGACCAGGCAGGCGCTGTAATTCCCGGCGCCGAACTGACACTTACCAACACAGCGACAGGCGAGACGCGGTCGCTGAAAGCCAACTCCGAGGGTCGTTTTACATTCACGCAACTGCATCCATCCTCCTACACGCTGCGAGTAGCGCAAACGGGCTTCCGCGAATACCTGCGCAGCGGAATTCAACTGCTTGCCAACCAGACGGTCGAGGCGAACGTCTCGATGACTGCCGGCATCGCTTCCGAAACCATCGAAGTGTCCGCAGGTGGCCAGGTTATTGACACGCAAACCGCCAACCAATCAGTGACGCTCGACACGCGCGAAGTGCGCGAACTTCCTGTGGTAGCCCGCAACCCGTTCGCCCTCTTTCACACTCAGGCGGGCGCCGTCGCGCCGCGCACGGGCGTCTCAGGTTCGACGACTGACCAGAATCACAATCGCTTCTCGATCAATGGCGGCCGCGACGAATCGGTGCGCATTCTGATCGATGGCATCCCTGTGGTTGCAGGTGACTGGGGAGGCTTGATTGCGTCGCCCGGTGTTGATGCGGTGAGCGAGTTCCAGATCAACCGGAACGTCTACGATGCGCAATACGGACGCACGGCCGGTGCAGTGATCAATCTGACCACCAAGAGCGGGACGACGGAGTTTCACGGCACGGCGTTCGAATACCTGCGAAACGACAATCTCGATGCGAACAGTTTTTTCAACAACCGGGCGAATGTTGGCAAGTCAGAGTTCAAGCGCAATCAATTCGGCGGTACCATCGGCGGCCCGATTTGGAAAAGCCGCAAAGTATTTGGCTTTTTCGGCTTCGAGGCACTGCGTGAAGCGTCACCAACTACGAGAATCTCGACGCTCCCGACCGAGCGCGAGCGCAACGGCGATTTCTCGCAGACATTCAATGCGAATGGTACTCGCGCAATCATATACGATCCGCGAACGACCAAACCCGATCCTAATAACCCGGGCAAGTTCATTCGTGAGCCATTTCTCAATAACCAGATACCCGCGAGTCAGCTCGACCCGGTAGCAGTCAATGCCCTCAAGTTGCTGCCTCCGACCAACCAAGCGGGAAGAGGCCCTTCGCTGCTCGATAACTACATTGCGGTTGGTTCGAACGTTACCAACAACAACCGCTACGACACGCGCGTCGACTGGGTAGCCACTGACCGCTACACAGTGTTTGGCCGATTCACAAAGGCATCGCAGGAAGGAATTCCGGCGACCCTTTGGCCTGTGGCTGCTGAGACTAGCCGCGATGCTATCAATCCCCGGTGGACGGTATCGATCGGAAATACGTTCACGCTCAGTCCGACAATGATTGTCAACCTTCAGCTGGGCGGAGGTAAGTGGACCGAGTCGAATCTCTCGAAGGGTCTCGGCTTCGACGCATCGACGCTTGGGCTTCCTGCTGCTCAGGTTCAGCAATTCGATATCGATACGCCCCCGAGCTTCTCGATCACCGATTATGTTCGGATCGGTGAGAACCGCCATTCGGTTGCCGCGCGCTCGACCTGGAGCGTTCAGTTGAATGCGAGCAAGCAGCTCACGAATCATTCACTGAAGTTCGGCTATTCACTCGAGCACTATCTGCTCGGATTGACCGAAACACTTTCAGCGCAGTTCACCTTCAATCGCTTCTTTACATCAGGTCCGGACCCGGATGTACGCGGTAACATCACCTCGGGCAATTCGGTGGCCTCGATGCTTATGGGAGCGGGCACGAGCGGGAATGCGCCGCGCAATGCACGCAACTACTCGGACCAGGCATACCACTCCTGGTATATCCAGGATGCGTGGAATGTGACTCCGCGGCTGACACTCAACACGGGTGTGCGTTATGAGATTCAAAAGGCGCGCACCGAGCGTCACAATCGTTTCAACTGGTTCGACTTCGAGGCACCAAGTCCGCTGGCACAGGCTTCCGGCATTCCGGGACTCAAAGGAGGCCTGGTATTTGTCAGTGAAGACGAGCCGTTCCAGTGGGACACGCCTTACAACAATATCGCGCCACGTCTGGGAATCGCTTACAAGCTGACGGAGAAGATGGTCGTCCGCGCGGGCTACGGTATCTATTTCCAGCCCACCGTCAACGTAGGTCCGATCGGGAACACGGGTTTCTCGACCGACACGCCATGGCTCTCAACGCTCGACAGCGAGAGGACGATCAACAATCCTTTGCGCAATCCGTTTCCAACGGGCCTGATTGAACCGCTTGGAAGCGCTCCGGGCCTCGCTTCCTCGGTTGGCCAGATCGGTAACAACATTTCAGCGTGAACGGCCAACACCGTATGTGCAGCAGTACAGCGTCGATTTTCAGTATGAGATCGCGCGCAACACGCTGCTCGAGCTTGCTTATTCGGGGACAAATGGCCGGAAGCTCTCGTTCGGCTATAACGACTTTTACGCGGGGCTGAATCTCAATCAGGTACGTGATTCCGATCTCGCACTCGGCAGCGCGTTGCGCCAGCAGGTGCCGAATCCATTTCGCGGAATAATCACAAGCGGGCCCCTGGCTGCAGCAACCGTCGAGAGGCGGCAGCTGCTAAGGCCATATCCACAGTTCCTCAACGTTAACATCCTCGACATGCCTGGAGCGTCATCAAGCTTCAACGCGTTTGTCGTCAGGGTGGCCCGGCGGTTCACCGAAGGGCTTTCACTTTCCGCCTCGTACCAGTACTCGCAGGCGCTCGACAACTCCTCCGAGAATCAAGGCTGGGAGGTTAACGACCGTGCGAGAAACATCTACAATCTCGACGCTGAGCGTTCAGTGAGCGCTCACGATGTTCCGCACAGTCTTGCAGTAACTTATGTCTACGAACTTCCCGTTGGCAGAAAGAGACGCTTCGGCGGAGATATGCATCCGGCGCTGGATGCAGTAATTGGCGGCTGGCAGATGAATGCGATCTTCAAGATCGATTCGGGACTGCCGCTGCTCTTTCAGGCACCTGACAACGTCTTCTCGTTCACGTCGTGGCAGTTCCCAAACATCAAATCGGGTGCAACGCTGACTGCTGACAATCGCACCATTGACCGCTGGTTCAATACGGATGCGTTCGAACAGCCGGCTCCGTTTACATACGGCAATACGCCGCGCTTCGTCGACGAAATCCGTTACAGTTCCGTCAATAACTGGGACCTTTCACTTGCGAAGAACTTCCGGCCCTGGGAGCAGTTGCGGATACAGTTCCGGGCTGAAATGTACAACGCTTTCAACCGCGTGCAATTCGGGAGGGCGAACACGACGTTCGGAAACAACGCCTTTGGCCGAGTGACGGGAACCGCGCCGGGAAATGCGCCGCGCACAATCCAGTTCGCGCTACGGGCGGAGTTCTGAATAGGAATTCTGAGTACGGAGTTCAAGCTTCAGCTTGCACGAGCAAACTAAAGTTTGAACTCCAAACAGAGGAGACGTATGGGCATTACACGTCGAACGATGCTTCGTGCGTCCGTTGGTATCATCGGAGGCGCTGCGGTTGCAACATCAGTAAAGTCAGAGCCTATCCAGGGTGATGTCTATCTTGCGCTGGTGAAAGCGAATGATGCTCGCGTTGCAGCTCTTATTTCAGCTGCCTCGAATGCCGATCCGCGACGCGGCTCGATTCGCCGCATCGCGGGCGACCTTGAGGGCTTGATCGCGGCATTCTGCGCGCCCGAATCGGCTCATCACAAATCGCAGTCGCTCGTGGCTCCGATGGAAAATGCTTCGCGCGTTTTGCTTGAAGCACAGTATCCAGACGGAACTATCGATTCAGGAAATCTACAGTCGCCACCCGACACCGGGTTTGTAGTCGAGGTGCTGGCAACCGCGCTTGCAGTCGCCAAGCGCAACGATTCACCGCTGATTGCTCGAGTCAGGGAGAATGTTCAGAAGTTCCTGCTCGCAGCCGGAGAAGCGCTTTCAACGGGTGGCGTTCATACGCCGAATCATCGATGGGTTGTTTGCAACGCACTCGCCCGAACGAACGCGATTCTTCCGAATCCGAAATACGTCCGCCGAATCGATGACTGGCTCGGTGAAGGTATCGACATCGACAGTGACGGCCAGTACTGCGAGCGAAGCACCGGCATATATTCGAGGGTCAGCGACTATGGACTGCTTGGTGTTGCGAGGCTTCTCAACCGTCCGGCGCTCCTTGATCCGGTTCGCCGCAATCTCGAAATGAACATCTACTACACGCATCCCGACGGCGAGATCGAGACTGTAGGATCGAGGCGGCAGGACCAGTACATGACGCGACCGGTGACCGGTTACTATCTCGAATACCGGTATCTCGCGATCAAGGATAGCAACCGGCGGTTTGCAGCTATGGCTCGCATGATCGAAGACATGGGAGTCGAAAAAGCCGGGCTTGTCGGCGCGCTGATTCACTTCCTCGAAGACCCGACTCTGCGCGGCAAGCTCCCGGAGAGCGAACCTCTTCCGACTGACTATGCGAAATTCTTTCCTGTGACCTCGCTCGCGCGCGTTCGTCGAGGAAACGTGAGCGCAACTATCTATGGAGGATCGGACTGGCCGATGGGGGTAGCTTCGGGTCTGGCAAGCAATCCGACATTCTTCAACTTTCGAAAAGGGCAGGCGATTCTCGAATCGGTGCGGATGGGCGCCACCTTTTTCAGCAAGGGTTTCTTCAGGAGCGCGGGCTTGCTGGTGAAGGGGAATCAATACATGCTCGACCAGCGTCTCGAAGTACCCTACTATCAGCCGTTGCCCTCAGGCGATCGCAACGCGCGCGGCGAATATCCGTTGACACCTGCTGAAGACAGGTTCTGGAGCAAGCTCAACTTTCCTAAGCGCAAGATGAGCGAGGTCAAAACGCTCGAACAGAAGGTGACGGTTACCGAGAAGGGCGGCGTCTTCGAGCTCGACTTCTCGATCCTCGGTCCGAAAGGTGTGCCGGTGACTATCGAGCTGAGCTTCAGAAAGGGTGGAAAGCTCGAAGGCGTGCGCAAAGCGCAGGCTGAAGGGTACTTCATTGACGGTCCGCTTGCTCGTTATACAGTTGGCACGGATATGATCGAGGTGGGTCCGGGTCGAGCAGATCACGAGAGGTTCAGCATGGAAGGAGCCTCTTACTCAGCTCATCGTGGGAATCTGAAGACCGGTGGAGAATGTGTGTACATAACCGGATATACTCCATATCAGGAGAAACTGACTATCAGGTAGTACCTGCGACCTGGGAGCGCTGGCGCTCCCAGGCTGCAAAACGAACGCATCGCCGGATTCCAACGGGTCGTGACAAATCCAGAAGAACTCAAACAACTCCTCCTCCTCTCGAATCCATTCAAGGAAGGCGATCTTCCGCTTGGTGGAACGCGTGATGAAAAGATTGTGCGCGAGGCGCGGCAAAAACTTTCATCGCTGACTGTCGGTGACCTCAACAAGACCAGACTGATCGATGACGCAGTAAGCGAAGCGCTCTCGCGGACACATTCTCGAGCCATCGAACGTCATCGAGCAGAAGAGATCGCCAACGTTCCAATCGGACGCGTCAAAGCGATCCTTGTCAATCGAAGCGCATTGCCATGGATTGAGCGGTACCGCGGAGGTCTATCGAGCGAAGTTATTGCGGCGATCGCAAAGCTCATGACCGACGATGAGCTTTCGTCAATCGCGCGGTTGTTGTTCAATGAGCTTCCTGGCAACGAGATCGCAATCGGCTCCCGCTATCACTTCGGATCGCGCATCCAGCCAAACAGCCCGGGCGATGATGACGAAGAAGTCCTGTTTTCAGTTCTTGAAGGGTTGAGTTACGGTTGCGGCGACGTGATTCTGGGCGTCAACCCTGCAAGTGACGATGTAGATACGATCGTCCGGCTTGAAGACCTGTTGCGACGTGTAGTCGAGCGGCTTCAACTTCCAACGCGATACTCGGTTCTTTCTGACATCGTCAAACAGACAACTGCGCGCGCACGGACTCGTGTAGACGTAGGTTTTCAAAGTCTCGGAGGAACATCAGCGTCGCTTGCAGGCATGGTCGGACTTGATGTCGACGGTATTACCGAACTGGCGCGTGGATTCGATGGACTCTACTTCGAGACTGGCCAGGGCTCGGAAGTAACCAATGGCGGGGCCGAAGGTATCGATATGGTGACGCTCGAATCGCGATCCTACGGACTTGCGCGAGCGATTCGCGAATCGTGTAGCATTCCGGGCGAACCGGAGAAGTGGATGATTGTGAACGATGTCGCCGGCTTTATTGGTCCTGAGGTCTTTCGAACAGCCGATCAGCTAAGGCGGGCCTGCTACGAAGATGTGTTCATGGCAAAGCTGCACGGAATAACCATGGGACTGGATGTCTGCTCGACATTTCATATGGGCATCGATCCGCCAGAGCTCGAGCGTCTGACTGCCGAGATCGTCGAGCGAACAGCACCAGCCTATTTGATGGCTGTCGCCGGAAATGCAGATCCGATGCTCGGCTACATGACTACATCGTTTCGCGAGCACCCACATCTTCGTAGACAGTTCGAGAGGCAGATAGCTTCTCCGATGAAGCAGAGATTTGATTCGCTCGGCTTCTGGAATGAGAACGGAAAAGCCAACGGCCGCAGAGATACGGCAAACATTTATGCGACTTATATGAAAGCGGGCGGTGACAAACGAAGCCTCGACGCTTTGAGTGCAGAGGCTACACGCCGTTTGTCGAAACTGCAGGAACGAGGATTCGATCTTGGGCTCGATGATTCGTCCGCCGGACCTCAGATTCAGCCCGATAAGCGCATGAAGGCGATCTACGATCATGCGAGACAGTCTCTTTATGCCTCGCTCGACGAAGGTCTGATCTCAGATGTCTTGCAACGCAACTTGAAGGTTCGTACACGAGCAGCCGAGCGCGAAGAATATCTTTGCTATCCTGCAATGGGCGAATGCATCTCGGATGAAGATGTCCGCCGTATTCACTCGCTTTACGCGGCGCGGCGCCCCCAGGTGCAGGTAGTTATCTCAGATGGTCTCAACGCGAATGCGGTCAACGAGAACCTGCGCGAGTTTATGCCGGCGTTGCATCACTGGCTGACCGCACAGAATCTCGCACTTGGCGATGTCAATATTGTGGTTCAGAACGGACGTGTGCGCGCTGGTTACCACATCGGCGCGATTCTTGACGTCGATGCCGTGGTCCATCTCATAGGAGAACGACCCGGAACCGGCCTCAATTCACTCTCAGCATATCTCACATTTGGCCGCAATCAGGCGGGTGAATCACGCTGGTCAATTGATCTTGATCATTCGTGTACAACAGCTATCTGCGGAATCAACCGCAAAGCGAGACATCCACTGATAGCGGCACAGGAAATTGCCAAGACAGTGCGTCGAATGTTCAACGAACGCCGCTCAGGTGTTGAATTAAGTTCGAAGTAAGGCACGTTGTACCGCTGGGAGCGCTGGTCTCTACCGGCGCGTGCAGGAGACTGAGAATTGCGCTACACGCGCCGGTCAGAGACCGGCGCTCCCAGGCATTACCGTTTAGAGTCATCCACTGCCTCTCGAATGAATGCTGCAATATCATTCAGATACCTTTCGCCTCCAAAACCGAAGACATTGTGATCGGCGCCCTGCACAAGCATCAGTTTCTTTGGCTCTCTGGCAGCGGCAAAGAGCTTGCGGCTTTCCGCGGTTGGAATCGTGTTATCGGGATCGCCGTGCGTAATGAGGACTGGGCAGTTCACATTTCCGAGCTTACGCTCTGATTCAAAGCGGAATCGCCCCATCCAGTGCAGGCTTCGAGGCAGCCAGGGTACGACCGTTCGAGCCATGCTACTTGCCGAACTCAGACCCGACTCAATAACCACTGCAGCTGCCGGCTTCCTGGATGCGAGATCAATGGCAACCACAGTTCCCAATGATTGCCCATACAATGCTACTTTCTCCGGCGGCACCGATCGATCACCGGTGACATAGCTGTATGCAGCATCCCCGTCCGAGTACAAGTCAGCTTCATCTCTGATCGTGCCTTCGCTGCGCCCATACCCACGGTAGTCGATCAACAGTACATCGAATCCGCGCGTTGCAAGGTGCTTACCAAGCCAGCCCACGTTGCTGAGATTCCCGGCGTTTCCGTGAAAGAAGACTACGGTCGCTGCCGCTGGTATGGTACGTGAAGTAAAGAACCAGCCGTGCAGACGCACACCGTCGCGAGACGTGAGCCAGACGTCTTCTCCTCCTTCTGGAATTTTCCACGATCCTTGATCACTGAAAGGTTGAGGATGGAAGGTGACGGCGTACTCGAACCAACGCAACGCCAGAAACGCGAGGCCTGAAAGTGCAACGATGAGAATCAACGCGTAAACGCTCCGAAGGGCAAGTCTTTTCATTCCAGTGCCCTATTATAGTCTTTGTTGAGGACAGCTTAGGGGCAGGGGCAGGGCAGGGGCAGGGGATGCGGTTCCAGGATTCCGCCTGAAGGCGGTACTACATGCCACTTAGGTCACAGCGCTGCGAGCACTGCATGAGCCAGTGACATTAGAAGGACTGCCGTAACTGCGAGTACTGCTTTTCGTGTCACGCTGATAATCATTTTATCCTCCTCGGGTCTCCTCTCGTGCTTGACGTAAAACAACGTTACCAGCAATAACGGTGGCTGAGAATTGTACTTTCGTGCGCAGTCCTTGCACTTAGGTACAACCCGTATGGGACTTGAGTTCGAGGTCAAGCCCACGTAGGCATGTAGTACCGGCTTTAGCCGGAATCTTCTTCTCGACAGCTCACTGTGATGTCTGAATGGTATAACGCTTCAACACTCATCGACGCGAACCTTGAAGCCGGGCGCGGTGAACGCACGGCAATCTGGTCAGGTTATGAGCGCATCACCTACCGCAGCCTCTTCGATCGAGTGTGCGCTATGAGCCGCGCGTTGCGCGCGCTCGGGGTCGAACGCGAAAACCGTGTGTTGCTCGTCCTGAGCGATACTCCTGCATTCCCGGTCGCGTTTTTCGGTGCGATGCGCATCGGCGCAATCCCGGTACCGGTCAACCCGCTTTACAAGGCAGAAGACTTCCGGTACTTCCTCGAAGACAGTTACGCGCGTGTAGTTATCACCGAAGCGGCGTGCCTGGACAAACTGAAACAGGCGCTCGATGGTTATCGCGAATCCGTAGTCGTCATCGTGACCGACGGCGACGCGTCAGAATCACCAATCAAGATTCTCGAGCTGGATGAGCTGCTCGCAGCTCACACTCGCTCTGGAGGATTATCTCCCGTAAACACGCACCGAGATGATATGGCTTTCTGGCTATACAGCTCCGGTTCAACGGGCAAACCGAAGGGCGTAGTTCACCTTCATCAGGACATTCCCGCCACGTGTGATTCCTACGCGAGACATGTCCTGCAACTGACGGAGGACGATATAGTTTTCGGGCGAGTGCTTTTTCACGCGTACGGACTCGGCAACTCGCTGACTTTTCCTTTCAGTGCCGGAGCATCTTCTGTCCTCGCTCCCGGACGGCCAACGCCGCGCCACATCCTCGATGTGATCGAGCGTTTCCGGCCGACGGTGTTGTGCCTGGTTCCGACTCTCTACAATGCAATCCTCAACGACTGCGATGCCGGATTGAATCGTTCGTCAGATATGTCATCTCTTCGGCTATGCATTTCCGCGGCGGAGCCCCTCTCGCCCGATACCTGGCGCCGATGGAGAGAAACTTTCGGGCAGACGATTCTCGACGGCATAGGCTCGACCGAAATGCTTCATATCTTCTGTTCGAACACACTCGAAGCTCACAAACCAGGTTCAAGTGGCAAACCTGTTCCGGGATATGAACTTCGGATTCTCGACGATGACGGACGGGTGGTAGCAGCCGGCGAGACAGGGAATCTGTTCGTAAAAGGAGCGAGCGCTGCACCGTTCTACTGGCATCAGCGCGAAAAGAGCCAGCGAACGATGAGCGGTGAGTGGACTGCGACGGGCGACCGCTATCGTGTTGATGCAGACGGCTTCTACTGGTATGAAGGCCGTGCCGATGACATGCTCAAGGTCGGCGGCGAGTGGGTTTCACCAATCGAAATTGAAAACGTGCTGATGGAGCATACGGCTGTTGCTGAAGCCGCAGCAGTCGGTGTCATAGTTGAAGGCGTCACGCGGATTCGAGCGGTGGTTATCCTGGCACCTGAAAATGCTCCCGCAGTCGATCTTGTGTCTGAACTTCAGGAATGGTGCAAGACACGATTGCAACGTTATCGTTATCCTCACATCATTGATTTCGTCGACGAGTTACCAAAGACAGCGACTGGCAAAATTCAAAGATTCAAGCTTCGCGGAGAAAGACTGGATTGATGATCAAGTTCGAAACCTCGCCCGAGTCCTACCGGCACTGGAAGCTGACCATCAATGGAGACGTGGCAACGCTCGCGATGAACGTCCAGGAGGACGTGACGCTGTACGATGGATATAAACTCAAGCTCAACTCGTACGATCTCGGAGTAGACATAGAACTTGCCGATGCCGTCGAGCGGCTGAGATTCGAACACCCTGACGTGCGTGTGGTCGTTATCACGAGCCTGAAGCCGCGTATCTTCTGCTCAGGCGCAAACATTTACATGCTCGGCGCTTCGTCGCACGCGGACAAAGTGAACTTCTGCAAGTTCACTAACGAGACGCGCTGCGCGATTGAAGACGCTTCGCAAAATTCCGGTCAGAGTTACGTTGCAGCGCTTAATGGGACCGCATCGGGAGGCGGATACGAGCTGGCCCTCGCGTGCGATGAAATCTACCTTGTCGATGACGGGAACGCAGCCGTCTCGCTACCGGAAGTGGCGCTCCTGGGTGTGTTGCCGGGCACGGGCGGGTTAACGCGGCTCGTAGACAAGCGCAAGATCCGCCGTGACCGCGCAGACGTGTTTTCAACGATGCCTGAAGGCCTCAAAGCGAAGCGCGCAAAGGAATGGAATCTGATTGACGGACATTTCCCAACGAGCAGATTCGATGAGGCCATCTCCTCACATGCGCGAGAACTGGCTGAAACGAAAACAGGACAACGCAAAGTTGGCGGCATCAAACTCAACCCACTACAGGTAGAAGCGAATGACAATGGCCGCGATTATGGTTTCGTCAGTCTGCGATTGAATCGAGACCGGCGTTATGCTGATCTGACGGTGCGCGCTCCTGATGAACGTGCAGATCTGCCGTCCAACGCGAATGCTATCGAGCAGCTGGGTGATGCTTACTGGCCGCTCCGTGTTTATCGCGAGCTGGACAATGCGCTCCTTCATCTTCGAATGAACGAACCGGAGATAGGACTCGTTTGTCTGCGAACACAGGGTGAAATAGAGAACGTTCTTCTGGTAGACAAGGTGTTGGCTGAACTGCGCGATCACTGGCTGATTCGCGAGATCATCCTTTATATGGCGCGTACGCTGCGGCGCCTCGATCTGACGGCGAAGAGCTTCTTTGCGATCATAGAGCCGGGCAGTTGTTTCGCTGGCAATCTGCTCGAACTCGCACTGGCGGCTGACAGGAGTTACATGCTGAGTAGTGCCGCCGGCAAGACTGAGTTAGCCACGAGTGAGCTCAACGCAGGCGCATTACCGATGAGCAATGGATTGACGCGCCTGCAGTCGCGGTTTCTGTCTGAACCGGAAATGGTGGCGCGGGTGTTGAATCACAGGGGTCGTTTTGATTCGCAAGAAGCTTTCGAAGCAGGCATCATCACCTCCGCGCCGGATGAACTTGACTGGGACGACGAGATCCGGCTCGCAATCGAAGAAAGGACCTCGCTCTCGCCAGATGCGCTGACGGGAATGGAAGCTTCGCTTCGGTTTGGCGGACCGGAGACTACGGACACGAAAATATTTGGCCGGCTGACTGCATGGCAGAACTGGATCTTCCAGCGACCGAACGCGGTCGGCGAGCATGGCGCTTTGACCAACTACGGCAAACCCACGCAGGCCAAATTCGATTATCGAAGAACGTGAAGAAGAGGGGTCAGGGGTCAGGGGTCAGGGGTCAGGGAGTTTGAGTTCAAGCTTTAGCTTGTGGTCCCATTGAAACCACAAGCTAAAGCTTGAACTCAAACTCCCCGACCCCTGACCCCTGACCCCTGACCCCTGACCCCTACTCCTATGTACGACCGCATTCCGAACAATGTAGACCTGTCGAGTGACCCGCGGCTGCAGCGCGCGCTCGAACATTGGCTGCCCAACTATCTCGAGTGGTGGCGTGAGATGGGGCCCGAGGGGTTTCAGGACAAGAATGTCTACCTGCGGACTGCGATCAGTGTCGAACCTGAAGGTTGGGCGCATTTTGATTATGTAAAAATGCCGGATTATCGCTGGGGCATTTTTCTGACGCCTGCCTCATCCTGACGCGCGAATCGGGTTTGGTGATAACTATGGCAAGCCTGCTTACAAAGAGGTGCCTGGCGAATTTCGAAATGCATTACGCCGTATCATTGTGACGCAGGGCGATACTGAGCCTGCTTCAGTCGAGCAGCAACGTCAACTTGGTCGCACGTGTCCTTCGCTCTACGATCTGCGCAATCTGTTCCAGGTAAACGTCGAGGAAGGCCGTCATCTGTGGGCGATGGTCTATCTGCTGCATGCCTACTTCGGTCGTGACGGACGCGAAGAGGCGGATGCTTTGCTTGAGCGCCGCAGTGGCAATCCCGACAAGCCGCGCATCCTTCAGGCTTTCAACCAGCCTTGTGATGACTGGCTGAACTTTTTTGCCTTTACGTTTTTTACAGATCGCGACGGAAAGTATCAGCTCTGCGCGCTCGCCGAATCCGGCTTTGAACCATTGCAGCGGACCTGCAGATTCATGCTGACCGAAGAGGCGCATCACATGTTCGTCGGCGAGACTGGGCATGGGACGCATTGTCAGACGAACCGCGCAACTGATGAAGGAGAGCAGTGATGAGTGGCGATGTGCGCGCGCTCGGCGGAATTCCTCTCGACATTATCCAGAGGTATATCAACTTCTGGTACTCGTATTCATTGGATCTCTTCGGCGGCGAGATCAGTTCAAACGCTGCGGACTTTTTCGCGGCTGGTTTGAAAGGACGTTATCGAGAGCAGGAATTGTTTGAAGATCACATCGCAGCCGAAGGCAGTCTGGGGATCGAAGTAGTCGACAAAGACGAAATCAAGATCCGCGAAGTACCGTTGCGCAACGCGCTAAACGAGGTACTGCGGAGCGAGTATGCAAAGGACAGCCAGCGTGGTTTGGATCGCTGGAACAAGATACTAGCTGACGAAGGAATTTCTGAAAGACTCTATCTTCCGAGCAAGCGCTTCCACCGCCACGTAGGCGAGTATGCCGGCCACTGCTTCGATATCGTCGGCAACTTGATTTCTCACGATGATTTCAAACGACGCTCGAACGAATGGTTGCCAACCTCCAGTGACCGCGACTACGTTCGAAGTCTGATGATCCCCGTGACGGAACCCGGCAAGATTGCCGGATGGATTGCACCACCCAAAACCGGAATAAACCGCCAAACCTTTGAATTCGACTACGTCCGTCTCTAGGCACGCTATTTGGAGTGCGGCGACTCGGCGCCGCTTTAGTGTCCCGCACGAATAGTCCGGCAGGAGACTAAAGCGGCGCCGAGTCGCCGCACTCCAAATAGGTTCGTCACCTAACGCACCGGTGCTCCGTCGGCGTAAAGTATCCCTGGCAATAATCGCAACGCACTCGCCAGCTCGCCTCGTTCCAGCAGATCTATCAGCCGCGCCGCCATTGGGATAGGCAGCGAGTTCTTTCTTTGCTCGACGCCAGGCGTCATCCGGCGTTTTGCCTTGCGCGAGATATCGTTCAGCAGTTTGACGGACGAGCGGCTCGTATTGCCTGGCAAGTTCGACGAGCGGATCCCGAGACTCCTGTGCCTGTCCCTGTCCAGCTCCGCTTTGGCCTCCGGGACCACCTGATACCTGCAACGATGTTGCGCAAATTGGCGGTAAGCTCTTTTCCCGTGTACTGCTGGTTGCAGATAAAGGCAACGCCCCAGTCAGTCCCGAATTGGGAAGGCCAGACCTTGAAGTCTGCCGTATAGCCGAGGATATCACCGCCCTTGCCAAACCAACTGTCATCATTGGCTAACTCCAATCCGAGTCCCGCATCCGTTCCATCATTAAACAGATTGCCGTTGTCCTGCCGCATCTGACTATTGATCGTAGCCTTGGGAATAACCGCATCCGACTGCATGATGAGCATCAAACGCGCAAGGTCACCTATCGTCATCGTCCATCCGCCGGAAGGCCCTTCCCAACCCCAACCGATACTGCTCCAGTCACCGAAACTCAATGAGCTGCCGTCTTCTGCATAGCCTTTCGCGAGGTTCTTGATGTCTGACGGGTGGTTGATGTCTGACGCTCGAAAGTCAGTCGCCAGACAAGCCGTAATCATCGTAGGCTCCGCTGCCGATGCGCCGCGCGCGACGCGATGCCAGATGAATCGCTCGTAGCCCTGCATGTGAATCGGGATATCGACACTTATACTTCGTGCATCGAGCAATGCACCTGCGAGACTGTAGCCTACATTCGAGTACTTGGGCGTGCCCAGCCATGCTGGCTTCTGATTGTCTGCCTCGTGCATGTAGCCTTGAAACACCATGATGGGCCGCAGGCTCGGAAACTCTATGTTAGGGAATGCCGCAGCCATACTCGGGCCGTCATTGAAGGCCGCCCCATTCCATACAGGTTGTGTTCCCTTGATGAAACCGCCCTTGTGCGCGAGGACATCCCTGAGTGTCGGGTTGCCTGTCCAACCCACGTCGACTCCCGGCACAAGCCCCATCTGGTCCAGCACTGGCACATCGAGTTCGAGCTTGCCAACTCCGTCGTTTTCCGGGTCGTCTTCTACAAGAGCCATCAACCCGAGCGCAGTAAGCGTTTTCGAAATTGACCCAATCGGCGCAGGCGTCGCTATTGTGAAGTCACGGTTGGCTGCCAAATCGGCCTTGCCGTAATCCTGTAAATACGCAATCTGGTTGTTGCGTGTGATCGCGATGACGCACCCTGCAATCGGAACCGGCTTTGATGCCATGAACGCTTCGACTGCGTCATCGATCTCCGCGCGCATTTCAGCGCTCAATCCACCCTCCGCGACCGGAAGGTTCTTGTACTTCGCATCCTTCAGTTCTACGAGATTGACGTTGGCATCCTTGGAATGATCAGTGCCAACTTGTACCGGAGCGCAACCGGTCACCAAGGCCGTGATACAACCTACGGCGAGCACGAGAAGCCGGCGACTGCCTGATAACCGCGAAACGCTTCCGGCGCCAGAATTGATGAGTCGAATCGACATGTGACTGTCCTCCTAAAGAAGTCTGCACATCCAGATGAATCGTTGTTTCGATCCATCGGATGCAGCTTACCGCGCAGGAGGACACATGACTGTGAACCGCTTCTCCACTGTGCTGTGAGATTGATCACTAGGCTGGGCGTGTCAGAGGTACGTTGTACCGGCTTTAGCCGGAACCCTGGCTTCGACCCACGTTTAAGAGAGTAGTAATGGATCAATCGCAGCAGCAGAAGATTCGCGAGGAGGACTGGAATGAGATCTCTGCTGGGACACTCACACACTCAAAAGGGTTCATTGTCGTATTACAACACTATGTAATATGATGTCGATTATGTGTCCTATGCTTCGCAGGTCCCTGGAATCGATTAGCGGTGCGCAAATGCTAGCCGCAAGGAAGGCCAAGAGCTGGGATCAGCAGCAGGCTGCGCAGCGCCTGGGAATATCTCAACCCTACCTTTCGTTACTCGAGGCCGGAATACGTCGCGTGCCCGAGAAGCTTGCGCGAAGGGCATCAAGGATCTACGGATTATCAGCGGCAACACTTCCGCTGGAGGCGATGCCGAAAACGGTCGGGAAGGCCGATGTTCAGGCGATAGCCTCGGATCTGGCAAGGCTGGGCTATCCCGGATTTGCCCACGTGAAAGGCACACGCCGGAAAAAGAACCCGGCTGAAATTCTCTTCTCGGCGCTTAGTCTCGACAACCTTGATATGCGTCTGGTTGAAGCACTTCCATGGATCCTTCTAACGTTCCCGGACCTGAACTGGCAATGGCTTGTCACCAACGCGAAGTTACACGATCTGCAAAACAAGCTCGGGTTCATAACTACGCTCGCCCGCAGGATAGCCAGGACCCAGGGAGACGACGACAAGGCGCGTTTTCTCGAGAGCCGGGAATCTGAGTTGGAACGCGCCCTTTTGGCGCGTGAGGGAACCTTGTGTCACGAATTGATGATGTCCGCTGAGAGACGGTGGTTGCGCGAACATCGCACTCGAGATGCCAGACGCTGGAGGTTGCTCACCGATCTTTCTCCTGAGCATTTGGACTATGCCGCTTGAACAGATCCCGGAGCCGTGGAATTCATTTCTGTCCGATATTGATGCTGCCGTCTTGACGAAGATCGAGTTGCACTGTCTTGGTGGCTTTGTCGTGTCGCTGGTCTACGGTATGTCTCGAACCACGGCGGACGTCGATATCGTGACTGTGATTCCCAACGGCGAACGTGATCGTCTACTCTCTCTGGCGGGAAAAGGGTCGCTGCTTCATCGCCAGTATGGCGTCTATCTGGACATCGTGACCGTGGCCACGATTCCGGAAGATTATTCCGAGAGGATTACTGAAATAGTTCCAGGTACATTCGTGCACCTGCGTTTGTTTGCACTTGACCCATACGATGTCGCGCTTGCCAAGTTGGAACGCAATATTCAGCGAGATCGAGACGACGTGAAACATCTTGCGCGGACGGTTCCGTTCGACATTCGCGTCTTACAAGATCGCTATGAGAAGGAGTTGAGGCCGTATCTCGGTAATCCGACGAGAGAGGACTTAACACTGAAGCTGTGGATTGAAGTCATCGAAGAGGAAAACAGTCGATTCGACAGATGATTTGAAGTTGTCCTTCCCGCGGTCATCAATCAAATGTGGTAGCCATTTTCACCCGTCGCACCTCGTTCAAAGCTCGAAGATAGCCTTTACTGGGAGGCTCCACTGCGCGGA
Source organism: uncultured Acidobacteriota bacterium (assembly GCA_963813345.1). Taxonomy (GTDB): domain Bacteria; phylum Acidobacteriota; class Blastocatellia; order RBC074; family RBC074; genus CAWDDA01. The sequence continues at coordinate 79,468 of CAWEYR010000031.1, read as the reverse complement.
ATGACGTCCTTGCCATCAATTGCATCTTTCTCACTGAGGATCGCGATCTCCGTCAGTGACCGGTAAACCGTAACGGAGCGTTTGCGTGGGTTAACTACGACCACCATTCGCGCACCACCGTTAAGCCAATCTATTACCTTCTCCTCAACCTCTGAGTAAACATCACCAGGGGGAAATGACCTCGACGGCCAGATCAGGCGCGCCTCAGGCCGAATACCCTTCCGAATCTGCCTGTTGCTCGATTCGTTCCCGGCGGACGAAGGCGAACGTCTGGCGCGCGAACCAGATCAGGTCCGGACTCAAGTTTGAATCCAGTCTCCGCGGCAAAGACAGCTCCTAGCTTGTTCGCTCTTACATGTTGATCCAAGGGCGTCGAAATATTGAGAACGATCCTTCCATGCTTGTAACCCGCCGGGGTCGTCTGGCGCAGCTCTCCTCTCACGAGTTCGTATCGGAAGCCGTCATCGGGCATCCGAAGCAGCTCTTCCGCTGTCATCAATCGAATGGAGGTCGCCATTTTTACCCCGTCGCCCAATTCTAACACGCACTACCTGAGCTTCGCTTTCGCATTTCGCAGCTCTGGAAGGTCTCCGTCGGCTTTGCCCCAGAGTTTCACGGCCGTGGCGAATTCGCTGCGCGCGGTGTTGACGTCTCCCTTGTGCTCGGCTACGAGCGCAATCGCATAGTGTGTGCCGGCGTATGATGGGTCATGGTCAAGCATCTGTTTCGCCGTATATTCGGCCAGGTCCCAATTCCCTGCTTCTCGCGCAACTCGGGCAATTGATTCGAGTCGGAACAGCGCCTGAATCCAGGCATCCGGACCTGGCACTGCTCGAATCTGAGCCTGCACCTCTCGAAGCAGTCGCGCTCCTTCCTCAGGTTGGCCTGATCTAAGCAGGATTTCTCCTCGGAGTGCGTTTATATAAGGTTTGACTCCCTCTGGCGTAACGTTCAGAGCTTCATTGCCCGATATTGACCCGATCTCCTTTTCAGCCTTAGCGAGCTCCGCTCGTGCCCCGTCAACATCGTTCATCGCAAGCAATGCATTACCAGCGAGAGTGTGCGAGACACTTCGAACTGCACCCCACTTGCTTTTAGCCATTTCGCGGGCAACCGCCAAAGACTCCTTAGTCCTGGCGCGGCCAAGCAGAAACTCAGGCCATTCTTTCCCCCAGAGTTCGAAGTATGCAGTGGCTTTGGGTAACGCAAACATCTGACGTAACAGTTTCTCGGCCTCAATCATCCGGCCTTCATACTGGTAAGCCGTCGCCAGCAGACTGAGATTATGTGCGTAGTGCCAGTCAAACTCAGCGGGAATCTTTTCCGCTTCGAAGTAAGCTTCCTCGAGTCTTTTGGTCTCCTCAAACTCGCTTGATTGCTTCGTCAATGCGTCCAACGCGACGGAGGTCATGTCCGTACATGTGTTGGGCATGAGGAACCATCGGTGCGAGTCGCGCAAACACCTCGCCATGCTTCAACGCTTTGTCTATGAGCCCTATCGTTTCGTACGTATGCGTCAGATAGTGGTGTGCGGCGAAATGATCAGGGACGTACTTGAACGCCATTTCATAAAACGCAATGGTGGCCGCGCCTCCCCGCTGGCCCCGTCCTCCCGGCCGCGGCTCTTCTGCATTCCCGCGCAGCAACCAAAGTTCTGCATCCTCGGGCCACTGAGCGAGCGCTGCATCGATTGTCTTCCTGTATTCAAGAAGCCTGCTGATGTTCCCTGGTTCAGATATCGCCTCGAGTTGTTTCGAGCGAATCTCAATGCGGTGCCGTTCTCGCGGGCTGACCCGGGATTTAAGAGACTGCGCTCGCGAGAGCGACGAACGCGCCGCTGCAGTGTCCTCGAGACCGGAGTACGCATAGCTCAATCCAACGTGCGCCATCGCCAGATCCGGATCAGCCTTCAATGCCTGATTGAACGAGCGTGCTGCTTCGATCCAGACGTATGAGTGCAGGTAAGCGACGCCCTGATTGTAGAAGGCCTGCGCATCCTTCGATGACGTAGTGACGACGTCATTGAGCTTCCCGATTCCCTCACGGAGAGTCGTGGGTTTCTCCAGGATTTCGCGAGGAACCCATCCCACCGGTCCGTGGTGGTGCGCATGCGGATCCTCCTGGGCCCAAACCAGCTGCGATGCGAGAAGTAAAAGTGAGACGATCGATGCTGCACGACGCATGAAGGATCTCCTTTGGATAAGGCTGAGTCGCTAGTTCCAAAGTTAGCTCGTTCGAACATGAACGTCCAGCTTTTTCGCCTGACTACTCACGCCCGAGGAGTGCGATCAGGCCATCGGCGAGTGTGCCGCGCGAGCTCAGCCCATCGTGACCGCCCACGAACTGATGGTAGTGGACCTCATAACCCTTTGCCAGCAGGACATCCCGGAGCTGTCGGCTGGCTTCGAGAATGTCGCCTCCGGTTCCGTCATGGTCGGCCTCAAAAGCCCCGGCTTCTATATAGAACTTCACCGCCAGCTTGGGGCTAGCGAGAAATTGTCTTGCCGTCCAATTGGGCTCGTTGATGGGGTCCCGATTAGCAATCCCCTGCTCTGGCGACCACCATACCGCACCGGACTGGCTCAGCACATTGCCGAAGATGTTGGGATAGCGGAGAGCCATGTAGCAGGCCGCTAGCCCACCCGCGCTAAAGCCGCCCACGACCGTCTGCGCCGGGTCATGCGTGATGTTATAGTTTGCCCGCACCCACGGGATCAGCTCCTTGCCCATGAAATCGGCGAATGCTGGATTGGCGACGAGGTCCTCGAGGCGCCGGCCCCTGACGTTGGAGACAAGCACCGCCACCGTGGGCGGAATCCTGGAAGCCGCATACAAGTTGTCCATGGTGACAGGCATGGCGTTTGCAGGACTCAAATAGTCCTCTCCATCGAAGAGAACCAGTAACCGGTTTGGTGGTCCGTTCGGTTGGTAGCCGGGCGGCGTATAGATGGAAATTGAGCGATCGAGCTTTTGGATCTCGCTCCTGATCTGCCGTGTCTCGACCTTTCCCTCTGGCCTACGGGCATTCTTTAACATCCATGGCTGTGGGGCGGCTCCTGGCAACTCTGCAATGCTCGAACAATCAAACTTCTGATCGCCTGGATTGCAACCCCAGCGGTGAGGGTTGAGAGGATCTGCCTGCCTGGTTGCCCTGCGCTGGTCGGCGCGAGGCCCGTTCAGGACGAGCGGATCGTTGGGCGAGAGTCGATACGAAAAGCGGGCGCCTTTCGGCAACTTCAGCGTTAGGTACCACACGTCGGTGTCCGCCAGTCGGTGCATTGCGAAGTCCAGGCTGTTCTGCCTTGGCACTCCGAACGAGCCCATGACCAGGACGTTGCGCGTCTCAAACCTTGCGCGCCAAAGAAATGTCACCAGATGATACTTGCCATCGGTCCCGAATGGTTCGACCAAAGGAGTACCTTCCTGGGCGACCTGCCTCCAGAATGCTTCCGTGTTGCCGCGCTCCCTGGCGATCTGCTGGCGGAGGGCCTCGATGCGCGGACTCGGATATGGGTCCGTCCACGCTGTCGGCTGAAAACGCTCATTCAACGGCAGTATCTTTTCCAGAATCAGCTCGTATTTCGAAGACTGTCCTTCCGGATTCGCAATACTGATCGAATACACACCGGTGCCTTCAGCGACAAATGCAAATTGCCTCTTCGCTTCGCCGGGTGGTCCGAGAAACCGGCGCAGCCGTGAGCCATCTGGACTGAAAATAGTCACGTCGACTTTGCCGTGCTGAGTTATCGAATTGCTGACGTAATCACCGTCATTCAGCGAAATCGGGTAAAGATGTGTTTTGCCAGGTTCGATATCCCGGACCACAGGCTGATTTGGTGAGAGTTTCTGCTGTGCGCTTAAATCTTGAACGAACAAAAGAATTACAAACAATGCGGAGACTGTAATAATCTTCATGGCAGCCTTTACGAAAATGAGATGCTGCATGTTTGGTTAAGAGATTCCGGCTAAAGCCGGTACTACATGCCCCCGATCAGAATGCGAAGGTCGCGGACGTTGTTTCCGGTGGGACCGGTGATGATTGCTTCTCCGGTTGAACTGAAATAGCCGTATGAGTCGCTGTTTGCGAGATAGATGTTGGGATCAAGGGTGCTGAGATCTCGGGTGGCGGATTGAATCTGCGATCGCTCCGGCGGCGGGACTGTTTCCATCGATTCCATCAGTGCCAGCGCTGAGGACGACGGTTGGCGGTCTCGACTGCTTTGACATTTGGATAAGAGAGCGAAGCACGAACTCCTGGTTTCTACCGCCCCTACCAGTGCCGCGAACTGGACAGATTACTTCACCGCCTGAGATCAAACAGACTTTCGAACCCGGGTAGAGCGCGCGCATCGCGTCGAGGCGTGCAAGGTGATTGCGCGCCATTTCCTCGACATCGCCTTCGACAAGATCGTGCGCGATCTCGACGACGAGACCGAGTGACTCAGCGATTGCACTTGCTTCGGACAGTGCGTGAGAGTTGTCCAGTAATAGGTGGTGCGAGCCTGGGCCAGGTAGCGTTGGGCCGGACGCGACAGTTCGAAGATCATCGCTGTTGACATCAGAGATGTAGAGAGATACCTGGCGCGCCCGCGGCGCTGCTTCGGCCAGGCGCCCGCCTTTCACTTGAGAAATCTTGCGGCGCTCTACATTGATTTCGGCGATCACCTTGCCGCTTGTGACAAGGTCCCGGTTTATCCGTTGCAGATCGTCGAGAGTCAAAGGCTCGACTGGAAGCTCAAAGAGCGATGATCCGCCTCCGGTGATTAAGAAGAAGACAAGTGTGCGAGGGTTGTTGTGCTCGCGAAGCAGCGCCAGGGCAGATCGGGCTGCTTCGATGCTTCCTTCGTTTGGTACAGGATGACCTGAGATTACGACGCGGAGACGCGATGGAGCGGCGCCAACTACAGCGTTTGTTGCGAGCAGGCCACCGGTCAGGTTGCGGCCGAGAATCTCTTCGAGAGCTCGAGCCATTCCAACGCACGCTTTGCCGATCCCGATCACAAGGACGTGATCGAAATTCGACAGGTCTATGCGTTCGTCGCCGATTGTCAGGAAATCTCCTTCGCGACGTACTGAGTTGCGAGTCACTCGCTCTACGTCAATCGCGGCCAGTGTCCTGGTGAAGATTTCGACTGCTGTTTGTGCTAGGTTATTCTGCATGTCAGCGGTGATTTTTATCTTCCTTAGCTTCTTTCTGCTGACCTATACACGCGCTTGCGAACAGGCCTCGAAGCGTCCCACCGATTACGCCGCTGAGCGCCGCGCTATGGTCGATCTCATTCGCTCACGTGGAGTTTCAAACGAAAGCGTACTCGAGGCAATGCTCAAAGTACCTCGACATCGCTTTGTGCCTGCAGATCTGAGAGGCGACAGCTATGGCGATCACCCGCTTCCGATCGGCTCCGGACAGACGATCTCACAGCCCTACATTGTGGCGTATATGACCGAAGCCGCCGAGATCAAGAAGTCAATGCGAGTTCTCGAGATCGGAACGGGCTCAGGATATCAGGCCGCGATCCTCGGCGAAGTCGCGAAAGAAGTCTACTCGATCGAAATCGTTCCGGAACTCGGCGAGCGCGCGAAGAAGGTGCTTGGTGAGCTTGGCTATTCGAATGTCGAGGTGCGCATCGGAAATGGGTACCTTGGCTGGCCGGAGAAGGCTCCATTCGATGCGATTCTTGTCACTGCCGCTCCTGACGAGATTCCGAAGGCATTGATCGAACAGCTCGGTGTCGGCGGGAGAATGGTGGTTCCTGTTGGAAGCAGCATTCAGGAGATGGTAATCGTCACGAAGACGAAGGATGGCGTCACCGAGAAGCGGACGATGGGAGTCAGGTTCGTGCCGATGGTGAGCAAGCCGCGGTGATTTAGGCAAGTCCAGGCATGTTGTACCGGCCTTAGGCGGAATTGTCGCTCGAGAATTTCACGATTCCGCCTTAAGGCGGTACAACGTACCTTATTGACATTCAAAGTTATATGCTTGAGATGTTTAGAGTTGTTGTGACGTCGGTTATGAGTGAGCTTGTAGTGGCTCAAATGTCTACACTCCCGTGCAGCCATCGGGAGAAAAGATTCCGCGGCGGTAACACTCCATATTCTTAAACCAATTCGCTCTTGTCCCCAAGTAGTTAACAAACTTAGGAGGTCGATACCGTGAAAAGAAGTATTTGCTCGTTGCTCGCAGTCTGTGTAGTGTCAAGTCTCGCCGCGCTCTCTGTGCTCGCTCAGGCGACGGCCCAGCCGCCGCCGAGGGTTCTTCGTATCTATCGTGAGGACGTCAAGCATGGAATGTCGGGAGCGCACGCCAGAGTTGAGGCTGGATGGCCTAAAGCCTTCGCCAAAGCCGGCTCTGCGAACTATTACGTCGGAATGACATCGCTATCAGGCCCTAACGAAGCCTGGTTTATCGAGCCACATCAGTCCTTTGCGGCTTTGGAGAAGTCCATCGCCGACATAGACAACAACGCGGCTCTGACAGCCGATCTGGACAAGCTGGCCTTAGGTGATAGCGCTTTCATTTCCGGCGCGCGCAACATGATCGCCGTGTACAACGAAGAGCTCAGCAGGCAGAGTCCCGACCCGTTTCCGCTTAACAGGTTCGTATCGGTGACAACCTATCGAGTTCGTCCGGGCAAGGCGGCCGAGTTTACTGAGTTCCGTAAGCTGCTGAAGTCAGTCAATGAGAAGGAGAAGACTTCGAACCTATTTCGTGATTTATCAGGTGATTTCAGGCGCACCGAGCGGGACCTACCTGTTGGTGCGCGGGTTGAAGTCGTTAAAGGAACTGGACCCGGACCCGAATCGACCGACAATGGCTCAGCTTCTGGGATCGGACAATCAGAAGAAGCTCAATGATCTGTCGTCGAGCTTTATGATCTCGAGCGAAGCAGTGCTGTTTCAATTGAGTCCCGGAATCAGCTATCCGCCGAAGGAGTTTCTGGCCGTTGATAAGGCTTTCTGGACTCCGAAACCAACGGCATCTGCTGCAAGAGTCGTAAAGAAGGAACCAAAGAAGATCGCGAGCAATCAATAGCGATCTATAGCTCATGTGACCGCCCTGGGTAGCGCGAGCCTCGGGTTTGGCCACGAGCCGCAAGCTTGCGGTCGCTTGAGAGTCCTTGTGCTGAAGACCCGCACGCTTCGGGCTCGATCGCAGACCGCATGCCGGCGCTCCCAGGGCGGTACTACATGCCCTAGTACCCTACAGCTTTTCCATTTAAGCGGGGATCGGCGGCGCCGAGTCTTGTTCCTGTTTTCTCGTCGATCATTACGGCGTGGGCGTCGCCCATGTGGCGCGGGCGATCGGTCAATGTATGCCCCATCGTGCGCAACGTATTCGTTACATCCATTACAAGACCCATCGGCTCGTAGACGATCTGATCCGGCATCCATTGATGATGCACGCGAGGCGCATCCACCGCCTGCTGGATCGTCATTCCATAATCGACAACATTTGTAATCACCTGCATCACAGTATTGATGATCGTCGGGCCTCCGGGTGAGCCCACAACAAACAGAAGCTTTCCACCTTTGAGAACAATCGTCGGCGTCATCGCCGACAACGGCCGCTTGCGCGCCGCCACAGCATTCGCTTCGCCCTGAATCAGACCGTAAGCATTCGGCGAGCCTGGCTTCGCGGCGAAGTCATCCATTTCATTGTTCAACAGAAAGCCCGCGCCCTCGACGGTGATCTTGTTGCCGAAGCCGTCATTGATCGTAGTCGTCGTCGCAACCGCATTCCCGTCCTTGTCAACAACAGTGTAGTGAGTAGTCTCTTCAGATTCGTAGGGTATCGGATTGCCATACGTGACCTGCTGTGATGTTGATGCACGAGTTCGATCGATCGTTGCTGCCAGCTGATCAGCGTATTTGCGCGAGATCAAACCTGCGACCGGCACTTTCACAAAATCGGCGTCGCCGAGATACTGCGCGCGATCTGCAAAAGCGCGACGCATTGCCTCGACCTTAAGATGCGTAGATGCTGAAGACCCGAAGCCGAGTTCTTTCAGATTGAAACGCTCCAGAATATTGAGCATTTCAATCAAGGCGATGCCACCGGACGAAGGCGGCGGCATCGTGATGATCTCGTGACCTCGATACATCCCCTTGAGCGGCTCGCGCTCGATCGCACGATAGTTCTTCAGGTCTTCCATCGTTATCCAGCCATACTTCTTCATGCTCTCCGCAATCAGCTCGGCTGTGCGGCCCTGATAGAACTCTTTGGGTCCGGACTTGATCAGACGATCGAGAGTGCTGGCGAGCTCGGGTTGTCGGAAGATCTCACCGGTCTCATAAAACTTACCATCGCGCAGGAAGATCCGCTTCGTTTCCGGATATCGCGAGAGATCCTTCGCTGTACCCTTGAGACTCGACTCAAGCTCATACCAGACCGGAAACCCATCCGCTGCGAGCTTCCTTGCAGGCTCGGCAACATCCGCCCACTTCATCGTCCCGTACTTCTCGAGCGCCATCGCCATGCCGGCCACCGATCCCGGCACACCGGCGGCCTTATGGCCGAACGTAGAAGATTCGGGGATATATTTCTCGGAACTGTCGAGATAGACATTGCGGTGCGCGGCCGCGGGCCCCATCTCGCGGTAATCGATCACCGTCGACTTGCCGTTACGCGAGCCGAATCACCATAAAGCCTCCGCCTCCGAGGTTGCCGGCTGAGGGCCAGACCACCGCGAGCGCAAGACCAACCGCAACCGACGCATCGACTGCATTGCCGCCTCGCTTCAATATCTCTACGCCGACGTTGGAAGCAATCTCGCTCACCGACACCACCATTCCGTGCTTTGCACGGACGGGAGCGCGAGACGCCGCAGATGACGGAAATGGCGCAACAACAGACGCAACAAGAACGCTGGCAGCCAGGATCGCACTGAGGACGCGTCTATAAGAACGCATCGAGACCCGTGATGTGTTTGCCGAGAACCAGCGTGTGTACCTCATTTGTTCCTTCATATGTGTATACCGATTCCAAATTGCACATGTGCGCGCATGATGGGATAGTCGCCCGTTATGCCATTCGCGCCGAGAATCCCGCGAGAAGTCCTCGCAACTTCGAGCGCCATCGCAACATTGTTCATCTTCGCCATCGATATGTGCACCGGCTCGAGCGCGCCTTCATCCTTGAGCCGGCCAAGCCGCAGGCAAATGAGCTGAGCCTTGCTGATCTCGGTCAGCATATCGGCGAGCTTCTTCTGCGTCAGTTGAAAACCGCCGATCGGGCGATCGAACTGAATCCGCTGCTTTGAATAGTCAACCGCAGTGCGATAACACGACGTGGCGGCGCCTACCGCTCCCCAGGCAATTCCAAACCGCGCGCTCGACAAACACATCAATGGGCTCTTGAGACCTTTGCTCTTTGGAAGGATGTTCTCTTCAGGGATCAGACAGTCTTCGAAGACGAGCTCAGATGTAATCGAAGCTCGAAGCGAGAGCTTGTGTTTGATCTCGGGCGCTCTAAAGCCGGGCGTACCTTTCTCGACGATGAATCCGCGAACGATGCCTTCGTCATCCTTTGCCCAGACGACAGCAAGATCAGCGATCGTTCCGCTTGTGATCCACGCTTTCGTCCCGTTGAGAAGCCAGCCATCTTTTACTCGCTTTGCGCGCGTTTTCATGCCGTCCGGATTCGAGCCCGCATTCGGCTCCGTCAGACCGAAACATCCGATCTTTTTGCCGGCAGCCATATCAGGAAGGAACTTCCTGCGCTGTTCTTCGCTTCCGAATTCGTAGATCGGATACATGCAGAGTGAGCTCTGGACGGATGCGAAGCTACGGATTCCGGAGTCGCCCGCCTCGAGCTCCTGCGCAATCAGACCGTAGGAAACATAGTTGACGCCCGCACAACCGTATTCCGTTGGAAGAGTCGCGCCGAGCAGACCCAGGCGGGCCATTTCGGGCACGATTTCAGCGGGAAAGCGGCCCTGCTCAAAGCAGTCCGCGATGATCGGGTTCACTTTCTCTTCGACAAAGCCACGGACGGATTGTCGAACGAGCTTCTCTTCATCAGTAAGTAAAGAATCCAGTTTGAAAAAATCCACTTCCCAGGACGACATTATTTGAAAACCTCCATGAGGGTACGTTGTACCGGCGTTTAGCCGGAATCGTTACATTCAGAGTACTTAGAAAGTCACGATTCCGGCTAAACGCCGGTACAACGTACCCTAATAAAGCGTTACGATTCCTTCAACAATTTCTTCAGCGCGAGCGACAAGCTCAGCGAGCTGGCGGCGGCGCTCATCGGCAAACTCATCATCCGAGATCTCGGCGAGGTTGGCGATAGCTACGTAGGCCGCGCCTCGAACTGCAGCGAGGCCCATTTGCGCGCCGACCGCAAGATCAGAGATCGCGCGGGGCTCTCCGATTTCAGAGAGCTCATCCAATAACTCGAGAACAGCGACTGCGCCTTCGGCTACACGCAGCGGCACTGCCAGCGCAGCGCGCGTTGCCTGCTCGAGTGCCATCTGGCGCTTCAGTTGTTCGGCATCTGAACCAGCCGGAAGCCGTCCGGCAGCGATTACTCTCGCATAACTTTCTGCATCGTCTGCTACTGCGGTCTCGAGATCGGCGCGCAGGTCTTCAAGCTTTGCGAGAATCTCGCTCGCCTCGTGCTCAACATTTGAGGACCGGTTCTTTCCGATCGTCAACCGGCTGACCATCTCGCCAAGCGCTGCTCCAAGGACGCCGGCATGCGCCGCCACACTGCCGCCACCGGGCACCGAGGTGCGAGCCGCTACCTTGTCAGCGAAGCTCACCTTCGGTGTAGCCCGCTCCGCCAATGCCGCCGCAAGCCGAACCTCGAGGACCTGATCACTACTGAAACTCTCGAGGCGCAAGCTTCGCTGGGCTGCCGCATCAAGCGCGTCCTGTGGAACCAGTCCCACAATCTCACTTCCTGAAACCGAGATTCCTCGTGCTTCAGCTTCAACTCGAACAGCCTCGAATGCCCGGTGCATCGGAGTCGCCTGATAGTTGACGAGATTCATCGAGACCTGGACCTGATTTCGTTCGCGAAGCCGCATTCCGAGCGCCTTAACGTAGCGTAGTCCTCCATCACGTCCACGAACAGCTCGCGCGATGGATCTTCGCGATCTCAACGTCATCGGTTGCAAGATTCACGTTGAACGCAATGAGCAACGGACGTGCACCGACCGCGATTGCGCCGGCACGCGGATGAACGCGGGGCCTACCGAAATCCGGAACGCGATCGGGATCCTGTCCGATCTCTTCGCGCAAGCCCTCGAATTCGCCACGACGGACATCTGCAAGGTCGCGCCGATCCGATCGCATCGCCGCGCGATCATACAAGAAAACCGGCACATCCAGCGCGGTCGCAATGCGCTCGCCTGCTGCTCTTGCAAGCGTGACGCATTCATCCATGGTTACACCTTTGAGAGGCACAAACGGAAGCACATCAACAGCCCCGATTCTGCGGATGCTCGCCGTCGTGGAAATTAAGATCGATCAGATCAACCGCACGGTCTGCTGCGCGCAAGGCGCCTTCGAGCACTGCCTGCGGCTCGCCGGCGAACGTGATCACTGACCGGTTGTGATCGGGGTCCGAATGAACGTCGAGCAGGAGTACTCCGGGGACCGAGCGGATTGCTGCCTCAATCTCCGCGATCGTGGCCGCATCACGTCCCTCACTGAAGTTTGGCACGCACTCGACGATTCTTTCCACTCTCGTCTCCGAAAGAGATGCCAAGCTCGCGCGCTGACAGGATGATGTCAGAATCGAGCGCGACGGTCTTCATCTCGCTGAGCGCACGCTCGAGCGGAACCGTCACAATGCGGGCTGACCGATATGCAACCATACAGTTGCGTTCGCCGTGCTCGATTGCGCGGACTGCAGCCGCGCCAAATCGCGTCGCGAGCAGCCGATCTGATGACGTCGGCATTCCTCCACGCTGCAGATGACCAAGCACAAGTGAGCGTGTTTCATATGGAGCGAGGCGCCCGAGCTCGCTCGCAACAAAATCTGCAATCCCGCCTAACCTCCGCTCTGCACCCGCATCGCCCGGCTTGTAGAAGAACTCTCCGCCCTCGGGGCGGGCACCTTCGGCGGTAACGACGATGGCGAAATGCCGCCCTTTCTTCCAGCGATCTTCAATCTTACGGATGATAGGGTCGAACCTGAAAGGGATTTCGGGCAGCAGGATGACATCGGCACCGCCCGCTACACCGGAATAAAGCGCAATCCAACCGGCTAAACGCCCCATGACTTCGACGACCATCACGCGCTCGTGGGACTCGGCCGTTGCGTGAACCTTGTCAATTGCATCCGTGGCTGTAGCGACTGCCGTGTTGAATCCGAAGGTGAGCTCGGTTGCAGCGAGGTCATTGTCGATCGTTTTCGGAACGCCGATTATGGGGATTCCTTTGCCAGCGAGGCTCGCCGCAATCTTGAGGGTGCCATCACCGCCGATGACGATCAGTGAATCGAAGTTCCACCGGGCGAATTCTTTGACGACTTTGTTCGAGACATCAACGATCTCCTCTTTGCCGTTGTCCGAGACCGTGAGCTTGAACGGGTTGCCGCGATTGGTCGTCCCGAGGATAGTGCCGCCGGTGTGGATGATGCCGCGCACGTGATGCCTGCCGAGCGGGTGGATGCGGTCTTTATAAAGAAGACCCTCGAAGCCGCGTTCGATACCGAAGATTTCCCAGCCTCGATTATGCGCACCGAGGACGATGGCGCGAACGACGGCGTTCAGGCCCGGGCAATCGCCGCCTCCGGTAACGACGCCGATCCGTTTCGGGACCTTGACCAGGCGCCGTTTGACCATGGTGTTGGTTTTGGGCTGCACAGGAAAGGAATACCACGGAAGACACGGAAAAAGAACACGGAAGGCACGGATTGTTGATTGAGAAACTCCGTGTAATTTCCGTGTTCTTTCCGTGTTTTCCGTGGTAATCTTCCTCTGAATGAGCCCTCATTCAGGACCCATTCAGGGAGGGAAATGGAGACACTCCAAAGAGTTGATACCTCGCGCGCGGAACGTGCGCTCCGAATCCTAAAGGCTGCCGCCAAAGTCTTCGCAAGATCAGGATTCTTTAATTCAAAAGTCTCCGATGTCGCTCGCGAAGCAGGCGTCGCCGACGGCACCGTCTACCTTTATTTCAGAAGCAAGGACGAGCTGCTCAGCTCGATCTTCACTACTGGAATGGATGAGTTTCTTATACGCGTCAGGGCTCAGCTTCGTGACATTGACGATCCCGTTCAACAACTTCGGCAGTTTGCACGCTACCACTTCGAATGCCTCGAGCGTGATCGCGATATGGCAATCGTCTTCCAGATCGAGCTGCGCCATTCAACCAAGTTTATGGAGCAGATCTCGACCGCGCAGCTTGCTGACTATTTCCAGATCATGCGCGAGATCATCGAGGAGGGACAAAGACGACGCATATTCACCTCGCAGCTCAGTCCAAAGTTCATTGCCAAGGTTCTTTTCGGAGCTCTGGACGAAATGGCAACCAACTGGGTGCTCAGTCATAACAATCTTTCATTGACTGCTACAGCCGATCCGGTAATTGACCTCCTGCTCAACGGAATGCGCGAGGCTCATGCAACGGAATAAGATCGAAATCAGGACACTCCTCGATACTTTTCAAAGCGCGCTTGCGAGCGGAAAGGATGCGCTGCTCAACTACAAGCAGGATGGCGCCTGGCATTCGATCTCGGCCGACGCGTTCGAGCGCAAAGTTCGCGAGACTACACTGGGACTCTATGCCCTGGGCGTGCGCGCCGGCGATCGTGTGGGACTTCTTTCAGAGAATCGGCCGGAATGGACGATCGCTGATCTCGCGACTCTGAGCGCTGGAGCGGCTGATGTTCCGATCTATGCAACTCAGGCGCCGAAGCAGGTCGGATTCATACTCGAAAACGCAGGGATCGAAGTTCTTTTCATTTCGAATCAGTCTCAATACGAGCGAATGCGCGATGAGTTGGCTCGAGCGAGCCGGCTCCGCGTCATCATTGCATTTGATGACTGGACAAATAGCGATTCAAGTGGCGGGCACGATGCGCGCGTGATGTCGCTCGATGAGGTCGCAGAACGTGGCCGGGCACTGGAGACGGCAGAACCTCATCTCTATGACACGCTGCGATCGAGCATCACGCCAGAAACGCTGGCAACGATCATCTACACCTCAGGAACTACCGGTGAGCCCAAGGGAGTGATGCTCTCTCACGGCAACATCGTCTCGAATGTGATCAACGCAATCGCAATATTGCCCGTTGATCAGAGCTCCGTGGTGCTCAGTTTCCTGCCACTCTCGCATATCTTCGAGCGCGCGACTTTCTATCTTTATATGCAGGGACAGGCGAGCATCTTATTACTGCGAGAACATTGGTGCCGTAGCGGAACACATGCTCGAGGTGAAACCACACTACCTTACAAGCGTTCCGCGCCTCTTTGAGAAGATTTATTCGAAGGCGATGGAAAAGGCAGAGGATCAGGGTGCCTTACGGGCAGGAATCGCCCGCAAGTCGGTCGAGGTGGCACAGGAGTGGGCAGAGCTAAAGAGCAGGGGCAAAGCTATCAGCCCATGGCTTGCCCTTAAGCACGCTGTTATGTCACGGCTGGTGTTTGCAAAATGGAGAGCGGCAACGGGAGGCCGGCTCCGGTTCTTCGTATCGGGTGGCGCACCGCTTTCAGCAGAACTGGCGCGCGTCTTCTATGGTGCAGGCTTGCCTGTTCTTCAAGGTTACGGATTGACGGAGAGCTCTCCCGTGATCACTGCCAACACGCCGGAACAAAACCGGCTCGGGTCAGCGGGCCGGCCGATTCCGGGCGTTGATGTGCGTATTGCGGCGGATGGAGAGATTCTTTGTTCCGGACCCAACGTAATGCGCGGTTATTACAACAAGCCCGAGGACACGGCGGCCGCGCTCGAGCGTGACGCTCAGGGCCGTGTCTGGCTTCACACTGGCGACATCGGAAACTTTGACGAAGACGGTTTTCTTTACATTACTGATCGAAAGAAGGACCTGATCAAGACGAGCGGAGGAAAGTACATTGCTCCACAGCCGATCGAGAGCGCGATAAAGCAAAGCCGTTTTGTCAATCAGGTAGTCGTGATAGGCGATGAGCGAAAGTTTCCGGCTGCACTAATAGTACCTCGGATGGACCAGCTGGTGAGTTACGCAAAGCACAAGGGAATCGCATACGGCGATCCTGCGGAACTGCTCGAGCATCCGAGAATCATTGACCTTTTCCAGCGTCAGGTTGAAAGGTACACTCAGGAACTTGCGCAATACGAGAAAGTCAAAGCGATAGCACTGCTCGCGAACGAGATGACAGTCGAAGCTGGCGAACTGACGCCCACGCTCAAAGTGCGCCGTCGCGTGGTTACAGAGAAATACAAGGATGTGATCGACCGGCTCTATGCCGAGAAGTCGCGCGATTACGCGCGAAAATGAACTAGTAATTGGCAGTGGAGCGAGCTTGGTCGCACGCTTTCTCGTCCTGCGCGAAGAGTCCGTCACGAAAGCATGAAAGCGGCGCCAAGTCAGCCGCTACTCGCAAATCAAGGAGAGATTAACGAATGCAGATTCGTAAGGCGGCAGTGCTGGGCGCGGGAGTGATGGGAGCTCAGATTGCCGCGCATCTTGCCAATGCAGGTATTCCTTCGCTGCTGCTCGATATCGTTCCCAGAGAATTGACGCCTGAGGAAAAGGCGAAAGGTCTGACACTTGAATCACCGGCGGTCAGAAACCGGATTGCGCAGGCGGGGCTCGACGGCGCTAAGAAGGCGCGGCCGGCGGCCTTTTTCTCAGCTGAACTTGCCGAGCTTGTGACCGTTGGAAATTTCGATGATGACCTGGCCAGACTCAAGGACTGCGACTGGGTGATCGAAGCTATCATCGAGAACCTCGAAATCAAGACGATCGCTTTACGCAAAGATCGAATCACACCTGAAACCTGACGCGATCGTGAGCTCGAATACTTCGGGCATTCCGATCGGCGCACTTGCAGAAGGCCGGAGTGAAGGATTTCGACGACGGTTTCTTGGGACACATTTCTTCAATCCTCCGCGTTACCTTCATCTTCTCGAACTGATCCGAACACCGGAGACTGCCGGTGAAGTGTCGTGCTTCGTCTCAGGTTTCTGCGACCGCGTGCTCGGCAAGGGGATTGTTTATGCGAAAGACACTCCCAATTTCATCGGCAACCGTATCGGCACTTTCGCCATGCTCGATGGAATTCGAGTGATGCTCGAAGGCGGTTACACGATTGAAGAAGTTGACGCGCTGACTGGCACTCTCATCGGGCACGCGAAGAGCGCGAGCTTCCGGACGATGGATATTGTAGGTGTCGACACGGCGGCGCATGTCGCGCGCAATCTTTACGAAGCGGTTGCTGATGACGAAAAACGCGACACCTTCAAACTCCCGGATGTCATCGAGAAGATGGTCGAGCGTCGTCTGCTGGGTGAGAAGACCAAGGGCGGATTCTTCAAAAAGTCAGGCGATGAGATTCTGACGCTCGATCTGAGCTCGCTCGAGTACCGTCCGCGGATGAAGCCGAAATTCGCTTCGGTCGAAGCCGCGCGAAACATCGAAGACCTTGGGGAACGTTTGAGAGCGCTCGTATACGCGAAGGATCGTGCCGGTGAGTTCCTCTGGCGCACCATGTCCGAATCGCTTATCTATGCGGCAAACCGCATCCCCGAAATCGCCGACTCAATCGTCGAAATCGACAACGCGATGAAATGGGGTTTTGCACACGAGCTTGGCGCTTTCGAAACCTGGGACGCGATCGGCGTAGAGAAGTCCGTCGCAAGACTTCGTGAAGAAGGTCGAGCGGTACCTGCCAATGTCGAAAAGATGCTTGCGGCGGGTCACAAGAGCTTCTACAAGTCGGAAAACGGGACGCGCCTTTACTTCGATTTCGTTGCCGGTGAGTACAAACCTGAGCGCGCGCTTCCTGGCGTCACGATCATCAAGTCAATCAAAGGAGCAGGGCCGTGAGATCAAGAAGAACTCCGGCGCCAGCCTGATCGATCTCGGTGACGGAGTAGCCCTGGTCGAGTTTCACTCAAAGATGAACTCGCTCGGTGGCGACGCTCTGCAGATGATTGCAACAGCGCACAAAGAGGTTGAAAAGAATTTTGAAGGGCTGGTCATCGGCAATCAGGGTGAGAACTTTTCTGTAGGCGCCAACATCATGCTCATTCTTCTCGCCGCACAGGAGGGTGAATGGGATGAGCTGCACGCAGCTGTCCGACAGTTTCAAAACACGACAATGAGCTTGAGGTATGCGGCCAAGCCTGTTGTTGTTGCTCCGTTCCAGATGACGCTGGGCGGAGGATGCGAAATGGTGCTCCACGCCAACCGCAATGTTGCGGATGCCGAGACCTACATTGGTCTGGTCGAGGTAGGTGTTGGATTGATACCGGGCGGCGGAGGAACGAAAGAGATGGCGGTGAGGGCGTGGGATGCGGTTGCTGATAACGCTGAAGCTGATCATTTCTCATACCTCAAGAAGTATTTCGAGCTTGCGGCAATGGCCAAAGTAGCGACGAGTGCAGTCGAGGCACGTCACATGGGAATACTGAAGCCGCATGATCGGATTGTGATGAATCGTGATCGCGTGATCGAAGAGGCTAAACAGACAGTATTAACGATGGTTCGTGAGGGTTATGTGCCGCCGAAGCCCCGCGAGGACATTACAGTTCTCGGAGAACCCGCGCTAACGAAGTTCAAGCTCGGTGTACATATGATGCGGCGCGCCGAGTTCATTTCAGATCACGATGCCCTGGTGGGAACAAAGATTGCCGAAGTAATGAGTGGAGGAAGACTGACACGCGCCACCAAAGTTTCAGAACAGTATCTGCTCGATCTCGAGCGCGAAGCGTTTGTCAGTCTATGCGGAACGCGCGCGACCCAGGAACGTCTCGCGCACATGCTGAAGACCGGGAAGCCGTTGAGGAATTGAGAGAAGAGCGGTACTGAGTAAGTGGTTTGAGTTCAAGCTTCAGCTTGGGGTTGCATTCGAGATCCTGTTGATCTCGGAATGCAACCCCAAGCTGAAGCTTGAACTCAAACCACTTACTCAGCCTTCCTTCCAGGAGAAATCTTTTATGCGTGAAGCAGTGATAGTGAATGCGTTGCGGACGGCGATTGGCAAGGCGCCGCGAGGGATGTTCAGGGATACGCGGCCGGATGATCTTGCGGCTGCCGTCGTCAAAGAACTGATGGCACGGACGCCCGAGGTAAGTGTCGGCTGAAGTCGAGGATGTGGTCATCGGGTGTGCCACGCCTGAAGCGCAGCAGGGAATGAACATGGCACGGCAGGTCGGCCTGCTGGCCGGCCTTCCGGTTACTACGTCAGCAATGACGATCAATCGTTTCTGCTCGTCAGGGCTGCAGGCAATCGCGCAGGCTGCAGAGCACGTGATGTGTGGGTTTTCTGAAGTGGCGATCGGTGGCGGCACCGAATCGATGTCGATGTTACCGATGGGCGGGCACAATCTGTCGCCCAACCCGTCGCTTGTCGACAGCTACCCGGACGCCTATCTCAATATGGGTTTGACGGCCGAGAACGTCGCACGCAAGTACGAGATCAGCCGCGAGCAGGCCGATGAATTCGCCGTCCGATCTCATACCAATGCTGCAAAGGCGATCGATTCGGGCAAATTCAAAGACGAGATCATTCCCTTCAAGGTGACGAGTCACGAGCTCGAGCCAGCTGGAGGATCGAAGTTGAAAGTCAGGCTGGTCGAGAGCGTTTACGATACCGACGAAGGCGTCCGGCGTGACACGAATCTGGAAGCACTGGCCAAGCTCCGGCCCGTTTTCCATGCGAAAGGGACCGTGACTGCGGGAACATCGTCTCAAATGTCGGATGGGGCAGCGGCGGCGCTGGTGATGTCAAAGGAGCGCGCGGAAGCACTGGGCCTCGAGCCAATGGCGCGTTTTATCGCATACGCGACCGCGGGCGTGCCTCCCGAAGAGATGGGGATCGGGCCTGTCTATGCGATTCCAAAAGCCCTCAAGCTTGCCGGTCTGACACTAAAGGACATTGATCGCATCGAATTGAATGAGGCATTCGGTGCGCAGGCCCTGGCCGTCATCAAGGAACTGAATCTGGATATCGAGCGCGTCAACGTGAATGGTGGCGCGATTGCGCTCGGACACCCTCTCGGGTGCACGGGAGCCAAGCTGACGGCAACATTGTTATATGAGATGAAACGCACCGGAGCCCGCTATGGTCTTGTGACGATGTGTGTAGGCGGCGGCATGGGTGCGGCAGGAATTTTCGAAAATTTGATGCGATGATCGCGGGACTTGAAAGGAGTCTGTTGAAATGGTGGCACCAGAGAAAGAGCTTTTGAAGGGCGGAAGTTTTCTGCTGATAGATACTAAGCCGGAGCAGGTTTACTCGCCGGAGGATTTCAGTGAAGAGCATCGAATGATCGCTCAGACGACCCAGGAATACATCGAGAAAGAAGTCATTCCCAACAGCGAGCGGATTGAAGAGAAGGATTACGAGCTGCAGCGCGAGCTGCTGAGGAAGGCCGGCGAGCTGGGACTGCTGGCTGCGAGTGTGCCCGAGACCTACGGCGGTCTGGCGCTCGATCAGATATCGGCGATGCTGATCTCTGAACATCTGACCGGACAGGGATCCTTCGTGACTACATTTGGAGCGACCGCAAGCATAGGTACGCTGCCGATTGTCTATTTCGGAACAGATGAGCAGAAGAAGCGATACCTGCCAAAGCTCGCGAGCGGTGAATGGGTCGGTGCTTATTGTCTGAGCGAGTCAGGTTCGGGTTCGGATGCGCTGTCGGCAAAGACGACTGCGCGGCTCAACGCTGAAGGCACTCACTGGGTTTTGAATGGCGAAAAGATGTGGATATCGAATGGCGCATTCGCTGATGTCTACACGATCTTCGCAAAAGTTGATGGCGAGAAGTTTTCAGCATTCATCGTCGAGCGAAACGATCCCGGCGTAAGTCCGGGTGCCGAAGAGCACAAGATGGGTCAGCGCGGATCTTCGACGACACCGGTGCTGCTACAGGACTGCAAGATTCCGAAGGACAGGCTGCTTGGCGAGATCGGCAAGGGCCACATCATTGCCTTCAACATTCTGAACTTTGGTCGGATCAAGCTCGGCGCGGGCGCGATTGGTGGCTCGAAGCGGCTGCTCGGCCTGTCCGCAAGGTATGCTGCCGAGCGGCGTCAGTTCGGAACGACGATTGGAAGTTTCGGTGCCATCAAATACAAACTGGCAGAGATGCTCGCGCGGACTTATGTCGGTGAATCGGCGGTATATCGCACCGCGGGAATGATCGAGGATCGCGAGGATACGCTGGACCGCACCAATGCAGCCGAAGTTCTGAGCGCCATCGAGGAGTACGCGGTTGAATGTTCGATCCTCAAGGTTGCCGGATCAGAGATTCTGGATTACTGCGCGGATGAATCCGTGCAGATTTATGGCGGCAATGGTTTCACGAGCAGCTATCCGGTTGAATCGGCCTATCGCGATTCGCGTGTCAACCGCATCTTTGAAGGCACGAACGAGATCAACCGGCTTCTCATACCGGGAATGCTGCTTAAACGGGCGATGAAGGGTCAGCTTCCGCTGCTCGCGGCCGCGCAGAAGCTTCAGGACGAGTTGCTTGCCGGGCCATCATTCGAAGAGGAAGATGACGCGCCGCTTGCCGTTGAACGAAAGCTTGTAGCCAATTCGAAGAAGATTGCTCTGGCAGTACTTGGGACGGCAGCGCAGAAGTTCATGACAAAGCTCGAGCGCGAGCAGATGATTCTGAGCTGGTCTGCTGACATCATCATCGAATCGTTCCTGATGGACAGCGCTCTTGGCAGAACATTGAAGTTGATCGGGCGTGACGGTGTAGAGAAACACCAGGTGGCCGTTGACGCTACGCGACTCTATATTCACGATGCAATGTCGCGGATCGAGACTGCGGCGCGAAATGCGATTGCTGCCACGGTTGATGGGGACGAGTTGCGCACTTTGCTTGCAGCGCTCAAGCGCTTTGCGAAGTTCACTCCGATCAATACTTCCGCGATTCGCACTAGTCTCGCTGACAAGGTACTTGCCGGTGCGGGTTATGTGATTTGAAAACGACCACGGAACACACGGAATAAGAGACACGGAATAACACGGAAAGAACATGAAAGATCTTTCCGTGTTCTTTCGTGTCTCTTTTCCGTGTGTTCCGTGGTGATCTCTCTTTCCAATGCTCATTGAGAAGCTAGTAGTCCCCACGCCCTTTCCGGTGGGCCCAATCAATCTTTATTTGATCCTGGACGATCCGCTTACGCTGATTGATACCGGACCAAAGACCGATGAGGCGTATGCGGCTCTGAGATCGGAGTTTGCGCGTGTAGGCTCGAGCATCTCGGATCTCGGCCGCATTATTCTGACGCATACACACGAAGATCACTGCGGGCTGGCGGCGCAGCTGGCGCGCGAGTCCGGAGCGAGCGTCCATGTGCATGAATGGGAGCTCGATAACATCACGGCAATAGACGTAACGCGGGTCAGCAGGCCGCTGCTCGAGCGCGCCGGTGTCCCTGCGGACGAGATCGAGGACATGTCGGCGCGTTATGCGCGTATCCATAATTATGCGGAGGCGGTGGCAGATGCTGTCAGTTACAAGGATGAAGATGAATTTGTATTTGCAAGCGGGTCACTGCGTGTAGTTCACACTCCCGGACACACGCCGGGAAGTTCCTGCTTATTTCGCGAGTCGAACCGGCTGCTTTTGAGCGGTGATACAGTTCTCAAGAACATCACGCCGAATCCTGTTCTGAACCGTGATCCTATAGATCCGGCGCGGCGCTTCCCTTCACTCGGAGAATACCTCGTATCGCTGGCGCGCATCCGTTCGCTTGCGCCGACCTTGTTGCGAACATCGCATGGCGGTGATGTAACTGATTTCGAGGAGCATTTCCACCGCTTTCTCCGTCACACATCTGAACGCCAGGCGAGTGTCATCAGAATGGTGCCGAAAGAGGGGGCAAACGCATGGGAAGTGTCGCGAGGACTCTTTCCGGCTGTGAAAGACATCCACCGCTTTCTCGCAGTTTCGGAAACCATCGCCCACCTCGATCAGGCGACCGCCGAAAACAAGCTGCGCATGGAAGAGCAGGACGGAGTGGACCGCTGGGTCCGTTCTTAGGTTCGATGTACCGCCTTCAGGCGGTAATCATCGGACCCAAGCTAAAGCTTGAACTCAAGATTCCGCCTGAACGCGGTACAACGTACGGAAGAAATCGTCCGTTGACCACGTCTAACTGGCAAATCTGTTGATGAAAGGAGATTTGCCAATGAAGCGCTTAGTACTTTTCGCAGCCCTGCTCGCTACGTTTCTGATTCCGGCGCCGAGCGCCGGCGCCTTTTCCGACTTTATCGGCACCTACGCGATAATCGACAAGGTGATCCTCGAGCCCAACGCAACCTCGCCCGAACGGATTCAGATCTGGGGGGATTTTGCGATGGCAAAAGCCAACGATCGCAACTTTTACGATACGCCTCAGAGAGGGTATCTCTACTTCAAGGTGATGCCGGGCAAGGAAGACGGCAGCCGCAAGGAGTGGGCAGACCTCAAGTCGGTCGCCGGCACCGGTGAAGTCATCGGATTCGGTACACGGAGTATTCCGCCCGCAAAGGTTCGCGCTGCCAGCGTGAAGCCTGCTGAACCAGATGCCTATCCTTTTGCCTATGGTCTGGTGCGTATGAGCTCGCGTCCTACCAACTACGAGCCAATCCGCGCTCTCCGCGCACTCGAACGACCCAAAGGAGCAAAGGGTCAATGATTGGTGCGACGTGGTCATTAAGGCGCGCCAGCGACACGGTCAGGGACCGGGATGCAGTATTGCTGCCCGGTCTCGCGATCGTTCATGGACTGTTGTTACTGGCGTGGCCGTCGATGATCGTCATCGCACTTGGATTGTGGTGGAACTCGAACACTGTATCGCACAACTTCATTCACCGGTCGTTTCTTCGCGGCCGCCTGCCGCGGGCGATCTTTTCGCTTTACCTCACCGTGCTGCTCGGATATCCCCAGTCGGTCTGGGCAGCACGGCATCTTGCTCATCATGGTGCCAGGAGCCTTCGCGCGACGACGATCAGATTCGACGCACTGACGACTCTTGAGTTACTGGCGACTGTCGCGGTCTGGGGCTTGCTCGCAGTTTACGCAACAGACTTTTTCCTTTACGCCTATATGCCTGGCTTTGCAGTGGGAATGCTGATCTGTCAGATACACGGATATTACGAGCATGCGGGCGGAGGAACGGTGAGCTATTACGGTCGCATCTACAATTTTCTTTTTCTGAATGACGGATATCACAGAGAGCACCACGAGCGGCCGAACGCGCATTGGTCAATGCTTCCACAACTTCGGTCACAGCGATGCTCAGACCGAGGTTCATGACAAAGCATCGAGCAGATTGCCAGCGGTTCTGCGGTGGTTAAGTCGCGTGAATCCCAGGCGTATTAGTCGGAGTGCGAATCTCTGCGCGCTTGAGCGCCTGGTTCTGCATTCGAAACTTCTTCAGAGGTTTGTAGTCAGCCGGCACGAAAGGGCGTTTCGCCGCCTTCTTGCAGGCATTCCGGCACCTCATCGAGTAGGTATAGTCGGTGGCGGGCTTTTCCCGCGAAGCGCGCTTGTATTCCGTCGCGTGCTGCCTGAGGCGCGACTCGTACTAATCGATCTGAGCGCCACTAACCTCGAGACAGCCAGGACTTATCTGAGCGGCGATGTCGGGGTTGAGATGATCAATGGCCGATTCGAAGGCCGTCCGCCGTGCGATGTCGATGCGCTTGTGATTCCACTGGCACTGGTTGGCGATCGAAGTGCAATCTATCGAGACCCTCCCGCGCGGTTTGTTTTTGTGCATGACTGGATCTGGAAGCGAAACCGAAACTGCCGCAGTGAAGTTATCTCGTGGCTGCTTCTCAAGAGATTGAATGTTGTAAGTCAGGTGACGATGAGTCAGGTGACATTATGAAAGCGATAGCCTTCTTCATAGTTCTCCTGGCCGCAAAGGTGGCAAGCATCGCGGGCCACTCGATTCCCTTTTCACCGTGGACCCCACTCGCGTTCATCTGGCAGGACGTTCTCGTAGCTCTTCTCTTCGCCGCCCTTCTGTCAGTGTGCCGCCGCGACTGGATCAGATGGTTGGTCTATGCGCTTGCCGTCAGCTATGTCGCCATCAACGTCGCCGTCATGCGCGTTCTGACAACTCCGTTTACGTGGCCGATGCTCAAAGCAGCGCGCGGCGCGCTTGCGGATTCGGTTCTCTATTACTTCAAGGCACAGATCATCCTGCCGGTAGCCGCCGTTTTTCTCGTTGGAATCGCGCTCGCGCTGGCGGTGAGAAACGTCAGGCTGCGACACCGCGAAGTGTGGATCGCTTGTGCAATAGCGATCATAGCCGCCGGACCTGTCGCGTCTGCGCGTATCGACACAGGAGGCCTTCACCGGAATTCGATTGCCACGCTCGTAACGACATCACTTCCACGAATCAATGCAGGAGAAGCGAGGGAGACTAACATTGATTGGCGTCGGAGCCCTGTCAACGTGGTGCCAGCCGCAAAAGGCGAAGACCGAGCCAAGAAAAGACCTTGATCGATGGCACCGGGCAGCGGAACATCGGAACGTAATTCTGGTAATGCTTGAATCGGCGGGAGCGCAGTACCTGAACACGTACGGTGCGCGAGAGAATCCGATGCCTTTTCTTGATGGGCTGGCCGAGCGCGCGATCGTATTCGAGAATGCCTATGCCGTTTACCCGGAGAGCATCAAGACGCTTCTTTCGGTGATTTGTTCGCAGTATCCCGCGCTCGATATCCCTGTCGAAACAATTGCAAGGAAGATGCGCTCGTCTCTTGCCCGGGAGCTCGGTGACGCGGGTTATCGATCGGCGCTCTTTCATTCAGGCAGATTCATGTACCTGGGCATGGACGCTGTCGTAGAGGATCGTGGCTACGATGTCGTTGAAGATGCGGGAGCAATTGGCGGACAAAAGGAATCGAGCTTCGGGGTTGATGAAGCATCGACTGTTCAACGAATGCTCAAGTGGGTTGGTGGTCTCGGACGCGAAGAGAAGTTTTTCCTTACCTATCTCCCGATTGCGGGACATCATCCATACGACACTCCTCTCCCCGGCCCGTTTCCGGAGACTGAGGAGCGGGACCGGTATCTGAATGCACTCAATTATGCCGACAATGCACTGCGCGATCTGTTCAAAGGTCTTGAAGCGCAAGGACGGCTCTCCGATTCATTGATCGTGATTGCTGGAGACCACGGCGAAGCATTCGGACAGCACGAGGGAAATTACGGCCATTCGTTCTTCATACATGAAGAGAACATGCGAGTGCCATTGTTGATTGCTGCACCGGGGATGGTCGAGGGGCAAGTGAGGGTGCAGAAGCCGGTGAGTCTGATCGATGTTGGACCGACGATCCTCGATTTGCTGGGACGCTCTATCCCTCGAGAGTTCCAGGGGACATCAATGCTCGCTGGTCGCGAACAAGTTGCGCTTTTCTATACTGACTATTCACTTACGTTCCTTGGCTTGCGCGATGGCTGCCTCAAGTACATCTATGAAGTCGAGTCGAATCGATCGAAGGTTTTTAATCTTTGTTCCGACCCGCGCGAGACGACCGATATTTCTTCGCACCTCCAGGACCGGGTGGCGACGTATAAGAGTCATGTAACGGATTGGAGCAGGGTACAGAAAGCGGGTTTCAAAAAAGGCTTTGCACCCGGCGCAAACAGTGGTATTTTAACGGCTTACAAGCCCGGCATGTTTTTACAAAGTATTTACAAGTCATTAACAAGAGATTGACCGGGTTTGTGGATAATCGCTTCTCCAGGGGGGCGATAAAGCACAAAAGATTTCCTTCGCTCTTTTGAAACCTTGGACAAAGTCCAGTCACAAACTGATTTGCAGACTGAAACTGAAAACGTTCAGACAGGCACAACGACTTTGAGTTATTCCGAGTACTACTAGAAGAAGCAACTTGACAAGTATCTGACGAACGACCGTGACCTAGAGCATGGTCAGTTGAGGAGCATCCCAATGGCTAGCAAAGCTTTAATTCGCTTGCTGCTAATCCTGACGCTGCTCTTAGCGGCTCACACGGTGAAACCCCTAACCGGTAGCAACTTTGCACAGCAGGTCCTGGGTGCTGCCGAATCAATTTCGGCAATTCTGCCCGACGCGACTGCCAACCGCTTTGTACAGGCAAACCTGCTTGCAGCGGCCTTCGGCCGTAGTCTTTTGCCGGAAGCAGTCACCAACCCGACTGAGGGCGCGCTTCTGGCATCGAATGTCGCGGCTAAGGTCGCGGCGACTGGCTCGGCAACCAGATCAAAGATGAGGGCGAAAGTTCAGAGTGTGCGTGCAATGGTGGCTGCGGCGAAACCGGTCCGCGCAAAGACACGCCTCAAACCCATTATCCTTCCGGCAGCGTTCCCGGTGGAACGCGCGCTGGCGATGAGTTTCGCAGTGATCGAAGCGAGCTATGTACCGATGCACTGGGCCAAGCGCTTCAAGATGCCAAGAATGAGCGTTCGCCCAGTCAGACTCGTGTTCGCGCCTTCCGTGAAACCAGCGGCCTGCGAGCCTGGCAAGACACCTGAAAAGCCTCGTGATCCAATCATCTCGACCGATGTCGCGCCGATTGAGACAGAGCTCTTTTTGAGTGAAGAAGCGATCACGTTCGAATTGTTCTCCGGTGAAGAGGGGAATGAACCTGTCACGAGCACTCCTCCGGTTCAACAGTGCGAGAACGAGCCGAGGGAGGTGCCTTTCGAACCTTTAATGCCGGTCATTCCGATGCATTAGGAGTGACCAGGATTTTGAAATCAAAAGGGCGACCCCAACGGGTCGCCCTTTTTGTTTCCTGGGAGCGCTGGCTCCGCCGGCGCTTACAGTCAACCGCACTCCTTTGCCTGTTCAAGTCTCGCTTCAGTGCGCGCTTTACTTGCGGTTTCGACGGCACTGAACAACACCATTCCAACGATCATTGCGAGTGTGAAAACAATCACCGGTGCATATCCCGTTGCGAGTGAAGTCAGCGCAGGTCCGGGACAAAAACCTCCCACACCCCACCCCACGCCAAAGATCGATGCACCTACGATCAGCCGCGTATTGATATCAGTTCGCGTCGGCACTGCGAAGACGCTGTCAAACACCGGATGCTTCCTGCGCGTGATGACACGATAAAGTGGAAGATAAACCGCGATCGCCCCGATCATGACAAACAACAGGCTCGGATCCCACGCCCCCGCAAAATCGAGGAAGCCGGTGATCCGAGCGGGCTGTGTCATTCCGCCGATACAAAGCCCGAATCCAAAAAGCATTCCGCACGCTATCGTTGCAATTCTCTGAATCGCGCTCACAGGGCACCTCCTGCCAGCCGATTGACGAGAAATACCGTCACAGCACCGGACAAAATGAACGCAACTGTAGCAATGATTGATCGCAACGAGAGCCGGCTGACTCCACAGACACCGTGTCCGCTTGTGCAGCCCCCGCCAACCCGCACACCGATTCCAACAAGCAGACCAGCGATTGCGAGCGCAGGCACAGACCGCGCGAGCGTGTTTGCAAATGCTGAGGGCTCGAATGCGAATGCGATCAGCCCGGCGGCGACGAGACCGGTCAGAAACAACAACCGCCATTCGGTGTCCTCGCGCAACCGGAAAAAGCACCCCGGCCAGAATCCCGCTTATGCCGGCCATCCGCCCTCGAAGAAGCAATAGTGCCGAGGCAGAGAACCCTATCAGAAGGCCGCCTATCAAGGGTTGGATCAAGTTCGAAGAGTCCATGATTCCTCCTGCTGGTGCTGAGTGCTGAGTATGGAGTTTGAGTTCAAGCTTCAGCTTGCGGAGTTGCATTCCGAGATCATACAGAGCCTCTAGAATGCAACGCCTAAGCTAAAGCTTACTCGCACTCGCACTCAGCACTCAGCACCGCAGCACTCAGCACCTTCTTCTTACATGCCTGATAGCTTTGCTTTTTCGCGGACAGCTTCTTCGTATGCAGACTTGTCGGCGTTTTCACCAAGTCCGATGGCGAGTTCAAATGCTGCGAGAGCGTCCTTTGGCTGATCGAGGAACGCCAGAATCTTTCCCGCAGAAAGGTAGCTTCGCTGTTTCAGCCACTTTTCTGTGTCGGTCGAAGCGTTCTGTGCGGCCTGCTTATAGAATTCGACTGCAGCGTAAAGCTCCTCACCCTGCCTGTCAGAATCCGTCACCAGACTTGCTTTCTTGCTTGTCACTTCGGCCATGCCGAAAAGCGCGCGCGCATTCTGAGGACGCTCCTTGAGTATCGATTGCAGAACGGCTCGTGCCTCATCATATCGCCGCGCAGTGATCATCTGATCGGCCTGGATGATCCTTGACACCGTCGCGTCATCAGCATTCGAGATCGTCGGCGCAGGTGCCGGTGCCGAGGTCGCTTCGAGCTTCGCCTGCTTGTACCGCCCGAGTCGCTGCGCGTACTCTTCGAGCCGCTTCGACTCGCGCTCGAAATCAATCGTCGTCAGCAGGTCGCCAAAATAGTCGCGAAGATTGATTCCCACACGATCGTAGGCCGACATCTTGTCGTAGAAGTGATAGACCAGAACCGCGCCGCGCTCGTACTCTTTACTCAGATCGAAGATCGCGTCTGCTTCCGTGTAATTACGCTTTACAGGAAGCCCGAGTACTTCCATCCGCGCGTCCGTTGCCTTGGTCAGCGAATCAGTAATCAGGTAGAAGGCGCTTCGCTCTTTGTATTCCCGGTCGACGCTGTCATCACGCGAGTCGAGCAGTTTCTTGAGCTCTCCTTTCATAGCGCCCACTTCTCTGACGTGCAGCTCGCTAATCGGGTCCAGGACAAAGCGTAGAAAGCCGCGTCGCATCGCATTTACATTTGGTTCGCGTGTCGGCCCAAGCAGGAGGTAATAAACATCGCGCACAACTCTGAGGTTGCCTGATCCAGTCGAGTTGAGAAGGTCCGGTACTACGACGAATCGCCGTATCCGCTTCGAACTCTCGACTGGTTCCGCATCTTTAGTGTTTCCTGAACGCGGAACGTAAATCGGCCGATGCTCGAGTATGGGCTCCGTGCGCAGATAACCAATCACCGCTGAGACTGACGCTGCAAGCCCGGGACCATAGGAAGTCGCAGTTTCAGTGTATGCCTTGACATACTTCGGTAATAACCTGCCAAACGAGGAAGCCTGGTAAAACTCCTCGAGGAGCAGTGCAAAGTCGGTGATCTCCCGGACATCATCCGGCAGCCGCTCTGCCGGAACGTCAATACTGAAGCCGGGAGGTTCTGAAAGAGAGAGTGCGAGACTCAGATACGGCGCTATCGCAACTACATCAGGCTTCCCTTCGCGATGCGCCTGAAAGTGATTGCGAAGCTTTGCAATGATCTGAGGATTGACGTCCTTCAGATCTTCGCGAATCTGCTTGCGCAGCGGCGACAACTGCCGGTTGGATTGCTCGTAGTCGTAACCGGCCAAATTCAGCGCCGCCATCATTACGATGACTCTCTTGTCGACTCCGACATCACAATTCACGTCTCCAAGAGTTGCCTGCGGCTTATCGGAAAGTGGCGTACGACGTTGCTGAGTTTGTGGCTTTGGAGGTTCCTGTGAGAAACCGGGAGCCACAACGAGGATCATCATCACGGCAACAGCTGCGCCGCGCAACAAATGGTTATTAGTAAGATTGAATAAACTCTTCATGGTTAAAACAGTAATTATGACGCGACAACTACTCGTATCGCAACGCATCTACCGGATGTAGTCGAGCGGCGCGCCAGGCAGGCCATAGACCAAATCCAACTCCCAACGCAACCGAAACGCAGAATCCCACCACCGGCGCCCACAACGGAACGTAAGTCGGCAGCATCAACTTGACGAGCTCAGCCAGACCCCATCCGATCACGATTCCGAGGATTCCTCCGACCCCTGTCAGAGTCGCAGCTTCGACCAGAAACTGCAGAATGATGTCACGCCTCCGCGCGCCGATCGCTTTTCTTACTCCGATCTCTTTCGTCCGTTCAGTGACTGACACAAGCATAATGTTCATTACGCCAATGCCGCCGATCAGTAGTCCAACACTTGAAATTGCAACCATCAGCATGAAGATTCCACTGGTGATCGCACTGAACTGGCTGATGATGTCTTTAGATGTCGAAACTCCGAAGTTGTCGGGCTTGTAGAATGGCACGCCACGGCGCTTTCGCAACAGAAAGCGAATCTCTTCAACTGCCTCCTCCATCCGGCCCGGACGAGCCTGCGCAATAATGAAATTCTCCTTGATCTGCGGATAGATCTTTCGCAGCGATTCGTATGGCAGATAGACCGCCTTGTTTTCGTTTCCCGGGTCTTCAGCCGGTGTCAGAAAGTTATCTCGTGTCTGCAAAACACCGACGACGCGATAGTTCTTTCCGCTGATCGATATCTCCCGGTCAACTGCGGTCAGGTTCGGGAAAAGCGTGTTTGCGACGTCGCGGCCAATGACACATACATCAGCGCGCGTCATATTCTCGGAATCCGTGAAGAAGCGCCCTTCCGCGACGTTGATTGTGCCCATGCGGATGTAGGCTGTCGTTGTTCCCTGGACTGTTGCATTCACCATCTCGGTGTCCTGATAGCGGATCTTTACCCGCTCGGCCATAGGACCCTGCATCCAATCTACAGGCGACATGAAGGGTGCGACATTCTCGACCGATGGCACCTCCGCAGCAATTGCGAGACCATCCTCATAGCTGATCTCTTTGCGCATCCGCTCTTCGGCTGAAGGATTAAAGTTGAACCCGGGTTCGAACTTGAAGATGTAGATCGAATTCGTCCCGAAGGATTCGATCTCTTTCGCCACGCGAGTCTCGATTCCGGAAACAAACGCGGCAATCACGATAACGGTCATTGTGCCGATGACGACGCCGAGGATGGTCAGAAACGATCGCAGCTTGTGCTGTCTCAGCGTGTCGAGCGCCATCTTCACATTTTCGTACCACTCGTTCGTTGACATATCGATCCGCTATTTAGTCGAAGCTGCGCCACTCCAACGCCTCCAAATGTTACTCCGATCTTAACGCCACAATCGGATCAAGTCTCGCGGCTCTCCACGCCGGATATACTCCCGCAACCAGCCCGATGCTGCCAGATACCAGCAATGCCATCGCTACCGCAAACAGTGGCAAAGCTGTTGGAATCGGAGTGAACGTCGCGACGAGCTTGCTGAGCCCGTAGGCGATCGCTACCCCTATCGCTCCACCTGAAACAGCAAGCGCGGTAGATTCAGCCAGAAACTGCTGCAGGATGTCGCGACGCCGCGCTCCAAGGCTCTTGCGAATCCCGATCTCCTTTGTTCGTTCGGTAACCGAAACGAGCATGATGTTCATGATAACAATGCCGCCAACAACGAGCGCGATCGATGTGACACCGATCGCAACCATTTGAATCGTGCCAAAGATCTGCTCTCGAAGGTTGTTGATCGCCGCGGGCGTAACAACTCCAAAATTGTCTTTCTCGTTCGGTTTGAGTTTGCGACGTGTGCGCATGACTGCGCGGGCTTCATCGATCGCATCAAGATAAGTTTGCGCCGTTATCGAAACGACATTGATCTGCAGCGATCTCCTCGATCCGTATATCGTGAGAAAAGTCGATAAGGGTATCGTCGCAAACTTGTCGCGCGATTGTCCGAACACTGAGCCCTGGGCCTTGGCTACACCAAGAATCTCAAACGGACGTCCATCGATCTTGATTGATTTGCCGATCGGAGTTTCTGTTGGAAAGAACCTCTCTGCGATGTCGGCTCCGATATAGCAGACTGTCCGATTGGTCGATTCCTCAGCCGCATTGAAAGGGCGACCTTCAGCAAGGTCCTTGTTCTCGATATCAATGAAATTCGAGGTCTGGCCGACAAGAGAAACCGCGAAGAGGACATCGGTTCCGCGCTTGAGCTCGCACATCACCTGCTCTCGCGCGCCGGCATCCTTGATTACGCCGCCGCGCGTCCGGAGAGCAGCAAGGTCTTCGATCGTGACGTCCTTGTTACGGCGCCGGGCATCCTCGTAAGCCTGCAGGCTCGAGAAGTCTTCGATGGAGAACTTCTGGACTGCGAAAGCATTGGTGCCGATATTGGCGATCTTCTCATCGACGTAGCTGTTGAAGCCTTCAACCAGCGAAACGACAATGATCACCGTCGCCACACCGAAAATGACTCCGAGGAGAGTAAGGAAGGAACGAAGCTTGTGGGACCAGATCGCCCCGAGAGCCACCTTGAGCGCCTCACTAAAACTCATTGCATCCGCTCCCTGAGGCCGCTTCCGGTCGCCCTCCGGTCAATCTTGCTATCGCCTTCTACATACGACCGAAGACGGCACCAGGGTTCAGTTCTTTGTTGCCGCTGCTCCGGCCTTCTCGAGATGCACGCGGTTCATGACTACTTTGTCCAATACGACAGCTGGCTGCCATCGCTCGGCAGTTGCGAGATCTTTTCAACCACGTCCAGTCCGGAAATCACTTCCCCAAACACTGTGTAGCTGCCGTCCCATCCCTGATTTCGTTCGAGACAAACGAAAAACTGGCTTGAAGCACTGTTGACGTCGTTGCCCTTGCGAGCCGCACCGACAGTTCCACGCCCGAAAGGAAGGGAGCTGAACTCGGCTGGCACGTTCTCCTGGCCGGGTTCGCCTTTCCCCCACATCGTGCGATCGTTGCGGCGAGAGGTCGGGTCTCCACCCTGAATCAGACGACCGGGTACGACACGATGAAACGCGAGGCCAGTATAGAACCCTTCATTTACGAGCTTTTTGAAGTGCGCGACGTGACGTGGCGCCACATCGGAGAAAAACCTTATCTTGAAGCTCCCGTAACGGGTGTCAATTACCGCCACTTCCTCATCCGCCGCCGGCGGCGCTACCGAAGCCGCGGGTCTCGGGGTTGCGATTGTTGCGGCTGTTGCGGCCGGTGATGGAGTCGCCGTGCTGGTCGGAGCACTATCGGAAGCGCACGAGATGCCCAATCCGGCCAATCCGGTAAGACAAAGGCCAAGAGACAACATTAGATAACGCCTGAGCACTTTCGTCATAATCGTTAGATTACCCCTTCTCAATCCTTGTAGTTATGCTTCGAGCTTCGCTTTCAAAGTCTTGTTTACTGATTGCGGATTGGCTCGTCCATTCGACCTCTTCATTACCTGACCAACAAAGTACCCGATGAGTGAAGCCTTCCCGGCTCGATACTGTTCGAGCTCTTTCGGGCTCGAAGCAATCACTTCATCAACGATTCTCTCTATTTCGCTTGCATCAGTGATCTGAGACAGGCCCTTTTCCCTGATGATCTCCGCCGGCGGTTTTGCTGAAGAATACATTTCAACAAAGACTTCTTTCGCCATCTTTCCCGAAATCGTCCCGGCGGCGATAAGCTTGATCAACTCACCGAGATCTGCCGCTCCGACGCGCGACGCTTTGATATCGCAATCCGCGTTCTTGAGCTCTCGCAACAACTCAGAGAGGACCCAGTTCGCAGATACTCGCGCATCGCCTGAGACACGCGCAACTGTCTCGTAATAATCGGCAAGCTCGCGCTGACCAGTCAACGTGAATGCTTCATCGGCCGTCAGCCGGTATTCAAGCATGAAGCGGTGCCGTCTCGCCTCGGGTAGCTCCGGCAACCGAGCGCGTATTGATTCAACCCAGGATGCATTCACTTCAAGCGGTGGAAGATCAGGTTCAGGGAAATACCGGTAGTCATGCGCGTTCTCCTTGGAGCGCATAGCGTAGGTTCGAGCTTCCTTCTCGTTCCAGAGCCGCGTCTCTTGAATCACGCGGTCGCCGCTCTCAATGACGGAAATCTGCCGATCTATCTCGTGCTCGATCGCGCGCTGCAGAAAGCGGAGCGAATTAAGATTCTTGATCTCGGCCTTGGTGCCGAGCTTCGTCTCACCTGCACGTCGCACTGACACGTTCGCATCGCACCTTAGATTCCCCTCTTCCATGTTTGCATCGCAGACACCGATGTACTCGAGCGTGCGGCGAAGAAAATTGATGTAGTCGTAAGCCTCCCAGCTCGACCGGAAGTCGGGCTCACTGACGATCTCGAGAAGGGGAGTACCGCTGCGATTCAGGTTGACATACGACTTCGTGTGATCGCTAACACCTTCGTGAAGCGACTTTCCGGCATCTTCTTCAATGTGCGCTCGCGTGATCCCGACGCGCTTCGATCGCCATTCAGTCGGATGTCCACCCTCGTCACGCTGACTCGTCAGAATTTCTACGCTACCGTTTGCCGAGAAGGGGCGGTCGTACTGCGAAATCTGATAGCCTTTTGGAAGATCAGGATAGAAGTAGTTCTTGCGCGCGAAGATCGATTCGGCCCTGATTTCGAGCCCGAGCGCGAGAGCGGCCTGTGCTGCATATTCGACGACCTTGCGATTGAGTACCGGGAGCGCTCCAGGGAGTCCAAGGCATACCGGGCACGTGTTTGCATTCGGTTCATCTCCGAATGCCGTCGAGCACCCGCAGAATATTTTCGAAGCCGTGCGCAGTTGCGCGTGAACTTCAAGACCTATTACTGCTTCCCAACCGTCTCGTAACATGAACCGCTGAGTATAACACGCCCTGGGAGCGCCAGGCGCATGGGCCTCTCGCCGTCGCCTTCGGCGACGGCGGCAAGCTGAAGCTTGAACTCAAACTCATTGTGTTTGAGTTCAAGCTTTGCTTGCCGCTGCCGCTTTAGCGGCAGCGGCGCTCCCAGGTGGTTACCCAATCAAAGATTGGATCAAATTCCTAACGACAAAGAATGTGAAGAACGCGTAGAAGAGGACGCAGCACGCTAATCCGACTTCGCGCCAGAGAGGAGGCCGGACGGCTGCCGGCAGGAATTTGCGGTTGACGATCAGAATCTGGATGCCGGCAATCACCAGGACCAGGCCAGCGACATTCGCGAGAATCGTGAAGAGACGCATCGGCGACGCGGAGCCCACAACCAGAACGCTCCAGATCGAGAAGGCCATCAGGATGCCGTAGTAGACTCGTTGAATCCTGCCACCACGCCAATCGCGCACCTTGCTGCTCGCCATCCACGCGCTGTCAGTCACCGTTCTTACAAGTATGTCCGTGTTGCCAAGCTGAGTTTTGAAGAGTATCCAGAAGCCATTGAAGAGCGTCACAAACCAGAATCCCGACCATGCTTGTTCAGCCAGATATTTTGCCTGGTAAGCGCCCGCGGCGAGACCCTGCATGTCTGTCCCGTGGGGCACTACATGAGTTGCGAGATTGACGTTGAGGAACATTCCAAGAAAGCAGAAGAATGCCCAGACCCCGATCTGATCGGCATTCACGTACCGCATCCATTCGCGCCAGCGCGCCATATTCTCGGGCGTTGTCTTAAAGACTTTTCCAACGTGCGAGAGTTTGATCTCGATACCGCCGATCGCACTCGGAATTGCGCCTACACCCGCACCCATGCCGAATCCCTTGTCACGAATCCAATTCGTAATCGTCAGGTTACCGATACCACCGGAGCCTGCCGTTGCCGCCAGGGCGCCGATCAGACCCCAGTCGATTGGACGCGGGATTCCCGAAAACGAGAAGAACCCCTGAAACGTGGTCCACCAGTGTCCGAATGGCACATATATCAGATTTACCGTGAGAAGAAATCCGAAGACGACCGCGAGCATTGTCCAGGCAAAATACTCGAGCATCTTTTCAACTGTGCCGCCAAAGGAAAGCAGCAGCACAACTGCGCCAATCAACACTATCGTGATAACAACCTGAGTCGGGCGGTCCTGGCTCTCGGGAAGGCGCCCCAGCCACGCGCTTAGCAGAGCTGCCGCGGCAGTGCCGGCCAGCGCCGGCCATCCCAATTGAAAAAAACCGAAGATCGTATAAAACACAGCCCAGAAGCGCGGCCCTGGTTTGAGCCGCATAATGCCGCCATAGATCGGCTCGCCGGTATAGAGCGTGTAACGAATCGCTTCGAGATTGAAGATCATCTGAAGAACGATAGCTACAGTAACAATCAGAAAGATCGATGATGAATACTTCACGGCCGCAGCCGGGCCAACCAGCCACTCTCCTCCGCCAATCGAGGTCGCAGCCATAATCGCTCCCGGTCCGATTACTCTCATCATGTTCCGGAAGCTGAATGAGGGAGGGGCTGGAAGTTCTGCAACGTCCCAGGGAGGAAGGAGGCCGTGCCTACTCGGAAGCTGATCCATCGTGCTCGTGTTCCTTTCGAACTTGATTTGAGTTTGCTGCGCGCGCATTCCGGCGAAGACCCGCAGCCTTCGCACGTTTGATTGCGCTTCCACGAAACCGTCTCGAAAACTCTTCGTCGCTGATATCAACCAGATCCGCCAGCTGCGGCGCGACCACATCTGGCCGAGGAGCAAACCGCGGTTCGCCGCCAGCCTTCGAGAAGCGTGACCAGGGGCAGACATCCTGACAGATGTCGCAACCGAAAACCCAGTTCTCGATGTGCGGAGCAAGAACCTCTGGAAACTCGTCATCACGAAGCTCGATGGTGGCGTACGAAATGCAGCGTCGAGCATCGATCTGATACGGCGCAATGAACGCACCTGTCGGACATGCCTCGAGACAGGCTGTGCAACTTCCGCAATGATCCGGCTCTATGAAATCGTCATATTCGAGCTCAATTGATAACAGCAGCTCACCGAGAAAAACCCAGGAGCCCAGCTCCTTTGTGATCAGGTTTGTGTGTTTGCCAATCCATCCAAGACCTGCGCGCACTGCCCACGCCTTGTCCATTGTCGGTGAGGAGTCGACGCATATCTTTCCCTGCGCGTCCGGATCACGCTCCTGAATCCAGTCCAGAAGCGCCTTGAGTTTTTCGCGAAGTACATCGTGATAGTCATCGCCCCACGCATAGCGCGATATCTTTGCAGTATGCCGGTTGGTTGAATGCTCTTCCGGGGAATAGTAGTTGAGCGCGACAGAGACAACTGATTTTGCGGATGGAAGCAGGGCGCGCGGGTCCGTGCGCTTCTCAGGATCACGCGCCATATAGCTCATCTTTCCGTGAAGATTCTGGTCAAGCCACTCTCGAAGATCCTCCGCCTCGGAAGAAAGTGACTCTGCCGCGACGATTCCAGCTTTGTCGAATCCGAGTTCGATGGCGCGCGCTTTGATTTCGGAGGATGTGATTGGGTGCATGAAGATTCCGCCTGAAGGCGGTACAACGTACCTTAGACAATCCTCAGCGCATTGCGCTTCAGCCGGGATTTGAGATCAACATAGCCTTGATTGCCCGAGATCAGATCACCGATAGTTGCGCGCACTCCACGATGCCAGCCGGCAAACTGCACCATTCGCTCGAGGAATGGCTTCCCCGCGAAACGGCCGTGATAAAAACGCGCCTGCAGCTGAGAAGCACGTCGCAGCTCTGCGCCGAATTCGCTCCGCCACATCTCTTCGTAATCACTTAATCGCGATTCGATTGCACCGGCGAGCAACTCTGCTGACTTAAGCGCATAGTAGATCCCCTCTCCCGTCAATGGATCTACAAACCCTGCCGCGTCGCCAACGAGCGCCCATCCTTCATCCTGGTTTACGACACGCAGGCGATCCCAGCTCGACTCTTCAAGCGCCGGCAGCATGGCTGCATAAAATGTGGCATCGACAGTCGAGTCGACGGCAATTCCATCCTGCCTCATGAATTCAAGCAGTTTGCCTTTGAGAGCCTCTGGCGTCCACTCGCGATACTTCGATGCGATCCCATACGAAATATGATCTGTGCGCGGAAATGCCCAGACGTATCCGGTGAAATTGTCCAGATACTTGATGTCGATTCGATTGGTTCCGCTCCTCGGTGATGGACGCACATGCCAGCCAAGCGCGTAGCTGAAGTCGCCCTGTCCGAGCTGAACTCCTACGCGCCGCCTGATGATACTCGA
Source organism: uncultured Acidobacteriota bacterium (assembly GCA_963813345.1). Classification (GTDB taxonomy): domain Bacteria; phylum Acidobacteriota; class Blastocatellia; order RBC074; family RBC074; genus CAWDDA01. Next base: position 41,548 of record CAWEYR010000031.1, on the reverse strand, counting down.
TGCGCCATCAGCGCCAACAAGCAGGTCGGCGCTATAGACCTGACCTCCAGAATGAATCGACCATTTGCCGTCTTTCCGGATCGTCTTCTCGACGCGCTGGCAAACCAGACGCGCGCCTGCCTCTACTGCACGCTGTCGCATGAGGCGCGAGAGTTCAGCGCGTGAATACACGGCAAGCTCTTCGGTGGTCGATAGCGTCACCTCGCGGCCGGTGCCGGAGATGAGCTTCACGTTCGAGATGCTCTGCCGCGTCCAGTCGGCCCGGGCAAGAAACTCAAACTCGCGGAGCGCTTTCGAGGTCACGCCGCCTCCACAAGGCTTCTCCCACGCCTCGCGGGCATCAAAGATGGTCACTTCGTGAGCTTTCCTGCCGAGAAGGCCTGCCAGATGGGCGCCTGCAGGACCCGCGCCAACTATCGCAACTTGCATAAGTTTGCGGGATTATAGCAGTATCTCGCTATGCTGGACACGAGCTTTGTCCGGGAGAATTTTGATACCGTCCGCTCCCGGCTTTCTACCCGAAACTTCGATCCTGCAGTCCTCGATGGGTTTATCAAGCTGGACCTCGAGCGGCGCAGCCTTGTGCGCGAGCGCGACGACCTGAATGCCGCCACCAACCGGATCAGCAAAGACGTCGGAGCGTTGATGCGCGAAGGACGCCGCGACGAGGCCGAAGCTCGCAAGGTCGAATCGAAGACGATCGCTGAACGCGCGCGGATTGTCGAAACGCGACTCGCCGAAATCGAGAGCGGCTTTCGCGAGACTCTGGTTGTCGTGCCGAATCTGCCGCATGAATCAGTTCCGATCGGTAAGGATGAGTCGGCTAACACTGAAGTGCGCAGGGTTGGCAAGCCACGTGACTTTACGGCGGAAGGCTTCGAACCCAGGGATCACGTCGATCTCGGCACGGCCCTCGGAATTCTCGACCTCGAGCGTGCGACGAAAATTACCGGTGCGCGATTCGCAGTGCTCAGCGGCGCTAGGCGCCCGGCTCGAACGCGCTCTCATCAGTTTTATGGTCGATCTTCACACGCGGGAACATGGCTATCGCGAGATGCTTCCGCCTTTTATTGTGAATGCCGCAACCCTCTTTGGTACGGGGCAGCTTCCAAAGTTTGGTGGTGATCTTTTCAAGCTCGAAGAGAAAGATCGCGATTTCTACCTTATTCCGACCGCGGAGGTGCCGCTTACAAATCTTCATCGCGATGAGATCCTGACCGAAAAACAGCTTCCACTGAGTTACACAGCGTACACGCCCTGCTTTCGTTCAGAAGCCGGTAGCTATGGGCGCGATGTTCGCGGACTGATTCGTCAGCATCAGTTTGACAAGGTCGAGCTCGTCAAGTTCACGCGGCCCGAAGACTCTTACGAGGCGCTCGAACAGATGACGCGTCATGCCGAGAAAGTTCTCGAGCTGCTCGAGCTCCCGTATCGCACGGTCACACTTTCTACCGGTGACATGTCGCTTCCCATCTGCCAAGACCTACGACATCGAGGTATGGCTTCCCAGTCAGCAGACCTACCGCGAGATATCGTCGTGCTCGAACTGCGAAGCTTTCCAGGCACGGCGTGCCAACATTCGGTTTCGCCGCGAAGGCAAATCGAAGACGGAGTTCGTTCACACTCTGAACGGGTCGGGGCTGGCTGTTGGGAGAACATGGCTTGCGCTGCTCGAGAACTTTCAACAGAAGGACGGATCCGTTCGTGTGCCCTCAGCTCTTGTCCCCTATCTTGGCACTGATCTCATCGCACCGGAGGCGTAATTAATGGCGGTTAAGCCAATTCGAACAGCCGTTTTCCCGGCCGCGGGGCTTGGAACACGCTTCCTTCCCGCAACGAAAGCTCTGCCAAAGGAAATGTTGCCGCTGGTTGACAAGCCGCTGATTCAATACGTTGTCGAAGAAGCAATTGCATCGGGGGTGTCGTACATCGTTATTGTCTCCAGTCGTGGCAAGAGCGCCATCGAAGATCATTTCGATATCGCGTTTGAACTTGAGAGCACGCTTGAAAAGCGCGGGAAGACAGATCAGCTGCTGGCCGCTCAGAAAGTCTCGAGAATGGCCGACGTCGCGTATGTCAGACAAAAGGAGCCACTTGGGCTTGGACACGCCGTTCTCATCAGCGAGCGACTCGTCGCCGGTGAGCCATTCGCCGTGCTGCTCGGTGATGACATCATAGACAGCGACATTCCATGCCTCCGACAGATGGTCGAAGTCTACGAACGCTTTGACGGATCGCCAGTGCTCGCACTTCAGGAGGTTGAAGGAGAGGCGATCTCGCGCTTCGGAGTGGTCGCAGCGGAAGAGATCGAACCAGATGTTTTCCGCATCACTGACATGATCGAGAAGCCTCGACCCGAGGATGCGCCGTCAAACCTGGCCATCATCGGCCGCTACATTCTGACACCTGATATTTTCCCGTTGCTCAGAGAAACGCAGGCCGGCGTAGGTGGTGAGATTCAGATCACAGACGCACTGCGAAGGCTTGCGAAGCAGCGGCCGTTTTATGGCTATCGATTTCAAGGCAAGCGCCACGATGCGGGAGACAAGCTAGGCTTCCTGATGGCGAACGTAGAGTTTGCACTTAAGCGACCCGAGCTCGGAGCTGAATTCCGCGAGTATCTCAAGTCGTTGAAGCTCTAGCGTAGACGGCCAGCCCAAACAGCAAATTTTCGGATTGCGACATATTCGATGTTAATTGTCAGCCCGAGGTAACGATCCAGCCAGTCGAGGACCTCTTTAATCAATTGGTTCCTGGGAAAGAGAATGTGCTGCGTCTCAAATCTGACATGCCGCTTCTCTTTTTCAGGCGTCCCGAGCAACCGAAAGAGCGGCAGTTGAGATGTTTCATACGGAGAGATGTTGTCGTACCGGCCGTTAATCATCAAAACGGGAATTCTGACGCGCGGAGCGAAATGAAAAGGATCAGCCTCGGGGGTCATATCGTACATTGCCAAGCCCCCGGAAATGAAGATGCCTACCTTTAAACGCTTCTCCGTCGCCAGGAAAACGCTCCCCACCGCCGCACCCAGACTGTTTCCATAGTAGCCCAATTTTTCGCTGCCAATATCCGGGCCGGTCTCTAGATAGTCAATAGACCGTCCCAGATCCTTTGCCCACTGGATCATATGATCCCTCACTGAGGCGGTCTTGTAGGGCGGCGTTATCACGAAATCGTCCCGTCGTTCATAGGTTCCTTTGTAGGCGGACTAACAGCGCGCGATTGCTTTTCATAAGGAAGTCCGCGTACGGCGGTGGTTCCTTGAGGGATGATTGATTGAAGCTCCCCACGCCAGGGAAGTAGATCATAGTTTGATACGGCCTTGCGGCTCTCCTCGGCAGGAACAGATACGCGATCATACGCTCGTTACCTATGCGGCATTGAAGCTGATCTTCTGCCTTACCCAATCTCGGCGGGGTCATCAACCTCTTCAATCTCTGCGTTCAGTGCTGTCCGGTCGTAACGAATAGACGCTTTGAAAGACGCGAAAAGCATCGTCTGAAACCGGTTTTTCCTTCGCGTAATCCCGGAAAGAGAGTGGCAGCGGACGAACTGCCGCTTCCGGTAGAGCATCTGTGCCGCGGTATCGTACACAGCGAAATCCGTTGGTGGGAGATCGGTCAAACGGGGATTGCGCATCCGCGGTGTTATACATATAAGCTGGTTCGTTCCACGCACCACCCATATGAAGCGGTTATTTCCGGACTCATTCCAGCACCATTCTCTGACGTTGCCGGCCATATCATAAGTCCCGAATGGGCCTAGCCCCTGTAAGTCCCAACCCTTGCAGGACCGTTACCACTAAAATTGCTCAGTGGATCGGGGACAAGTGGGGCTCTTCCACCAGTAGGGAATGGCGACGAAGTGGCTCCGACCCAATGATGCAATGTGGGCAGGCTCTTTTCTGCGAACTCGGCATATGCCGCAGCCTCATACCAACTCACTCCAGCACGGGATGATCGTTCTGGTTGCTAGATAATCTCCCAGCTCCCAGGTTGAAGGTCCCGGTCTGTTGCTGTCGCATCTCGGAACTCAGCCATAGCTTCCTCCCAGCTGAGAGCACGGCCATCTTTAACGAAGCTGTATTTCCAAAACTCACGCCTCTGGTAACCACCTGCAGCAACAAACTCTTTGAATTGCTTGTTCGTGACCTCGTATTTGTCAATAAAGTAATCCGTTAGTATCGCTATCTCCGGAGGGAGATTAGACAAGAACCAAAAGTATGACCTCCCCTGACGCTAACCATTCCTGGCGGAATGCTTTCCTCTTGTCCAGCGCGAAACTAATTCTGCCAATCTCCGTCGCTTTCAACTGAAATCTGAGACCGGCGAAGCGCCTTCTACGACATTGAACCCGGCTTTCTGGACTTTCCAACGGAAAAACCCAAGCGGGATTCGGACGCTTTCAATAGGAGATTTGCCGATATACTTCCACTCGCTATCAACAGCCACATACTCCTTAAGTGCACATCAGCTCCATACTGGAGTCGTGGTGATGGAATACTCTCTGGACATTTCAGGCCACAACTGGTTGAGAGCCGGATCATTTGGGATATGTTTTTCCGCTTCATGGGCTAGAGCGGCTGCGGAATAGTATTTATCTTCTTTGATGAGCCGCGTGATCTCTGCAATCGCCTGTTCTCTCGCCCACCGCGATTTTGTATTGGAATAGACAAACCAGTGATAACAAACCAGCAGCCGCGATTAGTGCGAGAATGAGGGGTAAGGACACCTTTGGTCGTCTGACCATTTGCCAGATCGTTTTCGTTTGATACGGAGAGGTTGCGAACATCGCTTAATGCTGCGCGGCATTCCTTCAGCTCATTCTCGACGTTACTCCATGGATGGATACCGGTCATCGGGAATCTTTGCCAGCATCCTGTTCACTGTCTGTTGGAGCTGTTTCGGTGCCGCGCTCAGTTGTTGCGAAAGAGGCGCCTGCGTTTCTTAAGGTACGTTGTACCGGCTTTTAGCCGGAATCGTCACATTCGAGTAGCTCGAATGTCACGATTCCGGCTAAAAGCCGGTACAACGTACCTTATTACTTAGTACTTACATGGGACGTTCTACTCGGCGGGCGCGCGTCGGAGTTGTTTCTGGAGGCGCAGGCGGCTGCGTTGAGACGCGTCGCGGGCGGCCCGCTTCGATCTGGATCGAATCAGGTGATGGCGCGTTGACCGCAGCTCTCTTGAATGGCAGCCGAAGCAGTAGCCTGTTCATTCGAGCAGAAGGCAGACTTATGCTTTCCAGATCATTCACGGAGGGAAGTTCGGCTTGCGCTTCTGTCGCCGTGATCGCTAGAGCGGGATCCGGAGGACGGCTCGTGTCACCGGTTCGAACTCGACCAGTACTACCTCGCATCGCGTTCGTAACCTTGGAGGGAGTAGGCCCCACGCCATTTGGCAACGCGGTTGGAAGTTCCTCGGTACTTGCCTTCGTCTCGGCCTTTGACTCAACGGGCGGTGTAACCGCTGGTGGAGCCGGCTCTGTTGCCCGTGCTGGTTCCTTTGCAGCTGCGACAACTGCAGACGAAACCCCGAGCTTTTCATTGAGTCCTGCCAGAGAACCGTGAACTTTTTTGTAGAGGCTTTCGATCACAGATCGCTTTATGTCTACCGATGAGCCATCAGATGGCGGTTCGTAGGCTGCGATATAAAGATCGAGCGCTTCCCGCTGTTCGCCGATAGTCTCCTTCACAGTAGCCAGATGCCACGCCGCCCTCTTCCCTTCGGGTAGTAGTTGCGTACGCGGCTACTGAATCGTTCAAAGCCGCTACAGCTTCCTTGTTGCGTTTCAACTGAAAAAGCGCCCAGCCACGAGCATCGAGTGCTCTGCCCGTAAATATCCTTTGTCTTCCGTCTCGATCGTAGTTTGGAAACTCAGGCACAGAGCCTTCCGGTGCGGTTGCTGCCTCGGCAAGCCCAAGAGCCATGTCTGCGTAGCTGAGTGCCAGCGGCAAGGCGATGCCTGACTGCGAAAGCCGTTGCGCACACATAAAGAGCACGGAATGCGCGTCGCGTACCTTCCGCATCGACAAATGCATTGGCCAGAGTTTCGAGGTCCTTGTCGGCTTCGCTTTGGCCCGCACTCAAGCCCTTCATTCTCGGTGTCAAGACGGACAAGCGATTCGGCGATTGCAAACTGTTCATCACTCGTGAGCGATTTCGCAATGAAGATCGATGCCTGACGCTCAGGCGAAAGAAGCTCGTCGAGAGTCGCCGCCTGCGTTTCAAACACGCCGCCGAGCGTCGCATTGAACTTTCCTTCTTTTGTCAGAGAGAATGCACGACCGAACTGCTCGATAGCACCATCAAAGTCTTCAACCGAAAGATAGAGCCGTCCAAGAGTGAATCTGAGAGTCGGGAAGTCGGCCGTCCGCAAGGCGGCCAGCAGATGTTTCTCGGCTTCAAAGATTCGGCCCTCTGCCATGTCGAGCTCTGCCGCCGCGATTCGCCCCCAACTGTAACGCGGCTCGATAGACAGGGCTTTCACGATCGCGAGATTCGCCGCTACGTTCTTCCCCTGCGCAAGATAGTAAAACGCTGCCTGCGTGTGGAAATGGATATCACCTGAGACTTCCTTCTCGTCTTTGATCTCCTTCACGCGCGCCAGGGTTTCCTCAAACTCAGAATCGCTTCCGCGGGCGAGTACGGTCAGTGCTACCCCCTTAAAAGCAGCGGCATTGGTCGCATCGATTCGAATCTGGCTTCTGTAGAACCTCAACGCCTCGTCGTATTCGCCTTTTGCTCGCGCTATATGGCCGAGCTCGGTGAATGCACGCGTATCCTTCTCGTCGAGTGCGGCAATCTGTTCGAGTTCTTTTGCTGACTGATCAAGCCGAAGGCCCATTCGGTATGCTGCGGCAAGTGGTCTCCGCAAACGCGCGTCTCCCTTTCGTTGCTCGACTGCACTCTCGAGCACGCGAATCGCATCGCCGGGAGCTTCGACATTGAGATAGAACTCACCGAGCGTGCCTAGTCGCATAGGCTCTTTTGAGAACCGCTTCTCGAGGTCGCGAGCGAAGGTCACCGATTCAGCGCGATAGCCGCGCCGCGAAATAACGAAGGGAATTCTCGCCACTGTCTCTTCAAACAACCGGTCGGTAACTTCGTCTGGCAATTCCGACACAGCCTTTTGAAAATGGGCGACAGCGGGGCCGATCCTGTTTTCTGCAAGCTCGCGCGTTCCAAGCTCTGCCCAGCTCCTGACAAGAGCTTCACGCGCTTCACCCGCGCTCTTACCTTCAGAGTTGTCCTTGAGAAACGCTTCGAGTGCCTTGATGCGCGCCTCGACGTCGGGGATAGCGAGCAGATCATCGATTCCTCGCGGAGCAGATGCCCTTCGAGTCCTTTGCGCTGCGGCATCTTTGGGCCCGATGACTACAAATACAAATAAGATGGAAAGGAGAAGTGCGACGACGGGATTTAAGACGGTCTTTCGCATCTGATGCTGAAAGTATAGCAAAAAACGCCAATCAATCCTTTACGCGAACGTCCTCGCTGGATTTAGAATGGCGGCATGGAAACTCCAGTATTTCAGATAGACGCATTCGCGTCAGAGCCTTTCAAGGGTAATCCGGCCGCGGTTTGCCTGCTTGATGGCCCGCGGCCTGATGAGTGGATGCAGAACGTTGCCACTGAGATGAACCTGTCCGAGACTGCCTTCGTCCGCCCACGCGCAGGCGGTGCCGACGGCTTCGACCTTCGCTGGTTTACGCCGGCCATCGAGGTGCCGCTCTGCGGGCACGCGACCCTCGCAAGCGCGCACGCGCTCTGGGAAACCGGGATTCTGCTGAGGACCGAAGCGGCGACGTTTCATACGCTCAGCGGAGAGTTGAAAGCACGGCACGCAGGAGACCAGATCGAGCTGGATTTTCCGGCCATTACCACCGAGGCCGCAGAGCTACCGAAGGAACTCGGCGAAGCGTTGAGGAGTGCGCCCGCAAGATACGTCGGCCTGACTCCTCCGCGCGGCTCGAAGGACCGGGACTTTCTTGTCGAGCTCGATTCGGAAGACGCGGTTCGTAATGCTCGGCCTGACTTTGCGATACTGAAGCGAGCAATTCCTGCCGGGGTTATCATCACGGCGCAATCATCGGGAAGTCCTTTCGATTTCGTGTCGCGGTACTTCGCGGTTCATGCCGGTATCGACGAAGACCCAGTGACTGGCGCCGCACATTGCGCGCTGACGCCATACTGGAGCGTGCGGCTCGGAAAGACTGAAATGACAGGCTATCAGGCTTCCGAGCGTGGGGGCGTCGTAGGCGTGAGGCTTGGGCAGGGACGCGTCTATCTCTCAGGTAAGGCCGTGACCGTACTCGCAGGAAAGCTTCTTCATTGATGAAGGTTACGCCGGAGGCGTAAGAGATCGTAGCCAGGGGTTGAGTCTTCGAAACCCCTGGTTGCATTGTGAAAGAGAGAGAAGGCGATCCCGGAGGGATGCGAGAAACGATCTGAGGAAACGTGTCGTCTTTTCTCGCATCCCTCCGGGATGCAATTCGCGAATGGAATCATCGAGGGGTTTCGAAGACTCAACCCCTGGCTACGTTCTTCCACCGCTCCGCGGTGATTGCACCGCGAAGCAGCGCTTCGCAGTGACTTGTCGTCGCGCTCCAAATCAAGAATGACCGATCGGATGCTTTCCATCTTCGCCAAACATACAGACCGAGTGGACGGACTCGATGATCCGCGGTGGGATGGGGCACATGCACATCTACTCGACAAGCAATGGAACGGAGAAGCCGCTCCGACAAGAGCTGGCGACGACCGCAAGGCTGCTCTGGACCGCAGATCAGCTCTTTGTCAGCTTCTTATGCAACTACACCGAGCTCGACGTGAACAAAACGGTCAATCCCTCGACCAAGACTTATGCGCTTTGGGATCGCGATGTGGGTGAAATCTTTGTGCGATCTCCGGCGGAGCCTGCAGATACATCGTACAAGGAGTTCGAAGTAGCTCCCACTGGAGATTGGTGCGATCTCGCGATTGACCGGGCAGCTATGAATCACGATTGGGAGTGGGAGAGTGGAATGCGGACCGAAGCGCGGATCGACCCGAAGGCCAAGCTGTGGAGGGCGATGATGGCGATACCATTCTCAGCTTTTGGAGTACATCCTGAAACAGATTCGATCTGGCATGCCAATCTGTTTCGTGTCAGCAGGTTTCGAGGCGAGCGTTTGTACCTCGCATTTTCGCCCACCCTTAGTGAGCAGGCGAACTACCATGTGCCCGAGAGGTTCGTTCAGTTAAGTTTCGTTTGAGTTCCGGGGTTTCACAATCCGTACGTATTAACGTACGCTTATCTTACCTGCTTATAAGGGGATTGAATGAGTTCTATTACAGTAACGGACGCTCGCGCAATCTCTACCGGCGGATTGGGACTGAAACGACCGATAAAGCCGCCACCTGCTCTCAACTCAAGTACCAACACATCCTTTGCAGTTGCACGGCTTCTCTCAACCTTCACCGAGGCAGCGTCACCAGGATCATCGCGAACAAGAAGTGCTTCGTAGCTCGTTGATTCGAGAAATGAGAGCGGCGTTCGCAGCGTTCGTGCCGTCGCTCCGTTGAGCACCGCCAGGAACCATGTCGAACCGGAGCGCCTTGCAAACGCGGCAAGCTCGCCGATCTCGCAGGCCGCGAGAGCTATCGTCTCATCCCACGTCGCGGGAATACTCTTGATGATCTCGACAGCAGGGTTGCTGAGCAGGTTCTTCGGATGCGCGCCGTAGATCAAAACGGGGGACGTAAAGATAGCCGCAGTCGCAATCTGATGAGCCCACGATGTCTCACGTCGCCGTTCACCGAAGTGCACGGGAGTGTAATCGGCATGACCGGCGAGCATTCGCGTGAATGGGAGCGTCGTATTGATTCCGGCCCACGATTCCGTTCGCCGGTGTTCAAGGCCGTATATTCCCTCGCGCGTCATTTCATTCGGCCACGTGCGTGATTCGCCCGCAGGTTTGTTTGCTCCATGAAAGTCGACCATCAGCTTTGACGCTGCCGCTTCCTTGAGCAGAATCTGGTACAGATCGATGATCTCCTTCGCTTCGTGATCGAAGAAATCAAGCTTTACTCCCTTGACACCGGCATCACGGCACTGGCTGAAGAATTTCTCCCTCGCATCTGGCGCTCGCAGGTCTCGCGTGTGTTTCCACAGCCATATGCCAACACCGCGTTCGCGCGAGTAAGTCACAAGGTCTCTCAACTCTGCTTCGGACCACCTTTGCCAGAAACCTTCAATGACGTTGTACTCAAACCCAAGCTCTGCGGCCAGCCGCGAAAACTCCTTCATTTCAGCGAGTGTGTTCTCCCCGCCGTCAAGATACTTCCACACTGCGCGCCCTGGCTTGATCCATTCGGTCTTAAGACCGAGCGGAAAGAGTCGCGTATCGGGCGGCGGCGAAACACTGTTCACGATATCGCAATTGACAAGCGCGTTTAGATTCGCACCGATCATCACAACCCGCCAAGGAGTAACAATCGTGCCTTCCACTGCGGCAGGAATCGCGAGGCGCTCGACGTCATTCGCGTATCTGAGTCTGAACGGGTAGCTCGGAGGCGCTGCATGGCCAAGGCGCGCCCGAAAACCTCGCTTACCATCTGTCTGTAAGACCATTCCGGCATAGTTCGCCAATGCCGCTTCGGTGATTGCAGCATAACCGCTTGCTCCGGGAAGTTTGACGGTAACCGGCGGCGCAGCCCAATCGCCTTCCCCGATCCTGGATATTTCCTTACGCGCATGAATTCCTTCGTAGTGGCCTTCGTGATCGTGATACCAGGCGACACTCCCTTCAGGAAAAACGAATGTCGTGGCTTCATCGGGAATTCGCTTCTTGCCCTCACCAGGAACCACAGTGCGGAACGCAACTCCGTCATCGAATGCGCGCACATCGATAACGAAGCCATCGCGGGCTCCAGGATGGCTGAAGCTGATCCGTACTCCGTTGAAATGATTTCGCGCCTGCGAATGAACGCCTCGCGATGGATATTGCTCCTGTACGCCGGTACCTCTCCGTACTGACAACTTTTGCACCCTCACCAAGATTGACTCCATCAACGATGATGCCAGGTTGTGAAGTCTCAAGCACTCGAGCGCTGTCAGACGTGACCGCTAAGGTGATGCGGTCCTCGACGAGAGTGATTCTGATTCGGCCATTGGGACTGCGGAGTTCAACGGGCGCGGGCGCAGCTCGAGAAGTCAATGACAGCGCCGGCAAAGCGACCAACGAAGAGAGCATTTCGCGACGGGAAGTGAGTCGGGTCATTGGGCATGCCCTGTGCCATTCGGAATCAGTGCGTAATAGAACAATCGAGTTACCAGACTGTTCAAGACCGCCCTTTGATCAACTCGCGAATGGGCAATTCCGCTCATGTCGATTACCCTTGCGCAGCTCTCGGATCGCTCGGCGGCTTGCTGCGGGTTGAGCCGATTGTTCTTGACGGGCACCAGCATTGCGATGTCCTTGCCATGTCTGGTAATCGTTATGCTTTCGCCTTTTGCGACTCGCTCAAGAAGTTCTGCGACGTGAGTCTTGCCTGTGGCACCGACTTTTCGCGTAAGACGTTTCATTACAGAATCTTCAGTCCAACTCAGGACTTGTCGGATCTGGCACCGGACGGAGCCAAATGTTTATAGTCCTAAACCGCGATCGATCGGAGTGCCCGCCGTAGGAGCGGCATAAGTTACCGGATTCACCGCACCCGGAATCTTACCTTCTCCTCCGGCGTGAGAGTACGCTTTACGCGATCACGTACCAGCTCGCGCAGAGAATCGACGGGCCGGCAGGCCTCGCAGGTGTAAATCAACGAGGTTCCGTCACCGCTGGCGGTAACGACTCTCTCACCGGATTGACTGCCTGCTCTTGTGGGATCGAACGATGCGCTGAAGACCGCGCCTCCGTGCAATCGCAGCTCGAAGAGCGACGTCCAGGTGGCCGTGTCCCATATGCGTACGGTGCCGTCGCTACTCGCTGTAACAAGCCAGGCGCCATCCTTGCTGAAGGAGATACTGTTGACAGACGAAGCGTGCCCTCCAAGCCTCCTTGGCTTTGCCGAAGCTCCCTTCCCCCAGTCAGACCGTTCCCAGACCCATGCGCTGCCGTCACCAGTTCCAGTGACCACCACGCTATCATCCGGACTGAAAGCTGCTTTCCTCACGGGTCCCACGGAATGATCGAGACTGGCGACCATCTCGCGTGTCTGCGCATGCCAGATTTTCGCGGTTTGATCACTACCCGCAGTTACAATCAGATTTCCGTTGTGGCTGTAAGCGACGCCAAGTATCGCCCGCTCCATGGGTGAGTTTGCCAACTGGAGAACGCGATTTTGCATCCCAGATACTTGCTGCACCTCCCATTTCACCCGTCAGAATGTGAGAGCCGTCCGGACTGAACACCGCGCTCGTGATCGCCGCGTCAGAAACGGAGCTCGGTTCCATTCCTGGCTCCGGTTGCTCGATCGAAGACTCGCGCGACTCCATCCTCGACCGCGGCAACCAGCAACGAGCCATCAGGGCTGAACTCCGCCGAGCCCACCGGGCCGCCGCCGTCAACAGTCCATTCAGGACTCGTGTAGTTAGAAAACCCGAGCCTCTCGGCATTCCAAAGACTGATCGCTCCGTCTGCCCCACCTGTGACAATTGACTTTCCGTCAGGCGAGAAGGACGCGACAAATCGAGGAACGTTTGAACCTCCCAACAAAGTCGGCGGGCCCACTGCGCTAACAGGATTGATGCTGAACTCTTCCCAAAGCCGTACCACTCGATCGATGCTCGTCGTCACAATGCGTTTGCCATCGCTGCTGAATTCAGCACTGTAGACGGCAGATGAATGAACCAGTGGCGGGAAGAGCAAATGTCCGTTGGAAGCATCCCAAATGCGAGCTGTCCGGTCGTCGCTGGCAGTCAGTATCCAACGCCCATCGGGACTGAAAGAAGCGCTGCGGACAGTATCGAGATGTCTGAGTGTCAGTATCTGCTGTCCCGTAATTGCATCCCACACTCTCGCTGTCCTGTCTTCGCTCGCTGTAACGATCCGAGTGCCGGCGCGATTGTAAGTTGCGCGCCATACAGGGCCTTCGTGTTGCAGCTTCAGCAGTTCGGCACCTGTTCGCGCGTTCCAGACCCGGGCCGTCCCGTCCTTGCTCGCGGTAACAACCGGGGCGCCGGAAGAAGTATTTCCACCGGTATATTGCATCGCAGGGCTGAAGGCGGCGCTGTATACATCACCCTCGTGCTTGAGTTTCTGAGTCCATTTCGGCTTGGCGCCCCTCAAGTCCCAGATCCATCCATCATCGTCCCAGCAGGCGGTAGCAACCATTGATCCGTCGGGGCTGAATGCTCCACTAAAGGCGGCTTGTGGATGCATGAGCACAATCGACGAGGTGTACGCATCGAGCTCGATGGGCGTGCCGTTCTCAGCTCCTTCGCCCGCCCGTTCAATAACATCATCCCAGATCCTCACAGCGCCATCGTCGGAAGCTGTGAGAATCCGTCTGCCATCGGCGCTGAAGTTTGCGGATCGAACGCTCGACTTGTGTTTAAGAACAACAGCGGGTTGTTGGCTCGAGCTCTTTCGCAGAATCGCCGTATTATCGCGGCCCGCTGTCACAATCCAATTGCCATCCGGGCTGAATGCGCCGCTGTAGACCGGAGCGGTATGACCTCTGAGCAGCGTTCTTCGAGTCTGACGGTCAAAGAGTGAAAGCCGTAGAGCGGCCACGGCCTCCTGAGTGCGGTTGGCCTTGATAGCTTCATCCGCCAGCAGCACGCTCAGGTCCTGGTCGACCTGCACCTGAGGCGAGAGACTGAGGATTGCAAAGTATCGTGACTTAGCTTCGTTCCAGCCCTTCCATGCAATGATGCCGAGAATGATCGTTGCTGCCAGCAGGACAAGTACGGTTGTCAGCAACACGCCCAATTCTTTGTTTCGACGCCGCTCGAGAGCCAGACGCCGCTTCTCCTCTTCAAGCACTGCGAGTGCACTCTTGTGCTCAAGTTCGCGACGAATCTCGGCCTCACGCTCGGCGGCCTCCTCAGCAGCATGACGATCCGCTTCGGCCTTTTCCTGTTTTCTGCGCCAGTCTCGCGCGGCGCGAGCAAGGATGTCGTGTGATATCTCGTAGCGTTCGAGAGTCGGGTTATCCGGCGGTGGCGGAACGTGACGCAGAATACGAACGCCGGGACTCGACAGCTTCTCCACAACTTCAACGACCGCTTCTCGCGTCAGCTCAGGCTCGGAAATCAGGTCCTCGAGCGTTTGCATGATCTTGATACCCGTGCGCGTCACCAGCTGTCTGAATATCTTCGCCGCATTCTCGCGCTGCGTCACGGTCAGATCATTGAGCTTCTCTTCGAAGTGAGTCTGGATGATTGTCTGCGCACCGCCAAGACGTTTGAGCGTTTCAAGGCGCAGGCACCGTGATCCCCGTCTCTGCTCTTCCTGCCATAGCCGATCCATCACGAGCTGCAGAAACGGAGCTTCAACCAGTGTCTTGTCTGTCGACTTGGCATCGATTCTGATCGCAGCAGCTTCAAGTACTACGTTCCCCGTTGCGACCTGATTCAACACCTCGTCAACCAGCTCCGGCTCGATGCTGTAGGGCGGCTCACCACTCGGCAGCAACGCAGAATACTTTTCGACCGGCTTGGTAATGGCGTCATAGGCATCCCAGCGGTCGAGATGCTCAATTCGCATGTAGTTGTCGAACAATCGCGGGATCGATCCTTTGAAGCAATCGAGTTTTGCGAGAGCATCCTCGCGAATCGAAATCAGAAAGTTTGCCCTCACGCTCGGATCATTGACGATCTTTGCGAACTCGCGGCCAAAGGTTCCACTGCCGTTTTCGTTTGCGTGAAAATGAAAGTAGCTTTCGAACTGATCGAGGATGATCAGGAGACCGTCTTCAAATCGATCTGCGCCCTGCTTGATCGTTTCACTCAACCCGAGCGGTTCCGGAAAGAGGTCTTCGATAGAAACCTGAAGCGCTCGTGCAACCGAATCCTGAATCCGCTTGATGAGTTCACCAACCGCATCTTCGCGCCACATGCGATGGCTGACGACAGCAAACTCCGGGGCTTTGTTCTGGTTCCAGTGCTCGCGCGTTATTTCATGAATATGATAGAGAACTCCCGCTCCAAGCACTGAGCTCTTCCCGACTCCCGTCGCACCATAGAGCAATGTAAGGCGTGAAGCAGTCAGGTTCGCGATAATCAGATCGCGCTCTTCCTCCCGCCCGAAGAAAAATGGCGCATCTTCTTCATCAAATGGAACCAGACCCTTGTAGGGACTCTCGCCTGCCATTCTTGCCTGCGTCTTTATTTGGAGTGCGGCGGCTTGGCGCCGCTTTAGTCTCCGCCAAGTGATCCGATCGGGAGACTAAAGCGGCGCCAAGCCGCCGCACTCCAAATCGCTTCCGACAACGACTGCCTGCAATGCTTTGTATTGTCCGTTGCCTGGCTGAGTACTGAGCAGCCGGCTCAGCTCTGCGACGTATTCTCCGAGGTCTGCGTCGATAATCTCCACTCCACGCCGTGTCCAGAACTTGACGTCGATTGGATCCGGATTCAGCTGTACCGCCCACGACTGGTAGTTTCGGGATTGTTCACCCCATATGCGGCCGAGTATCGCACGCAGATTCCAGTCGCTCAGACTGTAACCCAGAAACAGAAAATTGCATTTTCGCAGCTTCGCGAGCAGTTTCACCGGAAGCAGCTTCTCAATATCGAGCCGAGTCATGTAGTCGATATAGTCATCTTCGGTGATAACGTAGCTGTCCTTGTCTTCGTGCTCACGGTCGACCGCGCCATGAATCTTGAGGATCACCGGACGCTCCTCGAGCGAGAGGCTGGGATAGATGTTCGGCTTGTCTATCAGATTTGCATACCCTTCAGGATGACGGTGCACAAACTTTCCACTGCTCGAACCCGTCGCAACATAGATCGCAAGATCAAACTCCCGCTCCGCCTCACGCAAGGCATGCTCGAGCATATCATCGTAATTCGTCGTCACTACGAGCTGATAACGCGGAGGTATTCCAAGCGGCCGGGAGATGCCGGGGAGACTTGCGAGGAACTTGTGTTGCGCAGCTGGCCGGTATCTCTCATTTGTGAAGATTCTTCGAAGTAACTCGTACAAGGGACCGGTGCCGTTGAGTACTTCGACGTATTGCGAAACCCGTACCAGGTTCCGTCTATCCAGATCATTCGGGTAATCGAAGGTTTCTGCGAGGTACCATGAGAGCTCGCTGCCACTTGGCAGGAATTCGCACTCTCCGCTCCACGGCGGAGCACTTTCCGGTCGGCCGGGCACATTGAATCCGGCTCCGAGAAACGGAACCAGCCGCCCATCGACGATTGCCCTCACAACAGACCTGAAATGAGCATCTGTAGGAGATGACATATGAAACTTCCTGAGGGCCGAATCGCGGTCGATTTGACATTCTGCGACCGCCTGGCTGAGTTCGACCCTTTTGTAAACAACGTACAGGCTCGACCACGCCGAGCGTGCGACCCTCTTCTCCCGCGAATTATACGGGAAAAGCCGGCCGCGACAACTTTTTTCTTGGGCATGTAGTACACCGGGGACTGCTGGTCAGGCGCGGAGCTGATACGGTCGGGAGAGCTCATGATCACAGCAGCGATTCAACTCAAGCGAACTTCGGTCCCAATTCGCCAGGTCAGCGGCCGCTTCGTACGTCGTCTGCAGAAACTCGAGCACTGCCTCATCCGGTGATTCCGCCTGCTGAACGCTCGAGTACGGGAGTATGAATTCCCGTAGGTCCGTGCTGTAGAAGGCAGATGCGGGCCTCACCTCTACCTCTGAGAAACCAGCGGGTTCCGGATAGGCATACGAGTAAAAAGCCGGGTAGTTAATTGGGCCTCCACCAGGCCAGAACCCGCAACTGCTGACTTCGTGCGAGTAAGCTTCTATGGCTATCGTGTCGGGTAGATTCGGCACACCGCCGGGATGTACCGGGGCTCGCCGTCCTGAGAACCGAGTGACCGCCAGATCGGGAGCGCCCCAGAAAAAATGCACGGGACTGCACTTGCCCGTAAAGCGCGAGCGGAACTCCTTGAAGAGGCGGTCTGCCTGCACCAGTACCCGCCAGAACCGGTTCGCGTAGTCGCGGTCGTACGCTGAATGCGATTCGTCCTGATCAAATGGAATCGCTTCGGGAACTTCGTTTGGTTTGCGATTGATCGCAACGTGTAAATCCAGACTATCCAACTCACGCATCAGCCGCTGATAAAACGCCGCGACCGACTGCGGCTCAAGCTCGAAGCCTGCCCTGCCACCGTCGCTGGATTCGATCAATAGCCGATGATCGATGAAATCGAAATTCACCTCGAAGGTTCTCAAGCCGTGAGGAATGGGTGACGTAGTCAACCCTCTGCTCGTAACGTAGAGCGTCACGTGCCATGAATGATTCAGCGGTGGACTTAGAGTCAGCCGAACTTTTCCGACGATCTGCGTCCACAAGTGAAGCGTCGCCTACGTGTCGCTCCACGCGCTCAGTGGCAGGTCGGGCCAGGTACGAGCATCTTGATCACCCAAGGTGTTCATTGATTCCTCCTTCGAGACGATCGGGCTTCTAGCGTCAGCCAGGCCGCCAATGTTGCGGATTTCTCATCAGCGCGCCACGGCCTTTCAACACTGCGGCCCATTTCATCGAGACCGCGCTTGAGCCAATTACTATCCCGGCTCAACTCCGGATACCGCGATTTCGACAAGTGTGCGTTCAGGAAATGTGCGCCGGTAGAGTTTGTTTGCGTCGGCGGCCGCGTCCAGTACCTGGCGAAAAAACAACCCTTCGGCTGCGTGTGCTCGAATGTGCGGTCCTCCGATCGCCTCCAGATTTCGATCCGGCGCTCCTACGATTCCCACACCACAGACCTCGAGCTCATCTGAATTAACTTCGCGAGCAAGTAACGAAAGTGATTTCGTTGCTGTCGCTTCAATGATCGAAGCCGCCTTGCGGACCGCAATTTTCGCACGCTCCCAGGGCAGATCGAGCACGTCGTGATAAGGCTGAAATGTAGCCGCAACCTTGGGATCCGTGAGAACGAGTTCTCCTTTTGTGAGAACTTGAGGATAGGAGTCGCCGTCGCGTTCGACGAGGACGACGAATATGGCTCGCCCTGTCCTGGCTTTTAGTCCGATGAATGCCTTCCGACGTGCGGTCACGTGCCACACTCCAATCTTCAGCTCAATCGCTGCCCATGCGGCTCGGGTAATGGATCGAGCTTATAGTATGGAATAACGTTCTGCGCGAAGAGCAGCGCATACACCTGAAACTGATCTGTCTTCTTTCCCGGCTGAAAAACATGATTGTTCAGCCACTCGAAGACGTGCTCGAGACCACTCTCCAGGTCAATATCGGCGTCTACCGAGAAGACCTGCTGTCCAGTATCTGAAGGCAGCGTTTCCGAAATGCGCGCAAAGGAGAGCTGCAGATTGCCCGCACCAAAACCTCGATGTTTCCAACTGTCCGGATGTGCCGGCAACGGAATAGGCGCATCGTCAGGCGACGCGTGACCCCGAGCACTCGCGAAATCAGGCGAAAGATCGACGAGCTGTTTCAATGACGCCTTGACAAAGATGAACACGCGGTCCGCCGCAACGTGCCGCACGGCCCGTACATAAGAAAGCAGTGGAACGCCTGGAATTGAAGTCTGTCGCAGTTTTGCTTCGAGATTGAGGAGTGCCATCTGCCGAGGCACCGACATTGCAAGATACTCTTCCTCGCTCAATCCTGTTCCGTCCGCTACCATCGGTGATCCCGCGTTTCGCATCCTTTCATAACCAAAAGTTAAATCGGAGGAGGCAGTCTTTTTGGGAAGGAGCATCAAGCGGACGATGATTGCTTCTGCCTCGACCTCGCCGAAGGCTCACGACGCAGAAATAGAGCGACGATTGATCAATTGCCAGGCGGAGCGGTGTTTCGGGACGTCGATCTGACAATCCATATACCTGCCCGGCGTCGAAATGAAGGTCGAGATGAATGATTACAGTCGATGTCCCGGAACTCAGGGTGTGCTGCTTTAGTACCTCTGAGCGGGGAACGGCTGAGATCGGTGACCGTGAGTCTGGCCTTCGAGCCCGTCCATAACTCGCGGTCAGCGCCGAATATGATAAGCGTTATTGTTTTTTTCGCCATCGGTAACAGTCTTACGGCTTGTCGTCTATCGCTCGTCGCCGAATCGCACGCAGCCACATCCGGCGAATGATGGCGCTGCCTGGATAAATGACTCGCCAGTAAGCAGCAAACTGTCGCCGGGCTGAGTCACTGTTCGCAAACACGCGCGTCTCGGTCGACACCAACGAACCGTTGTGGCCCGTCCGGTGAAACGAGGAAGTTCATCGTAGCCAGAGCGAATCCTTGTGGCAATTCCTTTCGGAAGGTTTCCGGCGTCAGCGTTCCGCGCATGCCGGGAGGCGCAACAACAGCAGTACCGATCACCAACTCCGTAGGACGGTCGTCGGCGAGTGACAGGAAGCCACTTCGCGTAGCCACGTCAATCAACGGGTTGCGAACACCGGCGTTCAGAATGCTTTCCGGCAGCGGCCGGCCTCCTCGACGGAGCCAGGTCAATGCGTGGAAAAGAGCGATCTCATCAGCCCTCACTTGTTTGATCGCTTCGAAAACACGCTCTGGTGGAGCGGCGATTCTGATCGAGTGGTATTCGCGAAACTGCCAGCGCGGAGCGAATTCGTCGAGACGTGTTCTGGACATGACTTACCTGTGACTCTAACGCCGGCGCCAGCAAGCCGATGATCGCCATAGCCGCTCCGGCTCCAGCTACTGCCAGTCCGCGCGAGCGTTTTGTTATGCCAAGGCGCCGGACCGGGCGTATGACGAGAAGAAGCCCGGCTATCGCGATAAGGAAACCTGAGTAGACAATCAATGAGCCAATCATTCTCAGTGATTACCACACCGACTTCGCTCGTGACCTGGGAGCGCCAGGCTGAAGTCTGGCGCCTGGAGTCTAGACGTTTGGAATCTGTCTTACGCCGGAGGCGTAAAGACTAGCCAGGGTTGAGTCTCGAAACCCCGATTGCATCCGTGAGAACGATTGCGTCCCGGAGGGATGCGAGAAACGGATCTGGTGAAACGTGTCCGTCTTTACTCGCATCCCTCCGGGATGCATTGGTCACTGCAATCGATCCAGGGGTTTCGAAGACTCAACCGCTGGCTACGTTCTCGCACCGCTCAGCGGGATCGCGCTCGAAGCAGCGCCGCGCCAGGCTAGCCGGCCGCACTCCCAAGAGTCGCAGGCTGCGAAGTCACCGTTTCACTAAGATCCGCTCGTCTTGAGCATCGCTTCGCGTTTTGCTTTGAACTCAGTTCCCTGCTTCCACTCGGGCCACTTGTCGGCCTGAACTACCTTGTATCCCGTTTCGAAAAGGAGCTGCAAATCCTCGACCGCTCCGGACAAGTCCCAGTCCGGTTTCACCTCATCCGAAACTTTGTGGTAGTCGTTTGTCGTGTATTCATCGCGCTTCTTCATCCCGTATTCCTGAGGCTTGCCGATGAAATCTTTGCCTGAATCCGTGTAGAGAGCCGGAACGCCGTGCTTGGCAAACTCGAAATGATCGGAGCGATAAAAGAAACCCTTTTCCGGTTCAGCATCCGGTTTGATCGTACGGCCGCGCTCCTTTGCCGCTTCCGTGATGACATCATCAAGAGTTGAATTCCCGAGCCCAACGACAATCACATCATTGGCCGGACCCCACTGATTGACGCCATCCATGTTGATATCGGCAAGCGTACGCTCAAGGGGATAGAGCGGATTATTTGCATAGAACTTCGCGCCGAGCAGGCCCTTCTCCTCTGCTGTTACCGCAAGGAATAGCACTGAACGCTTCGGAGGCGACTCGAGCTTTGTAAACGCCTTCGCTATCTCGAGCAAACCCGCAGTACCGGATGCATTATCGAGAGCGCCATTGAATATCTGATCACCGGTGAGCTTCGGATCGCGGCCCATATGATCCCAATGCGCGGTGTAGATCACATATTCGTCCTTGAGCTTCGCATCCGATCCTTCAAGTTTTGCCACAACATTTTGAGAGTCAATCTCTCTCAAAGTCGTCTTGATCGACAAATTCGCTTTTGCGCCGAGCGCGACGGGTTTGAAATCGCGGCTAAGCGCTGCCTTCTTCAGCTCATCAAAGTCCTTCCCAGCGGCTCGGAACAACTCTCTTGCTTTCGTATCCGTCATCCAGGCTTCAGCTGAAACGCGGCTCATATTCTTGTCAGCAGCACGAATATCAAAATTCTCACCTCGCCAGCTTGCAAGCGCTGCGAATGGATAACCTGCCGGACCCGTTTCGTGAACAACGATGGCTGCGGCGGCGCCTTTCTCCGATGCGATCTCGAATTTGTATGTCCAGCGCCCGTAGTAGGTCATCGCCTTACCTTTGAACATCTTCTCATCGAGTTTCGCCGGATCTGACTGGATCAGGTATTGCCGGGTCGTTTACCAGAAACACAATCGTCTTGCCTTTGACATCGACGCCCTTGAAATCGTCCCAGCCGTACTCGGGTGCAACCACTCCATATCCAACGAAGACAACATCGGAGTTCTCAACCTTCACTTCCGGCACATAACGCAAAGAACGCGCGATGTAATCCGTGGCGTAATCAAGTTTCAATGGCTTTCCGCCTGCAACAAAGGAGAGTGCCGGCTGCGGCGTGAATCCAGCGAGAGGAACTTTCTGAACAAATGTTCCATCAGGATTTCCCGGCTTGAGACCGAGCTTCTTGAACTGTTCAGTCAGGTAGTTGACGGTCAGGTCTTCGCCTTTTGTTCCCGGAGCGCGCCCTTCGTATTCATCAGAGGCGAGCACCTTGATGTGATTCAGAAGGTCATTGCTTGTGATGCTGGAGCGCGCGGCTGCGGTAGACGGTGAAGCCGCTTTCTCGGTACGCGGTGCTTCGTATGCGCACGACGCGATAACGACCGTCAAGCTGGCCAGGCAAAATAAATAAAGAACATTTCTCTTCATCATTCCTCCGGGGTTGATTGTAGAATCACAAGCGCAGACAGTCTATGTTGAGGCTCACCGCTTGCCTTCACAGCCTAGCCTACGAGAGACCGAAAGCGGAAGGCTTGAAGTGCAGACCTGGAATAACTGAGGACTACACCCATGATTTCACTAATCGATCGCCGGGAGTTTTTAGGACAATCCGCGTTCTTCGCCGCCGATATTGGCCTCATGAGCATGGCCGGCGAAGAACTCTATGCCCAGTCGAAAGAGCCGCTCTTTCGGATTTCACTAGCGGAGTGGTCACTCAATCGTACTCTCTTCGCTGGAAAGCTCGATAACCTGGACTTCGCTCGAACCGCGAAGAACGACTTCGGTATCGATGCCATCGAGTATGTCAATCAATTCTTCAAGGACAAGGCTACCGATCAGAAATACCTGGCCGAGCTGAAGAAACGCGCGAGCGATCTGGGAGTCAAGAACGTGTTGATCATGATCGACAACGAAGGCGCACTCGGAGACGCCGACGAATCAAAGCGCAAACAGGCAGTCGAGAATCATTACAAGTGGGTAGATGCTGCAAAGTTTCTCGGCTGTCACTCGATCCGCGTCAACGCCCAGAGCCAGGGAAGCTATGACGAACAACTTGCACGGGCTGCCGATGGGCTCAGCCGGCTGACCGAGTTCGGAGCCAGTCGCGAAATCAATATCATTGTCGAGAATCACGGCGGCTTGTCCTCTAACGGAGCCTGGCTGTCCGCGGTCATCAGGAAGGTCAAGCATCCTCGCTGCGGAACGCTGCCTGATTTTGGCAATTTCAATCTGGGGAATGGCGAGCAATACGACCGCTATCTGGGGGTCAAGGAGTTGATGCCGTTCGCCAAAGGCGTCAGTGCCAAGTCGGGTACTTTTGATGAGCAGGGAAATGAAACGCGCATCGATTACAGGCGAATGATGAAGATCGTGCTCGATGCCGGTTACCGCGGATACGTCGGCATCGAGTACAGCGGCAACGTGCTCAGCGAACCCGACGGCATTCGCGCTACGAAAAAGCTTCTCGAGCGCGTGCACACAGAAATGTCGGCGGCGAAGTAACGGTCGACGTCCGAATGCCTTCGCCGTCGCCTTCGGCGACGGCGGCAAGCTAAAGCTTGAACTCAAACTCATTGGGTTTGAGTTCAAGCTTTAGCTTGCGGCTGCCGCAAAGCGGCAGCCGGTGAACAAGCGGAGGATCCAACATGCCAGTTCGAGAAAGACGCAGCTTTCCTTCGGTGGAGCAGTATCGGCAGCTGCGCTCACTGTTGTCCCGCGACATGTGCTCGGAGGGCGCGGACACATTGCTCCGAGCGACAAGATTACCGCAGCGTGCATCGGCGTTGGCGCACAGGGTACGCGCGTCATGATGGACTTCCTCAAGGAAGCCGATCTGCAGGTCGTCGCCGTCTGTGATGTGAACAAGGAAAGCAGCGACTATGTCGAGTGGAATCAGAACGAGCTTCGTGACAAGGAACGTGCTCTCATCGGCAATACGGATTGGGGACAAGACTGGAAAGGTCCGACAGCCGGGCGTGACCCTGCCCGCCGGCTCGTCGAGGCTTATTACGCGAAACAGTCGGAGTCAGGTAGTTTCAAGGGATGCACAGCGTACATCGATTACCGTGAGCTGCTTGAGAAAGAGAAGGACCTCGATGCTGTGATCATCGGCACTCCGGATCATTCGCACGCTATGATCGCGACTGCGTCGATGAAGAAGCAGAAGCATGTCTTCTGCCAGAAGCCAATGACACATTCAATCTATGAAGCACGACGGCTTGCGGAGGTTGCGAAAGAAACAAAAGTCGCGACCCAGGTTGCAGTTGGCAATCAGGCCTCGGAGGCTACGCGTCTTTTGTGTGAATGGATCTGGTCCGGCGCAATCGGTCCCGTCCGCGAAGTGCATAACTGGTCAACTCGTCCATTCTGGCCGCAGGGAATCGAGCGGCCTGCCAACGAAGAACCTGTGCCCTCGACATTCGATTGGGACCTGTGGCTCGGCCCGGCGCCGTTTCGTCCTTACAACCGCGCATATCTCCCATTCGTCTGGCGCGGTTGGTTCGATTTTGGCAACGGAGCCTTAGGTGACATGGGCTGCTACAGCTTTGACACTATTCACCGCGTCTTGAAGCTGGGCTCGCCCGAGAGTGTTGAGGCAAGTTCGACCCGCACGTTTCCAGAGACTTTTCCGGTTGCGTCGATCATCCACTTTCGCTTTCCAGCGCGCGGCGATATGCCGCCCGTCAAGTTGACCTGGTATGACGGCGGGTTGAGACCGCCGCGCCCGGTGGAGCTCGAAGAGAACAGGCAGATGGGAAGAGAAAATGAAGGGCTGCTCTTTGTGGGTGACCGGGGAACCATCATGTGCGGATTCAACGGCGCAAACCCGAAACTGATCCCCGAGACGCGAATGCAGGAGTTCGTGCAGCCGCCGAAGACGCTCCCGCGCTCTGCCGGAAACACCCGGGAGTGGATTGACGCGTGCAAGGGTGGAAGTCCCGGCGGCGCGAATTTTGAGTTCGAAGGCCCGGTCACCGAGACATTGTTGCTGGGCAATCTGGCGCTGCGAGCTGGAAAGAAAGTGTCCTGGGATAGCGCGGCAATGAAGGTCATCAATGTTGCAGAAGCGCAGCAATACGTGCGCCGCGAATATCGCCGGGGCTGGACATTGTGAAAAGGAGCCCAGGGATGGAATCGGCACGTTCGAAGAATGACTCAACGCTCGAAGGACGCAGACTCCTTCTCAAAAGCGCGGCTGCGATTCCACTCTCCGCGATCGCTCCTGGACCTTCATCAAACGACGTCCTGCGCGCAGTCATCCCAGAATCGTACTGGTCGAGCGCACATCAAGCTGAGTTGTAATCTGTATTCATTCAACAGACCGCTCCGCGACGGTCAGATGAGTCTCGATGAAGTTCTCGAGTTCTGTGCGGGCCTTGGTTTTGATGCTGTCGATCCGACTGGATATTACTTCCCCGGATATCCGGAGTTGCCGGATGACAGTTATGTTTACCGAATCAAGCGCAAAGCGTTCCGGCTTGGTCTCGACATCAGCGGAACAGGTGTACGTAACGACTTCACGATCGCAGACCCGGCACGCCGGAAAGCCGAAGTCGAACTGGTCAAGCGATGGGTTGGGTTTTCAGCAAGGCTTGGAGCGCCGGTCCTGCGTGTTTTCTCCGGGCGCGGCGTGCCGCCTGAAACGACGCGAGACAAGGTCAACACCTGGCTTGCCGAGGCACTGCGCGAATGTGCGGAGTATGGGAGCAGGTTTGGTGTAATGATCGTGTTGCAGAATCACGCGGATTTCATCGAGACTGCCGACCACGCTCTTCGTGCACTCGCGGATGTCAATTCAGAGTGGCTGGCGTTGAATCTTGACATCGGCAGTTTTCGCAATGGTGATTCATATGCCGAAATCGCGAAGCTCGCGCGTCACGCGGCCACCTGGCAGATCAAAGAGAATCTCTATCTTGATGGCAAAGAAGTAAAGACAGACGTCCGCCGCATTGTAAGCATTGTCCGCGACGCCGGATATCGAGGTTATCTTCCTATTGAGACACTCGGAGAGGGTGACCCGCGAGTAAAAGTGCCGAAATTTCTCGATGAAGTAAGGGCAGCTATTTCTATAAGGGCAGCCCCACCTGTCTCAACACAGTTGCGTGATCCCAGTAGATTCGCTCACTCGAGAGTTTGATCTCCTCGAAACTCGACTACGACAACCATATCTATCTCGATTCGTCTGTTTGTCGGTTCAATGCCGAGGCAGACGACCACGTCCATTCAGACGCGTGTGCTGTGAATCGCTCCAGGTGAACCGTTCATACAACTGCAACCCGCTGTATCGAAGACACCTATCAACCACCGGCCAATCGATCTGCTTAAGCCATCCGCGCGTCAAAGTACCCAGATTCCTGATAGGTAAGGGCCGCGCTCGGTTAGGAGGCAGGTATTCACGCGAAGGCGCGAAGACGCGAAGAAGAAAACCGGACATTGTTGACGACATGGTCGATCGTTTCCGTGCCTTCTACTTCTTTTGTTCTTCTTCGCGTCTTCGCGACTTCGCGTGAACCCCTCTCCCCGCTGTGCGTTTCAGCCCGCGGATTTCGCCTTTCGGGAGTGATCCTGCGCCCTGGTCAGACTTGAGTTCCATCCGGAAGTGAAATCACGTTAATGTCCTCCCTCACGGAAGTTTTGTTACTCGGGAGAGGAGGACAACGGAATTGAGGACGCTGAAGTGCATTCTGGCGTCATGGCTCTGGGACTTGCACTCATATCGATTGGATCAGTTTCCCGGTAAACGCACAAACCTCGCGATCGACTACCGCCGCATCTTACCTCGACCGGGGTGCGAAATGGCTGGCAAAAGGCGACGAGCGCAGGGCTCTGGCTGATTTCGAGCTTGCGATTGCGACGGACCCGTCGAGGGCAGGCACGTGGCTTGCCCGGGCCTCTGTCTTCCTCCGTCAGAAGAGGCTGGACGAGGCAGAACGCGATTTGAATAAAGCGCTCTCTATCGACCCTGATCTGGCTGCAGCCCTTAATGATCGGGGGGTCCTGAAGCATCTCCGTGATGACCTGAGTGGCGCGATGGACGACTATGATTCTGCCATCCGAAAGAAGCCGGACTTTGCAAAGGCATTGATGAATCGCGGAATTCTATGTCTTGAAATGGATCTTCATGCTCAGGCAGAGCGTGACTTCGCCGAAGCGATTCGCGTCGACTCCAGGATGAAAGATTTGTTGACTCGTTTCCAGAAACGCAACTGAACCAGGCGCTACGCCTGACTGTTTCGATTCAGCAGCTTTAGGATTAAGCTGGCGCTGATATGGAACGAAAAGCACAGGGATTATCTGTCGGCCTGGTTGTAAAGACGTCCAGGGTTGTCCGTTCCGCAAAGAGCGCATTCGCCGGAGACTGGAGGTCCTGGCTCTTTGTGATTGTTGCGGCAACGGTCGCGTCGATGCTGCTCAAGCAACGGCTACATTTCGATGGTCATTCACACTCGTTTCTTTGGGAATTGTCGACCTCGTTCATTTATTCGGCGTGCATCGGCTCGTTCATGTTCTACACCGCATCGCAAAGCTGGGCATACATCTCGCGCCGGCCGTTTCCGCTCAACTGGGTTCTCCTGATTGCATCAATCCTGCTTCCGGCATCGGTGGGTACATTGCTTGGCGGATGGGTTGTGATTGCGACGGGCGAGCATTCTTTCGGCGAGTATGTAGAAATCACGAGACGCAGCTTTCGATTCTCGGTGATGCTGAGTCTGTTCTTCGGTATCAGCTTTTACCTTTATGAGAATCTGCGAGGCAAGCTCGAGGCAGCAACAATGCAATTGCACGCCCGACAGCTGGCAGAGGAACGTGCGCGCAAAACAGCGATAGCCGCGCAACTCTCTTCACTCGAGTCACGCGTCCGGCCGCATTTCCTTTTCAACACGCTGAACTCGATCTCTTCGCTGATTCGTGAGCAGCCCGACCGCGCTGAAAGAATGGTCGAGCAGCTGGCTGCGTTGCTGAGATACTCACTCGACACAAACGAAGGCCAAATGGTGCCGCTGCGGCGGGAGTTGAAGCTGGTTAACGATTATCTTGCGATTGAGCAGGCACGATTCAATTCCCGATTGCGCTTTAGCATCGACGTCCCCGATGAACTGAATGCCAATGGCGTTCCGCCTTTCGCGTTACAGACGCTTGTTGAGAACAGTGTCAAACACGCAATCGCAACGCGGCGGAGTGGAGGCGAGATCCGCGTTACGGCCCGGGTTGATGGTAACAGCATTGTTCTCGAAGTCCGCGACGATGGTCCCGGCTTTTCTCCCGAAGCGATCCGTGCCGGACATGGGCTGGATATTCTTCAGGCCCGGCTGAGATCACTCTATGGCAATCGCGCGAAACTCGATTTTGTGACCATCGAGGGTGGTGCGACAGTGAGCATCACGTTGCCGCGCGAGTCCACTGAAGTATAAGAACTCGAATGATCACATCTTCGCGTCTGAGTGTATTTCTGGTGGATGATGAGACCCTGGCGCTCGAACGCCTTTCCAGAATGCTCAAAAAGACAGGCCGCGTAGAAATCGTGGGAGCCGAGTCCGACCCCGAAGCTGCACTTGAGCAACTCGCCAGGAACCCTATCGACGCTCTGTTTCTCGATATCCACATGCCGGGCTTGTCCGGTTTCGATCTGCTTGAGCGTCTCGCCTGGCAGCCGTTTGTAGTCTTCACTACGGCGCATGACGATTACGCACTTCAGGCATTCAAGGTCCACTCGATCGATTATCTTTTAAAGCCAGTCGAGCCGGCTCAGTTGGATCGAGCGTTGAACAAACTCGAACGGCTTGTAGCAGGGCACAATGGCTCAGCGCAACCGGACTTCCGGAACATTTTTGCAACGCTGACCGCAGCAGTCGAGAACCGCGCGCGCAGCTATCCAACGCGAATTGCGTCACGGAGCGGCGATCGCGTTCGGTTCATTGAACTCGCGCAGATCAGCCATTTCTTTGTGCGTGATAAGGTGACGTTTGCTGCCACCGCTAGTGGCGACCAGATTGTAGACCGTTCACTGGCGGAACTCGAACAAGAGCTCGATCCTTCGACTTTCGTTCGCATTCACCGCGCGATCGTGCTCAATCTTGACTACGTTGAAGAGATTCACTCATGGTTCGGCGCACGACTCCTCGTACGCCTCAAAGACGCGAAGCATACTGAACTGACGGTAGCGCGCGACCGCGTGCGTGCGCTGAAAGATAGACTGAGCTTTTGAAGAGGGGGTCGGGGGTCGGGGGTCGGGGGTCGGGGGTCAGTGAGTTTGAGTTCAAGCTTTAGCTTGTGGTTACATTCGAACCACAAGCTAAAGCTTGAACTCAAACTCACAACTGACCCCTGACCCCTGACCCCTGACCCCTTTCCCTTAGAAGTTCACTCGAGCACCGATCTGCAATGCACGAGGGCCGCCCGATCCGAAGACCTGTGAGGCCCTTTGAGTCGGTTTGCCGAATGCACCGGTGTTGATGAGGTTGAAACTGTAACCACTCAGGTTGGCAACGTTGAAGACGTTGAACATCTCTCCAAAGACGGAGATCTTGTAACGCTCCTTGAACTCGAAGTTCTTGGTCACGCGAATGTCCTGTGACGTGAAGCTGTCGCCAAACTCATAGTCAGTGGGCTGTACCAACTGCGGGATGTTCGTGCCCCGCGCATCCTTCTTGTCTTTGTACATCTGATTCCACGCGGCTATGCCTTTGACCAGATCGTCTTTGCCGCATCCGCGGTTGAAACAGTTGAACTCGAGGCCAGGCAACACCTCTGTAGTTGTTCCGTCGCCATCAAGATCAACGCCGCTTACCGTAGGCATCAGCGCTCCACGACTTCCGAACGCCGATATGAATCCGATCTGGATATTCCACGGAAGATCAACCAACCCCGAGATGTTCAAGATGTGACGGCCACCCTGCGGACCCCACGTTGAATCGCGGTCGTCCAGATTGAGTACGCCGTTGATTCCGTGACGATCAGTCAGAGCATAGGATGCAGTCAGCAGGTACCGCTTTGAAAAGCGTTTGTCGAACTTGACGAGCAGCCCGTTGTATACGTCGCGACCTGCAGGGGTCCAGAACGTGATAGCTCCATTTGAACATTGCGCGTTTGGATCACTCCGCTGTGCAGCCGTCGTGCAAAGCGGAATCACCGGGCGTCTGCACACCGTTGATGCGCCGGTTGAACCGGTTGTAGTCAAGCGCGCCGAGCAGAGTATTCACAAAGACCCGCCGAACGAAGTCGACATTGAGCACCATGTCGTGACCAAGGTCGTGCTGTATGCCGACGTTCATGTGATAGCTGCGCTGAACCGGATACTCGTGCGGGTAAAGGTTCGCCCCTGATTTGACAATCTGGATCTGTCGAATCGAGAGATCGTTGCTGGGGGCAAGCGCCTGCTGAATTGCGCCAATCTGTGCATTGTAAATCTGCATGAACTGGCGAATTGTCAGGTTGGTGACAGTGTTGGAAGGAAGCGGCGCACCAATCGGTACCGGTGTCCCGCCCGCACCCACATTCAGTATTCCCGGGAATATGTTGGTGAAGCTGCTATGTGGAACTTGAACACGACCATTGCCAACCGGGCCGATAGACGCACGCTCCTCGAGGCGGCGCCAAAGGAGTTCCGTATCCCAGTAGATACCTGCACCTGCGCGCACAACTGTGTTTTTGCCAAAACTCCAGGCAAAACCCAGCGAAGGCGAGAAGTTATTGTAGTTGTTTTCTGTCGGGCTGAGATCACTCCCGTAGAGCGGAGCCAGATAAGCCGGCTTATCCAGATCGCGATTGACGAGGGTGCTCTCAAAGTTCCACGCAAGACCATAGTTCAGCGTAAAGTTAGGCTTCAGTCTCCACGTGTCCTGACCGAAAAAGCGGTAGCGGCTGTTCACCTTCGCTTTGTCGAGATTGTACGGAGGCGGTTGAGCAGGATCGCCAACGCCAACAACGGCGCCTGCAAACGGCAGATTCAACAAGTCCTGATCAGTTTTGATCGTTGTCGGCAACACCGGGAAAGAGCGCGGCGAATAATGCCGGCGGGAGTGCGGGTCTGACCGTGGCGTTGATGAATTCAGGCGAGAATCCAACCGTGCACGCCGGGATCGCAAAAGCCCCAGAACCCGGTTCCAGGCGCGTATTCGAGCTCGGTGCCGAAGCGGAACCGGTGTGACCCCTTCTGCCAGGTCAATGTATCGATGAACGTGAAGCGGCGAAGGTCACGACCCTGGGTCGCGTTTGATGTGTTGCCAACAGTCACATTCGTGCCATTGATGTTGAGCTGCGGGAAATTGAGACCGAGGCATCCTTCGCAGACGTTGCTGTCCGGGAAGAGATTTCGATTCTGCCAGTATGTCAAGTTGAAGCGGAAATCATTGACCAGGGTAGGGCCGAATGCTGACGTGATGCCAATCACACCCTGATCAGAGAAGTTCTTGTTCTGAAGCCAATTCGACGGCAGTACCGGGCCTCCGTTCGGACCGAATCCCCGGTTCTGGTCGTGCGAATAACGGAGGAATGCGTTGTGGTTGTCCGAAACCTTCCAGTCAATGCGCGTG
This sequence comes from uncultured Acidobacteriota bacterium, assembly GCA_963813345.1. GTDB lineage: Bacteria > Acidobacteriota > Blastocatellia > RBC074 > RBC074 > CAWDDA01. Next base: position 10,439 of record CAWEYR010000031.1, on the reverse strand, counting down.
CTGAACAGATGGCCGGAGTAGGGACTGCTGAAATTCCCCGCCAGCGCGCTCGCCGACGGCAGATTTGGTTGATAGGGGACGACCCCAGTCTGGTTTGTATATTCGTAGTTCGTAAAGAAGAAAAGGCGATTCTTGATGATCGGCCCGCCGACCCATACGCCGGGATTGCGGCGCGCGAAGAACGGGTCCGGACTGAGCGGGTCGCGCCGCGAGACCCGGATAGGCCGCCATATTGTGGTCGCGGAAGAAGAAGTAGCCTGATCCGTGATACTCGTTGCCGCCCGTGCGCGTCACGATGTTGACTGCACCGACGCTGGTGATTCCGGTCGAAAGGTCGAAGTTGGAAGATGAAAGCTGAAACTCCTGCACGACTTCCTGCGAGAAGTTCATCCCCGTCTCTCCCTCGATCGAGTTGCGGACGTTTCCGCCATCCACCGTGATCGCCGTCTTGTTCGAGTCGCCGCCGAGAATCGACACCGAGAAGAGTGAGTTGTATTGCGAGGTCGTCCCTGGACTGGCCGTCACGCCCGGCTCCAGGAATGCGAGCTGCAGAAAGCTGCGGCCGTTGAGCGGCAGCTCCTGAATCTTCTGCCGCGTAATGACGCCGTCAATCGAGTGGGACTCGTGATTGAGTTTTTCCGCGCCACTGCTGGTGACGGTCACAATCTCGGTCTTCTGCCCGATCTCCAGGTTCAAATCGACTTTGACGATCGACCCGGTAGCGATCGGACCTGGTGCAGTAGTGTGCGGAAGCCTTCAACCTGGGCCTGAACTTCGTATTCTCCGGCAGGCAGAGCCGGCGCGGAAAAGGTGCCCTCATCATTCGATGTCAACTTGCGTTCGGCACCGGTGGCTTTGTTGCGAATAGTGATTTCAGCGTTCTTTATGATCGCCCCTGACGGGTCGGCTACCGTACCGGTCAGGGTTCCTACAGGAGCTTGCGCAAAGGCCGTCGCGGTCAGCGCGCAGATCAATAGACACGCGGATATAGCGTAACTGGCGGAGCGTTGCATTAATAATCTCCTCAAGTGGAATGGATTGTGATTAGCACGAAGACGCGTGATTCCTGCGGGAACAGGAACCGCACACCTTATCTCCCACGACTCTCGACTCCGTGCCTAATCATAGGAAACCTACAGACAGACTTCGGAAAGAGATACACGGAAAGACTTCTACTTCATCTCTTCTAGCGTTCTATCTTCTTTCTATCTTTTATTTATTTTGTGAAGAGCGCTGACTACTGAGGAACCAGTAGGGGGATCAGCTAGCCATGATACCCAAACCAGGCGTCCAGCTTTCTGGTGATGCCTGGGAGCACAGCCTGGAGACCTGAGCTCCATAGCTCAGACTACATGCCAGTACGATACACCTCTTTGCCGTCAACCACGGTCATCAGCGCCTCAATCGATTTGATTTCGTCGATCGGGCACGAGAGAACATCTTTGGAGATAACGATCAAATCCGCGAGCTTTCCTGGCTCGATCGAGCCTTTGCTCTTCTCCTCAAACGAAAGATAGGCACCATTGAGCGTCCACATTCGTAACGCCTGCTCACGCGTGACGCGCTGCTCAGGGTTGATGACCGTGCCATCAACAGTCTGTCTTGTAATCGCCATCCACATCCCAAAGAAAGGATGATAGGGATTGGTCGACACACGCGGATCGAAACGGATCATTGATCCGAACCTCCGGCAACGACGACGCCTGCGTCGAATAACGACCGCAATGGCAGAAAATGAGCCGTTCGCTCAGGCCCCAACACATTCCTGACCACTGGCGCATCGAGATGATGCCACATCGGCTGACAGTCGAATACGACGCCAAGTTTCCTCGCGCGAGCGATAGCCTGCTCGTTCGGAAAGTTACCGTGGGTAACTGAAAAGCGGCGGTCACGGATTGAATGTTCCCGGTCGGCCGCCTCGTAAGCATCGAGCAGCACGTCAAGCGAGCCTCCGCCTGTGACATGTGCCGTCATTTGCCACCCAAGCTCGTTCGCGGCACGCGCAATCTCAAACACGTTTTCACGGGGAACCGAAAGAACACCGCGATAGTCCGGGTCGTGATAGCCGTAGACATTTGTGTCATTGCCATACGGCTCGCGCAGATAAGCCGTCCCGATGAGGATGCCGCCATCCATGACTATCTTTAACGATCCGACGCGCAGCCAGTCATCACCCCAGCCCGTGACGAACGGAAGGCGCTCGATCTCAGCGCGCGCTGCTGCGGGTGTACCCTGGCCGCTGATGCGATACGTGATAGAAGTACGGACGGTCTGCCATCCCTTTCGCTGAAGCTCCTGATAGACGCGAAAGCCCTGCGCATCCTGCCCGCGATCAATCGTTGAGGTGATGCCAACGCGATTGTAACTCTGCTGCATGCGTCTCAACGCTTCTACCATTTCACTCTGCGTGACCGTTCGCTCACGCCGCAATTCCGCGAGCAATTGCGGTGCGCCCAGAATCAACCCTGTCGGCTCGCCTTTGCTGTCTTTGATTATCTTTCCGTTGGCGGGCTGCGGCGTGTCGCGCGTGATTTTCAGTTTGTCGAGCAGGAATGAGTTGACTACGCCAGCATAGCCGTTGTCCGCGATCACGGGCCTGTCAGACGCAGCCGCGTCCAGTTCGTATCGCGTTGGATAGCGACGCTCACGCAACCGCGGAGCGAAGACCTTGGGAACGAGAATCACCTGGCCCTGCCTGCTCCGCGCAGCTTGCCCGCGAATGTAGTTCTGGATGTCTGCGATCGAATTGAAAGGCGGAAGCGGTGCATCCAGCTCGCTCAAAGCTGCCATGATCGGATGCGTGTGGCTGTCAATCAAACCTGGAAGTACAGTGCGACCCTGCAGATCAACCCGCTTCGTTGCCGGACCGGCAGTCTTCAATATCTCGGCATTCGACCCAACTGCGATAAAGCGATTCCCGCGAATAGCCACAGCTTCGCAGACTGGATGAGCGTCCCAGAGCGTTATGATCTTGCCGTTGTAGTAGATCGTGTCGGCAGTCGCCAGTCCGGTTTGAAACATGGCGAACGCGAGGAGAGAAAGTGCCGCGACGGTTCTTGTCATCTCAACTCAACTTAACTCAACTCAACCATCGTTCGAGATTCTGCGCGACAAAATCATCGTCATTGAGGTGCGGATACCACTCATAGATACGGTCAATCTCTTCCATCTGCCCCGGCGAAAGGTCTTCGTGCGGGTCAGACACCACCGTCCCGCCATCAATCCCTGACGGCGCAGCACCTCGTGAAGGCCCGCAATGCAACCTGCGAAATCGTGCTTCACGTCAAAGAGTGCCGCATTCGCATCAGTATTCTCTGCCGACCGCGCCAGCAAATCATAAGTGTTGCGACCGCCGTTCTGTTTGCACTCGCGCACTGCATCCAGCATTTCAACCGCGCGTTTCGTCCATACAGCCCAATGTCCCAGTAGCCCGCCCGCAAAATGAATGTTTCGCATTTGCCTGTTACTGTCCGGGGTGCCGAATCGAAATTCGGTCAACAGGTCGGCTACGATGTTGTCATCGTTCCCCGTATAAAGAGCCACGCTGTTGTGACGTCCGCTGTCTGCAAGGGCGCGGGCAACGTCCAGTGTATGATAGCGGTTGAAAGGGGCGACCTTGATCGCCACGACATTCTCTATCTCCAGGAATTCCCGCCAGAACCGGTAGTCGAGGACTCGACCGCCAACTGCCGGCTGCAAATAGAAACCCACAAGAGGAATGATGCCAGCGACTCGTCGGCAATGCTCGATGAGTTCCAGGTTGTCTGCACCGGCGAGCGCACTCAAACTGAGAAGACACGCGTCGTAGCCGCTTTCACGAGCGAATTCCGCTTCATTGACAGCTTGAGGTGACGCGCCGCAGACGCCCGCAACCTTGACCAGATGCCTGTTGTGCTCCCTCTCAAAGCTGCGCACGGTCTCGACTGCCAATCTAAGGACTGGCGCGAACAATCCAATTTCAGGTGCTCTGATTGCAAATTGAGTGGTGTGCACTCCGACGGCAATTCCACCTGCACCGGCATCGCAGTAGTATCGAGTCAATGCGACCTGTCGCCGTTCATCAAGCTTACGTTCAGAGTTGAGCGCCAGCGGATGCGCAGGAATCACCAACCCGCCAAATAGCGCATCGCGGATTGTTTCGTCAACAGGCATGCGATTTACCTGACGCCTGGGAGCGCTGGCCTCTGGCCGGCCACGAGCCGCGAAGCGTGCGAGTCTTCAGCACAATGACTCTCCACGACTCGCACGCTTCGCGGCTCGTGGCCGGCCAGAGGCCAGCGCTCCCAGGCAACTAGTATTTCCCGTCAGTAACCTCAAACTTCGTTGGTAACCCGAGGCTAGCTCCCCCGGCATTGACCCAGTGCGCTACCCATTCCATCAACATCTCTGCCGTGATCGTCGGATAACCAAGCAGCGAATGACAAAGCGACGCGTTGCTGAGTAGTGCCGATTCGGACTCCTCTCCGCAGAATATCGGCTCACGGCCGAAACTGCGGGCAAAGAACTCGGCTGCATCGCGTACTGATACAGTTTCCGGACCAGTCACATTCAGAATGCGCGCTGGCGATTCGCACAGATCAAGACTGCGCAGAGCATACGAATTCGCGTCACCCTGCCAGATTACATTAGCGCTCGGCACTGAAAGGTCGACCGGTTGGCCAGCATGAACTTTTCGTGCGATATCAACCAGTACGCCGTAACGCAGATCAACAGCGTAGTTGAGCCGGAAAATCAGTGTGGGCGTCCCTTGCACTCGGGAGAAATACTCGAAGACGCGTTCGCGTCCGAGGCACGATTGGGCATACTCGCCCAGGGGCATCGGTGCATCCGTTTCTATCGAACCGCGCGAAGTGGCTTTGACCTGTGGATAAACATTGCCGGTCGAGAAAACTACAATTCGCGAACCCCGATAATGTTCGGCCACCAGCCCGGGCACATAGCTGTTGATAGCCCAGGTCAGGTCGACATGTTCGGACGAACCAAACTTTCTTCCCGCCAGAAAGAAGACGTTTTCAGAAGCTGGCAGACTGGAAATCTGATCACGGTCAAGCAAGTCGCATGCGATCGTCTCGACACCCGCGCTTTCAAGCTCATCGCGCGATCGACGCGAGGAAAAGCGCGAGACCGCCATCACGCGGCGGTTGATGCCTGCGGCTTCAGTCGCGTTCCTGATCCGCCGCGCCAGCGATGGCCCCATCTTGCCGCCGGCACCCAGGATGATGACATCGCCCGGCAAGCGCCGCATGAGCTCAACATCCGCAGGATTCGGCGACGCGAGAGCATCCTCAAGTTGAGCTTCAGTTTCGATCAACAATCTCGCTCCAAACCAACAAGCTGAAGCTTGAACTCAAAACCTCGTGGTCCACAACCTTAGGTTTGAGTTCAAGCTTCAGCTTGCGGTTACTTCCTACCCCTTTGGATTTGCGTCTACCCGACTATCACTTCCTGTTTGGTGTCGTCGAACCTGGCGCGTTTGCCGGAGTGCAATGCCGCGATCGTCATGCAAAGGGCCACCGAGTGGTTGTAGCCGGCTTCGATTCCAGCTACCGGCGACTTGCGATTGCGGACGCAATCTATCCAGTTCCGCATATGTGCAACGACCGTAGAATCGGCCTCGGTGTCCGCCTCGGTCGCTTGATTGTCTTTACCTTCACTGAGGAGCATCCTCTCCTTCAGCGTCGTCGGTTTCGCCACTTTCTTCGCGTAGCGTTCTGTCAGCCCGCCGTCTGGCGTCAACTTCCCTGTGGTGACGTTGAGCGTACCATTGATCGAGTAATAGAGATCACGGTTGCCGCCAGCGGAATTGTTCATGCGGCTCGAATAGATGGCCTGAAAGCCTTTGGTTGAATCATTCAACGGACCGTAATCAAAGACTGCCGTTAAGGTATCGGGATTGATACGCCCGTCGCGCCAGCTGTAAATGCCTCCCTGCGCGACAACACTTCGCGGGCGCGCCAATCCGGTAATGAACTGTAACGCATCAATCTGATGAACCATCCACTGATCAGGAATCCCTGATGAGTAGGGCCAGTACAAACGGAATTCGATGTATTTATGCGCATCAAAAGCGTCCTTCGTTCGTTGCATCACGAAGCGCTTCCAATCTGTGTCTTCCGCGCGAAGCGAGGCTACGAGAGCTGGCCGCCGCCAGCGCAACGGCTGGTTTGCATTGGTGCACATCTCGACCATCGTGATCTCACCGAATTCGCCCGTCTGCAGAAACTCTTTCGCTCGCAATGTATTTTGCGCGCTGCGCCGTTGAGTGCCGATCTGAACAACGCGATTTGTTTCTTTGACAGCCTTCAGAATCGCGTGCGCATCGGCCATTTGATTCGCAAGCGGCTTTTCGATGTAGGCGTCTCGTCCGGCGCGCACTGCCTCGACGCCATGGAGCGCGTGCTGGTGATCGGCGGTTGAGATGATGACCGCCTGAACGTCCTTCATCCCGTACAGTTCGTCATTGTTGCGCGCCTTGGCGATCGATTTGCCGGTCAGCTTGTTGATGAACGCCGCACCTTCGTCGCGATGAAGATTCCAGATATCGGAGACGGCAGTGATCTCGCAGTTCTGCGCTGATGAAATGGCGCTGAATGCCGGAATCAGAGCTTCTGTGGCTCGTTCGGAAAACCCGACGATGCCAACCCTTATCCGGTCATTCGACCCGGGTATACGCGCATAGCTTGCAGCATCCCAGCCGATTGCGGTGCCAAGAGCGCCCGTAGCTGTAAGCTTGATAAAACTGCGGCGCGACGAATTGTGCTTTGTCATAGTAATAATCTCCTCTTTCAACCAAACTCCGGCCCGAGAATGCCGAACTGTTTCGACGGCACGCCGGGAAAAGGATTGTCACGATAAAACATCCGTATGAATGGACGCTGCTCGCGAAAACCGGCGTGTTCAAGCCAGGAGACCCAATCGGGCTCAAAGTGCGAAACATCTAGTATAAACCGTCGACCTACCTGCTGTTCAAGGCAAGCAGCCACGAGTTGCCTTGCTGTCTGCTGCTCTTTCGCGATCACAGGCCCAAGTGCTCGAAATTGGATCCATGACGGCCGAGCGTAAATCCAACAATGTCTTCCAGATCTCCCGCATTTTCGACAACCCATGCGTACTCGGGAGCACCTTCAAATAGCCACTCGATAATCAGGCGTCGATCAGCGCCAAAGACGTCGCGATCAGTGCGAGCTACTGCGGGAAGATTTTCCTCTCATCGGACGCGCGGGATTGCCTTGTGTACTGAATCTTTCTCTCGACACTTCGCTTCCATACGGCTCAGCCCGTATTCGTCCTTGAAGTTGAGCTTCCATAGACCTTGTGTCCTGCGGGTGTAGCGTCGAGCCGTATCGAAGGAATGTCATTCAAGACATCCATCGCCTCAGACATTAACAGTGAGCCTATTCCCTGACCGCGCTCCGCAGGATCAACAAGCACCATGCCAATCCACGAGAACCGCTCTTCGTAACGCACAGTCGTTACCGTTCCTACCACAAGCCCGTCCTTCACCGCGACTCTGCAGCCGTGCGGACTAAGCTTGAAAACAACTCCCAGTCGCGAGTTGTCTGATTCCAGTGGCTGGCACGGCAAAGGCGCAATCCCGCATCGATATCTGCGGTAGACATTTCACGGAAGCTGACCTGAAGTGTGGCAGGATTGCTCATCCTCTGGAAATATGCAATTCATTGGTTTGGAGTTCAAGCTTTAGCTTGCTGGTTGGTGGTCTCGCGTATGAATGACAGCAATCAATTTTCCGATGCTCTGGTCTTCTTTGGCGCAACCGGCGACCTTGCCTACAAGAAGATATTTCCGGCACTGCAAAACATGATCCGGCGCGGGAGCCTCAACGTGCCGGTGATAGGTGTCGCAAAGTCAGAATGGGGAGTCGAGCAGCTGCGAGAGCGTGCGAGGGCGAGTATCGAAGAATATGGCGGCGGTGTGGATGATGTGGCTTTCGCGCGGCTGGTCGAGTTGATGCAGTATATTGACGGCGACTACAAAGATCCTCAGACTTTTGTAAAGCTTCGCAACGCGCTGGGTGCCTCCGAACGGCCCGCTCACTACTTAGCAATTCCCCCGAGTCTCTTTCCAACCGTCATCGAGGCGCTTGGTGGCTCCGGCTGCGCTGCACGTGGTCGACTGATTGTAGAGAAACCTTTTGGGCGGGATCTCAAGTCTGCTCGCGAGCTGAACCAGACGCTCAACGCGATATTTCCGGAGTCAGCAATCTTTCGGATCGATCACTATCTCGCAAAGGACGCAGTCGAGAACATTCTGTTATTCCGTTTCAGCAACACGTTTCTCGAGCCTATATGGAATCGCAATTACGTGAGAAGCGTCCAGATAACTATGGCGGAAGCGTTCGGTATCGCCGGGCGCGGGAAGTTTTACGACGAGACGGGCGCAATTCGTGACGTGATTCAGAATCACTTGCTTCAGGTAGTAGCGCTGCTCGCAATAGAGCCGCCGACCAATATGTACGCGGAATCGCTGCGCGATGAGCAATGCAAGATCTTTCGCACGATCGCTCCGATCACGCCGCCGGATCTGGTGCGCGGCCAGTTTCGCGGCTACCGCGACGAACCGGGAGTCGCACCGGACTCGCGTGTCGAGACATTCGCCGCCTTGCGACTCGAGATCAACTCGTGGCGATGGGCAGGCGTACCGTTTCTGATCAGGGCCGGAAAATCGCTCCCTGTGACAGCCACGGAAGTTCTGGTCACACTGCGCCGACCGCCACTCGATCGAATCATGCCTGGGAGAAACTATCTTCGCTTCCGTCTTGGTCCCGACTTTGCAATCAACCTTGGGGTACGTATCAAGAAGCCAGGTCTAAAAATGGAGGCGATGGAGGAAGAACTCTCGATAATCCGAGAGGACTCAGAAGGATGAGGTTGACGCCTACGAACAACTGCTGACTGAAGCCATGCGCGGCGATGCCATGCGTTTCGTGCGGCAGGATGTCGTTGAAGCTGCCTGGGCGATTGTCGACGGCATCCTGGGTGATGTTACACCGGTGTATGAATACGACCCTGGTACCTGGGGCCCACCGGAAGCCGATCGCATCGCCAAACCCGTTGGCGGCTGGCACAACCCAAAGCCTGGGAGCGCCGGTCTCTGGCCGGCGCGTAAAGTTTGAGTGCCGTGACTCGTCAGACAAGTTGCCACAGCAGGCTTCAAGCTGGCTGGAGTTTCGACAGCCCCTTTTATAGACCATTTTCCGGCTCCGGAGGACCCTAATATCTACAGCCACGAGGAGCGACAGCCGGAGCAGCGGCATCCGTTTCGCTCGCGATGCCGCGCCTCCGCGCTAGACCACTCTTCTCTTGTGATCGATAAACATTTTGTCCTACGGCGCATGCTCTACTCGCAGCGCCTGCGCCAGCCCTCAGCCCGACGCTCGCAGCATCGAGTTGGCCGGTGAGGCGCCGTTACGGGACGAGTGACCCAAACAACGTCACAACTTTTCGACGACAGATTACATGACTCTTAATCAGAGTCCTGATAACCAGTGCATGACATTGAGCGCCAGTTGCTTGTTATCATTACCTTCTCTGTTCATACCAAACTTCGTTTTGTTGGCGCCCGCGAGCTGTGCGGTCATCATCGCCGCTTCGCCAAGAACGACGACACGGCCTTTCCCAACGCGGAGAGCAATTCCTTGCGCGCGCCCCGCGGCCGAAACCTCTTTCCTGGTCTTCACATCAAGGTCACCAGCGGTATCTGCCAGTTTGAGAAAAGCCGCGCTTCCTTCCGGTCCCTTGAGAGATTGGCCGGTGAATGTGGTTACGCTGCTGATCTTCTCGGTTGAGTCCCGTCCGCGAGTGATTGGATGATCTCCAAGGAGACCATTCTCGCGTGAAAAGATCAGCCAGCCATCATTTCCACCGTTCTTGAGATCAGCATGGGCCGTATCGAGTGTGTGGGCTTTGCTCATCTCGACGGCGAACCGCATCGAAAGTATTTCGTTCGCTCCGCCGATTGGCGCGTGGTCAGCAATCAACAAAAGCGATCCTCCGTCCTGCACCCAGTTACGAACTACATCACACTCAGCATCTGTGAATGCCGGTCTGTCTGCACCTTCGAGGGCCATGTTCGGAGCACCCAGAGCATTTGCAATAACAAGTATGTCGTAGCCCTTGAGCGAGCCCGGTTCGAACTTCGCTTTGCCTGGAGTGACCTCGTAACCATCGTTGGACAGAAGTGTCGCGAAAGGCTTATAACGGCCGCCTGCCGTGTGAAAATTGTTGTGGGCCTCGTCAATAAGCACCTTAGGATGGGTCTTGGTAAAGGCCGGGCGTGCAACTCTCGCGTCAAAGCCTGCATCGGCCTCCTGTTGAAGTCCCGTTACTCTGATGCTTGTTGCCGCAACAAGGAGAACTACCAAAAGGACTCCTCGCATTCAATTCCTCCTTAGGTTGCCACATCCGGCGCCCGATGCCGTC
>CAWEYR010000030.1:0-427010 GCA_963813345.1 uncultured Acidobacteriota bacterium | reverse complement strand
GCGGTTCGGTTAGCTGCACAGTGAAGTTCATCTTTTTGGAATTGCGGTAGGCTTCGATCTCGACGCGATCGCCGATCTTGTGCTCGCGAAGAATTCGATCGAGATCGTCGGGACCCTTGATCACCTGTCCATTGATCCGTGTGATCACGTCACCACCAAGATAGATGATGTTTTGACCTACCTGGGCAGGCTGTGTTCCACCGCGAATTCCTGCAACGTCTGCGGCGCCGCCTTCAACCACCTGAATCACCATCAGTCCCTGTTTGACGGGAAGCTCGAGTGCGTCAGCCAGCCGCGCATCGAGCTCGTAAGGTATGATTCCAAGTCTCGGCCGCATTACGCGACCTTTCGAAATTAAATCAGGAATCACGCTTTTCGCGGTGTCTACCGGAACGGCAAAACCGATACCGACCGATCCGCCAGTCGGACTGTAGATCATCGTATTGATTCCGATCATTCGTCCGTGTGAATCGAGAAGCGGCCCTCCGGAATTGCCAGGATTGATCGAAGCATCAGTTTGAATCACGCCCTCGATCAGGCGTTGCGTAGATTCGGAGCGAAGCGGACGCGAGAGTCCCGACACAATTCCGGTAGTCAAAGTCCGATCAAGCCCGAACGGATTGCCGATCGCGAGCACTTTCTGGCCGACAAAAACATCTTTTGAGCTGCCGAGCGGGATTGGTTTCAAAGTCTCTTTTGGAGCGACGATCTTGATCACTGCCAGATCGTTGTCCGGGTCTGACTCCGACCACTGTCGCCTTGTAGTGATGATCATTTGCCAGCGCGACATCGAGCTGCTGCGCTCCCTGGATCACATGAAAGTTCGTCAGGATGTGCCCCTCGGGATCGATGATCGAGCCCGAACCCGTGCCTTCCCGCGGATAGACGTTGAACCAGTCCCTGACCATTGTCTTCGATGTGATGTTGACTACACCCGGACTCATGGCGCGGTAAACTTCAAGATTGTTCTTTTCGTCCGTCGCAACTGAAGGATCGGTCATATCCCAGCTACCTGGCGTGCTGCGGTCCGCGCTCGCTGATCGTCCTCCGTCGCGCCAGCCAGCTTTCCCAGCAGCTGCGCGCCAACCTTGTCATAAAGGACAACCGCGCTCGCCGCAAAGACCGCCGTCACCAGCGCCAGCACGACCAGTTGCTTCCCTGTCACTTGATAGCTTCTCATCTCGCTCCTACTCCCCCCGCTTCTTCGGTGATAAGATGTACGTTCCCAAAATGTACGCTTGGGCATTCTCCAATTCTATCATTACGATGCTGGTCGCGCTCGGGTTCGCGGGACTCGCCATACAAAACCCTCAGGAACCCGTCGCGCGCATTTCAACTGAGCTCGTCCAGCTCGATATTGTAGTCACAGACCGCGACGGCAAGCTTGTCCGTGATCTCAAGCGCGAGACCTTCCAACTTCTCGAAGATGGAAAGGCGCAGGTAATCACTCACTTTGCCGAGGGCACTGCGGCCCGGCCGGCAAAATGGCTTTCGAGTGAACGCAAACGGCCGCCAGCAGCTACTGAGTCCGGGTCCGGGTCCACCGAAACTCCGGGTTTCGAGCCTCGCGGCCGGTACCTGGTGCTGATGGTCGATGATCTGCATATGTCGGCCGAGAACATCCTGCTCGCCAAGCGAGCGCTTACCCGCTTCATCAAAGACAATCTGATGTCGGGCGATCAGACTGCAGTCGCTACAACAAGTGGTCAGATAGGCCTCTTGCAGCAATTCACGCGGGATCGCTCAGTTCTCGAACGCGCGATCAACCGGCTGACGTTTCGCGAACGGCGCGCTACGTCGCCACATGACATTCCAAGAATCTCTGACTACCAGGCCGAGCTCATCGATATAGGCGACCAGGATGCGCTCGAGCTTGCGATCCAGGAAATTCTACGCGTCGAGCAGCCCCAGGCGGCATCGTCGGTTCCCGTCGGGCGAGGCAGAACAGGCGCGGGGTACCACAGCTCTCAGCTCGGCGGCTTCCGCTCGCGAACGCGCAGCGACGCAGGCAAAAACCAAGGCCCGGATGATTGTTGGCGAGAACGCTCACGTCACCACTTCAACTTTGATTGGGCTCGAGGGCATGATCCGCAGCCTTCGCGACCTGCCGGGCCAGAAGCTTGCAGTCCTGGTCTCTGATGGCTTCTTTCTTGGCGGATCAAGCGCAATGAAGCACTTCGATATCAGGCGCATTACGGACGCGGCTACAAAATCGGGCGTAGTCATCTACGCATTGGATTCGCGGGGTCTCGTGGCGACACTCGGCATCGGCGATGCATCTCAGCCTTCGGGATTTGAACCGTCGCTGCCCGGAGTTCGCGAGCGCATCGAATCGAGCGGCATTCGGGCACGAACTGATGGTATGCACGCGCTGGCGCGCGATACAGGCGGATACCTGGTGCAGAACACCAACGATCTCAAAGGCGGACTTCAAAGGGTGATGGAGGATAACGAAGTCTACTACGTCCTCGCTTACGAGCCGGTCGAGTCGTATCGCGACGGGCGATTTCGAAAGATCGAAGTGCGATTCCCTGGCAGGCCTGAATTGAAAGCAAGAACCCGCAGCGGATACTTCTCTCCGAATGACCGCAATGTGGAAGCAAGAGCGGAACCAAAAGCCGAAGCAAAAGTCGAAGCAAAAGTAACGGGCAAGGAGAAAGATAAAGAGAAGGAGAAGGAGAAGAAGCAGGACGAATTGAAGCAGGCTGACATTCGCCGCGGTTTGACTTCGCTCTTCCCCATACGCGCGGTTCCCGTAGAGATCGCCGCAGATTTTGTCGAGACGGCTGAAGACGGTTCAGTGGCTGTGGTCACGGCGCGCGTTGACGCCAGCGCTCTCAGAAATGTCGAGAGCAACGGTCAGCGACAGAGTGCCCTAGGCATCGTGATATACGTCTTCGATGAGAATGGAAAAGTGGCAGGCAACACGAGCGAACGCGTGACGCTCAGTCTGAAAGACGCCGCATTTCAGGAAGCCGCGAAGAACGGGGTTGACTACCGAAGGCTGATACCGCTCAAGCCCGGGTTCTATCAGGTGCGCGTTGCCTTGCGAGACGAGAATTCAGGTGAGATTGGGAGCAATTCGAGCTGGGTTGAAGTGCCGGACCTGACGCGCAAGCGCCTGACACTCTCGTCCATCATGCTTCAGAAGCGAAGCTTTCGGACTGACGAGAATGCCGATTTTCTGGTTTTCGCCTATAACTCGACTGTCGAGAACGGCTCGACGGATCTTGTCATTCAAACGCAGGTCTTTCTCAACAGCAAGCTGATCTACGCATCGCCGCTCGCGAAAATGCCTACCGAGCCGAGTCCCGACTTGAAGCGCGTACCATATGCCGCGCGCATCAGCCTGGGCTCGTTCGATCCAGGCGAGTACGAACTAAGAACGATGGTCATCGATCGCCTCAACAAGACCACCGCCGAACGTCGAGTCAATTTTGTAGTGGATAAGTAAGTGAGTCAAGTGAGTTTGAGTTCAAGCTTTAGCTTGGGGTTCACGATTGTAACCCCAAGCTAAAGCTTGAACTCAATACCCAGCCTGATCCCTTCTCACAATCGCAGCGATCGCGCGCACTTCGCTGACCATGTCCCTGAACATATCGAATAGCAGCGCCTGCGGCCCATCACAAAGGGCTCGCTCAGGATTCGGGTGGACGTCTATCAGAAGCCCGTCCGCTCCGACGGCCGCGCCGGCGCGCGAGAGCGGAATCACCTTCTCGCGCGTGCCCGTAGAATGGCTCGGATCCACAATGATCGGAAGATGCGAGATTCGCTGCACTGCAGGTATCAACGAAAGATCAAGTGTGAAGCGCGTATGATCGGCGAATGTTCGAACGCCGCGCTCGCAAAGAATCACGTTGTAATTCCCTTCCGCCATGATGTATTCGGCCGCCAGCAGAAACTCCTCGATCGTCGAAGCCATCCCACGCTTGAGCAGCACCGGTTTCTTTGCCTGACCCGCGCGCCGGAGCAGACTGAAGTTCTGCATGTTGCGCGTTCCGATCTGTATCACGTCGGCATACTTCTCGACGAGATCGAGCGCAGCTTCATCTGTAGCCTCACTCACGATCATCAGGCCGAGCTCTTCGCGCACATCGCGGAGTATCTTCAGTCCCTCTTCAGCCAGTCCCTGAAAAGCGTATGGCGATGTCCGCGGTTTGAACGCGCCACCGCGGAAGAATCTGCATCCCGCTTCGGCGACTACACGCGCAGTAGAGAACGTCTGCTCACGTGATTCGACGGCGCATACGCCCGCGATAATCGTAAAATCATTCCCGATCTCAGCATCACCAACGCGAATAACAGTCTTTTCAGGCCGCAACTCGCGGCTCACGAGCTTGTAAGGTTTCGTTACGCGAACGCATTCAGCGATACCCGGGAGATCCGCAAACGGTGATGCATCGACAGCTCCGGTGTTTCCGGTGACACCGATGGCCGTCCTCATCGCGCCCGGCATCGGATGCGCTTTCAGCCCGAGTGACTCTATGGTTTCGATGACGCGCGCGACCTCAGCATCACTCGCGCCACTTTTCATTACTATCAGCATTGTTTATTAGGGTACGTTGTACCGGCGTTTAGCCGGAATCGTGAAATTCAAGGGTCTTGAATTTCACCGTTCCGCCTAAAAGGCGGTACAACGTACTCTCTTACATTCTCTCCGGCACCGAAATCCCCAACAAACTCAGCCCTCGCTCAATCGTATCCCGCACGATCTTTACAATCGCCAGCAGAAACAATTTGCGTGCTTCATCACTCTCACTCAGAACATGGAAGCTGTGATAGAAGAGATTGAACTGCTTCGCCAGCTGAAACGTGTACTTCGCAATCTGTGTAGGCTCAAAGTTCTCAGCAGCCTGGCTCACAACTTCATCAAAGCGTGCCGCAAGCGAAACCAGCGACCAGAGCTCATTCCCTTCTTCTCCTTCCAGATATAGCCGCGCCTGCTCTTCCGTGATCGCCTGGAAATCCAGTGACTGCCCCAGCTTTCTAAAGATGTTATTTGCTCTGACAACAGAATACTGAACATACGGGCCCAGTCTCACCATCAAAGCTCAGACGCCTCTTCGAAATCGAAGGCTATGATCGACGTCCGCGTGAACTTCAACAGAAAGTATCTGAGTGCCGCGATCGCTATCTGATGCGCAATCTCACGCTGCTTTTCTTCCGTGATGTCAGTGTGCCGGGACGCCACCTCTGCCAGCGCATCTGCCTCCAACCGGTCGATCAGATCATCGGCTTTGACGCCAAGCCCTTTCCGGCCCGACATGCCGATCTGCTGACGCTGCGCATCGGCCTCAGAGAGCTCAGTCCCCAATTCTGCCGCTGCCGCCGGTGTCAGCGTGACCTTCTCATACGCAAGGTGCGCACTTCGAGCCACTCGCTCGTCATGATCGATCGCCATAACACCGCGCTTCACATTCGTCTGCGGGTACGACTGACCGACATCGATCACATTCAGAAACGCAGTGCCATTGCCAAACTGGGGATGATTCGCTGAAGCATTCGCCTGGTCACTCGTAGTTACCCACACCCTTCCACCTTCGTGCATCGGCCTGTAATAGAAATCCAGCCCCAGCTTTCCGAGCTTCCACAAATGGTACGCGATGTCTTTTCCAGTGTACGTAACCGTACCATTCGACCGCACAATGATCTTGTCGGCTTCGTAATCGCTCGACGACTCCGATTTTTCGGCATCGTCAGCGGGAAGAACCCAGCATCCTTTGTGGCGGCCTTCAGTCTCAAAGTCGATCGCGCCGCTCGCCTTCAGCTTTTCGAAAGCATTCGCCCAGAAGTGCAAATGAAGCACTTCGCTTTCGCGCGCGAGAAGGTCGTAGCTGATCCCGAGCCGAGCCATTGTTTGAAGATGACATTCGACGATGCGCGTAGAAATGAACTCAGCCGCAACGGCAGCCTCACCCTCTCCGGCTTCGATTTCGTGCAGTGTGCGCGCACGCAGTTCCAGCCGCGACTTGTCTTCCTCGTACCAGGCGCCAACGCGCGCATAGAGATCCCAGCAGTAGTAATCGAAACGTTCCTGCTCCGCGATCGCTTTGATTTCGTCAAGATGCTTGTTTTCAAGGTGCAAAAATCCGACGACCACATCAGCTACCTGAACACCAGTGTTGTCGATGTAATTGTGAACCTCAATCGTCTCTCCGGTCTCCTGCAGCACGCGAACGATGGTGTCTCCAAGGACTGCGTTCCTGACGTGTCCTATATGAGCAGCCTTGTTGGGATTGATCGAAGTATGCTCAACAATCATCTTGCCCTGGCGCTGTGAGGTAATGGCTCGAGGCTCGAGATAGCTCTTGAAAAGTGCGCCACGATCAAAGAAAAGATTGAGATAGCCGGCACCAGCCACTTCAACGCGCGCGACGCCAGGCTCTGATCTCAAGGCCTCTGCAAGCTGCGTAGCAATCTCGCGCGGATTACGCTTTTCACCTGTCGCCGCTTTGATCCGCTTGGCAAGCTCGAAAGCTATTGGAAACGCAAGATCTCCAAGCTCGATCTGTGGCGGGACCTGAGAGACAACATCGTCGAGCTCAATCCCAAATTGCGAGTGTATGAGATGGACCAGCCGGCTGCTGATCTGATCCTGTAATGAAGATATCACCGAGTTTCTATAGCACCCTGCAGGAAGATTGGTCAAAGGCTGGGAGCAAGCCAGCTGCGGAAGGCACGCATTGCAGCACTCTGGCCCTCAGTAGAGCCAATCTTGAGGAAGTCGCTGACCTTTCACTCGAAAGGATAGGAAAGGTTTTGCTGGAAGGAATCTCAACATAACCGGAATCGGTTCGCTCATAGAAGCGGAGCCGCCGCTCGTCATAAACCCAGAGCTCGGGCACACCGATCTGCGCATAGAACTGATGCTTCCGCTTCGAACCGTGCGAAATGTCGATCTCAACAAGAATGTCCGGAGGAGGATCAATCGTCAGATCGACACGTTCTCTTGCCGATAATTTGCTTGCATTCGTGACATAGAAGCAGGAATCCGGTTCCGCTCCCTGCTGGAGGTCTTTGTCATGGAAGGTTGTTGAACCAGCGTTTTCAACATCAATCCCGTATTTCTGAGCAGTGAAGAAGACGATCCGATCGATGAGACGCGTGTACATCTCGTGGGGTGCGTGACTGTCACTATCTCCAACCTCCCTCGATCGTACGAGACACGAATCCCGCTGCGCCCATCGAGCTCGGTCAGCAAAAGTTCGTATTCGTCCCACGAGACTCCGTTCCGTACGAGGACGGCTCCCGCGTCGAGGTGGTCGATATCATCAATGTAGGCAACTGCCTTCGTGTCATGCGAGGCTAATCCTAACACGGAGGGGCCGTGTCCTGGGAGCGCGACCCTGGGAGCGCTGGTCTCTGACCGGCGCGTGGTGACTCATCGCTGTCATCTCTGGGCAGATCGCAAGCTTACTAGTAGAATTCTCGATGGGATACAGCGATGCCTGATGTAATAATCCGGGATGTCGATGAGGATGTGCTCAAGGCGCTCAAGCGACGAGCCAGGCAGCAGGGCCGCTCCCTACAAGCTGAGCTAAAGTCCATTGTAGAGGAGGCCGCCAAGTTCAACGTTGGAATGCCGCATGAACTCGCATCTCGCATTCGACGTTCACTGGGCAGTAGTGATCACTCTGACAGCGCGGCACTGATAGCCGAGGGACCGCAGGCGATGACTGTTTGTTCGTGACGCGGGCGGGTACGTTCCTGTTGATAAGGTCTGCCCTGCATGCTATTAAATATGTCTTACGGCGCGTTGGTGTAACTGGTTAACACGCCGCCCTCTCAAGGCGGAGAGCACGGGTTCGAGTCCCGTACGCGCTATCATCTAACCCTTCATTTGCGAGTAAGTTACCGAACTCATCGAATGAAGGGTTTTCCATTTCTGGAAGTGCGGGGACGCTACGGGGACGACGAAAATCATGATTGCCAACCGCCCGTCCCTTTGAGCAGCGGGCCAGCTAGAATGATAAAGATAGATGTAATTCAACAATCGATATGAAGCAAAGAAGCCGAGAGGCACGTGCTCATGGTGCGGCAGGAGTCAACGGGAAGACAGTATCAAAGGAGATGATTTGAAGTGAATCGAAAAACAGCCATTGCAATATTGGTATTTACGCTCGCTTTCGCCGGATTGTGGCCAGGCGTCACCTCTGCCTGGCCTCCCCTCAACGCCAGAGAAACCTCATCTGGCACGACCCTGGGGATGTCACGGCGCCTGAATCTCGGCTGGGGTGAGGGGGGGCAGGCCGGCGCGCCGAAGCCGCCATTCACCTTTCTCGAGGAGGACAAGGGCGGGACTAACCCCAAGATCGATGTCCGCGATGCGCGCGGCGTCGTGTGGGGCGTCAAGTGGGGAGAAGAGGTTCACTCCGAGGTCTTTGTCTCTCGACTCGTCTGGGCGGTCGGCTATTACGCTGAGCCGAGCTACTTCGTCCCCACCGGAAAGATACTCGAGGCCGCCGGTCTGGATCGAGCCAAGAAGTACGTCGCAGCCGACGGCACATTCCAAAACGCGCGGTTCGAGAAGAGGGACAAGAGCATCACGACACTGAGCGATGAGCAGAGCTGGCGGTATGATGAGAACCCTTTCCTCGGCACCAAAGAACTCAACGGGTTGAAGATCATGGTCATGCTCGTCTCGAACTGGGACAGCAAGGACCAGGAACAGGCTGGCAAAGGCTCGAACACAAAGATCTTCGTCGTCAAGACACGCGTCGTGACTGAGCGACGCTACGTCGTCTCGGACTGGGGCGGCACGATGGGCAAATGGGGCGGCGTCCTTAGCCGCGGGAAGTGGGATTGTGATGGTTATCTGGGTCAGAGCGACGATTTCGTCAAAGGGGTGAAGAACGGCGAAGTCGAGTGGGGGTACTCGGGGCAACACACGGATTCGATAAAGGACGGCATCCCTGTCGCGCACGTCGCGTGGTTACTGGGATATCTCGGGAGGTTTCAGACACGCAGATTCGCGCTGCGTTGCGGGCCAGCGGCGCGACAGCGAGCGACGAGGCATGTTTCGCGCGGGCGGTCAGAATGCGTATTTCGAGGCTTCAGGCGCTGGTTCGCTGACGAGGGAGGCGCCCGCGACGCCCGATGATAACCGCGCTCAGGGTGACGCGTCGGGCTCCTGACACGGCATAGCCATCTACAGCTACCTCATCGAGGCCCGCGACTCTCGCCACCTCGAGCGCTCGCGTAGGAGTTCTGTCACTTCAACCGGTAGGTTCTCGTCGGTCTTAAAGTTCACGCGACAGCCTCGGGCAGGATCACGACCCGTTCTCTGACCATCTCTGACGCATAATGCAAAGCCGCCTGAATGTCATCTGGTTGCAAAGTGGGGTAGCTTTGCAGGATCCGCTCGTGCGTTTCACCTGCTGCCAGATTGTCGAGGATTACCGAGACCATTACGCGAGTGCCTTTGATGCATGCCTTGCCATGACACACCGTCGGATCGACAGTGATACGTTCTTGCCAGTTTGTCATGACTCACTTCTCCTTGTGATTTGTACGAAAACAGGATGTCGTTCATCCGGAGATCGTCACTACTTCTCGATTGTGACTATAAACATTGGTCTCATAAGGAGCCAAGGAAAATGTCCATCCTCCAGGCTGCCGCTTCAGCGGCAGCCGACAGCCACGACCGGCCTTCATAGTACACTACCGCATTCGATGTGATAGACTTTCAGGCTTTGTCAATCGGAGTTTTTGATGCTTGATCATGAATTGATTCGATCGTTGTTCGACGACGATCTTCCGGAGCCTCAGTACTGGGAGTCGCATTACCCGCAGCGCAGCCTGCCTTCCAGGTGCGGTCGTCACTCGTTTTGGTCCGAGTCCAACGGGCTTTCTTCATACCGGCGGCGTTTACGTCGCAACTGTCGCAAAGAACCTGGCGCGTCACTCGCACGGAGTCTATTTTGTCCGCATCGAGGATACTGATCAGGCGAGAGAAGTCCCGGAAGCACGCGAGCAGTTTGCGCGAGCTTTCGAGTACTTTTCGATCGAATCCGACGAAGATGATCTGACGGGTCAATGGGGACCATACGAGCAGTCCAAACGGAGTCGTATCTATCACACATACGCTCGTGACCTGATGCTCCGCGGTCACGCTTACCCGTGTTTCTGCACGCGCGAAGAATTGTCCGAAATGGCGGAGAAGCAACAGGCTGAGAAGCTGACATCCGGATACTACGGAGCATGGGCTCGATGCCGTCATCTCAAAATAGATGATGTACGGAAACGTCTGGATGCGGGGCTGCCGTATGCCATTCGGCTGCGGTCGCCGGACGGCGAGCCGGCGCGCGTTGTCTTTGAGGACCTTATTCGCGGACCGATCGAACAGCCGGACAGCCGCAATGATGTTGTTTTGCTCAAGAGCAGCGACCAGAATCCGAGACTGCCGACCTACCACTTTGCGCATGCAGTCGACGACCACCTGATGCGGGTGAATCTCGTGATTCGCGGTGAGGAGTGGATTTCGTCAGTTCCTCTTCACCTTCAGCTGTTCAAGACCCTGGGCTTCGATCCGATACCTTATGCTCATATCGCCCCTCTCATGAAGATGGAGGGGACGAGCCGAAGGAAGCTGAGCAAGCGAAAAGATCCTGAAGCGAACGTAGACTTCTATATTTCATCAGGGTATCCGGCAGGAGCAGTGCTGCACTATCTGCGCGGCCTTGCTAACAGCCGTCTCGCCGAAGCGAGCTTTGAGGAGTCGGCCGCGGCCGCAATTCGGCTGGATGAGTGCGGTGTTGCCGGCCCCATATTCGACCTCGTCAAGCTCGAGTCGATCACTCGTGATTACATCTCGTCGATGTCTGTCGATGAAGCTTTCGAGGCACTCTCGACCTGGGCAGAAAGTTATGATCGCGCCGTTAGCTGAAATCCTGAAGGCTGACCCCGTTGTTACGCGGCGCATACTTGAAATGGAGCGCGAGCCAGGCGCTATACAACGCAAGGACCTCGCAAAATGGAGCGACTTTCGTTCCGTTTATGCACTCTATTACCCCAGCCTGTTCCCGCTCGTGAGTGACGCGGCCGACGAAAGGTTTCGCCCGCTGGCCCCTGATTCGGTTCGTGCGCTGGCACGAGGCTTCGCAGATTCTTACCGGGACGAGTCTGATCAGAAGGCGTGGTTTGAACAGATACGTGAACTTGCGGCTGCGCACAATTTTGCTCCGACCGCAGGCGAGTTTAAGAGGTCCGCCGAAAAGTATGCCGGCTCAATCAGTGATGTCAGTAATGTCATCAGAGTAGCCCTGACCGGTGAGACGCGAAGCCCGGAACTGTTTCGAATAGCGCAGGTGATCGGCCGCGATGAGGTGCTACGCCGGGTGAGAGCGGTTGGGGGCGTAGAGTGATCATTGATTTGTAAGGGAGAAGACTTAGCAGATGAATTCGATTGATCCTGATGATAACGCGACGGTAGTTGAACCGTCGGGCCCTTCCAATTTTCTTCGAGAGATCATCGCCGAAGATGTTCGCACGGCCGTGCACGGCGGGCGCGTGCAGACCCGATTCCCGCCCGAACCAAACGGATATCTGCATATCGGGCACGCAAAGGCGATCTGCCTCGACTTCGGGTTGGCGAAGGAGTTTGGAGGCAAGTGCAATCTTCGCTTTGATGATACGAATCCGTCGAAGGAAGAGACTGAATACGTCGACGCAATTATGGACGACGTTCAGGTGGCTCGGGTTTGAGTGGGATGGGCTCTTTTACGCCTCAGACTATTTCGGTCAGCTCTATGAGTGGGCAATCCAGTTGATCAAGGCGGAAAAAGCATATGTTTGCGATCTCACTGCGGATGAAGTTCGCGAGTACCGAGGAACACTGACAGAGCCTGGCAAGAACAGCCCTTTCCGCAACCGTTCGGTTGCGGAAAATCTCGACCTTTTCGCACGCATGAAGAAAGGCGAATTCCCTGATGGTTCGCGTACGCTGCGCGCAAAGATCGACATGGCTTCACCTAACCTGAACATGCGCGATCCGGTGATGTATCGAATTCTCCACATGGAGCACCACCGCACCGGAGACGAATGGTGCATCTACCCGATGTACGATTACGCACATGGCCAGTCGGATTCGATCGAAGAAGTGACGCATTCGATGTGCACTCTTGAATTCGAAGACCATCGTCCCTTGTACAACTGGTACATAGATCAGCTGGGCATCTTTCCATCTCGACAGTATGAGTTCGACCGGCTCAACCTGACATATACACTGCTCAGCAAACGCAAGCTGCTGGAGTTGGTTGAAGGCGGACACGTCAATGGTTGGGATGATCCTCGCATGCCGACTCTTTCAGGAATGCGGCGTCGCGGTTACACCTCGGAAGCGATTCGCGCCTTTTGCGCAAACATAAGCGTTTCGAAGACGAACGGAATCGTGGAGATGTCGCTTCTCGAGCATTACCTGCGTGAGGATCTGAACAGGCGCGTGCCGCGTGTCATGGCGAGTCTTGAATCCCCTTCGCGTCGTGATCGACAACTATCCGGACGATGTCGTAGAGGAGATGGAGGCGATCAACAACCCCGAAGACGCGAGCATGGGAACGCGCCGAGTGCCGTTCTCAAAGGTGATCTACATCGAACAGGAAGATTTTCGCGAGGACCCGCCAAAGCAGTACTACCGGCTGACCGTGGGTCGCGAGGTCCGATTGCGTTACGCCTATCTGATCACCTGTCAGAGTGTGGTCAAGGATGCTGACGGAAAGGTCATCGAGTTGCATTGCACATACGATGAAGCGACACGTGGCGGCACGACGCCTGACGGGCGAAAGGTCAAGTCAACGATCCACTGGGTATCGGCTGCGCATGCTCTGGATGCAGAGGTGAGGCTCTACGACAATCTCTTTACAAAAGAGAACCCGAGCGAAGTCGCGGAGGGTGAGGATTTCACGACGAATCTGAATCCCAACTCAGTCGAGGTGGTTCGAGAATGCAAAGTCGAGTCGAGTTTGCAGAGTGCATCGGCCGGCGAGAGATTTCAGTTTGAACGAATGGGATACTTCACGGTGGATTCCGACTCACAGCCCGGGAAGCCAGTCTTCAACCGAATCATCGGCCTCCGCGACACGTGGTCGAAGATTGAGAAGCGCAGCGCGAAGAAGTAGATGACCAGGTATTTCGTACCGGTGCTTATGCCGTCCTCCGGAGCTCATTCTCGTTTCATCATTGTTACTATAAACATTGGGCTCCTCCGGAGCCGGAGCTACGTACTACGGCTCGAAGCATACTTATAGTCATGATGAACGAGATGAGCTCCGGAGGAGCGGCATACGATATGAAGGCATACATAGTAACGACTGGAACTATTTTTGGACTGCTCCTCGTGTCCCACGTCGCACGCGTGCTTGCAGAAGGTTGGTATCTATTGCGTGAACCAATCTTTGTGTTAACTACAATAGCTTCCGGCGCCGTTTGCATCTGGGCAATTGCCCTTTTCAGGAAAATAAAGAAAGGTGAGCCACCTGGGAGCGCCGGTCTCCAGACCGGTCCACGAGCCGCGAAGCGTGCGAGTGTGCGAGAATCACTAGTGACTCGTCCACGACTCGCACGCTTCGCGGCTCGTGGCCGGTCTGGAGACCGGCGCTCCCAGGCGCTTTGCTATTTAACCACCACCTCCGGCGGCCTTGGTCAGGGTTTTCTGATTCTCCATTGCTTTTTCGAGCGCCTGATCGATGCTGAAGCTTGCAGCCTTCTGGCGAGGCGGGAATTCCTGGAAGGTCTTGAGGAATTCGCCGACGATCACCTGGGCGGGCACAAGAAGGAAAGCGCGGTCGACCAGCCATTTGTCGTAGAACATGGACGCGTCCTCACTCGCTCTCTCAAACGGGTCGCTGCGAAGGTTGTACAATTGCGGGACTCGTAATTGCACAAGAGGCTCTTTCCAAACGCCAACTCCGTGAGCGCGCTGCTCGAGGAAGCAGGCTTTCCAATCCCCGACACGCAACGCCATCAGGTCGCCGTCATCGCTCCAGTAGAGAAATCCCTTTCGCGGATTCTCTTTGACCTCACCCTTCAAGAATGGGAGCAGGTTGTAACCATCGATGTGGACCTTGAAGGTCTTCTTACCAGCCTTGTAGCCCTTCTTCAGTTTCTCGACTATGTCAGGATCACCGGCGGCCGCAGCCAATGTCGGCAACATATCGGTGTGCGAGAATACGTCGTTGGAAACTGTTCCCGGCTTGATAACACCAGGCCAACGGATTGCACAAGGAACCCGCCAGCCGCCTTCCCAATTGGTGTCCTTCTCGCCGCGAAACGGAGTTGTTCCGCCGTCCGGCCAGCTCATTACTTCGGCGCCGTTGTCCGTTGAATACATGACAATGGTGTTGTCTGCTATGCCGAGGTCGTCGAGCTTTTTGAGAAGCTTTCCCACGTGACCATCGTGCTCCACCATGCCGTCGGGATACACACCTAAACCTGTCACACCCTGAGACTTTTTCTTGAGGTGTGTAAAGATGTGCATCCTGGTCGAGTTCCACCAGACGAAGAATGGCTTGTCGTCTTTCACTGCCTTGTCGATGAAATTGAAACTCGCCTCGAGGAATTCCTCGTCGACAGTCTCCATGCGTTTTATCGTGAGCGGTCCCGAGTCCTCGATCTTCTGCGTACCGTCAGGATTGGCCCAGGAATGGAGTACACCACGCGGTCCGAACTTCTTCCTGAACTCCGGGTCCTTCGGATAGTCCGGGTTCTCAGGTTCCTGCTCGGCGTTCAGGTGGTAGAGATTTCCAAAGAACTCATCGAATCCGTGCGCGGTGGGAAGAAACTCGTCGCGGTCTCCCAGGTGGTTCTTGCCGAACTGGCCGGTAACGTAGCCGAGCGATTTCAGGACGTCAGCAATGGTTGCGTCCTGGGGTTGAAGTCCAAGATCCGCTCCTGGAAGGCCAACTTTGGTGAGTCCGGTTCGAATCGGAGCCTGCCCGGTGATAAAGGCCGCGCGGCCTGCGGTGCAGCTTTGCTGACCGTACCAATCGGTGAACAGCGCGCCTTCTTTGGCGATGCGGTCAATATTAGGAGTGCGATACCCCATGATACCGTTGTTATTGGCGCTGATGTTGAACCAGCCGATATCATCGCCCCAGATGATCAGAATGTTTGGTTTCTTGTCTGCCATCGTTCGGTTCCCCCTTCTGTCTTTCGTTCCAATTGCCACCCGCCGTCAGCCGGCCGCAGCCGCTTCGCGGCAGCGCAAGCTAAAGCTTGAACTCGAACCCACGTGTTTTGGGGAATTGCGAGGTTGAGGATGGGATACAACCCCGGGATACCGGAGCCGCAATGCAGTTTGACGCATAGTCGGACTCTCTCCGGGGAGGGGAGCTTAAATTGTAGCGAATTCGGGAGCGAGTGGAAACCCGTTAGAAGATCGCGCCGAATTTGGAGTGCGGCGGCTCGGCGCCGCTTTTCGTCCGCTCGAATAGTTTCGCGAAAATCGAGGATGAGGGTAATATCCAGTTTGCCATAAGCTATGAACACTCGAAGAGGGTTCCCGCAACGATCCCTGGTAATTCTTACTGCACTCTGTTTGCTGACGACACCACTGTGCGGCGCAGGAAGGCTGGTGGATGAGCGAGCCGATTCGGTGGGTGCAGACAAACCTTCGGCAGGTAGACGCCACACTCGACGCGCGCCGGCTCGCCGAAGAGCTTGCCGACATGCGCGCCAACGTTGTGTTGATGGGAATGGGAGGCATCGCTGCGTACTATCCAACAAAAGTTGCGTTTCACTACGCCAGCCCGGATCTGCCCGCCGGGTCGCGACATGTTCGGCGACGTTATGCGCGAATGCCACGCGCGCAGGATTCGAGTCGTCGGGAGATACGACCTGAGCAAGACCCGCAAGGATGTGTTTGATGCGCATCCGGAATGGTTTTTCCGTCAGGCCAACGGTGAGCCGGTGATCTACAACGGGTTGTATTCGACCTGCATCAACGGCGGCTACTACCGCGAACAGGCGATGAAGATACTCGCTGAAGGCCTGGAAAATTACGACGTCGACGGCCTGTTCTTCAATATGTTCGGCAACCAGGCGCGCGATTACAGCGGGAAGTACGTCGGCTTATGTCATTGCGATGCGTGCACGACAAAATATCGGGCGGCTTATCGCAAAGAGATTCCAAACGAACCTGATGATGACTATCGCAAGTTCATGTTCACCTCTTCGCGTGAGGTAGCCGCCGAGATCGGCAAGCTGATTCGCCTCAAGCGACCGAAGGCGGGTTACTTCAACTACATTCAGGAATACACCGACGGCATTATGTCGGAATCGAATACTGCCATCGCGCGAGCGCTGCCGCTGTGGCCTTACTCGGCAAGCGACAATGTCAACCGCGCGCGTAACAGCCAGCCGTCGAAGATGGCGGTAAACCTGAATATGCAATTCATAGACTACTGGTGGCGCTTCGCCACTGTGCCGGCGGGTGAGATCGCCCTGCGATCGTGGCAGAACATCGC
Organism: uncultured Acidobacteriota bacterium; assembly: GCA_963813345.1. Classification (GTDB taxonomy): domain Bacteria; phylum Acidobacteriota; class Blastocatellia; order RBC074; family RBC074; genus CAWDDA01. The sequence goes on along the minus strand of CAWEYR010000030.1, from coordinate 410,550 downwards.
GCACGGCGGTGCGCTGACGTTTGAGATGAACGGCACGTTTGACCAGCAGGATCGGCAGGCGCTCGAAACATCAAAGCCGATTTTCCGCTGGGTCGCGGCTAATGAGAAATATTACGTCAAACAATCGAGCGCGGCGCGCGTGCTGTTGCTGGGCGCGCCTGCAGGCGCAGGGCGTGAAATCGCTGTTGACTCATATCGCGGCCTCTTTCGTTTGCTGACTGAAGAGCACATTCCGTTCGCCGTTTCAGACAATATGGATTGGCTGGGCAAACGCGAATTCGATCTGGTGATTGCCGCCGACTGGGCACCAGCCGGATTGAAGCAGTATGCCGAAAGCGGCGGACGCGTATTGATCGCAAGCGCGCGCCAACCGGAATTTGAAGTTGTTCCCGTAGTAAAGACCATTCCTGAAATCCGTGGCTATCTTCGAGTGCGGGATCACGCTCGGTTTCCTTCGCTGAAGGACACCGATCTTCTGATGCTGAACGGAGCGTTTACAGAAGTGCGAGACAGCGGCAAGGCTCTGTTGACTCTTGTGCCGCCTTCGATGTTCGGTCCGCCGGAGTTCATTCACATTGATATGAAAGACACCGAGACGGCAGGAATTGTTTTCAGGACGCCTTGGCAAAGGTACGGTCGCGTGGCTTCCGTGGAATCTTGGCGGAATGTATTACCGGCACAGCCTGACCGCGCATTCAGGTCTGTTTCGCGATGTTGTGGATCAGCTCAAGCTGCCGCGCCAGATCAAAACCGACGCGCACCCACTCGTCGAGATGTCGCTCATGCGGCAGAACGGGCGCACGCTTGTGCATCTCGATCAATCTGAGCGGACATTCGCAAACTGGCTATTTTCGCTCCGGTTGCGATGAGCAACATCAGCATCCAGGTGGCTGGGGCATACAAGACTGCCAGGACGCTGCGCATGCCCTCCACCCTGCTCGTCAAACAGACCAACGGCTACACCGGATTCACGATAAAGCAACTAAGCGATTACGAGTTGGTAGTATTGGAATAAAGACAGGGGAGGACTTTCAAACTTATGAGTCAACTCGAAAACCCACCGCAGTTGAACTGTTCGCGGCGAGAATTTCTTGTTCTTGCCGGAGCAGGTATTCACACAGTTGAACGCGCTCGGCAGCCACATCAGGGAATTACTGCGAAACAGGTAATCGAGCGTATTCAAAAGAATGTTGGAGTCCCCTGGCAGGCTCAAACTGTGGATACCTTCAAGATTGGCGATCCTGAGACGATCGTTAAAGGTATCGCTACATCTTTCAGCGCTACGCTCGAGGTTTGTCAGAAAGCGCATGCGACCGGAAAGAATCTGTTGATCGTGCACGAGCCAACGTTCTACAACCACAATGACGAGACGGCGTCTCTGAGTGGCGCGACTTACCAGACGAAACGCACCTTCATCGAAAAGAATGGCCTCGTGGTATGGCGCTTTCATGATCACTGGCACGCGCGAAAGCCGGATGGAATATTGACGGGAATGATGGAGGCTCTGGGCTGGGAAAAGTACCAGTCAGCTGAGCAACCTCGGAATTTTTCGCTGCCGGCTACCACGCTCGATGGGTTGGCTCGGAGCACGCAGAGTCGACTCGGCGCGCGTGCGCTGCGCGTCATCGGCAAGCCCGAGACGACTGTGCGCAGAGTATTTCTGCTGCCCGGTTTCAACAACATGCCCGGCATCATAAAGGCCCTTGAAAGCCCGGACGTAGATGTAGTGATGATAGGCGAGACACGCGAATGGGAGGCGATTGAATACGCGCGGGATTGGTCGCTGCAGGCAACAAGAAGGGATTGATAGTGATAGGTCACGTTCCTTCGGAGGAACGCGGCATGGAGGAGTGTGCTGACTGGCTCAAGACTTTTGTTCCGGAGGTACCGATTGCGTACCTGCCGAGTGGTGACCCTTTCTGGCACCCGGTCGAATGTAACCCCAAGCTAAAAGCTTGAACTCAAACCTCGTGGGTTTGAGTTCAAGCTTTAGCTTGGGGTTAGTAGCCAGCCGTACGGAGTCAGGGACTGGCGCTCCCAGGCCCTATTTCCCTTCTATCTCCGTCTTAAACGTAACCGACTTGCCTGCAAAATCCGTTTTGATTTCCTTCAGGCGATATCCGCTTGGCGTTCCGTCAGACCACAGCAGAAGAGGTGCGCCGCCATTCGGCAATTCATCGCCAACGTACGTCGGGCAGACAACTCCACCATTCGGCAACGTGTCCAGCAATGCGACACCGAACTGCGTTCCGAATAGCGTTTCACTAAAGTCGGTTGAGTCGCCACCCAGGTACTTGTGTACGAGATCGGGCTGAATCAGCCTTAGACCGGGACGAAGGAAATTGCTTGTGAACCCGTCCCACTGGACATCCGAAGTAATGCACATCGGCTTTAGCAACGGGACGCACGAGGGTGCGGTTGCGCCTTCCTGCGCCTTACAGGCCGGACCGGGTTCGATCACGTGATAGACAGCAAGCCCGTCGTCACCGATTCCAAAATCATAGAGAGCATCGTCAGTATCGGCAGCCGAGTAGCGCGTCTCGAGGAGTATGTATTCGCGCGCGTCTGTACCATAGCGCGGGAGAATATAGACCTGACGGCCTTGCCGCACATCGAATAACGTATAGTTACCGGGCTCGATCACTATGCGAGGCCAAGCCCAGCCAAGTTGAACCTTGTGGAAACCATCAAGATGTGGACTCGACGTGATGGTCTTGTAAGTCATAAGCGAGACGGGATGCGGCGCCGTGTTGATGAATCGCGCATCGCATTGCGGATCGTCACTGTCGGGACACGGAGTGACTTGTCCATCCTGGTAGATAGCATCTGACATTCCATAAGCATCATCGAGACCAAGAACGAGATGCGCCAACTCGTGCACGGCAACCATTATCGAATCCAGATCATCTTCTGGAGGCGCGCCATTGTTGATCGCTGGCGTATAAAACTGAAGGAGACTGCGAATCTCGACTTCATCCACGATAAGTGGGTCGCCGTTGCAATATGGCCTGAATTTGACTATGGCATTCGATCCATTGTTGTTCGTTTGAGGAACGACAATAAGGATCGCAAGCTCGTTGGAAGTGATCACGGAGTCGCGGTCAAGATCGTACGCACTGAAATCAAATTCCTTATCTGCCTTGAGTAATGCCTCGGCCTGAAGTTCTTCAAAGGGACTCGCATACTCATCAATGCTGTCCGCACAGTCTCCATCGCCGTTAGGATCGTGAATTGATTTATCCCAGTAGTGGTTATCTGCCTGCTTCGCACCGCCCTTGTCGGCGGCGTAAGGTCCCAGGATCGCAGCCTTCTCGAGTTTAAGGCGATCTCCTGAAACAGTCTTGTAGTAGTCAGCTGCACTTGGTGTGTCGCCAAAAAGAGCTGGTTCAAGACCTGCCAGGAAATCACGATCCGCCTGAGGATGGTCCGTGCGCTGAGGATCGATAACTATGGCAAGGACTTTTCGCGTTCCGTGAACGGGCTCGATGATTGTCTCACGCTTGCTTGAAGCTGCGCCCATGTTTGCACCTACAGCCAGGTCAGGCCCGACGCGAGACTTGCTGATGACCGTCATAACTCCGTTATAAGCAGATGCGAGGAGTTCGGCGCTCGCTGAAGGCTTTAGGACGCGGTACGCAATTCCTATACGATAGGCTTCAGCTCTTGGAGGAACATCCTTCAGTGCGAAGGTGTAACTTTGTGCGCCGGCGTCCTCCGTTACCCAGGTCGCCCCATTGTCATAGCTCGACAGTTCAGGACTATGAAGAATGATTTCCTGTTCCTCGACCGGCACGCCATCACTGGTGACTGTGGCAAGCAACATCCCCTGACCCGAAAACGCAGCACTGAAAGTAACGGCGATGTCGGAGATTGTGTCTATCCTGACCGTCGACTCGAGACCGGGAACCGGCTCGAGCTGGTAATTGGTCGTCGTAGCCTGCGCTGGAAGCGGGACAACATCAAATCTGGACTGTGACGTCTCTCGCGGGCCTGTGAGTGCGGTAACGGTCCACGCCCCAAGCGATGCGTTTGTAATGGTGCCGTTCTTGCTCGATTTCCATTCGAATTGCACATTGTGCTTTCCGGCGGTGAGGTCAGCAGCAGTGAATGTAAGGCTGCGAGCAGCGTAATGATATGAACGGTCTGCGATTGTATGGTCGACTGGCGATGCCTGGACAGCGCCTCCATCGATCACCGCACGAATGAAAAGGTACTCGCCTGAATTCATTTTGACCGATCCTGCGAACGTGATCGCCACTTCTCCTTTTTCAGGAACATTGAATGACAGCGATGTGTCAGGAATGGCCGTCCAGGAAGCATCTTCTTTGGTGAGAGGAGCATTGAGCCGCTTGGTCCTGGTTATGACACGATGACCTGTGTCGACCTGGGAGTCTACTGCGACAAAGATTGAACCGTTGCGCAAGTAGGCTCCACTCACAGATGCCTCTGATGACCATTGCATTTGAACAATATGAATGCCCGCGTTAACGGTGGCAGTGAACGTGAACGAGTGGCTGGCGTAGCGGTTCTGATCGAAGCCTGCCGACAAGACGATGGGTCCTGGTTCGGCCTCTACACCGTCTATCAGCGCTCTAACGAACAGCGGCTCATCGTTAACACCCATTATAAAGTCAAGAGATGAGAAAGTGACTGCCACTGTCGTCTCGTCGTTGTCGGCGACAAACTTGCTGGCCATCCTTGGGATATCAATAAATCCCCGGCTCAAAGCATTGAGCTTAACGGGCTGTTGATCGAGGTAGTACTTGAATTCAGGTGATATTCCCAGATCGAAACAGGGCCCGATATCACCGGATGAGTAACTGAATCTCTGTGTTCGGCAGCCAATGTGAGTTTCGGACCGGATGAAGAAGGGGTCCGCCTTTCCGAACCCGACACCTCGCCGCTGAGCGTTTCCAGTCCCGAGGTTAAATATGCCGGCGAGTGTTAGCAGGATTAAGAACCAGGATAGTGCGCTTCATATGAATCCTCCTTTGACCTCGGTCACCACAGTGGTCAGCATAAGGAGTTCACTTGAAGCAAGAAGCGAAGAAGATCACTGTGCGGCTGTGAGATGTGTCACGTCCGAAGGTAAGGTACGTTGTACCGGCGTTTAGCCGGAATCGTTCCATTCAAGCTACTCGAATGTCACGATTCCGGCTAAACGCCGGTACAACGTACCTTAATAGGCCGGCGCTCCCAGGGTACTATTTCCCGTTTATCTCCGTCTTGAACGTAACCGACTTACCTGCAAAATCGGTCTTGATTTCCTTCAAGCGATAGCCGCTCGGGCTTCCGTCGGCCCAAAGCAGGAGCGGTGCTCCACCATCGGGCAATGGATCGCCGACATATGTGGGGCATACCACTCCACCATTCGGCAACGTGTCAAGCAACGCGACACCTAACTCCGTTCCCCACAGCGTTTCACCAAAGTTGGTTCCATTGGACACCCAAGTACTTGTGTACCAGATCGGGCTGAATCAACCTTAGACCGGGACGGACAAAATTGCTTGCGAATCCGTCGGTGCCCCACTGCACATCCGAAGTAATACACATCGGCTTTAGCAATGGGACGCACGAGGGCGCTGTTGCTCCTTCCTGAGCCTTACAGGCCGGACCAGCTTCAATTACGTGATAGACAGCAAGCCCGGAGTCTCCGATTCCATAATCGTAAAGAGGATCGTCAGTATCCGCTGCCTCATAGCGGGTCTCGAGGAGGATGTATTCGCGCGCGTCTGTACCGAAGCGCGGAAGGATATAGACCTGACGGCCTTGCCGCACATCGAACAACGTACAGTTGCCCGGCTCGATTATGATGCGAGGCGTAGCCCAGCCAAGTTGAATCTTGTGGAACCCGTCAAGATGGGGACTCGACGTGAGGTCTTGTAAGTCATAAGCGAGATGGGATGTGGCGCCGTGTTGATGAATCGCTTCTGGCATTGCGGATCGTTCTTGTTGGGACACGGAGTGAATTGTCCATCCTGGTAGATAGCTACTGACATTCCATAGGTGTCATCGAGACCAAGAACAAGATGCGCCAACTCATGCACCGCAACCATTATCGAATCCACATCCTCGTGTCCGGAGTTCTGCCATTGTACGCGCCTGGTGTATACCATTGCGTTACGGCTGCGAATCTCGACATCGTCAACGATAAGCGGGTCGCCGTTGCAAAATGGTCTGAATTTGATATCGGTGATGGACCCGTTGCCGTCCGTTTGAGGAATGACAATGAGGATCGCGAGCTCATTCGCGGTGATCACGGAGTCGCGATCAAGATCGTACGCACTGAAATCGAAATCAGGCTCCGCCTTGAGGAGTGCCTCAGCCAGTAACTCTTTGGAAGGATCCCCGTACTTATCAATGCTGTCCGAACAGTCTTTATCGCCGTTCGGATCGTGAATCGACTTATCCCAGTAGTGGTTTTGCGCCTGCACTGCACCGCCCTTGTCGGCAACATACGGTCCCAGGATCGCAGCCTTCTCAAGTTTGAGACGATCTCCAGAAACAGCCTTGTAGTAGTCGGCTACACTAGGCGTCTCACCAAAGAGAGCAGGGTCAAGACCTGCCACGAAATCGCGGTCTGCCTGAGGTTGTTCCGGGCGCCGGGGATCGATGACTACTGCAAGCACCTTTCGCGTTCCGTGAACGGGCTCGATGATCGACTCATACGCGCTTGATGCTGCGCCCATGTTGGCTCCGACTGCGAGGTCGGGCCCGATGCGCGATTTGCTGATCACGGTCATGGTTCCGTTATAGGCAGATGCCAGCTGCTCGCCGCTGGGTGACTGCTCTGAGAACGCGGTACGCAACTCCTATACGATATGGTTCCGCTCTTGGAGCCACATCCTTCAGTGCAAAGGTATAACTTTGCGTCCCGGCATCTTCGACTATGAAGGTCGCGCCATTGTCAGTGGTCGTAAGCTCGGGGCTATAGAGAATGATCTCCTGTTCCTGGACCGGCACGCCGTCACTGGTCACCGTGGCAAGCAACATTCCCTGACCCGAAAAAGCAGCGCTGAACGTAACTGCGATGTCCGAGATGGTATCAATCGTGACTGTCTGCTTCGAGACCCGGGACGGCTCAAACTCCGGATTGGTTGTCGTCGCCTGCGAGGGAAGTGGAACAACGTCAAAGTTGGACTGCGATGTCCTTTGCGGACCGGTGAGCGCAGCAACCGACCACGCCCCAAGCGATGCGTTTGTGACAGTGCCCTCCTTGCTCGATTTCCATTCGAATTGCACGTTGTGAGTTCCGGCCGTGAGCGCATTTGCAGTGAACGTAAGGCTCCGAGCGGCGAAGTGGTACGAGTGGTCGGCGATTGTGTTGGCAAAAGGTAATGCCAGGGCCGCGTCTCCATCAATCACCGCTCGGATGAAAAGGTAATCGCCGGAATTCATCTTGACAGACCCTGAGAACGTAATCGCCACCTCTCCATCTTCAGGGACGTTGAACGACAGCGACGTGTCGGGAATTGCCGTATAGTTCGAGTCATTCTTTGGTGAGCGGCTCCTTGAGTCGCTTGGTCTTTGTTGCTACGCGATGAGCTTTGTCGTCTTGCGAGTCTACGGCGACAAAGATGGAACCGTTGCGTAGCCAGGACCCTGACACGGATGACGCTGATGACCATTGCATCTGGACGATATGAATGCCCGCGTTAACTGTGGCGGTAAACGTGAACGAGTGGCTGGCGAAGCGGTTCTCATCGAATCCCGCCGAGAAGACGATCGGACCGGGTTCCGCTTCCACACCGTCGATCAGTGCTCGAACAAAAAGCGGCTCATCGTTAACACCCATGACATAGTCAAGAGCCGAGAACGTGATTGCGACTGTCGTCTGGTCCTTGTCGGCGACAAACTTGCTCGCCATCCTGGGGATATCAATGAAGCCCTTGCTCAAAGCATTCAACTTGATGCTCTGTCCTTCGAGGTAGAACTTCAGTTCGGGTGATGATCCCAGCTCGAAACAGGGCGCTATATTGCCGGATGAATAACTGAAATTCTGCGTCCGGCAGCCAACGTGTGTTTCGGAACGGATGAAGAAGGGGTCCGGCTTTCCAAACCCGACACCGCGCCGCTGAGCGTTTCCAGCTCGAGAGGTTAAATATGCCGGCGAGCGTTAGCAGGATTAAGAACCAGGATAGTGCGCTTCATTGAATCCTCCTTTGACTACAGTCACCACACGTGGTCAGCATAAGGAGTTCACTTGAAGCAAGAAGCGAAGAAGGTCACTGTGCGGATGTGAGATGTGTCACGCCGTGGGAGCCCGTTATGAAGGTACGTTGTACCGGCGTTTAGCCGGAATCGTGACATTCGAGCTAGCTCGAATGTCACGATTCCGGCTAAACGCCGGTACAACGTACCTTACCCCAACCCCAATTCGAAATCGATTCGGTCAACCCAGTCGGGAAAATCGATTAGCGGATTGCGATTGCCTTGAACAGCGAAGATCGCCTGGTTTCTGTGTTGCTCGTAAAGAGATGGCGGGAAAGCTTTATGCCACTGGACGAGCGTTGGCAGCTGGCTTGCCTTGAACTCGCGTCCGGTATTGTTGATCTCGCCCGGATACCGCAACAGAAAGTACATCACGGCCCGGGTCACGGCTCCTTTGCCGCCGCCTGGCTCAAATCCGCGATCACCATCGGCCGCCACTGCACTCTTGCCACAATTCGTTCGAATCGCTTCTCCGAAATCGGTGAAGTCGCAATACGGCGTGTTGCTGCGGAAACTGTTACAGTCAGGCTCACAGGCGAAAAGGTGATGAAGATCGCCGCGCATCGGCTCTCGCTTGTCAAACCACGACTGTGGCACGACGTGCTCACAATTGAATTGCGCCGCAGCCTCGAGCAAGTTGATCCTCTCGGCCATCTGAGTCAAATCAAGCGATTCGGTAAGCAAAGTCTCTCGAACCTGCCTGGCTATCTCACGTCGAATCTCGAAATGAGCGCGGATGAGCTCTTCAGGCTCAAATTCCTTCAGCGTGTAAATGCTCTGCAACTTGCGATTGGGTTGCAGGTCCACAAACGGGTAGACGTGAACCGCAGGCTGATAGCGCGGCTTCACTTTGTGAGTCTGCCTGACAAGGACGCTGAGCGTGTTGAACAAGTCTGCCCGGGAAAGATTTTCCGCAACCCCGGAGTAATAGGTGTCGCGTTCCTGCTTATCACGCTCCTCCTCATAATACGGTTTGGACTTGCCAGCGCGCGCGGCTGCGAGTGCAGCCTGCAATTCCGAATCCGTCTCATCAGCAGGAACTCCCGAAGCCGGCAATTGTCCGCTTCCGACCACAGTCAGCGGTATTTGTGTTGACGTCGCAGGCGCAAATTGAGGTCCGCCGACCTGCACAGTGATCTGGAGTGGTATGGTCCAGCGCGCAATACCGCCTGGATCGCCTGCCAAAGACGAAGGCCCAGCCGAAGGGGAAGGAGACGAAGAAGGAGTGGATTCATTCGCAGAAACGAGCGTATCGCGCAACTTTTTCGCTGCTTCACTATCGAGCGGCTGCGATTTGATATCGGCTACAATACGGCTGACGCGGACGCCTTCGTTTGATATCCAGTCAATCTTCTGATCGCCCATTGACGGTTTCCAGATGCTGCCGTCAATCGCGAGTATGTTCCCGTTGGCATCACGTTTTGGCACGCCTGAATGGTGCAGCGCCACAACCTCCCATTGATCATTGAGAACGGGAGAACCGGATGATCCTGGAGCGGTATCTGTCTGGTAGTGGACGAAGTTCGGGAGAATATCAACGACTCGATTCTCTCGAATCGCCAGTTGCTTCGGCTCACCGTTCGGATGCTGAATGATGCTCACAGCCTCTTTGACGATGAGTTTTCCTTCCTCTTCAATCAATCCGGTGAAACCAAACGACTCGAGCGGCGAGCCATCAGTCGCTTGAGGCGAGACTGCAACCAGCGTGTAGTCCAGATCCTGGTTGGTGATGAATAGCTCCGCTGGCGAGAGGGCGAATACAGACGTCGGCAACGGCTTGCCTTCCAGGCTGTCCTGAAAATTGAACTCGACCTGGCTTTGGGCAGCCTGGTCATCGGATTCGAGAACGTGATTGTTTGTCAACAAGAGACGCGGAGCGACCATGAAACCCGTGCCGAATCCAACCGTGCGCCCGCGATCGCGTATCCGCACCCGTCCCACACACCGCGCCGTCTTCAGTCCCAGTTCGAGGTAACGAACGGCAAGTAAGTCATTCTCCTGAATTATTCGCTCGATCCCCAGATCGGCGGCCGAGGGAACAATTGCTCTCGCACTTCGCAAGCGCTTCAAGCGCTTCTCGATGCGCTCAGGCTCATTGGCTTCCAAGATGCCCTTCTTCGCCTTCGATTCGCGTTCCGCACTCCTGGAGCTGTATCGCTCCTCAGTTGCGTTAATCTGAGCTGCAAGACCCGGGAGCATGGTGGTTACCTCCTTTGGGGGTAGGGGTCGGGGTGGCCAGTGGTCAGGTATGTTGTATCGAGATCAGTTTAGATGGTCATTGTTATTGATACGCAGTATGATTACAAATGACGAATCTCAAATCTCAAATTCAAGATAAATACTCCGACCCCTGCCCCCTGACCACGACCACTTTCCTACTTGATCATCTACTGTCACCCGATTTGCTTCGATTCCGCTGACTGACAGCACGACTTCAACTCTGCGCGGTCCGCTGCCGGCCAGACTCGATGGAAAGAGGACGTTGATCTGATCCAGACCGGTGAAGAAACCTTGCGCACCAGCATATAGTACTTGAGCCTGCTGGCCGCCAATCGTAACGCTACACGACTCTGCCACACCGTTGTCATCACCCGGATTGGCCGCTGCCGCATGACGTATTCCCGTTCCGTAGAGAATCAGGATATTCGGTTTCCCATCAACCATTACATCGAATGGCGGAACCTGGTAGTTGATGCCGTCTGGAGTTGCCTGCGCTGCTGCATCGCCATTGCCAGTCGCATCAGCCGTAAAAATGGAGGGCGCGGATTGGACGATCTCTACAACCCCGAGAGCGTACGAGCCCATGGGATTGCTGACGATGATCGTCGCGGGACCGAGATCCACTGACGCTGGAACGGCAAAGTTGATCTGACCCGACGAGACGTAGAAGAGCGGCGCAGGTATACCATCGACTGTAACGACCGTTCCTGCAAGTTCGAGCGGCAAAGGAAGTGCTTGCGCCGATTCGGTGCGAACCGCGAGATTGACGCCGAAAGCGGAAACGATTGACTCTGCCGCGACAGGGCCAACTCGAAAATTCGCTCCGTTGACTGCTGCCAGTTGAGACGCGTTGACTACCTGAACTACGACAACCTTGGTGTCGCTGAGCTGGCCGTCGCTCGCCGTAAACGAAATGCGGAAGCTCTGCCCTGCGCTCCCAGCCGGTGGCGTCCAAAGAAATGTGCCGCTGACACTGTTATTGGTCGCGCTCGTCGTAGTGAAGTTCGCGCCCGCGGGTAAACCCTCGGCCGTGATAGTGACGGGTACTCCCGAACCGAGATCGTTCGCTGAGACGGTAAACCTGGCCTCAGTGTTCACCACCGCGATCTGTGCCGGAGGCACCGCGACCACTGGCGCCAGATCGAGTTGCAGTGGAGTTACCGAATCGATCCGCATCCGTTCATTCGAAGTGACGCTGGTGAGTGGCACTGACCCGCCAATCGCATAGAAGTACTCGCCAAGCGTTGCGCCTGCCATGTTTGTGCGCGAAAAGGACGGCAGGAACGAATTGTCGGGGATTATCCAGCGGTTGTTGCGAACATCGTAGACTTCGGTAATCGCCGGCAGGCCAGTTACCAGATCAATGCCACCGATTACAAGCCACAGCGGATTGCCCGCCGGATCCTTGCTGACCACATTCACAGAAAAGGCGCGCTGAACATTGAGCCGCGCAATCGGTGACCATTGCTTCGAAGCCGAAATCGTAGACCTCTCCGTATCGAGTCCGCTCGAAGTCCCCTGACCGCCCGCAACGTACAGCTTTCCTTCGATCACCGCGGATTCGTGTCCGGAGCGCGCCGTTCCCATCGGTGTCAGGTCGGTCCACGCATTGGTCATTGGATCGTAGGCTCGCGCCGTCGTTGTCGCGATACTCGCGCCACTCCCACCCGTAACGTAGAAGACTCCGCGTGGTTCGTCCACCGCGAGCGAATAGAGGGCCGCCGCCGATGGAGGCTGAGCCGGCATTGACCATGTGTTTGCTGTTACATCGTAGGCGAGATGTTGCGGCGAAATAGCTCCTGTAGCGCTGAAGCCTCCGGGAATATGTATCTTCCCTTTGAGGAAGCCTGCCTCACCGCCATTCAGACCTGTCGGCATTGGCGCTAAATCGGTGCTTGACCAGGCCGGCACAGTCATCGTCGTTGACAGGATCGAGACGCTGCAACGTCGCAACAGTCGATGAGTTCACATCGGTCGTACGCCCGCCAAGCGCGTATATGAACTTGCCATCGCTCGCAGCCTGCAAGCGCTGCAATGCCACCGGGCAAGGCAGCTGACGGCGTCCACCGGAGCAGTAGTGAAAACACGCTTCCCGAAAACGCAGTCGTCTCCGCGCCTTCATCGTCGACCGCGAGTCACTCGTATGCGTGCCTGTACGGATGGAGCCAGGCTGGGAACCGTCCACGCAAAAGACTGATCGGTGCCAGGCAAATCCGTCGCGATGTCTATCACCTGCTGCGCCCCCTCCAAGTTCGCGAATCGAGCGCGAGTCGATGGCGAACAACTGCGCGATTGTCTGACGAGCTCCAACGGATGTTGACCACGCTGCGCGCGAAGTATGTCTCTCCACCATTCGGAGTGAGAACCTGAACTGACGGCGGTGTTGTGGCGACGTAGCTGAACGCATTGGTTAGTGTCGCGACGTTTGCGCCATTCGCCACCGTAACATTAACTGCCCCCGTACCGGCAGCAGGTGTCAGCACGCGCAGCGTCGTCGCATTGATAAACGTGACAGTGCCTTTGAGCGCGCCGAAACTGACTTCCGTTCCGGGCGTGAATCCCGAACCGATCACCGTCACTGGAGTACCGCCTCGAGTTGAGCCCGAACCTGGGAAGATTGTGGTCAGAGTTGGCGCGGGGCCGACAGTGCCCGTTGTGTAATAGGTGAATGCTCCAGCGGCGACGACGACGCCGTTGCGATTGACGACCTGAACGTTCACCGGGCCAGCGGAATGTGCCGGTGAAGTGACTGTCATTGTGGACCCGCCAAGGACGCGGACTGACGTTGCCGGAATTCCATCAAAGGTCACGCTCGTCGTCTCATCTTCGGTGAAGTTCGTGCCGTTTATCGTCACACGAGTTCCACCTGCAGGCGGACCAAACGCCGGAACGATGCTCGAAACAGTCGGAGCGATAGTTGGAGGAACAGCGCCAGAGTTGGAAGAACGCGCTGTCAGCCGGATGTCGTCTATGTACCAGCCATCCGCTGTCCCAACGCCGTCGGCGACGAGCCGGAAACGAATACGCGCGCGTTGCTGGCCATTCAGCCCGCGCAAGCTGATTCGTGACTGCGTGAACTCAGCCTGAACGCCTGTGAAGTTTGCGGCTCTCGCCCACGTAACGCCATCATCGGTCGAATATTCGACGACTCCCAGGTCAAAACGATTCTCTATCTGATAACTGTGCGCGATCGTCACGGCCACTTCGCCGAGCCCTGTAAAATCAAAAAGCGGCGATGTCAGCGAAGGGGTGCTCCCGTTAAAGTAGTTGCCAGCCGGACTATCAGTCCAGCAACGGGACGACGAGGCCGACCGCGTCGACGTGATCGCCCAGCCGCCAGTCGGAATCCAGCCTTGATTTCCCAGCTCGACAGTGTCCTCAAAACTTACCTTCTCGCGAGTGATTGACGCATTTGCCATCGCCTGCGCCGGTCCGCCGCCAGAGCTGTTTGGATCGTCATAAGTGATAACGACCTGATCTCCCTTCTCCGCCGAGCCCTGAAGTGTGCCATCACCTGCGGTAGCAGTTGCCCCCGCCAGCCGTATCGTCCCGAGGAAGTTTCCGTCCACGCCTGTTTCAGGCGTAAGCAGGAGCGTCTCGTGATCGCCCGTTACCGACGTCGCCACTTGCACCGCGATTGTTCCCACTGCGTTCTGGTCGCTGAGCGAAATTCGAAGCAATTCTCCAGAGACATAGTTGTTCTTATCGAGACGCAGCGACGCCGTCGCGCTGCAGTAAGGCGCCACGTCAAACGCTTCGACTGGTGCTCCATCGTTAGCATCATCAGTGCTCGCCGAAAACCCGCTCCCGCGTTTGGCGAAGGCTTGCCAGATAAGACACTGATTCGCGCCACCATTGTTGACGCGATCGGCAACGATGATTGCATTGCGCGCATCCAGAAAGGTCGGCGCATTTGGCGTCAGCTTCAGTCCATCCACGACCAGTTGAAGGCTCTGCCGCTGGCCCTCGCGGAAGCCATATCTTTGAATCAACAGCGCTCGCATCTCCCACAGCGTATTGCACCAGATCTCGCCGATCGCGTGCACCTGCACACGCGAAGCGACGTCTTCATAAGTCAGTGGAGAGATGCTCAATACTGGTGCTGTAAGGGAAACGGCGGATGCCTCGCTGGTAGTTGTCTGTCGCGAATTGTACAAACGGATAGCTGAGAGCGGGGTCATCGCCTTCCTTTGCCAGAAGCGTCAGACCAAACCAGTCGCCCCAGCCTTCACCCATTCCTCCCGACTGAATCCCTCGCAAACCTGTTGCGTTGCCAACGAGTCGATTTGTAAGTCCGTGCGTCAACTCGTGAATGATTATTCCCTGATCAAAATCTCCGTCGCGATTCGGCGTACCCGTCCAGAGGAACATCTGAACGCGCCCGGGCCCGCCATCGGGCGGTGTCGAGGAAGTTGGCATTGTTCGTCCCGCCGCCGTCCTGGGCTTCGGCATTGATCGCATCCTGGCCCTGGCCGCCCAGGCCGAAATTGTTCCTCTGGAAATTGCCCGCAGCTTCATTGAATCCAAGCGAGTAGAGAATGTCGTGATAGCGATTGACCCAGTAGAAGAGGTTGACCTGAGCTGCTTTTTGATTGTCCTCAGTGATAGGAGCCTGCGTCAGATCAACTGGAAACGAGAAGTTACCGTCCGGCGCCATCAAGAGCGGCTGATCCGGCTGACCGGGTAATTGGTCGCGATCAAGATACGCATTCACGTTGTTACTGCTTAGATTGCTGGCCGGCGCGCTCGCCCACCAGTCGTAATGACTGTCGCTTGTGTCAAAGATAGCAGCGCCATTGAAGGGAGCTGAGCGGAATGGCTGGTCCTCGCGATCAACAACGGCAGGCGAATCGCTCGTTTTCGGAACGTTCGGACGAGGACTCTCTTTTGTATATACGAGCCCGTGGGGTTTCAGTGGATTCTCGTCATAGCACGTGAGGTTGAAACGATAGAGCATCGAGCCGCGCTCAGCATCGATTACCATCAAATAGACATCGGGCGTATCGAGCATCGGGAGAATGAGTCTCCCACGCGAGCCGCATTTCATTTGGCGCGAGCGGAAAGTAGACAAGCCGCGCCTTGACGTTGTCACCGAATGGAGCAATCGCGTCGAATTCCTGCCGCTCGTCGGCACCAATCGGAGCAGCTCTTTGCCTGAACGACCCGGTCACCTCTGTGTCGACTTCGCGGGCTCCGCGTCGCACCGCCTCAAGTACTGTGAGTTGAGGTCGAGCAAGATTGAATGATCGCATCGAGCGCGGCACCAATTCGCCACTCGCCGCAATAACCGCATTCTCGCGGTCGAGATGGATCGAGAAGTCAGCCTGAAAGACATCGACGCCGTTGATCTGCTGCTGAAACGTCACGTGCGTGACACCGTTGTGGTCAGTCCGGTAGCGGCGCGCAACTCGCAGTTCATCGACGCCATCAGTGCCAAGCCCGAACAGATCGTCCCTGTTCTTCAGGAAGGAGCGCGCCACGTCTTCGGCGTCTCCGCGGCTCGGCGCGCTCAAGCTTCCGTTGAAACTCCACAGCCGGTTCGGCTTGATCGTGTCAATGAGGGACCGCTCGCGGATGCCACGTATGTCGAAGTTTTCGTGTGCAGCGGATGAAGACTGGGGACCCTGCCGCTGAGCACCGGCAGAAAACACCACCAACAGTGCTCCAACAATTGTGAGGAAAAGAGAAAGGGCAAATCGTTTCATATCGAGTCGGCATTGGAGTACGCTAAGTTCACGCAGAGTAGCTGGAAGCTAACGACGACGAGCTCGCCGCACTCCAAATTCGGGGCTTATGTATCTGGGCCGAACTCCCATATATCCTGAAAAAGTGGATTAGTGAAGGGGTTCGGCGCTGTGCTATCCTACGCGCTTCTATGCCCACACAAAACCAATCATATCTAGTCACCGGCGGTGCCGGATTCATTGGGTCGCACATCGCTTCAGCTTTGGTTGCTCGTGGAGAAAAGGTCAAAGTCATCGACAGTCTGATCACAGGTAAGAGCAGCAACCTCGACGACTTTCGCGACCGGATTGAATTTATCGAAGCCGACATCCGCAACTTTGACGAGATTCGCGGCGCGTTTAACGGAGTGAGTCACGTCTTTCACCAGGCGGCGATTCCTTCCGTTCCGAGATCTGTTGCTGAGCCCAGATTGAATCACGATGCCAACGCCACGGGAACGTTCAATGTACTTCTCGCCGCACGCGAGGCTGGAGTACGACGAGTCATCTATGCCGCATCAAGCTCGGTCTATGGCGGCACCGTGGGACTTCCAAAACGGGAAGATCTCGTGCCCGCTCCGCTCTCTCCGTACGCGGCCGCCAAGCTTGTCGGCGAGTATTACGCGCAGGCTTTCTCGGAATCTTACGGTCTCGAGACAGTTTCGTTGCGTTATTTCAACGTCTTCGGTCCCCGGCAGGATCCGTCATCTGCCTACTCGGGCGTCATCTCGAAATTCATCACAACCCTGCTTGCGGGAGAGACCCCGGTCATTTACGGCGATGGCGAACAGACTCGCGATTTCACTTTCATTGACCACGTCGTCGACGCCAATCTGCGAGCTGCTCAGATGCCCGAAGCACGGGGCGAAGTGATGAATATCGGTACTGGCAGCCGTCTTTCGCTGAATTCCCTTCTCAGCATCCTTCAGAAGATCATTGGAACGAATCGCAAGCCCAGGTACGAGCCTGCGCGAACCGCTGAACCGCGGGATTCGGAAGCTGACATCTCGAGAGCGCGGCAGCTTCTCGGCTACCACCCTGCTATCTCACTCGAGGATGGTCTTCGGCGGACCGTTGACTGGTACCAATCGGTGTCTCAATGAATTCTTTCCGATTGCGAACATTGCTGACATTTCTCATAGCAGTGCCCGCACTCGGTCTACCTGTGTTCGCTCAGCAATCTCAGGCCCAGCCATCCTTCGGACCCGCTGTCCAGGCGTATCTGCTCGGTCTTGACGAAGAAAAGCGCGAGCTCGATTTTCAGCTAAGACAGCGTGAGATATCACGCGTCGAATATACACGTGCAACCGGAAGGTTGCGCGTTTTGCGACGCAACGTCGAACAGATAGCGAAAGACAGAAGTGAGGATATCGTCCCTGAGCTCGAGGTGCTGGCCGAAGACGAGTTGAGCGCTCTCGGTTTGATCGAACGTCCCGACCCTGCAAAGCTTGAAGCGGGAACTACGATAGCCGATCGATGGAAGCTGCTAAGTATCGAGACCGGGAAGCCGCGATTCTTTGTCTTCGAGCATCTGCCGATCTCCGGACCCGAGCTTCTGCCTGCCGGAGTCGATCCTCAGGAGATCATCGAAACGGTTCGGGTCGAAGAGCCTCGCATAGAAAGCGAAACCGCAAACGAATCGGGTGCAGGTTCGACAAATGGGCCTCCTGTGCCCGTTCGCGCGCGACTGGTAGAGCCCGTAGTGCCGCCGCCGCCCCCTCCGCTCGAGGGACCGCGCATCCTTCGGTTCTATCTTCCAACCTACTCGAAAAACGCTCTCGAGAAAGGCATCGAAGGCGAGCTGATTGTGAGCGCGCTCTTTCGACGGGATAAGAAGATCAAGGACATTTCAGTCGATAAGAGTCTTGGACATGGTCTGGATGAACGCGCGAAAGAAGCCGTGCGGCGGATCGAGTTTGAGCCTGCGCGCTACGAAGGTGTCGTCACCGATGTGCGCGCTCCGATCGTATTTAACTTCTCAATGATGCGCGTCACGGTGCGCGTCGGGGCCGCCGAACGAATCGAAGAAAAGCTATGAGTCTGCTGACACAAACCGAGGTCTATCAGGAGCTCAGTCGCGCGAAGGAGGCTGGGCGCCGCGTGGCAGTAGCTACGATTATCACTACGTCTGGTTCAACGCCGCAGGGTACAGGAGCAAAGCTGCTTGTCTTCGACGATGGGAAGATGATGGGAACGGTTGGCGGAGGATGCGTCGAAGCCGATGTCTGGGGAGAAGCGCGCGCTGCCCTCAAGGAAAATGCGCCACGCCTTTGCCAATTTACTCTTCGCGACGCTGCTGATGTCCCTCCCGATGAAGAAGGAATGATCTGCGGCGGCGACATGGAGATATTCATCGAGGTGTGGAACTGAAGGAAAAGGGGTCAGTGGTCAGTGGTCAGTGGCCAGTGGTAAGTTTGAGTTCAAGCTTTAGCTTGGGGTTGAACTGCTAACCACAAGCTAAAGCTTGAACTCAAACTGACCACTGACCACCGACCACTGATCACTGACCACTTCTTATGCTCACTGCAAATCAAATCGCGCTTGTGCTCGCGGGCGCGCGGGAGAGAGGCGAGCCGGTTGCGATAGTTTCGATCGTCGAACCTCCAGGAACAGAACGATTGCTGGTTGCCGCGGATGGAACGGCGGTCGCAGGAACTCTTGGCTCGCCGGAAATCGACGAGAAAGCTCGAATTCACGCGGTCGAAATTCTTCGCGACGAACGCCAGGAAATAACGACTGTAGCAATCGATGGTACGCGCGCGCTGATCGAGGTTTCGAGACCGCCCCTCGAGTTGATCGTTTGCGGTGGCGGTCATGTAGGGCGTGCGGTGGCACAAGCGGCGAGGTTCCTCGATCTCACAGTGACGGTGATTGACGATCGCGCCGATTTCGCATCCCGCGAAAGGTTTCCTGACGAAAACATTCGTGTGATTGCCGATGACTTTGTGCAGGCGCTTCGATCGATAAGTATTACGCCGGCGTCGCACATCGTCATAGTGACGCGCGGTCATCGCCACGATGAGATTTGTTTGCGCGAGGTGATTGAGAGACCGGCGCGATACATCGGGATGATTGGCAGCCGCAGGAGAACGACGACGATCCGTGAACACATGAGGAAGGAAGGCGTAGGAGTCGAGCTTTTGAAAAGAGTGCACGCTCCGATAGGACTCGACATCGGCGCGCAGACACCCGAAGAGATTGCGCTGGCTATCCTCTCGGAAATCGTACTCGTGCGCGCGTGGAGGAACGGGAGCTCCAAAAGGCGCGCGGATGCTGTACAAGGATGCTGAATGACCAGCAAAAATGAAAAATCACCAATGAAAAACGCCCAATGGGAAATGGTCCCCCCTTTGGCAAACCCCGTAAGTTTCAGGTAGTATGGTGTTGTTCCCCGGTCGATACTCTTGAAGTCAAATGAAAGAATCAACAAAAAGAATTTAAAATTTAAGAGAGGCGATCCAAGCAATGGAGAACACTACTCAAACAACACAAAACGTCCAGGACGGATTCCTTAACAACCTGCGACGGGACCGAACAAATGTGACGATTTATCTCATCGGCGGCGTCAAGCTGACCGGGAGAATTCGCAGCTTTGACAAATTTTCAGTTGTTCTGGAATCTGGGAATCTCGAGCAGTTGATTTTCAAGCACGCGATCTCGACCATCTCTGTGCCCCGCAGCAGCATGCACCACGCGCGACCGGAGAGCCACGCTCAACCTCCGCCGCCGCAACCGCCTGCTCCGGCAACCGCTCCTCCGACAGCTCCGGCTGGTGGTGGCGCTCCGAGCGAAAGCAGTACATAGGTCTACTCAGGCGGGAACGAAACCACCGGGCGTGCGCGGGAAGCTCATTACCTTTGAGGGAATAGACGGGAGTGGAAAGACGCTGCAATTGCAGATGGTCGCCGACTACCTTGCTGGGGAACAGGTTGATTTCATTGCAACGCGCGAACCCGGTGGGACTTCTCTAGGGCGTCGCATCCGCGACGCAATCCTCGATGCCGAGAGCTCGGGAGTGGAACCGCTCGCCGAGCTCCTTCTCTATGCGGCTGACCGGGCGCAACACGTTCGCCAGGTAGTCCGGCCCGCTCTCGCCCGCGGCTCGATCGTCCTCGGCGATCGCTTCTTCGATGCTACCACTGCTTTTCAGGGCTATGGACGCCGCTTCGATCTGACGCTGATTGCGCATCTGAACGATCTGGCAACCGGCGGACTCAAACCTGATCTGACGCTGGTTTTTGATCTTGATGTTGAAGAGGCTCTCTCACGCGTCAAACATCGAAGCCACGTCGCTACTCCGGACAGGCTCGATCGCGAGCCTCGCGAGTTTCACGAAAGTGTTCGTCAGGGCTATCTCGAAATTGCACGGAACGAGCCGGAACGTGTTCGAGTCATCGACGCGGGAGCGCCACCCAGGCAAATCTTTGAACAGATCATTCGAATCGTGAGTCAGACGATCGCCAGCAGTCCTCTCTTTGTTGCCTTTGTTTCCTTCTGTTAGTCCTCTCTAAAACTCCGCCATGTCATTCAAGTCGCTAGTCGGCAACGAGCGAAACAAGGAGATTCTGAAACGCCTTCTCGAGCGAAAGCGTCTGGGCGCCACATTTATCTTCTCGGGGCCTGAAGGAGTTGGGAAACGGCAGTTTGCGCTGACTCTCGCAAAGAGCGCCAACTGCGCTCAGCGGGATTCAGGATCGAATGACAGCTGTGATGAGTGCCCTTCGTGCCATCGCATCGAGCTCGGCACCCACAGTGATGTGGTGACCGTCAGACCGGATGGCAATTTCATCAAGGTTGATCAGGCAAGAGAACTTGCCCGCGAACTCTACTTTCGACCACGCGAGGGTGCCCAGCGATTCTTCATCATCGACGAAGCAGACCGTTTGCGCGAAAAGGCCGCCAGCGCACTGCTCAAGACTCTCGAAGAGCCGCCACTCACATCCACGATCCTGCTGATCACATCGCGTCCGTCAAGCCTTCTGCCTACGGTTCTCTCTCGAGCGCAACGCATACCGTTTTCAGCTCTGTCGCTTGCAGAGATGGAAGCTTACCTCATTCGGACCTTTCGCCGGCCGCAAGACGAGTCGTCGCTTCTCGCGCGCCTTACAGAAGGTCGTATCGGGCAGGCCACGGCGATTGACCTGGCTGAATATAAGAAAGAGAGGCGAGAGCTTATCGAGCTGCTCGAGCTGCTTGCTGGAGATGACGAGCGGCAATGCCGGCCCGCAACCCCGTCGAGTGCGGTTGATAAAGGCTGCTGAGCATTTTGGAAAGCTCGACCGGCCGTCTTTTGAAAAGATGCTCAACATGCTTACAAGACTGCTGCGTGATCTGCTGATCCTCGCCTCGGGCGGTCCGGAATCTGAGATTACAAACATCGACGAACATTCAAGACTTGCCCGGCCTGGCACGCACAGCGACCCTCACGAGAGTCATCGCCTGGAGCGAGAAGTTCAATGAGCTCCGCGAAAACCTGATCGTAAATGTTAACTTGAGGGTCGCGCTTGACGAAATTTTTCAGAGTGCTGAATGCTGAGTAATGAGAGTCTTTGAGTTCAAGCTTTAGCTTGGGTGCTTCTGAGACCTTACTGATCTGTGGCATGCAGCCGCAAGCTAAAGCTTGAACTCTAACACTCTCACTCCTACTCAGCCTCATCGATGACGTATGAGCGATTCGCTCTCGGTGATAGTTGGCGTCACCAAACATGATCTCTGATGCCTTTGCGCGCTTGTAATAAAGATGCAGATTGTGTTCCCAGGTGAAGCCGATCCCGCCATGAACCTGGATTCCGCGGTTGCCGACTTCGCGGCTTGCATCTGAGCAGTAAGCTTTCGCAATTGAAACCGCAAGGCTCGCCGACGGTCGTTTTCCGAAACGGCCCAGGCCGCATAGTAGACCGCCGAGCGCGCGCTCTCCGTTTGCAGAAACATATCCGCGCATTGATGCTGAACTGCCTGGTAGGCCCCGATCGGGCGATCGAACTGCTTGCGCGTCTTGGCGAATTCAACTGTTTCGGCAAGAACCCACTGCATCCCCCCAAGCATCTCGGCCGAAAGTGCAACCGTCGCGACTTCGTTAGCGCGGTCAAGCGCACCGCCTGCGTCTCGCGCTGACTCGAGGATCTCATTCGCTGCAACCTTGACGTTGTCGAAGTCGATAGAATAGAGCTTGCGCGTAGGATCAATTCCTGGTGTCGCAGTCACCGTCATACCTCGGATGTCACCCGGAACCGGAACGAGCACTATTTCGTCTCCCGATCTCGCCACACAGATGATGCAATCGGCGATCTGCGCATCCGTGACGAAGAGCTTTCTTCCATTGAGAACCACATTCTTGCCGTCGATGTCACATTTCAACGTGACCGCGTCCCGGTTCCAGTCAGCCTGCTCCTCGAGAAAAGCCACTGTCGCCTTGAGCGTGCCCGCCGAGATGGCGTCGAGAAACTGACGCCGCTGGCCTTCGCTCCCTGCCCTCTCTATCAGGGCCGCCGCCCAGAGTGTCGAGAGAAACGGGCCGGGCAGGCACGCCCTTCCCATCTCTTCGACGACTACACACATGTCAACGAGACCAAGACCAAGGCCTCCATACTCTTCGGAAATAAGCAGGCCGAGCCAACCCTGATCGGCGATCGTCTGCCAGAGACCTTCGTCGAATGCGGTTTCAGTCTGAGCGAGTGCGCGCACCTGTTCGTTCGGACACTCTCGCGAGAGCAGCGCGCGCGCCGAATCCTTGAGGAGCTTTTGTGGTTTGCTTAGATCAAAGTCCATTGCGCCGCAATTTTGCTTGACCGCGGCTGACTCATCAAGGTTGACGCGACAAATGACCGATACTAATAATGTATTTTCACAATGAACACTGCGAAGCTCATCCTCGTTCTCCTCCTGGGCTCCTCGTTTGGACTGGTTCACAACTATTCCGAATATGGGAGCGGAAACGAGCCGGAATTCTTCCAGCAGAAGGTGGCGCCGATCTTTGCAGCCAAATGCGTTATGTGTCACGGATCGACTGTTCAGCGGTCCGGACTCGACCTGCGTACGGAAGACTCAGCCCTAAAAGGCGGTGGACGAGGCGCAACTATCGTCCCGGGCGACCCGAAAAAGAGTTTGCTGTACAAGCTGATTACGCACGCGGAAGAGCCGGCCATGCCGATGGGTCTCGGGAAGCTGTCCGATGTAGAGATCGACACGATCGCGAAGTGGATCACCGGCGTGACACGCCTCACGACGGATTCATCGGCAGTCGAGGCTGCTCCGGTGCGCGCTCCGGGATTGCCGGTGACTGACAAGGATCGCCAGTTCTGGTCATTCCGGAATCCGGTACGTCCGCAGGTTCCTGCTGTCATGCAGAAGGCATGGGTTCGAAACGACATCGATGCTTTCATTCTTAAGAAAATGGAGGAGAAGGGTGAAAAGCCCGCTCCAGCCGTTGATCCGCGAGTACTTCTCCGGCGTGTCTATTTCGATCTCATAGGTCTTCCGCCAACTCCTGAAGAAATGGCCGAGTTTCTCAAGGACCCATCTGATGCGGCATATGCAAAAGTAATTGATCGGCTGCTGGCGTCGCAGCACTATGGCGAACGATGGGGTCGGCACTGGCTCGATCTTGCGCGCTATGCCGATAGTGGAGGTTATGAATTTGACGTCGATCGCCCGCACGCGTGGCGCTATCGTGACTGGGTGATCAAAGCGTTCAACGATGATCTGCCATACGATCAGTTCATCCGTCTTCAACTCGCCGCCGACCAGATATCACCAGAGGATGCTGCCGCGTCGATCCCAACCGGCTTCTGCCGCAACGGCCCGACCGTTGACAATGCAAGCAACGAAGAGACGCGAACGGATGAGCTCGATGACATGGTGACGACGACGTCGTCGGTCTTCCTGGCTCTGACCGTAGGCTGTGCCCGCTGCCACGACCACAAGTACGATCCGATCCCGCAGCGCGATTATTACCGCATGCAGGCAGTCTTCTTCCCTTTCAAGAAGAATGATCGACTTCTCGTCGGGCCGGCAGAGGCCGAGAGTTTCAAGGCTCGTAACAAGGAAATAGACCTGCAGGCAAAGCGATACTTTAACAAGGTCGCGCTAATTGAGAAGCCGGTGCGAGATGAACTGCTTCGCGAGAAAGTCGAATTCCATGTGCGTCTCGCCGAAAGCTCGAATGCGCTTGAAGGAAAGACTCGCGAGCAATTCCGGCTGGAAACAGCAAAGAGGTTTGCAAAGGACGTCAAGCTGCAGTCTGAAGAGATCGAAGAGCGGCTCTCACCCGAAGCAGTCAAGGAGCGGAAGGCGTTGGTCGGAGAGATCGAGCGTATCAACAAGACTCGTCCCAAGCCCCTTCCCGCCGCAATGGGAATCACTGATAAACCCGATCCGGGAAAAGCATACCTCCTTAAACGGGGCGACTGGAGAAGCAAAGGCGAAGAAGTGGGGCCAGGACTGCCGATAGTGCTCGCGCCTGAGAAGGATCTCGCTCTCCGTAAACCGGCGCCGCCAGCTTGCTGACTGGATTGCCCGTGCGGACAACCCGCTGACATCACGAGTCGCAGTGAATCGCATCTGGCAATATCATTTCGGCAAGGGGATTGTGCGAACGTCAAGTGATTTTGGCTCGACCGGCGATCGTCCGACGCATCCTGAACTGCTTGACTGGCTGGCAACCGAGTTCGTAGCGCGTGGATGGAGCTGGAAGGCGATGCACCGCCTGATCCTGACGTCGAGCACGTACCGGCAGCGACGCGCACCTCAGAGGATCGAAGCCGAGATCATACGCGACAGTATCCTGATGGTCAGCGGCAAGCTCAATCCGCAGATGGGAGGTCCCGGAATCTATCCGCGCATCGATCCGGCTGTAGTCAATACCGGCTCGCGCCCGCGATGGCCCCTCGATGCCAAAGAAGGACCTGATGTGTGGCGGCGGAGTGTGTATATATTTGTAAAGAGGTCGGTGTTGTTGCCATTGATCGAAGTGTTTGACTGTCCGGCGACAACTGTGTCGGCACCGGTGCGTTCCGTGTCGACTGTTTCTCCACAAGCGCTGGCATTGCTCAACAACGAGATGGTGCTCGAGCAGGCGGGCTATTTCGCTGAGCGAGTCTCTCAAGACAAAGATCCCGTCGGAAGGGCTTTCGAGCTGGCGCTTGGTCGCGCACCGACTGACAACGAACGTCAATGGGCAAAATCCCTCTCGCTCAAAGAACTCTGTCATGCGCTCTTTAATGTGAATGAGTTTGTGTATGTTGATTAACCACGGAACACACGGAAAGGAGACACGGATAGACACGGAACATGTTGATTATCATTGGCACTTCTTCAGAGAAGAGAATTGTTTGTTGATTGTTCCGTGTTTTCCGTGTCTTTTTTCCGTGTGTTCCGTGGTAATGTTTTCCCCGTGGCTAGTCTTTCCCGTAGAGAATTATTGATCCGAGCAGGAGCAGGTTTTGGAGGCGTTGCTCTCACAGGACTGCTTCACCCTGAGATCGTCCGCGCCAGCGCGAAGGCTAAATCCATCATCTTCTTGTTCATGTATGGCGGACCGAGCCAGGTGGATCTGTTCGACCCGAAGCCCGATCTGACACGCCATCATGGCAAGCCGATGACGGGCAAGGGCGCCATCGACGTCTTCTTTGGCAATCCCGGCAATCTGATGGCCTCGCCCTACAGCTTCAAGAAGTACGGCCAGTCAGGAATTGACGTCTCGGAGCTCTTTCCGAATGTCGCGGAGTGCGTCGATGACCTCTGCGTCATTCGCTCGTCTGCATACGACAAGCAACAATCATTCGCCCGCCATTTTCATGATGAACAGCGGGAACATGCGGCCGGGCAATCCGTGTCTCGGTTCGTGGATGGTCTATGGTCTCGGTACTGAGAACAAAAACCTGCCGTCGTTTATTGTGATGTATGACTGGCGTGGAGGGCCGATTGGCGGAGCTCCGAACTGGAGCTCGGGATTCATGCCGGCGGGATATCAGGGCACGGCATTTCGCACCGGCAATACGCCGATCGTCGATCTGACTCCTCCGAAGTCGGTTGATCCTCACCGTCAGCGCGCCGAGATCGATTTCATACAGAAACTCAACGAAGAGCATCGAAAGAGTCGTCCGGGCAACTCTGATCTCGAAGCGCGCGTCGCGTCCTACGAGCTGGCATTTCAGATGCAGACTCACGCTCCGGAAGCTGTCGATATCTCAAAGGAGACTGCTGCGACGACGCAGGCTTTACGGTATCGGCGAAAAGACTACGGACTATTACGGGCGCCAGTGTCTGGTCGCGCGCCGGCTGGTCGAGCGAGGTGTTCGGTTCGTGCAACTATACAGTGGTGGCGGACATCAGCAGGAGTCGTGGGATGCGCACTACGGGCTCGATGAGAACCATCGCATGCATTGCGCGGAGACAGACAAACCGATTGCGGGACTTTTGCGAGATTTGAAGGCTAAAGGCCTTCTCGATTCGACTCTCGTCGTATGGGGCGGAGAGTTTGGAAGGATGCCGATCTCGCAGTCAGCGATTGGCAGGGACCATAATCCGCTTGGATTTACGATGTGGCTTGCGGGCGGAGGCGTTAAAGGCGGACAGGTGATCGGTGCAACTGACGAATTTGGTTACAAGGCTGTCGAGGAACCTTATTCGGTGCACGATCTCCATGCGACGATTCTTTATGCGCTCGGAATCGACCACAGAAAGCTTACCTATTATTATGGAGGCCGCGATCAACGTTTGACGAACTTCGGCGGCGATCCAATCCTCAAAGTCTTCGGTTAAGGAGAGAATTTTGACAAAGAGAATCTTAGTAAGTGCAGCACTCGTGCTGCTATTCATAAGCTCCGTTCGCGCGCAGGCACAGGCGCAGGCACAGGCCACCGCACGGGCATCACAGGCAGAACAGACCGCGCTCGATCGTTACGTCGCAGCGCCTGATCCGAGCTACAAGTATGAAGTTATCAGTAAGGTGGTGGGTAAAGGCTATACGACGTTTGTTGTCGATATGACTTCACAGACGTGGCGATCGACAAACGAAGTCGATCGCAATGTCTGGCGGCACTGGATGGTGGTGGTGAAGCCGGATGAAGTCAAAACGACGAAATCGCTCTTGTACATTAGTGGCGGTAACAACAACAGCGCAGCGCCAAAGGATGCAAACGCTCAGATGATCCAGATCGCAACCACGACAAAGTCGGTCGTGACGGAGCTGCGAATGGTCCCAAACCAGCCGCTGACTTTTTCCGATGACAAGAAGCCAAGGACCGAGGACGAAATGATTGCCTATACGTGGGACAAGTATCTGCGTACAGGTGATGAGGTGTGGCCTGCGCGGCTGCCGATGACAAAGGCCGCGGTTCGCGCCATGGATACAGTGGTTTCAGTCTGCAAGAGCGAAGCCGGCGGGAACGTGGCGATTGACGGTTTTGTTGTCGCAGGGGGTTCGAAGCGAGGATGGACAACGTGGGCGACGGCTGTCGTCGATAAACGCGTGGTCGCGATCGTTCCGCTGGTTATTGACCTGTTGAACATCGAGCCATCGTTCCGGCATCATTTCGCCGTTTATGGATATTACGCTCCAGCTGTCAACGACTACGAGGAGTTGAACATCATGGACTGGAGCGGAACTCCGCAGTACCGCAAGCTGATGAAGATCGAGGAGCCATATGAGTATCGCAGCCGGTTGACGATGCCGAAGTTCATCATCAACGCGACAGGCGATCAGTTCTTTCTTCCGGACTCGTGGCAGTTCTATTACAACGATCTGTCAGGCGTAAAGCATCTGCGCTATGTGCCAAACGCGGAACATTCGCTGAGCGGTTCTGATGCGTGGTTCACCGTGCTTGCGTGCTACAACTCGGTCCTGACTGGCGCTGCCCTTCCGCAGTATTCGTGGAATATCGAAGCGGATGGCACGATCCGGGTGAAGACGACTACCAAGCCAAACGCTGTCAAGTTATGGCAGGCGACAAATCCGGGATCACGCGACTTCAGGATCACAACGATCGGTCCGAAATGGACGAGCACAACACTCGAGGACAAGGGTAATGGCGAGTTCAGTGCCCGCGTGTCGCCCCCGAAGAAAGGCTACACCGCGTACATGGTTGAGCTTACGTTCCCGAGCGATCTTACGCTCGCGCCGTACAAGTTCACGACCGGTGTCAAAGTAGTTCCAGATGTAGAGCCCTTCAAGGACGATCTGCCCCCGACGACAAGACCGTAAACCCCAGGGTAAAGGTACGTTGTACCGTCTTCAGGCGGAATCTTAAGATTACTACGATTTTAAGATTTCGCCTAAAGGCGGTACAACGCACTAGTAATATTTGGCATCTGATATGGTTCTGAAGATTGAGTCTTAAAGATGCCTTTACACCGTATCCTTCGCTGTAATAAGCCCCGGTAGTCAAGGTCAGTAGAGCCCACAGCGGCCTCCCAGACTCAGCCAAAGACGGAGAATACCTACCACCGCGGGCTAACCTGACCCGCTCGAAGACGGTAGAGGGACTCGGCTGCCTCACCTACAGCCTCACTCATCAAAGGATTTTAATTGTGAAACGACAGATATTCTTTGCTTTGTCTGCCCTGCTGGCTGTTTTCCTCACTTCGACTGTCGCAAAAGCACAAGATTGCGCTGCGCTCGGTGGGACAGTTTCAGCGGGAGAATACGTTCTGTCCACGGCGGTCACCGCTAGCGGTACTTACACGCTTGGCGAAACGCTCCATATTACAAACGCGTTTTTGGAGTGCGGCGATTTCTCTCCGCTTTTCTTTCCTTAAGAGCTATTTCAGCGAATAAAAAGCGGCGCCGAGTCGCCGCATTCCACATTCCTATCAATAGCCATGCCAAAACTGCGCTGGGGAATTCTAAGCACGTCTAAGTTCGCATTTGAAAAGATCGTGCCTGCGATGCGGAGTTGCGAGCACGCCACGGTAACTGCCGTTGCTTCACGCAACATCGAGCGAGCCAGACAGTTTGCAAACCAATCTCAGATTGGAAGGGTCTTCGATTCATACGAAGCCCTGCTCGATGATCCCGAAATCGACGTCGTCTACAATCCCCTTCCAAACCATCTGCACGTTCCTCTTTCGATCAGTGCCCTTCGCGCAGGCAAGCACGTTCTATGCGAGAAGCCGATCGCGATGACTGCGGCCGAGGCGCACGTATTGCTCGACGAATCGAAGCAGTATCCAAAACTCAAAGTGATGGAAGCGTTCATGTATCGCTTTCATCCTCAATGGCAGCGCACAAAGCAGATCATCAGAGACGGAATGATCGGAGAGCTGCGCACTGTTCAATCATTCTTTTCTTACTTCAACAACGATGCTGCGAACATCCGGAATCGCCGGGAGATTGGCGGTGGCGCGATGCTCGACATTGGCTGCTACTGCACTTCGCTCTCGCGGTTTCTATTCGAAAGCGAGCCCGAGCGGGTTAAGGGTGTTGTTGAGCGTGATCCAGTGTTTGGGACAGATCGACTGGCGTCAGGCATTCTCGAGTTCGAGAAAGGGACGTCTGTGTTTACGTGCTCGACGCAGATGGCGCCTTTTCAGCGGGTAAACATTTTCGGAACCGAAGGGCGCATCGAGTTGGAGATACCGTTCAATGCGCCGCCTGATCGACCATCTCGCATCTGGCTTCAGACCGCCAGCGGGATCGAAGAAATTACGTTCGACGTGTGCGATCAATACACAATCCAGGCCGACCTTTTCTCGCTTGCAGTGATCAATGATACGCCGGTTCCCACGCCGCTTGAAGATGCAGTGGCAAACATGGAGTGATTGATAGAATACTTAGCGCATGGAAGACACGGAATTTGAGACACGGAATTGATACTGGAAAGGGCTTCAGGAATTTACATGTTTTCCGGCTACTTCGGTACTTTTTCCGTGTGCTCCGTGGTTTCTCTTAGTAGCTCTTCGGCAGACCGAGCACTCGTTCGGCTACGATGTTTCGTTGGATCTCGCTTGTGCCGGCTTCGATGGTGTTTGCCCTCGACCTCAGATAGTTGTAGACCCACCGGCCATCGTCAAAATCCTGTAACTGGGCGTGCGGACCGAGCGCCTCCATCGCGACCTGCTGCATGCGCTGATTCATCTCGCTCCAGTACAACTTGAGTATCGATCCTTCGGGTCCGGGCACTTTCGAATGCGCCATGCCGAAAGTGCTCGCAGGTTTGTCAGTCGAAATACCTCGAGCTCGAGATATGCCTGTGCCAGCTTTTGCCGGATCACAGGATCATCACTTGCTGCGCGCCCGTTGCGTTTCACATCGCGAGTCCGAGCGATCAGCGCGTCGAGATTGCGTTTGAAAAATACATAACTTCCCGTTCCAAGATGTGCCCGCTCGTTCATCAGTGTCGCAATTGCTGTCTGCCATCCCTTGTTGACTTCTCCGAGCACGTTGGCGACCGGCACTCGCACGTTCGAGAAGAAGACTTCGTTGAATCCGGAATCACCCGTCATCTGCCGCAAGGGTCTGACGGTAATCCCTTCACTCTTCATATCAACGAGAAGCGCGGTAATTCCTTTATGCTTCGCCACGCTCGGATCGGTCCGCACCAGCAGGAGACACCAGTCAGCGAAGTGCGCCAGGCTGGTCCAGGTCTTCTGCCCGTTGACGACGAACTCATCGCCGTCCCGAACCGCCTTCGTTCCAAGCGAGGCGACATCGCTCCCTGCATTCGGCTCTGAGAATCCCTGACACCAGATTCTCGTCAGCGGAAAGTATTTTCGGAAGATATCGTTGCTTCTGCTCTTCGGTTCCGACCGCAATGATCGTCGGGCCAATCAGTGATAGCCCGAGCACATTCAACAATGGAGGCGCTTCAGCGCGCGCCCACTCCTCCTGAAAGATCGCCTGTTCGATGATCCCTGAGCCACGACCGCCATACTCTTTGGGCCAGGACAGACCAGCCCAGCCGCCTTCATATATCTTGCGCTGCCAGCTTCGCAGGTAGCTAAAATACTCGCCCTTCTCTTCCTCGTCTCTGTTGCCTCGGAATGGATCGGGAAGATTCGCCGAGAGCCAGTTCCTGAGCTTCCCGCGAAACTCTTCTTCTTCCTGTGTCGGATTCAGATTCATACGCTTATCTTCTCCTTCTCGACCGCTTTCCACAGCATCTCGGCCACATCCAGCACCTCGACTTCACGATCGCCCTTTCGTGCATTGATGCCATCTTCAAGCATCGTCAGACAGAACGGGCAGCCAACGGCAACCGTAGTCGCTCCGGTTTCGAGAAGCTGGCGCGCACGCTCCTGATTGACGCGCTTGTCGCGCGGCTCCTCAACAAAGCTCATTCCGCCGCCGCCACCACAACAGAAACTTTCTGAGCGATTCGCTTCAGGCTCGCGAAACGCCGCGTCCGAACCGAGCTGAGCCCATGCTCAGTTGCACGAGCCGACGGGGTGCATCATATGTGCCATTGTGCCGGCCAAGATAACACGGATCGTGCCAGGTCACGATTCCGTTGCCGGCAACACTGCTATCGCCTTCGCGAGGTTTAAGCTTTCCTTCGTCTACGAGCTTTGCCAGATACTCGCTGTGGTGAAAAACCTCGAACTTCCCGCCAAAGTGCGGATATTCATTCTTGATTGTATTGAAACAGTGCGGGCACGAAGTGACGATGGTTTTAACCTTGTGACGCTTCAGATTGTCAGTGTTCTCTTTGGCAAGCATCTCGAAGAGAAACTCATTGCCGATGCGCCGCGCCGGATTCCGGTGCACTTCTCCTCACGACCGAGGATTGCAAAGCGCACACCAGCCTGCTTGAGCAGTTGCGCAGTTGCGCGGACCACCTTTTGATTGCGCTCGATCAATGCCCCGCCGCAACCTACCCAAAGCAACACGTCTATACTTGCCGCATCTGGCATTTCAGAGATCGTTTCGATATCGAGGCCGCTCGTCCAGTCCAGACGCGTTGCCGTCGTTCCGCGAAAAGGATGCCCGCGCAGCTCCATCGAAGTAATCGCCTGCTGCATCGTTTCAGGAAACTTTGTCTCCTCCATCACCTGGTAGCGGCGCAGGTCGACGATCTTTGGCATCTGTTCAATGAACACCGGGCACGCCTCGACACAGGCAGCGCATGTAGTACACGCCCACAGCGCTTCGGGAGAGGCAGCAGGCACGTTACCGGCGATTGGCATATCAAAAGGCAGCCGTTGAAGCTGAAGGATGATATCCCGAGGCGAAAGCTCCTTGCCGACGGCCGCCGCCGGGCAGCTTGCAGTGCAACGACCACACTCTGTGCAGGCATCGAGATCGGCGAGGTCTTTCCACGTAAAATCAGCGAGAGTATTTACGCCGAGCCTCTCAGCCACATCGAAATCGACCGGCTTGAGCGTCGCACCAATTGGCTCGAGTGATGCAGTGTAGATGTTGAGCGGCGCAAAGATGATATGAGAAAGCTTGGTAAAAGGCGCCCACGCAATCAGCCCGAAGACTGCAACGGCGTGCCCCCACCACATCACGAGATGCCACAATCGCATCTGCTCGACGCTCATCGCGCCCGCAGCGACCACGCGCAATCAGGTTGCCGAACGGAGACCAGGCGCCATACGGGTCCTGTGTAGCTGCTATGCGCAGTCCTTCAATCACGAAGCCGCTTACGCCGATCACAAAGAGCAGAATGAGCAACCAGAGTGACTCATAGTCATGCACGAGCTTCGCGGGTCTGAGGATCAATCTTCGAAGCGCGGCGAGAACCAGACCGGCGATGAAGAACGCGCCAAAAACATCGACAATCAGTGACTGAAAATAGAGATAGAAACTCCCGCGCATCAATCTGATTGACAGATCGTAGTCAACGAACACCACCGTCGTTGCGACCGCGAGAATAATGAAGCCCGCGAAAATCAGTGAATGAATGAGACCCGCCTGCGCATCCCGTACTGTGCGCCCCTGGGCAAGGGCGTGCCGAAGGAAAAGCTGCATGCGCTCGCGCGGCCGGTCGAAGCGGTCAGTCGTGGTTGGTGTGAGACTCTTTCGCCATCTTGCAACCCGCCGGTAAATCCCGTAGATCGCGATCGCAAGCGAAGCGGCGAAGAGCACATACATCAGCCAGACGTTGGTGATGTTCCAGAAGACTTCGCGTGTAGCCTCGTTCGCGTTCATTGCTCTAATCGATCTTCGGGCCTACGAACGGATCCTTGAAGCGAGCTGTTGCTTGAGAAGCGGAAGGACCTTGCGAAAGTCTTCTACTATTCCGAATGCGGAATGCTTGAAGATGGGTGCGTCGGCATCGGTATTGATCGCAGCGATCACTTTTGCATCTGAGATGCCGGCAAGATGCTGACTCGCTCCGGAAATCGCGACGGCAACATAGAGTCCGGGCGCCACCTTTCTTCCTGTTTGTCCGACCTGAAACGAGGGTGGAACCCAACCGGCATCGCATGCAGCGCGCGACGCGGCGACCTGCGCATCGAGCAGGCGGGCAATCTCCTTAAGTTCTTCGAACGGTTCGGGACCACCAAGTCCGCGACCACCTGAAACTATGACTGCTGCATCCTCGAGACGAGCCTCGCCTGATTTTCCTCCCTGACTCTCAATGATCTTCGGTCCGGGATTCCGCCGGGAAATCGAGAAGGGCGTTTGATACCTCGGCTACAACTTCAGCACCGGCGCCCGGATGTGGCTGGAAGTGTCGCGGGCGCGAAGCTGCGAGCGCGCAACCAGACAACTGCCGGCTTCTTCTCGAGTGCAACCACTGACACAGCCTTTCCGCCGTAAACGCTCCGCGTCACCTTGACAGTTTCAGCATCGATCTCGATTGCTGTCCCGTCACCGATTGAGCTGCCACCAAGCCTGTAAGCAAGCCTCGCAGCAAGCTCCTGGCCGTAACAGTCGTTTCCGAGGAGTATCGCGCGCAGATCAAGCGGCTTGCAGATGGATGTCAGAGCATTCAATGACGATTCGACGCCGTATTCCTTAAGCTCAGGAACGTCAGCCAGGATCACCGATTCAGAAACGCGTGCCGCTTCATCAAGTACTCCCGGACCGGCCGGTCCAACAATAATTGTTCTCAACCGAGAGCCAAGCGAATCTGCGAGGCGGCGAGCCTCGCCGAGAAGGCCGGTCGTTGCGCGATCGACACCGGAACAATAGATAAGACAGGCTGCTACATCATTCATAGTTTATGCTACTCGAGATTCCGCCTGAAGGCGGTACTACATGCGTTTACTGACCACTGACCACTGCCCACTGACCACTATCTTCGTTCACAAAGACTGCGTTACCTGAATTATTCGATCGGTAAAGCGGGAGACTCTTCTCGTCGATAGAATCGCCGGCGACGAATTCGCACTTCGATTCTTTGATGGGAATGCGAACATCCAATGTTTGAAAGTACGGCGCCGAGATTTCGTCCTGGCCGATGCCGAGCTCCTCGAGAGTCAGTTTTGTCAGCGGCTGGCGGTAAGACATCATCACGTCGCGTGTCTTTGGAATTCTCGGGAGATTGTGCTCGTCGTTGGTAACTGTCACTACAAGCGGCGGCCGCGCTTCGAAGCGCTCCCAGCCGTCATCAGTCTGCCGGCGCACCAGCAAATGTGAGGCGGCAGTTTCGATCTGATCGACAAACGAGATGCACGGAACTCCGAGCTCCTCGGCGATCAATCCTCCTGTCTGACCGGTACCCCAATCACCAGACTCGCGGCCAGTCATGACGATGTCGAAATCGCCGATCCGCTGGATCGCTTTTGCGAGAACGCGCGCGACATACATAGGATGGCGCGGCGCATCCTGATTATCGAGGACGAGCACACTCGAGTCGGCTTTCATCGCGAGCGCTTTTCTCAGCGAGTCCTCAGCCGTCGGTGCGCCGAGGCTGATCACGGTGACCGTGCCGCCAGTGCGTTCACGAAGCTGGAGTGCCAGTTCGAGTGCATTCTCACAGAAAATGCTGGTCACCAGATTTGCCGAGCCTTGCAACGCCTCACGCCGCTCGCGGTCCAGGCGAAAGTCACGTGCAGGAATCTCGGGATCAAGAATCTGCTTGATACAAACGATGATTTTCATTCTATTGAGCGAAGTACCATAATTGGCCGGCGAGGAGCAAGAAGAGATGACCGAACATCAGATACTTCTCGAGTTCCCTTTGTATTATGACCTGTTTCTGCCTGAAGAGTTGAGATCATCTCCGTTGGTGGTCGCGACCCACGGTTACGGTGGCGACAAGTCGTCAATGATGAAACTGGCGCGGAAGGTTCTTGGCGATGATTTCGCTATAGCCGCGCTTCAGGGTCCACATCAGCATATGAATATGAACGATGGTGAGCCCGGGAAGCGCCGCTTCGGCTTCGGATGGCTGACAAACTTCAAACCCGAAGAGTCCGTCGCCCTTCACCATGCGGCGATTCAGAGGATCATCGAGAACGCGCCCGAAGGCGTCGATCGGAGCCGGGTTTTTCTCTTTGGATTCTCTCAGTCGGTCGGCGCAAATTTTCGTTTTGCGTTCACTCACCCCGAGCTAGTGAAGGGTGTGATCGCTGTATGCGGCGGAATTCCAGGTGACTGGGATGTCGAGGGCAAGTACGCTTCAGGGGTGATTGATGTGCTCTATATAGGGGCTGAGCGCGACGAGTTTTACTCTACCGAGCGCATTCGCTCATATGCGAAGGCACTGGAGCACCGCGCTCGTTCGGTAGTCTTTCAAATGTTCGACTCACCTCACGAAGTCCCCCGCGATTCGTATGAGTTGATTCACGATTGGTTGAAAGACAGGATTTAGGTACGTTGTACCGCCGTTTAGCCGGAATCGTGACATTCGAACTATTCGAATGTCACGATTCCGGCTAAACGCCGGTACAACGTACCTCCTATTTCTTCTTCGGCACGCTAAGTGTTTGCCACTCGCTCGATTTGAGGTGCTTGGCGAGGAAGACGATCTGGCCGATGTGAGCGGCATAGTGAGCGAGCTGACGATTGAGCGCTTCAACGACAGTGTGATCTTCGCCGCGGATGACGACGATTCGTTCGAGGTCCTGAGGGCTCAGTGCCAGTGAGCGCGGCGAAGGTGCATTCCCATCCGCTCTTCCCACCACGACATCACCGTTTCGCGTGACGTGCCCGGCTCGATGACAAATTCGCCGTCCCGGTTGCGATCCGGTTTCTCACCGTCTGTAGTCAGAAAGTTGGTCCACCGCGATCGCATATTCCCTGCAATATGCTTGATCAGCACGGCGATGCTGTTGCTTTCCGGATCGAGGGAAACGAAGAGATCGGAATCGGCAAGTTGCGCGACTGCGCGATCACCGAGCTTTTTCAGCTTGCGATATTCGCTGATAGCGTCTGAGAGAACATTTTCTGCGATTGTCATGTTTTTTTCAAACGTTCGGCAAAAAACCCCGACCTTTCGCAAAAGATCGGGGTTTCCGGTTAGCTGTTGGGATTGAGCCCGCCAGCAAGGGCTGGTCAGGTCTCAGCCACCTCACTGTGATCAATATTCATACGTCCGGACCACCTCCTTTCCCAGTGTTGAACCAAATAATATTCGGCGGGACAGGAGGTGTCAATCAAAATTTTGTGGTCGAGCGGTCCGGGGCACACAACCTGTAGACAATTGCAGGTAGGCCGTCTATGAAGTCTTTAGTGCATTGACGCCGAGGGTCAGCCGCGACTTATAGCGGGCGGCGGTATTGCGGTGCAAAACTCCCTTTTGAACCGAGTGATCGATCACGGAGATCGTCTGGGCAAGCAGTTCGCCAGCCTCTTTCTTATTGCCGGCAGCGATGGCAAGACGCTGTTTCTTGACCTGTGTCCGCAGTGCACTGCGATGGTTGCTGTTGACTGCGTTTCTGCGAACGTTCTGCCGGTCGCGTTTCTCGGCTGATTTATGATTCGGCATATTTCCAGTTCTCTTAAAAACCTACGTTGATAACCTGTTTCTTCACAAAGGAGGCAGTATTTCATACGGCCCACCCAGTGTCAAGGCCAAGCTGCGGGGCTTGACAAGCATGCACCGGGCAGATACCTTTATCTATTAATCATAATCACATAAACGTGACTGCGCGTCACGGCATCCTTAGGAGTTTAAGAAGTTGGCAAAAGGTCGAATATCTGCGCAAGAGCTCAAGCACGATCCATTGATGGATCACTACATGACTACTCGCGGCTGGGTCAAGGAACGATCGCGCCCAATCCTCACCGGACTGGTTGTCGCGGCGGTGCTTGTAGCTGCAGTCGCCCTCTTTCTCATGTTCAAGTCGCGACGGGAACGATCTGCAGCCGAAGAGCTGGCGCTGGCTTTCAAGACAAGCTCAGCGATGGTCGCCAACCCGATTCCACCCAACGCTCCTGGCTTAGCTTTCACTACACGAGGACGAGAAGAACAGACGCGCGTACGAAGCGTTTGAAAAAGCGGCACGTGACTATCCCTCATTCAATGGTGAGCTCGGACGCTATCACGGAGCAATCCACCAGTTGAACTTCGATGCTCCAAAAGCTGAGGCTACCCTCAAAGAGCTTTCAGCCGGAACGTCGGACGTAGCGTCGCAGGCAAAACTGGCTCTCGCTGAATACCTCCAGAAGAATGCCCGGTTCGACGAGGCAGTCGCGGCTTATGAGCAGATGAAAGCCAAGCCTGGCAGCGTTCCTCCGACGGTTGTTGAATTTGGTCTCGCGCGTACCTTCGAGGCCATGGGCAAGACAAAGGAAGCTATCGACCTTTACTTCAATGTAGCGAAAGAGACTCGAAGAACTGGTATCGGCGCGCTTGCAGTCGCGCGGCTGACAGTGCTCGATCCGGCTCGAATTGACCAGGTGCCAATGCCCGAAGTGACAAGCCCACTGGGTGGCGCGCGGTAAAGCGAAACCAGAATCCGGTTCCGAAAATGACGAGTGAATGGCGCAAAGAATGCTTTCACTCGTCTTTGTGTAAATGGAGAATGTCACCCACACACTCCTTGGAGCCGCGCTGGCTCAAACCGGTCTCAAACGCCTGACTCCGCTCGCATCGACGACGCTCCTGGTCTCAGCAAACATTCCCGACATCGATATTATCTCGCTGGTTTTCGGCCGTTTTGCATATCTCGAATGGCACCGCGGAATCACTCACTCGATCTTCGGGTTTCCCGTCGTTGCAATCCTGCTCGCAGTTGGCATCTACCTTGTTTCAAAGCTTCTCTGGCGAAGAGGAAGGATGGAAGCGCCCGGGAAGCTCATGCCGCTGATGCTTCTCAGCTTGATCGGGACTGCTACGCACCCGCTGCTCGACTTCACGAATGCATATGGATGGCGGCCTTTCCTGCCTTTGAATAGTGACTGGCAGTATATCGATCTCACTTTTGTCCTTGATCCGTGGATCTGGCTCGGACTGGGAGGCGCAGTATTTCTGGCTACAGCAAGAACTGAACGACAAATCGGTTACTGGGTGGGCGCAGGCATCGTCGCGGGCTCAATGATAGTTCTTTCGCACGTATCTATGACGATCAAAGTCATCTGGGTATCGGCCGCAGTTTGCCTGGTTGCGGCGAGACTCATATCGGGCTCGATCGATGAACGATCTGCGCGCCATCTCAATATGGCGGCGATTGGCGCAATGGTTGTCTATTTAGCAGCCCTGGCCGGGCTGCAAGCCGTCGCCTTGTTTCGGGCGGCTGAGGTCGCGCAGGTGGCTGTTGCGGCGAACGAGCAGATAGTAGAAGTGAACGCCCTTCCGATTGAGGCCAATCCCTTCACGTGGAGGGCAATCATCGTGACCGAGAGTGCCTTTCACGTGGGTGACGTTGAGATCAACAATCGAGTGGGAGGAGATCCTCAGCTGACGCGATATCCGCGATTGACCGGAGACGTGGAATCGTTCGAAGCAGCGCTCACAGCCAAAGACGTGCGCACGTTTTTGCACTTTGCAAGATTCCCCGTCGCGAGAGTCCTCGAGAAGAGCGACGGTCAACGCGAAGTCGAGATTGAAGACATCCGATTTGGAGTAGTCAGTAACGCCTTCCGCATTCGGGTCAAGCTCGATCGAGACCTCAAGCCAATTGAAGTGCTTTAGGGGACAGGAGCGCCCCTGGGAGCGCCGGCCTCTGGCCGGCCCCGCGTCGCGCAGCGGCGCGTTTGGAGCAGGAATTACTCGGAAGTCACCCAAGAGCGCCGGTGGTTGCCCGCAGCGATGAGTATTTGCGGGACGTATGTGGTGGTGGCGCCGGTGCCGGAGAACGGTGCGCCGGTGCGCATATGTGACAAAGAAAAAAGCGAGCGGATCATTGTTCCTGCTCGCTTCGTGTCTTGATGCCTTGCTTCATTTGCAAGGCCTGTGAGTGACTCTACTGGTCGTCCCGCTCGTCTCTGATCTCGTTTCGGTAACCGAGGTAGTAGCCTCTGACAAACGCCCTACGGAAAGTTTCGCTGTTGGACTTCAAGTACGCCCTCTGTTCACGAGGAGCGAATCGTCGTTCCTTTTCAGCGTCCTTCTCTCCCTGGTCGAGCCCTTCCTCAAAGCCCTCTTCGCGCTGGTGAGCACGGTAATAATCCCTTCGAACCCAGTCGAACCGATCAGAGCGATCAAAGCGATCAAAGCGACGATGCCAGAACGGATTCGGTGTTGGAACAATCACGATGCGGGCACCATGTCGGCGACCACCCTGGGCATTCGCCGTCGTGATGAATATTCCTGTTACCATCAAAACTGCAGCAAAACTACTAAGAGCTATTCTATTGATCATCTTGGTTCTCATATTTTTTTCCTCTCCTTTTTCATCGCTTTCTTAGATGCAATAGTTGCTCTTAGGTTGCCCGGGAAATAAATTAGTTTTTACCTTTCCTCCTTATCTCCGCCGCTGCGCGGCGCGGGGCCGGCCGAGGGCCGGTGCCCCAGGGCCGCTAATCCCAAAACCTCATCCTGAATTCAGAAAAATGGATGAGACACACTGATCCTTCGTCACAAGAACAACTCAAATGTTCTATTTGTTGAAGTACCTTCTCTAACTTTCCTCAAATCCACTCGGCATAGCAGTTGCGCAAGGAATTACCGCTGGAGCATCAATTATTGTGTAAGTTCTTAAAAACAAACGGTAATTGATCGCATCGCTGACATTGAAAACTTTAACCTCATCCATCAATTGCTTTTAGGAGAGTGGAAATGAAAAATGCGTTGCAGTTAAGAGTCCTGCCCCTTCTGGTTCTCGCGCTCGTAATGCTTGCAGGATCAATCGAGGCGCAGACGACACTCGGGACGGATCGTGGGAACGGTTCGTGATCAGACCGGAGCCGTCGTTCCGGGCGCCAAGATTGTTGTCACGAATGAGTTGACAAGTCAGGTCATTCAAACCGTCACGGCGAGTAGTGATGGTACGTTTCTTGTGACACAGGTTTCGGCCGGTTCTTATTCTGTCAAGATTGAAGCACCCAACTTCAAGACCGCGTCATACACTGAAGTTAAAGTTGATGCAGGACGCGACTACTCATTGGACGCGAATCTTGAGGTCGGCCAGACCAATGAGCTTGTGCAAGTCACAGCGGGAGCGGACCTCGTAAATACAAGCTCGCCTGAAATCACCAACACAGTCATGCGCCGCCAGATTGTTGACCTCCCACTCAACGGACGGAATCCGATCGAACTCATCCGGCTTCAGGCAGGGTTGTGGGACTTCCGACGCGCACTCCGACGACGATCAACGGCGGCCGCCCGACGTGGTCGCAGCTCACTCAGGACGGAATCAACATTCAGGACAACTTCATTCGAGCTAACTCGCTCGACTTCGTGCCGAACCGTCCAACTTCAGACACGATCGGTGAGTTTACAATTACAACAAATACGCAGGGAGCGGATGCCGCAGGTGGAGCTTCGCAAGTGAAGCTCGTGACCCCATCGGGCGAGAACGAGTTTCATGGAACACTCTATGCCTTCAATCGCAATTCGGCTTTCGGCGCGAATTCGTGGTTCAACAACAACACTATCGACCGCAACACCGGACAGACGATCCCGCGTTCGTTCCTCAACAGGAACCAGTTTGGTGGAAACATTGGCGGACCGGTTCTCGCCTCGAAGAAGGTCTTTGGTCCTCTTGGCGGATGGAACGACAACAAGGACAAGCTTTTCTTTTTCTTCACCTATGAAGGATTCCGTCAGCGTCAGCAGGCGACCAAGAACAACGTCATTCCGACCAATGAGCAACTGGTCGATGGCGCTTTCCGTTACGTGCGAACCAGCGATCAGAGCGTTCAGCAGGTTAACGTTCTGTCTTTGCTCCCGGGACTCGTGCTGGACCCGGCTGTGCGATCGCAGTTGCTCGCAGGGATGCCCTCCTCATCGCTGGTTAACAACTTCGACGTCGGCAATTCGTCGGCGACGCGGCTTTTGAACACTGCCGGTTACCGATTTCCTGCAAAGCGATTTCAACGATCGGAACCAGTATGGTTTCCGCTTCGATTTCCATCCGACACAGAACCATAGTTTTGAGTTCATCCATAATCGCTTCAAAGAGACCGACGACCGCACCGATCTGGATGCTATCAACAAGCGGCCGAAGGTGTTCACCGATTCGGACGTCAAGTTCTTTGTTGGGGCCTGGCGCTGGACCGCTACACCAAAGCTCCAGAACGAGCTGCGAATCGGAGCCAATCTCGCTCCAGCCGACTTTGTCACGACCGAAAACTACAGCGGTCTCAGCTACACGTTGCCGCTCGCACTCACGCTTCGCGAAGTCAGTTTCCTGCCGCAGGGCAGGAACACACGCACACGCCAATACATCGACAATGCGACGTACTCTACAGGCTCACATAGTTTCCAGTTCGGGGGGAGCCTGCAGCAGATTCGCGTCCGTCCTTACGACTTTTTTGGACTGTATCCCACGCTCAATTTCGGCTACAGCGCTCAAGCTCCGGCAGCGATTCAATTGACGGCAGCGAACTTCCCGGGAGGAATCTCGGCGGCAGACCTTGCGTCCGCCAACTCGCTGAGAACTTTTCTTGGCGGGCTTTATTCGAGCACGTCGCAGACGTTCCAGGTTGCGAGCAAGACGTCTGGCTATGTGCCAGGTATCCCGAACGTACGCAATTTCGTGTTTGATAACTGGGCGGGCTACGCGCAGGACAACTGGCGGACTTCGTCCCAATCTCACTCTGCGACTGGGATTGAAGTGGGAGTACTTCAGCCCGCTCAAAGACGAGGATGACCTGTTCCTCCTGCCGGTCAATCAGGGATCGACGCAGGAATCGCTGCTGAATCCCAACGGAGTAGTTGATTTCGTGAACGGCGGCTTTTATGACAAGGACCTGAATAACTTCGGGCCTTCGGTTGGAATCGCGTGGGACCCCTTTAAGGACGGAAAGACCTCGATCCGCGCCGGGTACACCATGGCTTTCGTCAACGAGGAAACGATCACCGTCGGGCAAAACGCTGGTGATCGGAAACGCGGGACTTACGACTACAGTCACCAACACCAACCTCTTCGGATTCTTCCGTAATGGACTCCCGCCGATTGCTACGCCGGCCTTCAAGGTACCGCGAACTTATGCCGACCAGATCGGGCTTGCTCTCAATTCGGCGGCCTTCGGAATCGACCAGAAGATCAAACAGCCTTTTGTTCATCAGATCAGCTTCGCGATCGAGCGGGAAATCTGGAAAGACATAGCCGTCGAAGCGCGCTATATCGCGACTCTTGGCCGCGACATCTGGCGCGGCGTCGATCTCAACCAGATCGACCCATTGAAGAACCAGCCGTTTCTTGATGACTTCAAGAGGGCTCAGAGTAATGGATATCTTGCGCTGGCGGCGAGTGGAGCCTTCAATCCCGCCTTCAACGCTAATATTGCTGGAAGCCAGCCATTGAGCGTTTTGACTACGCCGACCTTTGGCGGCGGATTCCTCACTGACGCCACCGTCAGGAGTCTAATTCAGACGGGTCAGGTCGGATCACTTGCTGATATCTATATGACGGGCGTCAATCAGGCAATTGGCGCGAATGTCCGAAACTACTTCTTCAGTGGTGGAGGCAATCCTGGCATCTATGCCGCCGATATTGTCCTTAACGGCGGTAAGACCGACTATCACGCACTTCAACTTGAAGGGCGCCGTCGATTCTCCGGCGGAATCTTCGCGCAGGTGAACTACACGTTCAGCAAGGTACTGACCAACTCGCCTGGTACAACACAGCATCGTTTTGAGCCCTACATCGACAATAACCGGCAGAACCTCGAGCGGACCCGGGCGGATTTCGATGTGACCCAGGTGTTTCACGGAAGTGTCATTTATGAGCTTCCGTTTGGCTCCGGAAAGAGATGGCTCTCGGCCGGCGGTGTGAGTGACAAGATTCTCGGAGGATGGCAGCTAAGCTCGATCATCCACTCGCAGAGCGGCGCACCCATATCGCTGCTTTCAACGCGAGGAACTTTCAATCGTACAGGACGGTCGACACGCAATCCCATCGACTCCTCGCTTACGCCCGACGCCATCAAGGACCTTTTCGGCATTAAAAAGCTGCCTGACGGGCGGGTCTATTACATTGATCCGGCTGTCATTGATTCGTCGGGACGAGGAGTTGGACCGGATGTTGCCGGTAATGTCGCGAGTTTCAACGGCCAGGTTTTCTTCAATCCGAATGCCGGCACGATTGGCTCGCAACAGCGTCTGCAATTCGATGGTCCTTCGCAGACATCCTGGGACTTCTCAGTGATCAAGCGGACGAGGCTGACCGAAAGTCAGAATCTCGAATTCCGGGCTGAGTTCTTCAACTTCCTCAATCACCCGCTCTTCTTTGTTGGTGATCAGGCAGTAAACTCGACCACGTTCGGCCGAATTACGACTCTCAATTTCGGCCCGCGTGTTGTCCAGTTCGCGCTTAAGTACAACTTCTAGGCGAGGGCCTGGCTCTTAAACTCCGAAAAGGGAGCGACTGAAAAGTCGCTCCCTTTTCTGTAGTGCCAGGGTGCAGCGAGGCGTTCGGCCGGCTCCGGAGCGAGTTAGCGTGATCTCTACCGGATCACAGGTCAGACTGAGACATCGCGGGAGCCACCTCGGTCGGTGTCAGTAGCCCGACCGAGAGGGAAGAGGGCTCGCGACAAACAAGAGTCGTCCAAGCCTCGCAAGCCCTCCCTCACACGGT
This sequence comes from uncultured Acidobacteriota bacterium, assembly GCA_963813345.1. Taxonomy (GTDB): domain Bacteria; phylum Acidobacteriota; class Blastocatellia; order RBC074; family RBC074; genus CAWDDA01. Next base: position 366,379 of record CAWEYR010000030.1, on the reverse strand, counting down.
CGGGCTACTGACACCGTGACGACAATTGCCCAAGGTTATGACTGCCGCGGTTTCTGAGGAGCCAAATGTTTATAGTCACATAGCTAGATCGACGTGAGTCCCGGAGGAGCGGCATCACACAAGCGAAAGATGGTGTCGCTCCTCCGGTAGTCCCTGCTTTTTTTCGATCGTGACTATAAACATTTTGCGTCCTCCGGAGCCAAGAAAAGTGTTCAATCTCCAACAGCTGGGGTAGGACGGCCTTACCGGCGCCGTAGGCGTCGGCGCTCCAAACCTTAGTACTCAAGCTTTCCAAGGAATTCCATAGCTGGCACCTTGAAAATCATATTGAGTTTATAGGTGTTTTGCGCTGGGTTTGGCGCGGTGCCGCCGACAGGGGCGAAGCTGCGCGGGAGTTCAGAAACGAACCGCACTTCGCTCGTCTTCGAGGTAATGAACGGCTCATTACCCACGAGGCGTGGAAAAATGAAGCGCGCGCCGAACGGATCCTTCTTCGGCGCCTGAAACTCCTGGAGATACACTTTCTGACCAGCCACCTCGAGATATGTATTGCTCTTGAGCTCCGCAGTTGTGCGCTTCTCGAGTGCCGCCTGTGCCGCATGAAGCGGCTCTCCGCTTTGTTCAGAGTCGCATGTCACCGTGACGATGACGTATTCAAGAAACTCACCGCTCGCAAACGATTTGAGTTGGGCCGCCATCGCCTCACTGACGTTGCCTTTTTGCTGTAGTTCGAGCACACGGCTAAACGCTTGCCTGATTGGCTTGCCTGAGAAGAGACGGATGCGGAAGTTTACCTGGAAACCACTAGCGAATGTGTTTTGACCGGAATTGGGACGCGTTGAACCAGTAAGAACCGTAGTCTCGACAAAGGTCTGGGTCTTACCCCAGGGAGAATCATTGAGGACCTTTTGTGCTTCCTTGTCTGACCATTCAGTGTAAGGCTTCTTGTCCCACTGTGCCCCCACGGTGACAGTCACTGCCGACGCAAAAAGCAAAGTCAGCATTATGCCAAAGAGGCGAATTCGGCCGACACTTTTCATTTTTATCTCCGCGAAGTGAGTTGGCTTTCAGCGATACGAAGAAGAGTCAAGACTATACGGATTCGCCGCTAATGGAGTCAAGTTCGACTTGATCTCGATGAATTGGAGATGAAACCAATGTGCTCGGCAAGTCAGCGCCATTACGTCCAATTGCTAGTTTGTAAATCCAAAAATCTGAAGATAAGGGGCTGCATCCTCCAGAAAAATGGAGAGACAAGAATTAGACGGCTCTGTAACTTCTTTGGCTTCATAGGAGGAGCCTAGTGTAGCAAAAGGGCACAGGTCTTGCATTTATTAAATGCCACTTAAAGGTCACACCACCAGCCCCTATTTTTGGAACACGAAGGAGTCTTTCAGATGAAGCGACTAGTCTTAGCCTTGATTTTCCTCATGACTTTGTTCAGTGCCACAGCTCTCGCGCAAACCATCCGCGGCAGCCTCAGTGGCCTCGTTAGTGACGCCAACGGCGGCGCCCTTTCCGGTGCCAAAGTCGTGGCCATTCACGTCGGCTCGGGTGAAGAGTTCAAAGCGACGACGGATTCGCAAGGCGCTTTTGTTTTTCCTTCGCTTCCGCCCGGTCAGTACAACGCAAAAGTTGAAGCCGCCAACTTCAAGCGAATTGAGGCGCAGGGCATCATCGTTTCAGTTGGTGTGCAGGCTACATTCAATGTCAAGCTTGAAATCGGAGATGTCAGCGAATCGGTGGTCGTCACAAGCGACTCGCAGGCAGTAATAAATACGAGCACTCCGACGCTGACCAACGTCGTCGATACGCGCCAGGTGAAAGACCTTCCGCTTCCAACCAGGAACCCGGTTGACCTTGCCCGTTTGCAGATGGGTGTTGCAGTCACGGGTGCCAATACGCGCACAGCTTCTGTAGGCGGTATTCGTGGCAGTGGAACGAATGTCACTCAGGATGGCGTCAATGCGATGGACAACTTCGTCAAGACCGATTCGTTCTTCGCCATCAGCGCGCCGTCGCTCGATTCCACTAGCGAGTTCAGCGTGACGGTCGGAACGGTGGGCTCCGACGCGGGACGCGGTGTGGCTCAGGTTCAGCTGGTTACAAAGTCAGGCAGCAATGAGTTTCACGGAAGAATGTTCTGGCAGCATCGCAATGACTACCTGAACGCCAACAACTTTTTCAATAACGCATCAGGAACACCAAGGCCATTGCTTCGACAGAACTTCTTTGGCTTCAACGTCGGCGGGCCGCTCTGGCTTCCTAAGAAGGCGTTTGGACCGGCAAGTATCGACGGACGCAGCAAGAGTCTCTGGTTCCTGTCTTACGAAGGTTTCCGCGAGCCCTTCCAGGTAACTCGCAACCGCACGGTACTGACCCAGGCAGCTCGAAGCGGGTTGTTCAGCTACACGGGTTCAAACGGAGCTACTCAGACGGTCAATCTGCTCAACATAGGGAATTTCAAGGCTCTCAATCCTGTGACCGGTGCGCAACTGAACGCAATGCCGCTTCCGAACAACACCCTGGTTGGGGACGGGTTCAATACAGCCGGCTGGCGCTTTAATGTCAACGGGTCCGGTCCGAACGACAAATGGGTTGGCCGATTTGACCAGCAACTCGTCGAAAACTCGGCGATTGGCTCGCATAAGTTCGAATTCGTTTACAACCAGGCCGATTTCCTGCTTGCGCCTGACACATTCAACAGCCTTGAAGCTCCATTCCCGGGCGGTGTGGGCGCATATCAGGGGTCAAGAAGGACACTGATGACGGCGGCGATTCAATCGACGTTCGGTTCAACCATGACCAACGAGGTCCGTTTTGGCCACCAGCGCGCGCCTGTCGGTTTCATCCGCGAAACCGGAAACGATCCGGCATACAACCTTACGCTCGCCTCAGTGAGTAATTACGACAACACCTTCCTGTCGCAGGGCCGCAACACGATGCTCTATCAGTACATCGACAATTTCTCGATGGTCAAAGGCAGCCACAGCATCAAGATAGGTACTGATATTCAGTCCGTTACTGCGATCACCTTTAACGATACCGGGATTATCCAGGGAATCACCATAGGTACGAACAACGCCAACCCGGATGGCATTCTCAACGCGGCGTTTCCAAATCTTCCCGCCGGGGCGACCGGGACAGCAATTGTGAATCGCGCAAAGAATGTCTATGCAGATCTTGTCGGGTTGCTGGGATCGTCGGCACAGACCTTCAATGTCTCCAGTCCGACGTCGGGTTTCGTTCCAGGCGCGACTCGCCAGCGCGATTTCAAGCAGCGTCAGGTGAGCCTCTATGCGCAGGATCAATGGAGGGCACGCCGGAACTTCACTCTCAGCTATGGTATGCGTTGGGAGTTCCAGGGGGTTCCGTATGAGAGGAATGGCATAGCGATTCAGCCGGTCAATGGTATTGCTGGCTTGTTCGGTATCTCCGGCGAAAACAATCTTTTCAAACCCGGCGTCCTGGCCGGCACGGCGCCCACTTCGCTTGATTTTGTCAATGGAGACACGGGCAAGAATCTCTACAACGACGATTGGAACAACTTTGCGCCTTTTATCGGGATTGCTTACTCGCCGGACTTCTCAAGTGGTCCGATGAACTGGCTTTTCGGTTCCGAGGGTAAGACTTCCATTCGAGCCGGGATTCTCGATCAGCTATCTGCAGGACGGCTTTACCGTGGTGAGCAACGCTCTTGGCACTGGCACCACCAACCCCGGGTTGATTCAGAACGCGAACAACAATCTTCCCACAGGTGTGTTGGCGGCTTCGGGGCTTGCGTTGACGACCCCCACGTTCAAGATCCCGATCACCGATGCGGAGAACATTGCCTTCAATACCAACAACGGATTGTGGGCGTTCGATCCAAATCTGCGGACCCCTTATGTTCAGCAATGGTCGTTTGGAATTGAACGCGAAATCGGCACCAACACGGCGATCGAAATGCGGTATGTTGCCAACCACGCAATCAAGATCTATCCGCGCGATCGATTTCAACGAAGTCAATATCTTCGAAAATGGCTTCCTGCAACGAATTCCTCGGTGCGCAGAGGAACCTCACCATCAACGGTGGGGGCAGTTTTGCTCCCGGCGCTGCCGGAACGGTGCCATTGCCAACAATGACCACGCTATTCAACGGGCTAACCGCCGCTAATGGCTTTGGAAACACCGGGTTCATCACGGCACTGAACAACAACAACGTCGGCGACTATGGCCTTTACGCTGGCGAACAGCGCCACCTACCGTGCCAACCGGTTGAATTTGACGCCCAACTTCTTTCTCGCGAATCCCAACGCGAACTTCTCGCGTTTGCTGACGAACAATTCGTACTCTTCGTACCACTCCTTCCAGGCCGAGGTCCGCAGAAGGTTGTCGAAGGGACTGCAACTCCAGGCCAACTACACCTTCAGCAAAGTCCTTACCGACAGCGAGGGGAGTCAGAGCACGCTGGAGACGTTCCGCACGTTGCGCAACCTGAGTCTGGATAAACATCGTGCAAGCTTCGATCAAACGCATCGCTTTGTCGCCAACTTTATCTATGAACTGCCTTTTGGTACGGGACGGCGATTCCTGGGTACCGGTTTTGCTCCGCTTCGCAAGGCCCTTGAAGGCTGGCAGATTGGCAGCATCATCTCGTATCAGACCGGTGGCCCGATTTCGATCCTGTCGGGCCGCTCGACCTTCAACCAGTACACCGGATCGATTGGAGCTCAACTAGTTGGGAGCACCACAGTCGATACATTCGCGGACGCCGCGGGCATCTTCAAGACGCCGGCCGGTGTGTTCTTCTATGATCCGACCAAGTTGATCAACGTCACGACCAACCCGACAACGGGGGCACTGACGGGAGCGACGCTCAAGCCCGGACTTCTCGCCGCTCCGGCTCCGGGTACTTTCGGCAATTTCCCGAGAACGCAGTTCAACGGACCAAAGTTTGCCCAAACGGACATCAGTATCACCAAGCGAACGAAGATCTACGAGTCGGCTGATGTAGAGTTCAAGGTCAACTTTATCAATGCGTTCAATAATGTGAGCTTCGTTTTTGGAGACACGAACTTTGATTCTGCCAACTGGGGTCGTATCACCGCTGCCAGGAGCGACGCACGTAACATCAACTTTATTATCGCCATCAACTTCTAAGTTTGGGGCGACAGATTCCTCCTAGAAAGGGGAGCGACTGGAAGTCGCTCCCTTTTTGTTTGTCCTTCCAAAAAATCGGATGCGAGAGCCGGCTCATCCAAAAAACTGTATGACAAACCTCAAAATCCATAAAACTGGATGCCGCTAAGCAGACTTCAGAGCACTAACGGCACAACCCCAAGTGGCTCAATAGTTATTGGTTCCTCCAATTGGGCACACTCATTGCAGTTTCCTAAGTCTGCAGCGTATCTCGTCTGCATCCCGCAATAACGGACAGGTTCTAAGGTTTCACGAGGCTCAAAATTCTGAATTGTTGTTCTCGGGGCGGCCTCACCCGCTTTTGAACACACAGGAGGATCAAAGAAGATGAAGGCAGGCTTCTTCAGGATGTTCACCCTTACCTCGATACTCGTACTGGGCAGTATCGCAGCGATCGGGCAGGTAGCGACGTCAACTCTGTCGGGCTCGGTCCTTGACCCGTCAGGCGCAGTCGTCGCGAATGCGACCATTAATGTAAAAAACATCGGCACCGGAGTGGAGTTCAAGACTACGACTGCCAGTAATGGAACCTTTTCGGTTCCTCAATTGGCCGCCGGAATGTACACGGTCTCGATCACGGCGACCGGTTTCAAGCAGGCCGTCGTTCAGGACGTCAAGATCGACGCTGGACACCGGCAAGCGTAAACGTTACCCTCGAAGTCGGACAGCAGTCTGAGTCCGTCGTGGTTCAGGGCGGAGCCGACTTCTGCAAACGCAATCGGCGAACATCAGCACCACCATTACCGGCAGGCAGATAACCGAGTTGCCCTTCAGTCGCGCGATGCGCTCGACCTGGTTCTTTCTTCCCGGCACGTCGACCCCGGGCGGCCGCGAACGCTCGACGTCAATGGTCTTGCCGAAAGGCGCGCTGAACATCACGATGGACGGCGTCAACGTTCAGGACAATACGCTCAAATCGTCTGATGGATTCTTCACCTATATTCGTCCGCGAATCGATGCGATCGATGAAGTCACAGTTTCGACTGCAACACCGGGCGCCGAGAGCTCAGGTGAAGGTGCGGTCCAGATCAAGTTCGTAACCCGATCGGGTAACAACGAGTTTCATGGCAGCCTCTACGAATATCACCGCAACCCCGCTGAACTGCCAACTACTGGTTCAACAACAAGTCCGAATATTGGCACCGGACCCGAGTATCTTCTCAACCAGTTCGGCTTTAGAGCGGGCGGCCCCTTCTGGCTTCCGAAGAAAGTGTTCGGACCGGCGGCAATCGATGGTCGCGACAAGGCGTTCTTCTTCATCAACTACGAAGAGTATCGTTTGCCCGAACAGACACTCAGGCAGCGAACGATCCTGACGCCGGCCGCCCAAAGCGGCATTTACTCTTACGTCGTCGGAAATGTCACACGGCAGGTAAATCTCCTGGCACTCGCCGGCGGCAAGAACGTTAGACCCAGACAATTGCGAACGTCCTCAGCTCAGATCCGGCAGTCAACGACGACAACTGGTTCAATCGAGAACCTCACGGATCCAAACCACCAGCGTTTCACTTTCGTCAACACGGGCGGGCAAGTTCGAAAGTTCCCGACGGTACGCCTCGACTTCAACCTCACGAGCAAGCATCACCTCGAGAACGTATAGAACTTCAACGACTTCAATTCGAAAATTGATTTTCTCAACAACGTCGATCCGGCTTTCCCCGGGCTTTCCGAACTATGGAAGCCAGGTATCGACCGTTTCTCGAATGTGACTGCGCTTCGCTCGACCTTCACGACGAACCTGGTGAATGAGGTTCGTCTGGGCTCTGACGGGCGGCTCAGTTACGTTCTTCCCCGAAGTCGGTCGCTGCGAATTTTGCCTCAACGGGTGGCTATGCCCTCAATATCAGCGCTGCCGGCATCACCAACGATGCTACGTAACCGCAGCTCCGAGCCGGCGTAATGCTCCGGTGTGGCAGCTGAGCGACACGGTCAGCTGGACGCAAGGATGCGCACAATTTCAACTTTGGTGCGAATTTCACTCAGATCGGCTTCTGGTCGAAGGCAACCTCGGACGGAGTTGTGCGAGCGGTTAACTTTGGTCTTGCCTCGAATGATCCGGCGCAGAGTCTGTTCACGACGACCAATTTCCCGAATGCGACGACAACCCAGCTCACCGCGGCAGAGCAATATATTCGACACTTGTTGGACAGTATTGCGAGCGTGACGGGCAACATCGCACTCAGCGAAGAGACCAATCAATACACATTTGCTCGGTGATCTGGTGCAGCGTGCCCGTCAGCGAGAACTTGGCTTTTTTGGCCAGGATTCGTGGAGGGTTCGTCCAAACCTGACACTCAATAGGCGGTCTGCGATGGGAGATCCAGATGCCCTTCACGGCTATGAACGATCTCTACTCGCAAACGACCTACGAGGATCTTTGGGGAGTTTCCGGGAGCGGGCAATATGTTCAAGCCAGGGACTCTGACTGGAAAGACACCCACTTACTATCAGTTCACACAGGATGACAAGGCCTATAACACCGACTATAAGGCTTTGCGCCGAGCTTTGGATTCGCCTGGAGCCCGAACTTGCAACAAGGTGGCTCGAGTAAACTTCTCGGGGAGGCCGGACAGACAGTATTCCGGGGTGGCTATTCGATTGCATACAACCGCGAAGGTATGAACGTGTTTTGAGTATCCTGGGGTGCCAACCCTGGAATTACTCGACCGGCGACAAGGAACGTAACCCTTACCGGGGCAAACAATATCCCGGCTGGTAATCTTCTGCGAAATGGCGTCCCGGGAGCACCCGCCGGACTTCCGACCGCGCCGAGTTACCCGTTCTCGCCGGCCTTTCACCGAGTCGCTCAACGCATTTCTCCCGGACCTCAAGACGGGCTATGTCCAATCCTGGACGTTTGGTATCCAGCGAGAGCTCGGGCGCGATACGGCGATCGAGTTTCGCTATGTTGGAAACCATGGTATAAAGCTCTGGAGGCAACATAGCTCAACGAGTTGAACAACGTTGAGAACGGTTTCAACAACGAGTTCATGACTTGCTCAGCTAACCTGGCAGCCAACAATGCGGCCGGCGGAACACCGGACGAACAGCTTTGCCTATTTTGGTCCGGGCAGCGGGACGTCGCCGTTGCCCAATCATTCTGGCCACTTCAACGGTGTCCCTGTGGCACAGGCGGGCGATGCGACCAATACACATCGACTAACTTTACGCAACGTAACGTATCATCAACTTCCTGGATGCTACACTTCACCGAGCGTTGGCGGGTTTCTCAAGCAACCTGCTGACCGGCAATCAGTCGCTCCTTTTCAGCGAAACGCTGCGGCAGGGCCTTCCGCGCAACCTTTTCGTTGTCAATCCCGGCCAGTCCGGTGGCTCGTTCCTCGTCGACAATGGCGGCAGGACCAGCTACGACGCTCTGGTTGTTGAGTTGCGACGTCGTCTGTCGAAAGGATTTCTCGTTCAGGGCAGTTACGCCTTGGCGAAGGGCTTTACCAACATGTTCACTTGCAGCTCGACCGTCTTTCGCGACTATACTCACATCGCTGATCCCGGATCTCAACAAGTCACTTTCGCCGTTTGTCATGACGCATGCCTTCAAGGCGAACTGGATATATGAGCTTCCGATTGGACAAGGAAAGGCCTTTCGACGGAGATGGCGGAGGAGTGTAATGCGTGTCATTGGCGGCTGGGAATGGCATGGCACTGCGCGGATTCAATCCGGCAGCCCGTTCAACTTTGGAAACGTCGATCTGGTGGGTATGACGGTCAAGGAGCTTCAGGACGTGGTCAAGTCCGCAAAGAAGCTGCTCAGGTCTTACTTCCTTCCGGATGACATCATCGACAACACAAAGAGAGCATTCGGAAGCCTCGCGGGACAGTCCGACCGGGAAGTACATATCTCCGACAATCCGCATCCGTCCGGATTGCATATGTTGGACAGTACGGAATTCGAACTGGTCCTCTACGGTCCGAACTTCTCTCGCTTCGATCTGTGCGCGTCAAGACGCCGCAGATCACCGAGCGGTTAACTTCGAGTTCCGCGCTGAGTTCCTGAACGCGTTTAACAACATCAATTTCCTGGTTGGTAATCCGGCGAACGATGTTAATGGACACTGCGGTCGCTTGGGTCGTTGACCTTTGGTCAAGTGACGCAAGCATTTCGCGATACGTCGACAACAAACGATCCGGGTGGACGCATGATTCAGTTCGTCGCTCCGCATCAATTTCTAGACGTTACACATCCAACAATTTGTAGGAGGAGGGAATGGAATTCTTGCCAAACCCTCCTCTTTTCTATTTTCTTGACAACCTTAACTGGTTATAATCCGAACTGTTGGTGATGAATAATCAGGTCGTGAATTCGTTCGGTCTTACGACCACAAAATTACCAGTACAACCAATCTTCTTACCATCGGCTAGCTCTGCACTCATAGCGACTTCGTAGAGGCTAACAGGCATTTCCTGGCATGTTGTACCGCCTTTAGGCGGAATCTTTCGAAACCTAAGATTCCGGCTAAAGCCGGTACAACGTCGCTCCCACTCCCAAGGAGAAAGTCTATGACACGCACATTGCTCAGGTTGGCGGTTGTACTGGCGCTCGCATCAACAGTCAGCGCGATTGCAAATGGTCAGGGCACGACTTCATCGCTCTCCGGTTCGGTATTTGATGAAACGGGAGCGGTGATTCAAGGCGCCCAGATCGCGATCAAGAACGTCGCTTCCGGAATAGAGTACAAAGCCATCTTCAGCCGACAACGGCACGTTTTCGATTCCAGCCCTCGACGCAGGAATCTACGCCGTTACCGTTTCCGCGCGTGGGTTCAAGCAATCGGTCATAACTGACGTCAAGCTCGATGCCGGGACTCCGGGGAGCATTCGTGTGAGCCTCGAGGTGGGAAACACCAGTGAGACTGTCGTCGTGCAGGGGGGCGCCGAAATTGTTCAAACGCAGTCGGCCAACATCTCGACGACGCTTTCGGTGAACCAGATTGCGAATCTGCCGCTGGTTTCCCGGGATACCCTCAACTTCGTCGTCATGCTGCCTGGTGTGAGCACACCTGGGGTCAATCGAGATTCGACGATCAATGGTCTTCCTCAATCCGCGATCAACATCACGATCGACGGGATCAACTCGCAGGACAACTACCTGAAGACTAGCGACGGGTTCTTCAGCAGGATCAGTCCACGCCTGGACTCGGTCGAAGAGGTCACAGTTTCAACTGCCACGCCGGGAGCAGAGAGTGGCGGTCAGGGCGCAGTCCAGATCAAATTTGTGACGCGGCGTGGAAACAATGAATTCCACGGCAGCCTTTACGAATATCACCGCAATCCGGTACTCAATTCGAACTACTGGTTTAACAATCGCGACCTCCCGCAGCTTCACACAGATACGGTCTCGAGTGCGGTACGGCGGCTCAACCGGGTTTCGATCCGGACAAGTGCAAGGCGCAAAGGGATCGGGTTCTTCTCAATCAATACGGCTTCCGCGTTGGTGGTCCGTTCCTCTTTCCAAAAAGGATTTTCGGCCCCGCAGGCTTTGACGGACGGAACAGAGCGTTCTTCTTTGTTAATTACGAAGAGTTCAGGCTTCCAAGCCAGGTGACGCGGAATCGAACGATCCTCAATGCAGCGCTCGGAATGGGATCTTCTCCTATAACTCGTCGACTGGAATTCGCAAGGTTAACCTGCTTGAATTGGCAGCGCGAAATAACCAGCTCGCGACAATTGATCCGACGATCGGGAAGTTGCTGGGGGACATTGATAACGCGACCCGTCTGTCAGGACGGGTAGAATCTCTGGGTGATCCGGTAACTCTGCGCCATACGTTTACAAATGGAAGTGATGCGAAGCGCTATTTCCCGACCATTCGTCTTGATTTCAACCTGACAGACTCGCATCACCTCGAAATCGTTTACAACTATCAGAAGTTCGACAGTTCACCTGACATTCTCAACGCAAGAGATCCCGCGTTCCCCGGTTTCCCGAATCAGGGAGGTCAGATTTCAAACCGGTTTGCGGGTCGCTGGCCTTCGCTCGACGCTGACACCGACGATCGTCAATGAAGCTCGCGTCGGGATTTCCGGAGGACCCACACTCTTTAATCCGACCGCCAGCCTTGATCAGTTCACGGGAGCAATCGCCAATCAGGATGGGTTCAATCGTCAATCATCAACGGTGCGATCGCTATCACAAACCCGACCGTAATCAACACGCCAAGCCGCCGCAACCCGGTCCTCTGGGACATCAGCGACAACGTTACCTGGACTCGCGGCGCGCACAGCCTGACGTTTGGCGGACAGTTCACACAGGTCAACCTGTTTCTCCAAAACAGCACGATCACGCCAACGATAGGCTTTGGCACGAACGTCAATGACCCGGCAAACGGGATGTTTGTTCAGGCAAACTTCCAGGGAGCTTCCGGGACAGACATTACGCGTGCGGCCAATCTCTATGCTGTCCTCACAGGGCGCGTGATTTCTATCGCCGGGAATGCGTTGCTCAATGAGGACACGAATACCTACAAATACCTTGGCGATCGGAATCAGCGCGGAAGACAGCGTGAGTTTGGGTTCTTTGTTCAGGATTCATGGCGTTTCCGTCCGAGCCTGACGCTCACCTATGGGCTTCGCTGGGAGCTCCAGCTCCCGTTCACCCCGATGAACGACAGCTACACCACGACGTCGGTTGCGGGTCTATATGGAATCTCGGGCGAAGGTAACCTTTTCAAACCGGGAGTCACGCCCGGAAGTGTCACGCAGTTCGTGCCGTTCAAGAAGGGCGAGAAGGCATATAACACGGACTATCGCAACTTTGCGCCGAGCTTTGGCTTTGCCTGGACGCCGAACTTCAGTAATGGGTGGCTTAAAGGATATCGCCGGCGACAATGGACAAACGGTCATTCGGGGTGGTTACTCGATTGCCTACAACCGGAATGGAATTGGCCGATTATTCGGATATCTATTCGCTCAATCCGGGTTCGTTCGTGAATGCCGATCGAAGCCTTACAATCGGCAACCTGGTATCCAAACAACAACCAGCTACCAGTCCTCTTTCGCGACAAGAGCCGCCTGGGTCCGGGTTCATTCCCTAGCGCTCCCAGCTATCCGCTCACTGGCGCAGTGACCGACGGGGCGAACATCATCGATCCCAACATTCGGATTCCGTACTCTCAGTCCTGGACGTTTGGCATTCAGCGCGAGATTAACAAGGACACGGCAATTGAAGTGCGCTATGTAGGCACGCGCAATCTGAAGGGCTGGAGCGATTACAACTTCAATGCCAACGAACAGAATCTGTTTGAGAACGGGACGTTGAATGAATTCAAGCTTGCGCAGGCTAACTTGCAGGCGAATATCGCTGCGGGTCGAGGAAACACTTTCCGCTATTTCGGTCCCGGGACGGGACCAGTCCGCTGCCGATCACGCTGGCATACTTCAGTGGCGCGACAGCATCGCAGGCTCTGGATCAATCCCGATACACTTCCGGGAACTTCACAAGCACAACGTTCACGAATCAACTCGCAACACACAATCCCCTTCCACTGACTTATGCCGCGAACCTCCATTCCGATGCAACGCGGCGGGCGAATGCCCTGCGTGCGGGTCTTGCTCCGAACTTCTTCCTGACAAACCCGGATCTGCGCGGCGGCGTTGCTCTAACGAGTAACAGCGGATACACGCGCTATGACTCTCTGCAGGTTGAGCTTCGCCGGCGCCTTTCAAAAGGTCTTCTGGTGCAGGGCAGCTATGTATGGGGCAAGGCGTTCGTTTCGTCGCGTGTCTCGTTCCGCGTACCTCGCTATAACACACTTGACGCGGGAAGTCCCGGGTATGTGGCACACGCCTTCAAGATGAACTGGGTATACGAGCTGCCCATCGGCCGCGGAAAAGCCTTCGGAGGAGGATATGGCGATGTGACTGAAGCGCTCCTCGGCGGTTGGGAATTCCATGGAACCGGTCGCGTGCAGAGTGGTCAGCTTTATGATTACGGCAACGTCCGGCTTGTTGGAATGACTCGGAACGAACTGCAGGAGCTCTACAGGGTGAGGTTCGATGATCCCGCGGGGATTGCCTACATCCTCCCACAGGACGTCATCGACAACACGATCCGCGCGTTCAGTGTCAGTCCGACCGTCGCGGGAGGATACACGCAGGGCGCGCCAACCGGCCGCTACATTGCTCCGGCAAATAGCGCGTCGTGCGTTCAGGTCATTACGGGTGACTGCGCGCCAGTACAGACGGTCGTGACAGGTCCGAAGTTCGTGAGGTTCGATCTGAGCGCAGTCAAGCGATTCAAGATTACGGAGAACGTCAACTTCGAGCTCCGAGGAGAGTTCCTGAATGCGTTCAACAACATCAACTTCTTCGGGACGGTCGCCAATCTCGGAGGTACCCAGGTGGCCCAGTTTGGACAGGTGACCGCTGCATACAGGGATTCGTCCAACACCCAGGACCCCGGCGGACGCCTCGTGCAGATCGTCGCGAGGATCAACTTCTAGATGAACTGGAGGGTACGTTGTACCGGCGTTTAGCCGGAATCGTCACATTCGAGTAGGTCGAATGGAACGATTCCGGCTAAACGCCGGTACAACGTACCCTCCATGCGGATCACAATGTCTCATCTTCATCGCCGCGAGTTTCTCGCGGCTATTTCATGTTCGGTCGCCTCTCTCGCAGTCGATGCCGCATCAGCGGATTCGTGCTGGCTCGACGTTTGTGCTCCATTTGTCATCGAAAATCCGAGAGCAGGCATCCGCAGTGAGATCATCCTCACCTCAGACTCCTTTGCCGGTGTGCGTGGTCATGAAAGCGCGTCGAATGCGAGCGACTACGAAATATACCTGTACGACGAGCGCGGGAATCCAGCTGGATCAGCCAACCCGATCAGGCTCAGTGTTCCTGCGATGCGGACAAAGGTGATTCCCGTTCGCGATCTCCTCGGTGAAGACACCTCATTTTGGGGAGGGATGAAGATTCGGCTGCGTCCGCGAGGCAGCAACGTAAAGCATGCGAGCGACCTCTTCAGCTCCGCTTTCATTCGCTGGACTACGGCCGAGTCTTTTGACAACGTGCATGCAAATCCGGACCCCGTGCAGTTACAGAACTCGGAAGGCTACTACTACTCGATGCCATTTCCGCCGCTCGCTGAGTACGAATGTCTGTTCAGCCTTTTCAATCCGAATGAAGAAGCTAGTCGCGGATCAATCATCTTGCTGGGGCCTAACGGCAATCGGCTTGTGACGAAACCTTATCAGCTCAAGCCACACGCATCACTGCTATTCGATCTCAATTCGGGTGATTTTGGCCGCGACGTGTGGCCATTGCAGCAATATCCGACCACACGAAACAGGACCGCGGGATTGATCGCGGTCACTAACGAAGCCGGATCGACTAAGAGCTTCGGCTATCTGATGATCAGGCAGAGCGCGCGAAAGCGGTTCAGCGTCGAACATCCGATTCATCAGGGGATATTCAAACCGAAATCCGCGGCTCCACCGTTCGACGCGAAGGAACAATTCACTGCGAAGAACGTGCTCTTCACACCGCTTCTCTTCAATGGCAATCGCTTTGGCAGTCTGACCTTCGAGTCACGGTTTCATTTCGGCACGGGATTGCCGCTCGAAGAGGTGCAATGGCTTTATCCGTTCGCCGCAGATGCAGACGGGAATGCAGCCTGGTCGTCGATGAAGGATGAGAAGCTTAAGGTTGAGCTGCCCGGACAGACTGAGCGCGGAGTAATCAGGCTGGGAGCTGGACAGAGTTGCGTCCTCGATCCCGCGCGGCTTTCGCTACCTCGCAAATTCTCCGGCGGACTTGGTGTAGCGGTGTCGCCCGACACGACACATACGCTGCTGAAGGTGGAGATCCGCGTGCCTGAATGGGACGCATTCGCTTTCACCCATTTTCGTCCCGGTCTCGGTTCGGCGCGGCGCTATCAGACACCTGACGAACGCGGGAGGCTGGCGACGGACTATATCGCTTCTGGTGCGCGTCTCGAGCGAAGGAACGGGGCGATCGAGTACGACGAGATCATCGCGATCATGAACATTGATGACCAGGGATTGGAAGCACGTCCGATCCTCGAGCTCTTCGGACCTGCAGGTCGCATCGAGGCGGTCGAGCTCGCAACGATTCCCGGCCATGCCTGCAGACATTTCCTTCTCTCTGATCTGGTGAAGCGAGATATCGGACCGGGCCTGTTCACATTGAGGCTGATCGACGAAAGAGCTACGCTTCTTATGTCAATCGTTCACATTGATCATACGCGCCGTGATATTGCTCTCGACCACGGCTCGGACCGCTTTTCAACTTTTGTCGACTACCCATGCAGGTAGCCGTCGCTCCGGAGGACTTATGAACAGAAAAATCATTGCCTGTCTTGTCTGTCCTTGCTTGCCTTTTGATGGTTGTCGTCGCAGTCGACGCTCAAAAGAAGTACAAACCCTGGACTGAATGGAATGAAAAGGATGCCCAGAAGATCCTTGATGACTCGCCATGGGGGCAGACACAGACCGAGACCGACACTTCTGAGATGGTCTATACCCCCACGACTCGGCCGGCCCCGGCGCGAGCTCAGGGAGAACGGAGCGAGGTGCTCTCAATCAGGCCACAAACATCAATTATCAGGATTCGTCTGCTTTCGGCGCGACCGATTCGACAGGCGTTTGCGCGAACGATCACAGCAAAGCAGCCCGAGATGGCTGAGTCAATGAAGGCGTTTGTTGAACGTGATTTTGCTGAATTCATAGTCGTCGCAGTCGCCTTTGATTCAACTGACCGGCGCGCTTCGGGTCCTGTAATGCAGATACTGAACAGTGCCAACACCGGTATTCTTCAGAACAATACCTATCTGGAAGTTAAGGGCGGAAAGAGGCAGTTCCTGGATCAATACCAGGCGCCGACGCAGGATGGTCTCGGAGCCAAGTTCATTTTCAAGCGAACGATGAACGGTGAACCGTTGATTACGCCGGAGATGAATGAGTTCCGATTCTACGCTGAAGTCAAACAGATCAAGCTGAACATGCGTTTCAAGACAAAGGACCTGCTCTACGATGGCAAGCTCGAATTTTGAGCATGGATGAAGGTACGTTGTACCGGCGTTTAGCCGGAATTGTCGCATTCGAGTGACTCGAATGTGACGATTCCGGCTAAACGCCGGTACAACGTACCTTGAGACTCCATGCCCAATCACATGCCGTTGTCTACAATTTGTTTTAGTGTCTTGAAACGCCGCGCGACCCCATTGCGGAACTCGGCCTTGAGAGCACCCCATGTAGTCGGATGTTCAGGTTCACCCTCAAAGTAGAACGGGCAGGGAGCAGGAGATATCTCCCGCTGTACTTCCTTTAAATCAGCCGGATCGATCGGGAACACCAGACACGGCGGAGTCGCGTGCTTGGTGGTATAGATCATGCACGCCGTCGTGTTCTCGTTTTCTACGAAAAACGGACACCTGAAAACCAGCTTGCAGCAAAGACCGCATCGATTGCAGCCACCACGCTGATAAGGCTTCCAGCGGTAAAGAACATTGTCAGGAAGAAAGCTTGCAAGAAACCATCTGCGGGCTGCGCCGTAGGAATGACGAGTGTAAAAGAAGCCTGCGATCTTGCGAAAAGTTATGAGCGTCTTCGTCCGGTAAACCCACCCGTCAGAAAATGTTGGTATTTCGATCTCTTCTGAGAGCGTCGGTGAGGGAGAGGGCGCAGAGATTTTCTTAGGCGACTCGATCTGAACGAGTCGCACGGGTGCCTCATTGAGTTGCGACATAGGCAAGCATCTTAACACTCCAATAAATCGACTGCCAGCGCTCTATCGAGTTCCGAAGCGACGTCCCCAACCTCTGCTCTAAGCGAGCTGAAATCGAACAGATCGCGGTCAAGCAGATGCGTCGGCACGGCATTTCCGAGGGCCGTCAGCATCGATTTCCGAACCGCCGGAACCTCTTTCTCGAGCTCGTCAAGCAATCGTTTGACGCGCTTGCGCTTCAGATTCTCCTGTGATCCACAGAGATCACAGGGAATGATCGGATAAGCTTGAGTCGCCGCCCATTCGGATAAGTCCTTCTCCCAGATATACGCCATCGGCCGAATCACGGTGTTACGCCCGTCATCAGATCTAAGAACCGGTGGCATTGCCTTGAGCGAACCTACAAAGAGCAGATTGAGGAGAAACGTCTGAAGAATATCATCCGCATGATGACCGAGCGCGATCTTTGTACAGCCTTCTTCGACTGCCACGTTGTATAGAATCCCGCGCCGCAGCCGCGAACAGACGGAACAGTAAGTCTTCCCTTCGGGAACAAGACGTTTGACGACCGAATAGGTGTCGCGCTCGATGATTCTGAACGGAACGCCAATAGAGGCGAGATACTCTGGAAGAACATGCGCCGGAAATCCCGGCTGCTTCTGATCGAGGTTGACCGCCAGGAGCTCAAAATCTACGGGGGCCCTTTGTTTGAGATCGAGGAGAAGCGAAAGCATGGTGTAGCTGTCTTTGCCCCCGCTCAGACGGACCATGATTCGATCGCCGTCCGAGATCATCTCGAAATCGGCAATTGCCTCCCCCATCAGATGTAACAGTCTCTTTTTAAGCATGGATTAAGGTACGTTGTACCGGCGTTTAGCCGGAAGCGTCACATTCGAGCTATTCGAATGTGACGCTTCCGGCTAAACGCCGGTACAACGTACATACTATCAAATCGCGAAGTGATCGTAACCTCGCGCACGGAATGGAAGACGATCGCCGTCTTTTTGAAGGAATATCGGCGCTTCCTTTGCATCAATGATTGTACCGATCCTTGTCACCTTAAGACCGGTTGCAGACCCGATCGCGAAGAGCTCCGGCTCTGCGGTCAACGGCGCCGCAAAAACAAGCTCAAAGTCTTCGCCGCCACTCACCGCAAACTCAAAGGCTTTTGATGGATCGCTTTCAATCAGAGCGACGGCTTTCGATACCGGAACGCGGTCAAAGTCCAACACCGCGCTCACGCCGCTCTCGATACAAACGTGGCCCAGATCCTGTGCGAGCCCGTCACTGACATCGATCATAGCGTGGGCCAAAGCCAACTCACCCACGCGGGTTCCGAATTCCACTCGCGCTACGGGAGCGAGTTGCGATTCGATTGCCCGTTTTGCTTCAGGGCCGGGCTCGGATTCGACCCCGGCCAGCAACAGCCTTAGTCCAACGGCCGCCAATCCGATCTCTCCGGTTACATAAACACCGTCGCCGGGCCGGGCTCCACTTCGTCCGACGCTCTTTCCCGTTTCGCAGTCGCCAATCAGTACGGAATCGATCACCAGACGATCAGGAGACGCAGAGATGTCACCACCAATAAGTGCAACGCCATAGTGATCGGCACGATCGAAATAACCCGCAAGGAACTGCTGCCAGAACTGATCATCATAGCTGTTTGGAATTCCCAGCGAGAGCATCGAAAAACGAGGCCGCCCTCCCATCGCAGCGATATCGCTCAGGCTGACAGCGAGGGCTTTGGCGGCAAGTTGCGCAGGTGACGAAAAGTCGCGCCTGAAATCGATATCTTCAACGAGAAGGTCCGATGTCAGAATCGTTTCCCGCTCGCTCTGAGAAAGACAGCGCAGTCATCGCCTATCCCGCGAATCAGACCCTCGCTGGTCGCCGCCGTACGAGAAGCACGCGCGCGCAATATATCAATCAGGCTGAACTCGCTTTTCATCGATGAGTCTCGCACGCGCCGGTCAGGAGACTCGGCGCACTCCCAGGAGAGACGCTGACTTCGCGGGCACGCTCGATGATGTCGGTTTCATCGAGTGTTGTCAGTCCTCTATCACGCATCACGACACGCCCATCGATTATCACTGTCTCGACGTTCTCGGGCGTCGCCGAATATACAATCGTCGAGACCGGATCGGGCGCCGGCGTCGTGTGAAGGCGTTCCAGGTTCAAAAGCTGAAGATCGGCGCGCTTGCCGATCTCGATACTTCCGATCTCGTCGCCGAGTCCGAGCGCTCGAGCACCATCTATTGTAGCCATTCTCAGCACGGTCAGCGCCGGCATCGCTCCCGGAGAATGCCTTGCCTTCTGCAGAAGCGCCGCCAAACGCATCTCGGTGAACATATCGAGACGGTTGTTGCACGGCGCTCCATCTGCACCGAGCGAAACCGAGACACCGCGCTCGAGCATTTCGGGCACGCGCGCAATCCCTGAACCCAGCTTCAGGTTTGACGATGGACAGTGCGAAACGTGAGCACCGCTTTCTCGAAGAATGCCGATCTCCGCATCATCCACATGAACACAGTGAGCAAAAACCACGTGAGGCGCAGCGAGACCTAAGCCCGCCAGATACTCGATGTTTCGTTTACCGGTCAGTTGCTCGACAAGGCTGATCTCGTTCCGATTCTCTGAAGCGTGAGTGTGGACCAGAACACCGTGTTCGCGCGAAAGCTTTGCAACTTCATCAAGCAACCCTCTCGTGCAACTGAGGGCAAAACGCGGCGCAAAACAGCAACGCACCCTGCCATCATCATGTCCATGCCAGCGCTTGATAAGATCGATAGAGGCAGCTATTGACTCCTCAGTCTTCTCCAGGAGTCGCGCGGGGACTTCGTCGCCCTGATCCATCATGCATTTGCCAACGATGGCGCGGAACCCCGACTCGGCTACAACTTCGAGCACCGCCTCGGTGTGATGTACTGTCTCCATCGTAAGCGCGCACGTGGTTCCACCACGAATAAGCTCTGCGATTCCGAGACGTGCCGATTCGCGAACCGAAGTCATCGTATGAGCGGCCTCGAGAGGCCATATGCGCTTCTTCAGCCAGTCGATCAACGAAAGATCGTCAGCAGAGCCTCGAAAGAGTGTCTGGCAGAGATGAATGTGAGTCTGGACAAATCCGGGAAGAAGGACCTTTCCATGAGCTTCGATGACTGTCGTTAAACCGGTTAACGTTTCCGAAGCGAGTTCAGCCGGAGTGCCGAGCGCTGCAATTCGACCATTTCGTATGGCTACGTCACATTCAACGATGCGATTCTTTGCGTCGAGTGTTACAACCAGCGCTCCCCGGATGACAACGTTATCTTTCATAGCTGCGAGCAACTCCGGCCGATTATACTGCAGGCTGAGTGCTGAGTGCTGAGTGCTGGGTGCTGAGTGCTGGGTGCTGGGTGCTGGGTGCTGAGTGCTGGGTGCTGAGTGCTGAGTGCTGGGTGCTGAGTGCTGGGTGCTGGGTGCTGAGTGCTGGGGCTGAGTGCTGAGTGCTGAGTCAACGTTTTAGTTGCTGGTATCATCTTAGCTACCAACAAGCATGGAGCTGAATCAGCACTCAGCACTCAGCACTCAGCACTCAGCACTCAGCACTCGTGCAAGGTTGCGGATTGGTCTCGTTCTAATGGCCTGAGAAGGATTGGGGGATGAAACACAAAGAATGGCTAAGAAATATCTGATCTCGCTGCTCCGCCACGCACTGGCGTTGGTGATGATAACTGGAATTGTTGCAATTGATGCAGGCGGGCAGTCGCAGTCTGCCGGTCAAAGCACGATCGACGACCAGCAAAGTGTCGCGATCACCGTCTATAACTCGAACCTCGGACTCGTCAAAGACACGCGTACGTTGAGACTGCCTCGCGGCGCATCTCAATTGCGATTCATGGATGTTGCACAACTGATCGATCCAACGACTGTGCATATCAAATCGCTGACGGCTCCGAATTCACTGCAAGTCATCGAGCAGAGTTATGAATACGATCTGCTCAATCCGCAGAAGCTTCTGGACAAGTATGTCGGGCGCGAGCTGACACTCGTTCTGCGGCGTGTCGAAAACAACTCAGAGCGGCTTGTGCCCGTCCAGGCGACGTTACTTTCAAACAATGCGGGCCAGGTATGGCGCATCGAAAACCAGATCGTGATCAATCCGACGAATGTCGCGGAGATGCGTTTCGAGCAGCTTCCGGTCGATCTCATCGCAAAGCCGACACTCGTCTGGTCGCTCAACAACTCCGGCGCTGATTCTCACAGGGTCGAGGCATCGTATCTGACTACCGGTCTGAACTGGCGGGCCGATTATGTTGTCGTGGTCAATCAGGACGACACAAAGGCTGACCTGAATGGTTGGGTGACTCTCGAGAACCGCAGCGGAGCGGCATACCGCAACGCCGAGCTCAAACTGGTGGCCGGAGATGTGCAGCGAGTGCGGGATGTCGCGAAGCGCGAGCTCGAGATGATGCGAACAGACCGGGTCTGCTGCCGCGCCGCCTGCCCGGAGTTTCAGGAGAAATCGTTCTTCGAGTATCACCTTTACACTTTGCAGCGGCCGACTACGATCAAGCAGAACGAGACAAAGCAGATCAACCTTCTTTCGGGGAGCGGAATCGGAGTCAAAAAAGAACTCGTTCTCAATGGTCAGCAGTTCTACTTTCAGGGTTACAACAATCCGGGCGAACCGATTAAGGAAAAGGTTGGCGTATATGTAGAGTTCAAGAATTCGAAGGAGAACAACCTTGGCCAGCCGCTCCCGGCAGGCATCGTCCGCGTCTACAAGGCGGACGACACTGGCGCCCAGCAATTTGTTGGCGAGAACCGCATCGACCACACTCCAAAGGATGAATCGGTGCGCATCAAGCTCGGTGAAGCCTTTGATGTGGTCGCAGAACGCAAACAGACTGACTTCAAGACCATCGCGCGACGTGTCTGGGAGTACGCTTACGAAATCCGCATACGCAATCACAAGGAGCAGCCCGTTACGGTAATCGTCAACGAGCCAATTGTGGGCGACTGGGAGATTATCTCTTCGACTTTTCCCGCGCAGAAGACTGCCGCGTTCGCTGCCAGGTTCTCGATACCTGTCGCCAAAGATGGCGAAGCAGTTCTCAGCTATCGAGTGAGGGTGCGAATGTAGGGTAACGGGTTCGTGGAAGTGGCTGAAAATTAAGCGGGCGGGCCGTTAGGCCCGCCCTGTTCAGCAGCGTCCTCAGCCATTAGGGTATTTAACCGCTGCTAGTTGGCCAGCATTATAGCAAAACCTCAAAGGATGGCAACACAGAAGATAGTCAACGCAGAGAGCGCGGAGAGAAGACGCAGTGGGCGCAGAGAACACCGACATGACGGTCATGCTCTGCGTTCTCTGCGTCTTCAACTCTGCGCCCTCTGCGTTAACTTCTTCTCACGCGCTCCCAAGCCTCCCGTTTCCCAGCTTCAACAAACCATCCTCATCGATCACCGCTACGCCGAGCTCACCCGCGCGCGCCAGCTTCGAGCCTGCCTCCTCGCCCGCAACCACATAGTTCGTATTCCGGCTTACGCTTCCAGTCACCCTTCCACCCCTTATCTCGATGAACTCCCTGGCATCATCTCGCTTCATTGTAGGCAGCGTCCCGGTCAGAACGAACTGCATACCTTCGAACACCCGTTCCACCTGTTTCGATACTGCCCGGTCGAGCTCAACTTTGACCCCAGCTTCCTCAAGCCTTTTCAACAGGCGTCGATTCTTCGGTGCACTGAACCAGTCGGCTATCGAGCGCGCAACGACTTCGCCTATTTCATAAACTTTGGCGAGGTCCTCTGCACTCGCCTCTTCGAGCCTTGCGATGCTGCCAAAATGAGTGGCCAGGATCGTTGCCGTGCGCTCTCCCACGTGACGGATTCCAAGGCCGTAAATCAACCGGGCGAGTCCCGCGTTTTTGCTTTCCTCAATCTGCTTAAGCAGATTGTCAGCCGACTTTGCACCGAATCTCTCGAGGGCGAGCAGTTCATCGCGTCTGCCCGCAAGGTCATAGAGATCGGCCGGATCACGAACGAGCCCGGCTCCAAGAAGCTGCATCGCAAGCGCATAACCGAGTCCTTCGATCCGCATCGCACGGCGCTGCGCAAAATGGAGAAGACCTTCGCGAAGCTTGGCGGGACAGTCGGCGTTCGGACATCGCGTGACAGCTTCACCTTCGGGCTTGACGAGTGCGGTTTCGCATTCAGGGCATTCAGACGGAAACACGAAGTCCGTCTCGCTGCCGTCGCGTCGCTCAGTTACGACCTTAATGACCTGCGGGATGATCTCACCACTCTTTTCGATGAAGACCCAGTCTCCCTTCTTGACACCGAGACGCGCCATCTCATCGGCATTGTGAAGGCTTGCGCGAGCGACGGTGGTTCCCGCCAGAAGGACCGGCTCGAGAACTGCAACGGGAGTTACAGCTCCAGTGCGTCCTACCTGATAAATCATATCGAGCAATCGCGTCGACGCCTGCTTTGCTGGAAACTTGTACGCGATAGCCCATCTCGGCGACTTCGAGGTTGACCCAAGCTCGTCCTGCACACGCGTCTGGTTGACTTTGACTACTACACCATCGGTCTCGTAATTGAGTTCATCACGACGGCCTTCCCATTGTTCGCAGAAAGCGGCGACCTCGTCGAACGTGGGACACACGCGGGTGTGCGGATTCACCTTGAACCCGGCATCCTTGAGCCACTCCAGTGATTCGGCGTGTGTGTCGTGAGCGGGCGCGCCGTCAAACAACAACTGATAACAGAAGATGTCGAGCTTGCGCTCCGCAACGAGCCGCGAATCGAGCTGACGCAGCGCACCCGCAGCCGCATTTCTGGGATTCGCATATGCAGGAAGCTCCTGCTCCATCCGCTCGCGGTTCGTGCGCGCGAAGACTTCGTGCGGAAGGTAAACTTCGCCGCGAACTTCTACCTCCTTCTGATCTGTCTTACGGATTTTCAACGGAACTGAGCGAATCGTGCGCACATTCGCAGTTACGATGTCACCGCGTGTTCCGTCTCCTCGCGTCACACCGTGTGTCAGCAACCCGTCCGTAAAGATCAGCGAAATGCTGAGACCATCGATCTTCAACTCAGTGACATAATCGAACTCGCGCCCACCCGCCATTTTGCGCGCACGCGCATCCCACTCCCTGAGCTCGTCAAGGTTGTAGCTGTTATCAAGAGACATCATCGGTCGCTTGTGAACGTATTGTTCAAATCCCGCGACCGGTGAGCCTGCGACGCGCTGCGTAGGGCTGTCTGGTGTGATCAGGTCAGGTCTCTTCTCCTCCAGGTCTCGAAGCCTGCGAAGAAGAGCATCGTATTCAGCGTCGGTTATGACTGGCTGATTCAGGGCATAGTAACGATAGTCGTGATCGTGTAACTGATGACGTAGCTCGTCAATCTCTTTTTCAATAGGCTTAGCTCGTGGCATCTGGGATTAGTTCAGCTTCAGCTAGCTAAAGCTCAACAATCACATCTTTTCTGACTGTCAACGACTCGATGCGGGCTTCGTTGACTTTGTATCCAATGCCTGCGCCCGCGGGGCGCGGAATAGTCCCTCTCGATGTGACCTCAACTTCCGGCACAATGATGTCCTCGTGCCAGTACCTCTTCGAAGCGGAGACGTCACCCGGCATAGTGAATCCGGGCAGCGTCGACATTGCAATGTTCTGCGCCCGGCCGACTCCCGATTCGAGCATCCCGCCGCACCAGACAGGAACCCCGCGATCTCGACAGAAGTCCTGAATCTTCCTGGCTTCCGTGTGCCCGCCAACCCGGCCCAGCTTGATATTGATGATGCGGCACGCACCAATACTCAGGGCTTTACGCGCGTCGTCCAGGCTCAGGATCGATTCATCGAGACAGATCGGCGTCTTTAGCTCGCGCTGCAATGACGCATGATCGATGATGTCATCATATGCCAGCGGCTGCTCAATCAGCATGAGATCGAACTCATCGAGTTTTCTCAGCATTTCGACGTCATTCAATGTATACGCGGAGTTCGCATCAACAGTGAGTGCGATGTCCGGGTATTCTTTTCGTACCGCTTTCACCATTTCGTAATCGCGTCCCGGCTTGATCTTGATCTTGATCCGCTGATAACCAGCCTCGAGCTCGATTGCAATCTTCTCAAGCAGCGCCGCATCTGTTTCCTGAAGACCGATCGACACTCCACTTGCGATCTCCTGCTGAACACCGCCGAGTAGTTTCCAGAGCGGCACGCCATCGCGCTGCGCGAAGAGATCCCAGATGGCAGTCTCAATCGCCGCTCTTGCCATCTTGTTGCCTCTGATTCGCGACGTCAGCGAGGCTGCCATATCAGGTTGATCGATATCCTGGTCGACGGTAAAAGGCGCAACGTAGTCTTTGAGAACGATCCACGCAGCATCGGTAGACTCGTGATTGTAGAAGGGGCCCTCGTTGCACGTGCATTCGCCCCAGCCGGCAAGGCCCTCGGAAAACACTTTGACAAGAATGATCCGGCGCTCAGTGGTGGCTCCAAAGCTCGTTTCGAAAGGAGCAACCAGCTGCAACCCGATTTCGCGAAGCTCAATTCGTTCAATCTTCATGATGACTATCCGGAAAGAAAAGATACTGGCTGTGTTGGCCCTCACGCCCCGGGATGAACCCGGCGCAATAGAGCCCCTGTGAAAGCAGGGTCTCGAACCCGCTTCGAATCTTGATCTGCCATTCGCGCGCATCGTCAAGGCTGGCCGCCTTGATCGCTTCAATATCGCGAGGAACTTCGACGATCGCCGCGGGTGCTTCGTGCCGGACTTCACCCGCAACGGCGCGAGCAACGCCTGAAGACCCGACCCACCACTCAACAAAAAGACGATCGGTATCCAGACCACGATGGAGCGCGCTTGTGCTCGTGTTGCCATAGTAGTTCGCCATGTAGGTGCGAACTACACCACCAAGCTTGACGAGGTTGAGGTATGCATTGCGGGATTGGAGCGGATCGAAGGTCCACGCGATCAGTGGAATTGCCCGCGCGATTGCATGATCACGCTGGGCGAGCTTGAGCCGTGCGCCGATTCCCTCGTTGCGGACATCCGGCAAAACGGCAAGCATCTGCGAATAAAAGTAGGCTCGCCGATCCTCGTCAAACGCCGGCAGCGCGTGTGCAAAGCCTCGAAGCTGGTCGTTCTCGTCAAATGCGCCAAGCGTAAAACCACCTCCGCGCCGCGCGATTACGAACGATCTGAGCGGCGTTATGTCGAGATCATCGAATCCCCACACCGCGCGCTGCAATTCGATGCAGGCAGCATAATCTTCGAAGGTTGTGCACTGTCGTATCAGCACGTCGTAAGGCATGTACCCTGGGAGCGCCTGGGAGCGCCGGCCTCCGGCCGGGCACGAGCCGCGAAGCGCGCGAGTCGTCGGAGCCTTTGCTGAAGACTCGCACGCTTCGCGGCTCGTGGCCGGCCGGAGGCCGGCGCTCCCAGGGTCCTACATGCCAGCGATACTACTTGCGACCGCCGTAAACTTCAAACGGGCGCTCTTTCTGTTGTATCCTCGCTGCCATGAAACCCGCCCTTCTGATTGCAGTGCTTGTGTTATCACTCATTTCCGGCAGCGTTCAGACCGAGACGGCTGATCTCATCTTTACCGGCGGTGTGATCTATACCGTCAATGATCGACAGCCGCGCGTTGAAGCAGTAGCTGTCAAAGCCGACCGCATCATCTTTGCAGGGTCAAACTCGGATGTGGCTCGCTATCAGGGCACCGGAACGCGCCGCATAGACCTGCGCGGAGCAACTGTCGTTCCCGGCCTCACTGATGCGCACTATCATCTTTCAGGCGTCGGTCTGCGTGAGATGACACTCAATCTCGAAGGCACGACAAGTCTCGAAGATTTCCTCGCGCGCGTCAAAGCCCGTGTCGATCAGGCAAAACCCGGTGAATGGGTCACAGGACGAGGCTGGATCGAGACTTTCTGGAAGCCGCAGAAATTTCCGACGCGGCTCGAGCTCGACAAGATATCTCCCTCGAATCCCGTTTACCTGACACGTGCTGACGGCCACGGAGGCGTCGCCAACAGCGCTGCACTCAAACTCGCCGGGATCACGAAAGAGACTCCAAGTCCTTTCGGCGGCGAGATCATGAAGGACAAGCAGACCGGCGAGCCAAACGGAATGCTGCTCGACCGCGCTCAGGGCCTTGTACAGCGGCTGGTGCCGCGAGGCGGATCGGTTGAAGCCGATGCAGCGCTCGTTATTGGCGCGGCGAGAAGCGTCGATCTCGGATGGACTCAGATACAGAACGCCGGTGGGGACTATGACGAAGTCCAGCGTCTTGAACGGCTCTACCGCGAGGAAAAGATCAAGCTGCGGGTCTACGAAGCAATCCGCGGTCCTGGCGTCGCATCATCACGCCTTATCAAAGAAGGCGCGACCATCGGCGCCTTTGGAAACCGCTTTACGATGCGCGGCATCAAGATTTCGATCGATGGCGCGCTTGGCTCGAAGGGCGCCGCGCTCCTTGAACCTTACGCGGATCATGATTCGTCCGGGTTTCTGACACAGAAGGAAGACGAGGTCTACCCGGTATTGATCGACGCACTCAAAGCAGGCATTCAGATCGAGATTCATGCGATTGGAGACCGCGCCAACAGAGTTGTGCTCGACCTTTATGAAAAGGCCTTCAAAGCTGTGCCGGAAGGGTCGCGGAAAGTACGCGAGCCGCGCTGGAGAATCGAGCATGCTCAGATTCTCAATCCGGCCGACATACCGCGCTTTGCTTCGCTGGGTGTGATTCCTTCGATGCAGCCGTCGCACGCGATCGGTGATCTTCATTTTGCGGCAAGCAGGCTTGGTATCAAGCGGCTCGAAGGTGCATATGCGTGGCAGAAACTGCTCAAGACAGGTGTTGTCATCGCAGGTGGATCCGACGCTCCTGTCGAACGGGGCGAGCCAATGATCGAGTTCTATGCTGCCGTTGCCCGCAAGGACCTCAAGGGATTCTCGGGCAATGGTTGGCACACGGAAGAAAAGCTGACGCGTGAACAGGCGCTCAAGGCATTCACGATCTGGGCCGCCTATGCAGCGTTTGAAGAAAAGCTTCGTGGATCGATCGAAGCCGGAAAGCTCGCGGACCTTACGGTGCTTTCCGCCGACATTATGAAAATCCCCGAGAGTGAAATTCTCAAGACCAGGTGCGTGATGACAGTGATTAATGGTGAAATCGTTCACGAAGCCAACTGAGCTCAACGCGACTCAAGTGAACTCAACTCAGCTGATCGACAGGAGAATCCTTGCCTGGGCGGTTCATCTGTATACAGCAACCGGCCTCATAGCCGCTGCAGCTATCGCTGTCCTCATCATCCGGGGAGATGACGCGAGCTATCGGCTTGCACTGCTTCTTATGATCGTTGCCACGATCATCGATTCGACAGATGGATGGCTTGCGCGACGCGTCGATGTCAGGAAATGGGCACCGTCAATCAACGGGCGGACGCTTGATGATATAACTGACTTTCACACTTACACGTCGTTGCCGCTGCTGCTTATCTGGCACGCGGGGCTGCTGCCCGGAGCGAGCGCGTTTGTGCTCGTCTTCGCGCTCGTGGCGAGCGCTTACGGATTCTCGCAAACTTCGGCAAAGACGAGCGATGGATTCTTTCTGGGCTTCCCTTCCTACTGGAACGCGATCGCTTTCTACCTTTATTTCATGCGGCTGCCAGTTGTTATTGCTGCCTGTGCAGTCTTCTTCTTCGCCTTCCTGACATTCCTGCCCGGGCGCTATCTGTATCCGACGGCCGGAGGCCCACTACCTCGTCTGACGATCGTTCTTGCGTGCCTTTGGGGAGCTGTTCTGATTCTCGTGCTCACCGGCAGAATTGCGCATGAGCAACAGTGGGTCTGGATGTCATTTGCCTTCCCAACCTATTATCTGGTCATCTCCTGGTGGGTCACGCTCCGTGTCGCGGGGATGAAAAGCCGAGTCGCACACTATGGCATTTGGAAAATACTACGAAGAGTTCAATATCGGTGATGTCTACCGCCATTTCCCGGGGCGGACGATCACTGAGCACGATGATACGTGGTTCAGTCTCATGACCATGAACCAGAATCCACTGCATATCGACGAGCACTACGCTTCAGGAACGCAGCATGGGAAGCGCCTCGTGAACGGCATCCTCATATTTGCGATCGCAGTCGGGATGTCAGTGCCGGACGTGAGCGGTCTTTGTATTGCCAACCTCGAGTACGAAAGTGTCCGGCATCTGGCACCGACTTTTCACGGCGATACGATCTATGCTGAAACCAAAGTGCTCGACAAACGCGAGTCAGAGGGTAAGCCAGACCGCGGTATCGTTTATGTGGAAACACACGCAAAGAATCAGCGCGATGAGATCGTGCTCACCCTGCGGCGCCGGATTCTCGTGCCTAAGAAGGGAACCTCCAGTTGAGAAGCCTGCTCTATGTTCCGGGCAATTCTGAGCGAAAGATCGCCAAGGCACGCGAGACCGACGCCGACGGCCTCATCTTCGATCTCGAGGACTCGATCGCACCAGGCGAGAAAGAGGCGGCTCGCGAGATTCTCTCAGGCATTCTTCGAGACGCGGATTTCGGACCGAGACCGGTTTTCGTCCGGATAAATGGCACTTCGACGCGATATGCGCTTGACGACGCGAGAGCGGTTGCTGCCACCGGCAACGCCGGGATACTGATTCCCAAGGCTGAGCTTCCGGATGACGTTGCGATGATTGCAGCCATTCTTGCAAGCAATGTGCGCAGCGGTTCGCCCCCGCAGCGATTGCTCTGCCTCATCGAATCGCCTCGTGGGGTGCTCGATGCCCGCGAGATTGCTTCGTCGAGTCCTCTTATCAGCGGTTTGATCTTTGGATCAGCTGACCTCGTCCGCGAGGTCGGCTCGCGCCTTACCGAAGGTGAGCCCGAGCTGTTCCACGCACGATCACACGTTCTGCTGACAGCGAGGGCCACAGGAGTCGCGGCATATGACTCGCCTCACTTTTTGATCGCGGATCAGGATGGCCTGCGCCGGTCGTCGATTGCTGCACGAAATCTGGGATTTGACGGCAGAACCGTTATTCATCCCACGCACATCGACATTGTCAACGAATTGTTTTCAGCCAGTGATGAAGAGATCAAAGAAGCTGAGCGGATCGTGGCAGCGATGGATGAAGCTGCGCGTGAAGGGCGCGGAGCGATCGCGCTTGAAGGAAGACTCGTGGATCAGGTGCATCTCGCTCACGCGAAAAAGATCCTCAGTGGAAAGCAAAAGAAATGAATCCACAAACGAAGGTTCGTGAACATCCAAAACAGGCGCGGAGCGCCGCCGACGGCCGCGAAGAGATCGGACAGTGGGAGATTGCGCAGCCGAAGAACTATTATCTGGCCGATGATCACCTGCGGATGGTCCTCGAGGCATGCTGGGGCCCGGAGAGACTTGGCCGTCATCAACCGCAACTCGAGAAGTTTGGGGGCGAAGCCGCAACAATTGTCGATGCCGCGGTCCGGCGCGCAAATGAAGTCGAGAATCTGCCGAGGCTCAACCGATTTTCGCCCAACGGCGAGCGCATTGAAGACGTAGTCCATTCGCTCGATCATCACATTGCAGGACGGTACATCTACGGTTCGGGTGCAATGTCGGCTTATTCCGAGCCTGGCAACAATCTGCTTGCGCTAACTCTCTTCTACCTTTCATCGCAAAACGGAGAGGCCGGACACAACTGCCCTCTGGCGTGCACAGCCGGCGTTATCAAGACCCTCGAGCGAGCTGGAAGTGCCGAGCTCAGGGAGAGATTCCTTCCACGATTGCTCGATCCCGTCTACGAGACTCGATTTCATGGAGCACAGTTCCTGACAGAAATTCAGGGCGGTTCTGACGTGGGCGTGAATGCGTGCACAGCTACGCGAGCGGAGTCAGATGAAGAACGCTGGCTGATCAGTGGCGAAAAATGGTTCTGTTCGAATGTAACGGCAGACCTGGCGCTCGTGACTGCGAGGCCTCAAGGAGCTGCAGACGGGACGCGAGGCCTCGGCCTCTATCTCGTGCCGCGGCACCTCGATGATGGTAAGCCGAACGGGATGTTCATCAGACGTCTGAAGGACAAGATCGGGACGAAGTCGCTGGCGACGGCGGAGGTCGATTTCAAGGATGCTGAAGCGTGGGGGATTGGGACACCCAACGAAGGCTTTCAGATTGTAATGGACTGCGTGGTCAACACGTCGCGGCTCTACAATGCTGTTGGTTCAGCGGGCGCGGCACGTCGTGCGTATGTTATTGCGTCAACCTATGCGAGTCACCGGCAGGCGTTCGGGCGACCAATCGCCGAGTTTCCACTTGTCGCAGAAGCCCTGAAAGAGATGAAGACAGAAACAATGGCAATCACGGCGGGAAGCCTGTACCTGGCGCACCTTCGCGATCGAATTGAGACGGGCAGGGGAGATGCAGACGACGAAGGTTTCTTTCGCTTTGCGGTAAATCTCAACAAGTATCGAAGCTCGGTTTCGGCGACGAACGTCATACGACGCGCAATCGAGGTCCTCGGTGGAAATGGTGCAATGGAGAACTTCTCCGTGCTGCCGAGGCTCCTGAGAGACAGTATTGTCTTCGAGGCCTGGGAAGGCGCGCACAATACGCTTATCGCGCAGTCCCTCAGAGATGTGATCAGGCATCAACTGCACGAGCCGTTCTTCCGGAAGCTGGAAGCTATGCTCGAACCAAATGACCAGGAGCTTGATGCACTGCGTCACGAAGTCGGTGAGCTTGCGAAAGGTGATGAGCTTACAGGAAGCGTTGCCTTCAAACGCATCGCCGATCGCATGATGTACCTTTTCTATAACGCATGTAGTTACCGCCTTCAGGCGGAATCTTCCGTCCGCGGAGGTCAAATGAGGCTTGGACTGAATCTCGGATACTGGGGCGCAGACGCAGTAGACCCGGTCGCGCTCGCGCGGGAAGCGGATCGTCTTGGATATCACTCGGTGTGGACCGCGGAAGCGTACGGATCAGACGCGGTTTCGCCTCTCGTATGGCTTGCGTCAAAGACTGAGCGGATTAATGTCGGGACCGCGATCATGCAGATGCCCGCGCGTACACCGGCAATGACATCGATGACCGCAGCTACCATCGACATGTTGACCGGCGGCCGCTTTCTTCTCGGCCTCGGAGTCTCCGGACCTCAGGTAGTTGAAGGCTGGCACGGTGTCCCATACGGGAAACCGCTCGTGCGCACTCGCGAGTATGTCGGGATTGTGCGCACGATCCTTGCTCGCGAGCGGCCGCTCGAACATCACGGTGAACACTACGATATTCCGGTCAGTGGCGGCACCGGGCTCGGTAAACCACTCAAGCTGATCATTCATCCTCTCAGACCGCGTATTCCGATCTATCTTGCTGCGGTCGGCCCGAAGAATGTTTCTCTCGCAGCTGAGATAGCCGACGGCTGGCTGCCGGTATTTTTCTCCCCTGATCGAATGAACGTGTTCAACGAATGGCTGGACGAGGGCTTTTCGAAAGCCGGCGAAGGGAAGGATCGTCAAGCGTTCGACATCGCCCCAACTCTCAGTGTTGTCATTGGTGATGACGTAGACGCGTGCCGGAACGCCGTCAAACCCCACCTCGCTTTGTACGTGGGTGGAATGGGCGCGAAAGACAAAAACTTCTACTTCAACATTGCGTGCCGCTATGGCTATGAGGCAGCGGCGCACAAGATTCAGGACCTTTACCTCGAGGGAAAAAAGAAAGAAGCGGTGATGGCTGTTCCGGACGCGCTCGTCGACGAAGTCGCGCTCTGCGGCCCGCGGGAACGAATCGCCGAGCGACTTGCTGTCTGGCGTTCAAGCGGAGCAAAAACCCTTATCTGCGCCACTACCAACATCGCAACGATACGAACAATGGCCGAATTAACTCTTTGAAATGAAGAAGGAGAAAAGATGGCAGAACAAATCCCGGAAAAGTTCCTCGACCTGTTCAACAAGAAAGCCTTTGCCAATCTGGCGACTCTGATGCCCGACGGCACGCCGCAGGTAACGCCCGTCTGGTGCGACTACGACGGCCAGCACGTCTTGATCAATACAGCAGTTGGCCGAATGAAAGATAGGAACCTCCAGCGTGACGGCCGCACTTCCCTGTCGATCCTCGATCCGGACAATCCATATCGTTACCTTGAAGTGCGCGGCAAGGTGGCAGAGCGGACCCTGTCAGGCGCCGACTCACACATCGACAAGATGGCAAAGAAATACATGGGAGTTGATCGGTATCCCGGCCGTCAACCCGGTGAAGTCCGCGTGATCTATAAGATCACACCCGAGAAGTTCAGCACGATGGGATAAGAAAAGTGCTGAGTGCTGAGTGCTGGGTGCTGGGTGCTGAGTGCTGAGTGCTGAGTGCTGAGTGATGGAGTTCAAGCTTCAGCTTGCTCGGTGGCGACGCAGCTCAAGCTTGAAGTCGAGTCTTTGGCTATTGACGCCGCAGGAAGCTCTTGTGCAGTTGAGGCCCTATGGTAGTTAGGCCGAGGAGGGAAAAATGAGCAAAAGGTTGTATGATAACGGTGTCGAACAGACGCTCGCGGTGGACCTGTAATTCCAATGGTCGCCCGGGGCGGCACCAAACGCTGACAACCGCCAGGTACTCACAGTCGATCTGGCGCAGTTGGCATTTTTCCTTTAGCCAAATGGATGTGATTTCGCTTGCTGGCAAATGAGAAATCGCTTTCGAACTAGCCACTCAGTATCGCTCAGCACCCAGCACTCGAGCAGCCCAGCACTCGCAGCACCTCAGCACCCGAGCACTCAGCACCCAGCACCCAGCACTCCACCGCACCCAGCTACTCAGCACCCAGCGACGCCAGCGATCAGTCCGGCTCGTATCAGGGTTTGGTAGCGCGCACGAAGGCGCTTATGAACTTACCATCGACCAGCGGTGCGATTGCGTCGGCGTCAAGGCCCTCACGCGAGAGAAACTGCCGCGCATCCTCGATGCTGTATACGCGTGTAGCTTCGATATCGATGTCATCGAAGCCGGCCCTGGCGAGGTTCCTTGCGTACTCGGTCTCTTCGAGCGCACCAGCAATGCAGCCGACCCACAGTTCCATACTCCTGCGGACGTCGGCAGGCACTTCGCCGCGTACCACAACGTCAGAGACCGCGAACCGACCTCCAGGTCTGAGTACACGCATCGCTTCCTGGAAAACTTTTTCCTTGTCAGCTGACAGGTTGATCACGCAATTTGAAATGATCACGTCCACAGAATTGTCGGGAAGAGGGATACTCTCGATTTCGCCTTTCAGGAACTCAACGTTCTGAATCCCGGCTTTCCGCTGGTTCTCCCGAGCAAGCGCCAGCATGTCGTCGGTCATGTCGAGTCCATAGGCCTTGCCCGTTGGGCCGACGCGCTTTGCAGACAATAAGACATCAATGCCGCCACCGGATCCCAGATCAAGCACTGTTTCGCCCGGCTTCAACTCCGCCAGGGCCGTAGGATTACCGCAACCGAGCGAGGCGAGTACTGCCTTCTCGGGCAACCCGCTCTTTTGCGACTCGTCATAGAGGTCCGAAGTGATCGGGTCTGCTGCGCCGCAACCAGCGGATGATCCGCAACAGGATGCGCCATTATCACCGGCAGCAACACGCCGTGCCGTTTCGCCGTATTTTTCTCTGACAACTTCCTTGATATTTGCACTCATATTGACTCCTCATTTGCAGCAAACGATCTTTTGAGGCTGAATCGCTTTGTTCCGCGTACAGCATTCGGCATAAAGGAACCCAAGAAGCTCCTGCAAGGCGTCGGTATTGACCGAATACCAGAGGTATGTGCCCTCACGCCGAACGGTCAAAAGATCCTCGTTTTTCAGCTTTTCCAGGTGATGGGAAAGCGTGCTGGAAGGTATATCCAACTCGCCGCCGATCTCTCCTACGACCATCCCGTCAGGATGGGCGCTAAGAAGAAGCCGCACGATCCGCAGACGTGGCTCCGTGCCCATGGCAGCCAGCATGTTCGCATACCGCGCCGTCAAGCTGGCATCGTCTATCTTTGTCATGCGCCTTTCTTCCATATTTCTATAATAATCGAATTATAGTAGAATGTCAATGGTGTTCCGCGTCAGCCAGCGCATAAGTCACTCAGGCCGCACCTGGACAGCTTGGGAGTTATTCCTTCTACGCCTTTCGGTCCCGTGAGCGTTAGCTAGCCAATCGTCCTCATTGCCAGTAAGGAGAGCTGGAAGTTGAGGAACGGGCAGCACCGGCGCTCCATGCTCATCCATTCTGCGACTTCCGTTAAGCTGATCGTGTCGGCGTCGAGTCTGAACGTATAGCCGTCGGACATTTCGCGCCGCTCTTGAACGGCCAGTCGTAGACGCTTCATGAGGTCGTTATAGCGAGGACGCTCGGTGGCGCTGATTGCCTTGAGGTTGCAGGCGAGGGCTTGAGTCTCTACATTCTGGCGTCGCGCATACACCGACACACACGAGAAATGCAAACAACATGGTTGCGATTGTCATGCTTTGAGGCTACAACTTAAAGTCGACTTTAAGTCAAGAGGTTTTCATGACCATTGGAAAACTCGCATCAGAAAGTGGAGTACCTGCTTCCACAATCCGTTACTGGGAGCGGATCGGATTCTTCCAAAACCTGCGCGAGTCAGCGGTCAGCGCCGTTATGCATCCGATGCCGTTGACCGTCTGGCAGTCCTCCGGCTAGCCCAGGCGTGCGGTTTCCGCCTAGATGAAATGCGCCATCTACTTCACGGCTTCCGCCCGGGTGTCCCCGCATCGAAGCGGTGGCAGCAGATTGCCGCAGCAGAAGCAAACGATCTGGATGCGCAGATCGCGCGCCTTCGAGCGATGCGGCGCCTTGTCGAGCGCGTTCGTCAATGCCAGTGCGCCGAACTCAATGAGTGCGGGCGCCTCGCCGGTTCCGTTATGAGAGCAGTCGCGAAATGAAGAACCTGCTTTGGTATCTGATCGCAGCGATGGGAGAAATCGGGGGCTGTTTCTCCTTCTGGGCCTGGCTTAGGATGAATAAGAGCCCTCTCTGGCTCATCCCAGGAATGGCGGCGCTTGCCACGTTCGCCCTGGTGCTGACGAACATCGAATCTGCTTACGCAGGCAGGGCCTATGCTGCCTACGGCGGCATCTACATCCTGTCGTCGCTGCTCTGGCTTTGGGGCCGAGGCAGCCAAGGAACCATTCCATCCACCGCGTAACGTCCAATGTCCCCTTCTGGATCTCTTCAAGAATGTCGTAATAGGCGTTACGCTCCTGCCGAATCTGTGCCGACATGCTGTAGAAGCGTTGCGGGCTGTTTTCTGAGCGCGCCAGAGCCATATCGGCAATCGCACGCGCAATGCGACCGTTACCGTCATCGAACGGGTGGATGGTCAATCGAAACAGAGATGCTGCACACAATCCGCCTCCAATGCGTGCATGTCCTCTCTCGGTCTCGCGCCGTGTTGGCGGAGGATGTCGACCAATTCCAAGTAGCTGCGCGCCCTCATTGTCTTTCGCGTCACGCATGCTCATGGCAGATAAGAACGGCACGCGCGACTCTCCCATCCTCCCTATCAAAACGGCGTAGCAATAGTAGCGGCTTTCCATGCGACGATCTCAAGCCGCCAGGCAAGCACCGTAATACCCGCCTTGACCGCGAGAGAGTCAGCGCCACGCCCTCCCACAGTACCGTATTCACCTCGTCTTCTTTGCTCGGGAACTTGGCAATCAGCGAGCCGCCGGTCATGGTCGCGCACCGACGCTTTCGGACGAGCGCCGCCGAGCGATGAGCCCGGTGCAAGCAGCAGGCGCAAATCCTCGTCGCTTTCTGTATCGCTCATGCATGTGGTTCGGCTGCTGAAAGCAATCGTGGCAGCTCTATCAACGGCGCGATCTTCGTTCCGGCGGTGCTCGGCTGGAAATGGACCGCTCCTTCCCGCCCTGCAAAACGAAGCGCGCCCTGACGGCTTCTCTCCACCATGAGCGAGATAACCGTTCCATCGGGCCAGTGCCTGTCCCTCGCGCTCGGCGCTCCTGCCCTCGATCCTGGCTCATTCCGCTGCGCCCTGTGGGAAACAGGGTCGCCGATGCCAGGCGAAAGAGTCTTTCGGACTCGTGTGAACTGGACCCGGTCCGTAGCCTGAGCGCGGGTTCGAGGGAGAAACGCTCGGGATGATCAACCAGCTCCTGCGAATTCACGAGGCACTCTCTGTGTCCTTTCGCATGTGCACCGACAAATTCCCGCAGATGGGGCTGTGCCTTGAAGTCAAGTACACAGGAGCTTCCTTGGCCATCACGAAGCCCGGACTTCTCCCGCTGATGTTCTCGCTGCTCTGCGCCACTCCGATGCCGTCGCAGGTGCTCTTCCTCGAGCTACAGCCAGCCGTGCAAGGTTGGCGATGCAGCGAGTCAGCTCCGTCATCCTGGCGAAGGTTCGGGCTAAGCCCGACTGACGCCTCCGATGCCTAGCTCGATTTCAGGTCTCTTTCTCCGTGCCGGTCGCGGACAACCGCAAGCGTTTCGGTGAGCTCGCTCGCGATGTGGCCCCAACTTAAGCCGTGGCCAATCATCAAGCTCATGATTATATACATTCTCCGTCACTCGTCCTCATTTGCGCGAGATTGTACCTATCATGGACGTTAAGTAGAACACGCTGTCTCCGCAGAGCAGTTAGCGATATTCGACGCATCCAATGCGGAGAATAGCCAATCGCCCTAATCGCCGCAAATGATGCCTCCTTGAGGAACTCCTACGATGTCATTCTGATCAACAACTTGTATGCACCTCTCGCGTCCGATTCGCCCAAGCTCTTCAATATCGTCCGGATCGTCGATGTCTAGTGCGATACGCGGGAGTTCGAGAATTGCGACACGAGCTCCCATTCGGCGAGCCTCAGCAACATGTTTCTCGCAGCTGCCCGGGCCAAAGTGGGAACGAAAAAGGGTTGGCAGGCCGGCGGAGGAGCGCATTTGTTCCTGTCCCGTCACGGGATGGCACGATAACGCAGCATGGCGCTTCGGCATCAGCCGCGATTATCGTTTCGATGTCCTCAGTCGTGATCAGCGGAATATCTATCGGGAGGCGCAGGACCGACATCGATTCCATCCGCTTGAAGCTTGCTACTGGCAAAGTCGACTGACGCCGATTCGGAGATCTGTTCGGTTTCCACAATTACTTCGAAGCTGTAATGAGTTAGCCAGCGCAATTGCCGGCGCATAAGAAGTGACAACAGCAATCCGGTCTACGCTGCTGACTCGTGAGACTGCATCGAAAGTGCCTTCGAGCATCGCCCACGCAAGCTCCGTCCGCTGCGCCTGTGTCAGAAGCGGAGCGAGCCTTTGCTTCGCGGTTGAAAGGTCCTTTACAGGAATCAGGATCGAGCGCATTCGTTGATGACGCTCCTGGCAAGCTGTGCCTTCACTTCCGGACTGCTCATCACAGTGTCTGTAATGAACACCTCCATTCCGGTCTCTTCGATCATTGCTGATAGTTGCGCATCTGAATGGTCAATCACCATAACATCGGCGAAATCAGCGTACATCCGCGCGATCTGGAGAGCGGATACGTCCATCTTGAGATCAGTAAGCATGCGATCGGTGGGACCTTTGAGTGAAGCGCCGCCAACGACAGGACTGATCGCGACAACACGCGCTTTAGTTGCCTTGAGCGCATCGCGAATCCCCGGAACTGCCAGAATCGGACCGATACTGATAAGCGGATTACTCGGACAGACTATGACCATCTCAGACTCGTGGATCGCTTCGATTACACCGGGCGCAGGAGTAGCCGCTTCAATATTTTCAAAACGGATACCCTGGATTGGCACGTCAGCCCGTCTCTTAACAAGGTACTCCTGAAAATGAAGCGGACCTTCGGCGGTAACGATAGTGGTTGGCGTATGAAGATCAGTCATTGGGAGGATCCTGCAAGCTACGCCCAGAGATCGGCGTATGTGGTCGGCAACCTCTGACAGGGTCTTGCCCTGCTTGAGCATCATTGTTCGCCAGATGTGAGTTCCGAGATCTCGATCGCCGAGATTGAACCAGCTTTCGCCGCCGTATCGCTTGAGATAATCGAGGCAATCGAATGTATCACCGGCAACTCCCCAGCCGGTTGCGGGATTCACAACGCCGGCAAGAGTGTAGGTCACGATGTCGAGGTCTGGAGCAATGTATAGACCGAAGAGCTCGATATCATCGCCTGTATTGACGATGATAGTGATCTCCTCTGGAGCCATCACGCGCACGAGACCATCGAGAAACTTCGAAGCACCGACACCTCCTGCAAGGGCAGTTATCATCTGAAAAGGTCCCTCTCCTTCGGTCGAATCAACGAAAGCGCGCCTTCGCTCGATGTATCGAACCGGTAGCCACGGATGGCGACCACTGGTATCCGCGCAGTTTTTCTCATCAACAACCCGGAAGCAGCGGCAAGCTCATCAGCAATCGCCAGCACCGTAGCAGAAAGGTCCTTGCCGTGATCATCCTGCTGCCCGCGAAAGTCGAGGAGCGGATTCAATCCGGCGATTCCAATTGCCGCGTTTGTCAGGCCCTGCCGCCACGCTCTGCCAAAGGTATCGGTGATGATGACAGCGATATCGATATCGGCGAGCTCACGGAAACGCGCTTTCAATTTTCGCGCGGAATCGTCGGGATTGACGGGAAGAAGGGAGACCCAGTCCTGTCCAGCAACATTCGACCGGTCGACGCCCGCATTCGCGCAGATGAAGCCATGATGAGTCTCGGTAATGAGGACGTGATCATCTTCCCTGATGATCGACTTTGATTCAGAAAGAATCACCTCAACCAGTCGAGGATCGCGCTGCTGTTTCCACGCAATCTCGATGGCACGTTCTGAAGGTATGATTGTTTCGAGATTGACCAGTCGTCCTTCCGACTTCGAGACGATCTTTTGTGCGACTACTAATACGTCGCCTGTCAGGAACTTGTAACTCAGAGTTCAATATCAGGGAGGCAAGATCATCACCGGGAGCGATCTCGGGCAGACCACGCACGGGTATCAGGCGAATCTCGTCATCGTGGGTCATTCGCAGTATCCTAAGACCTCTCTGTTTCCTTTGACAATGAAGGGAGGCTCTACCCGTGAAGATACTGTCAATGATTATTGCAGCCGCACTTGGCTTGTCTCTCTATATGCAACAACCGGAACCTGAGGCCGTGTCGCTTCTGGGAGCGAAGCTGCAGGCGCAACCCGACGAGAAAGGTGAGGTCCGAGCAGCTGAAGAGAAGCTCGCGGCAGATCCAAAGAATATCGATCTGCTCATTGCTCTCGGTCGCGCTCAGGCTGGTGTCTGGCGCTACCGCGATGCGATTGCTACCTACACGAAGGCGATCGCGATTGCGCCGAGCGATGCGCGGCTTTACAGGCATAGAGGGCATCGATACATTTCAACCCGCCAGTTCGACAAGGCTGTGACAGATATGCAACGCGCCGCGCAGCTCAACGAGCGCGATTTCGATATCTGGTACCACTTCGGGCTTGCATACTACCTGAAGGGAGAGTTCAGCAAAGCAGAACCGCCATATCGAAAGTGTTACGACGTTGCGGTTGAATCCCGAAACGACGATTCAATCGTCGCAATCACCGATTGGCTCTATATGACACTCCGGCGTCAGAAAAAAGATGCCGAGGCGGCCCGTCTGCTTGAACGAATTACACCGGAGATGGGCGTCAAAGAGAACAAGTCCTATTTCGATCGGCTGCTTTTCTATAAGGGCTTGAAGAAGGAATCAGAGCTGGTAAATGTCGAGAAGGCGACTGACCTCGAGATTGCCACAGTCGGATACGGTATTGGCAACTGGCATTTTTACAATGGCGATCGTGTTCGCGCGGAGGAATATTTTCGTCGCATTGTTTCGGGGAAATACTGGCCGGCATTCGGGTTCATCGCTGCTGAGGCTGAGCTTGCGAGGCTCGCCGCTCCAAGCAAAACGAGCGCTATCCAGACGAAGTTCGAGAGCAGCAGGTGAACAAGCTGCATCCATATGGGAGCGAGAAGCAGCAAGTTCACCAGCCCTGCCAACAGTTGAATCACTACCATCACGATGAGAATTGTGCTCAGGGCTCGAATCTCTTTTATCGGTTTCAAGGATGTGCGCGATCGCGTATAGAACGAAACAATGATCAGAGCGGCACCGACTGCAACCGCAATCACCGGATGCAGAATCCGCAGGCGCAGGAGGATGTGGGATGTCGACGTGAAGTCCTGCCTCATTCCTTCCGCTAACGAGCTTGCAGGGAAGAGCGTGTCTCCGAGCGCGGCAACTGCTCCGCTGACGCCAAGTACCAGCATTCCTAAAGCACAAGCAACGAGCGGCAGGATGGCAGTTTGTGGGGAAAGCCGTTGAATTCCTCCTCTCTCGCGCCCACCACGCAGTCAGCGAGAGCGCAGCGAGAAGAAGGAAAGTGTTGATGAGATGGCCGGAGATCCAGAAAGCGCGAGCTATTGATGTGTTTTTCGCGACATATTCGAAAAGAACCAGACCGGCCCCGATGAGCGCTTCGGTAAGTATGAAGAAGAGCGAAGCAATTGACGCGTAACGCACCGCGTGACGCGGCGGATAGTTCCTGAATGCTCGAATGACGAGGACTACAACCAGGATGAGGGCAATACCGCTGGTGACGCGATGAGTCAGTTCGATCAGCGTTTCGATCTGCGGCGCTCGAGGAAGCACGCTTCCGTTGCAAAGCGGCCAGTGGCTCCCGCACCCGGCGCCAGATCCCGACGCGCGCACATATGCGCCCCAGACGATGACAAGAAGGTTGTAGGCGAGAACTGCCCACGCGTATCGGACGAAAGACATGATGCTGATATCGTAGCATGTACCACTGGAAGGGTCAGGTATGTTGTACCGGCGTTTAGCCGGAATCGTGACATTCGAACTATTCGAATGTCACGATTCCGGCTAAACGCCGGTACAACATACCTTCACTCAATTTTTCATATGATCTTATCACTCGAAAATGTCTCAAAGACCTACTCGAACGGAGAAGCTCGGGTTGAAGCATTGCGCGACATATCCTTTACGCTTCAGCCGGGAGACTTTGTTGCCTGCGTAGGACCTTCGGGTTGTGGAAAGTCGACGCTGTTGCACATCTGCGGTGCGATGGACAGACCCAGCACGGGTCGTGTGTCAATCGAAGGTACAGACTTCGAAGGTCTCAGTGATGATCGTCTGACGATGCTGAGACGTGAGCGTGTAGGATTTGTTTTTCAATTCTTCAATCTCTTGCCGACACTCACGCTCGAGGAAAACATCAGTTTGCCGCTGATGCTCGCGGGTGTAAGCGACGCTGTCGCAGAAGCCAGGGCCCGCGAGCTCGCAGACCGCGTAGGTCTGAGCGCGAGAGTCCGCCACTACCCTGCACAGCTTTCCGGCGGAGAGATGCAGCGAGCAGCTATCGCGCGCGCGATCATCCACAAGCCGGCCCTACTGCTCGCCGATGAACCAACCGGGAATCTCGACTCCGTCAATGGTGCTCGCGTGCTCGAACTGCTCAGGGAACTCAATGTGGATATGGGTCTGACGATCCTGCTTGCAACCCATTCTCGCGAAGCGGCTCTTTCTGCCAGGACAACGTTCTACATGAAAGACGGCCGAATCGAGGCCTCGTCAACAGAACGGCAGCTCACCGAAAGCGAATCGCGTGTTGCTCTTTAGGCGATTCATTTTGCGATACCTTGCGAGCGAAAAGATTCGCTCGTCCATTACGATCCTCGCTTTTGCGCTCGGTATTGCTGTCATCGTCTCGATACGACTGACCAATGCAAGCTCTGTCCGCGGGTTCGAACGGGCAGTCGAGGCCGTTTCCGGCGCCACATCACTCAGCGTTACAAGTCCCGGGCCAGGCATGGACGAAATGAGATTGGCGGAGCTTGGCTGGGTCCGAGATTTCGGGCACGCGAGCCCGGTGATCGAAGGCACCGCTGTGGCCGAGATGCCGCGAGGAACGCGCGAAGTATTGCGAGTCCTCGGCATCGACGTCCTGCGTGACCGCGCACTCAGAGATTACAACCTGTTGACTCACTCGACCGGAAGCGGCGATCTTCGACCACAGGACTTTCTTAGGCTGCTATCCGACTCGAACTCGATACTGATCACCGAAAAGCTCGCGCGACTACATAGTTTGAATGTCGGCAGCGAGCTTAGAGTTGTTTTTGGCGATCGTGCGGGTACTTTCGTGATTCGAGGTCTGCTCGCCAACGAAGGGCCGGCCCGTGCGCTTGACGGAAACTTTGCCCTCATGGACATCGCGGCAGCGCAGCTTGCATTTCAAAG
Source organism: uncultured Acidobacteriota bacterium (assembly GCA_963813345.1). Classification (GTDB taxonomy): domain Bacteria; phylum Acidobacteriota; class Blastocatellia; order RBC074; family RBC074; genus CAWDDA01. The sequence goes on along the minus strand of CAWEYR010000030.1, from coordinate 323,243 downwards.
GCTGGGTCGAATCGATCGCCTTGACGTCCGGTTGCGTGAAGGCGTCGGAATCGAAGATGCGCTTCGCGCATTTCGTGAGCGGCTTCCCGCCGGTCTCACCGTTGATAGACCCGAACGGCGCGGCGCCAATGTAGAGAAGATACTCGAGGCGTTTCATTTCAACCTGGCAGCGCTTTCATACATTGCTCTCATCGTAGGACTTTTCCTCATATACAACACCGTCTCAATTTCTGTAATCACGCGGCGCCACGAGATTGGAACGCTGAGAGCGATTGGCACTTCACGCAAGACCATAGCGGGACTATTTCTGGCAGAAGCGTCAGTGTTCGCAATTGCAGGATGCACGCTTGGAATAGTCCTCGGGAGGTTGTTTGCAAATTTTGCAATCAATCTGACCAGGACGACAGTCGATTCGCTCTATATTGCTAACGCAGTCGCTCCGGCCGAGCTCGGTCTCGAGCACATCATCGCTGCGTTCGCAATCGGCGTCCCGCTTTCGCTGCTGGCGGCGCTTGTGCCCGCTCTTGAAGCTTCGCGAGTCGATCCGGTCGCAGCGATAGGAGGTCGAGATCAGCTGGAGACGCGGGTTCGCTTGCGGGCCCAGCACCTCGCGCTTCCATTGATCATGTTTGCCGCAGCGTTGGCGCTGGCACAGCTGGGACCTGTTGGCGGGCTGCCCGTGTTCGGTTACGCGGCGGCAGCAGCGATAATCCTGGGCGCATCACTCGCGATGCCCGCCCTTCTCGTCTGGATTGTCCGGGCGAGCCGGCGACCTTCCTCAAAACTGCTGAGAGTCGAAGGACGTCTGGCAAACGCAAATCTCGGTGGCGCGATATCTCGAATTGCAATCTCGGTAGCGGCACTCGCAGTGAGCCTTGGAATGATGGTCTCAATTGCAGTAATCGTGGGCAGCTTTCGCGAGACGGTGCTGCTTTGGATCGAGCAATCGATTGTTGCAGACCTCTACGTCCGGCCGATGACGCGCCGCAATGTTTCAGTCGATGCCACGATCTCACCCGAGGTTGAGAAGGCTGCCAGATCACACAGTCAGGTAGTCGCAGTCGATCGCATCCGCAATTTTGAGATTGAGTACGAAGGGCGACTCGTAACTGTGGGGTCAGGGGATTTTGCCGTTGCTGCAGATTTCGGCAGACTTGCATTCAAGGATCCTCGCGACGCGCGTGCGGCGATGCTCGCCTCGATAGGGAACGATTCGGTAATTGCGTCGGAAAGCTTTGCGATCAAATTCAACAAGTCAACAGGTGACACTATCACCCTTGCTACGCCGGCAGGCGGTCGCGAATTCCGTATCGGCGGAATCTACTATGACTATTCGACTGACCGGGGAGTTGTGATTATGGACCGTGCCACTATGGAACGACATTTCGGTCCTCAAGGGACGACGAGCGTCGCAATTTACCTGAGAGAAAACGCGAGTCCTGATCAGGTTCGATCTGAACTATTGCAAAGCCTGCCAGCTGAGTCACGGGCACTCATCTTCACAAATTCCTCTGTAAGGCGTGAGGTGATTCGGATTTTCGACAACACGTTCAGGATCACAAGCGCCCTCGAACTGATCGCGATTCTTGTAGCAGTTCTCGGCATTGTGAGCACATTGTTGACTCTGATAATCGAGCGAAAGCGCGAGATTGGAATCCTGAGAATGATCGGAGCCGGTCGGCGTCAGGTGACGAAGATGGTCTTGATCGAAGCCGTAATGATCGGAGGGATCAGCCAGGCGATCGGCATTGTCGTCGGACTTCTGCTCTCGCTTGTTCTGATCTATGTCATCAACGTTCAGAGTTTTGGATGGACGCTCCAATTCAGGCTTCCTGTATCGTTCCTCGCGCAGTCGACGTTTCTCATACTTCTTACTTCCCTGCTCTCCGGCATACTTCCGGCGTGGAAGGCAGGACAGCACGTCTTGGGACAGGAACGCTTGGCATGGAAGTTCCAAGCTTTAGCTTGCGTATGCATTCAAAGCGAAAGACAGCGCTGATCTTTACTCCTCTTCTCTGTGTCTGTGTGCTCGCGCAGGGACTCGAGTGGAAGCCTGCTGATCCGAGCTACATACTGTCACTTCCCCGCGACCACACGAGTCATCCTGATAACAAGATCGAGTGGTGGTATTACACTGGAAACCTCGACACAGCCGACGGGCGCCGCTTCGGTTATCAACTGACATTCTTCAGAGTCGGAATGGTGCCTAAGCCATCCAATCCATCGCGCTGGGCTGTCCGTGATCTTCATATGGCACATTTCGCGATCAGCGATACCGCTCGAACTGAATTCAGATTTGCGGAGCGACTGAACCGCGCCGGCATCGGGTGGGCTGGAGCGCTTTCGAGTGGCTATCGTGTCTGGAACGAAAATTGGGAAGTTAAACTCGACGATGAGGGCCGTCATATTCTGAGTGCTCGCGACGGGGAGCAGCGCGATTGAGCTCAAGCTTGAGCCTTTGAAAGCGGCTGTTTTGCACGGTGAAAAAGGCTACAGTCAGAAGGGCGCCGAGAAGGGTAACGCCTCGCACTACTATTCATTGACACGAATGCAAACGCGCGGCCGGATCGTGATCGGCGCAGAAACATTTGAAGTCGCGGGTCTTAGCTGGATGGACCACGAATTCGGCACAAGCTTTCTTGAGCCGGGAATGATTGGATGGAATTGGTTCTCGATTCAGCTCGATGACTCGACGGAGCTCATGTTTTATGCTTTCAGACGGCGCGATCGGGAAATCGATCCGAGGTCGAGCGGTACCTTTGTCGAGAGAGATGGCGCTTACGTAGCAATAAAAGGGGAGGAAGTCGACCTGAATCCGCTTCGCACGTGGAAATCGAAGGCTACAGGAGCGGTCTATCCGATTGAATGGAAGCTTAGCATCCCATCGCGTCGTATCGAGGTCACTGTCACGGCGGCGCTCGACGACCAGGAGTTGAACTTGAAGGACTCAACGGGAGTGATCTATTGGGAGGGTGCGGTCGACGTTGCAGGCACGCGCGAAGGTCGCAGTGTGCGCGGTCGAGGCTATCTCGAGATGACCGGCTATGCGGGTCAGACGCTCGACCGAATATTGAACTGACCGCCGTTGCTTAAGATTTTAAGGTCGTCTATCATCGCGAACTTGCACGTGTTAACCACACCAATCGCTCATATTTGACTGATGTCGGACTCGACCATCGCGCAACGCAAAGAGGTACCCGGGCTGGGCCGTTGGGCGAGGGTTCGCTTCAAGCGCTGGCTGCTGCGCGGCCGGATTGATCAACCCTCGGGACCGCACGACGTTGAAGGGCGCCATCACCAGCACGCGTGGTGGAAGGTGATGTGCCTGACAGGCGTCGACTACTTCTCGACTCTTGGGTATCAGCCGGGCATTGCGTTTCTCGCCGCTGGCGCGCTTTCTCCGATAGCCACGTTCTTCCTCGATTCTGCTGACACTGTTCGGCGCGCTGCCCATCTACAGCCGGGTTGCGCGCGAGAGCCCGCACGGTGAGGGCACGATCTCGATGCTTGAGAACCTGCTTGCCCGATGGAAAGGCAAGCTCTTTGTTCTTGTGCTTCTCGGTTTCGTAGTCACCGATTTCATTATTACGATTACTCTCTCGGCAGCCGACGCTACCGCTCATATCGTCGCAAATCCTTTCACCCCCTCATTTCTACATCATCGAGTAATCGTGACTCTTGTACTTGTAACGATACTCGGTGCGATCTTCCTTAAGGGGTTTCGCGAAGCTATCGGGTTGGCGGTTTTTCTTGTCGCCGTCTATATCGTTCTCAATCTGATTATCCTCGGCACGGGACTTATCGAGCTGGCTCATCATCCAGAAGCATTCTCGAATTGGAAGGGGGCGATGCTCTCAGCCCCGTCAGTTCATGGCAATCCATGGCTCGCGATTGGAGTATCTCTGATTCTTTTTCCCAAGCTCGCGCTTGGTCTTTCGGGATTTGAAACCGGCGTAGCAGTCATGCCGCTCGTGCGCGGCGAGCCAGGGGACACATACGAGAACCCCGTGGGCCGCATTCGCAACACGCGACGTTTGCTGCTGACGGCGGCTGTGATCATGAGCGTGCTGCTGATTCTGAGCAGCATTGTCACCACAACGCTGATTCCCGCGCACGAGTTTCGCAGCGCGACTGCAACTCAGGAGGCAGGCGCCGCGAACGGGCGAGCGCTGGCATATCTCGCTCATCTCTATCTTGGCGAGTGGTTTGGAACAGCCTACGACCTGAGCACAATTCTGATCCTCTGGTTTGCCGGCGCTTCGGCGCTTGCGGGGCTTTTGAATATCGTTCCGCGATATCTTCCAAGATACGGAATGGCGCCCGAATGGGCTCGCGCGTCTCGGCCTCTCGTCTTCGTCTATATCGCTATCACATTCACGGTAACTTTGATCTTCGATGCCGACGTGGATGCCCAGCAGGGCGCTTACGCTACTGGCGTTCTCGTTTTGATGAGCTCAGCTGCGATTGCAGTGACGCTGGCTTCGTGGCGCGAAGGCTGGCGTCGTTATGCCTATTTGATCATCTCGATTATTTTCAGTTACACAACTATCACGAACATCATCGAGCGGCCTGAAGGCATCAAGATTGCTTCGATCTTTATTGGTGCAATCATACTCGCATCATTCTTCTCGCGCGCGCTGAGGTCGATTGAATTGAGAGTCAATTCGGTTGAGCTGGACAAGACAGCTGAGAGTTTTGTGCATGAGATGAGCAAGGGAACGATTCGGATCATAGCCAACCGGCGTGACCGGGGTGATGGTCCCGAGTACCATGCGAAGGAGAAGGAGAAGCGCGAAGACAATCACATTCCTATCGAAGATCCGATTGTCTTCTTCGAGGTTCAGCCAGGGGATGCCTCAGAATTTGCGGGCATTCTGCATGTTCGCGGATTGAATATTGACGGTTTCAAGGTGCTGAGAACCGAGAGTCCCGCGGTTCCGAACGCGATAGCGGCGCTGTTGCTTTACCTGCGCGATCGTACCGGTCAGATCCCGCATGTCTATTTCGGCTGGAGCGAGGGCAATCCGCTCGTGTACATGCTCCGCTATGTCCTTTTTGGCGAAGGCGACACGGCGCCTGTAACCCATGAAGTGCTCCGTCAGGCGGAATCGGACCCCGAACGCCGGCCAGCGGTGCATGTCGGAGGGTGAACGAAGGAGTGCTGAGTGCTGAGTGCTGAGTGGCTGAGTGCAGTGCTTGAGTCTCAAGCTCGGATCAGCTTAGCAGGTAGACTGACAGCCGCAAGCTAAAGCTTGCACTCAAAACCATTGAACTCAAACTCATTGAACTTCATACAGTTGGTCGGTTGTGAAATTTTGTTCAAGGGTCGCTTTTTGCGCTCGCCTGCGCTAAGATAACTCTGTGGACGGTGAGCACCGCGTAATTCGGAATATGCTGATCGTCACCGCTCTTGCAGGTCTCTTTGGCCTGATGACAGGTGGTTGGCGCATGGCTGCCGGCGTGCTTCTTGGAAGCGTCTTGTGTCTATTCAATTTGCGCTGGCTGAAAGCGAGCACCGCAGTGATTCTTGCACCCGCAGTCCAAACTCAGGATGGCCGTGTTCCTCGATGGACGGCTTCGAAGTTCATCCTGCGATGGTTCGTTTTGGTTGCTGTCGCCTGGCTGGCCGTTCTTAGCGGCGGGTTCGATCTCCTCGGAATCGGCGTCGGACTCGCGACTTTTGTTGGAGCGGTAATGATCGAGGCTACTTATCAGGCTTATCTGACATTCAAGGAATAGTCACGCGACCAGACACCCAATACTTAATACTATGTTACTCAATTCATCACCACAGGAAGCGTCGCACGGCGAGCATGTGCCGTGGATTGCAGAACAGGTCAATCACGTTCTCGGTCCGGCAGCCTTCTCGCTCGAATCGCAGATTATGCCTCCCATCTACGGGTTGCTCGGTTCCCACTGGCCCGGAGAAGGAATGACGTACGAGCAGTTCGTCGCCGCCGGGAATCATGCAATACCGACACACGTCGTCATGTTCTTCATTATGGTGATAATTGCCGTCGTAGTGCTCACGCTGCTGCGCAGGAAGCTCTCGGTCGAATCGCCAACAAATCGCCAGCAGAGTCTCGAGGTGGGTGTAGAAGGTCTCAGGAATTTGCTCGTCGAGCTCGTAGGCCCGAAAGGTGTCAAACATTTTCCAGTAGTCGCGACCTTCGGAACGCTGATTCTGATTTCCAACCTCATGGGACTGCTACCGGACATGGTTGCGCCGACGGCCAATTTCAACGTGACGCTGGCGCTCGCGATAACTTCATTTCTCTACTACAACTGGATCGGGATCAAACAGAACGGGCTTATTGGCCACTTGAAACACTTTGCGGGACCGGTACCGTTTATTGCTTTCATGATGTTTCCGATCGAGATCGTGAGCAATCTCGCGCGCATCCTGAGTCTTTCGCTGCGGCTCTTCGGCAACATTTATGGTGAGGAACAGGCGAGTGGAACTATTGCGGGTCTTGTTCCATGGATCATGCCGATCTTCATGTTTCCACTTGCTCTTCTAACCTCAGTCCTGCAGACATTTATCTTCATGACGCTCTCGATGATTTACCTTGGCGAGGTCACACATCACGACGATGATCACGGCAAGGATGGCAAGGACTCGAGTCACGGCGAACTGGCCGCGGCTCATTAGCAATCGAGGTTGCGCGTATCGAGCTCGGTTTCAATTACCGTGGTTGAAACGTCGGATGGAGCCTGGCGGTCCCCCCGGACACGTCTTGAATACCTGGCGTCGAACTTATCCCGAAGCCGGAAACGATTTGCGCATCGCGAGGTAGAGATAAAAAGGAGATTGATATGACTCTGACATTTCGAAGAGTATTCTTCGCGATTGCGACGACACTCTTCTGCGCCATTCCAACTTTTGCACAAGCTCCCGAGGCCGCTGGAAGCTCGAATTCCGGTCTGGGCTACCTCGGCGCGGGCATAGGATTCGGTATTGCTGCAGGCCTGGCGGGCCTTGGGCAGGGACGCGTGGCATCCGCTGCCTGTGAAGGCGCGGCGCGCAATCCAAGCGCTTACCCAAGGATTCAGACTGCAATGATTCTTGGACTAGCGTTTATCGAAACGCTCGTCATCTTCACCTTCGTGGTTGTATTGCTGAAGATCCCGAACCCGCAATAAGCATCTTACAAAAGGTACGTTGTACCGTCCTCAGGCTGGAATGGTTGCAATCCAGGATTCCGCCTGAAGGCGGTACAACGTGCTTATTCATACGCATTTCTCGCGTTCTCTTTGTGACGCTCGATTGCCAGAGCGATCAACCGGTCAACAAGCTCAGCATAACCCACGCCGCTCGCCTCCCACAGCTTTGGATACATACTGATCGATGTGAATCCGGGCATCGTGTTGATCTCGTTGACCAGAATCTTTCCTGAATCTTTCAACATAAAAAAGTCGACACGCGCGAGACCTGATCCATCAATCGCTTTGAACGCCCTGACAGCAAGGTCCTGAAGCTCATTGATGGTCGCGTGCGGCAGCTTCGCTGGAATCTCGAGTCGCGCGCCGTTGTCATCCAGGTATTTCGCCTTGTAGTCATAGAACTCAGCCGTCTGTGGGATGATCTCGCCTGGAAGACTGGCTTCCGGCGAATCATTGCCAAGCACGCTGACTTCAATCTCGCGTGCGTCGACGCCCTGCTCTACTATGACTTTGCGATCGAAGCGCGACGCGAGCGCGATTCCCTCACGCAGGCTCTTGCGATCTTTCGCCTTTGATATCCCAACCGATGAACCCAGGTTTGCAGGCTTAACAAAACACGGAAATCCGATCCGATCGACGACACGATCGAGCACCGCTTCGGCATCCTTTTCAAACTGTGTTCTCAGAAACGACGTGTACTCAACAATCGGAAGCCCTGCCTCGCGGAACAGATGCTTCATAATGACTTTATCCATCCCGGCTGCTGAGGCCAGAACGCCACAACCGACATAGGGAATGCCAGCCATCTCGAGAAGCCCCTGGATCGTGCCATCCTCTCCGAAGGTGCCGTGAAGAACGGGAAAGACGACATCCAAAGCTCTCTCTGGCCCTCTTTCGGGGCCTCTTTCAGAGCCTTCAGTTCCGCCAAGCTGTTGGAGTCCGGTCTCTGTCGGATCTCCGAGAATCGCCACGTGAGTATCGGCAGCCTCAATGACCGCGCCTGGAAGCAAGAGCGTCGCGTCGCTTGAAGTCAACCATTTCCCCGACCTGGTGATCGCGATAGGGACGCACTCATATTTCGCGGGATCGAGCGCCCGAATAATAGAATCGGCCGATCGTAGCGAGATTTCGTGTTCTCCCGATCGGCCGCCGAAAACAACTCCAACCTTGATTCGTTTTGTCACGGTGTCAAAGAATCTTCTTTCCGAATGCCGAGAGTATCAACTGCACACCAAGCTCTGCAGTTCGATTCTCTGTATCCAATACCGGATTGACCTCGGTCAGTTCGAACGAAAGCATCTTGCCGGAATCGGCAATCTTCTCCATAGCCAGATGGCTTTCGCGATAGGTGGGACCGCCCGGTACAGGCGTGCCCACACCGGGCGCAAAGTCGGGATCGACAAAATCCATATCCATTGTCACGTGAAATCCTGCGGTTCGGCGCGACGCCAGCCACATTGCTTCGTCCATCGCCGCGCTCATCCCTCTCTCATCAAGCTCTCGCATCGTAATCACACGAACACCTGATTTCTTCAGCGCAACAGCCTCTGCCGGGTCGACGCTTCTGGCACCGATCAAAACGCAATCTTCCGCCTGAACCTTAGGAGAGAACCCACCGATGTGAGTCAATTCCTTCGGTCCATAACCGAGGATCGCGGCAAAAGGCATTCCGTGGATGTTGCCTGATGGTGAAGTATCAGGAGTGTTCATATCGCCGTGCGCGTCAAACCAGATGACTCCAACGCGCTGGTCGTGTTTGCGATAAAACGACGCAAGACCGGAAACGCTTCCAGCGGCGATCGAATGATCACCACCAAGCACTATCGGCGTCGCACCGTTCTCCAATACCTGTTCGACACGTTCCGAGAGAGTTTCACACGCTGCAGTGATTTCGTGGAGGTACTTGGCGCTATGATCACTGATTGACATCATCTCGGGATTTCTAACCGGTATGTTTCCGGCATCGGTTGCCTCGAGACCGAGCTCACTGAGCCGTTCGTTCAGTCGCGCGACTCGAATCGCCGATGGACCCATGTCTACGCCACGGCGGTCTGCTCCGAGGTCCATCAGAACTCCGATGATGACTACCTTTTTCGACTCGCCTGGCTTTCCGTCGCTTCCCGCTTCTTGCATCTCATTTAGTGGCTTTGACCAGAGAAAAGACCCGGCCGCGGCGATTGCGTGGCTGAAGACCCTTTACGACGATTTGCGAGAATCCGGCTTCACCGATGATCCCGATAATCTCTTCCGCATGAAAGAACTGCTCGTTCGGATTCGTCTGTTGACGGCGCACAATGCGATCGTAGCCTCGAAGAACAGCCAGCCAGAGCGACAGGACGCCCGCCGGAGACTTGAGCTCATCCGCGATTACAAGCCGGCCGCCCGGACGCAAAACGCGATGGGCCTCGCTCAAAAATCCCTGTGTCGGAAGGAGATGAAATGATGCGGCACACGTGACGCTGTCAAATTCGCCATCGTGGAACGGAAGATGATCGGCGGTTGCTACGCGCCATTCGGTGCGAAGCGTGAGCCCAGCCGCCTGCGCCCCAAGACGAGCCTGATCGACCATCTCGGGGTCACCGTCAACGCCAAGAACTCTGCCTTTCGCTCCAGCTCTGATCGCCAATTGACGCGCGATAAATCCCGTACCGGTGGCTACATTGAGAACTCGGCAACCGGTTATGAGTCCTGCCGCATCAGCGAGATGATTGACCATCACCTCGTAATCGAATCCGGTACGTCGACGGAATTCGCGCGCCTGGTTCATTTCGGCTGCGCTTCGCCACAGATGGCCTGCGACCGGCTTGTCCAGCATCGGAACGATCTCAGTCGCAACCTCGCGCGCCGGCTGGTCTGTCACATTACTCTCTTGCATAAGAAGACGGTGCTGGAGTGCTGAGTGCTGAGTGCGATTTGAGTTCGAGCTTTGAGCTTGGGGTTGCATTCCGCAGATCAGCAGAGTGTCAGACTGCAACTCCAGACTCAAAGCTCGAACTCAAGCCACTCAGCACTCCAGCACTCAGCACTCCAGCACTTTCTCTTACGGTCTCAATCTATACATCATTCGTGGAAAGGGGATTGTTTCGCGCACGTGCTCGAGGCCGCATATCCAGCCAACGGCGCGTTCGATTCCCATTCCAAATCCTGCGTGGGGCACGCTTCCGTACTTTCTCAGGTCGAGATACCAGTTGAAGGCTTCCTCCGGCAGATTGTGCTCGTGAATTCGCTCGAGCAATAAATCAAGCGACGATGCCCGCTCTCCACCGCCAATGATTTCACCGTACCCTTCAGGGGCGAGTACATCGACGCACAACGCTAATTCCCTCCGCTCAGGATCCGGTTCCATGTAGAACGCTTTGACAGCTGCCGGATACCGGTGCACCATCGTCGGATTCTCAAAGAGGCTCGAAAGGTAGGTTTCATCCGGGGCGCCAAAATCGCCGCCCCATTCAAAGCGATGCTCGAGCTTACCCGCAGCGTGACCTTCCTGCAGGAGCTTCACTGCGTCATCGTAAGCCAGCCGCTTGAACGGCGGAATCACCTTCTCAAGAACTGATGTATCGCGCTCGAGCTGCTTCAATTCTTCGCGACGTGCCTCGAGAACGCGCCCGACGACATAGCTGAGGAACTTCTCAGCAAGTACCATGATGTCGTCGAGCTTTGCATAGGCAACCTCGGGCTCCACCATCCAGAATTCGGTAAGATGCCGCCGTGTCTTCGACTTTTCCGCGCGAAATGTTGGCCCAAAACAATAGACCTTGCCGAAAGCCGCGGCCGTCGCTTCGTTGTAAAGCTGTCCGGATTGCGTCAGATAAGCATGCTCGTCAAAGTAACCGACCTCAAAGAGAGTGGTCGTCCCCTCGCAGGCCGCAGGCGTGAAGACCGGCGTGTCGCAGAGGATAAAACCGTTACTGTCGAAGTAGTCGCGGACGGCGCGTATCACTTCGTGCCGCACGCGCAGAATGGCATGCTGGCGGCGAGAGCGCAGCCACAGATGGCGATGATCCATGAGGAACTCGACGCCGTGTTCCTTCGGGGAAATCGGATACTCATGCGCGAGTTGAACAATCTCGAGTTCGCTTACATCAAGCTCATAAACACCCGGTCGCTTAGGGTGCTCTCGTGGAACGCCACGCACGATAATCGCTGATTCCTGCGTAACACGCTCGCAATCGGACCAGACCAGATCACTCACGTCCTTCTTTGAAAGAACTGCCTGAATCAATCCACTGCCATCGCGAACCTCGAGAAACGCGAGCTTTCCACTCGACCGCTTATTGTAAAGCCAGCCCTTGATCATCACCTCTTTGCCAAGGTGATGGCTGATGTCTGTTATGTATACTTGCGACATAGGAAATCCCAGACGTGTAACGCGTGTCAGTAGCCCGACCGTTAGGGAGGGCTTCGCCAACAAGCACGTGCAAGCCCTCCCTAACGGTCGGGCTACTGACACTAGTAACCCCGCTCGAGCGCACAGCGAAGCGAGACATACTCACCAGCGCCATAAGCATCCATCGCTCTCAGAACGGTCGTTACGGCCGCCTTCACGTACTGTTCGTAGTACTCACCTCGACCAAGAACGCCGGTTTGATATGAAAAAGTGCCGGTAGCCTTGAGCTGGCGCTGAATCGTCATCAGGTTGAACTCGCTCAGGAAGTCGCGGCGGTCAATTTTCGGAAGACCGGCACTCTCGCGTGCCCCAAGAAAGTAATCGATCTGCTCCTCTACCCATGCCGAGGGCGCCGGTTCAAGCCTTCTTTCGACAAGCAGCGGCACCAGGTCGTAACTCACCGGACCCATGCGCGCATCCTGATGGTCAATGACTCGGAGATCGCCCTGAATATCAACCATCAGATTCATAGCGTGATAGTCGCGATGGCAAAGAACGCGCGGTCGTGACGCGAGCGATGCCGCGATTGCTTTCAGGTCACTCCTGATTGCCTCTTCCGTCTCCGGATCAAACACTTCGTGCCGCAAACTGCCGAAATAGTGATCGAAGAAGAAATTCAGCTCCCAACCGAGCTTGTCTTCATCAAACGCAAGACGGCTGGCCACTGAATTCATTTCCGATGCCAGTTCTGAAGCCTGCTGGATCTTGACGATCAGATCGATTGCACGTGCGAGCATCGCATCGATTGCGACATCGTTCCTGAGCGCGATCGCGCCATCAATCCATTTCGACAGGCTCTGATCTCCAAGGTCTTCCTGGAGGATGATTCCGTCCGTACCAGCGACATCAATCACCCGTGGAACCGGCAGCCCGCCTTGCTCGAATAGCTTCGTGACATCAAGAAAGCTGTTGTCCTGAGGGTCAAACGGCGCCGGATAAAGGCTGATGATAAGCGTGTAGCCGGGATCGCGATCCGCGCTCACGCGATAGTACTTGCGTGTCGATGCGTCCGGTGTCAGTGGTTCAACGCGAACTGTGCGCGGAGGAACCGAAAGGTAGCGGGCGGCATAGCGGCGCACGCGCTTCTCACTCAGATCCGCGGTAGTCGCGACTCGCTGTCTTTTTACAGTGATGTTAAGTGCCATATTTGGAGCTCGCCTGTCGGATAAACGCTCACTCGAGCAGGCTGTTGCCGGGGAGCATACAGCGGCCGGAAGGGGGCTCGGAACCAGGCGATGACTTACCAATCCGTGTGCGGAATTTCAAAGCCCAAATCCTATCATTCCCGGAAACGTACCACAAGATTCTCGCCAATGATCGTACCGGGATTCGCCTTCTCCGGCCGTTCCACAATCGCCTGCTGATCCGCCTTGACGATCGCCGCACCACTGAACTCAGATCCTTCAGGTATCGTGACATCATCCCCGACAACGCATCCACTAAGACGGGCGCCCGCGCCCACGCGTACTCCCTGCCAGAGTATCGAGCGCTCAATTGCTGCCGTCTTATCGATTTCGCATCGCTCTCCGGCCGACCACGTGCGACCTTCCCGGCTCAGGAACTCGAGACTCACCGACAGATATCGCGCCACCGTGCTCAGCTCATACCAGCTTTCATTTGCGATGTGAGCAACAATTGTTTCTCCCTCACTCATTGCTTTTGGATATACGTCGCGCACCGTATCCGAGAACACGCGTCGGGGAATGTATTTGAAGATCGACGGCTCGAGGATATGAATTCCGGTGAACATCAGGGGAGCAGGGGTCGGGGGTCGGGGGTCGGGGCGGTGGTCAGGGGAAGAAGGAACAGGAAAGCCGGCGAAGCGGCTGATGCGACCGTCTGGCGTGATTTCGACCTCACTGAAGCGTTCGCGCAACGGGTTCGGACGAAGGACGAGAGTCGCCAATCGCATTCGCGGCACGATGAGTTGACAGTGCAGCATGGAGATCGATCTCGGTAACGATTTTTCCGTTTACGACTACAAATCCTGATTCACAGAAGAACTCACGAACACGATCAAGAGCACCAGAAGTACCGAGAATGTCGGGCTCTTCGATTGAATACGTGATTCGCACACCGTATCGCGATCCATCGCCTATCTGATCCACAACCGAAGCCGGTTCGTGATGAAGGTTAATCATCAAATCGTCAAAACCATATTCGCGAAGGTAGTTGATCGTGTACGAGATCAGTGGTTGGTTGAGAAGAGGGATTGCGGGCTTGGTGCGCCCGATAGTCAGCGGCCAGAGCCTTGTGCCAAAACCTGCGGCAAGAATTAAAGCGCGCACTCGCGGTTACCCCTGGAAGACCAGATCAGAAAGCGGCCGGCCCTCGGCCGCACAACGCTCGATTTGCAACGCCAGATAGCTTTTGACGATATGCTCAGTTCGCGAAACTCCGAGCATGCGAAGAGCTTCGCTGACCTCGGCTTCGTCACCTTCCAGCTCGATGAAATTGCCTATTGGTGTCTCGTCGACCATGACGTCGAGCGATCGGCCGGATGGCAGTTCAGCCCGGTATACGGTGCGATATTTCTGGTAACGAAACCAGCGATGAAATCCAAGACGCTCGAAGACCTCGAGCATGACGTCTGGATCTACGACGTTTGTCTCGAGCTCGATGCGAGATTTGAACTGCGAGATTGGCGCATCTGCCTCCGGCATCTCTTTCAGAGTCACGACAGCCGGGCCGCTTTCGGTCTTCCTCACGCGCAATGCGGCCTGGCGACGGGAAAGTTGGCGGTCGACCGAATCGAGCAGGAAATTGTCCTCGAAGTGCTTCTCGCGCTTGAGCTTAAGGATGAGACCCGCGTCTTCAAGTTTCTCGATCCCATCAAGCCTGAGTTTGACCTCCGTTTCAGTTGGTACCATTCTTTGACCGCACTCCGTGGCGCATTATGACTCTGGACTTCGAGTTTTGGCAAATTGCCCTGATTGCGGCCAAATAATGGACGTGATAGATTTATTGGTCGAAGGAGGCTCTGTTAAGACGCTATGCCAATCTACGAGTATGTTTGCCAGAAATGCAAGCATCATCTCGAAATCATGCAGAAAATGTCGGACAAGCCGCTGACGCGATGCCCCGAGTGCCGAGGAAAGCTCGAGAAGGTCTTTTCACAGACCAGTTTTCAGCTGAAAGGCTCCGGCTGGTATGTCAGTGATTACGCCAATCGCGGAAAGTCGGAAAAAAGCGACGGGACCGCCGCCAAAAATGCGGCAGCAGAATCAAAGAGCGATTCGAAGTCAGATACAAAGTCAGATACAAAATCAGATTCGAAGTCGGAAAAGACGGCAAAGTCCGACTCAAAGGAAACTGTTAGTACGGGAGTCTCGACGGGTAGCAAATCCGCTTCGAGCAAGAGCGAACCTGCCGGCAGTTAGTTCTAATGCGCTGCAACGACAACTTTGCCAAGGCCTGGGAGCGCTGGTCTCTGACCGGCGCGTGTATAACGATTCTCATTTTTCTGCACGCGCCGGTCAGAGACCAGCGCTCCCAGGCTCTCGCGCAATCGGGGAGGTCGACGACCTCTGCCCGAAGGTCGACTGTCATCAACGTAATCGCCCGCCGCAATGACGACCCGTCGCGGCCTCGCCGTCTGCTTTCAACAAAACTTACAGACGAGGATGCTGCAAAGCTGATTGCAAAGCACGAAATAGAGCTTTACGACGGAGGTGTTTTCCAGGCTATCGAAAGCTTCGCTCCGGATCCAACGCCGGCCCGCATTGTTCTGCTGATCGACAATTCGGCCACGGTCCAGACCGACATCAAGAAGCTTGCAGCCGTGCCCGCTGCGTTCGCTCCGGAGATATATGAAGGCGACAAGGTAATGGTCATTGGTTATGACCTCAAGCCCGAGGTGATTACTGATTTCACCGATGAGCCTGCTGCTCTCCAGGGAACTCTGTCACTATTGCGCAAAACAGACCAGCCACGTCTCTTCGATTCTCTCAATGTAGTTATGGAAGATGTTCTGAGACCCGCGATTGGGTTCTCGAAACGCGTGATTGTAGTCGTTGGAGACGGTCTCGATCGAGGCAGCCAGATCAAGTTTGATCAGATTCTTTCCAAGCTTCAGGACGAGAATATTACGGTCTACGTCGTCGAGATTAAAGATCGAACTCGAGGAGCGTTGCGCAAGGATGCGCCTAAGCCCGAAGTTGTTCTCGAGCAGCTTGCCACCGGAACGGGCGGCAAGGTTTATGGTATTGACGGAGATATCAAGGACGCGGTCAAAGAAATCTGCGATGAGCTGCGTAACGAGCGCTACCAGCTGACGTATTATCCGGAAGGCATCAGCCCGATCGTCAAGCGCCGTATCCTGGTTACGACTCCAAACCCGGCCATCAACCTTCGTTACAAGGCCTATCACCCGCCAAAGAGTCAATAAGCATCTACATGGCCGAGAATCCAACGTGTTTCCTCAGCTATGCGTGGGAAGGTAAGCGTCACGAGCGATGGGTGCGCAGGCTTGCAGAAGCGCTTGTAAGCAATGGCGTAGTTACACACCTTGATCTCTGGGAAACCCATCTCGGCATTGACCTGCCAGCGTACATGGAGAGAGCGATTCAGGAGAGCCAGTTTGTAGCCCTTGTATGTACACCGCGCTATGCAGAGCGAGCGAATGCTCGCGTAGGAGGCGTAGGTTACGAGGCAGGTGTGATTACCGGTGAAATGTTCAGCGCGATGTCTTCGAAGAAGAAGTTCATACCAATCCTTCGCGGACGCAATCCTCAAGAGTCATTACCTTCGTTTCTCAGAAACAGAAAGTACCTCGACGCGCGGAGTACGCGGCGGTTTCAGACCTACGTCAAAGAACTGTTGCATCATCTCTGGGACCAGCCTGCAGCTTCATCGCCGCCGATTGGTCCGAGACCCGACCTCGGAAAGCCTGTCCTCATAAAAGACCTCCCGCAAGGTGACGCTTCCCGCCTCGCTCAGTTAGTGGCAAACACCCGCGATGCACCGGGAGCCATTCGACAGAAGGAGAAAGAACTGAGGAAGCTGCAAAACAACTGGCCTTCAGCGAAGGTTTCAACCACTCGTGAAAGAACCCTTAAGAAGAGAGCCGCCCTGGTTGCAAGGCTGAGCTCCGAGCTCGAAGCGCTCAGCAACATCGACAAGAAGAAGGAAGATAGTCCTGGGAGCGCCAGGGTAGCGCCATAGCCTCGGCGCAGTGAGCGCCAAGCCTGGGAGCGTCCGGTCTCCAGACCGGCCACGAGCATCGCGAAGCGTGCGAGTCGTCAGCAAAGTGACTCGTGCTCACGACTCGCACGCTTCGCGGCTCGTGGCCAGGTCTGAAGATCAACCCCTGGCTTAGCGCTCCGCAGGACTGCGCGCTTCCAGCGGACTAGTTCGCGGTTTCGATTCTGCGGACTTCTTCCTTCACCCAATCGCAGAGGATTCTCTTGTCTTCTTCGGTGAGTTTCGCCTCAGGGTGAAGCAAGGTGTAGCTGGGGAGAGGCATGTTTCCTTCGCTCACTTCTTCGCAGATTTCATCCAGCTTGCTGACAGCTTTCTTCTTATCGTAGTTGGCCCAGTCCGACAGTGAGAGGTGCTCGCGGGCCTCTTTCACATCGCTCGCTACCAGCCACGACATAGGCGCCACCTGGCTGTACCAGGGCCATACGGTTTTGTACGTATGACAGTTCTGACACGATCGCTCGATGATCGCTGAGACTTGAGGTGACATCTGAGTTCTTGCCTCGATCGTGCGCGCTCCGTCGATGACAGGATTTGTCTTTTCAGGCCGCACAACCTGGATTGCGAGTACGAGAAGTAAAAGAACGATCGCCAGCCGCTTGATGATTCTCATTCAGTTCACCAACTCCACGCGATAGTCTTCGATTACAGGGTTTGACAACACATCATGAGCAAAGCGCTCGACCTGGTCCCGAGCTTCACCTTCCGTGACGGCGTCATTGAGACTTATCTCAAAGTATTTTCCCTGCCGTACGTCGGCGAAACCGGAAAAGCCGATTGTTTCAGCCGCGTGATGAATCGCTTTGCCCTGCGGATCGAGGACACCGTTCTTAAGTGTGACGAATACTTTTGCGAGCATCTTTTCCAAAAACCCTTTCAAAGATTCGGCCAACATTTCTCAA
This sequence comes from uncultured Acidobacteriota bacterium, assembly GCA_963813345.1. Classification (GTDB taxonomy): domain Bacteria; phylum Acidobacteriota; class Blastocatellia; order RBC074; family RBC074; genus CAWDDA01. Next base: position 305,588 of record CAWEYR010000030.1, on the reverse strand, counting down.
TTGAACACTGAGATCAAATGCGCGGGAGAATCTGAGCTGCGCTCAAAGTGCGTGCGATGTCCGAATCCTGCGCTACAAGCTCCTTGAAATCCAATCCTTCATCCCACGCCTTCATTGCGTTCCGCTGCACCCACGTGTAGGCCTCTTCGCGCGCCACACCTGCAGCTGAAAGCTCGAGCAGCAACTGGCCCGAAAAGACGAGCCCTCCAGTCAAATCGATGTTCTCTCGCATCTTCTTCGCGTTGATCACCAGCTTGTCGAGAAGCGACGTCGTCTTGACTATCATGTAATCAATCGCGATGCAGGCATCAGGCAAGAGTACGCGCTCGGCAGATGAATGCGAAATATCACGCTCGTGCCAGAGAGCATTGTTTTCGAGCGCAGCGACCGCATAACCGCGCACCAGTCGCGCCATTCCGCAAATACGTTCAGAAAGAATCGGGTTCCGCTTGTGTGGCATCGCGGATGACCCTTTCTGCCCTGGCTTGAAGAACTCGTGTGCTTCCCGCACTTCCGTCCGCTGCCAGTGGCGAACCTGCAACGCGATCTTCTCAAGCGATGACGCAATTATTGCCAGGACCGCAACGAATTCGGCGTAACGGTCCCTCTGGATTATCTGCGTGGAAATCGTCGCCGGCCTCAGACCAAGCAGGAAACAGACTCTTTCTTCTATCTCAGGATCGAGGTGCGCGAATGTGCCAACCGCGCCCGAGAGCTTGCCATAGCTCACTCCGGCACGCCCCCGAGTCATCCGATCGATGTTCCTGCGCATCTCTTCAAACCAGAGCGCAAACGTCAGCCCGACTGTCGTCGGCTCGGCGTGAACGCCATGCGTTCTGCCGATCATCGGCGTGTCCTTGAGCTCGATCGCACGCCGTTTGAGGACGTCGCTCAGCGCCTGCAGACGCTCGAGGATCAGATCACCGGCTTCCCTCAGAAGCAATGCGTTTGCCGTGTCGACAACGTCAGAGGAGGTGAGACCATAGTGAACCCATCGCGCTTCCTCTCCGATGTTTTCGGCGAGGTTGCTGGTGAAGGCAATCACATCGTGATCCGTGGTCTTTTCAAGTTCGTGGATTCTGTCGACTGAGAATCTGGCCTTGCTGCGGATAATTTCCAGGGCTTGTGCTGGAATCCTTCCGGCTTCAGCATTCGCCTGACAGGCGGCGAGCTCAACCTCGAGCCACTTTTGATAGCGGTTCTCTTCGGTCCAGATGCTGCCCATCTCTGGCAGCGTGTAACGTCCAATCATCCGTTCATCCCTCGGACGAGCTCATGTCATTCCGCGATAGCGCCAGTAACAAAGCGCGGATAATACTGCCGCAGCGACGGGGATCAGGAGTGTCTGCTCGGGCCATCCTCGATCACGCGCGACAAAATAAGCCACCCCCCAGACTACTGCGGCAATTGCGAGCCCGATACTCGCTCGCCGGTAGGCCTTTCTGAGCTGCTCCCGAGCCTCCGTCACTGCTGTTGATCCTCGATATGATAGCTACGGCGGGAGCGGATGCTCATTCCCTTCCTTGCAGAGATGACATTGATTTCCCGGTCACTTTCCGCTGCCCCGCCTCTCTCGGTCAGGAAAGCCAGGCTGTATTGCGCGCCAATCTCGCGCAGAAGTCCGAGTGGCGCATCATTGACCAGCCGGGGAAAATCCGGGGCGCAATCAATTCGCCGCCATTGTTCTCAGCCAAACGCTCGAGATCGTAGCGCGCAGCTTCAAGGTCGGCAAGAAATCTCCGGAGCTCTTTCAGGCGTTTGCGCTGCGCGGTGCCAGGCTCATCGTGTGCTTTCTTCCAGGTCATGGCGGCATTGATCTCATTTCTCAACACCTCATCCCATCCCACAATCAGTACGGTTGCCGAGGAATGGGCGACCGCTTCGAGAGCCTTCTGTCGCGTGGTTTTGCTGGCTGTATCAACTCCATCACTCAGAAGGACTATCACGCGACGACCCGGCTGATGGCGAATCTTCTCGGCAGCGAGTGAAAGGGCATCATAAAATCGGGATTTGAGCCCGACTCGATACTTCGAACTGAGTGCCGAGAAAGCCTGCTCGCGGTCTGAAGTGAAATCCTGAATCAGCTCGACTCGATCAGAGTATTGAATGATAGCAACCCGATCATCACCTGAAAGTCCTCGCACGAAATTGTCGGCAAATTCTCTCGAAGCCGGACGGGCGATGATATCGTGACGCTTTGACCAGACCGGCACTGTGGGATCGTACCGCGATGGTTCCGGGACAGGATTGTAGACTGCCGAGGCGCCGTTCTTGAACGTGCCGATACCGTTTCCGAGGTCAAGCACGAGCACAATACTCGCGGGCTCGCGTCTGAGGTTGGTAATGGTTCGCGGCTCACCATTCTCTACGATCAGGAGATCTTTCAGCTCAAGATCGGTCACGTTCAAACCCGTTCTCATCGTACGCATTGATCGGAACGAGCACCTCTATCGTTTCGACGCGTACTACCGGGGAATCGCCCGGGCGCGGCGCGACCTTGCGCCCCGATTGTGCCAGCGCCGGGGCAGCCGCTGCGCCAAACAGGCAAAGCACGCAAAGAGCAGACAAAGCCAGGAAGTCAAATGATGGCGCCCGATCCTCATAACTCTATCCAGTCGCTCGGACCATCATAACGCGCAATGCGCACGCGGCGATCATTGTGCTGACAAAAAAGGCGGCCGCGGGCGTCAAGTGCCTGAATCGCCGCCAGGCGCGCTATTTCAGGATGATTCGTGTGCTGTGAAAGATGGGCGAGAACCACGTGTTCTGCGCGTCCGTCGAAATCTTCGTAAAGATAGCGAGCCATCTCGTCATTTGAGGTATGTCCCGTACGGCTCATTATTCGCTGTTTGAGCGACCACGGATAAACTGAACTGGCACGAAGCATCTCGATTTCGTGGTTCGCTTCGATAATAAGAACGTCAGCACCACGAAATCTTTCCGCTGCCAGAGCATTTATGTACCCGAGATCGACCGCCATGGCGAGTTTTTTTCCATTTGCCTCGACTGTAAAGGCAAACGGATCGACGGCATCGTGTGGAATCGTAAATGGATGGAATTTGAGGGATCCGACTTCGAAATCCTCGGACGACTGGATCGGTATCAGCTTGCGAAGACGTTTTACACGCTCACCCAGATTGCAGGCTTCGAGCGTTGCCAGCGAGATGTAAACCGGAACATTGAGCAGCTTTGCAAGCCCTGCCAAACCACCGGCATGGTCTCCATGCTCGTGCGTAACGACGATACCCGAAAGCTTGTAGGGATCTTCGCCGACGTCCTGAATTCGTTTGAGGGTTTCGCGCCCGCTGAGTCCGCAGTCTACCAGTACGCGCGTTTCGCCAGCGACAATCAGTGTCGCATTTCCGGAACTGCCGCTTCCGAGGATGCAAATACGCATGCAGTATTACGTCTAAAAAGGTCCGAGGTGACCCTGCGTTGCATCCTAACAACTCGCCGAATCGAGTTCAAGGTACGTTGTACCGGCTTTTAGCCGGAATGGTCCCATTCGAATAGCTCGAATGCGACGATTCCGGCTAAAAGCCGGTACAACGTACCTATTTCAGATGATATGTCGTGTGTTCAACGACACTCGAGGGTTTGGGTGGTTCTTCCAGACTTGACGTGTCGGGAGCTTTGATCTGTTGAGCTGGTTCCTGCGTGGGCAGGGTCAACGAGACCTCCTGTTCCCGCTCATTCCGCCATCTCAAGTATTTAGCTATGGCTTCACCGATCATTGCGAATGCGGGGAGCAGCATCCAGAACCACCAGATACCACCGGCCGGAGCAAATCTAAATACCGCACCAGCAATGAACAGGAAGGCTAAACCCGTGAAGCCGCTCTTTATGGCGCTTTCGAGCATTGCCTGGCTCTTTCGCCGGCGCGCTGGGTTCAAAGTTTGATCGCTGTCAGGGTCCGATAGCTTGCCCGTCAATGCCTGCGGCACAAGGCTCACGTTTGCTCCGCAAGTACGGCAATACTTGACGTTGTCGATCGAAGAAGCGCAATTCGGACAATACATTTCCAGACTCCTTTAGAGCCACGCAAGCCTTCCCTGCCGCTCGCCAACCAGATAGAGAAAAAGCGACTCGAGACTCGTGAACTCATGTTCATCAAGTTTAATGGATCCGCCGCTTTGAAGTGCACTCACCTCGCCCTTCCATACTATCCGCCCGGAGTTGATGATCGCCACATCGTCGCACAATCGCTCAACCGTCTCGAGAACATGCGATGTCATAAAAACGGTACGACCGCCGGCCACGTAACGTTTCAACCAGTCTTTGAGCATCGCCACTCCGGAAGGGTCGATGCTTTCAAACGGTTCATCAAGGAAGAGTATCTCGGGCCGATGAATGATTGCGGCCGCAAAAGCCACTTTCTTGCGCATTCCAGTACTGAATTCGGCAAGACGTTTTCGCCCGGCGCCTTCAAGCTCGAGGACCTCAAGCAGCTCTTCCACGCGGTCTCGAACCGTCTGCTCGTCGAGGCCCATCATCCTCGCATTGAAAGCCAGAAACTCGTGTGCATACAACTGGTCAAAGAGTCCAAGACCTTCGGGCATCACTCCGATTCGCCGTTTCAGCTCTCGCGAGTCTCGACCCAGGCCTACACCCAGCAACTCGATCTTTCCATCTGTAGGATCGAGAAGCCCGGTGAGGCAACCGATAGTGGTACTTTTTCCAGCTCCATTTGGTCCGAGGAAACCGAAGAGTCTGCCGGGTTCGACCTCAAGAGATAGACAGTCTATTGCCTTGAGATCGCCGTAAGTCTTGGTGAGATCTGTCACTCGGACGGCCGCTACTTCCACGTTCTATCACACCTTCCTAGCCCGCGATTTCCTTGAAAAGCCTCTCTCGTCTTCCGGCAGCCAAAGGTCCGCTGACGCGCCATGATATCAGGTAGAACACGAGTGCGACCGCTGCGCAGACACCGGGCACCCACCAGAACGCGAGAACCTCATCGAGCTCGAGTTGCATCAGCGCAAATGCAACCGCAAAGATCGCTAACATAAGGACCATAACGACGAGATTTGCGCCGACCGAAAGTGGATTACCGAGAATGCTCGAAAAGCTGGCCCGCTTGGGACTGAGAATAGTCGTCAGCATACCCATGCCCTCAAAGATGAACAGTCCCGTGAGGCCGCTCCCCCACAACATGGCGATCATTCGCCAATCGATGCTGACATCAGTCACTAACATCCATAAAAGGATTGACGGTGCAATCAACAGAAATCCAAGCAGCATCGACACCGTACTCCCCGCGCGAACAGGTGCCGCAAAACTCGCCGGAATCAAACCGTAACGTACGATACCTTTCTCGTCCGCACCAAAGTGATTCAACGAAACCGAGCTTGTTCCGCTCCCCAGAACTACAAAGAATGCCAGCGTAAAATAGAATTCGCTCGCTCTCAGGTTTCCCCGCGACATTAACTTTCCTACAAGCGTAATGAGAGGAGCGGTAGCAAGACCAAATCGTACACGCTGTGATCTGAGGTGATAACGCAATGACTTGCTGACAAGAGGGGCATACCTTCCGCCCAGCCACGTGGCAAGCCGATCATAGGAGTTGTCCCAATTGATAGCTTCGCGCCCGGCGGAACGTGTGAAGACAGGAATTGATTCGACCATGCGAACAAGCGCCGCGAGCGAGATAGCCCATACAATAAGTCCCAACATACTCGAGACAACCCGCCACAAACCGCCAGAAGTCATGATCACAGCTGCAAGACCAGACGGGAGATACCCCGTAATCTCATTCATCCACACAAGAACCTGCGAGCCTTTCGTCTCAACCAGCCAGCCGATTCCCAGCCCTGAGAATGAGATTAATGCAAGTCCGATGATTCCAAGCGTTGCTGCTCCAGCTTTGGTTTCGAGAGCGCGGTCAAGAAGCGAAAGAAGAAATAGAGCAAAGAGATAACTGACGGCAACAAATATGAGCGCACTCGCCAATCCCCAGAACCACGAACCCTGTCCAAGGAGCGCGAGGCCTGCTGCAAGACCAAGGGCCGAAGCACCAATAATTGCCCAGATAGGGTCGATAATGCCGAGCAGGTAGCGGATCAAAAGACGGTCGAGTGATGAAAGCGGATATCGTCTGAGCACTCTGTCAGAGAATGCTGAACGCGGTCCCATCCCGAAGAAGAGACTGGTGGTGACACCACTGACAAGAAGTCCCGTGAGCATCGCGCGCGCGATCTCCTCACTTTGTCCTGTCTTGATACCCGCCAGTGCCGCGCCGAAGCCACCAATTGCCGAGACTGCCCCGCCCGCCATGACCAGAATGTAAACAAGCAACAGCAGGCCGATCCTTCCCGTGCTCGTTCGTACCTGCGCCCAGATCAACTTGTAACGAAGCTTGAGGAGAGTGATAAGCATCTCGGTTTAAGGTGTCAGTGGTCAGTGCTGAGTGCTGAGTATGGAGTTCAAGCTTCAGCTTGCTCGTTTGAGATCGAGTCGGGTACGAGCAAGCTAAAGCTTGAACTCCATACTCAGATCACCTCGGCACCCAGCACTCAGCTACTTCGCACGATACGATTCATCGAGGAGTTCAACGACATGCGCAACTCGACAGTTGAGCTTCGCTTCGGCAATTCCCGCTCCGAGCTGCATGTGACAGCCGGGGTTTGCGGTCACAAGGATTCCCGCGCCTGTCGCTCTGACTTTCGCTATCTTGTCGCCCAAAATTCGTTCCGACATTTCAGGCTCGCTGAGATTGTAGATTCCAGCTCCACCACAGCAATCCTGCATCCCTTCAAGAGGCACGTACTCGAGCCCCGGAATAGAAGCAAGCACCTGTTGAGGCGCGGTTTGCACGCGCTGAGCATGATAGAGATGACACGGCGCATCATAAGTGACACGCGCCGTCAAGCGAGCGCCGCGTTTAATGCCCATTGCAACAAGGAGCTCGCTGACATCGCGTACTCTTGCGCTGAGATGCGCGGCGCGAGACGCGTAGTCAGGATCGTCCTTGAGAAGATGTCCGTACTCTTTAAGCATCGATCCGCAGCCAGCGGCATTCACGACAACTGTCGCTTCGCCCGATTGTTCGAACGCCTCGATATTCTTTCTGGCAAGCGTACGCGCAGTATCGAGATCGCCTGCGTGTGCGTGCAATGCCCCACAGCACACCTGATCCGGGGCTTCGATCACGTTGCAGCCATTAACTTCCAGGACTCGACGGGTAGCGTCGTTCACATGCTCGAAGAGACCCGCCATGACGCATCCGGTCAGTACGATTGCATCTCGATCCTGTCATGGCTTCGTCGTTTCTGACCGCCGCTTCAGTATCATCTTCGAGCGGTATCCTGCCTGTCAGGCTCTGTTGACAGCAGCAGTGAGAGCGCGAAATCAGCATTCTTAGAGATGCTCCGGACAAGCCCTTCGGTTTTTGCGAGCTTGACGATGCTGCTGCCGCGCACAAAACGAAGAACAGCGAAGACCGCACCCAATCTGCGAGCGTAGGGGAAAATGTGCCTCAAAGCCCAGGAAAGTAATCGCGCATGAAGGCTGCTGCGCGGCCGGCTCTCATTCGCTTCATGCCTGGCTGATTCGAGCAGAAAGCCGTAGTTAACCCCTGCGGGACATGCTGTCTCACACGCGCGGCAGCCGAGACACAGATCGATATGTCGCGTAAACGTCTCGGAAGCGGGTGCCAGACGTCCCTCGGCAACCGCACGCATAAGATAGATACGACCTCTTGGGCTGTCGTTTTCATTCCCCAGCTGCATGTATGTCGGGCATGCGGGCAAACAAAGGCCGCAATGAATACATCCGAGGATCTTCTCAGTCTCCGAGCTGAGGGCGTTTTGAAGGGTCGTTGAGCCTCCGATTGTTATCATCGTTCAAATGCCGGCAACAAAACGGCCCGTATTGAGCTGAGATGAAGGGTCAAACTTTGCTTTGATCTCTCTCATGATCCGTGTGTTCGGACCGACGTCTCCCCAGACATCGATCTTTGCCTTGATTTCGTCCGGCGCACGAAGAACTACAAGGCTGCCACCGCGCTCCTGCGCGGCCTGACGGAGCTCGACGATGCGCCTGGGACGCTGCGCCGTCTTCAGACCATCGAGCCAATTCTCATACGCGTGAAGACGAATCACCCCACTTGCAGCATGTGCGCATATCGGCGCGCCCGGCGCCAGCCGCTCAATATCGGCAAACATTTCCGGAAGATCGGAAGGCAGCACACTCAGCCGAAGGATATAGCTCCAATCCGGCGCGATTTCGGTCGCGTTGTAAGTTCGCCAAAAACTGCTCGCGGCCACGCCGTCAAACGTAAGCTGCGTCTCGTTGTTCGAAAGCGATGAAAGCAATTCGGACTGGGCAACAATCGTTTCAGGTTCAGCGAGGAATCGGAGCGCCAGCCCGAATGGCTTGAAGGATTGAACAACTTCCTCCAGTCTCGCGGTCGAGAAAAGCTCGGCTGCAGCTGGCTGAAGATCGGATTGAAGAGCCTTCGCAAGCAGACGAGCGAGATCTCCGAGATCATTTGAGACGAGCACTATCGTGCGATCACCCGATGGCAGCGCTCTCAACTTGAAACTCAGCTCGCCGATAATTCCAAGCGTTCCAAAACTGCCCGTGTAGAGCTTGCAGAGATCGTAGCCGGCAACATTCTTTACGACCTTTCCACCAGCCTTTGTGATTCGTCCACCCGGATGGACCACACGCATTCCGATGATCCAATCGCGCGGCGTTCCATAGGCACATCGCAAAGGACCATAGCTTGCCGTCGCGGCGATTGAACCAAGAGTAGCCGTCTCGCTTCCGAATGGATCAAGAGGGATAAACTGTCGATGACTCGCTGCTCCATCATTGAAGGATTGAAGCGTGCAACCGGCTTCAACGGTTGCCGTTAAATCCGCCGGCTCGTACTCGAGTATGCGATCCATCTTTGCTGTCGAGATAAACACATGCGGCTCGAGCGGCCGATTGCCCATCTCGAACCACGTGCCAGCGCCTGCCGGGAGAACTCTCAAAGCATCCGAGCCCGCGATTCGGAGTCCTTCAGCTAACTCTTCCAGGCTGCGCGGATATACGGTTACGCCAGGCCAGCCTGTGTCCACAGCCCGCTCCGTGGGCTCTGACGCTACGCGATCATTCCCCATCCCGGAACGGAAGAGTTCGGCGATAGACTCGAAGGAGCGGCGACGGTCGCCCACTTCCCGGTACGACATTTCCATAGGGATTCCTCGGGCCTCTCGGGCAGACTCGAACGGCAAGGAGTTTATATCACGCCAGTCTGTGGTGGCACGAGGGGCGGAAGAGCTGCCGCGAGCGCGTCGATTGCAAGAATCGAGCAGTGTTCCTTGTTTGGTGGAAGATACTCGAGAGCGCGCGTGACATCGTCGGGCCGCAGCGCACGCGCCGTTTCAGGCGTAGAGCCAGTAATCATCTCGGTTAGTGCCGAGGCCGCCGCAATAGTCGGAGGACATCCGTGAGCCATGAAGCTTGCTTCAGCAATCTGTCCATCAACTATCTTCAAGTAGAAATGAAGCAGATCGCCACATACCGGGTTCGTAGCTTCACCGCGCGCCGTCGCGTCTTTCATTGCTCCGACGTTCTTCGGATTCTCGATATGTTCAAGTACTTTGTCGCTGTACATCGCTTACCTGTGCCCGCAACTGTGCCAGAGGCGAGATGCTTCGCAGCTTCTGAACTATTGCCGGCAGCGTGTCGAGCACGTGGTCAAGGTCTTCCCTGGTTGTATCTTTGCAAAGGCTGAATCGGATCGAGCCGTGCCCGGCATCCCGTGGCAGGCCGATGGCAACAAGTACATGCGATGGCTCGATTGATCCTGAAGCACAGGCCGAGCCGGTCGAGACCGCAATCCCCTTGAGGTCGAGCGATATCTGCAGTCCCTCTCCTTCGCAATACTCGAAATTAAAGTTCGCGACATTTGGCACGCGACGTTCGCGATCTCCATTTCGCGTGATACTCGGAATTCGCCGCACAAGCTCATTCTCGAAATAGTCGCGTAGATCACGAATGCGCCGGGATCGCTCGTCAAGATCCCGCGAAGCAAGCTCGGCTGCTTTTCCCAGCCCGACAATCAAAGGAACGCTTTCTGTTCCTGAGCGCCGATCACGTTCGTGATGGCCACCGTGCAGCTGCTGAGCTATCCGCACACCTCTCCGCGTGTAGAGGGCACCGATCCCTTTCGGGCCATGAATCTTGTGGCCTGAAAACGAAAGCAGATCGACTCCCAGTTCCTGCACATCCACTTTCACCTTTCCAACCGATTGAACCGCATCGGTGTGCAGAAACAGATGCCGCTGGCCGGCCGCGCGACGCTCGCGAACAAGCTCACCTATCTCGCGAATAGGTTGAAGTGTGCCAATCTCATTATTGGCGTGCATGACCGTAATGAGAACTGTATCGTCGGTAAGCGCTTCGCGAACGTCTTCGACTCTGACGATACCCTCGCTGTAGACGGGCAGCCACGTCACTCGCCAACCCAGGCTCTCGAGATGAGCGCACGTTGAGCGGACGGCTGAATGTTCAATCTGGGACGTGATAATGTGGCGCCCGTGCGCGGCGTGCGCTTCAGCAATTCCCTTGACCGCGAGATTGTCGCCCTCCGTACCCCCTGATAGGAAAGTGATCTCGGAGACCTGCGCATTCAGCAATCTGGCAACTTTGCTCCGCGCATCTTCGATTGCCGTCTTCGCGCGCTGACCCCAGTAGTGCGTGCTCGATGCATTTCCAAAGTCTTCGCTGAAGAATGGAAGCATCGCCTGCACCACCTCGTCATCCACACGAGTCGTGGCGCTGTTATCGAGGTAAACCCTCCTCATGCTTTAAGTGTAAACCACGGAAGAGAGCGAATAAACCCCCTGGAAGCGCCAGGCTCCAGCCTGGCGCGTCGCTGGAAGCAGCGCAATCACCGCGGAGCGGTGCGAGAACGTAGCCAGGGGTTGAGTCTTCGAAACCCCTGGTCGATTGTCGAGAAAGTGCATCCCGGAGGGATGCGAGAAGCGGACCTATCAACCGGCGCCTTTCTCGCATCCCTCCGGGATGCAATTGATCAATGGATCTATCCAGGGGTTTCGAAGACTCAACCCCTGGCTACGTCTTGCACCGCTCCGCGGTGATTGGCTGTGAAAGCCTGCCGCCAGCGACGATCACTTCTTGACGGCGCGATAGATGAAGTCCTGAGGTTTCTCTTTTTCCGTTCCGTCACCTTCGATGCGCGCCGTGAGGGTGCCGTCCGCGTTCCTGCGATAGATAATGCGCTTTGGAAAATCGTGGGTCAGGTTCTCGAAGACAGCTTCATTTCCAACCAGCCGCACGAGCTTGAAGTCAGTACCGGGAGTTCTCGCTTTCGGGTGCGCCACATAAAAGATGTCGGCGCCGCGAGCTTCTATTCGAAGATACTCATAGAATACTGTCCGCCCTCCAGCCACCGTCCGGCTGACACCCATCATTGAACCGCCAGCAGCGGACGTCCAGTGTTCATCAATCTGTGCCCGACCCGGACTTGTCTCCCAGTCACCACACATCCACGCGAGATCCTCGATCTTGAACGTCTTAGACGTTTGACCGGTTTGCTGAGCCTCACTAGTGCGTGAGACGATCGACACAAGTCCGAACACTACGAGGACAGTTCCAATCCACAATTTGCCAGATGAGGTTAGTTGCATGGCCTGAGCATACGACGCGGTCATTGTTGAGTATTGTAAAAATCCGACGTGCGGCTCTTGCGAACAAAGAACTCTGCAAACGTCGTGAAGTGATCGAACAGGACCGACGGTGTCTGTCCGGCGAACTGCTGGAAATCGCGAATCAAATGAGCCTGGTCGTAGTAACCACAATCAGCGGCGATTGCTGCCCAGTTTCGATCAGAGCGTTCTACAGCCTGGAACACCTGCTGAAAACGCAGGACCCGGCAAAGCAGCTTGGGACCGATGCCCACTTCGCTCACGAAACGGCGTTCCAGTTGACGACCGCTGATTCCTGAATCGCTCGCCAGCCGGTCCACAGAAATCTGTCCTCCACGCGCCAGAATGCTCGAAATCGCGCCTCGCAATGACGTCCCCCGCTCGTCACGCGCGAGCATGTAACGCAGCAGCAGGTTCTCCATAATGCAAACCTTCTCTGCCAGAAGGCTCGATTCATGAGCGCGCCGGCAAATCTCTCGATCGAGCGAGCTCGCTATCTCAGAGAGCGGCACGATAGCATTGGTCAACTCGAAAGGTGGACAGTCGAGAAACGCCAGCGTACCTCCAGGAAGGAAACGCACTCCCAACAGGCAGACAGCGCCGGTCGGTGAGACCAGAACTGGTCGCGTCATCTGGCCAACGACAAAGCGCTGTGGCTGCAACTCGCTCCGGCACCCTTCTCTGTGTTCGCGGAAGGGAGCACCGAAATTGAGGATCATCTCGACGCAGCCGTCGGGAAGGAGCCGCTCCGGCGCCTGAGATTTCTGACGATCATGCGTGGAATCGTTTCCCTCAAGGGTCCACAGACACTCGATGTGTTCGGACAGTTGGCGGCCAGGTTGAAATTCGCGGTAGCGCATGTTTTCGCGTTAGCGGAGGCCGCTCTTCTCGAACGCACTGGTACATCGTTCGAGCGAGATACCCTTGACTCGCAGTATCTTGCGTCTTGCGGTAATCCCGGAGGCAATCTCGACATTGTTCCGCGAAATGCCGAGGAGTTTCGAGACGAATCTGATCAGCTCGAGGTTTGCAGCACCGTCAACGGGTGGGGCTGCCAGTCGTATTTTCACCGCTCCATCCATCTCGCCTACAATTTTCGTTATTGAAGCTCGAGGCAGAACGTGAAATGGTATCGTGAGGCTCCCCTCAGCAACGCTGATATGAATCATAGTCTATCGTACTGCCACAACCACCTTTGAAAGGGGATGTTCATAAATGATCTTGAGATGTTCCTGCTCTATGGTCACATACTTACGGTCGGGCAGCACAAAGAGCGACTCGCCGGTCGTGTTCGTATCGTCGTGCAGATCCTGGATCTCGGGCAAGGTCATCTCTCGTTGAAGCTCGTCGTGGAAACGCATGGCGGGCGAGAGGTGCCATTCGACGCCAATTCTCTTGATCCCGTGTTCCCTGGCGTAAGCTGAAACCGCCTGTACGACCTCAGGTGCACCTGCATCGTACTTCCACAGGAAAACCCACGACACACGCAAACAGATCAGGAACGACAGAACCAGGAGCGCTAACAGAAATCTTCCGCTGTAAACGAGAATCCTGGAGAATCTCGTTCCGAGTAATGCAGCCGCGCGATTCTTCACACCAGCTATCGAAGAGGCAAAAATCAGAATCCCGAGCGGCAGAAGAAATAGTCCGGTCCTGTTCAAAGGGAGAGGGCGACCCGAGAGCCAATGATGATCCACCGTGTGAATTGTCACTATCACCGTAAATATGAGCACCAGCAACAGCCAGTTTCTGTCGTGCTGATCGAGCTTTGGAAACGATTTGCGACTATCGAACAATCCACCAGCAACAACCAGTGCAATGTAAATCAAAACGAAAAGCCCAAGAAGCATCAGCAGATGATGAGCCATTCGCGCAAACGGCAAAAACTTGAGTGCCGCCATCGGATCGCCGAAAAGAATCGACAGCAGATCATGGTAGGATGCTCGCCACGATCTGGAGCCGAAATAGATTGTCTCAAAGCTTATCCGCATAATCGCCGGGTTGACCGCCAGATAGACGGCAGCACCCGGCAGGCCCAGCGTCAGCACATTGACCGCCGTCTTCGTCCACCGCGAGTCTGAATGGCTTGCTGCAAGCCAGCGGAGTGAAGTCCACACCCCATAAACAGCAATCAAGCTGATGTTAGCGAAAGCGAAAGCGAGGTTGGCCGCGACCGAGAGACTGCAGAAACAACTGATGAGCAATGAACTTGTGAGTGTCGTTTTCCATCCCTGTGCTCCCTTATCCTTCTGAAGCTCGGTCGCACACACTGCGAGTGCGGCCACGAAGAATCCGAGAGCCAGACTGTAACCTCGAGCGAGCACAGCCATGTCCAGCACAAGCGGATTGATCGTCAGAGCCAGCAGCGTTAGCGCATAAAGAAGTGGTTCCCTGGTGTAGATTCGGGCCAGCCGGGCACACGCTAACGTGTAGATCACCATACCGATGATTGATCCGAGCCGGAGGCTGAAAAGCGACAGTCCGAAGAGATTAGTAAACCAGAACGTTGCGATTGACTGCAGTGTGTGATTCTGACCGTGAAAATCGAGAAGGATGAACGACAGCCCTTTCCTGATATGCTCGAAGTAAGTACGCGATTCATCGATTGTCGCGGCCATCACGCTGGCACGGACTGTAGTGAAGACAGTCACCGCGAACAAAACCACGGATGCGATCGCTATGTATGGGTCTGACAACCTTTGTCTGATTCGACTGGTCAAAGGCATGGGCGAGTTACATCAAGCGTACGCGATACAGAAAGTATTCCTCATCACCAACTATGCCGCTTTCGAAATGTTTGAGCTCCTCGACGTTCAAATCGGGAGAACGATCTGTGAGCTTGAAGGACAAGACAAGTAACACCGCCGGATTTCCCTGATGCAGAAACTGTCGAGCCCTCTCGAGTATCTCCGTCGCACTCCGTCCGCGCGTTCGGTTGTTGTACACGATGTGAGTCCCGAACCGCTCACTATCGGGGTAATAGAACCTCTTGTCTAAATATCCCGTGATCGGTGAAACAAACCTCTCGTCACTCGCAACCACGAGCATTTCCTGCAAACCTGCCGACTTGATGTAATCTGCAGTTGGCCGAATGGACGAAAACGGATAGACGAAGTCCATAGCCCAGGCAAAGATGCCACCGGGAATGTGAAGGCATAGAATCCCGGTGATGAAAACTCCCTTGTAACGCTGAACGAAGCTTGTGATGCGATTTTGTTTTGCGTCATCTGGAGCCGACTCTGAACTATCGGACGAAAGCCACAAGCAGGCGATCAAGAGCAGGAAAAGATTCCCGTTATGCCTCAGGTATCCGTAGTACTTTACGTAGGTGAACAGGAGAATCCCCAGCGTCCCGGTGAGATAAAGCAACAAAACAGCTCGTCTGCGCGCAAACAGAGCCACCGAAAACATGATCAGGCCTGCTGAGATGAATGCGGCAGCTATCGAACCCACCCCCCGCATGAAGATGTTCGTGTTCCAGAAGTGGTAGTTGAAGAAGTTCGGTATGGGCACATAGGCCTGAAAGATCGTGGTCAAGACGATAGCTGCCTTGCGAAGGTCCAGGTTCAGGTACCAGGCAGCGGCGAAGCCCGCGTCGGGAGGCTGCCTAACCGATAGCACAGAGACCGCGACACCGGCAGTAACGATTGTCAGGAAGAGAACGATCTCTTTCCATTCCACCGCGTCTCTGCTCCCCACTTGCCTTTGCCTGAGCCATCGATAGAGAAGAGCCAGGGTTATCGCGACGGCAATGATCAGGCCATATATCGTCGTATTAGCGAGAAGAAAGAGGATAAATGAAAGATATAGTGGTCTTGCTCGTGCTGTCCCGAGCAGCGCGCAAAGAGCAAAGATGAGCAGCTCGCTGATGACATAGTTCCGGCTGATGAGGGCATATTCGAAAAATGGAAAGTATCCGAAGGTGAAGAGAAGTTTTTGAAGCCTGCTGAACGGTGACCACCGCGCCAATATGAAAATTGCGCCTGATGCAAGCAGCACATGAACAAGCTGCATCGCGAATGGATCGCGAGTGACGCGAGAGATCGGATACAGAATCAGGTACCATAGACCTGGGTGGCCGCCGTACCTTCTGATATGAAAAAGCTCGGCGAGTGACGAGCTGTCTCTTGGAACGAGCCAGTTCTCGAGCTCGTCGCGCCACATCTCGTGCTGCAAGACGCCCACGATTGAAAGCAGCAGAAACACGGAAGCCAGCGTGATAGAGAATGCAGTATCGCTCTGGTAGAGGGTGCGGAGCTTATGGACTCATCAATCGCGCGATCATAGCACGCGAGAGAGCCCTATTTGGAGTGCGGCGGCTTGGCGCCGCTTTAGTCTCCCGATCGGATTACTCGGCGGGAGACTAAAGCGGCGCCAAGCCGCCGCACTCCAAATTTACTCGAATGAAGATTTTCATCAATCCCGATACGCATCTGCTTCGCGGCATCTGGCGTCTTGCCATCTTCTCAACGCTCGTTTTCCTTCCGCAGCTTGCAACGTCTGTATATCGCGACACGCCAACAATCGCTCAGGGCAATGAGGTCGCCGTGAGTGTCGCCACGATCATTTTCTATTTTGTCGCGATCACCTGGGTCCTGTTTATCTCATGGATCTGTCTTCGCTTTCTGGATCAGATCAACCTTTCCTCGCTCGGATGCTTCCCGCATCGCGGATGCGTGCGCGATATAGCGTTGGGCTTTGGGGTCAGCTTTGTGATGATGAGTGCAGTGTTGTTGATTCAGAGTCTCGGTGGTGGGACGACGGTCAACGTTTCTCAAGGTCCGACGCTCGTTGCATCCTACGAGGTCCTCGGGGCATTGGCACTGTTCGGTGTCGCTGGCAGCTTTGAGGAGATTCTTTTTCGAGGCTATCCACTCCAAACACTTCTCCGCAGTCTTCCGTCTGCAGCCGCGGTCGTTGCCTCGGCATTGATTTTCACCTTTGCTCACCAGGCAAATCCGTCATTGACACTGCTTTCTCCTGTGAACACTTGTATCGCGGGAGTCTGGCTGGGCGTCGCTTACTTGAAGACACGGACGCTCTGGTTCCCAGCCGGTCTTCACATCGGATGGAACTGGACGATGGGTGCGCTTTACGGCTTGCCGGTGAGTGGTCTCCACTTACCAGCCCGTACTCTGCTTGCCGCCGAGAGCGCCGAGCCTGTGTGGTTGACGGGGGGAGATTACGGGCCCGAAGGAGGAGTGGCCGCGACACTGGTACTGATTGCGGCTACCTTTGTCATTTCACGGTTGCCGCTTCGATCGTCACGGTAGCGTTAAAATCCGGGATTCCGCATTCAGCATCGACGATGCCACGCTTGACCAGAACATTACCTTCCGGCCAATGCACTTCGACGTTTCCAGGCGTAATGGGTGACACGCGGCATCGGCCACGAAACTCGCCGATGTCGCTGCGGAGCAGGATGCGATCGCCATCGGAGATGCCAAGTTCTTCAGCGTCGACGCGGCTGATGAATACATCGTCGCGTTTTGCACCCGTCAGCGGGTCATAATCACTCTGGATCATGCCGTTGAACTGTTTCCCGCGCCGCGTTGCCAATCGAAATCGCCCATCCGATTTCAAGTGTCCGGGCTCGTCGATCTCGATCGTCGAGAACCTGGCGCGTCCACTCGAGGTCAGGAAATGTGGCCGGCCATTCGCGTCCTCGCAAAGCCGCTGACCGCCCCATTGAATCGCATCGCCTGCTTCGCGCAGGTTTTCGATTCCGGCATAAAACGGAACAGCGGCTGAGATTTCACGCCGAATCGATTCGCTATCGTCAAAGTGTATCTGGTGCGCATCACGGGGCCTCGCTCGCTCTGCTATCAGCATCGGAATCTCCCATTCGGAGCGAGCCTCGCCAATGCGGCGGCCCGGAATCTCAGGACTGAAGATGATACGCCGCTCCGTTGTAGTCTCGGTTCCTCCTCCGCGCTGCTCATAGCGCGTTTGAGCCGGCAACAACAAAACGGTGTCGCGAGGCTCAACAAACATGTGCGGGCTGAGCACGATGTCCTGAGCTACACGAAAAGGAATCCTGGCAAGGGCATCACGCACGTATTCAGGTTCCGGAAGCGTCTCGAGAAAGTTGCCTCCGATCTGATAAAACCAGTCGATCTCGCCTCGCGCTGCCGCGTCGATCATCTCTACTGCATTGAATCCTCGACTCGCCGGCACCTCGAATCCCCACAGTGCGCGCATGCGAGCCGCACCCGCTTCGTCCACCGCCAGTCCGCCCGGAAACTGGTACGGAACCGCGCCAACCTCTGAGCCACCCTGCACTCCGGAATGGCCGCGAATAGCCATCAGACCGCTCTTTGGCTTCCCGACAAAACCTCGACTTAGCGCAAGGTCAATGATCGCCCGCACGTTGCTCACACCGGAGTGATGCTGGGTGATACCCATCGACCATACAAAGACGGCGGATTGTGAATTTGAAAGAATTCGCGCAAACCGCAACATCTCGTCACGAGTCGTTCCTGAGGCTGCTTCGAAGGCTTCCCAGGGTTTGGCCGCAAGACCGCTCTTCAATTCGTCGAAGCCTTCGGTGTGCTCGTTCACGAAGTCGTTGTTTGTCCAGCCCTGTTCGATAAGGTGCTTGATCACTCCTGCGATGAATGCGCGATCGCCATTGATGTTGACGTGAAAAAAGTCCTTCTCCTGAGTAATCCGAGTGCCGAAGAGAGCGCTCTCGGCGATCGAAGGTATCCAGTACCGCTCGAGACCCGGTTCGCGATAGGGATTGACGACGACAACTTTCGTTCCCTTCTTCAGTGCCTCATAGATGTACTTGGTCGTGACCGGTTGATTGTTGGGTGTATTGCTTCCAAAGAACACGAGAAGGTCCGAGCCAATCCAATCCGAGTAGGAACACGTGGTCGCCGGAACGCCGAGAGCGCTTTTGAGCGCCACGGTTGAGGGGGAATGGCAGATGCGAGCAGAATTGTCGACATTGTTTGTGCCGAGGAACCGGGCCACTTTCTGCGTCACGTAATAGGTTTCATTTGTCAGGCCGCGACTTGTGAGATAGAAAGCGATGTTTCGCGGATCGGTTCGAGCGACGGCATCTCCGGCAATTGCAATCGCCTCATCCCAGCTGATGCGACGGAATCCTCGATCTCCCCTGCGACGCAACATAGGGTACGGAATGCGACCGAGGTCTCTCAGCTCCTGCGATTTGAGCCTGGCAAGAGCTTCAGCATTTTCGAGAGCGCGTACATCGAGCGCCGGCGCAGTGTTCAGCCTGAGCAGCTCCAGGCGCACCATGCAGAGATGAACTCCCTCGATCGTGAAATCGTGCAGACCGGTGGTTCCGAGGGCGCAACCGTCGCAGACCCCTCGCGTGAGGATTCGCCATGCATACGGAAGCTGGTCGCGATTGCGCCAGACAATACGCGCCATGTCGCGATAGTGATGTGGTTTAGTTTGCCCGATTCCGGCCGGTACGAGGCTGATTCGCTCGGATCGGCTCATTGAGGCTGTAGTTTGTCGGGCGTTTGTGGTAAGTATTCGCCGTCAATCATATGGCAAACAGTTCGCTTCCAGTCCTCTATGACTGTTCCAAGTGTCCCGGGTATTGCTGCTCTTACGACCACATCATCGTTACCCGGCGCGACATCAAACGTCTCGCCGCGCGCTTCACGATAACCTACGAAGAGGCCGAAGAGCGCTTCACCAAAGTGATTAAGGATTATGGCCGCGTTCTTCGCCATCGCAAGGACACAGTATACAAGAGCACCTGCCAGTTCTTTCATCCTACCGAACGCCGTTGCACGGTCTACGAACATCGACCTGGAGTCTGTCGTGATTACCCCGACTCGCGCAGATGCCGTTATTTCGACCTCCTCAGCTGGGAGCGCGAGCATCAGGACGATCCGGAATTCATCCCACTCGAAAGATAATCGTGGGTACGTTGTACCGCCTTCAGGCGGAATCTTCGCTTCCTCTCTCATTTGCGAGCAGCGACCTCACCCTCCATTTCCATTAGCCTTACAAGCGCGGCACCAAGCTCGCGCTGAAGCGGTCCACAGATATTCCTGAGGTCAACAAGGGCATCGTCGTCGGAAAGGGCGCGATAAAAGACCACCGCGCCAACGGACTCTCCCTCCGGGCCACTCAGTGGAACTTTTAGAGTCCAATAGTCGCGTGAAGAAAAAACGTCAGAGAGCCTGACTCCACGAGCTTCCCACGCCCAGATCACTTGCAAGCTGTCTTGCGGATCAATGATATGAGCAAATCGCGCCG
Organism: uncultured Acidobacteriota bacterium; assembly: GCA_963813345.1. Classification (GTDB taxonomy): domain Bacteria; phylum Acidobacteriota; class Blastocatellia; order RBC074; family RBC074; genus CAWDDA01. The sequence continues at coordinate 285,684 of CAWEYR010000030.1, read as the reverse complement.
CCGAATCAAGAAAGGGAGGTGATATTCGCTCGACTTCGAGGACGGCACAGTCGAATTCATTCTCGTCAAGCATAGCGTCGAGGGCCGCAAAGAACTGATCCACGTTCTTCGCTCCACCAAGAATCCTGCCGTGGTTCGCCTGACACGAACATTGACGGCCATAGCGCGCCGATGACGAAGCACACCCCGGCGAATCTGGCTGCCAAGCTCACTGAACTCGGCGTATCGCAAATGCTGAACGCCAAAAAGGATTCCTATGCCAAGTATGAAAAAGATGAGCGCTGCGAGGCTCCGCTGGGGATTGAGAAGCATCAGACCAAAGAGCGAAAAAAGTGCGCAAACTGCATAGAGCACGATCACAACCTGTCGCTGACTGAACCCGCGCCTGAGCAGCATGTGACTGAATGTGACCCCGATCCCCTGCAAGAAGGGAATCGCCTCCGAGAAAGCGCCGCACGAGCGAGAGCCCGGCCTCCACCACAGGTAACCCAAAGGAGACAAGCGGAATTGCGACTGCAATGATTGTCGATCCTTTTTGAGAACCGGCGAGCGAAAGGGCCGCAGCGACAAAGCCGAGAAAGAGGCTTCCCGAATCGCCAAGAAAAATCGTCGCCGGGTTGAAGTTGTATCGAAGAAACCCGATTACAGCGCCAACAAGCACCACTGCAATCAGGCTGATCTCAGGGTTGCCCTGTGCGATTGAAAAGAAAAGTATGGAAACCAGCGCAAAAACCGACGCGCCGGCCGCGAGGCCATCGACACCGTCAATCAGATTGAACGCATTTGTGATCCCCACGACCCACAAGGCAGTCAGAGGAAAGCTGATAATCGGAGCCAGATGCCACATCCCTCCGAATGGCGAGGACAGGGTGTCGATGCGAAAACCCATCGAATAGATCATCACTGTTGCGATAACCTGCGCGATGATCTTCTGCTGAGCGCTCGACCCTTTAAAGTCGTCCCAGATGCCAAATGCAAACATGAAAGTGGCCGGGATGATCAGCGCCCCGAATCGTGTAAGGTTCGACCGGAAGCTCTCACTGACCATATTGCCAAGAAAGGGAACGCAGAGCAGGGTCAGAGTAAATGCCAGATAGATCGCGATTCCCCCGAGACGTGGGGTCGGCCGGCGGTGTATCCGACGGCCATTGTCAGGCAGATCAATCGCTCCCCATTTGATTGCCCAGCGGCGCACATATGGCGTGATCACCAGTGCAAGCACGAGCGAGATCGAAAAGAGGGTCAGGTAGGATCGCATGTGTTCCGGTTAAGATTGACTACAATTCAGAAGTCATCGGATTGCCAGATTCCGCTTTATGCCGGCGATCTATAACACACCCCAGAAATTCTAGATAACTCTCGGCGAGAATGGAACGCAAGTAATGCTCCATTACAAACTGGTACCCGTTCTTTCGAAGCTGCTCGAGGAGTTGGGGATCGCTTTTCAGCCGCTGGATCGCGTGGACAAGCGCATCGGCGTTCTCTGGCTCGATTGTAAGGCCAGCGCCAGCACGATCAACCAGCGCGGCAGCTTCACCTTCGACGCTGCAAATTATTGCTGTTTTAGTGCCCATCAACTCAAACAGCTTTGACGGTAGAACCTGTTTGAAGATCGGTAATCTTTTCAAGGGAACCAGGCTGACATCTGAAGCTCGATAGTAACCGATCAATTCTTCGCGAGGCTGTTCATTCAAAAAGGTCACATTCGAAAGCTCAAGATCGCTCGCGAGCTTGAGCAGATTATCCTTCTCAGCACCTTCACCGACAAAGAGAAAGTGGATGTCTTGTTCTGTCTCAAGCTTTTTTGCGGCATGTAGAACCGTGTCGAGCGCGTGTGACATCCCGTGCGTGCCGATGTACGAAACTACAAACCGGTTATCAAAACGCGGGGCGACTGACGCCATCACTTCTGTCTCGATAAAACGCTTATCGATTCCGTTCGGGATGATAGCGATCTTTTCCGCAGGAACCCCCTTTGAAAGCAGATACTGCCTGGTCGACTCGGCGACACCGACAATCAGCGCAGCACGACGATATAAGAATGCCTCCATCGATGCGAGCATTCGAATGAGTGTCCGGTTGTGTAGTGCGCCAAGCTCAACGGCCGACTGCGGCCAGATGTCCCGAACTTCAAAAACAAACGGCACACGCTTCACGCAGCTAAGGAGATAAGCCGATACCGCACATAAGAACTGGGGCGACGTACCCACGACAACATCAGGGCGGTCCGTCTTCAACGCTCCAAGAAAGAGCGAAGAAAAAAAGAATGATGCAAAGTTGAGCACGCGTTTTGTAAAGCCCTTGTTCGGTGCTACATAGACCCACGTCCTCAGCACGTCGATTCCGTCAATTCTTTCTCGCTTCGTGAAGTACCCACGGTATTCGGGCCTGATGATGCCAGTTGGGTGGTTTGGGAATCCCGTGATCACAGTCACCTGATTCCCCAGGCTGACCCAGTGTCGAGCGTGCTCCCAGGTGCGTGCAGAAGGCGCTCCCATTTCAGGAGGAAAATACTGGCAAAGAAAAGTGATCCTGAGTTTTGACATTCTCTGGTATGTTGTACCGCCTTCAGGCGGATAAAGGCACCGCTTGAGCGGTGCTCTTCCGGCTAAAGCCGGCTACATACGTACTGCCTCTTCTTATCCTGTACCCAAAGTTTTCGTCCTTACTTCTTTTCTTTTGAAACGATAATGTGACCGCGCGCTGCGCGATTCCGAAATCAGGGAAGTACCAGCCCTCGCTGATCGTGGTACTCGCCGAACCAAAAGGCTCAACCGTGAAGCGCTCACCGCCTGCTTCACACTCGATATTTGCGTCGCCGGATCGTTTCACTTTTACCGCCGGATGAAGATGAATGAAGCTTTCAGCTTCATTGAAATCCCCTCGTGCCGTATCCGTGATTACCCAATCGCCTGAACCCTCGCGTTCGATTACACGCGAATGAACGAGACGCGAGTTGTAGTACGGACTATAGCTTCCCTCAAATCTCCACTGAGCTCCATTCGAACTCGAAGCCGCGTCTGCACCAACGATCTTCGCGCGCCGTGCAATGCGAAATGTTCCCCATATCTCGGACTGTTCGCGGCCATCGAAAACGACCGTGTTGTGGGCGCGCGTTGAACGCGAATACTCGCGGAATCGATCGCCCTCGTACCCGTGGACACCAGTGTCCACTACGATCGGAGTTGCCTTGAAGTACAGCTCAAAGCTCAACATATCGCAGTGCGCGTGCGCAACGTTATAGTCAACCGAAGGTGGCCCTGCATCGACAACGATCTTCTCGCCTGCATCTGCAGAGTTCCACGTAAAATAACCCGCAATCGGAAACGACGCAGACAGGGTCGAAGCCGGTTCCGGTACCTTCATGATATCGAGAAGACGCACAGCGGATTCAAGGATTGGCCCCGATCTTGTCGCAGCAGTATTTGCCGAATCATTAAAAAGCGCGAGACTGCCATCGGGATGAGTCATCGCTCGGAGAAACCCGCACATTGATCGCAGCTTTGCTGCCAGACGCTCGCGCTTTCCACTTTCGAGCCTCCCAAACGCCGCCATGACGGCAAAGCATTCCAGGAAATCTGCGAGTACTTGCGCGTGATACATCGGCGACCGCTCGAAGTGGCCACCGTCCTCGAGCACCTGCTCATCAAGCTCCCGCCATAGCAACCTCTCACCTTCCTCCAACCAGTCTTTGCGGGAGAAAAAAAGTCCGGCAACTATCAGCGCCTTGAGGTTCTTGACGAGATGGTTTGCCAGCAGGTGATACTCGATATGGTGAGTCAGAAATCGCGCCTGCTGAAAAATGCTCTTCTGCCATTCACTAACAAATGATTGTTCGAGCAGATGCGAAAAAGCCGAATACGAATAGATCCAGTTGACGATACGCAGAGAAAGAGGATACGGCTCCCAGCCATCGCTCACTCCGATATGTGCATTATCGACCCAGCTCGCTACCAGACGGCACAGTTCGTGTCTCGCGCGCTCATCTTCCTCGCAGCAGAGCGCGACATCGAAATAGTGCAGATTATAGTTCCACAGATGACTGACATATCTTCTATTCCAATTAATCTCACCGAGTGCGTGAGTTTCATTCAGAAAGGTAAAGCGATTCTCTGGAAGGCCTTCGAGCAAAGTGACGCAGGACCCGGCAGCCCTCAGATGACTCAAACTGCCGACAACTCTTCTCAGCGTCTCGACAGCAGATGACGAAGGATTTGATTGAGATGATTGCCGCTCGACAGCTCCGTTAGAGTTCCAGCGAGACGTCAGTGAGGGAAAGTGACGGTACTGCCAGTACTGTGCTGCACGCAAGGGTCGATATGCGATCTGCTCCCAGCGAAGATATGGCAGAGTTCGCACGAGCAATGCAGGACTCAATGAACCTTCTCCGGCCGTCCGCTTTCAAGAGACCTTTCAATTGCAAACGTCGCGAGTGTAGTGATCACCAGATCTCTCGCAGGAATCGGAGCGCCGCCACCGTTTCGTGCCCATGCGACGAACGTTGTCAACTCGCTATCGATCCCCTTGTCCTGATTAAGACGAGCGGAGCGAGCTCGCTTGCCATCACGCCATATCTCGATGCTGCGGAAGTCGTCGATGACACCGACGCGGTCACCGCCGTAAACCTCGATCCGCTCTTTGGGAAATGCCCTGTCACCGGCAGAGAAGTAGTTGATGTTCCCGGTTGAGCCATCACTGAATTTGACCACAACAGCAAGGTTGTCAGTATACAGCGCAGTTCGATAAGCAAAGACCTCTACAGGATCAGCTCCGGTCAGAAACTGAAAGAAATCGACGAAGTGACAGACCTCGCCAACTATGCGTCCGCCGCCTTCGGCGCCTGCAACCCAACTGTCTGGCGGAACCTGACCGGCATTTATCCGGTAGGTCATCGCGAGAGATTCAATCCCTTTGAATGCGTCACGAAGCTTGACCGCCAGCGGCGAAAACCGGCGGTTGAAGCCCACCTGGAGCCGATCACCAGCTACTTCAAGCGCACGTGCGACCTCATCGAGACCTTCGCGAGTCGTTGAAAGTGGCTTCTCGACAAAAGTGGTCTTCCCTGCAACGAGCGCGCGGGCTGTAATCTCGGCATGCAGGTCATGCCTCGTGGCAATCAGCACAGCATCGATCTCGCTCGACTCAATCAGCTGTTTGTAATCAGTCGTGCACCACTCAAAGCCGAACTGTTCTGCCGTTGCCTTTGCATTCCGGCCCGTCGCCGTCGCGACTCCACTCATCTCAACCTCGGACATCTTCTTGAGTCGAGGGAGCAGAACGCTTCGCGCGAAGTTTCCGGCACCGATCACTCCAAGCCTGACCTTACCTTGTAACCTGGACACAGACCCTGGCCGCGCCGCGGCCATTCGGATTGCAGTCGTTCGCGTTTCGCCATCCGACGGATAGGTCAGAACGACTCCAAGAAAACCAGACTCGCTGCTCGTAATCAGCGAATAGGCGTTTTCGGCCTCTGAAATCGGATATCGATGTGTGATCAGATGCTCAAGTCGAACGCTGCCACTCGCAACCAGGCGAAGGAACTCTTCCATGTTTCGTCGCTCAGTCCAGCGTACGTATGAGATCGGATAGTCGACACCACCCTCTTCGTACTGTGCATCGTATCGTCCTGGACCGTACGAACGTGAAAGTCTCAACTGAAGCTCTTTCTCGTAGTACACCTTGCGGGGCACGTCCATGCGGACGGCACCTACCATCGAAACGATGGCCCTATCGCGCGCAATCGCTCCCGCAAGCTCGATCGGGTCGTTTGTATCCGCTGCCGCAGTGACTATGATCGCGTCAGCTCCATAGCCATTCGTAAATGCTTCGATCGATGCTTCAACATCCTGGCTCCGCTGCAAAACCAGATCCGCACCGTTCGCGCCAGCCAGCTCCGTCTTTGTTGGATCGAGATCGATGCCGATGACTCGACAGCCTGCAGCTTTGAGCATTTGACTCGTCAACTGGCCAAGCAATCCGAGACCAATCACAGCGACCGTTTCACCAAGTCTGACTTCGGCAGTTCGAATTCCCTGCAGCGCGATTGCGCCGAGTGTGACAAATGACGCTTCTTCAAAACTCACATTCTGAGGAACACGGACCGCAAGGTTTGTTGGTATGAAAACCACCTCAGCATGCGACGCGTAGTTCATACCGGCGCACGCCACGCGATCACCAACCCGAAATTCCTCTGCGCCGCGTCCAACTTCGATCACTGTGCCCGATGAGCTGTAACCCGGAGCGAGCGGAGCATCGAGCCGCGCTTCGACCGCGCGCATGGTGCTCAGGACGCCGTCACGCTTGATCTTGGTAATCACCTGGCGAACCAGGTCCGGTCGCTCCCTCGCTTTACCGATGAGTGACTTCTGCGCAAGCTCGATCGACATGCGCTCCGTCCCCGGACTGATGAGCGAGGCGGCATTGCGCACCAGAATCCCACCCGGCTTGACTATCGTGTCCGGTACTTCGTCAACCTTCAGCACGCCCGAGCGGAGATTCTGTATAACCTGTTTCATTATCTGATCGGTGCCGCCACGATTTGTTCTCGAGAACGCGGCAGAGTTCCGGTGATGTACTTTCGGGTACCATGTATCGAACATGAGGACCGCGAAGAGCTCGTAAGCGTTGTCACGACGGCCTCGACGATGTTCTTCCCGCAGGGTCAAAAGGTAATCGTAATTAAAGATGCCTTCACGCTCGACGTAGTCTCGCGGCAGACGCTCGTCAAAGAATCGATCAAGCCGGCCTCGCATCCAGACGCCAAGCGGAACATTGAAGCCTTTCTTGGGCGCATTCAGATTCTCAGCAGGGATCAAGTCTGAGAATGCCTTTCGCAGTATCCATTTGCTTTCGCCGCCGCGCACCTTTTGTTCGAACGGAATCCGGAACGCAAGCTCGACGACGCGCGGATCAAGAAACGGCACTCGCAGCTCGAGTGCACTCGCCATGCTCATCTTGTCAGAGTACTCGAGCAGATTGTCCGAAAGAAACGTCTCCACATCCAGAAATGAAAACCGGTTGCCTTCATCCCAGGATGCCGGTATCTGATCAAGGTGTTGCGCGAGCACCCGCTCAGCCGGGAGTAATCTGCCATTTCTTTGCCTGAGCAGTTGAGACTTTCGATCCTCGTCAAGATAGTAGACCCATCTCATGTACTGCCGGGCAGGATCACGATCGAGGCCGTCGAGAAGCGCCCGCACGCGATGGAGCCGGCGATCACTATAGTCATCGGGCCAGAAGCGAAGCGCCGCAAGCGCAGCACGTGCTGCCGGCCGCGGGACATATCGCAGCATCCTCGCAGCGCGCACGGCACGATAGCGCGGATATCCGCCAAAGAGCTCGTCACCGCCAGCGCCGGTCAACGCGACAGTCACGTTCTTTCGAGTTTCGCGCGACAGAAGATAAGTCAGGTAGAGTGTCGCATTGCCGAATGGCTGGTCGAAATACTCTACCAGTTCAAACATCTCTTCAGGTTGGGTCAGATCAATCTCGATCTCACTGTGATCCGTACCAAATCTGTCGGCTATGCGCCGCGCCTCAGTGCGCTCGTCGTAGTAATCGATCCCCTGCTGGTTGAAGAATACGGTAAAAGTTCTGATCCGTTCGCTGGCACTCTCTGCCATCAGACCTACGATGATGTTTGAGTCAATGCCGCCTGAGAGAAACGCCCCGAGCGGAACGTCGCTAACCATCTGCTTTTTAACAGCATCTGCGAGCAGAGATCTCAAGGCGCCCGTGAAATCGCCACCGCTCTCGTAAGGATCTGCCTGAGCACTCCAGTACTTTTCGATGCGAACGATTCGTCGTGTGCGCAAGTCGTATTCGAGCCAGTGAGCAGGAGGAAGCTGCCGGATGTCACGGTAAATAGTCTCAGGAGACGGCACGAACAAATATGTGAAAAAGTCGCTCGCAGCCTGCCAATCGATCTCGGGAACAATATCTCCGCTGGCAAGAATTGCTTTGATCTCAGAACCGAAGATCAACTTCCCACCGGCATCGGAATAGTAGAGTGGCTTGATTCCGAGCTGATCGCGCACCAGATATAGGACCTCACGTCTCGAATCGTAGAGCGCGAAGGCAAACATTCCGTTCAGAAGCGGAAACGCGTTCGCGCCCTTCTCTTCGTAGAGATGGAGGATGACCTCAGTATCGGTCTCAGATCTGAATTCGTGTCGCGACGCATCGAGCTCGGCCCTCAGTTCGCGAAAGTTGTAGAGCTCGCCATTGAACGTGATCCAGACGGAACCGTCTTCGTTGGACATTGGCTGACGTCCACGCTCAGAAAGATCGATGATGCTCAACCGTCGATGCCCGAGATGAAGTCGTGGCTCTGGAAAACGCTCCACTCCCATGTCGTCAGGACCACGGTGAGCGATGCTCCGCGTCATGCGCTCGATCGCGACCTCGTCAGAAGCTCCAACAATTCCACAAATGCCGCACATAATTTAGATGTTGATGGAGTTTAAGCTTTTAGCTTGCGTCGAAGCTTGAAGCTGAAAGCCTGAACTCCATACTACATGCCTTTCTCGCTTTTAGTCCTCATCTCGTAAAGTTTCGCCGAGATCACGGCCTCGTGCATGCTCATGAGCGTGCAGAAGATGAGACCGGGTTTGCCATCAAGAAACCCGAGCCGCAATACATACATCCAGATGAATCGCAGCAAGGGGCGGGCCGGCAGCCTTACCCACATTCTCTTGATGGACCGTTTTCGCTCAAGAGGTGATCCAAAAAAGGACGATCCGATCGCATGCCCGCTATCTACACCCTTCGCGAGATTCGCATAGACTCTCGCATCCCAGTTTGAATATCGATTGTGCCGCTCAACAAAGTGAAAGATGCTTTTAAAGTCTTCGTGTAATAGATCATTCTCGAGATAGCCTGCCTCGCCTTTGAGAACCACATGCTCGTGAACTTCGACATCACCGATATTCTCTACATCCTCAGTCTCAAGCCGCTCATAGCGCCCAAGCCTGTGCTTGAACAAGCGCAGGTTCCAGCTCGGGATACCATCCGCAGTGTCGGATCCATCGGCCCAGAAATATCAATCTGCGATTAATGTAATATCCATCCCTTTGACGAGGACCTGAAAGAAGATCGCGAATCTCGCGTTCAAGCTCGGGTGTAACACGCTCATCTGCATCTACAATCAGTACCCAGTCATTTCTGAATGGAAGCGTTTGGAGTGCCCAGTTCTTCTTCTTTGGAAAGCCGCCCTTGTAGTCAAAACATGCGATTCTGTCCGAGTACCTCTTCGCAATCTCGACCGTCTGATCGGAACTTCCTGAATCTACGACCCACGTTTCATCTGCCCACGAGACGCTTTCGAGACATGCCGCGATATTCTGTTCTTCGTTCTTTACGGGAATGATTACGGAGACCGGTACCTTCTCGCTCATCTCTTATTAGTCTGTCAGCGTTTGAGCCTTTCAATGATCTCAATAAGCCTCGCTACGTGATCGTCCCAGGAGAACCGTCGAATCTCGACCTCGCCATTTGCGCGCAGCTTGTCACGAAGGTTGTGCTCGGTAAGTACGCGAACACACTCTCGCGCCAACTGGTTCTCGTCGAAGGCATCGAAGTAAAGGGCCGACTCCCCGCATATCTCCCGATGAACTGGCAGATTCGCTGCCACTATTGGCAACCCCGAAGCCATCGCCTCGAGCATGGGGTGGCCGAAGCTTTCAGAGTACGAGGGGCATACGAAAAGATCCGCTTGCCGGTACAAGTCATTAAGCGTGTCGTACGGCACTTCGCCGAGCATTGCGATCCTGTCGCGAACACCGAGACGATCGATCAATTCCGAGGCCAGTGTTGCGTCATATCCTCCATACGATTTGCCCGGTCGAATGTCAGTCGTCAGTACGAGCAGTGCATTCTCTCCTGTTCGAGCGTGCAGCATTTCATCTATCAGAGGAAGGGCTCGAATCAGGGTCTCAAAGTTACGAAAGTAATTGTAATGACTTACATGGAGGATTCGCCGGACGCGATCGCCGATACGAAGTGCCGCGGTCTGAGCCGGGTCGAGTAAGCCAGATCCTTCGGTGAACTTCGCCCTGTCGAATCCGAACCTGAGGACTTCAAAACGTTCGGGATCTCCACCATTGTAACTTGCGAGCTTCTCCGCGAATGCGAACGTCGGAGACACGTTGACTTGAGCAGCACGCATCGACGCCTTGGCCATTGCGCGTTTCAAGAGAGTGGTGACTATCTGCAGGTAGAGTCCTCTGTTCGAAAGATCGCGAAGAAAATCACGCGAGAAATAGAGATCGTTCCGGCTAAAAAGAAGCTGTGGCACGGGCGATCTAAAAAGCGCAAAGTTTCCAAGCGATACCAGAACGTCAATCTTTTCTGATGCGATCAGAGTTCGCAGTGAGGCCTGCTCGTGCCACATTCGCGAGGAGAATCCTCCGATCCTCGACCGGCGTCAGCTTCAATTGATGAGACTCAAATGCTGCAAACTCCTTTAAGTGCGAGCCCTGTACTGCAACCACGAAACTGTTACCGCCCGGAATCACACTCAACCTCGGAAGAACGTTCCGCAAGTAGGTCAACCCGCCGCCCGCAGTTGAAGCTCGAGCATTGAAAAGTACTCGCGCCATAATTTCAGAAGGCATGTGCTGAGTGCTGAGTACTGCGGCTTTAGCCGGAATCGTCCACGATAGTCGAACTCGATTCCGCCTAAAGCGCACGCCTACTCAGCATCGCCCTTCTTTTCACCTCTGCCCAACCAACGCTTGTTCCTGGGGACGGTGAGTCAGCTGAATTGCCTGTTCTGTATGGCTAACGGGAGCAGTCCGCCATGCCCACCGTGCAACAACGCCAGCTGTCGGGGCCCAGAACATAAGCGACGTGAGATTACCTACAGAGAACATCCAGCTTTCAAAGAAAGCGTTGCCTAGTCCGGCGAAGAAGATCGAGATGAAAACAGCATTTATGTTGCGCTCGAGGAACTCCCCGCGAAGGCGCACAAGCATTGTTGCCTTCGACCCTATGCGATACAGAATCAGCATCAGAAAAATGAACCCCGGAAGTCCGAGATCGCCAAAGATCTCGAGATAGCTATTATGAATGGCTCGTCCCACGGTTGCATCGCGCGTGAATGGATGAACAAGAAGATGGGACGATGCGAAGCCGTACCCCGTCAGCTTCTCCTTCCAGAATAGAGGAAAGACACCGCTCCACATCGCGTACCTTTTCTCTTCGATAAACTGCGAGCCGAACTCGGTTTGACTCGAACCCTTCCTGACAAAGTCTCTGAAGTCAGACTGAACACTTGGAAGCGCCACCAGCGCTACCGCCAGACAAACTGTAATTGCAACTACCTTCATTCGGCTCTTCAGGTTGATCACAAAGAAGTATGCCGTGACCGCCAGGAGACTCGAAACGAGCCCATTGCGCGACCTCGAATACCAGAGTCCGACGAGCAGCAGCGCGAGCAGAGCACCATCAATCCAGCGCTCCCTTTCTGGTTTGAGCGACAACTCTCCAGTGAAACACGATGTAAGGTGTGAGCAGAGCCGAGAACGTTCCGTACATGTTCTGGTTGCCGAAAAGCCCGGCGTACTGGCCCATGATTATCGTCACACCGAGACTGTTGAGGCCCACGATATGCAGGAGCAACATCGGCACGAGAGTGATCCATCCTATAAGGTAATGAAAGCGGAAGAACCGGACGCAGTTCTCTGCGCTGTGAAAGTAAATCGCCGCACCGGTGAGCATAGACAGCGCCAGAAAGGCGAAGCTCAGTCCCCTATAGAATGAATAGTTAAAGTTCTCGGCGTATGTAGCCGAGTAGAGCACGTCGGCGACCAGCAGAATCACGAGTGCAGCAAGTGGCACATCGGTTCGGAAGTTCTCCGGTCGCTTCATCCTCATACACACTACAAACAGAACAATCAGCAGCGCCCACCGGACGAGACTCAATTGACTGAACGCGCCCTCTGACATCGCATCCGAAATGCCATAGCCTCTCTTGTTCGACGCATAAACCAGCAGTATCAGGAAAAACAGCCCGTACGCGCGCAGGAACCGATCCTGGAACTTATACCTGAGCAGCCAGAGAATGCTTCCAACAAGCAACGCAAGAACGATCATTTGATCTCTTCTATTACCCCCTCGACGCGAGCGCTCGTCTGTTCCCGAGCCTCTTCTCCCCCGGTTCCCGGCGCCGTGACTGTCTTCACGGCTTCAATGATTCGCTGTCGCTGCAACGTCGATCGACGACTTAGATATCCTTTCGAGCGAATTCCGTTTCATCTCTCCAAGCTTTACGCGATCTTCTGAGACACTCTCGAGTGCGCGCTGCAGTTCGCCCGGCTCGAACGTCTCGAGAACAACGCCATTAGCTGCTGATACAAGGTCGATAGTAGCACCACAATCCTTATGAGCGATCACGGCAAGCCCCGATGCCATCGCTTCATTTACCACCAGGCCCCACGGTTCGTTGCTTGCCGGCAGCACGAGGCAATCGGCCATCGCATAGTAGCCTGGCAGCGAAGTCTGGCTTATTGCACCTGCAAACGTGATGCGAGGATCGCCATCCGCGAGATCTTCCAGTCTTTCGCGCTCGTCTCCATCGCCGGCGATCACAAGAGCAATTTCGCGCGATGCGATTGCGCGAATTGCTCGAATGATCAGATCGACATTTTTTCGCGGTATCAGCCTCCCAACGAACAGGAATACAACGCCGGGTGGAAGCCGAAGGCTTCTTCTCAACTCATCGACATTGGCAGACGCGACCGCGCGCTCGAAATATGCGTTATCAACTGCGTATGGAGCTTCGAAAAGCTGCTCTCGACGCGCACCATACTTTGTCCAGAACATTCGATTCGCAGTTCCGATTGCAATGATCGCAGCCGCACGCTTCACTGCCCGCCTGATCCACCACCGCCTCAACTCACCTTTCAGCCCGGTGGACTTGTCTGTATGAATGTTTGCGTCACCCATCAACGCATAACGGGTACCCGTGACCATCGACCACAGAATCGCAACGCATTGAGGAACGAGGGTGTAACCATAGATGATCAGGAAGTCGGGGCGATTTCGAACAAGCTCGCCAAACAGCCGCACGCCAGCTGCGATTCCTCTTCCGGCGCGATCGAGAATCACCGTTCGATATGACGCTTTTGCAATCGGCGCTTCAACCCACCCGGCCTGCTGATTCCACGTCGAGGTGTAACACACCGTGAGGGACCAGCCCTTCTCGCTGCCGATTCTTTCGAATAGCGGATCAAAGTAAGGCGCAGGAATGTTGTTGATGATAAACAATCGCATCTACAGAGGCCTCACCTGGCGGTTCTGCTCGCTTACAACATAGAACGATCCGCCGACCGTCACAGCTGTGCTAATCGGTCCGAACCCCGGGATCGTAATCGAGACGCCGGATCGCGCGCCTAACGGCGAGTGCGCATACACGAGCCATTCACGAGACGGTGCTCGACCACGTGTCAACGCCAGTGAGAATACCGGAAGCTCTGCATTGAGCTTCCATGGTCGGGGAGGATCGAGGCTCGTGCTCAGAAGAAACCAGCGCGTTTCGTTCCGGTACTCGGCTGGTACATTGACCTGGTAAGGATGCTCTGCTGCCGGATTGGGGACCAGCTCGCCGTCCCGCCAGAACTGTTCAAGAATGGAGACTCTTGTGCACTCGATCAACTGCCTCGACAATCGGCAAAAAGAAGGCTTCCGCCTGAGCAAGGGTATCGCGCCATCCTCGAAACTCTCTGACGGCACGCGGCCTCAGAAGCCACATACCGAATTGCACCATGCCTCCGTACCGTTCTGGAGTGAAACGTCTGCCCGCGCTTTGCATAGAGCTTACGCTTGTCGTTATCCATCTCGGGCTCGTGCCCATCCCACGTTGAGATCTCGAACCAGAATCGTGGATTGAGACGCAGTGCCTCGCGCAGCATGAATATCCAGTTCATCGATTCAACCTGAGGACTGAAGACCGTGTAATCAGTGCTCTCATTCCAGTTGAATACATAGTACGAAGGCGAACCGCCGTCCCACGCAAGGGGTTTAGGGTCGATCCGGCCGCTGGTGTAAAGGGAATATTCCATCCAACCGGGCCAGCGCGCGAAGTGCGGCGGTCCGAATGCATCATAGCCGACGAAAGTCACGCGATCGGCCCAGGGCGTCCCCTTGAACCCTTCGCGCATGCCCTCCTGCAGGGCGCGGTACAGCTCGATCCATCCATCACCGACGACCTTGCGCTTGAAATCATCGCTGCGGCCACGACCGTAACGTTTCAGATAGTGCTGGTCCTCTTCAGCCTTGACCCACCAGAGACGCGCGTGTTCGTTATTGGAAACAAACAGAATGTACGGAGGCTCGCGATACGCTTCGATAAGCCTCTTTAGCAGCGGACCAGATGTCCAGAGCGCGTCCAACCTCGCGCCAGTGCTTAGCCGGCCCGAACGGCGAGACTTCAGGCCGTGGTTTGCCGTCGGGACCGATTACATTGGGATTCTCTTCGGACGGCAAACCAAAGTATCGCGCATCCGCCGAAAGTGTCGCCTCCCATTGCGTGCTCACGATAGAGACCGGGAGTTTTAGCTCTGCGAACCGTCGCCATGGCTTTTCGTAGTACGTCGCCCACATCTGATCATTCGCTGCGAGATCAGGAGACGGCATCTTGATCCATGGCAGAAGATGATGGCCTGCGCCAATCAGCTTAACCTGATAGTCGGGACTGAAACCGTTTTCTGCCTCTCCAAGGTTCCAATGCGCAGCCAGCGGCAGAGGCCGCTGCGCCTGAAGAAAAAGCACAAACAATAAAAGCGTTTTTGACACCATGATCGTCGCGTCCTGGCGCGCCGCTACGCGGCAGCGGCAGCTTAAGCCTGACTTAAACCCCGATGAGTTTGAGTTCAAGCGGTAGCTGCCGCCGGCGCAGAAGGCGACGGCGCTAGCACCATTCGGACTTTGCAGCTCCCAGGTTAAACAAACGGCGGACCAAAGGCCTTGCCGAGCGGCCGTCCGCTGAGTATCTGCCAATAGGCTGCTGACAGTCTTCGGCAGAACTGAGCGTATTCGCGAATCTTTCCGATCTTCACAACTCCGCGAGCAAGCATCAACACGAGTGATCCGATCGCATATCCCCACGCATCCAGGTCTCGGCCAATCTTTCTCAGGAAGTAGACCGAATTCCGGCGCAGGAGAAAGCTCACCTGACTCGTCATGTGATAGCCCTCGATCTTCTGCTCGTGGATAACGCTGTCTATCGGCAAGTAACAGACTCGCCACCCAGCGCGGCGTGCACGGTAATCGAGGTCCGCGTCCTCGATATACATGAAGATGTTTTCATCAAAGAGACCGATCTCGTCCAGGCACTTCCTGCGAATCAGAAGACACACACCGTTGAGTGTCTCAGCATCAACAACCTCGCTTCCCGATTGCACAAAGGACTCGGGATGAAGCCGGTACTTCACCCAGTGGCTCAGGCTTCTTACGAGTCCCGGAGGATGTAACACGGTGTTCTGCACGACACCCTGCTCGCGAAGGAAGACGCGTGGACCAGCAATGCCAATGTCGCCCTGCGATTCCATGTAATCGACCATCGCATCGATGAATTGAGGGTTCGCGACTACGGTATCGGGATTGAGAATAAGCACGTAGTCCGCCTCGTGGCGGAGTGCGTACTCGATCCCTCGGTTATTGCCCCCCGTGTATCCGAGGTTGGCTCCGGTTTGAATGACGCTGAAATCCGGGAAATGCATTCGCGCCATTTCTTCGGTTCCATCAGTTGAACCATTATCAACAACCAGTACGCGGAGATTCGGATAGGTCAGTGTCCTCAATGATTCGAAACACCTCTTCGACACGTCTCGAAGGTTGAAAGTCAGGATTACGGCAATAAACGAGCGGTGAACTCATCGGCGCAGTCTGATCTCCTCAATATGAAGAGGCTCGAGATCAAGGAAGGTCCCGCGAACCTTGCGGCGACTGAAGTCGCCGAAGAGCGCCCGCGGAACGACGACGAAAAGCGCGCCCACTGCTTCGAAGACGCCAAGGGCCACAAGCTTAAGCGATCGCATCGGTCGCTTCACGAGCCATCGCAAAGCCGTCCTGAACTTCGAAAATGGCAATGCGATCGTCGAAAGAAGTGCGACGCGAATGCGCGGATGCTTTGTCGGATACTTCTTCCAACCAAGGTATCCGTACCTCAATCCCATCAACAGGACATACTCCCAGTGATGAAGCTTCTTCCAGACACCACCGAAAGTAAGGGGGCGCTGCGGATGAATTACAACTGCCTCCGGTTGCCACACTATCGAGCCCGTCTCGCCGATGCGTGCAGCCAGATCCACGTCCTCGTAGGCGGGAAACGGAAACGTCTCGTCAAATCCACCGACACGATCGAGCGCTTCGCGCCGATACGCGCAGTTGCACGTCAGGAACACGCCGCCTTCAGTATTCGTCGGCGATTCTCCGATCGGATCGAACTCACCTTCGTTGTCGGCAATGACTTTGCCCTCGACTCCGGCTGCTTCAGGGTGAGCTTTCAGAGCTCGCACGAGACTGCTCAGCCAACTACGATCGGGTCGCGTATCGCTGTCGGTCATAGCGACAATTGAACCGCGTGCATTCCGAATTCCAAGATTGCGCGCCGTCGCCGGGCCTCGAGCTGGCTGGCGGAAATAGTTCACATCGAGCCCGCTTCTCCGCGCATCCTCGGCTATTGTTCCGTATGTCAGCGGTCGATCCATCGTCACATACGAGTACCTCAAATTGTTCGCGAGGATAATCCTGCCCGCCTATTGCCTCGAGCACTTTCACGAGCTCGTGCGGGCGATTGCGAACGGGGATAACGACGGAGACTTCCGGAACGCTCATATCCCGAGCTCGATCCTGTATTCATCCTTCAACCGCGCACGAACATACGCGTTTGTTTCTTCGATCGGTGTGCCAAGAGCCCGGCCGGGATTCAGCCTGTTGTTGGTGACACCTGAAAAGTGAATCGCGTAGCGGTCGTGAAGTTCAGCAGGCAAGCCAACGAACTGATGCCCTTCAACATACTTCAAATGACGATAAAGCTGCGCGCCGGTGTCATACCAGACAAGCCACGGCTTCAATCCGTGATGACTCTCTTTGAACGCGTCGAGCACTCGAAACTGTTTCGCCTGAAGTGCCGGTATGCGATAGCGAATTGAAGCCATTACACGAGAAACGAATCGCGAAGGCGAAAAGTCATTGAAGACCTGCCGTTCAGCGAAAGATTGCCCGTTGCCGAGCGCAGCGCGGATCATCGACACTTTGAGCATGGTGAGCGGAATCCACATTCGCTCTTCAAACAAACCGTGGCGCATGAAACCCTGCTGCCCGCTCATCCAGTTAGGGCCCTCGATGAACCCGCATCCGAAAACATTTTCGCTGTCGATGAATCGACGCATGAAAACGAAGATATCGTCGTTCAGAATCTCTATATCAGAGTCGATCAGCAGGACCTTCTCCGACCTGATCTCGGAGAATATCCAATCGAGAGCTCCGCTGTGCCGGCGCAGCGGAGCCGCCAGGAGGTCGAAATTGAGTTGCGACTGCAGTTTGTTGAAATGTTGAAAACTGCCGTCATCCGACTCGCAGTCGATGAGGAGGATGGGCATCGCGGCATAACGCACCGCGCTTACCAGCGCTAGTGTCGACACTTCTTTTGTGCCGACGTTGATAATGATCGCCTGTTCCGGACGCCTTTCAAGCTGAGTGATGGATTCGAGCAGCATCAACGTGACAGTGTCAATGCGCGGTCGCGCCGCCACTTCTCCCTGACTGCGCCAAAGCTGCGAAGCACATCAACCTGCATTCGAAGAAGGTCCCAGACGCGTAGTGAGCTCGAGGGCTTCAACGCTTCCTTTGCCTTGGTGCCAAGCGTGATCAGATACCAGCCCAGATTGCCGGTCAGAGTCCGGCGCGGCTCTGTCAGTGTGTAGATGAACTGGCTGCGGTCGCACGTATAGTCGCGTTTTCGTTTGAGCTGAGGGCTCGATTCCCAGACGCCTCCCCGGTGATGATGAATGCGACTGTGCACAACGAGAGCCACCTTCCATCCACGCCTTGCAGCTCGTCTGCAGAAGTCGATCTCTTCGTAAAACGCAAAATAGATCGGATCGAGAAGACCAACTTCATCAAAGACTCTTCTTTTGGCTGCAAGGCACGCGCCTTCAACCCACTCGACAGGGATCCAACGCAGATCAATACCCGGCGATGTCAGTTTATCAATCAGCTCGGGAAACGCGCTGCGCGTCCAGGAATTGAGTTGATTGCTCTCGTAAACGAGCTGTACGGCTCCGAGAATGCCAACGCTCTCCTCTCGTTCTCCAACTGCGATCAACTCCTCGAGCCACTCAGGCTCGACGCGCGTATCGGGATTAACAAGCACAACATAGTCGGCCCGATGGGCAAGTGCGGCTTTGATTCCGATGTTGTTTCCCCCCGAGTACCCGAGGTTCGTTTCATTGACGATAACGTCGATTGCCGGGAAACTCGTGCGAACGAATTCGACGCTTCCATCCGTCGATCCGTTGTCGACCAGGAGCACACGAAAGTTCGGATACCGCGTCGCAAGGAGGCTTCGGCAGCAGGCGTCGAGCCATTTGCGGCCGTTGTAGTTAAGTACGATGACTGATACGAGCGGAGACGGCATCGTCAAGATTTAAGGTAGTTGTACAGCCTTTCAGGCTGGACTCTTGAGATCGAATCGTCCGGGAGCAAGCTAAAGCTTGAACTCCGTACAACTTGGTCGAAGACCGACGCAAGCTGTCGTGTCAGCTCGCGGCGGCGAAACCTTCTGATGAACTCCTCATTGGGATGGAAGCTGTCAGTCCCACCCAGCATCGAAAGAATCCCTGCCTTGATCGCGTTCAGGTCTCGCGGCGAACAGACAATCGCTGTACCAGCTTCATTCAGAAAATCACGCGCATCTCCCACAGGCGCCAAAGCGAGTACCGGTCGACGCGATCCGAGATATTCGTAGACCTTCTGTGGCACGCAATCATTGCGCTCACCTCGCGGCGAATCCGCAAGACAGAAGAAAAGCGCGTCCGCTTTGCTCACTGTATCCACAGCCTCCTGGTGTGTGACGTAGCCGCGCGCTTCGACCGCGTCCGGAATCCCAAGCTCACGCACGTATTCGCGATTGGATTCGTCGAACGGCCCGATATGAACGAGCTTTATCTTTCCCTGCAGCGCTGGATTCTCGCGGAACAGTTCACTCATTGCGTCCAGTAGAAACTTCGGAGAGTGAGCTAATCGATCAAACGCGCGCGGCGAAAATGCAAACCACCTTCGCAGGCTGCGCCAGGCACGCTCAAACCCGTTCTCTTCTTTCGTCGCTGATCGCGGAGCTCCGCAAAAGACTCCCGAATAGACAATCGAAAACAGCCCGTTACGCTCAGCCCCTGCCGGCGAAACACGACTGAAATCATCATCGTCGTATCCATTCGTAATGACCGTCACTTTCTCAGGGGAAAGAAACGGGCACCATTGAAGGAGTTGTGCTCGCGCTGTCGGCGTAACGGTGACGATGTGGTCGGCGCGCCTGAGAAGGAATCGCTCGAGTTGCTGCTCAATTCTGAAGTGGAGGCGCGTTGGAAACTCGGCCAGAAAGTATTGCGTCCACGGATCGCGAAAATCGATCACCCAGGGTTTCCCCAGCTTCTTCCTGAGGAGCCAGCCGGCGATTGCCACGCTATGCGGCTTTACCGAAGTGTAGATGACATCGATGGGCCGGCGTGCGGCGATCCTTTGCCCGAGTCTGACAACAGGTCTGATCCAGAAGATTGCAGAATCGGGCACGAACAATAGCTCTCGAAGGTAATCGAGGCGCAAACGTCTCAGCAGCTTGAAGAGGCGGAATGGCTGCCTCGACGGCACGCGATGCACTTCAATATCTGCTGGAATGTCCTGCTCGAGCGACTCATCTATCGGCATGCTCAGCTCAGATGGACCCCGATAGTCATCGGGCTCTGCCGCGATGACTACTGGTTCATATCCAAAGCCTGAAATGTGCTTGACGTGCTTCGCGACGCGCTGGACTCCGGCTCCGCCCGCAGGAGGAAAGTAATATGAGATAAAGAGAGCTGTTTTCAGACCTTCAATACCTGATTTATGACAGCTGGTGTTTCCCCGCGAAGAAAGAGCCTTCCCCAGATCTCAGTCATCAGGAACCCATACCAGAAAGATGCTCCGCCATTCGAACATTCTTCCGCGATTCGCTTTTTGCCGATGCCGAATTCCTCCTCCCAGAAGCCGCCTTCAAAGATCTCGTCGGAAAAGTCCAGATACTCGCGCGCCGGAAGGTTGAATCCCACCTTCTTGCGGTAGATGATTTCGCGCGGCAGGTAGCGTTCAGCCAGCTTCTTGATGACCCATTTGCCCTCGCCATTTCTCACTTTGAAACGAAATGGGAGATTCAAGGCAAAGTCAACGACATCGAGATCGAGGAAAGGCACACGACACTCGACCGACGCCTGCATCGCGCTCTTGTCCTCGCGATTGAGAAGATGCTCGAGATATTCGCGTACATCTGAGAGCATAGCGGCCTGCGCGTATCGCTCTTCGGGAACACCGACAAATGAATATGCCGCGAGGCTCTCCTTGAAGCGGGCGCCGCGGCCAAAAAAACCGGATGCGAACCTGAGCGCATTCGCCGCATCATCAGTCGTAGTTCTGAAATGCGGAAGAAAAAGATCATCACGCGTGACGTATGCCAGATCGCTCGTCCGATTGAGCAGCCCCGCGATCCAGTGCCCGTACCGGCGACGCGCGCGGACATTCCTGAAAAGACGCCCGTATCGCCACTCATACCCTCCGAAAAGCTCGTCACCGCCTTCACCCGCGAGCAGAACCTTGACGCCGGCCTCTCGCGCCACGCGGCTGATGTAAAACACCGGGACCGCATTCAGGTTATAGAGCGGGAAATCACTGTGATAGATCGTCTCGACAAGCGCCGAACGAAATTGCTTCCGGTCAAGCTTGAAGTAATTGAATTCGATGCCCAGATGCTTCGCTACCTGCCGAGCGTAGGGTTCCTCGTTCAGCTCGGTGTTGTCACTTACGCTCACATTAAAGATCGCAAGCTGCGGATTGTGCTTGAGCGCAATCGCAGTCACAAGGCTCGAGTCAACACCGCCGCTGCAGAGCGTGCCGACAGGTACGTCGCTGATCATCTGCCCCGCAACGCTCGCTTCGAGCAGCGACGAGCACTTGTTTATCACTTCATCATCACTCGCGCGGTCCCATTGCTCGTGCTTTTCGCTTTGAACTCGATCGCGAGGATCGTAATAGCGCGTAACGTTGATGCGTGAAACATCTCGCAGGTCTACAGTGAGATAGTGGCCAGGCTCAAGCGAGCGAACGCCTTCGAAAAGCGTACGACTGTCTGCGAGCCACCCATACATCAGAAACTCGGCTATGTTCTCGCGAGCAGACCGCGGGCGAACGCCCAGATCGAAAAGCGCCTTGATCTCTGATGCGAAGACAAATCGCTGATCATCCGAGTGGTAGTAGAAAGGCTTGACCCCGATCTGATCACGCGCCGCAAAGACCCTTCCCTTCCGGGCATCGTAAATGGCAAAGGCAAAGATGCCGTTGAACCGCCTGACGCACTCGACGCCCCATTCCTCATAGGCGTGAATTATTACTTCAGTATCGGATTGCGAGCGAAAGGAATAGCGAGCAGAGAGCTCCTGCCTTAGTGTTTTGTAGTTATAGAGCTCACCGTTATAGGTAATCCAGACGGAACCGTCTGAATTCGACATGGGCTGGTGCCCGGTTTCTGAAAGGTCAATGATAGAAAGGCGAGTATGCCCGAAGCCGACACGCACGCCTGAGGCGTCGTCAAAAACTTTTACGTCTCTGTCATCCGGCCCTCGATGTGCAAGACGTCTGACGCCTTGCCACAAAGCGTCAGAGTCAAGCGGCCGATTCTGATGACTGATGATCCCGCAGATTCCGCACATATCGAGTCATGGTTTACGCAGTCGCCTCGGCGCCGGCGGCAAGCTAAGCTTGAGCTCTGACACATGGCGCTTTGAGTCAAGCTTTAGCTTGCCAGCTGCCGCTAAGCGGCGCGGGATGGCCTAAGATTACTTCGCTAACAAAAAACTCTCAATCGCCAGATACTCGAGTCCGGATCGGTCGAAAACTTCGAGCGCGTCCAAAGGCGCGCTTACCAGTGGATGCCCATGAAGATTGAATGAGGTGTTGAGCACTCCTCCGCGCTTACCCGAAACCCGCTCGAACTCTTCAATCAAATCATAGTAGCTGGGGTTCCAGTCTCGTTCGACGACCTGTGGCCGCACTGTCAAATCGTACGGGTGCGCACCTGCTTTGAAATCGCCGATCCGTTCCGTGCTGTCAAATGTCAAAACCATGTAGGGCGCACTCACATGCTTCGGATTTACCAGACACTCCATCGCTTGCCGGTCGGTCATCGATGTCGCAAATGGCATCCAGAAGTCACGACACTTGATCATGCTGTTGATTACTTTGATGACTTCGGTGTTCGACGGATCGGCGAGGATCGACCTGTTCCCCAGAGCGCGAGCACCGAACTCTTCACGGCCGCGAAACCGCGCCATCACTTTCCCTTGAGCAAGCAACTGCGCAACTCTGCTTTCGATGTCTTCGTGCTGCTGGCAACTCACACTTGCCGAAAACGGATACCGGTCAATCTCTATCTTCACTTCCCTGTCCGTGTAGCTCTTTCCGAGATAGAGATCGCTGAGCGGTGTTATTGATTCATGCCCGTTGCGTTCCGCAGCAACCAGATAACAGGCACCGAAGATATTGGTCTCATCACCACACGATGGGAACACGAAAAGCCGATCGACCTCGGGCAGTTCCATGATGGCTTTATTGAGCTTGACGTTCATGAAGACACCACCACTCAGTGCAAGCTCACGGATTCCAGTGGCGGCGATGCACTTTTGCACCCACTCAAGGAGCATCTCCTCTGTGAACCTTTGCAGACCACCGCAAATCCAATCGAACCGCTCATACTCGAGAAGCTCTCGCAGCAGGTTGTAGCTGTAAAAAAGGTCGGGTGTTCCCTCGGCGCGAGTCCAGCCAAATTTTGGAGCGCCTTCGAACGTAAACAGATCTTTGAGCTTTTTCGCGATCGCGGCGGCGCGCGCCGGATCGGCGTACGGCGCCATTCCCATGAGCTTGTATTCGTGCTCCAGTGGCACCATTCCAAGCAGGAAGGTGACTACCGCATAAAGATTCCCTATCGACTCACTGCGCGGCAGCGCGCCGATTCTTCTCAGTCGGCCCTCGCGTCCGATGCTGACGCTGGCACACAGGCCGTCGCCTTCTCCATCATTTGTCAAAACCAGCACATCGCGATCGTAAAGACCCTGACCATAGTAGGCCGATGCTGCGTGAGCGCGATGGTGTTCAATGATGTCGATACGATGTTCGGGAATTCCAAACTCGAGCGCCTGCTGAATTCGAGCGTCGCCCCTGACCCTTTGCTCACGACCGAGTGCTGTCTTGATCGTACGCCTCAGACCCGGCGGAACCGCAGTATCATAAATCTCCCGCCGGCGTTGCGCCTGCCGCTGCTTTTCAAGATAGCCAGGCTGCCCCACCTCGCGATACATTTCGAGGCGGCTCTCTTTCGTATTCTGATCAGGCATTTCACGGCCGACGATCGCAAACCGGTCGATGTCACCAAGCGACAAACCATGCTCATCCAGGATGAACTGGATAGTCCGTGACGGAAATCCAGCGTAGTTCTTTACTCGACGCAGTCGCTCTTCCTGAAGTGCCATCTTCACGCTGCCGTCAACCATCAGGCAGGCGGCTGCGTTGTGCCCGTCGTGTATGCCGAGAATCCTCATTTCAATGCTTTCTTCCCCTGTGTCGTCACCGTCTCGTACACGTCCGTCAATTGATTGACTACCGCATCCCAACTGAATCGCTTCGCTGCAAAGGCTGAGATCTTTGCCGGCGAATAGTTGCCCAAATTGCTGCAGACCTTCCCGATCGCATCTGCCAGCGCCTGATCATCGTCGACTGGAACGAGGATCCCGGTTTCGTCAGTGACAAAGTCTTCAGGACCGCCGCACCGCGTGACGACAACCGGTTTTCCGGACGCCAACGCTTCAGCAGCAACAACTCCGAACGTCTCCGCGCGACTTGGAAGCACAAAGAGATCGCATCTGCTGAGCTCGCCGGCAATCTCTTTGGGCGTGAGTGTTCCCAGGAATTCACATGAGTTCTCAATACCCAGGTCACGCGCGAAGGCTTCGCACTGTTTCTTCGCAAGTCCATCACCAATCACTCGAAGCCGATAATTGTTTCCGTTCCCATTCGCGAGAATCTTCATCGACCGCAAGAGCCCTTTGAGATTCTTGTTGTCATCATCAAGTGTGCCAGTGAAAACCAGGCGAAACTCGCTCGCGACTTCTTCTGGAAGACTGGTTTCAACTGTCTTCCACTGGCCGGAATGTTTCAGTGTCCACCAGATTCGGAATGACAAGGATGCGGCGCTCGACTTGCACGTGATTCGCCATCTCGCGAGCGAGGGCGCTGCTGACTGCGATCACTGCAGAAGCGTGCTTAAGTGCGTATCCAACCTTCATTCGGTCGCGCGGGCTTTCGAGGAGCGCACTGAATGGACCCCGATGCTCAGTAATGACTACCGGAATCCCTGTGAACTTTCCCGCTACGACAGCAGAGAACCCTGCAGGGATCGTGACGTGAGCGTGAATCACGCTGCTGCCATGCTGTTTCGCTTCCCGCGCGACCGCGACAGAATACTCTACCTGATGAACGAGACTGCGAGGTGGAAGTCCAAGGCGCACGAGTGTGTATCCGTCTGCGTGTCTCGACATCGCGCGTTCGCTGTCTCGCCTCGATTAAGCACTCTCGGCACGAGCACTCGAACGTCATGCTACTTCGCAAGAGCACGGGCCTGCTCGGCAATAAAAATCCCGGATACCGGCGATTCCTTTGAAGGAAACCACGAAGCGAGAATCAGAACTTTCAATGTCGAGCTCACCATCTCGTTTCATTCCGCGATAGGTCTTACCGACAAATGAATCGCGGTAGTAGAGATAAGCCACGGTCCGCATAAGCCTCATCGACGCGTTCATCGGCGCCTCGCGCAGAGCCATCGCGTAATACTCTCCGGCCATTCTCAAAATCGTTTGTGATAAAACGGTCAGCTGCGTGTTCGTACATTCGCGCGCGAATGCGGGACTCCTTGCGGCGGATCTCCTCGGGCAGGTCCGTCCGTGCCAGAAAGCTGTCAGCAACCTTGAGAATGTCCCACCCGAAACGCGACATCTGACTGCCGGTCTTCGATGCATCGCGAAGAAGGAACCGCGACCAGAACGATTCACATCGCGCAAAGTTCGTCTCGAGTCCAAGTCGAAGCCAGAGATCGAAGTCCATGGTGTAATGCAGGTCGACATCGAGCAGGCCCGCTCGCTCAAGAGCTTCGCGTCTTATGAAAGTAGAAGATGGCGGCATGAAGTTGAATTCGTGATATAGCAGAAAGCGCTCGAGCGTGAAGTCAGGCGGCATGTAGTCCCGCACGGTGCGCCCTGAAATGTCGATATCGCGCACGCCGCCGTAAACGACGCCGGCGTCAGGCCGCCTCTCAAGCAGTTCAACTGCCTCGGCGACTGCTCCGGGTTCATAGACATTGTCGGCATCCAACCAGCCAAGAATGTCGCCGCGCGCCCGGCGAAATCCTTTGTTGATTGCATCCGACTGACCACTGTCCGGTTCCGAGTATCCATTCAATACGACCGTTGTACTTGCGCAGGATCTCGACCGTCCCATCGGTTGAGCCACCGTCGACAACAATGTGCTCGATCCGCGGATAGCTCTGCGCGGCAACACTGCCAATCGCCCGCTCGACGTATTCCGCCGAGTTAAGCGACGCTGTGATTATGGATACAAGTGGTGTCACAACATCATCAGGTACGTTGTACCGGCGTTTAGCCGGAATCGTGACATTCGAGCTACTCGAATGTCACGATTCCGGCTAAACGCCGGTACAACGTACATACTCTGAAGCCGGAGGATTTCCATTACTCGTCACCCACCGGTGCGGTACGACCAGCAACGCTCGCGACGAGACCACCGGCGTCCCGCTTGCAAAGACGTCTCCCGGTTCCACACTGAAAAGTGCAAACTGATCGTTCCGATAAAGCCACTCGAGCATCGGTCGCGTCAGACCCACTGACAGATAATACTGACCGCCTGCAAGTGGGAACTGTGGAAACTCACAATCAATGAAGTTCTCTCCTGCGCGAAATTGAACATCCACTGATGAAACCGGACGAGTCGAGTATTGGATCAAGGGAACGCCTTCAAGCGTGTAGACACCAAGCTCGACTCCGGCGTTACGCACGGACTCTTCAGCCCGCCATTTGATGCGAAAACGGGCATATTCACCTGTCGCGAGAGCCGGCTTGACGCGACCATCAGGTCCCAGAATTTCCACCGCAGTTACTGCGAACTGGCTTTGAGCATCCAGTTCAGGATTCACAAAGCGCATACCGTCAGGCATCTGATCGTCGACGCTGTGCGCGTCGGCAAGATAAAGCCTCACGGCGTCCTCGGAAGATCCGTCGAAGATCATCTCCCCATTGCGTAGCACAATGGTGCGCGAACAGAGGTGCTTTACCGCCGCCATATTGTGACTGACGAAAAGTACCGTTCGTCCTGCGCGCGCGACATCACCCATCTTGTTCAGGCACTTTTGTTGAAATGCCGCGTCACCAACTGCGAGCACTTCATCGACGATCAGGATCTCAGGTGCAAGATGAGCAGCCACCGCGAACGCCAGTCGAAGAAACATCCCGCTCGAATAACGCTTCACGGGTGTATCAATAAAACGTTCAACGCCGGCAAAGGCGATAATCTCGTCGAAATGCCGGTCGATCTCAGCCTTGCGCATTCCAAGGATCGCGCCGTTCAAGAATATGTTGTCGCGACCACTGAGCTCGGGATGGAAACCTGTGCCGACTTCAAGCAGGCTGCCTGTGCGACCATATATCTCGACGCGGCCTTTGGTCGGTTCAGTAATCCGCGAGAGTATCTTCAGAAGCGTCGACTTGCCGGCACCGTTACGTCCCACGATACCTACGACCTCTCCCGGCTGAACCAGGAACGAAACGTCGTTGAGAGCCCATAACTCGTCACGTTGTGATCGCTGTGATCGCTGTGATCCCTGCGATCGCCGAGGGCTTGACATCAGCCTTGAAGCCGATGCAACGACGGTGTCGCGAAGCGTTTGCTGACCAGCATTCCGCTCTCCAAGCAGGTAACGCTTGCTGAGGTGCTGAGCTTCGATTGCAAAAGGAATTGTCATGCCTGGAGTTTCAAACTTCAGATGATGTCGGCGAAGCCTCGCTCCATCCTTCGAAACTCGTACGCCGCGGCTAAGAGAATCGCAATCGTCACAATTGCTGCTATCCCGATCGCCATCCAGTTAAAGCTCGCGCCGTTGACGCCGGAGAGCAAAGAAACGCGGAATCCTTCTATGATTCCTGCAAGCGGGTTAAGGAAATAGAACAATCGGTACTGCTCGGGCACCATGCTCGCCGGATAGATAATCGGCGTCGCGAAGAACCAGAACTGAATAAGAAACGGTACGACGAAACGCACGTCGCGAAATCTGACGTTGAGTGCGGCAAGATAAGTCCCCACACCCAGTGCGATCGCCCAAAGCAGAAGGACCAGTACCGGAAACATCAACAGGTTTAGCGTGAGCGGTACTCGATACCAGGCGATCAATCCCAGAAACAGCAAAAAGGCGCAGAAGAAGTCTACGAGACCCGCCATCACCGATGCAGCAGGCAGTACCAGTCGTGGAAAATAGACCTTGGTGATCAATCCGGAGCTGACAACAAGGCTGTTGCTCGAAGTCGTGAGCGCATTGGAAAAAAACGTCCACGGCATCAGACCCGCATAGGCAAATAGAGGGTAAGGCAGGCCATCGGACGGCATCTTTGCAAGCTTGCCAAAGAAGAGCGTGAAGAGAAGCATCGTCGCAAGCGGTTGCGCGATCGCCCACGCTGCACCGAAGGCCGTCTGCTTGTATCGAACGCGCACATCCCGCCACGTTAGAAAGTAGAGCAGCTCTCGATAGCTCCACGTATCGCGCAGGTTGAGCGCGACCCATGAACGCGTCGGTTCAATGACGAGATGTGGTACTGCTGGATGTGGCGTCACAGATTGCATGCTGCCCATTGATCGATGACGTAAAGACTCCAAACTCGGGACCACGATACGTTCCCACGCTCGAACTCGCTCCACACGCGTTTGAGACCGGCGGGATCGACCATCGAATCAAGCCGCGGCGACTCGAGTGCCGCTACTACCTGATCCCTGAGCGCGCCGAGGAGCCAGTGTTTGAACGGCAGCTCGAAGCCCTTCTTCGGCCGATCGACTATCTCCGACGGAAGATCACCGACTGCATCAACCAGCAGCCATTTCGGATGCCCTTCCTTCAACTTACTATCGCCTGCGACCTTCATCATTCGCTCGACTATAAGGTGATCGATCAGCGGGACTCGGACTTCGAGACCATGCGCCATGCTCATCGTATCGGTATCTCTGAGCAGTGTATTCGCAAGATAGCCACCGAGCTCGAGCGCTGACGTCCGATTGACTGCGTCGGCGAACTCACATCTCTCGACCTGATCTTCGTTCCACGCGCGCAGGCGCCGCTCGTCTTCGACATCGACCATGGATCGAGTCTCTTCATGCAACAGCAACTCTCGCTGGCTCTTTGTAAAAAGCATCCGGTGAAGACGAACCACCGGTTCGTCGAGATCATCGCCGCGGAGAAGGTTCTCGACCTTGGTGGCGCGATTCCCGCTGGCAGCCAGTGCGACTGCGCGGGCTGCGGCTTCTCTAAGTGGGCGTGGAATCTGCTGTGCTCGTCTCAGACGGGTTTCATCTCGATCGAGAGTGCGAAAGAAGTGATACCCTGCAAAGACCTCATCTCCGCCGAGTCCTGAGATGGCAACCTTGAGCCCGGCACCGGCAACAGCCTCGGAGACAACGTAGGAGTTGATTCCGTCGACTGAGGGCTGATCCATGGCGGCGAGCGCGCGCGGGAGTTTCTTTAGCACGCTATCAGAGGTGAGAAGTATTTCGTGGTGCTCGGTCCGAAAGCGCTTCGCAACTCGCTCGGCATAGGCCTGCTCGCTGAAATCCTCTTCGTTGAAGGCCACGGAGAAGGTATTGACCGGCTCATCCGAAACGCGGCTGAGGAGAGAGACCAGTGAGCTTGAATCGATACCACCGCTTAGAAAGACGCCAACTGGAACATCCGAAACGAGCCGGAGGCGAACAGCTTCCTCAAGCATGCCACTGAGCTCGCGAGGGTCTATCGCGTCGCGCGCGGAATCTGCAGCGTCGGCATTCAACGTCCAGTATGCCTGCTCGGTCAGCTCGCCGCTCACAAAAGTTGCGGCATGGCCCGGGAGTACTGAATAGACGTTCTCGACGATGGTCAGCGGCTGCTCAACCGAGCCAAACGCAAGATAACTCTTCAAAGCAATGCGCGAGATTCGCCTTGGAACAAGTCCGCTTTCAAGCAGGGCGCGAACTTCCGAGGCAAAGATCAGCTCATTGCCGCGTTGGAAGTAATAAAGCGGCTTGATGCCGAGCCGGTCGCGTACAAGAACGAGAGCTTCTCGCGAGCGATCCCACCAGGCAAGCGCGAACATCCCCCTCCAGGGCTTGATCGCTTCGAGACCTCGTGATCCAAGCCCGGCGAGGATCACTTCCGTATCGCTCTCGGACGAGAAGGGCCTGTCGTGTATCCGAGAACGAACTTCCCGGAAGTTAAAGACTTCTCCGTTGTAGGTGATCCAGTCGCCGGTCAGCTCGTCGCGCATCGGCTGATGACCCGCCGCCGAAAGGTCGAGAATCGAGAGTCTGCGATGGCCTAGTGCCACGGTCAGACCGTTCGAGGCTGGGAAGATCTCGAGACCTTCGTCGTCGGGACCACGATGTGCAAGTGCGCGCAACCCACGACGCACGACCTCCCGAACTTCGTCAGCCGGTCTCGGTGATACGATTCCAAAGATTCCGCACATAAGGGGTCAGGGGTCAGGGGTCAGGGGTCAGGGGTCAGGGGTCGGAGTTGGAGTTCAAGCTTTAGCTTGCTCGTCTCGAATCGAACTACTAACGAGCAAGCTAAAGCTTGAACTCCAGACCACTGACCACCGACCCCTGGCCCCTGACCCCTCTTCACACACTTCTTCCATCAATCGACCATTAAGGAAACCTCGTGTCGAGGCAGCTTCGGATGCTGTCAGGGCCGCAAGCTATATTTTCTCACACCGGGGAAACGCGAGGAGGTAGGAATTGTTTTTAGTCGCGGCCGGGTCAGCCTTCACCCTTCTTCTTCTCGCCGCTTCCCTCGCCGTAGTAGTACTGAGTGTAATAAGTGGAGTAGTAATAGTAATCGTGCGGCTGCAGCTTTATCTGGTTAACGACCACCCCCAGAATTCTTGCTCCCACCGACTGAAGAAGGGCCTTCGTGCGTTGCCCCATCTCTCTCGGGGTAACTCCGCCTTTGATGACGATGATGACTCCGTCAACGAGACTTGAAAGAATCAGGCTATCGGCAAACGATGCTACCGGTGGCGAATCGATAACAACATAATCGAAGTTCTGCGCGAATGTATCCACCAGTTGCTTCATCTTTGGAGAACCGAGAAGCTCTGCCGGATTTGGCGGAAGCGGTCCAACTGGCAGCACGTAGAGATTCGGCATCGCAACCTGAATCAATGAAGTCAGGTCGGCATCACCCGTAAGGCAATTGCACAACCCCGCGGTATTCTTAAGTCCGAAGATCTTGTGCACGCGCGGCCGGCGCAAATCTGCGTCGACGATCAGAACAGCGGCGCCTGTCTGCGCGAGCGAGATCGCAGTATTGACGCTCGTCGTGGTCTTTCCTTCGGCTGGCTGACAGCTTGTTATGAGCAGAGTCTTTGGTGCATGTCCCGCTGATGAAAGCAGCAATGACGTGCGCAACTGACGGTAGCTTTCGGCAAGCGGTGAAGTGGCTTCTGCGTCCGTGAGAATCACATGTCCACCTTTTACCGGAGCCGGAATAAGCCCCTTGCTTTCGCCATCATTTGCTCCATTCGCACGTCCGAGGACCTTGCGGGATTTTCCGCCTTCAAAAACCGGAATCACTCCAAGCGCCGGCAGGTGCAGGTAGCGGTCGACGTCATCTACCGACTCGATCTTGTTGTTTATGTAGTCGAGAAAGAGGACGAGTCCGATACCGCCAATAAGCGCAAGAGCAAAGCTGAGAAGGATGTTATTGAGTCTCTTGGGCGCAACTGGTGAACGCGGCAGCGTCGCTTCCTCCGTCACGCGAATATTACTCTTGAGACCTCCAGCCGAGACCTCGACCTGCGATTGGCTCTCCATGAGCTTGTTTAGCATCACCTGACTGGCATCGATCTCCTGCTGGAGAAGCTTGGCGGCGACCGCGACATCGCTCTGCGAGAGTACTTCGGAGCGTTGCTTTACATAATCGCTACGGATCGAGCCTTCGCGTGACACAGCTTGCCGGTATTTTGTTTCAATGCTCGAAAGAATCCGTCCCTGTTGCGCCTTGAGTTCGCCTTCGAGATGCTTGATTTGCTCGGCGACTGCTTGAACCGCAGGCCACTCTTCGGTGTATTTGACAAGTAATTGCGCTCTCTCCTGCTTCGTTTCAGTCAGTCGCTTGTTCAGATTGATGATCGCCTCGTCTCGTTGAATCTCGATAAGCTCACCGCTATCCGAGGCTGTCTTGCTGGCTTCATACGCGGCCTGGACCTTTTTGCGTTCATCCTCAGATTCCAGCAGCATCGAGTTAAGCGCTGAAAGCCGCTTGAGAACCATGTTCTCGTCTTTGCCGAAATCTATGAACTCATTCTCGCGCTGATAATTGTGAAGCTTCTCGGAGGCCTCCCTGACCTTGATTTTGTAATCCGAGATTGACTTTTCGAGAAACTGAACCGAATCGCGCGACGCCTTGTAACGGCTGTCGAGAGTGTTCTTTATGAAGGCTTCGGCCCAGGTCGCCGAGACCTTGCGTGCGATCTCGGGGTCCTCGTGCCGGAAACGGATCTCGACGAGCCGGGTATCGCGGACGGGAGTAATATTCACGCCACCCTGAAGGACACCGAGGATCGTCTCAAGACGAACCATCTCTGCAATCTCGTCCGTTTCACCCTCGGCCACATGGAGCACCGGCCTTGCGCCGGCGATCAGCTCTCCACCAAGGAATGCCTTGTTATGCTCAAGATCGAGCGTCTTTGCAACCAGGTAGGCAATTCGCTGGCCTTGCAGGTTTCGAAGTTCAGTGTTGATGTAATTGGGGTCGCTGTTCCCCATATTGATGGAGAAATCTTTGAAATCGACGACGCGATCCTGCTGATCGATCTGAACCGTCGTCTTACCTTCGTAGATCGACGGCGATCGCAACATAGTCAGGGTGGTCAGTGTGACTGCAACAGCAACGACAGTAATCGGCACCCAGAGACGGCGGCGAATGATTCGCCAGTAGTCACGAAGATGCGTCTCTTCAGGAGTAGTCGCGCCGCCGCGACCATATTGGTAATCACGACGCACATCCAGTGCAGAAGCTTGTTCATCAACGGTTACAAGTCTCGTCTTCGCTTCGTCCTGCATCAGCTCTCAACCAGTCTCAAACAGTTGTTGTTCAAGGGCGAGCGAGCCGCCCTTTACGAAATTGACGCACTTCAGGGCAAGATCAATATCGGAAGTGCCGAAACTGTCGACGGCACTATCTGATACAGGCTCTTGCGAACGTTCTTTATGAACGAGCTCGGAACATGAATCAGATCATTTGCCTGAAGAAGCGGATCGTCAATTTTGCGCTTCTCGATGTCGCCACCTCTAACTATCGTCTCCAGTCGTTTTCCGTCGGGCCCCGGTCTTATGATTCGAACCCCGTTCTTATCGGCCTCGCCCAGGAAACCTCCGGCGTGAGAAATCGCGGTCAACAACGTCAGCCCACCCGTCAGCGCGACTGGCCCCGGCCGCAATACCTCACCAGTAATATAGACCTTGTCAGCTTCCGGAATGCTGATTACATCTCCGGGCTGAACATAGTGGTTCACATCCAGCGACCCGGTCATCAGGTCTCGCAGTTTGTAGGTCGAAAGCAACGGGCCCGCGACTTCGGTCGCGACACCGGGCGTGGCGCCAGCTTCTCCTGACGTGTTCTCAACGCGGGGCTTGTCTACATCATCTGTGGTGTCGCGCCCGCACGCCGACTGTTCAGGATTGTGGATGACAAAGACCGTGGTGCCCGCATTTGGTGACGGCCCGCCGGCATTCGCAATAATCTCCAGAAGCCGCGCGCGGCGTTGCAGCTGGAATCGGCTTGGATGAACGATCGCACCGATGACCGACACCGGCTGGCTGCGGTACTCTTTCACTATCACATCGACTTGAGGATTGCGCAGATATCTGCGTAACTTTTCAGCGATCTCTGTGGCGACCTCGAGTTCGCTGCGGCACGAGGCTGGCATCTCTTCAAAAAAGGGCAGGCGTATGTTCCCGTGATTGTTCACTGGATACTCTCCTCCCAACTCGACGTGACCAAAGACGCGAATCATGAGGATGTCTCCAATGCCAATCTTGTAAGACTGATTGGGAGCCTGTGTGGTCGGCTTCGGACTAATCGGCTCCTGTCCTGAAGTCAAAGCCGGCGCCAGGAGTACGGCCACCAGAAGTCGGAAGAAGAGATGCTTGTGGACGGTGATCAGGCGCATAAATCCTCCTAAGAAACACTGGCGGGGCACGATAAATAAGTATGGACGATAGGGTTATGACTGTCAATTAGGGGCAGTGGTCAGGGGTCAGGGGTCAGTGGTCGGTGGTCATGGAGTTCAAGCTTCAGCTTGCTCTTCGCGACTAGCGTGCCACGAGCAAGCTGAAGCTTGAACTCCACTACCACTGACCCCTGACCCCTGATCCCTGACCCCTGATTCTTGCTTGTCAAAACGCAATACGGTAGGCTCGGTTTGCGTCATGACGACTCTCCCTTTGCGTCCCATCCCAGTGCGTCTCATAGTGGTTCCCGTCCTGGTCGCAGCTCTCGGCTTTTTGTGCTGGCTCATCATTCGCACGGCCGTTGGCGCGAGTGTTATGACCTATGTCCAGCGCGCGGCTGAGCTCGCTCCGGAGACGCAAGTCGAAGGCGTCGAGATCGCGCGCAAGTACGCTCCAGAAGACCCGGTCGTTCGATACGGCACTGGTGGTGTATTTCTCAGTGTGGCGTCGAGCGATTTCAATGAGACGATGCTCAATGCCGCCGTCGATGAGCTCCGTCTTTCAACGCAATTGAGCCCCCTGGATTACCGAATGTGGCTCGCACTCGGTCGTGCTCTCGATCGCAAGGGAGAGGCCGCCGAAGCGCGTCAAGCACTTGAAAGAGCCACCGCGCTTGCTCCAAACCACTTTGATCCTCACTGGGCTCTTGGGAATTATCTGCTGCGCAACGGAGACAGTACCGGCGCATTCAATGAATTCCGTGACGCCCTGAAAAGCCGCCCATCTTCGCTTACCCTCATCTTCGATTACGCATGGCAGACATTTGATGGTGATGGTAAGGCAATGGCGCGCGTACTCGAGCCTCCCGAATCAATTCGCGCCCAGTTTGTCTCTTTTCTCATCGATCGCGGAAAGGCGAATGATGCGCTTGATATCTGGCGGGAGAACGCGTTCAACGAGAACGCGCACCCGGATAGCGTCAGAACGGTCGCCGAGTCGTTGATCAAGAACGATCGACTTTCCGATGCGTTTGCTGTGTGGTTCGAGGCCAAGCAGACCGAGCATCCGGAACCCGACAGCGGATCTTTGCTTTCGAATGGAGACTTCGAACGCCCGATTACACTCAACTCAGTGACGCCTTTCCTGATGTGGAAGATTACGCAACAGCGCGACGTGACCAATTCGCTCGATAATCAGGTCAAGAAGACGGGGATCATTCGCGTTCCGATCGGGCTTCAACGTACGCGAGAACACCGGCGTGCTCTTTGCATCGCAAACGGTCCGAGTAAAGCGATCAACCGTATATCATTTGAGCTTCGCCGCTCGGTCGCGCGGGTTGCAAAACCTGACGAATCCGCAGCTTGTAGTGACTGATGCCGGCAAGGCTGAGCGACTGACGTCCAGCCTGCCCCAATTGCCAAATGGCGACACGGACTGGAAGTACTACACGCTCGATTTCACGACGACTTCCGAAACTGACGCGGTCACAGTCACGGTCCACCGCCCGGGATGCCCTGATCCTCCGTGCCCGTTCGAAGGGCGGCTTTGGCTCGACGATTTCAAGCTCGTCGAGAAGCGATAGTTCAACGAGTCCTATGAAGGAGATACGGCCATTCTCGAAAGACTGATTTACGTATCACTTCTGGTTCTGCTGATTCTTACACCTCTTCCCTACGGGTCTGTTGAAGTCTGGTCGACCGCGCTCTGGGAAGTCTGGGTCTTTGCGACTGCGATACTCTGGGTGGTTCTGATTCTTCGCGACGGCGAACTCAGATTCGAACCAAACCCACTGCTCATTCCGATGCTCGCGCTGCTCGCCTACGGTGTCATTCAGATGCTGCCGATCGCGCAGATGCTCCCGGCCGCACTTGAGAGCGAAATCTCAGGAAGAGAAACAATCAGCTTTGACCGCTATCTGACGATGCAGGCCTGCATCAAGCTTTTCGCATCGATTCTGTTCTTTGCGATGTTCGCGACGTTTGTCGACACCGATGAGCGCCGCAAAGTCGCCGTCAGAGTGATTCTCGGTGTCTGCATCGTTATCGCACTCATCGGCGTCGGTCAGAACTATGTTGGTCGCGCCCTCTGGAAGCGCGGCGTTTTCGGTCCGTTCGTCAATCGAAATCACTTCGCCGGCTTTCTCGAGATGGGCATCGGACTCGCGAGCGCAGCAGTTATTGTGCGCAGTGTGCGTCTGGAAATGATGGCGGTACATGTTTGTGGTGTACTGATCATGTGCGCGGGTCTCGTACTCTCCGCCTCTCGAGGTGGTGTTATGGCGCTCGGAGCTCAGTTCATTTTTCTTGCGCTGGTGGCCTTTACAGTCGGCAAGGAATCGAAGTCTCAAGAGCCATCGCGCGTCCGGGGCTTAGTGAGGGCTGGTGGTGTAGTCGGTCTTGGCGCAGGCACTGTGCTGGTCGCGATACTGCTGGTTGGATCTGAACGATTGATCGCCAACTTTGCTCAGGCTCAGGATACCTGGACGCAGGAGCTTCTGAACAACGAAAGATACAACCGTCGCGATATCTGGCAAGCGACGTGGGAAATGGTCAAGCGGCATCCGGTCGCCGGGGTTGGTCTTGGTGCTTATCAGGTTGCGTTCACGCAATACGATCTCAGCTCAGGTACGCAACGCGTCGAACAGGCACACAATGACTACCTTCAGATCCTGGCCGATGCCGGAGTGATAGGAAGCGTACTTGCCGTTCTTTTCCTGGTGATCCTGGTAGTACGAGGGTTGAAAGCGACTGGAACTGAGGACCTTCATCGGCGTGCGATTGCAATCGGAGCGCTGACCGGATGCTTTGGAATCGTGGTTCACAGCCTGGTCGATTTCAATCTGCAGGTTACTTCGAACGCGCAGATGTTCCTCGCCCTTGCCGCACTCGCGACTATGAAAAGGGAACGACAGAGGCGAACGATAAGAAAGAGGAAACGGATCTCACAGTCAAGACGTGAACCAGAAGCAATCCCCGCAAGCGTCGAGAGCTAGCGCCGTATTTGGAGTGCCGCGGCTTCAGGCGGCGCTTGTAGTGCTCCCGCGTTAGTGATTTCGCGATTCGGGCACTGAAAGCGGCTGCCGAGCCTGGCACTCCAGTACTACGCGTTCAAAAATGCCTGGACCCTCTTCAGGTCCTCCCACGTGTCTTTCTTCTTATCCGGGGACCGCAGCAAGTAAGCGGGATGGTAGGTTGGTATTACCTTGATTGATGGTATGCGGGGATAGGTCTGAATCTCGCCTCTGAGTCTGGTGATCCCCACTTTCGTCTGAAGCAACGCCTGGGTTGCAGGATTGCCCAAAGTCACAATCAACCGAGGATTGATCGCCGCAATCTGACGAAACAGGAATGGACTACAGGCATCCGCTTCGTCCTTCTCGGGAGCACGATTGTCGGGAGGCCGTGATTTCACGACATTTGCGATGTAGACGTCTTCACGGCGCAGCTTGATCGCCTCGATCATTCTCGTCAGAAGCTGGCCCGCGCGGCCAACAAAGGGCCGGCCACTCGCGTCTTCATCCGCTCCCGGTCCTTCACCTACAAACATCAACTCAGCTTTCGGATTTCCTTCACCGAAAACGATATTGGTTCGGGTTTGCCAGAGCTTGCACCTGCGACAGTCGCCGAGATCACGTCGAATGTCTTCAAGGGATTCGACACCG
The DNA here is from genome assembly GCA_963813345.1 of uncultured Acidobacteriota bacterium. Taxonomy (GTDB): domain Bacteria; phylum Acidobacteriota; class Blastocatellia; order RBC074; family RBC074; genus CAWDDA01. Next base: position 248,246 of record CAWEYR010000030.1, on the reverse strand, counting down.
CGTTCAACAGAAGATTCGACGAGAGGTTCTACCAGTTCATGGGCAGCAGGCTGTGAAAGTGCCACTCTTTGTAGCAACACTCGCTGCGCTTCGATAACATCTATGCCAAGCTCGTGACGGTAGCGCAGATGCTCCTTTATCTGAGTCGCGATCTCTGCAAGTTCCGCACGAAGGTTGCTATCGCCGTTCATCAGACTTCTTTCTGAGCGCGACGATCTCATCAAGAATCCGGTTGGCGATTTCGCACTTCGGAGCCAGCGGAATCTCGTTCCGCGAACCATCGCCTTTGATGATGGTGACTGCATTGGTCTCGACGTCGAATCCGGCATCCGAGCGTGTCACGTCGTTGGCGACAATGAGATCCATCTTCCGCGCAAGCAGCTTTGCTTCCGCATTCACCAGAAGCTTCTCGGACTCTGCAGCGAAACCTGCAATCAGCAGGCCGTTTCCTTTCGCCGCTTCTGAAACCGCGCCGATGATGTCTTCGGTTGGCTCGAACTCAATCGTCAGATGCTTTCCGCCCTGCTTCTTGATCTTCTGTTTCGAGGCGTTGACGGGACGGAAATCGGAGACTGCCGCACATCCAATGAAGATCGTGGCCCTCTCGAGATTGTTCATAACAGCTTCATACATTTGAGCAGTCGATCTCACGCGGAAAGTTTCCACGCCACCGGGGGCATCAAGCTGCGTGGGTCCACTGACGAGAGTGACCCGTGCACCTCGACGACTGGCTGCCTCTGCCAACGCATAACCCATCTTCCCGGAAGATCGATTCGTAAGAAAACGCACGGGGTCGAGGTCTTCAAAGGTGGGTCCGGCAGTCACGAGAACATGCTCAGATGCAAGATCCAAGCGTGGCACCAGGCGCATCGTCTGGGGCGGATGCTTGTGACCGCACACGAATGAGTTCTATGGCGCGAGCAACTATCGCTTCAATGTCGGCAAGTCTGCCGACGCCGATCTCACCGCAGGCCTGATAGCCTTCGTCTGGATCTACAATCTCAACGCCTCGCTTCCTGAGAACCGCCAGATTCTCCTGCGTTGCCGCGTGCCTCCACATTTCAACGTTCATCGCCGGAGCAATCAGAACCGGATTGGTGTTTGACAGATAGACCGTCGACAGGAAATCGTCTGCGATGCCGTGCGCAAACCTGGCGATGATATTCGCTGTCGCCGGTGCAACCAGCAGAAGTTCAGAGTCACGAGCAACACTGATATGCTCGATCTCCGAGTAATCGGGTCGATCGAACATTCCGGTGATCACTCGGCGGCCCGAGAGAGCTTCAAACGTCAGCGGACGCACGAACTCGGTCGCGTGCCGTGTCATTACCACCTGCACGCTTGCTCCTTCGCGCTGCAACCCACGCAGAATTTCGGCCGCCTTGTAGGCTCCGATGCAGCCCGTCACTCCAAGAAGAACGCGCATCGACGCTTCTACTTCCCTTCTACTCGCAAGCCCTCCCTAACGGTCGGGCTACTGACACTTTTCGACCGCGACCATGTTCAGGCCTCGTCTTCCGGTCCGATAAGCTCGAAGTCGACGAGGCCGCGATTGATCTCTTCAATTGCGACGCGCGTAGACTTATTGTTGGGCATCTGAACGCGCGGGCGCGCTCCCTTCTGAATCTGCTTGCTGCGCTTTGCAGCGATCAGAATCTTGCGATACTTGCTGTCGATTGGCTGCGCCATCGATTCATCGTGATTTTCATTCATAATTGCCAGCTACCTCCGCTCAATTTGTAACCTTTCTGACCAGTTCTTCCGCAAACCCGGATCTGCGAGTCGTCCGGCAGCGCTCGGCACGAACGATTGAACTCAGCTCGCAGGTCGCTCTTTCGAGATCATCATTGATGACGATGTAATCAAAGCGGCGAAAGTGACCGAGCTCGTGACGCGCATTCTCCATGCGCAAGCGCCGGCTTCCATCATCATCTGAACCTCGTGCCTCGAGACGCGATTCAAGCGCTTCAAGCGTTGGAGGAAGAATGAATACCGCCACCGCTTCGGGATAGATCACGCGAGCGCGCTCGGCGCCCTGCACATCGATCGTCGTAACGACGTCCAGTCCGGCATTGAGAGCATCTTCAACCGCGCTCAGCGATGTGCCGTACGGATTGCCGTGCACCTCCGCCCATTCAAGGAACTCGCCTCGTTCGATCATTCCCTGGAATTCGGCACGACTGACAAAGTGATAGTCGACTCCGTTTTTCTCACCGGGCCGCGCGTCCCGAGCCGTGAACGAAATCGATGGCCGAATCCCATCGACGCGCTCGAGCATTCTCGCAACTAATGTCGTCTTACCGGCGCCTGATGGCGCGGTCACGATAATCAGATTGCCTCGCATATCCCAAAGCCGACCGCTTCGATTTCCTGACTACTCTACGTTCTGCGCCTGTTCCCGCAACTTCTCGACGTCGGCCTTGATTTCTATTGCAGCATCACAGATCGCCAGCTCTGATGATTTCGATAGAATCGTATTGGCTTCACGATTGGTTTCCTGCAACAGAAAATCGAGCTTCTTGCCGATCTCGTCTCCATTCAACACAAGCTCGCGCAGCTGCACGATGTGGCTGCGCAGTCGGGTGATTTCTTCAGTGATATCGCTTCGCTCTGCCAGATATGCCACCTCCTGTGCCAGCCGCGACTCGTCAATGACGATACCGTCCAGCAGTTCTGCGAGTCTCGCCTTTAGCTTGTCGCGATGCTGCTCGACGATCGCCGGAGCATTCATTTCGACGATGTCAAGCTGTGCCTCGATTCGGGCAATGCGCTTCAGTAACTCGGCCTGCAGCTCGGCGCCTTCGACTGTTCGCATACCAATCAGGGCATCGAGTGCTTTTCGCAAAGCAGCATCAACTCCATTCGTCGCCTCATCTGCTGTCGATGAACCGTCTGTGCTCGCCTGAATGACATTCGGGAGCCTTGCGACGCTTGCGAGATCTGCATCACCTGCCAATCCAAACTCGTCCCGCATCGTACGCAGAGCCTCGAGGTACCCCTTAATCAGTGGACGATTGAGCTCGTACCGAACTGTTTGGTTGACCTGCAGGGTGACCGTCACATCAACGCGGCCGCGCAAAATCCGCGATTGAATCAGTTTCTTGAAGGGAAGCTCACTGGCAGCGAGCTCGAGCGGCGCCCGCCAGTGAATATCAAGATTCCGGTTGTTGATCGAGCGCAGCTCAACTGTTGCGAAGAAACTCTCGCCTCGTGTCTCGCCCCGCCCATAACCCGTCATGCTTTTGATCATTGATTCCCTTGCCTTTTACAGAATATTTGCAGCTGTGCTGAGTGCTGAGTGCTGAGTGCTGTCGTATGTTTGATCTTATTTGTCATTTGTCACTTGTCCTTTGTGATTTGTCATCGAGTTACCTCAGCACCCAGCACTCAGCACTCAGCACTCAGCACCCAGCACCCAGCACCCAGCACTCAGCACTCAGCACCCTCTTCAACTTAGCACTCCGACCTCCGCAAATTGCAGCTCATAGAGCCTTCTGTACAATCCGTTCCGAGCCACAAGCTGATCGTGCGTGCCGATCTCGGCTATTTTACCGGCATCGAGCACCACGATCCGATCGGCGCGGCGCACAGTCGAGAGGCGATGCGCGATCACGATCGTCGTGCGTCCAGCCATTAGATTGTTGAGCGCCTGCTGAATCAGAATCTCGTTCTCGGTATCGAGCGCCGACGTTGCCTCATCAAGGATCAGTATTGGCGCATCCTTGAGAATGGCGCGAGCGATCGCAATCCGCTGCCGCTGTCCTCCCGAAAGCAGAAGACCGCGTTCACCGACCAACGTGTCGTACCCTTGAGGCAGCATTCCAATGAAGTCGTCTGCCAGGGCTGCCCGTGCCGCAGCTTCAATACGCTCGCTATTATCGTTCCGGCCCCACGATCCATAGGCAATGTTAGCGCGCACCGTATCATTGAACAGGTGAATTTCCTGAGTGACGATAGCAATCTGCGCGCGCAGCGATCCGAGCTTCAGATCGCGGACATCGTGTCCATCCAGGATGACAGCGCCGCGGGTAACATCGTAAAAGCGCGGAATCAGGCTCGTGAGCGTGCTCTTGCCTGCGCCGCTCGGACCGACGATCGCCACCATCTCGCCTGCCCTGACGTCGAATGAGATATCCGAAAGAACCGGCAGATCGAAGCCGGCGCCGTAGGTGAACGAGACATCCACGAGTTCAATCGCGTGAGAGAACCGCTCGAGAGTTTTCGCGCCAGGCCGATCGTGCATCTCCATCTTTTCATCCATCACGCCGGAAGATGCGCGCCGCCGATGTCAGACCCTGCTGCAAGTCATGCTGAAGACGGCTAAGGCGGCGAATAGGATCATAGGTCTTGAACATGCACACTATGAAAGCAGCAAATCCGCCAAGGCTCATTTCGCCGACGCGAGATGCTCCGCTGCGCGTATACCAGGAGTATAGCGACCGCCACAATGCCAAGTGTTTCGAGTACTATCGGTGAAACAAAGTAAACCCGCATCGCCTTGAGCTGATCCCTCATCTGCTTGAGCGCAGCCGTGCGAAATCGGCCACTCTCGTAAGCTTCCATCCCGAAGGCCTTGACGACGCGTTGCGACGAAATCGCTTCCTGCGCAACGTCGAGCATCTCCGCGCCGCTCTGCTGTCTCGAATCGATATAGCGGCGCAGACGCTTGTTGAAGTTGGTCGTCAACCAGGCTACGGGCGGCCCAAGAAGCAGCAGCAGCGCGGCCAGCCGCCAGTTGAGCGTGAACAGCAGTAACAGGTAGACAACAAGGCTTACCGACTCGCGCAGGAGATCGCGAAGCGTGTCAGAGACAGAACGCTCGACGAGAGCGGCATCGCTCATAATGTGGGCCGTAAGCTTGTTCGTAGAGTGTTTCGAAAAGAACGGTGACGACTGGCCGAGAACGTGGTCGTAGAGCGATGAGCGTACATCGGCGATGACGTGCTGGCCGATGTAGCTCATATAGTAAGACGAAAAGTATTCGGTCACCCCTTTTGCGAGAGTAAACCCGACGAGGAGAATCGCAATCAGTTGAAGCGATTCCGCACCAGCCGGAATATAGGAGCTAAATGGCAGCTTGTCGAAAAGGCTCCCCGCCGGAGTTTTTGGCGCGAGAGAATCGAAAATGGGCTGGAGAAGCAGGATCGTCGCGCCTTCGAACAGACCGGTCGCAATCATCAGCGCAATCGAAACTGCAAAGATGAACCGATATGGCCGGAGATACCTTAGAAGTCGCGCAAATTCAGACATCCTGATCACTCGGTAAACTCACCATTTTAGTAAGATTTGCGAATGATCGTCAATGGCGAGCGCCTGGGAGCTGACTGGCGTCTCGAGCCGGCAGCGCTGAACTCGAACGCGTCAGTCAGCCACGCGCCGGCGAGACGCCAGCGCTCCCAGGTGAGTAAGTCTCTTAAGCGCCTCCGTCGGCGTCTCGAAAACAAAGCTTTTGACCAATTGATGATTGGCGATGTACGCGATGCTCTGACGCACATTTGATCCTTCGCCCCATTTGCCCAGCGAGTCGCTTCGAAGGACGACTGCGAGATACGGCCTTTGCTCCCTGATCACAAGCTGGTCCATCATTCGGCAGAAAACCAGTGAGTTGTACCCCAGGTTCAAGGTAAGGGTTTCACGACCTTCAGCGTTCGATTCGGTTGTCACACTGACGACGACCTTTGCAAGCGTATTCATCTCCTTCAAGGGCAACCCACCAGTCACATCCTGCAGAAAGAACTCCATCCCATTCGTGACCCACTCGCCGGTGCTGATGCTCCCGCTCGAACCCGTCCTGCCCACAAGCGGTCCATCAGGAGCATTCACTCGCACTTCAAGCTCCCGCTCACCGTCACACGACCACGAAAGTGTCGTTACTCCGGGATCATTAAACCTGCCAACGCGCACCGGATTGGGTTTAGCCGAAATCGTGCCTGTGATCTCCTCGCCGTTTCGCATGATTATCCACGTGGTTCCTGCGATCCTGCGGTCCGATTCTATGTGAGGCGCAAACACGTTTCCTGTGCTCAGTGGCATGAGCCATATACCACGCTGGTTTGCGCCGGCCGGGGTCCTGAAATCCGACGTCGAGGGTTGGTATATTGAGGTGGGAACGCCGGAGTAATCTGGAAGCGAGCCGGTGTATGGCTCAGGGAGTTGACCACCATTCATTCCCGGCTCTATGGTCAGATCCACGCGAACTCCGAGCGACTCGAGCAGCTCCAACGTCGCATCATTCATCCAGTGATCGCCGAAACGAAAGCTCGATGCTCGACGTCCTCGAGACTGCTCGAAAGCCGCCAGTCCCGTGCGCACGCAATGTTCGACCCACGCCTGATCCGAGAAATCTTCGATCCAGACCTGAGACTCCGCGCTCCATCGCCACGGGTGAATGTGCAACCCGATCTCGTCACCCTGCTGTTCGAGACGTTGCACCAGAGCACCGTATCGCGAAAGAGCCCACGAACGGCTGCCATAGCAGTGCTCGATCTGTGGATCAAGCGCGAAAAAACCAGGAAAAATGCACAGGCGAACCCGTAGCATCTTCGAGCAGGGGTCGTACCTCAGTAAGATACTTGACGGTTTCGTCAAACCCTTTCCACCGCGCTTCGCCGATGGGGATATTGGTTCTCTCGTCAGGCTCTACATCGATCAGAATTAAGAACGGGATCACGGCTACTCTATGTTCAAGCTTTAAACGCGCGGGCAAGCTAAGGCTTGTACTCTAAACTCGCTAAGGTGCAAGTCGAGCTCTCGTCCACTCACCACTTTCACTGCGGCGGTATATGATCCGATCGTGCAACCGGCTCTCCCGGCCCTGCCAGAACTCGATCGAGTGCGGATTGACGCGATATCCGCCCCAGAAAGGTGGACATGGTACATCGCTGTTCTCAAAACGCTTTTCGACTTCCTCGAAACGAATCTCGAGTTCCTCGCGGCTCTCGATCACATCGCTCTGCGGCGAAGCCCACGCGGCCAGCTGACTCCCGCGCGGTCGGCTCCGGAAATATGCCTCCGACTCGTCCGCATCAACCTTCTGCACCTGCCCCTCGATCCGAACCTGACGATTGAGCGTCGACCAATAGAAGACGAGAGAGGCTGATCGATTCTCATCAAGTTCCTGACCCTTGCGGCTCGTGTAATTCGTAAAGAAAGCAAATCCGCGCTGATCACAGCCTCTCAGAAGAACGATTCTCGCCGAGACGCGCCCGTCACCAGGCGAAGTCGCGAGCGTCATCGCTTCAGGGTCCATCTGCCCGGCGCGCACGGCCTCTTCAAACCAGAGCTCGAACTGTTTGATCGGATCGCTATTCACCGATTCTTCATCGAGTGGTCGAGAACTGTATTCGCGCCGTGTCTCGAGGAGCTTGTCCATTCGCGATGCATTATAACGCCGCGACTCGCAATCGCATTGTCAGGGGGTGCATAATGCGCACTCTGACAGTTCTGCACACATCATCCACTCGTAAGGAGCTACCAAAATGGATGGGCCCACTCCATTTGACGCCATGGCGCTTGCGTCCCTCGTGCGCAAAGGCGAGGTCACGCCGCTCGAGCTCGTAGACGCGGCCATCGAACGAATCGAAAAGGTGAACGGCACACTCAATGCCGTCGTCACGCCGATGTTTGAGCTGGCACGCGAGACGGCAAAGTCTCCTCTCCCTGACGGTCCGTTCAAAGGCGTGCCTTTTCTTCTGAAAGATCTGCAGGCTGCATTCAACGGCGTGCGCATGACGTGCGCATCGAGGTACCTGCAGGACTTTGTGCCGAATCACGACAGCGAGCTCGTTGCCCGGTACAAACGTGCGGGTCTGATTACAGTCGGGAAGACAAATACGCCTGAGTTCGGGATTCTTCCAACGACGGAGCCTCGGCTATTCGGTGCTACCCGAAATCCATGGGATGTGAGCCGTACACCCGGGGGATCGAGTGGAGGATCGGCTGCCGCCGTAGCTTCTGGAATGGTGCCAGCGGCTCATGCCAACGATGGAGGCGGGTCGATTCGCATTCCCGCTTCGTGCTGTGGCGTTTTCGGGCTGAAACCGACTCGTGGCAGAAACCCTCTTGGCCCTGATTTCGGTGATGTCTTCGGAGGTCTCGTAGCCGAGCACGCCGTCACGCGCTCGGTACGCGATAGTGCGGCTCTGCTCGACGCGACGTCAGGCATGCAGGCGGGCGATCCTTACTATGCCCCTCCTCCGGCGCGACCGTTCCTTGAAGAAGTCGGCGCGCCTCCAGGCAAGCTGCGCATTGCACTTGTTACGTCACCTCCATCGGGCGCGGAGGTAGCTCCTGATTGCATTGAGGCAGTGGAAGACGCGGCTCGTCTCTGCGCGGATCTGGGCATGAAGTGGAACAAGTTCCGACGTTCCGTGAGATGTCGATCAACCCGGACATGCTGGTCGATGCATTCATGACGCATTGGGCCGCGGGCAATGCGTGGTTGATCGAGAGCCTTTCATACGCCGTCGGCAGAAAGCCTGCGGATGGTGAGCTCGAGCCGCTGACGCAAGCTCTATTGGCGATGGGACACCGCAGAACTGCGCCGCAATATCTGCTCGCGGTCCAGATCCTTCAGGTCTACTCACGCAGAATCGCGGCGCTCTTCGAAAAGTACGACGTTATGCTGACTCCGACGCTGGCAGAGCCTCCACCGCCCCTTGGTTCCTTTGACGCTCCACCAGATGATCCAACTTTCCCGTTGCGCCGCTCCGGCCTCTTCTGTCCCTTCACGCCTTTGTTCAATGCTACCGGCCAGCCGGCAATGTCAGTTCCACTCTTCTGGAACGCCGCCGGACTACCGATCGGAACGCAATTCGCAGCAAGATTTGGAGACGAAGCCACTCTCTTCAGACTCGCTGCCCAGCTCGAAGCGGCACGTCCATGGAGTGAGCGACGGCCGCCTGTCTCCGCATAGTTATGGCGATTGTAAAAACAGCACCGTATGGCTCGTGGAGATCGCCAATCTCATCCGACCTGATCGTTCAGGGAACCATCGGACTTGGAAGCACTGCGCTTGATGGGAATGACATTTATTGGATCGAGATGCGGCCTGCAGAGCGAGGACGTTACGCGATTGTCAGGCGAACCGCAGACGGACAGGAAGAAGACGTCCTTCCGCCCGACATGAGTGCGCGGACGCGCGTGCACGAGTATGGAGGCGGCGCATATGCTGTCGCAAAGGGCCGGATAGTCTTCTCCAATTTCAGCGACCAGCGATTGTATCTGACAGCGTAAAGGAGTAGTGCCGCGCGCGCTGACACCAGCCGACGAGCTGCGATACGCCGATGGTATCTTCGACGAAAGTCTCGGGCGTGACCGTTTCATCTGTGTTCGAGAAGACCACCGTAAGTCGTCACGGGAAGCGGTGAATGAGCTCGTAGCTATTGATTTGAACGGCACTCGTGAACCACAGACGCTTGCCACAGGAAGCGATTTCTACTCGTCACCCCGCCTCAGCCCTGATGGCAGCCGTCTGGCCTGGCTTGAGTGGCAACATCCGAACATGCCGTGGGACGGTACCGAATTGTATGTTGCCGATATTGCTCGTGACGGATCGCTTGAGAATGCAACGCTCGTGGCCGGAAGCGTGAGCGAATCAATCTTCCAACCCGAGTGGTCACCCGATGGCGTGCTTCACTTCGTCTCCGATCGCACGGGCTGGTGGAATCTGTATCGAAATGTAAATGATCAGATCGAAGCACTGGCTCCAATGGAGGCTGAATTCGGTCGCCCGCAGTGGGTATTCGGGATGCGGATGTATGGGTTTGCAGCGGGTGACCGCATTGTCTGCATAGTCACGAGAAAGGGACAAGACAAGCTCGCGATCCTCGACACTCGAACGGGAAAACTGGAGGAGATCAATACAACCTACACATCAATTGGAAGCATACGAGTCGATTCCGGCCGTGCTGTCGTCGTTGCCTCGTCACCTGTCGAGGAAAGCTCGATTGTAAGCATCGATATTCGTTCACGTAGTTCAACCGGATATCCGATTGAGGTTCTGAAGTGTGCCAGCAGCCTCGAGATCGACCCGGCTTACATCTCTGTGGCCGAACCCATTGAGTTCGAAACAACAGGTGGCACGACAGCTCACGCCTTTTTCTATCCTCCGCGCAATCCGGAGTACGTGGCCCCCGAAGGAGAACGGCCTCCGCTGGTCGTTATGAGTCACGGTGGCCCAACAGCAGCGACGAGCCCTGGACTGCACGTTGGAATTCAGTTCTGGACGACCCGAGGCATCGGCGTGCTGGATGTCAATTATGGAGGAAGCACGGGCTACGGCCGTCGGTATCGCGAGCGACTCGATGGCAAATGGGGTATTGTCGATGTCGATGACTGCGCAAACGGCGCGCTTCATCTCGCGCGCGAAGGACGCGTCGACCTCGAGCGCCTCGCGATCACCGGCGGAAGCGCCGGTGGATACACAACTTTGTGCGCCTTAACTTTCAAGGATGTATTCAAGGCGGGCGCGAGCCATTATGGCGTCAGCGATTGCGAGGCGCTTGCAAAGGACACGCACAAGTTCGAGTCCCGATATCTGGACAGGCTCATAGGCCCATATCCTGCCGAGCGCGAGCTATACCGGCAGCGTTCTCCAATTCATTCTGCAGAGAGAATGAGCGCGCCGGTGATATTCTTTCAGGGGCTGGAGGACAAGATTGTTCCACCTGATCAGGCAGAGAAGATGGTCGCAGCGCTCGAGAGCAAAGGAATCCTCGTGAAGTATGTGGCCTTTGAAGGCGAGCAGCACGGATTCCGTCAGGCAGCAAACATCAAACGCGCCCTCGATGAAGAGTTGGCGTTTTTTGCAAACGTATTCGGATTTGACGATAGCAAGCTAAGGCGGAGCGCAGCTTTGAGCGACTCGAGCGTGAGGCTGGAACGGCGATGCGTTGCCTCGCAACCTGGCCGGTGGCAAAGCACCGGACCGTGAGGGATGGCTCCGACACTGTCATGCGTCGGCAAGCTCAATGCACCTTTCACGGTCGGGCTACTGATCCATTCACGCTGGCGCGCCAGGCTGGAGCCTGGCGCTCCCAGGGCAGGATGAAAACAATCGGAATTGGATTAGTCGGAACCGGGTTCGCGCGCACAACGCAGGCGCCAGTGTTCAAAGCAATCGCAGGCGCGCGACTGGTGGCAGTCACAAGTGGCCGCATCGAGAACGCGAAGCGAATGGCCGAGGAATTCTCGTTGCGTGCGGTCCAATCGTGGGATGAACTCGTCACCCTTCCCGAAGTGGACCTCGTCGTAATCAGCTCTCCGCCGAATACTCATCATCCGGCAACCCTTGCAGCACTTACCGCAGGCAAGCATGTCATCTGCGAAAAACCTATGGCGATGACAGCCGGCGAAGCTCTCGAGATGACGAGCGCCGCACAAGAACGGCCCGATCAACTCGCGATCATCGATCACGAGCTTCGATTCAACCCTACATATCAGCGAATGAAACAACTCGTCGATGAAGGCTATCTCGGCAAGCTCTATCACGTCTCGATGACAGTTGCCGCGGGTTTTCGTCATTCGGCACTCCGTCCCTGGAACTGGTGGTCGCAGAAGAGCGCTGGAGGAGGGCTGCTCGGAGCTCTCGGCTCGCACGCGATTGATACTCTGCGCTGGCTCTTCGGCGACATCGATGCTGTTACGTCGAGCGTTGCCACCATTGTCCCGATGCGCGTCGATCCTGAGACAAAAAGCCCGCGCCAGGTCGAAACAGATGACTACTGCTCATTTCTGTTTAGATTCAGCGACAGTCAGGCGCTTGGGACTGTGACATTGACTGCAGTTCAGGCAAGCGGAGGAACGAACGAGCTGACTCTCGCGGGAGAGCGCGGAACGATAATTCTCGACAACGAGAAGTTGCTTGCGGCCCAGGGTTTCAATTCACCCTTCGAAGATCTGACACCACCTGACCCTGCGCGCGGGATTGACGGCGTGCCGGATAATCAATGGGCGAGGTCCTTTTATCATCTGGCCGGCAAGACTATAGGTGCGCTGCAAAAGGAAGAATCGAAGGTCCAGAACGCAGCAACTTTCGACGACGGACTGAAATGCCAGCGCGTGATCGACGCCATCATTCGTGCAAGCGCGCGACAACAGTGGGAGAAGGTGGTTTGAGGTTTTCATGATTGTAGAGACATTTCCCGTAGGTATGCTTGAATGCAACTGCACGATCCTCGGATCCGAACAAACGCGAGAGGCAATTGTTATTGACCCGGGCGACGACGTGCCAACGGTGCTCGAGCATCTGGCGCGACACAATCTGACTGCGAAGTACATCATCGCCACGCACGGCCACATCGACCACGTCGGCGGCTTCAAGGAAATCAAAGAAGCAACATCGGCTCCGGTATATCTCCACAATGCCGACCTGTTTCTATATGAAGCGCTTCCGATGCAGGCCCGCCTCCTGGGCGTAACTGCACCGCCAATGACAGAAATAGATGCGCACCTTGATCAGGGTGATGAGCTCGGAACGGGCGAGGTGAGAATCAAGGTGTATCACACGCCAGGTCACACACCGGGAAGCCTGTGCTTTCACGGCAACGGCGGGACTCTCTTTGCGGGAGACACGCTGTTTTTTGGAAGCATCGGGCGGACGGACCTGTGGGGTGGATCATTCGATGAGATCATGGATTCACTGCACGGCAAGGTGATGGCGCTGCCTGACGAGACCGAAGTCATTCCGGGCCATGGGCCAGCGACTACTATTGGGAGGGAGAAACAGTTCAATCCATTTCTCAAGACGAAGTGAAGAAAGAGCGGATCGACAAGCTGCTCGTCGATCGAGGCCTCGCCGAAACACGCTCGAAAGCTCAGGCGCTCGTTCTCGCCGGCGTGGTTTTGAGCAACGACCGCCGGATCGACAAGCCAGGCCAGGTGATCGACGTTGATGCACCGCTGCGGCTGAAGGATTCACCGCCGTTTGTTGGCCGCGGGGGAATCAAGCTCGCGGCAGCACTTGATCATTTTGGAATCGATGTTGGAGGCAGGATATGTCTCGATATCGGAGCCAGCACTGGAGGCTTTACAGATTGCCTGTTGCAGCGAGGCGCGGAGCGCGTTGTGGCGCTGGATGTAGGTTACGGACAGCTTGATTGGAAGCTGCGCAACGATCCGCGCGTCGATGTCCGGGAAAAAGTTAACGCGCGTTATCTTGAATCCGATGATTTTGACACCCGCTTTGATTTGATCGTGGTAGATGTGTCATTCATTTCGCTGACAATGATCCTTCCGGTGATTCCGCCGCTCAGCAAGCCGGTCTCATCAATCATTACCCTCATCAAACCACAGTTTGAAGTGGGAAGGCACGAAGTAGGCAAAGGTGGAATCGTTCGCGATCCAGCGGCTCAGGATCGAGTTGTTAAAGAAGTCATCGCGTTTGCTGAGGAGCTTGGATTGCGAACGCGAGGGATTCTGGAGTCGCCAATTCGCGGCGCTGATGGAAACCGCGAATTCCTGGCATGCTTTGAATCTGCGGAACATAATGAATAGTCGTATCTAGTCGTATCAGAAATACACGGAAAAATTCGGAAGTACCTATGAAGAGAACACTAATCACGTTGCTTGCTTTTTCGCTCGTGACTTTGCCTGGTCCGGCTCCAGCTCCAGCACAGAATAGAAGTCAGACACGGCTCATCGTAGGAATAATGATCGATCAGTTTCGAGCGGACTATCTGACGCGTTTCCAGGATCAGTTCGTCGAAGGAGGATTCCGCCGAATGCTCTCTACCGGCGCAGTCTTCACGAATGCGAACTACCTGCATACGCCTACGTATACGGCCTGCGGTCATGGAACCTTCATGAGTGGCGCTACGCCCTCGATGAACGGAATCGTTGGAAACGAATGGTACGAGCGCGGCTCAGCGAGACGAGTTACAAGTGTAGCGGATTCCAAAGTCAGGTTGTTGGGGGCGGGAGCAGATGCGCCAGGTATGTCTCCGGGACGACTCGTCGGGTCGACAGTCGGAGACGAGTTGCGCCTCGCGACGAACGGGCAGGCTAAGGTGATTGGAATGTCTTACAAGGACAGATCGGCAATTTTGCCTGCCGGGAAGCGTCCGAATGGAGCTTACTGGTTCAGCGCGACCGCTGGCACGTTTGTTTCAAGCACATACTATTTCCCCGAGCTTCCGTCGTGGGTGCAAAAGTTCAACACTGATGTCAGACCTGACCGCTACTTCGGGAAGAAGTGGGAACGCTTACTTCCAGAGGAGAGCTATAGCCGTTCTCGCAAGAACGAAGTTTCTGAGGAGGCGGCAACTACCGGCAAGGATTTTCCATACACGATCGATGGCGGGGAAACGAAACCCGGGACCAGGTTCTATGTCCGTTTCGAATACACGCCTTTTGCAAACGAGCATCTGATTGAGTTCGCAAAAACGGCTATCGAGAACGAGGGGCTCGGTGCAGACGATACCACGGATCTGCTAACAATCAGCTTTTCAGCAAATGATCTGATCGGTCATACCTACGGCCCATACAGCCCGGAAGTACAGGATGTCACGCTGAGAACTGACAGATTGCTCGCAGCGTTCTTCGAATATCTCGACAAGAAGATCGGCGCGGGCCGGACACTGATTGTTTTAACGGCAGATCACGGAGTTGCTCCTATTCCTGAGCACGTGCGTGAGATGGGCTACGGCGGAAGAATTGGTGCGAGACGCGCTCCCGATGCAGTCGAAGAGGAATTAAAGACCCGTTTTGGTGAAGGTCCCTGGGTAGCGCAATGGGTGAACGGGAATCTTTATTTTGATGAGAAGATCGCCCAGCGCCAGAAGGTATCAATGCGCGACGTGGAAACAGCGGCGTGCGCCGCAGCTCTTAAGATCGAAGGTGTAGGGTATTGCTTCACGAAGACCGAGCTTCTCAATCGTACCTACCCGGATTCTGCTGTCGCGCGCACCGTTGTGAAGGGTTTCTACCCTTCCAGAAATGGCGATGTGATTCTGGTTCCGCAACCATTCTATTTCTTCGCCGAAGGAATCGGCACGACGCACGGTACGCCTTACACGTATGACACTCACGTCCCCGTGATCTTCATGGGAGCCGGGGTGGCAAAGGGAACTTTCCACGAAGCATGCAGCCCGGCCGACATCGCTCCAACGCTATCATCAATTCTGGGCCTGACGGCGCCAAGTAACTCTGAAGGTCGAGTACTCACGCAAGCGATTCGCTAAGGCTGGAACTACGTCGGAGGCGTGCGAAGTAACCGTAGCCAGGGGTTGAGTCTTCGAAGACCCCTGGATCGATTGCCAGTGACAATCGCCATCCCGGAGGGATGCAAGAGAACGCGCAGGTTTCACCATGTCCGTTTCTCGCATCCCTCCGGGATGCACACCCTTGCACAATGGAACCATTGGGGTTTTCGAAGACTCAACCCCTGGCTACGTTCTGCACCGCTCCGCGGTGATTACGCTGCGAAGCAGCGTCATAGTATCGGCTAACGTGATCTACATCCCTTTCGAACTGTAGACGACTTTTCCGCCAACGATCGTATGAATCACCTCGGTCTTCAGAATCTCGTCCGATGGAATTCGCACGAGGTTCTTCGATAGAACTACCACATCGGCAACCTTCCCCACTTCTATCGAGCCCTTCTGCGCTTCTTCAAAATTTCCGTACGCAGTGTTCAAGGTGTAAGCCTTGATCGCATCTTCGATACCGATCTTCTCATCCGGAAACCAGCCGCCACGCGGCTCGCCCTTAAGCGTCTGGCGCGTTACGGCGGCATAAAGGCCGAACATTGGATTGATCGGGTACTCCGCAGCTGACGTTCCGGGCCAATCAGTTCCAAACGTAAGGATCGCTCCGCTCGCCTTGATCGTTTTGAAGGCGTATGCGCCCTTGTTTCTTGTGGCGCCGATGCGTTCCTCCATCCAGCGCATATCATCGCTCAGATGAAATGGCTGCACCTCCGCGACGACACGAAGCTTGCCCAGCCGTTTGAAATCCTCCGGTGCAATCACTTGCGCGTGCACCAGGCGGAACCGTCGGTCACGCGCGCCATTCTTCTTTTCAACTTCTTCCAGGTAGTTCAGGAGCACGTGGTTGGCTTCATCACCGATCGCGTGCACGGTCATCTGCAACCCAGCCTTGTCCGCATCGAGCATGTAGCCCAAAAACTTACCTTCAACGAAATTACCTTTATCGTCGACCATCAGCGGACGCCAGCGGCCGCGACTCGATGGATTGTTCGAATAAGGTTCAAAGAACCGGGCAGTGCTCGTGCCCATGATTCCATCAATGTGTCCCTTGAGCGCGCCAAGACGAATCCATTCATCGCCGGAACCTACCTTGATCCCCTTGTCCGCAAGTTCTTTCCACCGATCGAGCCCGTACCGGAAATGAATGCGCACAGTCAGTTCTCCGCGATCGCGCAGCTCGCGGTAAATTTCGAGCTGCTCGTCATCAGACATGTCGCTGACATTCGTGACGCCGAACTTTCGTATCTCAGCGAGCGCACGCCGCGTCTGCTCGACTCGCCGCGCATGCGAGAAGCGACGTGGAACCTTCGATGCGAACAACCTGCTCACTCCTCTGCCACGCATGATTCCGGTCAGTCGACCACGATCGTCGCGCACGAACTCGACGTCCGACGCAATCGGATTCGATGGGTCAACGCCAACGGCCGAGAGTGCAGCGGTATTGGCTGCAAACTCGCTGTCGTCGAACTTTCGAATGAATACCGGATACTTTCGGGTGATTTGATCAGCGCGCGACATGTCAGGAACAAAGGGCGTGCGTTTTGCTCCGCCCGCGCTGCCAGCGGCCCATTGATCGTAAGCGCCCCAATAGCCTCCGAGGACCCACTCACCTTCGGGCAATTTCGAGGTCACATCCCGCAAACGACGAAGGAATTCATCCTGGGTGCCGACCGCCATGATGTTGAATTCGAGAAAGGCCGCAGCCTGCGCGAAGTGGACATGGTTGTCGTTGAATCCGGGAAGCGCGAAGCGTCGCTCGAGATCAATTACTCTCGTCTGTGCGCTTCGCAATCGGAGGACATCCTTGTCTGCACCAACTGCAACTATCTTGTCGCCCTTGATCGCTACCGCTTCAGCCCAGGGTTGGCGCGTGTTGACGGTATATATCGCGCCGTTGTGAAGAATCAGATCGGCAGATTGAGCGGGTTGCAGAAACGATGCAATAGCGAAAAGAAGAAGCGAGATGGCAGATTGTGCGAATTGCATGTGATTTCCAAGGTACGTGTACCCTGGGTAGCGCCCGCTGCCGCTGCGCGGCAGCGGCAGCTAAGTGAGCCACAATGCGTGAGTTCAAGCTTCAGCTGCCGCGCGCCAAGGCGACGCGGAGCCTCGGCGCTCACCAGGCCACAGCTTACCTACGTCCCTGCCTTCTTGATCCCGAATTTATCCAGGCGGTACTGCATCGTTCGGAACGACAGCCCGAGAAGCTTTGCGGCGCGAGTGATGTTCCAGCCTGTCTGTTCCATTGCCTGGATGATCAATGAACGTTCGAGATCCTCGAAAGAAATGCCTTCAGGCGGAAGTTTGAATCCGCCGACTGCCTGAGCGGGTGTCGTCTGCCGGATCTCGAGCGGCAGGTCCTCGAGGGTGATTTCGTCGCCTTCGGCCAGCAGCAGCGCGCGTTCGATTGCAGATTCGAGCTGTCTCACATTTCCCGGCCATGCGTAATCCAAAAGCACTTTGCGAGCCTCACCCGACACCTTGATGTGCCGCGCAGCGGAGGTCGCGTGTTTGTTGAGAAAGTAATCGATGAGCACATCGACGTCTTCGCGGCGCTGGCGCAGAGGAGGCACATTGATTGGTATCACGTTCAGCCGGTAATAGAGGTCCTCGCGAAAACGATTGTCCTTGACCATCGCTTCCAGCTCGCGATTGGTTGCCGCCAGCACGCGCACATCAATCTTTATCGGCCGGGTCCCGCCGACGCGCTGGATCTCCTTTTCCTGAAGGGCACGCAGCAGCTTGGCCTGCATGCCTACATTCAAATCACCAATCTCATCAAGCAACAAAGTGCCCTTGTCAGAAATCTCGAAGAGCCCTTTCTTTTCTGACACCGCACCCGTGAATGCACCCTTCTCATGGCCAAAGAGTTCTGATTCGAGAAGATTTTCGTTGATAGCCGCGCAATTGACGGCTTGAAAGCGCTCAGCAGCACGCGGGCTGGCTTTGTGAATTGCGCGCGCGATTCGCTCTTTCCCGGTCCCCGATTCACCACGAATCAATACTGTCGAACTCGAACCGGCAACTTTGACGATCATCTTCTTGACGCGTTCCATCGATTCCGACACGCCAATGATTTCTTCATCGACCGCTCGCATGCGCGAAACGGCATCGCGAATCACGGACAACAGCTTGGTCCGATCGAGCGGTTTCTCGAGGTAGTCAAACGCCCCTCCCCTCAGGGCTTCCTTGACCGAATCGATCGAACCGTGGGCGGTCATGAGAATCACTGGAGTTGCGCTTTCGATCTGAGACAAGTCGTTGAGCAACTGAATCCCGTCCATCCCGGGCATTTTCAGATCGGTCAGCACCAGATCGAATCGTTCGTGTTTGAATCGTTTCAGAGCTTCCTGGCCCGAGCTCGCAATCGTGACATCATAGAGCGCATCGCCTGCGGCATCGCGTTCGCCTGAAAGAATCATCTGGAGAATATCGCGCTGGTTCTTTTCATCATCTACTACAAGAATTCTTCTCGGGTTCATCCTGGCTCCGCTATCTGATTTGTATATGTCGAAACGGCGGCTGCCTGCGGTTCGCGAGGCAGAGTTACTTTGAAAGTCGATCCCACACCAAGTTCGCTCGTCACTTCAATCTTGCCGCCGTGTTCTTCGATAATCTTGCGCGTCAGCGGTAGACCAAGACCGATGCCCGTTTCCTTGGTTGAATAGTAGGGCTCGAATATCTGCTGAATAGCTTCTGCGAGCAATCCCGGAGCCGGTATCCGAGAATTCGATCACCTGATCGTGCTCGCCCGGGCGGAGCGTAATCGTCATTCGCCCGCCATCCGGCATAGCCTGGATCGCGTTGATCACCAGGTTCGAGAAACACGTTTTCAGCTGTTCGGCATCACCTTCGAAGATCGTCGAGCCATCGCCCTCGACGTACACTTCAAGGCCAACATGCTGCTCTTCAGCCTGGGCACGAACCAGATCCTGCAATCTCGCCTATCAGCGTGCTGGCGTCAAGCTCGCGGAGCTTGAACCGTGCCGGACGGCCGTAACTCAGAAAATTGCTGACCATATGATTCAACCGCCCGATCTCGTCCTTGATCATGCCTAGTATTCGAGCGAACTCGGTTCGTGATTCCCGTGAGTCTGACGCCGTCGCTGAAAGCCGCTCTCGCAGATGATCGATCGAAAGGTTTATGAAGTTGAGGGGATTTCGGATCTCATGCGCAATTCCGGAAGCCAGACGGCCAACGACTGCCGAGTGTTCAGCGCGTTTGAGCTGCTCTTCCAGCTCGCGTTTGCGGCGCAAGTCAGCCAGCATCTCGTTGAATGTCTTCCCAAGCGCGCCAACTTCACCGCTCGGGTTGACCTCGACTTCGAAGTCGAGATCGCCCGATGCGACGCGGCGCGCTGCTTCGGCCAGACTGCTGATCGGGCGAGTCGCATGCCGGCTGAACCAGGCTATCAGCAGAATCAGTACAGCGCCGATCCCGGCAAGGCTAATGAGCCGGGCGCGGCCTGCTTCATCCTTGATCCGTTGAAGGCGATCCATCGAGATGACGACGATGATCGTCCGGCGCGCCTTTTCAGTGTCAATCGTCGTGGCCATCGACCTTAGACCTTCGCTCTTTCCCGTGCGCTCATTGAGCTTCAAATCACCGCGCAGCAACGGCGGCAGATCGTGCGTCTGAGAGGCAATCCTTGCACCGATTTCATTCTTCTCGGTGCTGTCGTAAACGGTGCCGTCCTCTTCGAGAATCAGTATGTGACGAATGATGCTTTGATTGCTGACTTCCAGCTGCCTGCGCGCCGGGTCCTTGAGTACTTCCGCCAGATATTGTCCTTTCGCAAACGACTCGAAGACAGCATCGTTGGCGAGCGTGATTGCCTGTATATACTCATCAACCTGGCTCGTCGTTCGCTCCTCGAGCCTTTGATTGACGAGCGAGAGCACCACTGCAGTCACGACGAGCGTGATCGTCAGGAAGGCGATCATCTGGGATCGAAAGCTTGAGAGAGGATTCCACATAGGCCGCTAAGAACTTCTTAGAGCTTTGGTACCAACCGGCGCGCCTCCTCCTTTACACCGCGATCGTAGCTTGCTCGCAGCGGGTTTACCGGCAGCGACAGAAGCTCTTCGAGCTGCTTGCGCGCGTCCGCACGGCGACCCACCTCTTCGTATGCTCGCGCAAGCGCGAGCTTGAGCTCGAGATTCGACGGAGCAAGCCTGATGCCCTGTTCACAGTAAGTGACCGCCCGCTTCGCGTTCCCTCCAAGTAGCCGCGGAAGCTGCCTGTCAAGCTCGCAGAGCGCCATGTAAGCGCGAGCATCTTCGTATGCCGGGGCGATGCGAACCACCGTCTCCATTTCAGAACGAACCTTGCCTATGAGCGAAAGTGCCTTGAACATACCGCGCTTCTCCGCGACTCCGCCGTATGCGGCTCCAAGCCAGAAATGCCCCTCCGGTCGCTTAGCATCGATGCGCACCGCGCTCTCTGCGTTGGCTATGGCTTTCTCGTAGTTGCCTGTGTAGTAGGCCGCTCTCGCCGCTCGCCATAATAGCTGATAGTCGCTCGAGCCCGCGCTTGCAGTTACCGCATTCTGGAGGATCGCAAACGCTTCGCGATCCCGCGCCGGATTCTCGCCGTAGGAAAAGAGCCGGTCGGCCCGCTCGATGGCATCAGGCGTTTGAAGAAATAGGATGAAGAGAAAGGTTGCCAGCAGCGGCATGAGCTAGAAGCTAGCAACGCAGTGTCAGAAGGGCAAGCCCTGGGAACGCCTGGGTAGCGCGAAGAAGCTCGGCGCCGGAGAGCGAAGTATAGTAAGACGCGAGAGCAACGCTAGCCGGAAAACCGCCATCACAGGTTCATCATGCGTCTCCGACTCTGACGCTCTCTGCGTTGACTATCATTCGCTCTCGACCAGTGATTTGAGATTCGAGATTTCTCATTTTCTTCAGGTCGCCTGCTGATCGATGACAAATGACAAATCTTAAGTCTCAAATGACAAATCGTCCTCCCGTGGCTAGGCGGTACGGCATGCGCTCCCAGGCGGTGACTTTCAGTCTCCTGTGGTCTGTGATCTCAGTGGTCGTGCTTTCCGAACGTGAGCCGCTTTTGCCTGAACTGGCGCGATCGCTGCCATCATCACTCGCAACGCTACACCTGGTGCAAACAATGCGGCCGCCGGTTTGATCATCTGATGCACCTCAAAGAAGCGTTGCCGCACTATCGTGTCTCTCGTTGAGAGCTCAAACACTCGATCGAGATACCAGTGCATGAATTTGAGCATTGAGCCTGGTTTCGCTCCTTGAGCAGTCCGATATCTGAAATCCTCTCCAGTAGCCAGCATCCACGGAGCGTGGTTCTCTTTGGCGAGTGCTTTCTGAAACACTTTTCCGATCCCGTCGATCCCACGCCTGCCGATCATCTTGTCGAGCAGCTCGGCGCCAATTGCCGCCATGGTCATCCCCTGTCCGTAGACCGGGTTAAAAGCGCAAACACCATCGCCAAGCGCGACCAGTCTTTGTGGCCAGCGGCGCATTTTTTCGAAGTGACGTACGCGGTTTTCCATGTTTCGATATCCCGAAACCGGCGTTAGAGCTTTGGCGTTCTTCAGTGCCTCGTAAAGTTCGCTCGAAGGCAGGCTGCGCACGAAATCATTGAATCCTTCCTCATCGACTGGCGGAAAATCTCGATCGCCACCCATGAGAGTGACCATCCAACGATTGCCTTCAACCGGAAACAGGATTCCGCCTCTTGTTCGCTCGGGCGGGCGAGCCTGCAGGAAGATTGCTTTCCAATCAGATTCCAATTGGTCGGGGATGCTGTAGAACCGGCTCGCGTATCCAACATTCGCATTCACGTAACTCTCTTCCGGCGCATCGTAACCGAGCTGAACCAGCCACTCCGAGAGTTTCGAGTTACGGCCGCTGGCTACAACGACAAGGTCAGCTTCGAGATCTCTGCCGGTGCTGCTGATACGCCCCTCGACATGCCTTTCACGAATGGTGACACCCGTTATGCGGTCTCCATTCGGTGTCGCCCTGAGTGCGATTACATCGGATTCTTCAAGAAGCTCGATATTGGAAATTTGACTGATGCGCCGTCGAACCACGAAATCGAGCAGATTGCGAGTGAAACTGAGAGCGGTAATCCCCGATCTGTACCTGATCCCCCAACCTGAACCCATCAACCAGGCAAAGTCAGCCCCGGCGTCCAGCTCGAGGGCACCGGCGTTCATCAATTCATCAGAGATACCAGGGAAGAGTCGTTCAATAATTCTCTTGCCGCGAAGCAGGAGTGCATGAAGATGACGTGACTGCGGCACACCGGGCCGGTGTTCAGGTGCGTTTGGATATTTGTCGCGCTCTATCAATGTAACGCGTTGAAAATATTTAGATAAGACTCTCGCTGCCAGTAAGCCGGCGACGCTGCCGCCAATTACTATGGCGTGGGTCTGCTTTCGGTCGCTCATACTGCGAAAACTCCTTTCGTGCAGGAGTGACGCCGCCCGAAGGCGGATCGCCACCCCTCGACTCACACAATACGTAGCTATCCAATGAAACAGATTTGGCCAATGAAACAGACTTGGCCGGTTCGTAAAGCGCCACATCGAATTGATCGTTGACCTCATTCTGCGTGACAATCTAGGGGAGGCTCTGGGCTTAAGTCTTTCGGTTGACTTGAAAGTGTCTTGAGAATTTTGTGAAAGCAATTTCGCAACCGGCGTGAAAGCTCATATGTCTAGAAGTGCAAGTCAGTTGTACGAGTTTGGACCGTTTCGTCTTGATCCTCGAGAGCACTTGCTGCTCCGCGAAAGCAAGTGCATCCCCCTCACCCCAAAAGCCTTTGATACGCTGCTCGCGCTCGTAGAGAACAGCCGCCATGTCATGTCTAAAGACGAATTAATGAAGCGCGTCTGGCCGGATACCTACGTCGAGGAGAGCAACCTCGCCCAAAACATTTCGACTATCCGGAAGGCGCTCGGCGAGCGTGAGGACGGCGGGCAGTACATTGAGACCGTTCCGAAGCGGGGCTACCGCTTTGTCGTTCGCGCGAGAAGAGTCCGTTACGAGACGACTTCGGCATTCGGACATACGATCCATGCGTTTACGACCGACGAACGGCAAGGTGGAGCGACTGGTGTTGCGAAGGCACGAAAAACAGGACCGAGACTCGAGAGACTTGCGATCGGTGCGCGGCTGGATCGATACGAGATCATATCGCCGCTTGGCGCCGGCGGAATGGGTGAGGTGTATCTCGCGCGTGACGTCGAGCTTGGAAGGCGAGTGGCACTCAAGCTGCTCTCAGAACAGTTCACACGCGACGCAGCAAGTCTGAGGCGATTTGTTCGCGAGGCCAAAGCAGCATCCGCGCTCAATCATCCGAACATTCTGACGGTTTATGAGATCAAGAGCGTCGATGGGCTTCACTTTATTGCAACCGAGTATATCGAAGGTGAGACACTTTCCCAGCGAATAGGTGCGGGTCCGATAGAAATCGCCGTCGCGTGTGACATCGCAACTCAAATCGCGAGCGCGCTCTTCGCCGCGCATGCGAGCGGAATCGTCCATCGTGATATCAAACCTGGCAACATAATGGTGAGGCCCGACGGCTACGTGAAGCTCCTCGATTTCGGTGTTGCAAAACTCACAGAACCGAAACCAGCAATGCAGGATGCCGAGACTTCGGCGACGCAATCTTCGCAGTCTCCCGGATCTCCGCAACCTTCGCGACCTTCTGGGTCCTCAGGATCTTCAGGATCTTCAGGATCTTCGCAGTTCCTGCGGTCTCCCAGTTCATCTGTTGCCACACAAACCGATTCGGGATTCATCATGGGCACGCTCGATTACATGTCACCCGAGCAGGCCCGTGGACTGAAAGTGGACGCACGCAGCGATGTTTTCTCACTCGGGGTTGTGATCTACGAAATGATCGCAGGCTATCCACCGTTCAGAGGCGACACTCGAACAGATGTTCTCTTGAGTCTTCTCGGTCACGATGCTCCACCGCTTGGCTCGGTTCGGCCCGATGTGCCTCCGTCGCTCGAGCCGATCGTTTCGAGAATGCTCAGCAAGGAACCACGCGACCGGTATCAGACTATAGAGCCAGTGTTGGTCGATCTGAAAAGACTCAGTCGCGAACTGGAAATCGGCGATTTCACCGCGCGCGAATCTCAACGGCAGCTTGTTTCCACGCCAGAGGTCCGCTACGCGCGCAGTGGTGACGTCAATATTGCCTACCAGGTAGTTGGTGATGGTCCTATCGACCTGGTCTTTGTCATGGGATGGGTCTCGCACCTTGAATACTTCTGGGCAGAGCCTCATTTCGCGAAGTTTCTTTCAAGGCTTGCTTCGTTTTCGAGACTGATTATTTTCGACAAGCGCGGCACAGGTCTCTCGGACCGCGTTCCTATGGACGCGTTGCCGACTCTCGAACAGCGCATGGATGATGTGCGCGCAGTGCTCGACGCAGTAGGTTCCGAACACGCCGTGTTGTGTGGAGTCTCAGAGGGCGGCCCGTTATGCAGCCTTTTTGCCGCAACCTACCCCGAAAAAGTGACCGCTCTTGTTATGATCGGCACCTATGCCAAGCGAATTCGTGATCCGGAATATCCGTGGGCGCCAACTGCGGACGAGCGCGCTCATTTCTTTGAAGAGATTCGCAAAGACTGGGGAGGTCCGGT
This sequence comes from uncultured Acidobacteriota bacterium, assembly GCA_963813345.1. Classification (GTDB taxonomy): domain Bacteria; phylum Acidobacteriota; class Blastocatellia; order RBC074; family RBC074; genus CAWDDA01. Next base: position 223,405 of record CAWEYR010000030.1, on the reverse strand, counting down.
TGGCATCGACGAGCGCGCACCGACGCTGGCCGGTGATCAGAAGTTCCGTGAATGGTGGTCAACCTATCTGCGTATGGGAGCCAGCCCGGGAGCAGCACTGGGATTGACGCAGATGAATGCTGAAATCGATGTCAGACAGGTGCTGCCATCGATCCGCGTGCCTGCATTGATAATTCACCGCGTTGCCGATGATGTCTGCAAGGTCGAAGAAGGCCGATTCGTCGCGAGCCAGATTCCCGGAGCAAAGATGGTTGAGCTTCCCGGGCTCGGACCATCTGCCTTTTGTCGGTGATCAGGATGCGATCCTCGACGAGATCGAAGAGTTCCTGACAGGTGTCCGGCATCCGATTGTCAGGGATACAACGCTGGCTACGGTCCTCGTCACCCGTATATCCTCGATTCAGAAACCGACTGAGCTCCTTGAACATTTGAGAGAACATGCGCGGAGGGAGCTCGAGCTTTTCAACGGCCGCCGGATTCGACACGAAGATGGATCGCTCACCGCCACGTTTGACGGACCGGCTCGCGCAGTTCGCGCCGCCATTGCAATCAGCGATGCGGCACGACGGCTTGGCATAGTCATTCAGTGCGGCCTGCATACCGGCGAGTGCGAAATCGCGGACGAGACTGTACGTGGCCTGGCGGTGCGCATCGGTGAGCAACTCTCGATCCACGCTGCACCTGGAGAAGTCCTCGTCTCAGGCACGGTCAAGGATCTGGTTGCCGGCTCGGGTCTCAGATTCGAAGATCGAGGTTCGAGAATCCTGCCCGGAATCCCCGGTGAATGGAGATTGTTCACGGCCATGCGATGACCTGCGATGAATAGACTACGCCTTTGTGTTGTCGTGGCTACGAGCGCCGAGCGCCGCATTGCTCGAGAGGCTATGCCCTCAGTGCCGATTATCCAGGTAGGAATCGGAGCCCCGAATATCTCACAAGCATCTATCCCCGATTGCGATCTCATTCTGATCACAGGATTCGCCGGCGCTCTCGACAGCCGGTTGAAGATTGGCGACATCGTCGTCTACAACAAATCCACCAACCTGAATGGAGACTCGTTTGATTGCGAGCCAATCCCCGGCCCGACCGAATGGGTTCGCGTAAACGGATTGACGGTGCCACAGGTAGTAGTAAGGGCAGCCGATAAGAAGGCTCTTCGGAACCAGCATCAGGCTGATGTCGTGGATATGGAGACTTTTCAGTTGCTGAATGTATGCCGGCAGGCAGGCGTACCCGCGGCAGTATTGCGTGTGATCTCAGACGACGCAGCAGACGACCTGCCGGATTTCAACCTCGCGATTCAGCCAGATGGAACACTTGATAGAACCCGACTGTCACGTGTGCTTCTTGCCCGCCCGATAACCACTCTGAAGTTTGTAAGGTCGTTCAGAACTTCGAACTCGTCACTCCGAAACGCCCTTCGAAGATTTATGGAGCGTGTCAATGCAACCCCAAGCTAAAGCTTGAACTCAAACCACATATTAGGTTTGAGTTCAAGCTTCAGCTTGGGGTTGCATTGGGATCTGCGTGGCGTTGCCGGATCCTTCTTTGGCGCTTCGTGTGCTGGTGGCTTCGGTTCGGGCGGCGTAATTTCCGGCTGTTCGGCCATGACGAACGATTCCATCCTCTTGTCACGCAGGAATCCCTGCGGCGGACCGACATACACCGTGTAGCAGCGACCGCATCTGTAGATCACCGGCTCTCCCTCGAGCTCCGTCTTCGATCGATAGTCCGGTATCGGGGCGCTTCTTGAGAGGTCCCCAGCACAACTTCCCTTTTGCATCCTTTCGATTGCAGACGGTCTGTCCGGGAACAACCGGAATCGGTTCGGTTCGAATTCGATGTCGTCTCTTCTTCGCTCATTTGGCGGCGACGCCTCCGTTACCAATCTGCTTCAGAAGCTCGCGCACAGCCACATCAAGCTGGCTGTCCTTCCCCGTCAATCCCTCTCCGATCGGGCGCGTTACCGGTACATCGACTGGCCTCGGATTCATCTCCATCACAGCGCCTTTCCCATCAGTGATCTTGATAAATGGAATTCGCAATCCCGAACCATCGATCAGTGACGCGTTCGACGTGTATATTATCCAGCCAGCCGTAGGCTCACCGACAACCTTTCCGAGCTTCAGTGCACGATACCCTTCAGTGAAATCCTCGGCGTCCGAAAGAGAATGCTGGTTCGTCACAAGAATTGTCGGCGCATCCAGCGCTCGCTGACCAAGCATCGTTCGCGCCGGAGACGTTGGCTGGTCGCGTACTGTCATATTCATATACCCGCGGCGCGCAAAGACGTCGAGCGCATACGCATTCACGAATCCGCCATTGTTGTTGCGCACATCAATGACTACGCCTTCCCGCGTGTGATTCTCGGAATCCAGATCGACATACAGCTGCTCGAGTGCCCCGGCCGACATGTCTGCCATGTGCACATAACCGAGCCTCCCATTGCTCGCCTTCGCTACATACTCCCTTCGTTCATTCACCCATTGCCGGTAAAGAAGATTCTTCTCAACTCCGATCGTAACCGGACGCACAATGATTTCGCGATCGCGCTGCACCGACGATCCACTCCTCACTGTCAACGAGACTCTTCTGTTAGCCTTGTATGCAAGCAGTTCATCCAGATTGGAAGCTGCTCCGATCGGCGTTCCATCGACTGCGACCAGGTAGTCTCCGATCTTTATCTCACCGAGTAGCGCAGCAGGACCAAGATCGATGATCTCTGTGATCCGAAACTTGCCGTCCCGTTCGTATTCCGCGCGATCAAAGCGGAGCCCCAGCCGGCCTCCTGCATTCTGCGTTGAGCCCTGAGGAGCGGAGACTCCGAGATGAGATGCGTTCAGCTCTCCGACCATCAATGACAAGAGCCGCCGCGTTTCATCAGGCGTCCGAGATCCTGCTATCTGAGGTGCAAAGCGAGCGCCTACCGCTCCCCAGTTGACTCCATGAAAAGCGGGGTCATAGAAGTAATCATTCAGGTAGCCCCATGCCTGCGCAAAAACCGTCATCTTCTCTTTCGCGAAATCCACATCCATCTCTGCAGTCACCGCCAACGGGCGCACCTGCCTCGATTCAACTGCGACAACGCTGATGCGGCCCGATTCGAGATAGAAGACCTCTTTGCCATCAGGCGAAAACTGAGCACTCGATTTGAATCCCGGCGTCGACGTCAACTGCCGCGCGACGGCTGGCTCGCGCGAAAGCTCATCGATCGAATAGAGGTAGAGATTCTGTTGACCGGCCGCGCCGGCTGTCATGAGAATCGACTTGCCATCGGGACTGATCGCAACCGAATCAGCATCAACACCTACCGGCAAGATCGAGAGCCGCCTGCGAATGCCATCAAACACAATCTGAACATCCTTTGGCTCGGCTTCCTTGCCCTTCTTTTCGATTGCGGGCTTTTCTGTGCCCTCAGCGGGAGGAGGCGCACCCGGCGCAACGCGCGGCGGCATCGGGGGTGACGCTGGCTGCTCGCGGAAGAGATCCACTGAACTGATCCTCGCGGAACTTTGGAGTTCGTCGGGATCAGATCTATTCTCGCGATACGGCCGGTTTCGGTTCGTTGTGTCGTATTGAACAGAATGATAGGTGCCGTCAGGACTCCACGCGAGTGACCCACTGAAGACATTTGCCAGGAAGCTGAGTTGTTTGGAGTCACCTCCTCTGGCGGTCACTACCTCGGGAGCTTTCACGTTCACCACATAGACATTGCGAAACGATTTGTCGCTGGCACTCAGATACGCGATCCACTTGCTGTCGGGTGACCACGTGTAGGACCTCTCCTGTGAAAAGGGAGGCCGATTGAAATGGCCCCTGGCGAGCAGAGTTTCCTGCCGGCTCTCCGTGTTCCAGATGCGCAATTCATTTCCATTCCGGATGAATGCAATCAGTTTGCCGTCGGGCGAAAATCGCGGGTCTGCGTCGCCTCCCTTCGATTCTCCCGGAATCGTATCGCGCCGGTTAACGAAATCGTACATATGAAGCAAAGGCGCGCCATTGCTATTGGATATGTAGACGAGACGCTTGCTGTCCGGCGCCCACGCAATCTGATTTTCAACTGCCGGCGACGTTGTAAGCCGCATCGCATCGCCGCCATCCTTTGCAGAAGCCGCGAAGATTTCGCCTCGCGCGACAAAGGCAATCTTCTTTCCATCCGGCGACAGCCGAAGCTCCGGAAATTGATTTGTCATCGTCACTCGCTCAACGGACGGGCCTGTCGGAACACCTCTTCTGCGTGATCGGGATTTCGGTTGATTGTCCGTTTGCCGGATCGAGCTTCCAGAGTTTGAAATTGCGTTCAAAAACTATCGTCTTGCCATCCTGAGCAATCGACGGCCACAAGACTCGGCCATCAGTGAATTTGGTGATCTGCCGCGCCGCTCCGCCGTTTGTCTTAACCCAGACATTCTCTGTTCCGGTCCTGTCGGAAACAAAGTAGATGCTTTTTCCGTCGGCGCTCCACATCGGCCATATGTCCTTGGCGCCTCTCTCCGTGATGCGCGTATATGACGCACGTGGTCCGTCGCCCATAACCCAGATCTCTGACTCGTCGATGTGGCTGTGTCCTTTCCGCCACCACTGACCACTTGCGATCCCACGCGCGTTGAATGCAACTCGAGACCCATCGGGCGATGGAGCCGCGAAAAACTCGCTCACAAAACGGTCAGCGCTGATCTGCATTGGCGTTCCACCCGAGGACCTCACTCGGTAAAGGTCGCTCATCCCGGCAATCTCGCGGCTCGTCGATGAGAAATAGATCCAGCCTGCATCGCGTGACCAGCCATCGAGATTGTCCGCGCCATCGTCAAAAGTCAGCCGCTTAAGATCGCCGCTCGCAAAGTTGAGGATGTAGATGTCGGGATTTCCGCTGCGATTGGAAACAAACGCGAGATTCTTCCCATCAGGCGAGTAGATGGGCCGCGACTCGTGAGCAGGGTGTGCCACAAGCAGGCGCGCTTCACCACCCGCTATCGGAACGGTCCAGATGTCGCCGCCAGAGGCGAAAGCGATTTCGGCGTTGTCGCTCGATATTGATGGCTCAGCAAATGAGGGCGCTGGTACGGGCTGCCGTTCCTGAAAGAACGGCGACATCGCAATGAGAATAAGAATGATAAACGGAATCCTTTTCACTACTCACCTCCCACGAGATCATCTTGTATATAGCTCGCGAGTGCTTCCTGCCAGCTTCGAAGTGGCTCAAGTGTGTTTGCGAGCGGAGTCCACCGGGGCCGCCGCGCAGGCCTGCTCATATCAGCTTCACTTACCTTCTCGATGAGTCGATCAGCCTCTGCCTCGTCAAGCTTGAGAAGCCGCGCCGTCTCTTTCGCGAATTCATAATAGGACGACACTCCCGAGTTAACGACGTGATAGATGCCGTACGCGTTCGCCCGAGATAATAGTTTCGACTTGAGTGGCAAGATCGTGGACATAAGTCGTTGTCGAAAATGAGTCCGTGATCGCCTGGACGGACCTCCCTGCGCGCAGGTTGACCGGAACGGATGCCAGAAAGCTCGGCTTGCCGGTACCATAGACCCAGGCGGTGCGCACTATGAAATGGCTGGCGTTCGCTTCAATTACCGCGTGCTCACCCTGGAGCTTCGTTCTTCCGTAGACATTCACCGGATGCGGTTCATCGAAGATCGTATAGGGCGGCCTTCCAGGCGGCTCGCCTTCAAAAACGTAGTTAGTACTGAAATGAAGTATCCGGGGCGCATACAGCGCGAGGTACCGAGGTCCCAGAACATTGACCGCTTCTGCGAGCTTCGGATCGCGCTCGCAGGCGTCGACCTGCACCACTGCGCAATTGATGACAAGGTCGGGGTGTTCGCGGTCGAGCGCATGTCTCACCGCCAGCTCGTCAGTTATGTCGAGCTGCCGGCGATTCAGGCTGACAATCGCGTGCTCCGCTGAGAGCGCCCGCGAAAGGGCGCGCCCAACCAGTCCGTCCGCTCCTGTAATTACGATCTTCAAACCTGTTATTCGACAGAGAGTGTAATTGCCGGCGTTGAATAGTAGAACCTGCCGTCAGCACTGACAATTCTCAAACCAAGCTGATGCGGTTCCTCTCGTCAATGTCGATGGTGGAATTCTCGCAGAAAAACCTGAATAGAAGTATCGATCGTAACCTGAGAGCCCGGCCGTCGCGCTTCGATCAAGACCGTACTTCGCCGCCACTTCACCGGCTCCATCAAGCACGATAAAAACTCCGGCCGCAGTCTTTCCGCCTGGACTGTCCGTTGCCCAACCGTTAATGACCACTTCCTTCGCTCCGTCAACCGTGACAGTCGTCTTACCATCAATCCTCTTGCCGTCAATTGTCTCAATCTCGAATTGTGTTTGCGATGTAGCAGCTTGCGGATTCGCATGAGATGCTTCGCGAAAAACACTCAGCCTGTATTTTTCAAGTGCCGCAGCTCTCTCGCGGACCTTGTCAACCTGAGGAAAGAGTGTTGCAAGGTGCTCGTCCGGTTGCTGCCGGTAGGTTCTAAGGTAGTGTGCATTCGCGCGCCTCTGAGCGTTCCAGAATCTGGCTGCGAGAAAGCCCTGAGGATACGAAGTCAGTATGCCTTGCGCGATCAGTCCAACGACAACGCCGAGGAGAACTGTCTTCCAGCGGGTCGCATCGAGCGTGAGAAGTATCATGTAGAGTCCACAGACTCCGGGAACCGCAAGGCTTACATATCGCGGAGCGAGGCCCGCCTGTGCACCAAACTGAGCGCGGCCGAAAACAATCATTACTCCACAAAAAACTGTAAAGAGCACCAGCGAAACCATGACAGAAGTGTAGCGTCCTGATTGCCAGCGCCCTTCACGTATCAAGAGACCAGCGACTGCCAGATACAGCGCGAGAACTATTGTGCCAACACCGAGAGCCGGATAGATATCGGTCGAAAATGGGTTTCCGACAAATGCGATCAATTGCAGTAACGCGGTCACGGGATGACCGAGCGCAAAAGCAGGCTGTGCAGCCAGGGTCGCGCCCCGGAAGCTGACAGCATAAACAATCCAGACGGCCACTCCAGTCAGAACCCAAACGAGCCTCTCTGCCCTTGTTCGTCTTCGCAGTAAGAGTTGGATGAATCCTATCGGGAACGCAACAAGCCCAATGGCGAATGAAAATGAGGCGACTATCGCGGCTGCGATTGCTGCGAAAAAGCGGACGTCGAGACCATGACTCGAGTCCAAAAGCATCATGGCAAGCACAAAAAAGAAAAAAGAAAAAAAGACAATGATCTGAATGCCAAAGAGAAGATTGTCCACCTGCCTGAACGTCAGCATAAGACATGCAACCGGGACGAATGTCAGAAGCGCGAAGAGCACTGTCCGGTTGCGGGCGCGCTGCGCACGAAGATGAATCACCAGGAGGAGCCCGACAGTTGCACAGAGCACGATCACATTCACAAACATGAATGCGCGCAGGTTGTAGCTTGTAACACGAGCGAGCACGAGCATCAAAAGACGCGGAAAAAGCAGATGATGCTCGTTATGGTATGAGATCAGATCCTTCAGTCCCAGGCTTCCTTCATAGAAGGCTATGACGTGCCTCATCTCGTCCCACTCGTCAAAGTAGGGAACGTCGACCCCGAACCGATCGACAAAGACCAGGACTGCTACCGCCGGAGCTGCTACGAGCAGACCGGCCGTCGCAGTGAGTATTGGACGGTCTTTCATTTATTCAGGCGATTGAGGATGCGAAAGAGCCCGATAAAACCGCTGATGGCTCCAAGAATCAGTCCCGTTATGATCATCCACGGTCTGGTATCGAGCCATCGATCAAGCAGGTAACCAGCGAGAACGCCGCCAATCACGTTAGACGAAAGGATCGTTCCAACCGAAAGCGCAAGCGCAAGTTTGCTTGTCTCAGCCATGTAGTACCGAGGAAAGTGCTGAGTAAGTGGTTTGAGTTCAAGCTTTAGCTTGGGGTTTCATTCCAACCCCAAGCTGAAGCTTGAACTCAAACCACCTAACTTCTCACAGTCGTGATTTTTCTATCACCGGAAATCGCCGTGCAGCGTCCACTGAGCGATTGATGAAGAATTGTGGAAGCACTCCCATCCCGATCGTCAGCACGAACGCAACAACCACGACTGCCCACTGCACTCGCGTAGGTTCAACGATATCCCCAGGCCGGGCCTCGGTCAGGAACATTGCCTTCACAATGCTGTAATAGTAGTAGACCGAAACGGCTGTCATGATCACGGCGAGAACTGCGAGTGCGAACATCCAGGGATTCGATTCAACCGTTCCCGCTTCTATCAATCCAAGAAAGATGTAGTACTTGCCTATGAAACCCGCCGTCGGAGGAATTCCCGCCAGCGAAAGCAGGAATACGAGCATGAAGATCGCGAGAGCCGGCTTCGTGTGCATCAGCCCATTCAGGTCCTCGACATGATCACCAGGCATCGACTCGCGCCGGAGGATGATGACGACGCCCCATACACCGAGATTCATGAACGTGTAGACAAGCAGGTATATCAGGATGCCCGTGTAACCCGTCTTATTCCCCGCTACGAGACCCATCAGCAGAAAGCCCGCGTGCCCGATCGAAGAGTACGCCAGCAATCGCTTAACGTTCCGCTGCGTCGTCGCAGCGATATTTCCCCACGTCACAGTAACCGCTGCAGCCAGACCGAGAATCAGCGCCCATCCAGGAAGCGGCGCACCATCGCCGGACGGCAAGTAACGCATGCTCGCCAATCCGTCGAGGAAAATCCGCGCGAACATCGCAAAGCTCGCCGCCTTCACTGCTACCGACATGAACGCAGTTACCGGTGTCGGCGCACCCTCATAGGCATCAGGAGCCCACATATGAAATGGCACTGCCGCAATCTTGAAACACATTCCCGCTGACATGAGAACCAGACCCACAAGCAGCAGGTATCGCATCGGCTGATCCGGCTGAATGAGTGGATTGAGGCGTGCGGCAATGTCGTAGAGATTCGTCGACGCCGTCGCACCGTAGAAGAGCGACATGCCATAGAGAAGGATGCCGGAAGAAAAAGCCCCAAGCAGAAAGTACTTGATCGCGGCTTCGTTTGATCTGCGGTCTCCGCGAACAAACCCGACCAGAACATATATCGAAATCGCCATCAACTCGAGGCTGATGTAAAGCGAAAGCAGGTCAGTCCCTGCCGCCATGAACATCATTCCGAGCGTCGCAAACAGCAAAAGAGCGTAGTACTCACCGTATTGCTGTCGTTCGATGTCAAGAAAACGGACGGACATGAGAACCGCTGCCGCTGCACCCACAAGAAAAAGCATCTTGAAGAAGAGCGCGAAGTCGTCCACCACAACCATGCGATAGAAAGCAAAGCGCTCGGTGCCGTGGTATTGAGCATAAAGAATCCCTGTCGACACGAGTGCCAGCCCGATTCCGGTCAGACAGAATAGCGCCGTCAGCCGGCCACGCTTGCGCTGCGCCACGAGGTCTACCACGAGGGCGGCACAGGCAAAGAGTGTAATGATGAGCTCCGGCGCAATGATCCAGAGCTCACTTGAATTGATTCCTATCACGTCTTCTTCTTCGGACTTGCGCTCGGGCGTGGCGTTGGACTTGGAGTTGGTAAAGGCTGACCCTGCGCACGCAGAATCATGTCGCGAGTCGCCGGCGGCAACTTCAGGATCTCTTCGCGTGTCAATGGACGACGCAGACGCTCAGGTATGCCAGGGGGAATCGTTCCCTGTACTCGCGGCGTCGAACCGGGAAGCGGTATTACCGAAGCTGCCGGGCTTGCAGTTGCGCTGGAGCCGCCAGTTCCACTTGTTCCTGAAGGTGGACTGGACTTCTTTGAGCAGGCCGGCACCAGGAGAATTACACCAAGAAAAACAGCGAGGACCGCTCGCTTCATCTTCTAACCTCCTCTTGCACTTTCGAAGGCACTGGCGGTGGAGGGGCGATCGCCGTTTGCCGCGGAGCATACTGTGGATCCACCTGCGCCATAATGTAACGTGTCGGTGTTTGAATGAAGTTGAGAATGAATTGCTGAGGAAGAATGCCGATCGCGAACACCAGCGCGATCAAGGGCGTAAAGTAGGCAATCTCGCGGCCTGACAAATCCTCGAGCTCCGCGTCGGGCGCACGGTTCGACTTTCCGAACATCGTTCGCTGATAAAACCAGAGCATGTAGGCCGCACCGAGGACAATTCCGGTGACACCAAACACGCCCCACCAGACGCTGCGTTCAAAGACGCCTCTGAGAATCAGAAACTCGCCGATAAATCCGTTGAGCAGCGGCAGACCGATCGATGACATTGTCATGATCATGAAGACCGTCGCGAACACAGGAACTTCGTGCGATAGACCACTATAGTCAGCAATCTCACGCGTGTGCCGTCTTTCGTAGAGTACTCCCACGATCAGAAACAGCGCGCCGGTAGAGATTCCATGATTCACCATTTGAACAATCGCACCATTGATGCCATTGGGATTTGCCGCAAAGATCCCGAGCATCACCATCCCCATGTGCGACACCGACGAATAGGCGACGAGCTTCTTCATGTCCGCGCTCTTGTACACAAAGTAAAGAGACAGCAACGCGCCATAAATTATTCCGATGACAGCGAGTGGGACGACCACACGCAGCACGCGCGAATCGACGCTTGCCTGCGGCAGAATCGGCAGGCTGAATCGCAGAAAACCATACGTACCAAGCTTGAGCAGTACGCCCGCAAGAATGACCGAGCCTGCGGTTGGCGCTTCGACGTGCGCATCCGGCAGCCATGTGTGAAACGGAAACATTGGGACCTTGATCGCAAACCCGACGAAGAACGCGGCCCAGAGCCAGATCTGCGTGCCCAGCGGAATGAACCGGCCGACACCGTGAAACACGGGAATATTGAATGAGCTCGAATAAAAGCCCGGACCTGAGGCCGCGGCCATCTCACGGGCATTGTTGATCATTGAAAGCGTGCGCTCGTTGCCCCCGCTTCCTGCGAACTGCGCTGCCCACGTGTTGAGCTCTCCGGCATGAGCCTGCACCAGCTCTGGAAGAATGAAGTAAAGCTTGAGTATCGCGAGCAGCATCACGACCGAACCGACAAGCGTATAGAGAAAGAACTTGATCGCGGCGTACAGGCGATTGGGGCCGCCCCATATGCCGATGATGAAATACATCGGCACGAGCATCACTTCCCAGAAGACGTAGAAAAGGAAGAAATCGAGCGCCGCAAAAACTCCAAGCATCCCGGTCTGCAGGAGGAGTAGAAAGACGTAGTACTCCTTCTCTCGCTGGCGTATGTAGTTCCACGAGCACAACGTCGCGATCGATCCGAGCAGAGTAGTCAGGATGATCAGAACAAGAGCCATCCCATCGATACCCATCTGATACCTGACACCGATCGATGGAATCCAGCTGTGGTCCTCGATGAACTGGAAGCCGGGTTTGGCTCGGTCATATGCGAGCAAGCAGCGGAAGCGAAATCAGAAAGCAGACAAACGCCCAGACATTTGCAAAGAGCCGGACGCCATCCGTCCTCTCTTTGCGAAAGAAGAGCAGCGCCAGCGCCCCCAGCGCGGGCAGCCAGACAATTGCAGAAAGGATGTGCAGTTTCCCAAGAGTCAGTTCGTTCATCTTTTGATTATCTGTTCGTCATCTGGCCGTTATCAGATATACCGCAAAAAACGCGATCAGACCGAGTACCATGAGAAGCGCATAGTTCTGAACAAAGCCTGTCTGAACGCTCCGCAGCACAACAGAACCGGCGCGGACTATCCATCCCTGGAGATTGACAAGAAGGTCGACTACATACTTGTCAAACCACATCGAAACCAGACTCACAATCTGTGTCGCGCGTGCCGATCCGTTCGGAAGGCCATCGACGCCGCGCGCATCGACGCGCATCAATACGTCTGACAGTCTCAACGTGGTACCAATTGGAAACGCTGAGTACACTTCGTCAACATAGTACTTGTTCAGGCTCAACCGGTAAGGCACACCACCCGCCACTTCGGCAGCCGCATCTGCGACCCCGGGACTCCTAAGATAGATCCAGCGTGCAAGGAAGATTCCCGCAACCGCTGCCGCAAGCGATGCACCCATCAGCCCGATCTCAAGCCCTGGAGAGGCGGCTTCGTGAATCGCACCAGCCTGACCGACCTTGATCAGCACGGGCTGTAACCATTCCGCAAAATAGTTATGACCGCCAAGCGCGTGCGGGTATCCCTATCAACCCACCGACGAGCGAGAGCGCCGCAAGGATCACAAGAGGAATCAACATTACGGGTGGAGACTCGATAGGCGTTTTCGTGACATGTCCGGATTGTGTGTGAGGCCGTTTGGTCCAGAACGTCAGCGCCATCAGTCTGGTCATGTAGAAAGCGGTGCAGAAAGCCGAGAAGAGCGCGATTCCGTATAAGGCTTTTGAGTTGAGCCAGGTTTGAAGAAGAATCTCATCCTTGGAAAAGAACCCCGCAAAGGGAATGACCCCGCAGATCGCAAGCCATGCGGCAACCATTGTCCAGTAGGTCTTCGGCAGATACTCCTTCAAACCTCCCATCTTTGTCATGTCCTGCTCGTGATGAAGCGCGTGAATCACCGATCCGCTGCCAAGAAAGAGCTGAGCTTTGAAAAATGCGTGCGTGAAGACGTGAAAGATTGCGGCAATGAAGGCACCAACTCCACACGCCAGAAACATGAATCCAAGCTGCGATATCGTCGAATACGCGAGCACCTTCTTGATATCGTTTTGAGTCAGCCCGATGGTCGCTCCGAGCAACGCCGTGAGTGCTCCGATCACCGCGATCACTGCCATGACTGAAGGCGCAGCCGAGAAGATGTAGTTAACGCGGGCGAGGAGATACACTCCCGCGGTCACCATAGTCGCCGCGTGAATCAGAGCGGAGACCGGTGTCGGTCCAGCCATCGCATCCGGAAGCCACACGAAAAGCGGAATCTGCGCAGACTTGCCGGTGGCGCCGATAAAGAGTCCGAATGCGATCCAGCTCATGACTCCCCATTGGCCAAGACTTTCGACGTAACGCGCTGCTCCCCCACTCTGAAATAGCTCGCTCAATTCCTTGAAGTCGAGCGTGCCAAAGAGCGCGAAGACTCCGAAAACGCCGAGCATGAAACCCATATCGCCGATTCGATTCGTGATGAATGCCTTCTTCGAGGCGCGCGCCGCTTCATCGCGATCGAAATAGAAACCAATCAGAAGATAGGAGCAGAGCCCAACACCTTCCCATCCTACAAACATCATCACAAAGTTCGAGCCAAGCACCAGCACCAGCATCATGAACATGAACAGGTTGAGATAAGCGAAGAAGCGGTAATATCCGCCCTTCACCTGACATGTACCCGACTGCGAAAACGTGTATCAGGAACCCGACAAACGTGACGATGAACATCATCACCGCGGCAAGCGGATCAAGCTGATATACCCACATGACACGGAAATCATGCACTTCCCCGGTGATCGTTCGCGCGAGCCCACCATCAAACCACGTAAAAGCGAAGACCGAATCTTTGTAGATAGCCGGGGCGAGATTGCGAGCGTATTCCCAGATAACGCCGAGAGCTATCAGCGCCGAGAGCCCCGTCGCTGCGCAGGCAATATTCGCTACTGTGCGCTCACTGAATTTGAGGATCCGCCCGAACACTCCATTGAGAATCGCTCCCAGGAGCGGAAGCAGCGGAACCAGGAATAAGAGCTTGAGCATGATTTCTTAGGTATGTTGTACCGCCTTTAGCGCGGAATCTTCAGGGCGTTACGATTCGCAACGTCTGCAGCTTCGCGCCTGACAGGCGGTACAACATACCTACCATTTCAAAAGATCGATCTCATCAACGGCGACTGTCTCGCGGTTTCTGTAGAGTGAGATCACAATCCCGAGACCGATTGCTGCCTCGGCCGCGGCCACGGTGATCACGAAGATCGTGAAGAGCTCGCCGGTATGTTCGTTAATCCGGCCGACGGCCTGCCAGTGTCGAGTGAAAGCGATGAAGTTAATGTTGACCGCGTTCAGAATCAACTCGATCGACATGAAGATAATGATGATGTTCCGGCGAGCGAGAACTCCGCCTACACCGATCACAAACAAGAGAGCGCTAAGTATCAGAAACTTCGTAGTTGTAGTTGAAACATCAAGAATGCCCCACAGGTAGGTATCAGCCCCCTCCATCACGCATCCTCCTCGCTCGCGCCCAACTTCGTCTCCTGTTCCTCCCGCTCCTGCCTTGGAGTTCGCGCCAGAAGTACCGAACCGAGAATTGCCACCAGCAGAAGCACAGAAGCTATCTCAAACGGAAGTGCGGCCTGCGTGTAGAGCGCCCACGACACGTTCTCGGCATTCCTCGATACCGGCGTAGCTCCCTGAGGATTCGAGTGCGTTTCGACCGGCAGTCGCGTTTCCTGCTCTGGTCGCAAGTTGTGATACGGATCCGAAAGCCTGATCCCAAACCACATCGTGACTGCAAGCAAACCCGAGCAGATGACTGCCATCACCCACTGTCTGCTGAAAAGCCGCGCGCTGTCCAACCGCTCTTCGCGGACGTTGACCAGCATGATCACAAACAGAAACAAGACGACTACACCGCCGACATACACAAGGATCTGGACGCCCATCACAAATTCAGCATTCAGCAACAGAAAAAGTCCGGCGGTCGCTATCAGTGTCATCATGAGACACACGGCGCTGTGCACGGCTGATCGCGAGAGTACTGTAAAGAGCCCCCCGATCAGTACGATCAGCGCGAGCGCCCAGAAGAACCAGGCTGCTGCTCCCGTGAGTGCCATAGCCGTTAGCGTTTGTACTTTCTGATTTCGCGACCGTGCTCGAGCATTTCACGATCCCAGATGAAGTCCTTACGAGTGTAGGATGCGAGCTCGAAATCCTGTGTTAGCTCGAGGCAGTACGTAGGGCACGCCTCGGCGCAGAGATTACAGAACAGACAACGCGACGTATCAAAGATAAATGTCGTCAACACCTTGCGCTTCTGTGCCGCCCGTCCCGAAGCAGTCACTTCGCGATTCTCCGTACCGACCTCGATACAGTTCTCGGGACAGGCGACCGCGCACAGGTTGCACGCAATGCACAGCGACTCGCCAGTGTCAGGATCCAGGTTGAGACGCGGCGCGCCACGGAATCTCTCTCCAACGACTGGCCGTACCTTCGGATACTGCTCGGTCACGATCTCCTGTGGGGCCTGCTGCTTGAACGTAACGCGAAGCCCCTTGAGCAGGTCTACAAGAAAGTATCTTGAAAGCGCTTTTGTGAACTTCATGGCGTCTCCGCAGTCTCAGCTGTCTCAGCAGTCGCCCCAGTCCCCACACTCCCTGAAGTCATTCGGGCCCTTCGATGAGCGCGGGCTTCGATCTGTCTCTGCCTTTGATCGGCGATCTCCCAGTCCGCTGTGCCTCGATTGATAAAAGCAACCAAAGCCAGTGCGATCGGTGTCGCAACAAGGAACATGACACCTGTCATTGTCAGCTTTGAGCTCATTGTTGACGGACCAATGAACGCGGCGTCAGGTCCTGCAAACGGCAGCTTGAATCCGTGCTTGAGCAGCACATAAACGATACCGGTCAATACGATATTCACGAGCGCGGCAGGTGTCAGCCACTTCCAACCGAGGTCCATCAACTGGTCATAGCGATAGCGGGGAAATGTCCAGCGGAACCACATAAAGCCATAAATCAACACCAGTACCTTTGCCATGAACCCTGTCAATCCAACGACAGCGTAAAGCGCCGGCATCGCCTCGCGATCGATGCGGCCCGTAACGAACGGAACGTGCCAGCCCCCCAGATAGAGGGTCACAGCGACGCACGACACAATCACGACGGCGGTGTACTCTGAAAGAAAGAAGAGTGACCAGCGAAACCCACTGTACTCGGTATGAAAGCCTCCGACGATCTCTGATTCTCCCTCAGGAAGGTCAAAGGGAGTCCGGTTTGTTTCAGCCAGCCCGCACACCAGAAAGATAAAAAAGCCGAGAGGCTGGTAGAGAACATTCCAAACGCCTGATTCGATCTGCCCGTTGATGATGCCCACCATCGAAAGCGTTCCGGTAAATATGAGTCCACCGACGATTGCGAGTCCCAGTCCAACTTCATAGCTCACCATCTGCGCTGATGAACGGAGTCCACCGAGCAACGGGTATTTAGAGTTCGATGACCATCCGGCCATGATGATTCCAAGAACTCCAAGCGACGAGAACGCAAAAACGAAAAGCAGGCCGATGTTGACGTCGGAAATATGCAGCCACGACGGACCAAACGGCATGACTGCGAGACAGGTGAATCCTGCAATCACCGAAATCATCGGTGCCACCGGAAATATTGTGCGATCAGCCTTGTCAGGAATGATGTCCTCTTTCGAGATCAGCTTGACCAGATCCGCAAGAGGCTGAAGCAATCCCCACGGACCGACTCGCATCGGTCCGAGACGCGCTTGAATGAACGCACTGATTTTTCGTTCGATATAGACGAGATAGGCAACCAGCGTTGCAACGATAAAGAGCGTGATGGCGATCTGTACGAGGGGCCAAAGGGCGAAATCGACAATAGTTCGGTCGATCGCAACAACCCGCGTCACGAGATCAAAGAACCAGTCTGGAGCCGAAGCGAAGGCGAAGACCTCGGACATTTCCCCCTACTCGACCTGAATCTCCACGACTACTCCGTGAACTGTCTTGAGATCGCGCAGCTCATAATCGTCTTCAAGCGTTCCTTCGCGCTCGAGCACCAGGAAAGTCGCGCGTTCGTCGATCGGAAAGGCACTTGTGTGCCACGTCCCGCGATGCAGCTTGTACGCTGCCTCTCCATCGAGCGTGAAGGCCGCAAGCCGTTTGATATCGATCTTGCCATCGCGGGCCGGCGGCGCGACAGCGATCACCGATTTCGCCCCTCCGAGCGGCGAAAAGACCTGCTCGGTTCGAACGTGCCTGCCGAGAAAATCGAAACTCATCTTCCGCCTCTCAACTGTCTGCACAAAAACGCACGGACAGCCGCCATCGATATTAATTTCGACCTGCCCCCGCTCGCTGATCATCTCGCCATATGGCCGAAACGATTCTCGCGTCATGGGGCGTGCCTCGAGCACGATGGTCCGAATCAACTTTTCGGCTTCGCGCGCTTTCGCTACTCCGCTTGCTGTTTTACTGCTCAAATCCGAAACCCTCTCTCTTTCTCTCATTCCCGAGTTACCTAACGATCGACCTCACCGAGGACGATATCGATGCTTCCAATTATTGCGCAGACGTCGGCAACCAGATGCCCAATCGACATCTGACGCAACGCCTGCAGATTGACAAAACAAGGCGGTCGGCATCGCAACCGGTAGGGTCGCGTTGATCCGTCGCTGACAAGATACATGCCAATCTCGCCCTTGGGACTTTCAACTGACATATAGACTTCACCGGCAGGCGGCTTGATGACTTTCGGCATCTTCGCCATTATCGGTCCTTCGGGAAGACCTTCGAGCGCCTGTGTGATAATCCGTTGTGACTGGCGCATTTCCTCGAGACGAACCAGGTACCGGTCGTAAGTGTCACCGTGCAGTCCTGCGGGTACATCAAAATCGAATTTGTCGTATGACGAATATGGAAACGCTTTCCGAATATCCCACTTGACGTTCGAGCCGCGAAGCACCGGACCTGTTAATCCGATGTTCTTTGCATCTTTCTCGTCGATCACTCCGACTCCCACAGTTCTCGAAAGCCAGATGCGATTCTCACTCAAGAGCTGCTCATATTCGCTGACGCGTTTCGGAAAGACATCCAGAAATTCTCGCAGCTCCGAACCAAGCTCGGGATAGACATCCCACTCCATTCCACCGAGCCTGAATGCGTGGCATGTCAGTCGCGCGCCAACCATGTTCTCGACGATCTTGAGAATCTGTTCACGCTCGCGAAAACAGTAGAGAAAAACGGTGACCGCACCGATGTCGATCGCGTGTGTGCCGAGCCAGAGCAGATGCGAGCACAGACGATTGAGCTCTGCGAGAATAACGCGGATGTATTGCGCTCTTTCAGGAACTTCGACCTGCATCAGCTTCTCGACGGTGAGCACATAGCAGAGTGTTCCACCCATCGCAGCAACATAATCTGTGCGATCCCAATAGGGTGTGATCATCGAATAAGTGCGATTCTCACAGATCTTTTCAACGCCTCTGTGCAGGTATCCGATATCGCAGTCGAGATCCGTTACCGTCTCTCCGTCAAGTTTGAGAATCACTCGAAGCACGCCATGCGTCGACGGATGCTGAGGCCCCATGTTGAGGGTCATCTCAGTCAGATCCTCGACCACGTGCCCCTTGTTTCAGGCCTCTGTACGTTGTACCGCCTTCAGGCGGAATCTTCGATTCTGAACGTACTCCATGCTCATCGCTGCATCACCGATTCGCCTTCACGAAATCAGTCAATTCAAATTTACCTGTCTGGTCCGTCTCCGGATGAACCTCGCGAATCACCAGATGTTTGCGCACCCAGTCGTTCTCCTGATATTCGAGGTAATGCTCTTTTCTAAGTGGATGGCCCTCCCAGTCGCTCGGTAACAGAATCCGGCGAAGATCGGGATGTCCGTCAAACCTCACTCCAAAGAGATCGAACGCTTCGCGCTCCATCCAGTTGGCCGTCGCCCAGAGGTCCGTCACGCTTTTTACAGTCTCGCCATCACCAATGCTCACCTTCACGCGAAGCCGTTCATGGCGCGGATACGAATAGAGATGATAGACGACTTCGAAGGCCTGCTCTCTCTCCGGGTAGTGAACGACTGTAAGATCAGTAAGAAAATCGAATTTGGATTCCGCGTCATCGCGCAGGTGTTCGAGAACCGCGCGGCTTTGGTCACTTACGACGCGGATGGTTTGCAGGCCGAAAGAATCATCAGCCTTTTCAATCGCGCCCGGGAAACGCGTCTCGAGAGCGTCGATGAACATATCAAGCTATAGACTAGCGACCAGACGATTGAGAAAGCAAGCTTCTCTGGAACGACTGAAGATCCCTACCAGAACCCGATCACCTTCCACCAAACAAGGCCCACAATAGTCCAAATAAGAATGTTTGGTATAGAAGCGATGAAACCAAGCTTCCACCATACCTGCTGGGAAACGTATCCGGCGCCGAAATAGATCGGGCCGGGCGTGGTCCCATAGTGTGTCAGACCCGCCGAGAGATTCGAAATATAGGCGAGCAAAGGAACTGCAAGTCCTGCAGGCGCACCAGCCGCAACTATCACCAGCAGGAACGGTGTATACATAGCCAGTGCGTGCGCAGAGATGCTCGCGAACGCATAGTGAGCATAAAAGTAGATGAGCGCCAGTACGGCCAATGCTGCCCACCACTGCCAGCCGGTCGTGAAATTCGAAGCGCTCTCTGCAAAGCGCTTTGTGATTCCCGATTCGCCAAGAGCCTCAGCGAGCCGCACCATCCCTCCATACCAGATGAAGACGTCCCAGGCAGCGCGCTCTGCGAGTATATCTTCCCAGTCGATGGCACCGTTCAGAAGAAGAACGCAGACGCCGAACATCGCAACAGCGGCATAGTCGATTCCATGCAGTCTGGTAGTCGTCCACAACGAAGCCACAAGCGCGAAGACGAGCAGCATTACCTTCTCCTGCCGCTTCATCGGCCCCATGCGATCGAGCTCTGCCTGCGCAATTTCAGATGCGCGTGGCGTCGATCGCACCTCGGGAGGAAAGATGCGATAGAGAATCACCGGTACAATAGCGAGCGCGACCAGGCCCGGCACAATTCCTCCGGCCATCCAGCGCGTGTAGCTCATATCAATCCCTGCCGCCTGATATGCGAACCGCTGAATCAGAAGGTTACCCGCCTGACCGGTCAAAAACATCGCGCAGATGATCACTTCGCACTGGTAGAGAAAAGCCATGAGGAATGCGCCGAGCCTCGCGGCTGTTGGTCCCGGCTTTGAGTCATATGCTTCTGCAATGCTCTTTGCTATCGGAAAAATGATTCCGCCTGATCGTGCTCCATTCGATGGAATGATCGTCGCCAGTACAACGTCTGTCCCAACGAGAGCGTAACCAAGGCCCAGGGTCTTATGTCCGATTGTGCGAATGAAGAGGTAGGCGATTCGGCGTCCAAGTCCGGTCTTGATCATTCCTCTCGAAATGAAGAACGCCGCCAGCACCAGCCAGACTACCGGATCCGCGTAACCGCCAAGCGCCTGCTTGATTCTCGCAGTCTCGATGCTGCCAGTACCAATCCTTGCCGGATCTACGGGCATCACGCGCGCGAGGATGACCGCGGTGATTCCCAACAGCACCATGGCTCCACTCGGCACCGGCCTTAGAATCGTTCCGACAATTGTCGCGATGAAGATTGCGAGCAGACCCCACGATTGGCGCGTTATGCCACTTGGAACAGGCAACAGGAAGACAAAGAGACCCGAGGCAAGTACGATTGCCCACTTCTGAATGAGCACGCGCGTGGAACTATCCATTCAGAGATTCTCTTTCCAGTTTGTTGAGGACTGACGAAGGAAACCGCGCGAGACTAGCATTTTAAGTCGTGAGGATTCAAGAGAGGGGTCAGGGGTCAGGGGTCGGGGGTCAGTAGGAGTCGGAGGGTCAAGGCGTTCTCAGCTCGTCGCGAGGCGTCAGATTCACTAGCGGTGGAAAGCCACGGAACCACGAGCACGAAAGACTCTGAAAGTTCGAAATCTTTTGATGTTTTCCGTGCTCTTTACCGTGTGTTCCGTGGTAACTCTTACCTCCGACCACTGATCCGACCCCTGACCCCATTCCTAAGGTCGTTTTAACGCAATTTCTTACAACCACGGGGACCACTCGTGCGTCAAAGACACGAAAGGGTGTCAGAACGCAATATGAAAAAGTGGCTCTCGAGAGTTGTTAAGTCGAGCGCGTCTGTGACGCTGAGCGCGGTCCTTGCGGTTTGCGTCGTGGCGCAGCAAACGTCAAAACCACTTGAGGATAGGGACAATCCCCAACTCATCGGTAAGCGCGATCTCAACAAAGGACAGATCCAGTTCTATTCGGTCGAGCGCGAGGTCAGCGTTGGCCGGCAATTGGCAGCTGAATTCGATCGCACGGCGAAGCTTGTCAACGATCCCGTAATTCTGGAATACGTTAACCGCGTTGCGCAGAACCTGGTGCTCAACTCTGACGCGAAGGTCCCTTTTACAATAAAGGTGGTCGATGCGAATGAGGTGAACGCCTTCGCACTTCCGGGCGGATTCCTTTACGTCAATCGTGGGCTGGTCGAGGCAGCGGAGAACGAAGCAGAGCTTGCCGGAGTGCTTGCTCACGAGATCGCCCACGTCGCTGCGCGGCACGGAATGGAGCAGGCGTCGAAGGGCGAGCTTGTCAACTACGCGTCGATACCGCTGATTTTTCTGGGTGGCTGGGCTGGAATGATCGTTCAGAATGTTGCCGGTCTCGCCGTACCGCTAACGTTCCTCAAGTTTTCGAGGGGAGCTGAGAAGGAAGCGGACCGCCTCGGAGCTCAATACCTTTGGGCTTCCGGCTATGACCCGAACGCGATGATCTCGTTCTTTGAGAAGCTTCAGGCGAAGGAAAAGAAGAAACCCGGAACGCTCGCCAAGATTTTCAGTTCGCATCCGATAAATGGCGACAGGATAGTTGAGGTGCAAAGCCTCGTAGCCAGATTTCCTGAGAGAGGTGAATACCAGATCAGCTCGTCAGAATTCAACGATGTCAAGTCGCGGTTGATAAGCGTCATGGCTTCACGGCGGGGGACGACAATGGATGAGGCCCGCCGCCCAACGTTGAAGCGAAGGCCGACGGCGACGTCGTCTGACAGTGATGAAACATCACAATCCTCGTCTTCCGAGGCACCAGCTACTGAAAGACCAACGCTGAAGCGAGCACCGGAGAAAGAGAAGCCGGAGCCGGAGCAAAAGCAGCCACAGCTCTAACTTACTTTTTGGGAAGTTGAGCGAGTCTTGCGGCTCCAATCAGAGGGCCGTGCGGCCCGAGGAATGACGGCACGATGCGGCAATCCTTCATTGCCTGGGGGAATGCCCATCGTCTCGCATTCTGCCTTATCTGCGGTAAAAATGGCCTTAGGTCTCTTGCCAGGTCACCGCGCACAACGACAACTTCGGGATTGAGCGTCGATACCAGATCGGCGATCGCCCTTCCAACCCACTCACAAACGGCTCCAACAGCCGCGAGCGCAACTCTATCGCCCGCACGAGCGGCTCGGATGATCGTTGCGGGAGTGAGATCGGTGGCATGCAGCCTGGCCAGCAAAGACTCGCTGTTGCCCGACCAGGCCTCAACTGCGCGGCGAGTCAGCGATTGTCTTCCGGCCTCGACGTTGAGACAGCCGATGGCAGTAAACTCATCGCGATAGTTCTCACAGAGGGC
The DNA here is from genome assembly GCA_963813345.1 of uncultured Acidobacteriota bacterium. GTDB lineage: Bacteria > Acidobacteriota > Blastocatellia > RBC074 > RBC074 > CAWDDA01. Next base: position 201,090 of record CAWEYR010000030.1, on the reverse strand, counting down.
GAGCCATCCGATGGCACCGGCGCGGGCAGATCTGCCGCGCACAATTCGACCCTCAACCAAAAGGCCAGCATCGATCTTCTCGCCAAGCGTAATGACCACCGCGTTCTCTGCTCCGCTCGCAGCGCCACACCAGCTTTCACCGGCAACGGCTGCAACCCTTCGAGAGTTCACTACAATCTCAGGATGCGGTGACGTCTCATCTTCCCGCTCGCGCGCGTCTTACTCCGGGTGCCCGACGGATATCGACACCTTGTTTCGTGAGTTCTCTGCCGATCAGATCACCGATGCCATTCATGAGATTCTCGGGAACACTGATGCCAATTCCTGAGATGTCGCTATCGCCGCGCTTTTTGGCAGATGCAATCGCCAGAATCATCTCGGCCATAACAGCGGTAAGGACTCTCGGCGTCTTTGACTCGACGTCACGCTGAACCGAGTGGATCACGCGCCCTTCGTTGTCTACAAGTGCAGCGGCTAACGCCATTCCGCGCAGGTCGAGTGCTGCTGTTATCCCGGTTTTACCAGAAGAGCTCGGGCGGGTTACTGGAGTGTTTGGCATTTCGCCGGTATTATACATCTACGTTATGCGAAGACTGTCTCTATATGTTGTTTTGTTGCTAGCTTCAGCTTGTACAAACGAAAACCCGCAGCCAGTGCCGCCGGGAACTCCGACTCCGAATTCGACACCGTCACTATCTTCCGACGCAGCTCGGGTTCAGTATGAAGACATCGTCGTTGGCACTGGTCAGCGACCGTTATTCAATCAGGCACTTCTGGTGAGATACACGGGAACGCTGCCTGATGGCACATTGATTGACACGAATGTCGACAACGGGACCCCTGTGGTGGATTTTATTCCGGGCCGTGGAGAAGTTATCAAAGGATGGGAGATCGGGATCGGAGGTGGACAGGGAATCCCTCCAATGAAAGTCGGAGGAAAGCGAAAGCTGATCATTCCGCCTGAGCTTGGTTATGGCTCAATGGGTTCGGGAAGGGTCCCGCGAAACGCGACTCTCATCTTTGAAATCGAGCTCGTGGGTATCAAGAAGTAGGCGCCCTGGGAGCGCTGGGAGTCTCCAGACCGGCCACGAGCCGCGAAGCGTGCGAGTCGTGTATAGCTCTTGAAGACTCGCACGCTTCGCAGCTCGTGACCGGTCTGGAGACCGGCGCTCCAACGCTCCCAGGCCATCCTAAGTTGATTTGATGTTCTGATTCAGCCTGAAGAAATTCGCGGGATCATATTTACGCTTGATCTCGACAAGGCGGTCATAGTTGCTACCGTAGGCAGCCCTCACTCGATCATCGCCCTCATCCTCGAGATGATTGACATAGACGGCGCGATCAACGTAGGGCTGTTGAGCATCCCAGAAATCGCGCGTCCACTCGATGTTCCTCGCCGATTCAGCTGCATTTTCCCAGTTGGATGCAATCACAAAGTCGTACTGGTAACTTCGATGTGCATACGCGGTCGCGGAAGGATTGACGCGTATCGCCGCACCATGCTTCTGCTGCAGCAGCACACCAGTCGCAGGCGACGGTACCGTTGCGAGATATTGCTCGTAGACGTCGATGAATCCGTCGCTGACCGAGCTCGCATAATTCGACTTCCAGTAATGAAGGCGGCCGGGCGGGAAACCCGGGTCAAGCATTGACTGAAGTGCAACGTAAGGCATCGGCTGAATTGCATCTGCAAGTGGAGGCCCGAACTTGCGCAACGGCGCAATGACCTTCTCGCCTGCCTCGATTCCGCCGCAATAGGCAACCACAATCGCGATTACGCGCCCTCCATCAGGCCCGGTGACACATGCTGCTGCCGTACTAAGCTCGTCCGGACACCCTTGCGAAAACTCGTCGAACATCCGCAACACGCTTCGAGCGGAGCTGAGCGGATGAACTACCATACCAGCGAGCATCGGCCCAACTTCGTGTAGCTGATATTCAAAAGAGGTCACGACACCAAAGTTGCCGCTGCCTCCTCTGAGGGCCCACAGAAGATCCTGGTTGTCAGTCGAACTTGCTCTCAACACTTTTCCGTCTGCAGTCACGACCTCGGCGGCAAGGAGATTGTCACATGCAAGCCCAAAGCGGCCATTGAGCCATCCGAGCCCGCCACCGAGAGTCAGTCCGGCTATTCCCGTGTTGGAAACAACTCCCATCGTAGTCGCGAGTCCGAATGCCTGAGTTGCGTTGTCGAACTCGCCGAGGCGCAGACCAGGCTGAGCAACAGCTACGCGACTCGCCTGATCGACGCGAATTCCTTTCATCCTGGAAAGATCGATCATCAGCCCGTCATCGCAGACGCATTTTCCGGGAGCGCTGTGACCGCCACCTCTGATTGACGTCAGAAGGTTGTAGCTGCTCGCGAAGCCTACCGATCGCACAACATCTGCGGCGCTTTCGCACTCTACAATTGCAGCTGGCCGGCGGTCGATCATTCCATTGAAGACCTTGCGAGCTTCATCGAAGGTCGAATCAGTCGGGTGGATAACTTTACCTTGAAGTCCGGCTGCAAAATCCCTGACGACTTCACTGCTGATGGTTTGCTCAGACCCATCGAGAGTCAAAGCTCTCATCTCCGGCATATGATTCTCCTTTTAGTTAGCGATTTGGGGGATCGGGGATCGCTGATCCCTATTTCTCTCGCAATCGTTTCAATAACTGAATCTGGCCTGCGTGATACAGGTCATGTGCTGCGATACCGACAATCAGATCACGATACGTGTTCTTCTTTCCTGAAACGAGTTTGCCATATGAAGCGGCGGGAAACGCTCGAACGGCTTCGAGTAGTTTTCGATGGTAATCCTTGAGCATTGCAACATCAGCCTTGAACAATTCTTCCGAATCTCGTGCAGTTCGTGCAAACCAGTTTGATCCCTTTAGCGCGAACGAACCTCGAGCCTCACCTGTCAGCTGGCGATAGACAGTGTATTTCCAGTATGCCGCATGAACCACGATCTCCCAGACGTTGTGTCTGCCCTTGCCAGGCCGCCATGACGCTTCGCTGTGCGTCAGTCCGCGGACGGACCCAAGGAGATTTGTTCCATGCCACGATCGCTTGTTAAAGGCCTGCTCGAGCTGCATGACCAACAGGTCCTTCTCCGTCATCGCACCTCTCACGCGCTTAGCTTCAGTCCGACTATTCCACCAACGATCAGCGCAATAGAAATCAGGCGCGCCGGATTGACTGATTCAGAAAAAAGAAAAATGCCAAGAATCGCCGTACCCACCGCACCAATTCCCGTCCAGACTGCATATCCCGTCCCTACGGGAAGAGTCTTCAGTGCCTGGGCGAGAAAATAGATACTTGCGACCATCGCCGTTGCAGTGATCACGCTCGGCCAAAGGCGCGAGAATCCTTCCGTGTACTTGAGTCCAATCGCCCAGACGACTTCGAGTACACCGGCAATCAACAAGTATGCCCACGCCATTCAAACCTCCGTTACTCACAGATTCTTCAGAAGGGCCTTTCCACGAGGCGAAAGTCGATATCCGACGTCGAGGCTCTCTGTGAGTCCAAGTTCCTTGAGCCTGCGGACACTTGCTTTGAACGAGAGCCGCTCTCTGCCGATTTCGCTGGCAAGCGTTCCTGCCAGAACACCTGGATGATCGTTTATCAAACGCAACACGCGAACAGTCCAGGCTCCATAAGGGCTCGCGTGGTCAAGCCGCTGGAGCCGCTGCTTGAGCTCTTCGACCTCCTTATCAGTGAGATCGTTCTGCTCCCTGAGTGCTATGCGCGGGTCAGCGCCGCCATAGTGAAGGCCGACTCGATAGTCGTCCCCTGGCTTCTCGTAGGATTCCAGGAATTCGATCAGTTCTTTGGCTGATGTGTAACCTGCCCGAATTGCGTCCGCATCGGAGATGTCCTTAACATCAACTTTGTCGACAGTATTGATGACCACTACACCTGCCGATGTTCGCAAGTGTGAGCCTGGCTTGACCCGTCTGCGATCCCATCGTCGAAACGCCAGATCGATCGTTCCATTCACAATTCCTTCAAGGGTGCGATTCTTGAATAACATAGTTTCACTTCGCCGCTTGAATCGTGGTCAGTGGGTCTGAGTTCAGGCTCCAGCTTGGGGTTACATTGGGACCACAGCTAAAGCCTGGCGCTAACCCACTGCTCACTGACCTCTTCGTTCTTTCGTCAGGCTGCCGGTCTTTTTCCCGATCGAGCCGGCGGGATGCCACGCATTGTAATGGTGATGGCTGATACCTTTGCGAGCTTGAAGTTCGATACTCAAGGCTGCCAGCACGTAGATCTCGGCGAGAATACTCGTTCGAGGTTCGAATCCGAGCGGGCTCCCTTCGCGGGCTACACCGGCAAACAAAAACTTCTCACATTCGCGTGCAAGCCAGGACTGACGATTGCCTGAGACTCCAACAATCAGCGCGCCGTTTCGCTTCAGCGCCTCCACAGTCGCTTTCATCTCCTTTGTCTCGCCGCTGTTTGAAATTACAACTACCACATCGCCCGGAGCTACCTGCCCGGCGCTTCCATGCACGCATTCCGTGCCGTGCAAGAAGTAGGACGGCGTGCCAGTGCTCGAGAACAACGCTGACACATATCCGGCTACATATTCCGGTTTTCCGATCCCGGTCACGTGAAGCCGGGCTCCTTTTGCTTCGGCCGTCGTAATCAAGTCCGCAACGTCGCGAAAGTAATCTTCTCCGAGTTGTACGCGCAGCGCGTCGAGCTCTTCAACAGCAATCCTGAGAAAATCTGATATAGCATTTTTGTAAGGCGACGAAGGCAAATCGGAATCATGAGACGTTGAAGCGCCGGCTCCAGCGCTTCTGAACGGTCTTCCCTGATACAGTTCGAGAACGCGAGCCAGGCTTCTTTCAAGATCTGGAGTTGCACCTGCAATCTCACAACACGCGGCACCACACGCGTTCGCAAGTGCGAGTGTATCGGGCCACTCGAGGCCGAAATGAAGCCCTGCGATGAACCCTCCAAGAAATGCATCTCCTGCCCCTGTTGAATCGAATGCTTCGATCCGATTCGATTGTGAACTTCCGGTAAACTCCGTCGATGAAACGGCACACCCTCGGACACCGTCAGTAATGATGACCGCACGCGATCCGTATTTCTTTCTCAGTGCTGAAGCGGCGGCAAGCAAATCATTCTCATTTGTGAGCTCAACGGCTGCTGCCTTTGATGGTTTCAAGTAATCGGCCAGCTGCAACGAGCGTTCGAAGTCAGTGATGCCACCGAGTGTTTTCAACGCATCCCGAGGAGATACGTCTACATCGAGCACTGTGGTCACTCCGGCTTCGCGTGCCACCTCGAGCGCAGCAACGACTGCATCCAGCGGAAGCTGCGAGATCTCAGTCGAAAGCACGCGCGAGGACTGAATGTAGGCCGCGTGTTCACGGCGAACGTACTCACCTGTTGTTTCCCCCGTCGCAGCAGGGTTCATGTAGATTGAACGCGCGCCCTCAGGATCTACAAAGATGTGCGCGAACGAAGAAGCTGAACCATCGAGTGTCAGATGCTTATCGATTCCGTGACGGTCCATTCCCGCTCGCAGGAATCGGCCGAATTCGTCCTTTCCCTGTTTTCCGAAAATGCCGGCGCGAAGACCGAGAAGGCTTGCCCAGGCCAGGTGATTCAGAGTCACACCGCCCACGAGCTTGCGCACGGCTTCGCCTTCTGAATAGCTGCCGAGTATTACCTTCTCTTCCGCACCCGCAATACGCGGCACTCGATAAATCAGGTCAACGACCATCGACCCGATCCCAACAACATCAAAACGCTTTTCCATGCCGACATACGAGCAAGCTGAAGCTTGAACTCCATGCTATCCAACCCACTCCACCTCATCTCCCACAGAAATTGTTCCATCATTGAGCACTTCGCCAAACGCTCCACCGCGCCACTCCGGATACATTGCATCTTTCAGTCCCGGGAGCAGCTCCTCGATTCTTTCGCACGGTTTTGTCTCGCCGTTGATCAGGATTCGACACGAACCAATCTGCAAGGTTCGCCCGTGAGTCTCGGCAAGATTGATCCCGGTTACCAATAGATTCGCGCGTCTGAGTGATGGCGAGAGCGAGCTTTCAAAGCGATTCATGAGAGCGTCCCACGCTTCCCTTTCAAGGATCGTGACCTGCCGGCGACCTCCCTGATTCGCGTTGCCGGCAATACCGCTGCCAGCTACCAGGTCCGCCGCTTCGACTGGGTCCATTGGCCCAAGCTTCATTCGCTTGATCCAGATTGCTTCGAGTTTTCCCTTATCCATCTACCGTATCTCCGAATAGTTTGTTGGCCTCAAGAACGCGGTATGCGAATTTGACACTGCCTCAGGATCTGTCCAGCCAGGTTTTGTCCTGATGCGGACCCAATCCGGGTCGGCTCGAAACTTGTCCCACGCCTTGTCGCGTGAGGCCATATCGTCAAAGCCTACCATATAAGTCAGGTGAGGCATCCGCGGCGCAATCACGCCTTCTCCAAAGAAGACTGGCGCAAAGCCGCAATTGCGAAAGATCTTGATCTCTTCCTGGTTGAACATCGTCACCTTTTCACGGAGCGAGAACGCGCTGCGCGATTCGTAGGTTCGAATTTCAAAAACACGTGGTGCTCGCTTGGCTTCTGATGGAGGAATCTCAACCTTTGGATGTCCATCGAAGGCTCGCAGCAGCACCGACTCATAACGCACATACGGCAGTTCTCCGCCAGCTCCCACCTCGAAGGCCTTCCACCCTTCAGCGTATGGCTTGTCGTTCGTTACACGCTCCATAGCCGTCTGCATTGCCTGCAAGGACGGGTAATCGAGCAGAACGACGAGCGCAGGACTCAGAAAGCCTGACACGACTGAGAAACATCCGACTGGCCCTGCCCCGGCACGTTTCATTGCCGGAAGAAAGTGGTTTTGAAAAAACTCCTGAATGCGGGCGGGTTTGAAATCATTGCGCAGCTCATAGGTGCGGAGCTCATAGAAGTGATTGCCACTCGTCTGTGCGCTCGCTTCGCCCGCTCCGATTACGCCTCCAAGCCCGGCAGCAAGACCGCTCTTTATCGCATTTCGCCGATTCATTCATGACCTCCTGTCACTAGTGCACTGTTAACGATGACATCGCTACGTGATACAGAAGCCCGACCGTAAAGGAGGAAGCTAGACACTAGCACTTGTGTGTCGCGAGCCCTCCCTTACGGTCGGGCTACTGACACCGTCCCAAGTGGGTCGCGTGCGTCTCACTCTAAACCGCCGGTCACTTTATTGAGAAAACACGATTATCGATCGTCTCTTTGTGTGAGATACCCGTCGACAACAAACGTCCATTCCTGAAGCGAAGAAGCGGACCTGCCTTCACCGCTGTATGCGAGCTTGTACTTGTGCGGCAGGTTGAGCCCGTCAACAGTTCGAAAGTTTCCGAAATCTTCGGTCAGAGAATAATAGATCTCCGGATTCGCGTTTGGCGCTTCGCGTGTGGCAATGCCCGCTCCCACCTGATAGCTGTATTTGCTGCGGACGTGGCGCATGAGCTGAGGCTCGAAGTAAAGCAGTGATCTTGAGGTCTCCACCGCCCTTCTTCGGTCGATACGCGACCTCGTGCAGCTCAAGATCCTCGAGCTTCTTCAAACCACGATATTCCAGTTTAGGCTGCGACTTCTCGATGCGACCAAGCGGCCATGCGGTCGAAAGCACACCTCCTATCAGGCCTTCCTTGAGAATGACCGGCTGAGCATCCAGAAACTGGCTGAGAAGCGAGCGCTTGCCATGCGGCTGGAATCCGGTTGATGCCTGATTGCCATCAAAGGCCATGTCCTCGCCTACATAATCATTCGCTGAAAACCTCATTCCGAAACGAAGCTTTTCCTGCACCGACGCCATCATTCCGGTTCCTTCAAGGTTCGCCGCTCCACCCAGACGGATGAGCAAGCTGGCGCGGCCACTCGCGGCGCGCGAAGTTACTGCTGACCTTGCTTCCTTTGGTCCAATCGAATCGAGATGTCGCTGGATAAGCTGCTCGAGGTTAATTTTCTCTTCCTGCCCGCTGTGCGATCTGAGAAAGATACTTGCCGAGATGAGAAGAAACACGCTGAAAATCAGTTTCATTGATGTCACCCTTCTGCAGGTTTGGCCCCCACACCCAGCCATCGCCTGCGCGCAGTTACCGGCATTCGCTTGTCCGTTGCCATCCGAGCCTCCGCCCACCGCGCAAGACGAACGAACGGAAGACCCATCAGAAAGTAGATCGCAGCAGTCAGGATGCCGACTCCGATGTAATCATAATAGGTTGAGGCAAGCTGCCCATACACCTTGGTCAGCTCAACCATGGTTATCACCGAAACGATCGAAGAATCTTTGAACAAAGCGATGAAATCGTTCGTGACCGGCGGAATAACAAGACGCATTGCCTGCGGCACGATCACGTGCCTCAAAGACTGGGTCCTTGTCATTCCGAGCGAAAGCGCCGCTTCCATCTGTCCCTTCGGTATCGACTGTATTCCGGCGCGATAGTTCTCTGCCTCATACGCTGCGTAGTTCAACCCAAGACCAGTGATCGCGGCCACCAGCGGGCTGAGCCTGATTCCTGCGTTGGGCAGTCCATAGAAAATCAGATACAGCTGAATGAGCAACGGAGTCCCGCGAAAAATCTCGATATAACCCCTTGCGGCCCACGATAGCAAACGACCACCATACAGATTCGCCAGTGCGAGGGCCAGTCCCAGAGCCACCGCCAGCGCCATCCCGAGCACCGAAATCAACAGCGTCATCGGCGCGCCCTGCAAAAGGAGAATAGGAATATAGCTGACGTATTGTTTGATTCGCTCCCGCCACGTGCGGTGTTTCGTAACTACACGAGTAAATTCTTCCAGTGCCTCCGGCTGTGAGGTCAACTGTGCGAAGAGCTCATCCGTCTCACGGTTGGCAAGACCCCACTTGGCGTAAATCCTGCGCAGCTCTCCTGATTTCATGAGGTCAATCAACGCAGAATTGACCTCCTCCAGGAGCTTCGCATCGCCCTTTTTCAGACCAATGCCGTACAAAACCCTTTCAATAGGCGGTCCAACAAACTTCAACTTTGGATTTGGCTTGCTGTAATAGACCGCAATCGGATAGTCGTTGAGTACCGCATCAAGGCGACCGACACTCAAATCCTGATAGGCATTGATCAATCCGTCATAGGTGAGAATCTTCAGTCCTGGCTCGCGCTCGAGGACGCGCTGCGCAAGCGAATTCTTGAGAGTTCCAACCTTTCGACCCTTGAGATCGGCGAGCGACGTGACGCCATTCTCTTCGGTTCGAACACTCAACTGGAGCGTCGTTGCGTAGTATGGGATCGAGAAGTTGATCTCTGCCTTGCGGTCTTCGGTGATCTCGAGACCATTGAGGGCGAGATCGTAGTTGCCTCGCTGAAGACCTGGAATCAACGCGTCCCACTGGTTCTGTACAAAAACGGGCTTTCTCCCAAGCCGCGCGCCAAGTGAGTTCGCAAGCTCTACTTCAAAGCCGATTATGTTCTGGGGACTGGCAGGATCCTGAAAGACGTAGGGAGCTCCGCCCTCGGAATCACCACCCCATCGCAGCTCGCGAGACTGAGCGAGAGCGATTATGGTGATGGCGAGAATCATCACCGCATATCACAAGATTCCGCCTGAAGGCGGTACAACTTTCGCCACTAAACATGAGCAAGAAAAGCGCGCGTACGGGGATCGCGCGGTGAATTGAAAATTACTTCAGGCGAATCTTCGTCGATGATCTCGCCCTCATTGAGCACAATGATCTTGTCTGCAACGTCACGCGCGAATCTCATTTCGTGCGTCACTACAATCTGTGTCATTCCTTCGTCATCCAGGCGCCGGCATGATCGCCAGCACTTCACCGACAAGGCTCGGATCAAGCGCCGAGGTCGGTTCGTCATAAAGCATGACTCGCGGCGACATCGCAAGAGCGCGCGCGATTGCGGCGCGTTGCTGCTGTCCACCTGAAAGCTGCGAAGGGTAGTAGTCAACACGATCACTCAAACCTACTTTCGCAAGTAGATCGAGCGCGTGTGAACTCACCTTATGTTTGTCGAGCCGTCTAACGACAACCGGAGCGAGCATCACATTCTCGAGCACCGTCAGATGGGGAAAGAGATTGAAGCTCTGGAAGACCATCCCGACTCCTTCGCGCAGCTGGCGAAGTTGAGCAGTCAATTCCCGCGTCGGTGTTTCGTTATGCCGCTCAAGCGTGATCCCGTCTACGCGGACGCGACCGCTATCGAAGATCTCAAGCCCGTTCAGGCATCTGAGGAGAGTCGATTTCCCGCACCCTGACGGTCCGATGACCGCAGTCAATTGCGATTCGGCAACTTCGAAACTTACGCCTCGAAGAGCCGGGACATCACCGTGATTCTTGCGTAACTCTTCGACTGAGATGAGAGCGGCCATCGCGATTGCGAATTATACTTCAGCGCTTCCCTGAAGCCATCCGAACTGCCTCTGGAATGCCCCGGAGCCGCCACATACTGGCGGCGCCAACTACTGGCCCGATCGCCAGAAATGCAAAGGCGCGCTCCCACCCAATCGCGTCAACCAGTGGTGGCACCATTCGTATCGTGAACAAGGTGAGAAGGAACCCGAGGCTGGTCTGCAGCGTGAGGGCCGTGCCTACATATCGAGGGTCGGTCAGCTCACTCACCGCTGCGCTGAATTGTGCGCTGTCTGCCACAACAGCAAAGCCCCAGATCAGGCAGATAGCAGTCAAAATTGCCGGCGAATCGAAAAAGAATCCAACAATAGCAGCACACGAACCCGAGACCACAAGGCTGGCAATCGTGATCGTAGTCCTCCCAACGCGGTCCGCAAGCACACCAGCGAAGACGCATCCGATCGCTCCAACAGCGATTACTGCAAATCCTGCGAGACGTCCGTCCGGTACCGACCATCCGTGAGCTTCATAACTCGCGAGAAGAAAGATCGGTGCCCACGCCCACATTGCATAGAGTTCCCACATGTGACCCAGGTAACCAAGATTCGCGAGTCGCGTCGGCCGTTCCTTCATAGCCCTTCCCGCAAACTTCCAGTCAAACGGCGCCGATTGGCTTAAGTATGGCCCGGGTTTTACAAAGCTCATCACGATAACACCTCCGATCAGGGCAAGAATCGAGGTGGCAATCATTACCGTCCGCCACGGCGGCATCCCAACTTCGCCAAAGATCGGTACGGCATTGAGAAGATGTGGCATGGCTGATCCAAATGTCAGAGCACCAACCAGGAGACCGATTCCCAATCCGCGATCCTCTTTGCACCACGTTGCAACAAGCTTCATGGCTGGCGGGTATACACCTGCGAGCGCGACACCGGTAAGAAACCTTAAAACGAGAGCGGCACCAGGGCCCACGTCCAGCAGAGGAATTGCAGCATTGAGTGCGCCGCCTGCAAATGCGCTTATTCCCATGAGGAGGCTGATTCGCACCCTGTCAGAGATATTGAAGATCGCACTTACGAGTGCTCCGGCAACAAACCCTATCTGCACGCTCATCGTGAGCCACGACTTGATGCTGTCCGAAAGGCTCCATTCGATTGTGAGTTGAGGGACTACCGCAGACGCTGAGAACCAAAGCCCCATGCCAAGCAGCTCCGCGATTGCGAGGAGCGTGAGGTTTCGCCACTTAGTGGGCAGTGGCCGGTGGCCAGTGGTCAGTGGTCGGTGGCCAGTGGTCGGATCATTTTCCATATATCATCTGACAATTATCATTTGTCATTGTCAGCGACTCGCAGCCAATGACAAATGACAATTGACCAATGATATATGGAAAATGATGAGACTACCGACCACTGGCCACTGACCACCGGCCACTGGCCACTGACCACTTCTTCCTCAGTTTATCCGCTTGCCGCGTGCCTTCCCAGTATTTGTCGCGGAGGAGATTCTTTTGAATCTTTCCGGTCGCAGTGCGTGGCAGGCTGTCGACGAAACTGACTGAGCGAGGGCATTTGAAATGCGCGAGATTTTTGCGACAGAACTCGATGATCTCGCTCTCGCTCGCTTTTTCACCGGGCTTCAGAACGACGATCGCAGCCGGAGCCTCACCCCACTTTTCGTCCGGTATCGCGACACACGCTGCCTCGAGCACCGCCGGGTGCTTGTAGAGCATGCCTTCGACTTCGATCGAGGAGACGTTCTCGCCGCCGGAGATAATCAGGTCTTTCTTTCGATCGACTATTTCGATGTAGCCTTCAGCGTCCAGCGTCGCCATATCGCCTGTATGAAACCAGCCATCGACGATGACCGCTTCCGTTGCATCCTCCTGTCGCCAGTAGCCCTTCATGACCACGTTGCTTCTGGCGATCACCTCACCCACCGCCTCGCCGTCGCTCGCCACGTCGGCGCCGCTCTCATCGACCACTCGCACCTCGACTCCCAGCATCGGATACCCGGTGCGTGTCTGCACCCTGTATTTCTCATCAACCGGGAGGTTGATCATTCCCGGTTTTAGTTTGGATACCGTTAGAAACGGCGAGGTCTCCGTGAGCCCATAAATCTGAATGACTTTCCATCCGAGGCGTTCCTGCATTGCTTTGATGAGCGCCATCGGCGGAGCAGAACCTGCCGTGCCGATGCGGACATCCTGAGGCAGCTGAGCGCGCTGCTCTTCACTTAATCGATGATTCATTGCGAGGTTGATCATCGTCGGGGGCATACAAGCGAATGTCATGCGCTCGCGGGTGGCAAGCTCAAAGAATGACGACGGCTCATATTTCTTGACGATGACATGTTTGGCTCCTACGCCGGTTACCGAATACGGAAGTCCCCAGCCATTGCAATGAAACATGGCGAGTGTATGAAGGTAGACGTCTGAAGCCTCAAGGCCAAACTCAATCGTCGCATTCAGAGCGTTCAAATAAATGTTGCGGTGCGTGAGCATTACGCCCTTCGGTTTCCCCGTGGTTCCCGATGTGTACAGGAGCGCGGAAGCTTCGTTCTCATCGATGTCCGCGGGCTGAGCTTCAGCGCCTGGCGCAGCGGCAAGCATCGATTCGTAGTCGAGCCATCCTTTGGACGGGCTTTCGCTGGCTACGAAATGGTTAACGGTCTTGAGCTGCGGGCGAATTGATTCGATCGAGGTGCTCGAGACCCGATTCAACGATCACGACTTTGGCTTCACCGTGGTTGAGGATGTATTCAAAGTCCGATGGCAGAAGACGGAAGTTGAGAGACATGAGAATTGCGCCTATGAGTGGCGCGCCGAAGAAGGCTTCGAGCATACGATGATCGTTTTGAGAAAGGATCGCTATGCGATCGCCTTTCTCGACGCCAAGCTCGCGCATGGTGTGAGCCCAGGCGTTGACGCGAGATCCCAGCTCAGCGTAGGTCAGCCGGAGATCGCCGCTCACCATAGCCTCCTTTTCAGGAAAGACCTTGAGCGCGCGTCTCAGAAAATCGTATTCATTGAGTGGAACATGCATGCGGGCACACTAGGATGTAGCAGGTGCAGTGTCAAGAAAAGTGCTGAGTGCTGGGTGCTGAGTATGAGGTTTGAGTTCAAGCTTTAGCTTGGGGTTGCATTTCGAGGCCTTGTTGATTTCTCGAATGCAACCCCAAGCTAAAGCTTGAACTCAAACACTCAGCACTCAGCACTCAGCACTCAGCACTCAGCACTTTCCTCAGGGCCTTGAACTCTAAACTCAGAAGGACTATGTTCATTCGCTTATGGCAATCAAGGGTGGGAGTTTCCTGTTCGAGGAGCGCTCGGCTGCAGAAGTCTTCACGCGAGAAGACATTAGCGAAGAGCAGCAGATGTTCGCGCGCGTGGCAGAAGAGTTCATGCGCAAGGAAGTGCTGCCGCGCGCCGACGAGATTTACGCTAAAGACTGGTCCGTCACAAAAGACCTTCTCCACAAAGCGGGCGAGCTCGACCTTCTCAGAATCGATATCCCCGAAAAGTACGGAGGGCTCGGTCTGGATAAGATCAGTTCGGCGTATGTAGGCGAGCAGATCGCCCTTATGCCTAGTTTCGGCGGAAGTCTCGGAGCGCACACGACGATCGGTACTCTACCTATCGTTTACTTCGGAACACCGGCGCAACGCGAACATTATCTCCCGAAGCTCGCATCGGGCGACTTGATCGCAGCGTACGCTCTCACCGAACCCTCATCCGGTTCCGATGCGCTTGCCGCAAAAGCCAAAGCAACCCTCACAGAAGACGGGAAGTTCTACAAGCTCCGCGGCCAGAAGATGTGGATCACAAATGGCGGCATCGCGGACGTCTTCATCGTCTTTGCCAAAGTTGACGGTGACAAGTTTACGGCATTCATAGTCGAGCGAGGGGATGGCGTAGTCAGCGGCAAGGAAGAGAAGAAACTCGGTCTCGACGGAAATTCGACGACCGCCCTGATGCTCGAGGATTGTCTTGTACCGGTTGAGAACGTCCTTGGTGAGATAGGCAAAGGTCATGTCGTCGCCTTCAACATTCTCAATCTCGGCCGGCTCAAGCTCGGCAGCCGGAACATTGGCGGCGCAAAGATATCGCTCAATCACGCAATCGCGTATGCAAACGAGCGGCATCAGTTTGGAAGGCCGATCTCGAGCTTCGGTCTCATCAAGCGAAAACTCGCCGAGATGGCAATTCGCTGTTTCGTCGGTGATGCGCTTGTCTGGCGGACGCTCGGAGTCATCGATAACGCGCTTGCCGAGATTGATGACGAGAAGCCGTTGGAGGCTCTCAAGGCGATCGAGCAGTATGCGGTCGAGTGTTCGATTATCAAGGTGTGGACAAGCGAGGCGCTTGCCCTGGTCGTTGACGAGACGGTGCAGGTCTATGGCGGCTATGGTTACTCTCAGGACTACCCTGCCGAGCGCGCTTATCGTGATGCGCGAATCACGCGCATCTATGAAGGTACCAATGAGATCAATCGTCTGATCATTCCGACTCGCCTTTTGAAAACGGTGGCCAGAGGTGACTGGCCACTCGAGAAGGCGGCAACGCGGGCGATCGACGACGCGCTCTACCGTACTGATCTGGGTCCGCTTCGGCTCGAGGGAACGCATTTTGTACGCTATTCGCTCAACAATGCGAAGCACGTGGCGTTGATCGCGCTTGACGCAGCGGTCAAAAAGTATGGCGAGAAACTGGCTGAGGAGCAGGAGATTGTAGGCCTGCTCGCGGAGATTCTGATCGAGGTATATGCGATAGAGAGCAGTCTTTTGCGGGCAGAGAAGCTGGTTGGGGCTCGCGGACCAAATGAGGCTGCCATGGCAGTCGAAATGGCGCGCGTTTATGCGTCTGACGCGTCAGAGCGCATTTCACAGGCCGCGAGAAGTCTCGCTGCCGTCGTTGCCGAGAGCGACGATCGTGCACCATTGTGGATGGCACTCGCGCGGCTTTCACCCGAACATCCAATCAACACGGTGGCAGCGCGACGCCGCATCGCCGACTGCCTGATCGAAGCGAATCGTTATCTCTGGTGAACTACATCGGATCGAAGCAGACTCTGCTGCCCTTCCTTGAGCAAGTCTATCGACGTGTCGCCAATGGAGATGAGCAGGTCTTCTGCGATATTTTCGCGGGAACCGGTGCTGTCGGAAGATTCTTCAAGCGTTTTGGCCTTCGCGTCATTGCCAACGACATCCAGTATTACGCCTACGCCCTGAACAAGGCTTATCTCGAGATCAATCACCCTCCGCGCTTTCGGAACCTGCACCGCATTTATGGGACGAGGGACATACTCGGTCTGCTCAATGGTCTTGAGGGCGAGCGAGGTTTCATTTCCGACCACTATGCGCCGCGAGGCGGCAGGCTCTATTACACCGACGAAAACGCCGGGCGCTCCGACGCGATTCGCCGCACAATCGAGCAATGGCGCGCTGCTCATCTGATCAGTGAACGGGAATACTTTTATCTTCTCTGTTCGCTGCTCGAAGCGATAGATCAGGTAGCCAATACTGCGAGTGTCTATGGCGCTTTTCTGAAGCGATTCAAAACGAGTGCTCTCAGGAGCCTCGAGCTGCGACCCGTTGAGGTTTCAAACCACGTGCACGGATGTCGAGTGTTTCAGGAGGATGCAAACGAGCTTATCGAGCGCATCGAATGCGATGTGTTGTATCTCGACCCTCCCTACAATCATCGTCAGTACGGAGCGAACTACCACGTACTCGAGACGATTGCCTCATACGATCGCCCGCAGGTTCGAGGCATCACCGGGATGCGCGACTATGCCCGGAGTCTCTACTGCATGCCGTCCACTGCCGCCAATGCGCTCGCGGATCTCGTGGCTAAAGCGCGCACACGACACATCCTTTTCAGCTATAACGATGAAGGTGTGATCAGTTTTAGTGAGGTAAAACGAATCCTGGCTACGCGCGGGCGAGTGAAGACATTCAAAAAAACTTATAACCGCTTCAAGGCTGATAGTAACCGCGCTTACAAGCGCGAGATGACAACCGAATACGTGCACTACGTGAAGGTAGGATGACATGGAGTCGAGCTTCAGGCTCGGAGCCTGCGCTCTCAGAGTACGCTGAAGCGTAACTCCTCATCCCACTCTCGCAAGACCATATCGTGGTTCGTTGCGGACACGATCAACCAGACCCCGCAGCTCCTTCTTCGAGAACATCCTGTCGACCTCGTCTCTCGCTTCTGCAAGTATCCTTTGATCTCTCACGATGTTTGCCACTCGAAACGCGGGCATCCCGTGCTGTCTCGTTCCAAGAATTTCGCCCATTCCTCTGATTTCGAGATCCTTCTCTGCGATCTTGAAGCCGTCACTCGTCTCCTCCATGATCTTCAACCGCTCTCTGGCATCCTCGGTCTGTTCATACTGCGCGAGCAGAATGCAATAGCTCTCGGCGGCACCTCTGCCGACGCGCCCTCGCAACTGATGAAGCTGTGAGAGCCCGAAACGCTCGGCGTGTTCAATTACCATCACCGTGGCATTCGGAACATCTACACCAACCTCGATGACCGTGGTCGCGACCAGGATTTGCGTTTCATTCGCCTGAAACGACCGCATGACTTCATCCTTTTCGGCCGATTTCATTCGCCCATGCAGCAATGCAACGCGGCACTCCGTGAACACTTCACGGCTCAGGTGCTCGTACATCTCGGTCGCATTGCGCAGATCGAGTTTTTCAGACTCTTCGATAATCGGATAGACAATGTAGACCTGCCTCCCTTCTGTAACCTGTGCCTGGATGAATTCATAGATCTTCTCTCTGCGGTCCTCGCCCCGTATGAAAGTCTTCACCGGCGTCCGCCCGGGTGGAAGCTCATCGATTACGGAGACTTCAAGGTCGCCATATACGGTCATCGCAAGCGATCGAGGAATCGGCGTCGCTGTCATCACCAGGACATCGGGGTTCAGACCGCGACTTCGAAGCGCAGCTCGCTGCATGACACCGAAGCGATGTTGTTCATCGACAACTGCCAGTGCGAGTGCCTTGAAGTCGATGCCCTCCTGAATCAGAGCATGAGTGCCAATCACGACGTCGACGTCACCAGTTGCGATCCGTTCCTGCATTTCCCGCTTGTCGCGGGCTCGAAGACTTCCCGTGAGCAGTCCGACCCGGTATCGCGGTCGATCGAAGCAGATTTCTGATATTGCGGGCGTGCTGCTCCGCAAGAATCTCAGTCGGTGCCATGAGCGCAGCCTGAAACCCGTTCTCGACAGCAAGGATCATCGCTTCGAGGGCGACGATCGTCTTTCCGCTCCCGACATCTCCCTGAAGAAGCCGGTTCATCGGTTCCTTTCCCGTCATATCTCTCGTGATCTCATCAAGAGCGCGCCGTTGCGCTGACGTCAGCTCGAAAGGAACAACCGAAGCGAGCACGTCCGCAGTGCTTTCATTCATAACGATAGCCGCGCCCTTCGGTTCGCGCTTGCGGTCTCCGCGGCGCACTGCGAGTGCGAGTGTCAGAAGGAAGAACTCTTCGAAGATGAGCCTTCGATGCGCCAGCGAACCCACCGCGTTATAGAGATCGATCGCCTCGTCCTCTCCAGGAAAGTGAACGAGGCGGAATGCCTCATCGCGCGTGAGCAGCCTGTGACGTGTGATAGTCGCCGCCGGAAGGATCTCGGGAACGTTATCAAGCTTCCCCAGAAGGTGGTGAAAGATACTGCGCAGTTGGCGCGTGCGCAGATCGCCGAGCTTGCGATAGATCGGCACCCGGCGCGCTGTATGAATTCTTGCGCTCGTCTCTCCTTCGTCGTCGTCATCCAGGACTTCGAATTCCGGATTCTCGACTTCATACATTGCTCTTGTGCGATTCCACTTCCACTCACCGTACAGGATCACCCGAGTCGCGTGGTGAAACACTTTAGAAAGGAATATCTGATTCCACCAGAAGGCTCTGACCTCGCGTTCACCATCCGTTGCGACAAACTCGTAGAGCTTGAGTCTCCCGCCCTTGAGTGGAATGATCCGTCCCACTCTCACCTGTAGCTCGAGCGAAGCGGTCTTGCCTTCGGTCAAATCGCCAATGCGATCGAGCTGCGATCGATCCTCATATCTCATCGGAAGGTAGCGAAGCAGATCTTCGACAGTGACCTCTTGAGGAGACGATGCGGAGATCGTCGCGATCTCTGTGGCCAGCTTGCGTGCCGTGAGTTGTCCCACCCGTGGAATGGCGTGGAGGTGAAGTTCAAGCAAGCGAGTATCAATGGTTAGCATATGCATTATGCACGTGTACCGGCTTCAGCCGGACCTGAAGCCGGTACAACGTCTGCTTGTGATATCATAAACCAGTATGAAAACAGGGCTTTTTGTTGGACTTTTCTTACTTTTTGTCGCGTTGACACCCGCGCCCCAACTCAATCAGAGCATGGTTGCGGCATTCGACAAGTATGCGAATCAGCGCGAGTCGCAGATACCGGGGCGAGCTGCGTGATCCATCCCGTTTCCTCTTTATCGACACTCTGGGTGAAGCAGCAAAACAGAAAGCGTACTCGGATGTTCGTGCAGGTAAAGTGGTCATCAATCAGGGAAAGAGAAGTGATGTCCCGAGTGGCCTCGTGCATCATTGGACTGGTGTCAGTTTTATTCCAGGTGCAAAGCTCACTGACACCCTTCGGCTGATTCAGGACTACAACAACCACGCGTCCCACTACAGCCCCGACGTCGTTCAATCAAAGTTGCTCTCGCGCAACGGCAATAACTACAAGATCAAGCTTCGTTTCAACAAGAAGAAGGTGATCACAGTAGTCATCGACACCGAGCACGATGTTACCTACGACTACATCAATCCTCAGTACGCAGCGTCGATCGGACATACGACTCGTGTGTCGGAAGTGGAGAATGCCGGGACTGCGCAGGAGAAGCTGCTTCCTCCAGGTGGTGGTATGGGGATTTCTGTACGCGATGGATACCTATTGGAGGTTTGCTGAACGTGATAACGGGACCTACGTGCAATGCGAAACAATCTCGCTGACACGTGACATCCCCTACCGGACTTGGCGTCTTGATCGGACGCTTCGTGAATGGTGTGCCGCAGGAATCTCTGCAATTCACTCTCGCACGAACACGCGATGAAGTGCTGAAGTTCAAGAAGTGAGAGAAGTGGTCAGTGGCCAGTGGTCAGTGGCCAGTGGTCAGTGGTCAGTACGTGAGTTCAAGCTTCAGCTTGCTCGTTACGTCATTATCGCGTGATACCAGCAAGCTAAAGACTTGAACTCCGTACACTGACCACTGACGACCACTGGCCACTGACCACTCTATCGTCTCAATTCAATCAGGCGGTCATTGCCTCCAAGGTCACTGATCCTGACTCGCATGGCATTCGGCGGAACGCTCTCACCCAGTCTCTCGGGCCACTCGATAACTACTACACCGCTATCGTCTTCAAGTATCTCGTCGATACCCAGCTCTCTCAACTCATCGTAGCTCCCAGAGAGTCTGTACATATCCAGATGCGTCAGCTTCAGCCTTCCGTGAAGCTCATTGATGATCGTAAAAGTCGGGCTTGAGACATCGGCAGGATCGATCTCGAGGCCGGCTCCGATGCCTTTGGCAAATACCGTCTTGCCTGCGCCAAGCTCTCCTTCGAGCAGCAACACTTCGCCGCCCTTGAGCTTCTCGCCAATTCCGCGAGCCAGCTCGAAGGTCTCATCAGGAGAGTGAGTCGTGTAGCTGGAGGGACTCACGCGTGACGTTCTGCCTCGCCGCCGACGCGAATCAAAGCCGCTGATAGCAGGCGTGTAATGTCGGATGCGACCAAAGCTCTCACACCGATCTCCTCGGCAGCCATGTCGCCTGCGAGTCCGTGAACGTAGACCGCCGCGACGATCGCTTCGAATGCATCAACCGGATCCTGTGCAAGCAACCCTGCGATGATTCCGGTCAGCACATCGCCAGAACCTGCTGTAGCCATTCCAGCGTTTCCCGTGGGATTGACGCATACCTGGCCTTCAGGTGAGACGATCAACGTGCGTTGACCTTTGAGAACCGTGATCAATCCGTGCGAAGTTGAAAAGCTACGCGCGATCCCTACTCGATCTCGAAGAACATCAGCATTTGAACAACCCGCGAGCCGCGCCATCTCGCCTGGATGAGGTGTAACGACAATCGGAAGTTCGACCGAGCCGCGAAGGCCCACAGGCCAGGGTGCAAGTGCATTCAGCCCGTCCGCGTCAATGACAAGCGGCACGCTGCGACGTCGAACGAACTCATGGACAAAGGCTCGCGTGCTTTCGCTATCAGCGGAAAGCCCGGGCCCGATTGCGACGACGTCTCTCGATCTCGTAAGCGTCACGGCGCGGTCAAGCGCTTTGAGTGAGACCGCTCCGCTCTCGAGTTCCTCGAGTGCTTCGGTCATTACGATGGGAGGCGATTGAGCGACCACCAGGGGTTGCGCGGATCGCGATGTGGCCACGGTCACGAGTCCAGCGCCGGATTTGAGAACGGCTTCGGCCGCAAGAGCGGCAGCTCCGGTTTTGCCTCGTGAACCGGCGATTAAGAGGACATCGCCGGTTGAGCCTTTGTGCGCTCCTGGCTCGCGTCGCGAATGCGCAAGCCAGTCGGCAACATCATCCTCTTCGACAAGGAAGAGATCACAGTCCGTCTCTTCAAGCAGCTCATCCGGCGTGCCGATCGACGCGATGATAAGCTTTCCGTTTGCATCACTCGCGGGCGGGAGTACGTTTCCAGCTTTGGGTGCAGTGAAGGTGACGGTCAAATCGGCTCTGACAAACGGACCCGAAGTCTGCGAAGAATCTGAAAAAATGCCGGACGGGATATCGACGGAAACTACATGGACTACTTCCGGAAGAATTGACCGCGCTCGATTGATAGATTCGATCGCCTTTGCATAGAGGCCTTCCGCTGGACGCGTAAGACCGGTACCGAGAAGAGCATCGACGACAGTGTCGTGAAAGATATGAATGTCGGCGGCATCTTCATTGGCAACTTCAACGAAAGTGAGCTCGCCGCCACCTGATGTAGCGTTCGCCTCGGCGAGGCGTTTGATTATCTCGAGGTTCGCGCGTGCTTCGTCTCTTGATTCGTCGAGACGGCCGATGAGAAAGACGTCCACAGTCGCGCCTCGAATCCAAAGGTGGCGGGCAATCACGGCGCCATCTCCGCCATTGTTCCCCTTTCCACAAAAGACGGCGATTACATTGCGATCGGATTCTGATTCTTCAAGTATTATCTCGGCGATGCGCGCGCCTGCCGTCTCCATGAGCGTTGCCCACGGGATACCCGTCAGATCGACGGTTAAACGATCAAGCTCGCGAATCTGCTCTGCAGTGACGACTTTCATCGCTGATCAATTCTTTGTTAAACAAACGGCAATCTATGACACAAACGGCGCAAGGATTGTACTCCTTGCGCCGCTCAATTCCATGACGCTGTTGTTGATTTCAGCTCTGGTCAGCCCTTGAATGTCAGACGCTTGTTGGAATCCCAGAGCTCGTCCCAACCGATCGACTCGCGGCGATAGGCAGCTTCGCGGCCGAGGATCGCCATGAACGTGCTCTCGACGCCATACTTCGCATCATTTCTATACTTGTCTTCACCCTCACCTTCGCCGAGAACGCTCTTCACAAACGTCCACGCTTCCTGGTCATAGTGCTTGTCATCGGTTCCTTCGTACGCATAGACGACAGGTGTTTCGTTCTTCTGGCGATCATAGAGTCCCTCGATTCGGGCTCCACCGGTTCCACCTTTGCCGGCGGTTGTTGTGAATACGCCCTTCGATCCGCGAATGGTTTCGGAGACGTCGCCGCGAACACCGTCGATCTGAACGGCAGTGTTATTGAGAAGCACCTGATTCGGGTATTCGTAGACGAGGTTGAAATGATCGTAGATTTCCCCGATATCCTTGCGCACAAGCTGGCCGCCAAAGCCGGAAGCTTTTATCGGATGTGCATTGAGCATCCAGCTGATGACATCCATATTGTGGATGTTCTGTTCAACGATGTGATCGCCTGAAAGCCATTTCCAGAAGTACCAGTGGCGCACTTCGTAATCCATCTGAGTCGGCCACTCGCTGCGTTTGCCGCGCCGATCTTTCCAGAGATCTCCCTGATCCCATGCCGAATGCGCCATGACAATTGTTCCCAACGCTCCCTGATCTATCAGCTTCTTGCATTCGCGATAAGCCTTGGAGTAGTGGCGCTGGAGACCAACTACAACGGTAAGGTTCTGTTTTCTCGCCCTCTCGCCCGCGTCGAGAACTTCGTGACATCCCGGTACATCAACTGCCAGCGGTTTCTCAGCAAAGATGTGTTTCTTCGCAGTAACCGCCGCCTTGAAGTGATCAGGGCGAAAGCCAGGAGGCGCTACAAGAAGAACCGCATCGACATTCGAGTTTGTAACTTCCTTGTACGCGTCGACGCCCTTGAGTGCGCGCTTGGGATCGACTTTGAACTTGTCGCGCGCCTTGTCGACCATATCCTGGAAGTAGTCGGCGACAGCTACGATTTTTGCTTTGCCTGTCGCTTCAAGCAGCGAGGCATCACGTGTTCCCTGTCCTCCGCAGCCGACCCAGCCGACCTCAACCATCGAGTTGGCTTGAGATCCGCGGACGCTTTGCGGTTTGACGAACGAGATCGTCGATACGGCAGCCGCGGCAGCCCCCGTCTTCACGAAGTTTCTTCGCTTCATAATCTTGATCCCCCCTGATAACACTGGTGATGATGACAGTTTACGTAAGCCGCGGGCGGAGTAAAGGGTAACAGCCATCCGGGAGCGCCCTTCCGGGCGCCGATCGGGCGCGCCGGACCTGCGGAAGTCGCCGGGCTCCGAGTCCGAAGCCCCTGGCCGCATCGAAAGCGAGAGACGCGTTCCGAGCGAGAAACGGTCGTAGCGAACCTGTCTCGACTCTTGCACGCGCCGGAACCTTCTCTGGCGTTCCCAGGGGCCGGCCACGGCTACGGCCGACGCGCTCCGCAGTGATTCCGCAATGCCAAGCTCCACGCGCCAGCTGAGCCTGGCGCTCCCGGGTCTTTTGACACGCCCGTACCTGAAAAGTCTAAATTCGATTCTACGTGCGAAGTCTTATCCTCCTGATCTCTATTGTGTATTCCGCTTTCAGCCTGCACCGGCCCGCTCTACAACGTTGCACCGATTCCAAAGGGACCGTCCCCTGACGAGGTCGCCGTCACAGAGTCCGGGCTGGAGATCGCAGCGGCGACAGTAACTGAAGATCGCGCCTTCAAAGATTTTGACGCTAACCTTCCGCTTGCGGGCATCATCGGCGTTGACCTGCGAGTCGCAAATCGATCTCAAAAGGCATTTCAACCGAGCTTCCGTCTAAGAGCAAATGATCGCACCTGGAAGCCTGTATCCCCGAAACAGGCGCTTTCACGTGTAATGAAATACTATGGCGTCAGGCTTCTATGGCAAAGAGTCGTTCAGGCAGACGCGTGAGGCGTACGACAATGTAGGGTTCAATCTGGATGAAGAGATCAAACCTGGAGAAGAACGCCGCGGGATTGTCTTCTTCGACCTGAAAAAGCCAGCAACGAACATCAACAGCCTCGTAATTGAAATCAAAGGCGCGGACAAGCCAATTCTTTCGACCCATCAATCAGACCACCAATTGAAGTCAATCCTCGACGAATACAATCCACGTTCAGCAAATCCGGTCTACCAGCTTACCGCCGGGTCTGCGCTTCTATGCTGCCGGCTTCTCGCTCTCTCTTCAAGAATCCGCGTTTGCTGGCACTTTCGCTGGTTCCAGTAGCTTTGACGGTTGTTGCGATCGCCTGCTTGTAATCGGGAGTGTTTGGTTCGCAGGACGCATGATCGATGGTGTATCCCCGGTGCGCGATCAGCTACGTGCACTGACTCAGCTTCTGGTTCTTCTCTTCGCACTTTTCGTGAGCCACATTCTTTATGTCCCGCTTGCGCGCGTTTTTCTTGCTCCATTTGCCGAGGCGATCAGCCGGCTCACATCGGAGATCATCGGAGCGCCCGTGTCAGGGCCGAGCAGCTCGTGGCTGCGTTCAATCATCGAAGGAGCAAAGCTGGTGTCACTGCAGCTGGCGGTGGCGATCCTGGCTATCGCACTCAGCCTGGCGATACCCGTGGTTGGCGGCTTTATAGGCGTTGCCTTCGCGATCTTTTTTGTAAGCCTCGATTACCTCGATGTACCGCTTTCTGTGCGCGGTCTGAAGCTTCGCGAAAAGCTGAAGATTATCGGCAAGCACAAGTCACTCGCACTTGGCTTTGGGATGGCAGGCTACGTGATGCTGGTTATTCCTATCGTGAATCTCTTCTCGCTGCCGGTCGGCGTCGTCGGCGCGACGCTCGCGAACAGAGCAATGACACGCGAAGATTCCGCCTAAAGGCGGTACAACGTACTAAGAAACTTCCTCGCGATCTCGACGATGTCACGGCCTTCGACGTCAGCTTCAAAGTTCATTCGGCGCATTTCTGAATCGGAGATTGAACCGGCGAGACGTGAAAACACTCTCTCGAGTTCGGGGTGATCCCGCATCACTTCCGTGCGAACTACCGGGACTGCGTGATAGGGCGGAAAGTAGTTCCGATCATCTTCCAGCATCAGGAGGTTGAGCTTTTCGATGAGTCCGTTCGTTGCATCTCCGGCAATCAAATCGACCTGCCGTTCAGCAAGCGCGCGATAGGTCAGAGACAAATCCATCGCGCGCGGAGGCTCCCGGAATCTCAATCCATAGACACTCGCAAGCCCGCGGTATCCGTCTTCCCGATCAAGAAACTCCGGACCGAAGCCTGCAAGCCAACCTGGTGCTACCGCAGCTACATCCGAAATCCGCTTCAGGCCGAGCCGTTGCGCTTCAGCTTTGCGGACGAGTATCGCAAACGTGTTATTGAAACCGAGAGCGGGACCCAGCGTGCGACCGCTCGACGCATAAGCGGCAGCCACGCGTCGAGTAACTTCGCCGGCATCCCGGACGATCTCCTGTTTGAAGATCGCAGTCAGCGCTGTCCCGGTGTATTCGACGTAGACATCAAGATCACCCGCTCGCATTGCCTGTTCGCAAACAAGCGTTCCACCCAGATTCAACCGGCGTTCCACCTTGAGCCCTGTCTCGCGCTCGATCGCCTGCGCCACGATCTCTCCGAGAATCAACTGCTCGGTGAAATTCTTTGATCCAACCCGGATTCCTGAACTGGAACGATCGATGTACAACCAGCCCGCAATCAGCGATGCAATCAAGACGCTCGCGACTGCGGCAAATCCTAGCGCGCCCTTCCGGCTGCGACGACGGCCAGGCGCCAGTCTCTTTTCAAGCCAACCCAACCCCAGATCGGCAATCAGTGCCAGCAAAGCCGCAGGCACCGCGCCTGCAAGAATCACAGTATTCGACACCATTGCTACGCCGCGAAAGATGTATTCGCCAAGGCCGCCCGCTCCGATCGCCGCCGCAATCGTTGCAGTTCCTACACCCGTAACCGCCGCGACACGAATGCCGGCGAGTATCGAAGGAAATGCGAGCGGCAGCTCAACCTGACGCAGCAGTTCGCGCGGACGCATCCCCATCGCAACACCCGCCTCGCGAATTGATGGATCGATGCTCGAAAGACCGCTCACCGTGGTGCGAATGATAGGAAGTAGTGCGTACAGAATGAGCGCAACGAGAGCGCTTCGAGCTCCAATTCCGCCGATGAATGGGAGTGGAATCAGAAATCCGAAAAGGGCGAGGCTTGGTATCGACTGGACAATATTCGCGAATCCGATTAGGGGTGCGCCGATTCGCGGCCGGCGAAAAGCGAGTATTCCCAGAGGAACACCTGCACCGACCGCAACCGTAATTGAAACGACCACGAGCAGGATATGCCGCAGGAGCGCGGCGAGGAATTCCGTTTTGTTGGCGATCAGGAAATCGAGCAGCCGCATGATTGCTCACTCTTCCAGCCTGGGAAGCGCGTCGAGAAAAACTCTCACATCCGGGTCGACCGATGCCGCGATCTGAGCCGGAGGAGCAAGTGCGGCCAGCTTTCCTCGTGCGAGCACGCCAATCCGATTCGCAAGCGCAAAGGCCTCTCCGAGGTCGTGTGTCACGCATACGACAGTCTTCCTGACCCGCTCCTGGATACGCTTGAATTCGCGGTGCATCTCGGCACGCGTCAATGGATCGAGCGCTCCGAAGGGCTCATCCATAAGAAGAACCGGAGGATCAGCTGCCAGGGCCCTCGCGACACCCACACGTTGGCGCTGGCCTCCTGATAGCTCTCGCGGGAAGCGGTGGCTGTAACTTCCCTCATCGAGACCGACCAGCGTGAACAACTCGCTGACGCGATCGCGGATTTTCGATTCAGGCCAACGCTCGAGCCTTGGGACTACGCCAATGTTGTCGCCGATCGTCATATGCGGAAAGAGACCGACATCCTGCAGGACGTATCCGACATGACGGCGCAGCTTGATCTTGTCCCATTCACTGGTTGGGCGGCTTTCGACGCGAACGATGCCTGATGAAGGTTCGATAAGGCGATTGATAAGCTTGAGGATTGTCGATTTTCCAGCGCCACTGCGCCCGAGTAGGACCAATACCTCGCCTTGTCCGATCGAGAAAGTCAGCGATTCAAGGACAGCCTGTCCATTCGGGTAACGATAGTCGACTTCCTCGAATTCGATCATCCAGGCACGTTGTACCGCCTTCAGGCGGATCACCGCGGAGCGGTGCAAGAACGTAGCCAGGGGTTGAGTCTTCGAAACCCCTGGATCGATTCCATTGACCAATCGCATCCCGGAGGGATGCGAGAAAAGACGAACGGTTTCACCAGATCGTTCTCGCATCCCTCCAGGATGCACTCTCTCTCACACTGCAACCAGGGGTTTCGAAGACTCAACCCCTGGCTACGATCTTTGACGCCTCCGGCGTCAGTCGATCATTGCCAAACGGCCAAACTTGACACCGCCTTCAGGCGGAATGGTGGGCGACGAAGATTCCGCCTGAAGGCGGTACAACGTGCCGGTCTATGCAATCACCTCACGTCCACAGACGTTGCAGAACCTGGCCGAAGGCGAGATCAGAGACGCACCGCAGTGTGGGCATGTAGGTCTCCATTCACTGCCAGCACGTGGAATTGGCGGTACTGCGGGGACGAAATCGCGAGCGCCTTTGACTCCGAAACATGTCTTTATAAGCAGCCACGGTAATCGTAAAGAACAACGGAAAAGTGATCAAAAGGCCAATTCCGCACACCAGCGATCCGAGCTGTGCAATCAGCTGGATCACAAGACCGAACAAGGTAAATTGAAACCAGTGCGCTTTCGTTGCATCCCAGCTTGCTCTAAGAGCGTCGGTGACTCCCAGATTGCGCTCGATCACGAGTGGTACTGCATAGTGCAGGGTCCCAGCCATGACGTACGCCGGGAGGATGCAGAAGATAGAGCCGATCATTACAAAAACTACTATCAGCAAGTACGCACCGATGACGCGCAACACCGTGTCACCTTCAGAGAAAAGCTCGCCGATCGATGTACGCTCCCCACGCAGCTGTCTAAACGCCGCGCGATAAGCGCCCGTAATTAGAAACGCGGACGCAAGCAGTATCAGAATCACGAGGAATGGAATAAGAATGAAAATAAACGCAGGAAAAGGCGCTTCGGGATCATCTCCACGAGTTAGTCCCGCTGAAAGGACAATCGCGTACATAGGTATGAGTGGAATGAGCTCAATCAGCAGAAACACAAGCATCCTGACGACCCATCCCTTCCAGTCGTCGACGAACATTTGCCAGCCTTCGCCGATCCATCTGCCCCACTGCACCGTGTGCCCGCCAGTAATTTCCATTGGTTATCTCTTCGCCTCCTTGAGGTACTCTCTCACTACCTTCGCAAAATGTGGGAAGGCCACTTCGGGCTCTTCAAGCTCCGGATGCCACGCCTTCTCCCATTCAAAGCCGTAATACCCACGATATCCGCCCTCCGCGAGCACTCGCACCGTGTCGCGAATCGGGACCGTACCGCTTCCAGTGAGCACGTATTGCACTCCGTTTTCCGCAGGACGTGAGTCCTTGAGATGTGTGTGCCGGATGTACTTCTTCAAAAGCTTGAATGTGTCTGCAGGCTGCTCGCGTCCGAAAGCAAAAGTGTGATGAGCATCCCAGAGCAGGCCCGTCGTAGGCATTTCGCAGCCCTTCAGAATCTGAAGAAGCGATTTCGAATCCGTAAAGTCACCGTGTGATTCGAGAAGTATCGAAACGCCGCTTCCTTTAGCCTGCTCTCCGAGCTCACGCATTGCCGCAATAATGCGTTCGATTGTCGCTTCGCGCGTATCTCCCGGTGGAACCTTGTCACCAAAGACACGAATGTACGGGGAATTGAGCTTGCTTGCGAGCTCGACGAATCGCTTGACTTCATCGAATGCCGCGCGCCGCTTCTGCGGATCACTCTCGTGCATGCGCGCCGAGGCGCCGAGATCCGAAATCTTCAGGTTTAGTGCAGATAGATCTTTCAAACTTGAGGCGAGCTGAGCTCCGATGAACTCAGGGCGTTTCGTGAGGTCCATCTCACCCTGGATTCCTCTCAGCTCGATCCCTGAGTATCCATTCTCAGCCGCGACTGCGAGGATCTTCTTCCATTCCCATTTCGGGCATCCAAGAGTCGAGAATGCCAGTGGATAATCGGGCTTACGTTGTAAAGAATGCGTCACTGCGCTTAGGGCAGTTGAAGCGAGCATGGCAGAAGCAAACTCCCGTCTTGTGATAGATGGCATCGTCGTTCCCCCAGTGTTCGTGCGTGCGATACTAGAATGGCGTGAGCGCACCCGCAAGTGGCGGACGAGATTCAGTGCGTGTTAATATCACAAATTCCCGCAATAAGCCCGCAATACGGAGAGTTGGCAGAATGGCTATTGCACCGGTCTTGAAAACCGGCGCCCGAAAGGGCTTGGGGGTTCGAGTCCCTCACTCTCCGTCACTCTTGTCCTGGGAGCGCGGTCAACCGGCCTATGAGGGATTCCACCCTCGAATTTCGGTAGTTAGATAGAGACAGGAAACTCGCTCAGCATCGGCGATGGACCGTGCCGAAGAATTAGCAGCAGGTAAAGAATGATCAATCGATTTTGGTTATTGCCCTTAGTCGTTTGCCTTAACCTGGACTATCTCGCGCAAACGAAAGATGAAATTCGTTTGCTTGAGCCGGGCCCGCCCATCGAACGCCAGATTGCCGGCGGGGAGTCGCACACCTACAAAATCACCCTTCAGTCGGGGCAGTTTCTTCGCGTGGTGTCTGAACCCAAACACATCGATCTGTCTCTGGTGCTCAGGGCTCCTGATGGCAAGCAGCTTGTTACGATCGACGTCGCACGCTCCGGCGCTCTGGAATCGCTCACGGCTGAAGCTGAGACGGGAGGAGATTATCGCGTTACGGCGCGCGCTCTTGGCGTCGGTACGCTCAAAGGGTTTTACGGTCTGCGGTTGGAGGTCCGCGCGCCAACTGCCGCCGACAAACAGCGGATCACCGCTGAGCAACTGATGATTGAAGCAACGCCTTTGATGACTCAGGGGTCAACCGCTCAAAGAGCGATTGAGAAATTTGAAAACGCGTTAGTGTTATGGCGCGGCCTGGGAGACCGCTACTTTGAAGCTCGAACGCTTTACTTTACGGGCCGGTCCTATACCAGTCTAAGCCAGTACGAGAAGGCCATCGAGTACCTGAACCAGGCGCTGACGATTTATCGTGAGTTGAAGAATCGACAAGGGGAAGTCGCAGTACTGAACTATCTGGGCGTTACAAATTTCAGACTAAGCCGCTACCAGAAGGACATCGAGTACTTAAGTCAGGCTCTTCAGATCGCACGCGACGAGAAGGACCTCGCCGACCAGGGAACTGTTCTCAACAATCTTGGCAATGCCTACCGGGAGATGAGCCAGTATGAGAAGGCCATCGAGTATTACGAGCAATCGATCTCCATCGCCCGCCTGGTTGAGGACCGTCAAGGCCGGGCAGCGTCGCTCGGCAATCTGGGCGCAGTCTATCTTTATCTAAGTCGTTACGAAAAGGCCATTGAATCGTTCGAGCAGGGTCTCTCGGCGGCGCGCGAACTGAAGAACCGCATCTTCGAGGCAAATACACTCAGCAATCTGGGTATTGTCTATACCATTCTCAACCGCTATGAGAGGGCATTGGACTGTTACGAACAGTCGCTGGCCATACGTCGCGAGGTGAAGGACCGTGCGGGCGAAGGAATTTCCCTGCACAACATCGGTATCGTTTATCAGGACCTGGGCCAGCCTGAGAAGGCAATACAATATTACGAGCAGTCGCTCGTGATCGCCCGCGAAGTGAAGCGACGTGTCGGCGAAGGAAATACACTTACGAATTTAGGCAATGTACACCGGGAACTGAAGCACTACGAGAAGTCGGTCGAGTATTACGATCAGGCCGTGTTGATCGCTCGCGAAGTAAAGAACCGCCAGGGTGAAGGAGAACTACTTAATAACTTAGGTATTGCTTATCGGGGATTGAATCGACTCGAAAAGGCTGTCGAGTACTCGGAGCAGGCGCTCGTGATCGCACGTGAGCTGAAGGCGCGCAGGGATGAGGCAGCTTCGCTTAGCAGCCTCGCCGAAGCCGAGAGTGAGAGAGGTAATCTCAACCGCGCGCACGGACTCATCGAAGAGGCTCTCCAGATCACCGAATCTCTGCGCTCTGAAATTTACAATCAGCAATCGCGCGCAACTTATTTCGCTTCGGTGCACGGCTACATCGAGTTCTATGTCGACCTGCTGATGCGCCTGCACAAGGGTAACCCGACTGGAGATTTCGCGAAGCTTGCACTGGAAGCAAACGAACGTACGCGCGCACGCGGGTTGCTCGAACTCCTGACCGAAGCTGGCGCTAACATACGTCAGGGAGTGGACGCCGCTCTGCTTGAGCGGGAGCGTACCTTAGCCGGGCAACTCAACGCTAAGGCGACTTCTCAGGTGCAACTGCTCAGCAAGCCTCACACTCCCGAGCAGGCGAACGCGCTGAAGCTGGACATCGACCGGCTTGAGAACGATTACACCCAGGTGCAGGCCCAGATCCGGCGTGTCAGTCCGCGCTATGCCGCACTAGTGCAACCGCAACCGCTAAAACTCAATGAGATTCAACAGCAACTCGATGCTGATACTCTCTTGCTGGAATACGCACTCGGTGACAAACGCAGTTACGTCTGGGCCATAACGAAGGATTCGTTGGCGACCTATGAACTGCCAAAGAGAGAACAAATCAAACTGAGTGCTCTGCAAGTCTATGATCTGTTGACGGCGCGCAGCACAAACAAAGCCAATGAGTCGCCAGCGCAACGCCAGCTGCGCCTCTCCCAGGTGGAAACAAAACTCTCGGCGGCTGCACACGCTCTGAGTCAGTCGATCCTTGCGCCCATTGCTTCACAACTCGGCAACAAACGGCTGATCATCGTCGCCGACGGCGCTTTGCAATACATTCCGTTCGCGATGTTGCCAGAGCCAAAGGATCATCCTTCATCCAGCATCCTTCAGCCTTTGATCGTCAGACATGAAGTCGTCAGTCTTCCTTCCGCATCAGCGCTGGTGATTCAACGAAGTGAACTGGCCGGCCGACAGCTCGCTCCCAAGATGTTGGCGGTGATTGCTGATCCAGTCTTTGATCGCTCGGACGTTCGCTTCGCCACACCCGCGCCGGATCTGAAATCCGCGCAAAGTACGAGTTCTAACGAGGCTCGCAGTATCGAACACCTGGCTGGAAAAACTTCTGACAAGACGGGCCTCACCAGACTCGTAATTCCCCGGCTGCCATTCACCAGACAAGAGGCGACGCGCCTGCTCGCCCTGACTCCAAAGAACCTGAGCTTTGGCGCCATGGACTTTCAAGCAAGTCGCACGACGGTGCTAAGCGGCGACCTCGGACAATATCGCTACATTCACTTCGCAACTCATGGCTTACTTGATAGCGAACGACCGGGCTTATCCGCGTTGGTGTTCTCGATGGTGGACCAGCAGGGCAAACCACAAGACGGCTTTCTTCGCGCGAATGAAATTTACAACTTGAAGCTGCCGGCTGAACTGGTCGTGTTGAGTGCTTGCCAGACCGGACTCGGCAAAGACATCAAAGGCGAAGGCCTCGTCGGACTCACTCGCGGCTTCATGTACGCCGGCGCGGCGCGCGTCGTTGTCAGTCTGTGGAACGTAAATGATAAAGCGACCGCCGAGTTGATGGCGAAGTTTTACGAGAAGATGTTGAAGCAGGGGCAGCGTCCGGCGGCGGCACTCAGGGCCGCGCAAGTCGAGATGTGGAAGCAGAAACAGTGGCAGTCGCCCTACTACTGGGCAGCGTTCACAATGCAGGGCGAGTGGCGCTAGTCCAGCATGTGTTTGAGGTCGCTACCCTGAACTGCCTTTGAATCAGTAAATACTTGATCACAGAAGGCAACAAAGCAAACGAAGGAAACAAATCTTAATTACCTTTGTTTCCTTGTTTTCCTTCTGTTGAAAATCCCGTCGGCAGAAGAACTCTCAACAAAAGCGGGAATGCTTGAATGCGCCTGGAGTGGATCACTGCGTCTTCCTACAGCAACGTGCCTTGAGTAGCGGATCATCAGGCAAACGTGAGGGGTCGTAATACTGCAACAGATCTCGCATCGCCAGCGCGCGATAACCATTCTGTTTGAGGTAAGTCATATATTCACTAAAAGCCGCCTGGGGCGTATTTACCCATGGACGTTTTTCGTCAGGCACGCCGTGAAATTGCAGTACAACGATTTCATCCGATTTGGCGCTCACCAGCACTCTTTTGAAATGCTCAAATGTCCAGGCAGGATACGCGTCGCCCGTAGTTGGAACCAAAAGTGGATGATGTCTCTTTTTACTTGCAGGGCAGGTCCGACTTGAACGGTGCCGTACGGTACCTCTGGCTGCATTCCCCGCGCGCCAATCTATAGCCGCGAAGCCGAAGTTGTTCCAGTGCCTCCGGGCCAAACGCATTGCCACACCAGGCAAAACTCAGAGGTTTTGAAACACCAACGCTGGCGAGTTTCTTTTCGACCATTTCCAACTCAGCACCCAGTCTCTCTCCCGCCTCCGTCGAGCCAAAGTTGTCGTGTGTCCAGCTATGGTTTCCAATCTCAAACCCCATGCGATGTATCTGTGCTACTCTCCCTCCCAGGTAAGAAAGTTGGCTGGATCGTCCATCCACTTTTGAGTGATAAAGAATGTTCCTTGAAACCCAAGCTCTTTGAGTAATGGCGCCACAACAGTGAGGTGCGTCTTCACTGCATCATCAAAGGTCAGTACCACTGTTTTCGGCGGCACTGGTTTAGCTTGCGAAGTGAATGCTGTTCGCGCCTGGACCAATCGACAATATAGTTAGCAGGAATAACAGCGCTCTTTTCAGATTCATACGCTTTTCATCCGTCCTCGTTGCCGGGGAATCGACCCATCACGGCATTTTCCTGTTAGACTACCTTATACAGCTCAGCCTGACCTTTTCAACAACCATCTTAGCTCACAGCAGATTGCACCAAATCTCCCTGACGGCTTTTTCTACCGGTCAGAAATCATCAGTCGTGCTGACGAGGAGAACCTGGTAGCGCGCATGTCTGAACTGCCATTCAAGGAGTTTGAGTTTCACGGCTTCCTGGGAAAACGTCGCGTAGTCTCCTTCGGTTGGCGCTATGATTACAGTGGAGGAATGCTCCGGAAAGCAGATGATATTCTCCCGAATGGCTGCTGACTCTACGGCAGTCGCCGCCATGTTTGCTGAGCTTGAGCCGGAGGCTTTTTCCAGAGCAAGCCCTGGTGAATGAGTACGCGCCCGGCGCGGGTATCGGATGGCACCGTGATAAAGCCGTATTTGAAAGAGTAGTCGGCATCTCGCTACTAAACAATTGCGTTCTGCGTCTCAGACGCGCGCTGACAAAAGGAAAGTGGGAACGGGTCAACAGATACCGGAACCGCGTTCTGCGTACCTGTTAAGTGGGCCTGTTCGAAAAGAGTGGGAGCACAGCGTTCCACCTGTGGACGGTCTAAGATATGCGATCACCTTCCGAACACTGCGTGATGTCGCGCGCTGAGCATGGAGTTCAAGCTTCAGCTTGCTATTGGTAGGCTGCGATTGATGAGAGCAAGCTGAAGCTTGAACTCCATACTCAGCTCTAGCACTCAGCACAAAAGGGAGGCCTTTTTTCACTGCCGTGCGACTTCTTGTTTTGCTGCGCGCAGCACAGGCAGATCTGAATCGGCGTCCTTCCACACTGCGAAGAAATCTTCGTACGCCTTACGACTCTGCGCCAGGTCCCCGGTGAGTGCCGCCGCACGCGCCAGTCCCAGGTATGCGAGCGGATACAACGGTGAGAGTGGCGCCTGGCCTCTGTGACTCAGGATCTCTTGAAACTCCACCGCGGCTTCCGTTGCTTCAACTGTAAAAGCGCTTGTCCGCGCAGGTACTGCGGCCGAATTCGGCGGCGGGCTGGTAGCGCGATGCGCTGGTGCAGTTCCTCAATCGCTTGTTTTGCATTCCCTCGTTGCAGCTCCAATGCCGCGCGGATCACAGGCAGCCAGGTCGAATTGATCATCGTGTCCTGGGGGTAGCGTTTGGTCAACTCATCAATCAGCGGCTTCACCTGATTCGCTTCACCACAGAGTGCGAGCGCAAGCGCCGCGCGTGGGAGCGTGGCGCGCCCTCGTTCTAACTTTAACGCTTGCGTTACATTGGCTCTAGACAGCTGGCAATCTCCGAACAAGGCGCCGTGCAACGCTTGATCCGTTCTGTAGCGCCACGCCGCCTCATGCATCTCAACCCGCGGCCAGGTCAATCGCTTCGCGCGAGAGTTTTGCGCCTGGCGCCATTTCCCGGCAAAAGCTGCCGCCCCGGTCTGCCAGTCGAGCGCCGCATATTCCTCTGATCTTCCGCTCATCGCATCAACCTGGCGCTGCATCTCCACTCGATCGCCCTCAATGAAGGCGAGTTCATAAAGGCGGAGGAGGTAATCAGTCTCGAGAAGCTTCCGTTGCAGCGCTTTTCCTGATCTTCTCTTTGGCCTCCGCGAAACGATTAAGGCGCACGAGCGCGAAACTGAGCGCGCGGTATGGCGGAGCGGCCGCAGCAGCACTGGGTTCGCGCCGCACAACTCGCGCTCTTCCGCAACCGCTTGTTCGAATTGGCCGACCGAATTGTAGCCGAGTGCAAGATTGTGATACGCGAACACGAAGCTTGGGTACGCCTCCTTTTGTAGCCGAAGCGCCTCAACCACTTGTTCTGATTCCCTGTAACAAGGAGGTGATACCAAATTGTCGCGTCCAGCTTCTCGGACTCATTGGTCTCGTCTCGCAGCAGGAAAGCCTGTTCGGCATAATTAGCGGCTGATTCTGGCTGGCCAGTAGCGTTGTACCAGATCGCCAACCTCATGAGGGCTATATTGAACTTCGGGTCAATCTCCACTGCGCGCTTTCCAAACAAGATCGCTTCGCATACCTGCCCTGAACAGACAAATCTCTCGCCTGGACAGCGTTTTTCAACGCCTCCAGCTTTGAAGTCCTAAGTTGATCTAGTTGATCTACCGGATTGGATTTCTGGATTGAACGAAGCAATCCGCCCAGTTGCTGACGTAACTGTGTTGCCGCCAGCGTGAGCGCCTGCAGCACCTGTTCAGCGCCTTCCGCGTTTGCCTGATGGTGGGCCAACGTCTCGCCATTCTGCGCGTTGATGGCTTCGAGCGTGATCACGTAATGGCTACCAAGAGGAGCTATCGAACCGGTAATCAGCGCCTTGATTCGCTGCCGTTGGCAGATCTCCCGTCCGATCTGCGCCGTGACCCGCTCATCCGGCGGGCGAGTCATCAATTGAAGTGTCTGCTGCACTCGCGAGTTGGAGAAAAGGGTTAGAAACGAGGACTGCTGCAACTGAATCGCGAGCGCCTGCTTGAGCATCCCGCTGAAGCTTCCTGACCGGTCTTGTTTTCAAAGTCCGTCAGCAGGATGATGTCCCGTTCATTCAGCTCAGGTTGACGGTTGAAGTAGGACCACGCGGCGGCGCTGACCGCGATGATGGCGGCAAGCAGGATAAGCGGGACCACCAGCTTCGTGTGTTTGCCTTGTCTGTGATGTTTGCCCTGGCCAGCCAGAATTTCCGCAAGAGCTGGTTCTTCATTTTTCGCCGCAATCGCTGCGGCATTCTCGATGCTTACCCAATTCCCGGACTCCCGCTACAAAGCGATAGCCGCGCCTCGGGATCGTTTCATGAACTTCGCCCCGTTCTCCCCCTCGCCAAGCGCCTTCCTCACCCGTGAGATATTGTCTGCCAGATTATTTTCTTCGACGAAACTGTCCGGCCATACCGCCTTCATCAGGACATCCTTCTCCAACAGGCGTCCGGGCTGCTCAAGGAGCACCAGCAACAGATCGAATGCTTTCGGGGTCAGCGGAACACCTTCGCCATCGCGCAGCAACAGCCGCTCTTCGGGGTCAAGGCGAAACGGGCCGAATTCGTATAAAGGCTTTAGATTCTTCTCATGGCCGTTCCGAGAACGCTACGAGGACTTTCCTAGAAAGAAACTAATAGTTGCAGAGGACTTGCAGTTCTCAATGCGGTTACGTTTGCCCCGACGTGAGAGTTGATCGAGAAACAAGATGTTCAGCTCATTCTATTGTGAGCCGGCGTGTCAGGCAATGCAGCCCCGCCTCACCCATCTTGATCACGCGCGAGATTGAGAGGAAGAACAATGAAACGACTAAGGTTACCGCTTGTCTTACTTTTTTTTCAGTTGGCAATCTTTCAGTTGGCCTGGCTTTGTCGCCTGCGACCGCGGAGGCCCAAACCTCGCGGACATCGACGGCAAACTCCTACCTGGATCGTGGCAACTCGTGGTTCCTCAAAGGCGAGTTGGAGAGGGCGATTGCCGATTTCGATCTCGCCATAGGTACTGATCCACACCTGGCCGCGGGCTACTACAACCGCGCCATTGCGCGATTTCGTCTGGAAGATTTCGATGGGTCGCTGGCCGATTTCAACCGCGCCATCCAACTAAACCCCCGCGGCGTGGAGGCCTATGTAGGTCGCAGCGCACTGCGTATCTGATGGGCGACGCGGATGGCGCGATCAGCGACAGCAACAACGCCATCGAACTCAATCCGCGTTTAGACGTAGCTTGGGGCAATCGTGGACTGGCACGCGGACTCAAAGGCGACCATAAGGGCGCGCTCTCGATTTCAACCATGCGGTCAAGCTCGATCCGAGTCGCGCCGAAAGTTACAACAATCGCGGTGTGGCACGATTCCGGCTGGGCGATTACGATGGCGCGATCAGCGACCAGACGCAGGCGATCAAACTCAATCCCGATTTAGCCGAACCTTTCAGTGATCGTGGCGCCGCACGGCAATTCAAGGGCGATCTCGACGGCGCTCTGGCTGATTACAATCAAGCCATCAAGCTGAACTCGAGCTTTGCCGACGCCTGGTTCAATCGCGCCACACACTGGCGCGGCAAAGGCGATTTGGAACGAGCCGATTCTGACTACACTCGAGCGATCGAATTGAAACCGCATCTGGCCGATGCTTACGGCCAGCGCGGGGTTGTGCGGTTGCTGCAAGGCCGCGCCGATGAAGCGCAACAGGATTTCGACCGCTGTCTGGTGCTGAACAAGAATTTGAGGAAGTCGCTCGATCTGGTAATTAGTGAGACAAAACGCCAATTGGCGACCAAACAGTAAACGACGCCGGGCACTGCGAAGCCCCCAATTTGGAGTGCGGGGACTTGTCACCGCTTTGGTCTCGTGCCGAACTATTCGCGGCCAGAGACTAAAGCGGTGACAAGTCCCCGCACTCCAAATAGGCGCGCTCCCAGGCTTCAGTCTTTTGCAGCGACTGGCTCAGGCTTTGCCGGTTTGCGAGTGAAGATGATCTCTTTAATACTCGGCTCAAGCGGGATGCTTACGCAGTCGATTTCACATCGTTGTTGACCAGAAATGTCACCTCGTTCGACTAGGAACGGCTGCGTACATCACGCTCAACTCGCGCTTACTCCCTTTCTTTTTTGGGTTTCGCAGTCCAGAATCCCGCGGGTCAGCTGGGCGCGCTTCCTCATGTGACTCACACAAGTCTGAGAGTGATTAGCGAGTCGGGATGTGCTGTCAGGACTATGCCGGCACAGGGTATCCTGCTAATTTCGACTACTTTGAATATCGCGAGCGTGAATTCTCCGCCGCGCTTTTGCCTTAGTTTTCAAGAGAGGAGATCAATGATCAGTACGAAATTCTGTTGTCTAATAACGCTGACGATAACGGTTGCGCTCGCGCTTCCGCTCGCGGCGCAGGTGAAAACTGAAGTACCTCCGCCGGTGCCCGGTGCAAAGCAGGTTAAGGTGGAACGCATCGAGATTCATGGGACAGCCCTCGAAGGCAACCTGGAAGGAGATGCCGTTGACCGCGAAGTGATCGTCTTTCTGCCACCCAGCTACGCTACGAACAAGTCACGGCGTTATCCCGTCATTTATGCCTTGCACGGTTATTCAATCGGCGCTGAGCAATGGAGCAAGGAGATTCACGTGCCGCAAACCATCGAAGGCGCTTTTGCGCAAGGCGCGAAAGAAATGATCGTTGTGCTGCCCGATTCCAAGACCAGGCACAACGGTTCGATGTATTCGAGTTCAGTCACCACCGGAGATTTCGAGCGGTTTATTGCGCGTGATGTGGTTTCTTACATTGACGCGCATTACCGGACGATTCCAAACCGGCTGGCCCGCGGGCTGGTTGGCCACTCAATGGGCGGCTATGGCGCAACGCGTATAGGCATGAAGCATGCGGATGTCTTTGGCGGTCTTTACATCATGAGTCCGTGCTGCTTATCGCCACGGCAAGCGCCACCAGCGAACGCGGAAATGGAGAAGACTTTGGAAGCGGCGAAGACGCCCGAAGATTTTGCCAGGTTGCCGTTCGGCACCCGTGCGCAACTCGCCGCCGCAGCTGCCTGGTCGCCCAATCCGAAAAACCCTCCGCTGTACCTCGACTTGGCGAGGAAGGCTGGCGAACTGCAGCCGGATGTCCTGGCGAAATGGGCGGCGAACGCGCCACTGGCTTTCATTGACCAATATATCGGCAATCTACGCCAGTATCGTGCGATTTCGCTGGATGTGGGTGACAAGGACGGGTTACGAGTTGATACAGGCAAGCTGCACGATGTGCTTGATAAGTATGGAATCACGCATGGCTTCGAGGTGTATCAAGGCACTCATACCAGCGCAGTGGCCGTCCGTTTTCAGAACTTCGTATTACCCTTCTTCAGCAAGAATCTATGTTTCGGCAAGGACTGTAAGTAACGCCATCTGCTACGGCCCAATTGAGGCAGGTCCTCAATTTTCAAAGAGCACAAGTCCTATGAAAAAAATCCTGGTAGCCGTCATCTTCATCTTAGTTGAACAAGGGGCAGACATCATTCGCGCTGCGATTGTCAACGGCGGAGGGGCGACTGACTTCTGCGCACGTTTGCTTGATGCTCATGACAAACCGATAAAAGACTTCACCGTGAGTCTGGCGAAGTGAAAGGAATGCCTGCTGACGCAAAAACGTGAAGACAAACACAAGCTTCACAGCGTGCCAGTCCCGGAGGTCGAACGCCCCGCCAAAACTAAAGCGCACAAGCAAAGGACTACGACATCAAATAAAACTGGAGAAAATTCATGCGAACACATACCGCTCGCTTACTCAACATCATCCTCACTGTTTGTTTGTTGCTCGGCAGCCTGCCTCCCGTCCAAGGGCAAACGCCACAAGCACGCATCAAGATCGACACCGACCGCACCATCGGCGAAATCCATCCGCACTTGTTCGGGAATTTCGCGGAACATCTTGGACGGATGATTTACGGCGGCGTTTACGAAGAAGGCAGCCCACTTTCAGACAAAGACGGCTATCGCAAAGACGTGATGGATGTCGTCAAACAATTGAACGTTTCGATCCTGCGCTGGCCGGGCGGCAACTTCGCTTCGGGTTACAACTGGAAAGACGGCATCGGGACGAAGGATCAACGACCTGTTCGCCCCGAACTCGCGTGGAATGATCTGGAAAGCAACCGCTTCGGCACAGATGAGTTTTTGAAGTACTGCGAGATGATCGGCGCCGAGCCGTACATCTGCATCAATCTTGGCTTGGGCACGATTGATGATGCGCGGCACTGGGTCGAATACTGCAACGAATCGCGCCACACCTATTGGGCGGATTTGCGGCGCAAGAACGGACGTGAGCAGCCGTGGAAGGTGAAGTACTGGGCGCTCGGCAACGAGATTGACGGTCCGTGGCAACTCGGCCACAAGAACGCGGAAGAGTATTCCAAGATAGCGCTGGAAGCCGCCAAGGCTATGCGCTTAACTGATCCAAGCATCAAGTTGATCGCCAGCGGTTCGAGTAACTACGGGCCGAATGCGGATTGGATTCACTGGAACCGTACCGTGCTGAATACGCTCAGAAATCAGGCCGATTACATCGGCATTCACACCTACATCGGCAACCGCGATAACGATTTCGAGAAGTTCATGGCGTCGTCGCAAACGATTGATAATTACATTGATGTCACTGCCAGTCTTATTAAGGAGACGCAAAGCCGTCAGCCCAATCCGCGTACAATTTACATTGCCTACGACGAATGGAACGTCTGGTATCGCGCTTTCAATGAAAAGAAGCTCGAAGAGGTTTACAACTTTGAAGACGCGCTGGCGATGGGGATGTTTTTCAATTCGTTCTTCCGCCGCGCCGACGTAGTCAAGATGGCGAACCTCGCCCAAATGGTCAACGTCATTGCGCCGATCACGACCAATAAACAAGGGCTGTTCTTGCAAACGATTTATTTCCCGCTGGTCGAATTCACCAGGCAGAAAGGCAATCAGTCGCTCGACATGTTTGTCTCCGCGCCAACCTACAAAGTCGGCAATCGCCCGCCGCTGAAGTACCTGGACGTTTCGACGACTTACAACGCGGCGGAGAAAACGATCTACGTCAACGTGCTGAATCGCAGCAAGGACAAAGACATCACGACGCGGATTGACAATCAGGAAGGCCAACTGACGAACGCCGTCGGTGTTTGGGAATTGAATCATCCTGATCTGAAAGCGACGCACACGTTTGGTGATGATAAGAAAGTCCGTCCCGTCACACGCAACATCACCGCGACGGTTGAAAACAACGGATTCAACTACACCTTCCCGGCGCACTCGCTGACGATTTTGCGGCTGCGGTTGAAATAAAAAAGCAGACCTGAAAGCTTACAACCGAAGCTAACTATGGAGCCGACCGTTATGAAGATGAGACTGGTATTGTTCTTTCTTGCAGTGTTACTGACTCCCGCCACGCGGGCTTCGGCTGATCCCGACCCGAATTTCAAATCTTCCTGTGCTTCGGGCAATCCAATATGGAAGGCGGAGGAAAAATTGAAGAGCAGGATCGCGTGGTCGATCCTCGCTTTTCAGGTGCTCGCGCGGGCTTGCCGTGCAATCCTGATCACCTGCATTTCACGGCGGAAGGTTACAGGCAATTCGGCAAGCGTTACGCTGAGAAGATGCTCTCGCTCCTGGGATATAAGGTCAACTCAGAAAGTAAACTAGGAGAAACCAGATGAAACGATTTTGGATCATTCTATGCGCGGGTCTATGGTGCGCGCTTTTTGCAGGTATTGGTTGCGCACAAGAGGCGGGCGATTTTCAGCCCGCTACGACAAACGTTTGGGGAGCAGAGTACCCTCGCGTTGACAGTGCTGGCAGGGTTCAGCTTCGCGTCAAAGCTCCCGACGCCACGAATGTCAGGGTCAATTTCTGGAGCGGCCCCAAAGCCGAAATGACGAAACAGGGGGATGGATTCTGGACGTTCACGACGCCCCCGATGGCTCCCGGCTTGCATTACTACAACTTCGTCGTTGATGGCGCGGAAGTCAGCGACACAGGCAGTCATGCCTTTTTTGGAGGAGGCAAGCACGCCAGCGCCGTTGAGGTTCCAGAGCCTGGTTCGACCTATTATTCGATTCAAGATGTGCCGCGCGGTCAGGTGCGCGAGGTTTGGTACTACTCGAAAGTGACGGGCAGTTGGCGACACGCGCATGGTCTATCTGCCGCCGAATTACGATACGCAAACCAAGCAGCGCTTTCCCGTGCTTTATTTGCAGCATGGCGGCGGCGAGGATGAGACGGGATGGATTCGGCAAGGACGCGCGAACTTCATCCTGGATAATCTGATAGCGGCGGGAAAGTGCAAGCCGATGATTATCGTGATGGCGTATGGCTACGCACGTCGTGCTGGCCAGGCTGCGCCAGTTTTGACTGGCCCTCCCGCTGGTTCGCCTGAAAGAATGAGGGCGATGCAGGAAATGACATCTGCGTTTGGAGACGATGTCACACAGGCGCTGATTCCATTCATTGACAAGACCTACCGAACGATTCCTGACCGCGATCACCGCGCGATGGCGGGCCTTTCGATGGGCGGAATGCAGACGTTCCAGATCACGCTGAATCATCTCGATCTCTTTTCCTACATCGGTGGATTCAGCGGAGCGGGCGGTGGTGTGGCTACCTCGCCCCTTGACCTCAAGACCGCGTTTGGCGGCGCCCTCAGCGATGCGGCGGCCTTCAATAAGAAAGTGCGATTGGTGTGGATCGGGATCGGCACGAAAGAACCGGAGCGGATGTATCAGAGCGTCAATACCTTTCATCAAACGCTGGAGAAAGCAGGCATCAAACACATCTATTACGAGTCGCCCGGCACAGACCACGAATGGCAGACCTGGCGGCGCTCGCTCGCCGAGTTCGCGCCGAGACTCTTCAACAATTAGCCGAGTAAGAACACCAGAAGGAGCTTGGACTGTGAAAACACTTCTCACTCGACGCGACTTTATCAAGACATCGGCGTTCGCCGGATGGCAGGCAGCAGCTTGGCGCACTCCGCCGCGACCACGGCTCAGTCGGCCCGCACCATCGCGCGCGGGCCGTTCCAGCCGACCTGGGAATCGCTTGTGCAAAACTACCGCGTCCCCGAGTGGTTCCGCGACGCAAAGTTCGGCATCTGGGCGCACTGGTCGGCTCAATGCGTGCCGGAACAGGGCGACTGGTACGCGCGGAGAATGTACACACAGGGCGACCCGGCTTACGACTATCATCGTCAAAACTTACGGCCACCCATCCAAGTTTGGCTTCATGGAGATTGACAACCTCTGGAAGGCTGAGCGGTGGGAGCCAGAGAAGCTGATGGCTCTCTACAAGCGCGCGGGCGCAAAATACTTTTTCGCTCTCGCCAACCATCACGACAACTTCGATGCCTACGACTCGAAGTATCACGCCTGGAACTCGGTCAACGTCGGCCCGAAGAAGGACATCGTCGGCACGTGGGCCAAAGTCGCGCGAGCAAACGGCCTGCAGCTTCGGCGTCAGCAACCACTCGGCGCACGCGT
This sequence comes from uncultured Acidobacteriota bacterium, assembly GCA_963813345.1. Taxonomy (GTDB): domain Bacteria; phylum Acidobacteriota; class Blastocatellia; order RBC074; family RBC074; genus CAWDDA01. Next base: position 157,345 of record CAWEYR010000030.1, on the reverse strand, counting down.
GGCACTGGTTTCAGGTGGCTTACGGCTACGACGCCGAAGGGCCGAATGCTGGCGTGCGCTACGACGCCGCGACCGCTGACGAAAGCTGACGGCAAGGGCAAATGGTGGGAAGGCCTGGACCCGCAGGAACTCTACACCGGGCGCAACTGGTACTCCCCGACGGCATCACGAGCATCAAGGCAAGGAATGAGTGGCACCAGAAGAATGATCGCGTGTGGAATGAGAACCCACCGCCGATGAATCCGGCGTTCACTGAGAAGTGGTTCCTCCGCTGCCAGGACCTGGTGGATAAGTATCAACCCGACGTCCTCTACTTCGACGACACCGAGCTGCCGCTTGGCCAGGCCGGACTTGACATTGTGGCGCACTACTACAACGCCAACATTGCGCGCAACAAGGGCAAGCTTGAGGCTGTCGTCAACGCCAAACACATGAAGCCGGATCGCATCGCCGCCTTGGTGGATGACATCGAGCGGGGTGTCGCTACCGGCATCCGCCCGCACCCCTGGCAGACCGACACCTGCATCGGCTCGTGGCACTACAGCCGCGCCATCGCCGAGCAGAACAGGTACAAGACGGTCGGCCAGGTCGTGGACATGCTGCTCGACATCGTGAGCAAGAACGGCAACCTCATGCTCAGCGTTCCCGTCCGTGGCGATGGCACGATAGACGAGCGCGAGGTCGCGTTTCTCGAAGGTATGGCGGCGTGGATGAAGACGAACGCCGAAGGCATCTTCGGCAGCCGCCCGTGGAAGGTCTACGGCGAAGGCCCCTCGACCGTCGAGCAGCCCGAAGCGGGCCAGTTCGGCGGCGCGCGCGACGTGCGCAGCAAGTCTTATACGATTGAGGACATCCGCTTCACCACCAGGGGCGACACGCTCTACGTCTACCTGCTCGCGCCACAGCCAACGACGCAAGCCATCATCAAGAGCCTGGCGACGAACTCGCCGCACACCGGCGGGCGGAAAGTTAAGGACGTAACGATCTTGGGCGGGGGCAGGCTGGAATGGTCGCAGGGCGAGCAAGGTCTCAGCGTGAAGCTGCCGGAGAGGTTGACGAGCAACGAAGCAGTCGGGCTGCGGATCATAGGAGTGTTGTAAAGTCACGCTGGTTATCGAGACGAACTAACGACAGGTAGAATCGCGTACACTCTCCGTCACCTTCTCCTAAGCGCCCTTGTTCAGCCTTGGCGCCTGAAGTCTGGACATTTTTCGCGGCTCCGGAGGAGCCTAATTCTTATAGTCGCGATCGAAAAAGAGCGACGAGCTCTGGTGGAGCGACATCCTGTTTCGCTGTCTGGTGGTGCCCGCTCCTGAGAACGCGACATCCAGTCAAACCATCGGTACATTGTTGTCGCGTACATGTCAGTAGCCCGACCGTGAGGGAGGGCTTTGTCGCCTTCGGCGACGGCACAATCCGCAAACAACTCACTGGGCTCGTGAGACCACGATCTCAAATCTCCCGCTACTTCGCCGGTACATTGATCTGAACGCGCGTTCCTTCGCGTAATTCATCGGTTCCGCGCAAAACGATCTGGTCGCCTGGCGCGAGGTCGCCGAAGACCTCAACCAGGTCAATGCCCTGCTGGTTGACTGAAACGCCGCGTTTCACATCTACCCACCGTGCCACTCCTTCGTGAATGCGAATGACAAATGTCCGTTCGGTTGTCACCGTCACAGATGACGGCGGGACAAGCAGCGACGGATGCAGACGCTCGGACGGCCAGACCACTTGAGGGAACATCCCCGGCGCGAGCCTGTGCCGTGGATTAGCCACTTCGAGCTCGACAGGCATGGTGCGAGTCCGCGGATCAACAGATCCACCAATGCGCGCGATGGTGCCCGTGAACGTTTCACCGGGAAAGGCAGGGACTGTGAAATTGACCCTGCTTCCAGCGCGAACGGCAGTAGCGAGCGCTTCGGGAACCGGAACGAGCAGGCGCAGGCGCGAGACTTGCTGAAGACGGAGCACTGGTTGCGCAGCTGCAGCGCCTGCCGGCCCGGCAAGACTGCCCTTGTGTGCAAAGCGATCGGTGACAACGCCGTCGAATGGAGCGACGATCTTCAAGTAACTTTCCGTTGTTTGTACCGAGCGGACCGCGGCGCGCAGGGCGGCTTCGTTCTCGCTGCGAGCCCTGACCTGCGCGAGCGCAACCTTCTCGTTATCATCGTAAGCCTTCAAGCGGGCCTGATCAGCTTCCATCACTCGCTGAGCGTTCTCAAGCTCGTTGCCTGAGACGACGCCCGGCGTGGCGGATGCCGCTTTGAGACGGTTATACGTCGCGGCGCTGGCAGCGAGCCGGGCCTGAGCTTCAGCGCGCTGCGCGCGAACGCTGCTGACTTGCGCTTCCGCTTCAAGCTTCTGCGCCTGTGCGCCTCCCACTCTGGCCTCGGCCTCGCTTCGCTGCGAGCCGAACTCCGGCGCGCTCAAGCGGACGAGCAGTTGGCCGGCCCGCACCGTCGAGCCGCGATCCACGCCAATCCACTCGATGAAGCCCTGCACCCTGGGATAGAGCATTACTTCCTGGTATGCCTGTAGTTCGCCCGGCAGCCGTATTTGACGACTGAGTTCCTGTGAGACGACTGTCGATACGGTGACTATCGGCAACGAAGGTGTGGGGGATGTGCCGGGCTTCGCTACGCTTACCTTCGAGCCACCAGTGGAGCAGGCAACGCACATTGCAAGCGCGATAGTCAGGACGATCACGATCTCGATTTCGATTTCGACGCGGCTCATTACTCTTTTCCCTCGATTAATCGGCGGCTACAACTTCCGGCGGGATATCGGCGTGATAAAGCGAATGCGATTTGACGCGTGCCCGGCGCTGTGCAAGGGCAAAGACAATCGGCAGAACAATCAACACTGCGATCGTTGACGCGACCAGACCGCCGATCACCGCGCGACCAAGCGGCGCTGTCTGTTCGCCGCCCTCCCCGAGCGCGAACGCCATCGGCAACATCCCAGCAACCATCGTCAAGCTAGTCATGAGAATCGGCCGCAGGCGACTGGTAGCACCGCTCAGTGCCGCTTCGAGCGCCGTCGCCCCTTCCTTCCGCGCCTGTTCGGCAAACGTCACCAGCAGAATCGCATTCGCCGATGACACGCCAATCGCCATAATCCCACCCATAAACGACTGTACATTGAGCGTCGTCCGCGTCACCCAGAGGGCAACGGCCACGCCGGCAAGCACAGCCGGGACGGCGGATAACGTAATCAGCGCAACCCGCGGCGATTGGAAGTACGCGGCAAGCAATAACAGAATTGCAACGATGGCAATCGCGGCGCCCGTGCCCAGTCCCGTGAGTGTCTGCCGCAACGTCGGCACCTGCCCCCGCACGCTTACCGACACTCCACGCGGCGCAGCGCCGACCCGACTTATTGCCTCATTGACTTCATCGGCCGCACTTCCCAGATCCGTCCCGGCGATGTTGCCTGCGATGGTGATCATCCGCTGCTGGTTATAGCGATCCACCTCACCCGGCATTGTGCCAAAGCTCAATTGCGCCACGTCACCAATGAGCGGCACGACGGGCCTGCTGTTTGTACTGCTGCCGGCGGGGAGCGCCTGCACATCTTCGATCGAGGCGATGCGTGATTGCGGGATTTCGACCTGTACCTGGTAAGCCGTGCCACTCGCCGGGTCACGCCAATAGCTCGGCTGAGTAAAGCGTGATGATGAAGTTGCTGCCACGAGCGAACGACCAATTTGCTCAACGGTCAGACCGAGCTGCCCGGCGCGCTCGCGGTCAATGTTGATGTTGACGGTTGGGTAGTCGAGCGGCTGGCCAAATTGCAAATCGCGCAGCGTAGAAATCTTCTTCATCTCGGTGAGCACTCTATCGGCAAAGGCTCGGTTCGCTGCCAGGTTCGGGCCGCTGATCGCCACCTCGATCGGTGTGGGTGAGCCAAAGTTCATGATCTGAGTCACGATGTCCCCGGCCTCGAACGAGAAACTCGTGCCAGGCAACAGCTTTGGCAATTTGTCACGTAGTCTTTCTCTGAATTCAGGCAGGCTGATGCCAGAGTTCTTCCTCAACTTGACGTTGAGCACTGCCTCCTGCGGCCCGTTAGTCCACAGGTGAATCGTATTGACGGGATAGCTGGCAGGCTGCGTGCCCACAAACCCCAGTGTGATCTCGACGTTATCCTGCCCCGCTTCTTCGCGGACGGCTTTCAACGCTGTGAGTGCCATTACTTCGGTGCGCTCGACCCGCGTGCCCGTCGGAGCCCGCATCCGGAGCTGCATCATCCCCGCGTCCACCGCCGGAAAAATGTCCAGGCCGAGGTTGCGTCCAATGATGAAGATGCTCCCGGCGGTGATGAGCACGTAGCCTGCCAGCAACGGCCAGCGCAGCCCCATCGCACGATTCATCAGTTGCGCGTATCGTCGTTGCAGGCGGTGGAAGAACGAGTTTTCCGATTCCTGCTGAGACTGTTCGCGAAGCAACCAGACCGAGAGTACGGGCACTAGCGTGTTCGACAGCACGTACGAAGCGAGCATCGCCAGCCCCACCGCCAGCGAAAGCGGCACGAACAAAGCCCGCGTCACGCCGGCCATCAGAAACGACGGGACGAAGACGGCGACGATCGCGAGCATTGCCAGCAAACGAGGTGTGATTGTTTCGCGTGTCGCCTCAAATACTGCTTTCATTTTCGGCTCGCCGCGGGCGAGATGGACGTGAATGTTCTCAATTGCCACAGTCGCTTCGTCCACGAGTATGCCAATTGAGAGCGCCAGCCCACCGAGCGTCATGATATTCACCGTCTGTCCCGTCAACCACAGCCCGACAAGCGCGGCCAACAGCGCTACCGGAATTGTCACCACGACGATCAGCGCGCTGCGTGCATCACGCAGGAAGAGCAGCACCATAAGGCCCGTAAGAATTGCGCCCAGTGCTCCTTCAATCGCCAACCCGCGCACTGCGCTGCGGACATAGTTCGACTGGTCAAATTCAAAGCTGACCTTAATGTCTTCGGGTATGAGCGCCTGCATGCGCGGCAATTCGGACTTGACGCGGTCGACAACATCAATTGTCGAGGCGTCCGCGCGCTTGGTGACGGGGATATACACCGTGCGTTTCTCGTTGAACAGACCATAGCCAGTCAAAATATCGGAGCCGTTCTCGACGCTGCCGATGTCGCGTACAAAGACGGTCGGCCCGCTGCCTGTTCGGATCGGTAACGAGGCTAGTTCTTGAATGTTTGACACCACGGAGTTGATGGGCGCGAGCCGGTTCAGGTCGCCCGTCCGCACGTTACCTGCCGGGAGAATTGTGTTACCTGCTGCAACGGCCTTGATTACCTCTTCGGGCGACATCTGGTACTCGCGGAGGCGGTCGGGGTCAACGCGTATGATCACGGTGCGCTGGTTTCCACCGAACGGTGGTGGTGCGGAGACGCCAGGCAGCGTCGAGAAGAACGGGCGCACACGGAAGAGCGCCAGATCCTGAATCTCGCTCAAGTTGCGCGTTTCGCTTGCGAAGACCAGTTGTCCGACAGGAACACTACCCGCATCGTATCGCACCACAAATGGCGCTACTGTGCCCGGAGGCATGAACGCTCGCGACCGTTCGACATACGAGACTACTTGCGCGAGTGCCTGGCTCATCTCCGTGCCAGGGTGGAAGAAGAGCTTGACGAGGCCGACATTCTGTATGGACTTCGACTCGACGTGCTCAATTCCCGTGACGTAGAGGAAGTGGTACTCGTAATACGAGATCAGATAGCTCTCCATCTGCGACGGGTCCATCCCTCCGTAGGGCTGCGCTACATAAATGACGGGCAGGTTGAGGTTTGGGAAAATGTCAACAGACATCCGCGTCAGCGCCAAGCCTGAGGCGAGAGCGATTCCTATAACAGCAACCAGGATTGTGATTGGACGCCGCAGCGCATTGATTATCAGGTTCATTTTACCCCTGTGGAGCGCTGCCAGCCTGGCGCGTGTCGCTACGCTGGCGACAGAAGCGCCAGCTGAGCCTGGCGCTCCCAGGCCCTTAGCGCTACTTCCGCAGCAGTTCCAGGAATGGCTTAAGGTCGCCTTTCGCTCTCGCCTCCGCAAGGCGTGCGCGCCAGACGCTAAGGTGTGCCAGCGCGCTCTCGACCTCTGCCTGCGCGAGGAGTCGCTGGGCCTCGGCCACTTCGGTTACCGTGGCGAGCTCGGCGTCGAAACGCTTCCGCACACGCAATTCGACCTCCTGGGCTGCCAGGAGCTGGCGTGGGGCGTTCTCGACAAACGCCCTCGCCGCGTCGGCCATGGCGCGCGCCTGCGCCTCTTCGGCTTTCAACCGCTGCACCGTCTGGTCATACCGCGCCTGCTCAGCTACGAGGTTGCTCGCTTCCTGACGGCGCCGCGCTCGCAGATTGAAGATGTCCGACGGGACAAAAGTAATCGTCAGCCCTGTCCCCCAGTTCGCCGTGTCAGGATAGAAGCCTCGACTCTCGACCAACGTTCCGTCAACCCGTGCACCGCTGCCGCGCCCGAAGACTGCGGTCTGCCAATTGAAACGCGGGAAGAACGAGCGGTCCAACACGCGCTGGCGCGCGAGGATGATGTCGAGTGACGCCTTCTGCAACCGCGCCAGCGGATGGGACGAAAAATCGACGGCAATGGCGTTAGTGATGGGTGCTGGTTCGAGAAGTGGACCCGTATCGACGGTCACTGGCTCTCCAGCCATTCCGATGGCTTCGGCCAGCACCACACGCGCGAGGGCGGCCTGCTGCTTCGCCTGAATCAGCGCACTGTGCGCTGCGCCCAACTCCGCGTCGGTGCGCGAAGCGTCAGCGCCCGGTCGTAGCTCGTTATCAACCAGCACGTGAACTGCCTTTGAGAACGTCTCCATCCGAGCAACGTTCGCCTGCGCAGCGCGCACAGCCTGCTCCGCTGCGACTACCCGCAGGAAAGCGTCGGCTGCCGCTGTCGCGACATCGAGCTCGCTGACGGCCGCTCGCGCACGTGCCTCGTCGCTCACCCTGGATGCAAGTTCGACGCCCGCCTTCCTTAATCCGAAATCGAAAGGCTCCCATGAGAACAGAATCCCGCCTCCGCTGCCCCAGGCGCTCTCGGTAAAGGACGAGTTCGGAAGCACCGGCCCTGAGATTGGCGGGATGGCGGGCTGCGGAAAGAACTGCCCGAAGATGTTGTTGCGTGTCCCGCGAGTCTGCTGCCAGTTCAACTCTGCGCGTGGAAGAGAGGCGTTGCGCGCCAAATCGATGCCCGCGCTCGCTGCATTCGCCTCAGCGCGCGCTGCGCGAATCGCAGGGTAGTTTTGCGAGGCCAGATTGACCGCACTCTCAAGACTGAGCCGCAAGGGCTGGACGTCTTGTGCCCGCACTCTCTGAGAAAGGACAAATAGACAGAAGACGAAGAACCCGAACCGAACTACTCTCATGTTAGTCAAGTGCACGGCGTCCTCTTTCGAATCATTACTTTCGAATCGTTAATTGTTAGAACGCACCATCCTGCGAAGACTATCGTTCGGCAAGCAGCCTCTCTAAGGGTAGAGGATTCGACCAGCTTCCATTCGGATAGTGCGTGAAGTGAGCGCATCGGCCTCCGCACGGTCGTGCGTGATGTAAATGCTCGTCATCTTGAGCCGGTTTTGTAACAATCCTATTTCGTCTAAGAGTTCTTCCTTCAAGGCAGAGTCGAGATTTGACAGCGGCTCGTCAAGCAAAAGCAGACGTGGGCGCGATGCCAATGCCCGCGCAATAGCCACACGTTGCTGCTCTCCACCAGATAACTGTGATGGATAGCGCGTCCGGAATTCTTCAGCACGCGTCAGTCGCAGAATCTCACTGATATGATCTCTTCTCTCGCGTCTCTTCATACCGCCTGAAGCCAGCACAAAATCGAGATTTCCTTCGGCAGTCAGATGCGGCCACAAAGCGAGATCTTGAAATACAAAGCCAACGCCACGCTTATGCGGCGGGACGAGGTTACGGCCATCAATCGCCAGACATTCTTCGTCTAGCAGAATCCTCCCCTCATCCGGTCTTTCAAGCCCGGCGATCAGGCGTAGCAGGGTCGTCTTCCCACAACCCGAAGGTCCGAGCAACGCCACAATCTCGCCGTTGGAAATATCAAGCGATACTCGATCGACTACGACACGCGATCCAAACCGTTTTGTAACGTTCTCGAGCCGCAGGAAGGCCTCACTCATCGTAACGCCTTCCGTTCACGCGCGACTATTCCGAAAAGCGCGAGGGGTGCGATGACGATGGCTGCCTGGGTCAGCGCCAGCGCTGCCAACCGGCTTGCCGACGTGTTCGCTATCAGCGTGTAGACCCGGATCGGAAGCGTGGACTCGCCCGGCGGTGCAACCAGTAATGTCGCACTGATCTCGCCCATACAAAAAATGAACGCGACCACCCACGCTGCGAAAAGTCCTGTGACCATCTGCGGCAGCACAATTCGAAAGATCGTTCTGGGCCAGCTTGCGCCGGCCACCGCCGCCGCTTCTTCCGAGGCGATGGAAATTTGTCGCACGTTCGATGCGAGCAGCAACGCAGCAACCGGTACAAATCGCGCCAGATAGCCGGCAACAATGATGAATCGGCTTGAATAGAAATCGCCGCGCCAGTCCGGATGATTCCATAGACCTATCAGTCCGATGCCGGCGATTGTTCCGGGAACAGCGAAGAGCGCAATCAATAGAAGATCAACCAGGATGCTCAACCGCAGCGCTCTCATTCGCGCCCGCGCGTATCCAAGCAACATTCCGAGCATCACAGCGAGCGTTGCGCCGCTACCAGCCAGGATGAAGCTATTTGCGATCGAGCGTCCCGAATCGTTGAATGAAGCTGCTACCCGCTCGAGACTTCCCGCTTCGCGCGCGATGATGATCAGCGGCAATGCTACGAAAAGAGCAACGGTGATAAGCAGAAACACCTGCGCAATCCCTCGCCATCTGCCGGATTCGAGCGTTGGCCTGAACGCGGGATTGCGCCGGGTAGTGATCATCTGGTCGCCAATGATCAGGCGCGCGATAATGGCCGCGATCAGCGTTGTCAGCAACAACGGCAAAGCCAATGCCGTCGCCGCGCCGAAATCGTAAAGCGCCGCGAACGCGGTAAAGACCTCCGTCGTGAAGACATTGATGCGCAACAGTCCGGGCGCACCGAACTCTGAGATCGCGAGGACAAAGATCATCAGCGTCGCCGCCGCAAGCGCTGGCGCAATCAGTGGCAACGTAATCTGCGCAAACACACGCCGGGGCGGCGCGACAACGAGCGCGGCTTCCTCCAGCCGGACATCCACCCGCCGCGCCGCGGCCTCGGTGGCCAGCATTGCGAGAGGAAAGAAGGCCACGCCAAGGACGACGATTGCTCCGGTCAGACTGTAAGTCACATCTGAAGGCAAGCCGAGCCAGGTCCACGCCAGTGCCAATATGTACGGCGGTAACACCAGCGGGATTACCAGCGCCAGACGCCACCAGTGCTTTCCATACACTTCAGTTCTTGCGAGCAACACGCCGAGCGGCGCGCCAAGGACTAATGCAAACAACGCAGAGCCTGCTCCCAGCAGCATGCTGTTTGCCAGCAGCTTGTGCTGACGCGGTTCTGAAAGCAGGCCGCGATAGTTTTCAAGGCTCAGATTTCCGTCCTCTCCAGAAAAAGAAAGGCTGAGCATGTATCCTACAGGCAGCAAACAAATGAGGAAAAAGAACAGACCCGCGATGCCGAGGCACAGTCCGCGCGTTGAGATGAACGTAGAAAGATGTCGCATTCCGGCGCGGCGTCTTACTGATGCTTTAACCATTTAGAGACCAAGAATCACTTGAAGTCTCCTGGTCACATCTTCGACCCGGCCAGCCGCCTTGCCGTAATCGAGTGTCATTGGTTTGAACGAGTTGATTGGTGGAATATTCTTCGGGCCCTCGACGCCCGAATGGAGTGGTATCTGCACTGCATCCGATTGCGCCAGCGCCTTTTCAACTTCATCCGAAAGCAGATAGTCGATCAGTCTCTTTCCTGCTTCCGAGTGCGGCGCTCCGGCAATCAACGAGACCATGTTCGGCATCAAAGGCGCGCCCATCCCATCGCGGTCAGGCAAGACCATGGCAACTGGCTGTCTGTCTTCAAGAGCAACGTTGACGTCGTCGGTATCGGTCAGCCCCATCTTCACCTCGCCCTTAACTACCAGATCACGCACTACGGAATTGCCGGGAACAATCTTCACTCCATTCGCCTTGAGTTTGCGGAATAGATCATCGGCCTTCGCGTCGCCAAGTTCGGCGTAGATCGCCGCGACGTGAAACGAAGTCGAGCCGAAACGCGGATCGGCAATCGCAATTTGCCCATTCCACTTGGCGTCCGTCAGATCGTAGATTGATTTCGGCGCTTCGTTTGGCCCGACCAGCCTGGTGTTATAGACGATCACACGGATTCGCGCAGAGAAGCCTGTCCAGTATCCGTCCGGGTCCTTAAATGCGGCCGGGATGGCGGCGGCATTAGGCGATCTATAGGGAGCTAGTACATCGCGCGATTTCAGCACCAGTGTGCGTATGGGTTCGTTCGACCAGAAAACATCTGCCTGCGGATTATTCTTCTCGGCAAGGAGTTTGTTCGCGAGACCGGTGCTCTTGGTCTCTTCTGTGTCGTAAACGGCGTTGACCTTGACCCCGGTCTTCTGTTGATAGGCTTTCAGAATCGGCTCGGAGAAGACGCGATCGGTGGAAGCGTAGATCGTGACTTCAGTCGGCGTTTCGATGGAACTCTGACGCTGGCACGAAATGAAAAACACCGTCAGGCAGATAAGGAAGGACGCGAAAGCTCGCTTCAATACATTGCGAATCATTTTCTCCTCATACCGGCAGCGCGAACACCGACCTCCAGCCGACAGATTCATGTCGGTAGCCCGACCGTGAGGGAGGGCTCCCGACACGCAAGGGCTCTACAAGCCCTCCCTCACGGTCGGGCTACTGACACGATGCCCAGTGTGGCTCCGCGTTACGCTCTTCAAGCAGCGCAAACACCTGGATCATTGAACCACGATCTTAAGATCATCGAAGTAGGTCACCGAATCTGCCTTGGTCCACACGCCAACTTTGCCAGCTTCGGTGAAGGTTCCATCCTCGACTTCATAAAGCTTTTCGCCGTTCAGGTAAACACCGAACAGATTCCCTTTCGCCGTTACCCGCAGAGTGCTCCATTGCCCCGAGGGAACCCTGGCTTTCTTGCCATAGGTTCGCCCTTCGCCTTTTACTGGAAGGTCTTCACGCTTCCCAGCCTGAATCTTGTATAGCACGACGTTGTTCTCAAGAGCGTTGGCGCGAACGATGTAATAGTTGTCCTTGTCCTTGTATCGCCACACAATGCCCGCGGCCTGATCCTTCTTGCCTGAAAGAGGTTTGAATTTAACGCTGATGTCGGCGTCTTTTGCACTGACACCCTCATGGATGCAAAGCGGGAATCGATAGCTCGTCGCGTCGGCGTCAGTTTGCGCGAGTACATTGCCCTGATTCGGCGAGGTGTCATCTTTCGTCACAACCCAAACGCCCACCCTGCCCTGGCCAGTAAGTGTGGTCAGGAAACCCTTCGGCGGCTCGCCCGTTTTGTCCTTGTTGAAATCAATTGTCTGAGCAACGGCCGTAATGGCGAAAACATATATCGAAAGAATGCAGAATGCTCCCTGTGCAAGTCTCATTTTTGTCTCCCCTTCTAAAACTCGATGCTCAACGTAATGTTCAAACGGCCGTTTACAGCATCGTCGTTGAATGTGGGCCGGTTCTTGAATTGATAGTCAAAACCGATCCGCGTCATCGATGCAAGATAACGCAGATAGCCGAAGTTAAATGCGCGCACGTTGTAGCCCTTGACAGGATCGCCATTGAATTGATCGTAGCGCGCGTAGATGTGATCACGTTCCGTCAATCGCCAGGTCGCGAACAGTGCTCCGCCAGCCGATTTCCTGCCAGGCTGAAACGCAGGCGCAAACTCCGGCTCGATACCGAGGAGCGTTGAGGGCATGTTACCCGCGACAATTTCACCACGCAGCCCGAACCGGCCGATGGCGTACTGAAAATCCATCCCGATCAGATTCTCATCGTTGTCGCCGGTGACGCCCGGCGGAAGAATCTGCTTACCGATCTGGCCGGAGAAGCCGATCGCAAGCTTCGGACGTTCAAATCGCTTGCGAACTCGCATATGTAGTTTGCCTGCCGGTTGTTATCTGTGAAGAAGCGATTTCCGTTGAACGCGCCTATGAAGTAGTGAACGTTCTTCAATGATGTGAAATCGAGATTGCCCGACAGCATAACTCCACGGTCGCGCTGACCCGGAAAGAAGTAACCCGCGAAGATGCCACGTTCGGGTGACTCGCGCACGGCACTCGACTGCTGAATGTCAAAGCCGAAAGGTTTGATGAACTGCCCTACACGGAGCGTCGCATGCTTGTTCAGATAGAATTCGACGAACGCGTCATTGACCAGCTCTTCCGCGCTGCCATCGAGCGCGGGATGAAACTGTATCTCGCAGCCCGGCACCGATGCGCTCACTGATCTGCCCCGACCAGCGTGTCTCAATACGCGTCATCGAGAAGTTGGGTTCGAATTCTGAACCGGCATCGCGAATCGGCAAAGCCGAGTACCGTGATTGAATGAATATCTCCGGCCTGGCATTCAGAGTCTCGCCGTGTTCGCTCGAGCCCATTTCGGGCGCGATGATGCGTTCGACAAACTTCGATTCCGCAGGTTCGACTTGAACTGGCGACGGCGTGGATTGAGCCCCAACTGACCGCACCGTCTGCGGTGCCAGCGGTTCTCGGGCTTTCGCCTTTGAGTCTTGCAAGCTCAGCGCGCAGGCTCTCGACGGTTTCATTCAACTGCTCGAGCTGTCGCGTTGCCTGGTCGAGTTTCTTCCCAAGCTCTTTGAGCTCCGTTGCTGATTCCGGCTGCTGCGCGCTGACTGGAATCGCCAGTAACAACAGCAAAAGAACGGGCTTTGTTTTCATTACCTGATCTCCATTCCAGTTCAATGTTCAAAATGACTCAACCCTTCACTCTCACAAGTTCTACGACGCGCCCGGGAGCGCCAGAGAAGCCTGGCGCTTAGAATCCGAGCCCGGAACGGGCGGCAGATATCACGCGTTTCTGCCGCCCAGGGCTTACGCCCTGGGCTAAAGAGTCTTGCGCTGCTTCGCAGCACCAACCAGGCCTCCGTACCGCGGATATGTCTCAGTAGCCCGACCTTGAGGGAGGGCTTCGTCACGTAAGGACGGTGCGAGCCCTCTCTCACGGTCGGGCTACTGACACGGCCCAAGGTAGAAAGGGACATTCTGATCTGTTTTCAGACTATAAGGATAGATTCTGACGGCAGCATTGTCCTGGCTTGGAAGATGCTGAAAGAGTTTGATAAGCCGGTGCTGGAACGTACATCTGATGGGAATTGAGCAAGAAGTTCGAAAGCAGGGACTTGTCGCTGCGAAGCAGCGTAATTTGGAGTGCGGGGACTTGTCACCGCTTTGGTCTCGTGCCGAACTATTCGCGGCACGAGACTAAAGCGGTGACAAGTCCCCGCACTCCAAATAGGCGCGACCTTCCCGCGATTCGACACGCGCCAGACTTCAGTCCTTTGCCGCGACTGGCTCCGGCTTTGCTGGCTTGCGAGTGAAGATGATCTCTTTGACGCTCGACTCGAGCGGGATGCTCACACGGTCGATCTCGCCAGCCTTGTTGATCAGAAAAGTCACCTTTGTTCCGTCAAGCCCCTGGTGCTCCTTCGACCCCCTGGAAGATGTCATAGTGATAATGCTTCAATGCACCCGTCAGATTGTGCAGATCGAACTTCAACTGATCGCCTTCCTGCGTAATCGTCAACGTCTGGTAAGCAGGATGTTGATATTGCCCGGCATAGTCCTTGAGCGCATGCGTGGGCGGCGCGTCCTTTTTTCGCTTCGCTTCGTCCTCGGCCCTCGCTTTGGCCTGCGCTTCTCTGCCTTTCACTGCGTCTTCTTTGGCACGCTGCGCCCAGGGCGCCTCACTCAAACCGAGCATGCGGTCCACGACGTTTGACCCAATTAGTCCGCTCGCAGGCGAGGACGAATTGGTCAAAACAACCACTGCCAACTGATCCTTCGGCAGAAACCGAACCGATGAAGTGAATCCGTCAATGCCGCCCCCGTGCGACAGGACCGGATGCCCGCGATATGAAGTCACGCCCCAACCCATAGCGTAGCTCGAATAGAATGATTCGTCGTACTTCAGGTCACCCCCGGCTACTATCTGTGGCGTATGCACCTCTGCGAGACTCTTTTCGGAGATCACGATTTTGCCGGCAACGTTGCCTTTACCCAGCTGCAGCAACAGCCACTGCGCCATCTCGTTGACGCTCGAATTGATTGAGCCCGCGGGTCCGATAGCATCAATATTCCGGAACGGAATCAGTTGGACTTCGCCTTTCCGCTCCTGATAAGGCAGCGAAAAGTCCGGCAACTTCTGCGAATCGGTAACTGAGAAATTGCTCGTTTTCATGTCGAGCGGCTCGAGAATGCGCCGGCGTGTGAACTCTTCCCATGTGCTGCCGCTGACGCGTTCGATCAGAACTCCGGCAGTCATGAACATGAGGTTGTTGTACTGGAATCTCGCGTGCAATGGCCTGCTCGGTTCCAGGTAACGAAGCCGCGCGAAGATTTCCTTGCGCGAAAGCGGTGAACCGTACCAGACCATGTCATGCCTTGGCAGCCCCGATTGATGCGTCACCAGATCGCGCACGCGGAGGTGTGTCGTCGCGTAGTCGTCATATAGTCTGAAATCGGGAAGGTAATCGATCACCGGCTTGTCCCACTCGAGCTTACCTTCCTCGACGAGCAGTGCGAGCGCGGTCGCGGTGAACGCCTTTGAACACGAACCGATAGCGAAGTGCGTGTCCGGCGTTACCTTCAATCCTTTACTCACATCGCGTAAACCATATCCTTTTGCATGCACAATCTTGCCATCCTTGACGACAGCAACAGCAAGACCCGGAACCTTCCACTCCTTCATAATCTCTTCGATAAATCCGTCGAGCCCATTGAGACTCGTCGGAGCGGGAGTAGCAGCGCCATTCTGCGCAAGGCCTGTTCGCACCAGAAACAAACAACAAAGGAGCAACGCGAATAATCGAACCGGACGGTGTGGCATTAAAGTAGCCCTCCTTTTGAGAACCTTGTTCAAGCAGGTCACGGCAACTGCAGTTTCAGCAGCGATGCCGGATCAAGATACACGCTCTGCCAGCGAACGCCAACGTGCAGATGTGGCCCGGTCGCTCTTCCTGTTCCGCCGCTCAGAGCAACGATCTGCGATTTGGTGACGCGGTCACCGACTTTGTACCTGATCTGCGAAAGATGCATATATGTGGTCAGCAACCCCTGACCGTGATCAAGAACGAGAAAACCGCCTTCGTAGAACATCTCGTGCGCCAGGATCACTTCGCCCGAATTCATCGCACGCACCGGCGTGCCAATCGAGGCCCGAAAATCCAGACCTTGATGCACACTTTGAAGTTTCCCGTTAAACGTCCGCTGCGAGCCAAAGATTGCGGTAGTCACGCTGTCCAGGGGCGACACGAACCTGCCCTGCCACAGACGATCTTTGCTGGTCTTGCGAAACGCTTCCCGCTTTATCTCCTGTTCGTTCTGAATGCGTTTCAGTGTCTCGGCATCGGGGTCGAGAAACTTTCTTGGTACGCTCAATGTAGCGCTCGGATAGTTGTGGAGTTCGATCGGGACAAGGTGTCTGGATGATGAGCGCCCACCGTCAGCTTCGTCAAAACTAAGTGTGAGAGGATAAGACCCGGCACCCGTTTCCTGAGCGACTCCGGCGAAACCGATCCATTCACTGCTGACTGCGTCGAAGTTGAAGAAAACCTGCCGATCCTGCCACTGCCCGCTCAATGACTTCAATGGCTTCGTCGACTTCACGCGAAAGAGACACGGCGCACCATTGACCACGCGAGCAGGCTCCCAGCTGACCTCCAAATTCACCGCAGAGAACGCAGAGAGCACAGAGAAGACGCAGAGAAAACACAGAAAGAACGTAAAGAAAACAAACAATACCATCGTGTGTCTTGACCTCTGCGTCTTCTCTGCGCTCTCTGCGTTCTCTGCGGTGAAACTCCTTACCATTTCCGTGAGGTTACCAAGAAGATTGCGACACCGACAAGGCTGACTACGCCGGCGACGATCAGTGGCAGTTCAGATGATCTTGTCCACAGGAGCCCCCCAACGACGCCTGCCGGAACGACCAGCAGGTTTCGGACTGTGTAGTAGACGCCTACCACGCGCGCCCGATGCGCCGGTTCAGCCAGATCAACGATGAAAGCCTTGCGCGCCGGCTCTCCGATCTCCTTCAGGCCTCCGATGACGAATGCAGTGATCAGCATGGCAAAGTTGATCGACCACGTCACCGCGAGCGGAAAGAGTGCAAAGAACACGAATGTCAGCGCGATCAGCGAACGGCGGCCAGTCAGCCGCATCAACTTGCCCGACGGCAAATACATTATCAACGAGACCGTCTGGGACAGTCCGTAAAGCAATCCGTATATTGATGCCGAATGTCCCAGAACGACTGTGACGTGGAGAACGATGAACGCTGCCGCAATGCCTTCGCCGAAGCGCACGATGCATTCTGCCGCAAGCAGCCGCTTCAGCTCCGATCGCATCTGCGCATAGATTTGTTTGATCGGAACACTCTCATAGCTACCGGCAATAGCAGCGGGTTCGCGATAAACAGCTGCCTGTGTCACAAGGACCGCGATAGCAAACAGCAGGGTGATGCACGCTGCCGTGCGCACGCCTGACACCACGCCAAAGATGCAATCAGCAGCCCGCCAAGTGGCGCACCGATTACGCGCGGAACACGCACAAGAATTGATTGCACACTGAAGGCAACCACTCGCTGCTCTGATGGCAGCGCATCGCCGATGACTGCAAAGCTGACCGGGAAAGCTCCCGATTTCCACGCCATAACGAGCGTGAGGCCGAGAAAGAGTGCGCCCCAATGCCAGGCTACCGCGTAGACCAGATACCCGCTCATGGCCACGACGGTAAAGAGCATCAACGCTCGTTTGCGCCCGTAGCGATCACCTATCCATCCGCCGGGGTATTGATAAAGGCCATCAAGCAGGTCTTTCAACGAAGAGAACATTCCGATGACAACGCCGCCCGCACCAAGTGCCATCAGGTATTTCGGCAGATAGCTCTGCCACAGTTCCTCACCCAGTCCCAGCCCGAAAATGCTCAGTGCCAGGACTGCGATGTTGCGGTTCCAACCAAAGTATTCGCGCAGTGAATTCGAGACGGATTTCGAGTGCGGCTTCACTTGTCGAGAAAATCTGCCTGCTCTGCCTTCCCGCCAAACCGTGATTCAAGAATCATATCGTCGGGAACTTTGACAATCGGGGTGTAGGAAGACTCGCGCACGTCCACATAAGGTATGTTGGTAGCCAGATTGTACGCCGAGATCAGCGACCAACGCGTATCACTAGTTTCGTTTCGATCTGAGCGGTGAAGCAGATTGCAGTGAATGAAGAGCACGTCGCCGGGCTGCATCTCGATGTACTCTTTGTCGAGCCGCTTCAAGATCTCGTCCAGTCTCTCGCTCTGAGCGCCCACCTGTTCGCCGGCGAAACCATGCTCTATTCGGCCCAGTTTGTGCGAGCCTCTGATGACCTGGATGCAACCATTCTCTCGAGTCGATACGGTCAGCGCCGTCAGCACGCTGAGCATATCGGGAAAGAGAAAGCCGTCGTGATACCAGTATCCATAATCCTGATGCCACTCCCACGCGCCGCCGGTTCCCGGCTCCTTTTGATTCAACTTTGTGTGATGGTGCGCGGCTGTCCCACCGAGCAACAGCTCAACTGCATCAACAATGCGAGCGCAGCGCGCCCAGATGCCATAGATGTCGTCGTCAAGTGAATACCAGAGTGTCAGACGCGTTCGATATCCGTCTTTATCACCTCGATCAACGATCTTCGTGCGGAGCACTTCGTCGTCTTTGGCTATGCCGTACAAACGAGATGTCTCTTCGTGAGTGAAGAAGGAGGGAACGAGAACGTAGCCGTCTCGCTCGTAAGCTTGTTGATGAGAGGTAGTGAAACGCGGGATTCCAGTCGCCATACGTTTCACATAGTACGACACTGAAGAGGTACGTTGTACCGCCTTTAGGCGGAATCTTCCGGGGTGACCTTCGCACGTCTGAAGATTCCGCCTAAAGGCGGTACAACGTACCTACTTAAATTCAATTCCTCAAAACGTGTATCTCAACTGGAATTGGATCCAGCGCGGCGTGTTCCACTGAGTCGTCACCCGGCCGAAGTTTGAATTGTTGATGTCAGTGCTCGGCACATCCCACAACACGTGATTGAACGCGTTGATCAGGTCGAGCCTGAACTCGAGCGTCTGGCTCTCCGTCACCGCAATACGCCGGAGAATATTGATGTCGAACTGATTCTTTCCGTGGCTTCGCAGCCAGTTGAGCCTCGTCGGGAAGACTCTTCGGTGGAATGAGTTCGGTTGAAAATTTGTAGGAGTCACATTCGAGTAGGTGCAAGCCGCATTGTTGCCGGATCCGCAGATGTTACCCATCTGTTGCAATACCGATTCGGGCACTGTGGCGCGAATGCGAGCTTCATATGCTGTCCGGTTCGATGCGCTGAAATCGCGCGACGCACCGGGGAAGAGCTGCCAGTTGAACCAGCCATCCGTGGTCTGGTCCTTCGTATCTTTCGCGATCGCTCGCATATCGCCGCCATAGAAAAACCAGTTGCCAGTGTCGTAAGCGCGACCGCTCTGCTTGTAGTAGACTCCCGCGATCTGCCAGCCGCCTGCAACCGCGTTCGCCCACTTGTTTTCCGAGAGCCATTTTCGCCCCTTGCCGAATGGGAACTCGTAGACGAAGTTGGCATTCAGATTGTGAGGCACTGAATTGTTTGTGGGCCGCCATACCAGGAAGTCGTCGAACTCGTTCTCGCGTGTAACACGTTCGATGTTCGATGCCCAGATGTAAGACACCTGAAAACTGTAGCCGCGCGAGAAGCGCTTTGTGACCGTAGCTTCAAGGTGATTGTAAACCTGCTCGCCACCCGGATCCCGGCCATTGGTAAGGCCGTTCATATTCGGATAAGGTCTGAGCAGGTTTGACTTTGCCATATTGGCATTCGTGAAGAAGCCGTTCGTCCGCATGTCCGCGTACACCAGCGGATCCGACGTCGCCAGCGATCCAAAATTGTTAATGTTGAACGGATTCGTAAAGTTTGAGTTGAGGTCGTTGGCGAGCGCGTTATTGCGGAACAATCCTCTTGCCCAGTACTTCTCCGGCAATGCATCCAGACGCTTTCCAACCTGTATCTGATCGGTCTTCGAACCGAGATAAGCCACTTCGACCACCATCGATCCACCGAACTGCCGCTGTATCCCGAGACGGAAACGGTGCTGCCGCGCGCGCTCCCAGTCGAAATCGAGATAAGTGATCCCGCGACCCTGCAGCGCCATCAGCCCCAGAGCGTTCCCTGGCGGAACGTCGAAGCGTGTTCCGTCTGCGCGCACCGGGAAAGGATCATTGAATATGGTGCGGCAGGCTGCAAGACTTGCGCGACACTCTGCGCTCGTCAGGTTTGTACCATTAAACGTCAAGCCGTTGTCGTTTGTTACTGTGGTGCCCGTATTCCGGTTGTACCCGGTCTGGTTCAAGCCGTCATTGAGCACATTATTCGTATCGAAGAACATTCCCCAGCCGCCGCGAAGGACTGTTTTCTCATCAATCTGATACGCAAATCCAACTCGGGGCATCCATCCGGGCTGCGAGCTGTTGACGACGTCGGGAGCTCCGTCTTTGCCCAGGTACAACGTACCGCCTTTGACAATGAAATCACTCGCCGGACGCAATGCGAGAATTGATGCGGGAAGCTTCGCGTAGGCTGCCTGAGCTGCTTCAGAGATCGGCAACTTCGCGTCGAGATCAAAACCAGTGAGTCCACGATTGAAACGCTCACTGAAACCGCCTTCGAGCTCGTATCGCAGACCGAGATTGACTGTCAGCTTGCGATTCACGCGCCAATCGTCCTGCACGTAGCCCGAATAGAATTTGTTGAGCAGATAGAGGTCGTCATTGGTGGCGATTGAGACACCGCCGCTCGGTATGCCAAGCATGAAGGCAGCCCATTCGAGGCCGATACCAGCAGCATTCGTCGTGTTCTGCGCCTGCCGCACGTGCGAATTGTTGAAGACGAAATTTCCCGAGCTGTTTCCTGGTCCGTTGCCCGCACGCCAGTTCTCGCGCAGGTCTACACCAAAGCGTACGCTGTGCGTGCCGATATACTTCGAGAGCTCCGCTCTCAAAGTGCCAACGCTGAATCGCGTGAAACCTGGAAAACCTCGAATGAAATCGCTGTACGCTCCAAAGTCGACATTCGGCAAATGAATATACGGTCCGGCTTTGACATCGAGATAGCTCGGTAGGCCAACCTTGCTCGGAGGAAAGCTCTGTTGGACTTCGTTCGAAGCATTGCCCTCGATGAAGCGGTTCCAGGCGATTGACCAGTTGAAGATCGTAGTCGAGTTGAGGTTGTAGACATGGTCAAAAATGACCGCAATGTTCTTGCGCACAAGACCGGCGACTTGCAAACCGCGCGCCGTCTCGTACGTCCAGTCGCTGCGATCTTCCGGCGCGAAATTGCTGTAGCTCCACTTGCCGAACATCCGCTGCTTTGGAGTCAGCTGAAGGTCGATCCGGTTTGTGAATGCTTTGTAGTCCCAGTTGAAAGGAGTCGCAGAAGCAAGATAGTTGTTCGCGCCTTCCGCTGAGACGACTCCCGGGACATTGTTTGCTTTTGGCCAGAGCGGTTCGTAGTACCGGTACAGCGGATTGAGAATCGGCACCTGATTATTCGGGAAAGGATCCCGCGTCACGACACCATTCACCAGACGTGCGGTGCGCGGATCGTAGATCTGATAGCGCACCGGATCCAGTTTCAGAAGATCGGAGAAATCGCCGCGACGATGCGCATCCGCGGGCACCGTCCGGTTGACCGCAGTTGCCTCTTCAGTCTTGACATCCTTGAATGCGTTGTAGCTGAAAAAGAAGAAGAGCTTGTCCTTTCCATTGTAAAGCCAGGGCAGCCGGACAGGCCCGCCCACGGAAGTCGCCCAGTTGTTCGAGCGCCCGGTCGGCTGAGGGCTTTCAGATTTCAGCTGCTCGGCGAGCGCAGTATTTCCCGCAGCTTCAGCCTGGCGGATACGTCCCCAGTAACCGGCATTGGTCGTGCTCTGCGTTCCGTTATACCTCTGCTGCCAATGCTGCCAGGTCAGAGCTCCGTGATAATCGTTGGTGCCACTCTTGGTTGACAGGCTGATCGTTGCGCTCGTCGTGTGTCCCTTGCTCGCATCAAACGGCGCTGTCTCAACTTTGAACTCAGCAACCGTGTCGGTGTAAGGCAGGTATCCCGTGCGGCGTCCGCCTGCCAGGTTTGGTACGCCATCGAGAGAGAATTCGTTGCCCCCAACTCCACCTGCCGCACTGATCGCTGACCCTCCGGCATTCGAGTGAAGACCGAGATAGTTTGGCTGCGCGGTCCACTGCATTCCTGGAACGCTGCGCGCCAGCAGAATCGCGCTGTTGCTCATCACCGGCAGATCACTGATCTGACGCTGTTCAAGTGAGGCCGAACCGCTCCCAGTTGTTGTCTCCAGCAAAGGAGCAACCGCCGATACGGTGACCGTTTCGCTGGCGCCGCCCACTTCAAGTGCTATATCCACACTCTGCCGGCTGTTCACGGTGAGCAGATAGCCGTTCTGCACATACTTCTTGAATCCGCTGACTGTGACAGAGATCGTATAAACACCCGGCAAAAGATAAGGCGCTTCGAAGTACCCCTTATCATTCGAATTGAGTTTTGTCGTGGTGTTGGTTTCGGTGTTGCTGATTTCGACAGCAGCTCCGGCCACTACAGCGCCGGCGGCGTCCCTGACCGTGCCGAGAATCGTGCTCCGCGTTTCCTGTGCAAGAGCGATGCCTGCCGAAAAGCAGCAGAGTACGCAGTTGAGAAACAGAGCTACGCCGAACGAATGCCTGGATGAACCTCTCATGGTGATCTTCCTTTCCGAGTTCGGGTGTGGAGACTGGGTTCGTACCAGCGCGCCAAGAATCCCAGCTCCTGGTTGGCGTCTTAGTTCGCGCCTCTTTTCTTCAATGTATAAAAAAAGGAAGAGTCCGTCAGGAAGACGGAGACGGAAGTATGATTGAGATTCGGCGGGAAAAAGTCAACGGGGAGAGTAAGGGGTCGGGGGTCGGGGGTCGGGGGTTTGAGTTCAAGCTTTAGCTTGCGCGGTTCGAATGTAACCCGCAAGCTAAAGCTTGAACTCAAACCCCCTGCCCCCTGGCGCCTTCTCCCCTATTGCTTCGGGCATGAACTGTAGCGGGGGATTCGAGCCTTGCTCAACTGTGAGACTGGTGACCTTGCCGCCTGACAATTTGAATTGCACGAATGCACTCACCGGCACTCCTTCAACCTGAAAACGATCGGCTGTCACCGGAACGAGTGTCACCACTGGCTGTCCCGGGAGCATCGCCTTCAGCTTGCCGCCAACGAGTTCAACGCTCAACTCGAGCGGCGGCGCTTTCAATTCGTATTTACCTGTGAACTTCTTGAGGTCCGTTTCGCTCAGGGCGAGGCCTGCTACGGTAGCCGGCTTGTCGGGCGCGCGTTTGAACTCGCCCAGACTTTGAATGTTGATCGAATCTACTTTGCCTTGCGCGTTCAGATCGAATGTTACAAGACCTTTGCCGAGCGTGCGGTCGCGCCAGCTGCTCTGAAAGGTGTCGTAATGCCAGTGGTCCAGATCGCCCACAAACGACTTGCCATAACGAACAGACAGTTTGCCGTTTTCAGCGGGCGGCGCCACGATAACCTCACCGTACATATCGTCCTGATAAGTTCCCGCGTATTTCTCCAGCGCAAGTGAAGGTTTCGTATCCTTGACGCGCTCATCAATCTGTTTCTTTTCTGCCGCCTTTCCCTGCGCTTCAAAACCTTTCATCGTTTTGAGATGAGTTGCGCTCCAGTCCTTCAGTTCACCGCCCACCAGGAAGGCGTCGAATACGCGAAGCTTGAGTGCTGTCCGCAGATCGCTGCCGTTGAGATTGGTGAGAATGACTACTCCCAGCTTCTCCTCCGGAATCATGGCGACAAGCGCGCTCATTCCATCGATGTTGCCCCCATGCTCGACAACTTTTCTTCCGCGATAGTCGGACAGAAACCATCCCAGCCCGTAATTGAGAAAATGAGCTTCAGGGAAAACCAGGTTCCAGGGAACGTCGAACGGCACGACCGTGTGCGATTTATGCATCTCTTTGACTGCGCCGGACGAAAGCAGCCCCTGGCCGTTGAACTTGCCCTCACCAAGCTGTAGACGCAGCCACGCCGTCATCTCAGCGGCATTCGAGTTGATCGAGCCGGCGGGCGCGATGTTGTCGATGTTGCGCCACTCGATAGGTGTGACCTTGTCGTCGATCTTGCCATGAGGTCTCGCGACATTATCCGAAGCCTTGATTGCGCTGATACTCGTGCTGCTTGCCGTCATTCCCATCGGCTTGAAGAATCGCTCATTTATGAAATCATCCCAGCTCTTTCCGGTGAGAGCCGGAACGAGCTGACCTGCCGCAAGGTACATCAAATTCTGATAGCCAAACTGGCTTCGAAAACTCCACGACGGTTTGAGAAATCTTGTCCGTCGAATGATCTCGTCACGGCTGTATGCCGCGCCGTACCACATCATGTCGCCGCGCGCGAGACCACTGCGATGACAAAGCAGATCACGCACGGTAATCTCTTTTGACGCGTACGGGTCAAAGAGCTCGAAGCCCGGCATGTGCTTCGATACCGGATCATCCCACTTCAGCTTTCCTTCATCTACGAGCATTGCTATCGCCGCCGCGGTAAAAGCCTTTGAAGATGAACCGATGGCAAAGATCGTCCGATCGTCAACCGGAGTCTGGCTTGCCGAGCTCACGGACGCCGTAGCCTTTGGATAGAACGACGCGATCATTCTTGATGATCGCGATCCCGACGCCCGGAACTTCCCAATCCTTGAGCGCCTTGTTTACGTATTCATCGAACCCCTGAAGTGGCGCCTCCTGCGCAAAGACGTGCGGGAGAAATCAACAGCAGGAAAAGGACGAGCGTTGCTCTTCGAATCATGATGGCTCCTGAGCAGATGGTGTGTAATGTACTCTAAACCGTCCAGATCTGGGAAAGGACTCGCTTGAAGTTGCCTCCCAGAATGCCCTCGATATCGGTATCGCTGTACTTGCGGCGAATCAATCCTTCCGTCAGATCATACATCCGCTTCGGATGATTAATCCCCTCGATATCGATCTTTTCGCGAAATCCGTAGCTGCCTTTGTAACTCGCTCGCAGCCGCTTGTTCTCTTCCGCCGGCATGGCGTCGTAACCGTAAAGATCCATGTCACTCCCAACACCCAGGTGCTGTGGGCCGATCAGTTTGGCGACATGATCAAAATGATTGAGTGCATCTTCAATCGTCGTCGGCTCGTCGTTCTTGACAAACATCCGGACACCTGTGATGCCCATGACGCTTCCGGCCGCGCCAACCTTCTTGATGGCTTCATCAGTTTTGCAGCGCGGGTGTCCGGGCGCGAGCGCGCGACAGTTCGAGTGTGTTATCAACACAGGCTTCTTTGAGATATCGAAGGCATCGAGCGTCGTCCTGTCGCCACAATGCGAAACATCGACGGCCATCCCAACCTTGTTCATGCGGTCAATGATCGCCGCTCCGAAATCACTGATCCCGTCATCGCGCCGCTCAGTTGCACCGTTACCGATCAAATTGCGACTATTGTACGTAAGTTGCGATACACGCTGTCCGAGGTTTCGAAAGAAATTGACATCGTCCGGCCTGCGAAACTGATCAGAGTTCTGCAGCCCGAGCAAAATGCCGACCTTGCCGGACGCCTTTACGCGATTGAAATCGGCAGCGCTGTCGATTCGAGTGAAATGCTCTGTCTGCCCCGCAATAAACCCATTCCAGGAGGCAAAGAAACTGAGCGTGCTCTGGTACGCGTCCGTGCCGCCAATACCAACGGCTATGTGAAAAATGTTGATGCCTGAATCTTTGAAGGGCTGTAGATCGGCCGCGGTAAACGTTTCCGGATCGGCAAACCATCTTCCCTGTTTTGGAAAGTCGAGTGTCAGCGGGCTGAGCATATCGATAACGGTGGATCGCTTGACGAGGTCGATCGCACGCGTCGAGTACTCAGCTGAAGATGCGGCAAAAACTTTGAAACGCCCGCGATTGATCATCGGCGCAGCAAGCGCTGCTCCAGCAGCGAGCGCAGTTGCCTTGAGAAAAACTCGTCGTTGTTGCATTTGATCCCTCATTCTCGGTACGTTGTACCGGCTTTACGCCGGAAGATTCCGCCTGAAGGCGGTACAACATACCACTTCCAAGGTGTCACTTTGAAGAACATCCTCGTACTGATTCTGCTGGCCTCATCGCTCCTGCTCGCGCAGCCGAGTCGGCAAACCGCTCTCGACTGGCCCGCGATCACACGACAGAACAAACCGTGGACTCGCTGGTGGTGGCTTGGCAGCATTGCTCGACAAACAGAGCCTGACCACCGAGATGGAAAAGTATCAGAAGGCAGGCCTGGGTGGACTCGAAATCACGCCGATCTACGGTGTCAAAGGCTATGAAAACCGCTTCATCAACTATCTCTCACCCACATGGATGGAGATGTTCGAACACACTCTCAAAGAGGCCGAGCGTCTTGATCTCGGAGTCGATCTCGCGACCGGCAACGGATGGCCGTTTGGCGGTCCCTGGGTGTCGGATGAAGACGCGTGCAAGAACTTCGTGCACAAAACCTGGTCTCTCAAAGGAGGAGAGCGGTTAAGCGAAGCCGTAAGCTTTATTCAGAACCCGCTTGTGCGCGCAGTTGGCCGGCGCGTGAGCATCGAGGAAGTAAAGCATCCGATCAGTTCGAACACCAATCTGCAGCAGCTTGCGCTGGATCAGGTGCGCTTTCAGAAGCCGCTCGCTTTGCAGGTTCTGATGGCTTTTTCGGACTCTGGAGCAAAGCAGAATCTGACAGACGAAAGTGGGGAGAGACGGAAAACTCGATTGGACCGCGCCTCCGGGCAATTGGACGCTGTATGCAGTATTCCAGGGTCAGCACGGAAAGATGGTCGAGCGCGCGGGGCCGGGTGGCGAAGGCAACGTCATCGATCATTTCTCCTCGTCGGCGCTCAGAAACTATCTGAGCAAGTTCGACCAGGCTCTCGCTGGCCGCAACACAAAGTCGCTGCGTGCCTATTTCAACGACTCATACGAAGTCGACGATGCGGAGGGTGAATCAGCATGGACTCCGAATTTCCTCGCAGAATTCAAACGAAGACGTGGTTACGACCTGAGCGAGCAACTGCCAGCACTCTTCGGCAAAGATTCGCCTGAGAACAACGGGCGCGTCCTTTGTGACTTTCGCGAGACGATTTCGGACCTGTTGCTGGACGAGTTCACCATTCCGTGGCAGCGATGGGCGGCGAGCAAAGGCGCGATCATTCGCAACCAGGCTCACGGCTCACCGGCCAACATTCTTGATCTTTACGCGGCGAGCGACATTCCCGAGACCGAAGGTCAGGAAATCATGCGCATGAAGTTCGCAAGCTCCGCAGCGCATGTTACCGGCAAGCGACTGGCATCGGCAGAAGCGGCTACATGGCTCAACGAACACACTCTCGCGACGCTTGGGGACGTGAAGCAGGCCATGGACAAGTTCTTCCTCGGCGGAATCAATCACATCTGCTATCACGGGACGCCATTTTCACCGGAGAACGAAGAATGGCCGGGCTGGCTGTTCTATGCGGCCGTCCACTTTGGACCTACGAATCCATTCTGGGACGATTTTGCCGCGCTCAACCGTTACGTGGCGCGATGCCAGTCATTTCTTCAGATGGGAAAGCCCGATACTGACGTGCTGCTTTACTATCCGATACACGATGACTGGTCGCGGCCGTCCCGTTCATTTCTGAATCATTACGGCGGCGGGATCGCGAGCCCGCTCGGACAGGTTGATGGCAAGGCGCTGCTGGATGCCGGTTACAACTACGATCTTATCTCTGATCGACAACTCGAAAAAGTAACCACCAACGGGGGTTCAATTCATTCATTTGGCGCATCGTACAAGGCGATAGTCGTGCCGGAGAGTGCAGTAATCCCGCATTCTACGTTCAATCAACTGGTCTCGCTTGCTCGAGGTGGGGCAACGGTCATTGTTCGAGGGGCGCTCCCATCCGACGTTCCGGGTTTTGGAAATCTGGAAGAAAGAAGACGTCAGTTTCGAACTGCAGTCAGCGAGCTTCGATTCAGCAATACAAGCGTCGCAGGCGTAGAGCGCGCGCAGATTGGCTCCGCAGGAAAGTTCTTGCGAGGTAGTGACCTTGCCAGTTTGCTAACGACTGCAGGAATCAAACCGGAACCAATGGTGGCGCAGGGCATCAGCGTCATCCGTCGAAAAGATGATTCGAGTCAGTACTACTTCGCCGTCAACACGCGCGATCAGGCATTCGATGGCTGGGTCGGCGGCATCGATGCGAGCGTCAGATCAGTTGCGATCTTTGATCCGATGAGTGAAGAGAAAGGGGTCGCAAGAATGAGAAAGGCATCGGATGGCTCGACCGAGATTTATCTTCAGCTTGATCCAGGTGAATCGTGCATTCTCAAAACGTTGCCATTTGCTGTCAGCGAACCACTCTTCAGCTATCTCAAGCCGTCGGGCCCTGCGCATGAACTGACTGGAAAGTGGTCGTTACGTTTTGTGAAAGGCGGACCTGAACTCCCTTCGCCGGTCGAAATAACTGAACTCGGTTCGTGGACGCTTATCGCCGGAGATGCAGCGAAGCGTTTCTCCGGGACCGCTGTTTACACGCTGTCATTCCAAAAGCCTCGAGGGAACGTCAATACATGGATGCTTGATCTGGGTCGCGTCGCGGAAAGTGCTCGCGTAAAGCTCAATGGGAAAGAGCTCGGCGTCCTGATTGGCGCGCCTTACCGCGTTCGCATCCCCAAAGATTTGTTGAAAGACCAGAATGTTCTTGAGGTGGCGGTCTCGAATCTGATGACAAATCGGATCATTGATCTGGACCAGAAGAAAGTGAACTGGAAAAAGTTCTACAACACAAACATGCCCGCGCGACGCAGAGAGAATGCCGGCCCCGATGGTCAGTTCGACGCATCGCGGTGGACTCCGCGCGAGTCCGGGTTGTTAGGGCCCGTGAGATTGGTACCGATGGTGGAACAGAAATAGATTGAGTTAGCAGGACGCCGCCTAAAGGCTAATTGCAAGCTAAAGCTTGAACTCAAACCCACGTGCGGTTTGAGTTCAAGCTTTAGCTTGCCGCCGTTGCCGAAGGCAACGGCGTTCAGGGGCTACATACCAATCGCCATGAACAACGACCCGGATATCTCGGCGAGAATACCTCAAGCTTCTCGGTGCGGGAGCGGCCTCTCTTGCTGCGCCGATACCCACACCCGCAGCGCACAGTGCCCTCACTCTCTGGTATCGGCAGCCAGCCGCCAAATGGACTGAAGCTCTGCCAATCGGCAATGGACGCCTGGGAGCGATGATATTTGGTGGAGTTGAGTCGGAGCGGATTCAACTGAACGAAGATACGGTTTGGGCTGGAGAGAAACGCGATCGCAATAATCCGGAAGGCGCGCAGGCGATTCGCGAAGTTCGACGTCTTCTCGCTGATGGCAAACCCAGAGAGGCCGAAGTTCTCGCCGACAAGTCAATCCTCTCGATTCCAAGAAGGCTGCCTCCTTACCAGACGCTTGGTGATCTGCATCTTCGCTTTGCGGGCCACGGCTCGCCGACCAATTACACGCGGAGCCTTGATCTCGACACGGGAATCGCGCGCGTAGAGTACACAAGCGGCGGAGCACGATTCACGTCGGGAGATATTTTCGTCCGCGATCGATCAAGTCCTCATCATCCGCCTCGAGTGCGACCAGCCCGGGAAAATTTCGTTTTCTGCGACACTGACTCGGGAGGCTGATGCTGACACTCGTGCGACAGTCTCACGGGACGGAAGTATGCGCGTCACGCTCGATGGTGAAGCGATAGCTCGTGGAGAACGGCACCAGAACGAGCGCAAGGTTGGCGTCAAGTTTCACGGGATTCTCGAAGCCCGAATTGAAGGCGGTACTGCGCGTGTCGACGGCAAAGAGATCGCAGTCAAGGATGCGAATGCCGTGACCCTGGTCTTTGCTGCAGCAACAGGCTTTCGGCACAAAGACTGGCGCGCGAAATGCAATGAATATCTGACGTCCTCGAAGAAACCCTATTCCGCCTTGCGCGCTGCACACGTCGCTGATCATCAGAAGCTTTTTCGGCGCGTCGATTTCACGCTCTCATCGTCTGCCGCATTGAACGAGCTTCCCACTGACGAGCGCCTGCTTCGCGTGCAGCGTGGCGAAAAAGACCTCGGGCTCGAGGTGATGTACTTTCAGTTCGGGCGTTACCTGTTGATGGGATGCAGCCGTCCCGGAACGATGGCGGCGACGCTGCAGGGCATCTGGAACGAGCAACTGGCTCCGTCGTGGGAGAGCAAGTACACGATCAACATCAACACTCAGATGAACTACTGGCCTGCGGAGGTCTGCAACCTGTCGGAGCTGCATACGCCATTATTCGACTTGATCGACAATGCGCGGGCGGATGGTCGCAGGATAGCGAAGGAGCTCTATAACGCGCGGGGCTTCGTGCTGCACCACAACACTGACATCTGGGGACACGCAGTGCCTATTGATGGCGTGCGATCCGGTATCTGGCCGATGGGAGGCGCGTGGCTGAGCCTCCATCTGTGGGATCACTATGATTACACGCGCGATCGAAACTTCCTGTCGTCGCGCGCTTATCCGGTGATGAAGGAAGCCGCGGAATTCCTGCTTGATTACATGGTCGATGACGGCAAGGGCCGGCTCGTGACGGGTCCTTCACTTTCTCCTGAGAATCGCTATCGGCTGCCTGACGGCACTGTTGGCTCGCTTTGCATGGGGCCGGTAATGGATACAGAGATCGTTCATGCGCTTTTCGGTCGCGTGATTGAGTCGAGTGAGATTCTTGGTATCGATGCCGGCTTTCGTGCAAAGGTGCGCGAGGCCCGAGATCGCCTGGTTCCTCTCAAGATCGGAAAGCACGGTCAGCTCCAGGAATGGCTTGAGGACTATGATGAGGCCGATCCCGGCCACCGGCACATCTCGCAATTGTTCGCGCTCCATCCCGGCGATCAGATCACGCTCAGTGGAACTCCGGAACTTGCTCGAGCTGCGCGGGTCTCGCTCGAACGACGCCTTCAGCATGGGAGCGGGCACACCGGGTGGAGTCGCGCGTGGATCATCAACTTCTGGGCGCGGCTGGGCGAGGGAGAGATTGCTCACGAGAACATTTCAGCGTTGCTCCAGAAGTCAACGCTTCCGAATCTGCTCGATACACATCCTCCGTTTCAGATCGACGGGAACTTCGGTGGAACGGCAGGAATGGCAGAGATGCTGCTGCAAAGTCACGGCGGCGTGATCACCTTTCTTCCGGCCCTTCCACTCGATTGGAAGACAGGTTCGATAAAGGGTCTGCGGGCGCGAGGCGCTGTAGGCGTGGATCTCGAGTGGGTCGACTCCAAAGTGACGCGCGCGCTACTTCGTCCGAAAGTGAACACAGAGATAAAGTTACGGCCCGCAAAAGGGCAAAGGATCTCGGCCGTCAACGGGGTTCGAGCGACGACAGTCGGCAGCGACGGTGTGGTCCTGTTGAAGCTTCAGGCCGGCAGCGAGTACCAGATTCAGTTTGATAAATAAGTACAATCAAACATTGCCTTTGCCGGGTTGGATGAATATAATCTGATCTTCGTCTTTCGCCCCTTCTCCCTCGCTTCGGAATCGTTCGTTATAAAAAAAGTTTGTAAGTCAGGAGATTGCATGAAACGACGGATGTTTTCCCTGGGACTCGCTGCTGCGATGATCTGCACGTTGGCTACAGGTGGAACGTCGCAGGTCAATTCTGTCAAGTTTACAAGCCTCAAGAAGAAGGAACGCAATACACTGTCAATCGCCCTTGAGTTCACCAAGAAGGCGCGGCACGCGGTGCAACGTGCGCTGGCGCCATTGGCTGGTATCGAACCCAATGGATATGCGAGTGGCTTTGTTGTTGGCGACCGGCTGGTGATGACCAGCTATCATGTTGTGTCAGGCAAACTCAGCACGCCGAAAAAGAAACTTCTCGGATTCAAGCCGGACGACGAGCTCGAAGTCAGGGCTTACGTCGGAGGTTGCGAAGCCAAGGTCGTCAAAAAAGACGAAGAGGCGGATCTGGCGCTCCTCAGGGTGTGCATGTCAGCAAAAGTCCCTGATCTGCCAGTATTCCAGACGACGCCCTTGAAGGACGAACAGCTACTTCTTATCGCACAAACGGGATCCAACAAGATGATTCGGCGCGGAGTCTTCTTCGGCTCATATACCTTCCGAGGTCAGGAATATATGGCTGTCCGAATTGACGGCCAGGATGGTTGCTCTGGCGGTCCCATTTACAACGATAAGGGTGAAATCGTCGGAGTCTTCAGCGGGTATGACTGGTCGAAGGAACTCGCGATCGTCAGTCCGGGAGCGAAAGTCCAGAAGTTTCTCGCCGATTACAACGCAGGGCTCTAGCAGGTAACTGGCATGTTGTACCGCCTTTAGGCGGAAGCGGCATCGCGAAGCGGTGCTCTCTAAAGCACCGCTTCGCGATGCCTCTTCCGCCTAAGGCGGTACAACATGCTTAGGGGTTATAATCCTGCGATGCTCGCAATTCTCGTCTGGCTCTGTGTGGTACTTCAGGGCTCGCCGCAGCCGCACCGGCTGACGGTATCAGTCAGCGACGAGAATGCGATTCCGGTAGCCTCAGCTCAAATCACGCTCGAACACTCGATCACGCGCAGCACCGTAAAGGGTGAGACTGACTACAGCGGCAAACGCGTGTTTGACTCACTCGAACCCGGCGTCTACCAGGTCCGGGTCGCCAAGAAGGGATTCTACGCAGCACTCGTAGATCAGTTGCGAGCCGGCGAAACCCTCGACGTAACGATCACACTGAATCATGAGCAGGAGCTGCGGGACAGTGTGAATGTCATCTACTCGCCGCCGGTAATCGATTCTTCACGAACCGCGGCCAGCCAGACTCTCGATGCACGAGAGATCGTGAACATTCCTTATCCGACTTCCAGAGACTACCGCAACGTACTGCCGTTTATTCCCGGAGTGATCGCCGATTGGACCGGTCAGATTCATGTCAATGGAGCCGCTACTCATCAGATCGTTGATCAGTTCGATGGATTCAATATCTCGCATCCGGCTACAGGCCTCCTCGAGCTTCGTGTCAGTCCCGACGGACTGCGATCTATAGACGTTCTTGCGAGCCGGTTCTCCTCGCAGTACGGGAAGGGCTCGGGCGGAGTCGTGAATCTCACCTCCGGAATGGGCGACGATCGATTCAGATTTATGGCAACGGACTTCTTGCCATCATTTCAGGTTCGCAAGGGATTCAATATCAATGGGTGGACTCCCAGGGCGACAGTTTCGGGACCAATCAGGAAGGGGAAGTCGTGGTTCTTTAACGCGTGGGACGGAGAGTACAACCTCGACATCATCGAAGAGCTCGAGGAGGGTGAAGACAGCAATCACGCATGGAGATTGAACAACCTGGCGAAGGTACAGTTCAATCTAAACCAGACGAGTCTCGTGACTGCCGCTTTCGTGGTCAATCAGTATCGCTCGTATCACGCGGGGATCGGACCGTTCTTTCCAAAGGAAGCGACACGCCGGCTCGAGCAGGCTGCTTACCTTGTAACGCTCAAGCATCAATCCTACTTTTCAAATGGAATGTTTCTCGAGCTCGGATTCGGGGCGACCCAGTTCGAAGCGGTAGAGCGCGCGCTGGGTGACCGGCCCTTTGTGATTGCGCCACAGACCCGCGCCGGCAACTTTTTCAGATCGACTGATGGACTCGGCAGAAGGCTTCAGTGGATAGGAAACCTGAACCTCGCGCCTCACGAATGGCATGGGCGACACGATGTTCGAGTAGGCGCAGGTGTCGACTTGATCGATTACTCTCAGACAGCGTTCAGGCGCCAGGTATTTGTCAGGCGCAACGACGGCACGCTGGCGAGAACGATCTATTTTGACAACCGGCCAGAGTCTTCGCGCGCAAACTTCGAACTGAGCGGATTTGCGGAAGACCGTTGGTCACTCTCCGATCGCTGGCTTGTCGAGCTGGGGTTGCGATTTGACTGGGATCAGATTCTTCGCCGTCCGCTATTCTCTCCGCGATTAGCTTCTACCTATATGATCGGTGGACGCGGCGAGACGAAGGTCTCGTTTGGCGCGGGTCTCTTCTACGATGCAACAAACCTGGGAATCCTCGCGAACTCGGGCAACGGCAAACGATTCGATCAGTTCTATGACAGGGATGGAACGACGCCTCGTTCCGACCTGCTCGTGACCTCGTTCGAGGTAAATGAGCACGATCTGACTGCGCCCCGCTTTTCGAACTGGAGTGTTGGCATAGAGCACCGTCTGCCCGGTGCGATCTATCTTGATGTCGAATACATTGGGCGTCACGGCACTCGCGGACTGGCTTACCTGACGCCGGGAACCGGAGCGGCATCGGGAGTGTTTGAGCTTCAGAACGAACGGCGAGACCGGTATGACGGCCTTCAATTTACGTTGCGGCGCACGTTCAAGGACACATACTCAGTGATGGCCTCATATACCCGATCGTCATCGCGCTCGAACGTTGCGATTGAGCCGGGCTTTGACGATCCGGTGTTCAGTCCCGTCGCGGGTGGACCTCTGCCGTGGGATTCGCCAAACCGGTTTCTTTCGTGGGGATGGATGCCACTTCCAAAGAAGTTCGAGCTATCGTATTCGATTGATTGGCACGACGGCTTTCCGTTCAGCGTTGTGAATGAGGACCAGAGAATGATTGGAGCCGTTAACTCGCACCGCTTCCCGGTCTATTTTGCCTTCAATCTCCACGTCGAACGACGATTCAGGCTGCTCAATTTCGAATGGGCCCTGCGAGCCGGTTTCAATAACATTACCGACCATAAGAACGCCGCTTTAGTCGATAACAACATCGACTCACCATTCTTTCTCACATACCAGGCAATTCAGGGCAGGACCTTCACGGGGAGGGTGCGGTTTCTTGGGAGGAAGTAGGAAGAAGGGGTCGGTCGGCAGGGTCAGTGGACAGAGGATCGATCAGTGTGAGAGTTGAGATTTAGCATGCGCTTAGATCGAAGTCGATCCTAAGAGCAAGCTTACAAGTCTCTGAGACTCTCGATCTCTGACCACTGACTCACTCCTGACTCTGACCCCGACCCCTCCTCCGCTACTGACCAAAAAACGGAAATAGCTTCTTCAATTCCGCTTTGTCGGGCCGTCGTCCGTACTCGCAGATTTCGAATGCTTCGGCATGGCGGACCTTCGCTCCGGCGGCCTCGCCGTACCATTCCTTGAGCAAAGGACGGAAACGGTCTGCTATTCCGATATTGCGGCTCGCGTGGCCGTTGCGAACCTCAGAGACGCGCTTCGTTCGCTCGTCAGGTGTCTTGGGCATCAGCCCCGTATGACCGTTTGCGCCACCCTCGAGGAACTGCGATTCCATCACGGCAAGCGCATCCAGCTTGCGATTCATTACCGCATCGATCGAAATCGCTACATCTGGCGCTGAAGGATTCGGACGCTGAAAGCGATCCGTGTAGTACATGAAGACTGGATTCTGCTTCAGTGGAGGAACATCAGGACAGATGAACGGAACAGTCACCATGTAGGCCGCATCCTGCACCAGAATCGCCGTATATCGATGGTCAGGATGGTAGTCGTTCGGACGCGGAGCAAGAACGATATCCGCGTTCCACTGTCGGATGAGGCGGATGATCTTCCTCCGATTCTCGAGCGTTGGTTCCAGCTCACCGTCGTGATTGTCCAGAACCTCGACACTTGTCCCGAGGATTTTGGACGCCTGTTCAGCCTCGGCTTTTCTCCGTGCCGCGAGCGGCCCGCCCGCTTCACGCCAGTGACCGATGTCGCCGTTCGTCACCGAGACCAGCTTGACGTGGTGGCCTCGCTCCGCCCACATTATGCCGACGCCTCCCATCTGAAGCTCGCAATCGTCCGGATGCGCACCAAACGCGATGATCCTCAGCTTGCCGTCGGCTGTCTGCGCAGCCGCCGGTTGAAGGTCAATCGTCATCGTAACCAGAAGTAAGACCAGAATGGCTGTGAATTTCAGAACTTTCATAATCACTTCTTCTTCTTGTCTTGCTTGTCTTGTTGTCCTGTTTGTCTTGTTTGTCTTGCTTCTCGCTCTTGCTTGTTATCTTTTGCTCCCTTGCCGGCTTTCTTTTCCTTCTTTGTAATGATCGCTTCTGCTTTCTTCACGTCGCTTCTTTTTCGAATCCGATCACAGCCGAAAACTTCTTTCCAACTGCTTGCGCGCTGACAAAGGCAAGATTGATTCCGGCCTCCGATATCCTGTTGACCAGAGCGTAAACGCGACCTGGTTTGTTCCCACCCGAGACGATAAAAGCCGGTATTTCGGCCGGCGCAAGCCCAGCGCGCTTTGCAGCTTCAGACGCCTGCTTACCGGCAACTGGAAAGAGTTCGATAGCTGCCTGAGTCTCATTACCGGGGTAGCGATAACCCATCAATACTTCGAGATCGGTCTTTGATTCGGCCAGCGGACCGAGGACGCGCGCGAGGACTCCGGGTTTATTGTTTACCTCACTTCGCCAGAACGAGATTCTTTTGACCGTTACAGACATGGGTGCCTCCTTTTTTTTTGCCAGCGTGGCGCTGATCATACTCCTTGCATTTCGCTCAGGAAAGCTCTATTCCTTTGAAACACTTGAAAACAGGAGAGGAAGTCCAAAGATGGCGAAAAAGACCAACACAAGCATTGATCTTGATGCGGAAACCAGAGCCGAGGTAAACAAGTTACTAAATCAACAACTGGCTGATACCTTCGATCTATATAGCCATACCAAGCAGGCCCATTGGAATGTTAAGGGCTCCCAGTTTTTCCAGCTTCACGAACTTTATGACAAGCTGGCTACAGAGCTCCTTGACCACGTCGATACGATCGCTGAGCGGGTAACTACGCTCGGAGGGGTAGCCGAAGGCACGGCGCATATGACCGTCGCCGCAACGCGTTTGCCCGATTATCCGAATGGTCCTGTCGGAAGCCAGGAGAGCGTGCAGGCACTGGCTGAAAGATATGCCGCTCTGGCAGCGACAACTCGTGCCGCGATCGACAAGACAGATGACCTCGGCGACATCGACACTTCCGATATCTTCACCGGCGTGTCGCGAGCACTCGACAAAGCACTCTGGTTCCTCGAGGCTCATTTGCAAAAGTGAGGAAGGCATGGAGTTCCAGCTTTAGCTTGCTGGAACTCTGCGCTGAGCTCAGCGTCCAAGATCAGGCAAGCTAAAGCTTGGACTCTAAACCGTCAAGTACGACTTCCCCGCCACCATCGTAAACAGGACATCGGATCGCGATGAGGAAAAGATAATCGCACTTTCCGGATCCTCAACCCCTTTAAGATCGATTGCGATTACATCAGCCTGCTTACCGGCTTCGAGCGAACCGATCTCGCTCTCCATCCGCAATGCTCGAGCTCCGTCAAGCGTCATCATTCTGAGCATTTCGCGCGCAGTCAAAAGGCTCCCATCGCGGTTCACTGCCCGGTGCAGGAGCGCACAGAACCGCGCCTCTTCGATGAGATCACAGGTGTTGTTGCTGGCCACACTGTCGCTTCCGAGTCCGGTTGTAACATTTGCCTCGCGTGCAGCCAGTAGCTGGGCGACACCATGACCAAACTTTGCGTTGGACTTCGGACAATGCGCGAATCGAGCCCCATTCCGGGACATAAGTCTGAAGTCGTCAATATCAGCGTCGACGCAATGAATCAGCAATGGGCCAGCGGCGAGCACGCCAATCTGATCGAGATACCCAATCGTCGAAGTTCGCGGAGGTAACCAGGAAATCCCGCGCTTTTCGAGCGACTCCGCGAATGCACCCTCACCTTTTTCCAGCAGAGTCCGCTCGTCGTGCGACTCGGCGACGTGCATCGCCAGATCCAGCCCTCGTTCACTTGCAAGTCGGGCTGCGGCTCGATACAACTCCGCAGAGACGGTGTATGGAGCATGCGGCGAGATACCAACTTTTATCCGGTCAGGCCGCTCACTCATCGCATCGAGTTTCGCCGTCAGTACCTGGATGCTTTCGTGCGCGCGGTTCGGGTCAGGCCCGAAGCATTCCTGATATACGATTCCCCGTAATCCGCTTTCAATAAGGGCAGGAAGTACGACATCGGATTCTGCCGTGTCTGCGATTGTAGTGATTCCTGAGCGGATAGCCTCCTGACAGCCTAGTCGCGCGCTTTCGAACAGGTTCTCACGACTGAGTTCGTCACGCTTTCGTCGAACGAGCTCTGAGATCCATTCAGCGAAGCCCGGCTTCTCGAGAGTCCCCCGGAAAACAGTCAATTCAAGGTGGGTATGAACGTTGACCAGTCCCGGAAGCAGGGCCGCATCGCCGAAATCCTGGACGGATGCCCGCCGGGAATTGCCTTCGCAATTCATCCAATGATCCGATGGCTGTTATCCGGTCGTCTTGAACGGCAAGAGCGCCATTCCTGATGGGAGGCTTTGCGATTGGAAGTGCCCATCCGGCGGCAATAATTGAGGTCATCAATTCTCACGCCTGAGCGCATTCCAGAAATCACCACGGGGAATTTCGATATCGACGCCTTCGTAACGCGCCTCGAGCTCACGTTCGCTGAGGATATGTCCCTGCAACCAGACATCGGCAGAGAATCGAGCTCCAGGCTTGAGCTCTCCTTCAAGGTCTGCACGATTGACAAGCACTTCGAGCTTGATTGGCCCCGTCTGCAGATAGACCCAGACAACATCGCTCGTTGTCTGCGAATTGTGAAGAGTCCTCGAGTGAATAACTGTCCCGCAAACCGCGTGATCATTCTCTGCAACTCTCCGCCGGCGTGACCCTTCGGAAAGCGGTCGAAGTACAGCTTCACGCTTCCTGTCTTCAAGGCGCGCATTGTAGGCAAGTCCCGAAACAGTCGCCGTTATCGGATGATCACGCAGTGCTCCGAGACTCACCTCAGTCAGGTTCTGCAACTCGAAGATCAGTTGAGTATCGGTGCCGGTGACAATCCCCCGCACAACTGCCTCGCCATCCTCTTCATATTCCATGATCTCCCACGGAAAGAGCGCGTAGAGATACCGGCCACGGAAGGCTGGGCGGCAATCGAGACAGAGAAGTCCATCACTTGACTCACGCAACACCGTCCAGACTTCGATTCCGTCACCCAGCTTCCAGCAGCATCCGTGAAGGGTCGAACGTTCTCTCCGAGACTGGGTCAGTGATCCGCGCTCGTGCGCCTGCTCGGCTAGAGCCTGGTATGAAGCTTCATCTCGAATCTTGAATCCAATAGCGTCAAATGGCTCGCCCATCGAACTCCCTGAAATCCTCAACTTCCGGATCGCTTTCGGCTGTTTCTCTTTGCCGGTGCAACCTGCGGGGGAGCGAACAGGCGTACACCGCGAATGTTTCTTGCAGGACCACGTGAAGGCCGTTTGTTGCTGCGTACCATTTCAGCGAACAGCTCGGTGTCATAGTCGCACTCGCGCGACATCTCTTCGCGTATCGCGTGAAGCTCTTCCAGAAAACGAGGACGACGATACATAGTGCAGAAAACTGCTATACCTCACTTACCAGAAATTCGGGCGTGACGATCTCCGGAACGAAGAAACCTGCCGCCGTGTTGAACAACTTGATCCGTGCCTGCCGGTGTACGTTTGCGAGATGACCAAAATTCCAGGTAACCAGGTAGTCGATCTTATGGAATGACGCAAGTGCAACGTGCAACGAATCTCCAAGGTATTTGCGTGGAAAAATCCCTCTTGAAATATAGCCTTCTGCCAGAATCGAGGCTTCATCAGTCACGCTCAAACTCGGCAAGCCTTCAATCAACTTCAAATAACTCTTCCGATACGGCTCGCGCGTTCGTTCGAGCTCCCTCGAGACCAGCGGGGAAACAAACGCATCATACTGGTTGAGCTCGTGCTCCCACCATCTGATCGTCAAATCGCGCCTCATTGACTCTCCGCGATCAAGATAAGCTCCAATGACAGATGTTTCGAGGTATATCTTCAACATTTCAAAACAGTGGTCAGTGGTCAGGTCAGGGGTCAGTGGTCTGGCAGTTCAAGCTTTAGCTTGCCTTCAGCGATTCGATTTCATAGAGCAAGCTAAAGCTTGAACTCGATACACTGGCCACTGACCACTGACCACTCCGGCCACTGACCACTCCCTTCATCTATCCGAAGCCACCGTGATCGCTGGCGACTGTGGTGTCAGCTTGAGCCGGAACCTGCGCAGGTCAAGCTGCACAAGGAAGTGCGCCAGATAGTCGCCTCCAAGAATACCGTGCTGTTCGAATCCCGAGGTTTCATTTACAGGATCGAGATCCAGAATCAACGCGCGGGAATTCTTCTTGCGCAAACCACTGACTTCCAGAGACGCTAACCCGAGAGCCTCTGCACCTTCCTCGATGCCGGCCGCTCCAACGACGCGATAAGTCTCACCTTTTACTTTCAGAGGTTCGAGTTCGAATCTGCGAACGGCAGCTTTCGAGACGACAGTCACTGTCGCCCCGGTATCAATGATGAAATTCAGAGCGCGCGTCATGCCCGGGAGATGCGTTTCGGCGCTGGCTAGTCCCCCGCTCGTGCTGCGAATCGGAATTTCGATCCCGAGCATCGGATCTCGCGCCACCGGCGGTGTCGCGGGCTCAGCTCTTGTTGGCGCAATCACTGTCGAAGCCGTAGGCGCAGTTCCCGGTGCTCCGGGAAGCGGAGGCGTTGTCGCTGAGCTCGCGGTTCACGCTCAGCCGGAGTCCGATCCAGCATCAGAGTTCTTGTCTGGTAGTTGATTGTTACTGAGTAATTCGACAATACCGATAAGCCGATATAGCCATCGGCACGCTCGCTCTCGGGTGTGTCAGGCGCGGCGTGCACCGTCCGAATGTAGATCGGCACGGTGTCTATCTTCACCGGACCAATCTCAAATGAGTCGAGCACACCGTAGACAATTGGAAACGAGCCACTCCCTCCAACTGCTCGAGCCATCCCTCCCCGGGCTACCGGTTTGATGCCGAACTTCTGAGCGGCCCGATCGGAAATCACAGAAAGGCTCGCTCCCGTATCGATGACGAATCGGAGCGGACCTTTTCCATTGATCATCACCTTCAGAAATGGGCGATTCTGTACCAGATCGAAGGGAATCGACGAGATCACCTGCCCGCCCATTCGATGAATCTTGGTGCTGCCAAGATAGCGGTAAAAATCGATCAGACCACGGATGCGCGCGCGCCTCTCAGCATCCGTTTTGGGTGCCACTTCGAGAAAACGCTCGTAAGAATTAGCAGCTTCGAGGTAGTACTCAAGCCGTGAGCAGGTTCGCGCAAGCGACACATAGTTGTCCGGCTCCATCGGGTCGAGGAGTATTGCGCGTCGAAAACCTTCGTAGGCATTACGCGTGTCGTTTTCGAAGTATGCGACCTCGGCCAGCCCGGCCCATCCCAGTGGCTCTTTGTTGTTGAACTTGAGTGACGTATAGAGAGCTTCAACCGACTGGCGGAACTCGCCTGAGCGCAACAAGGTCGATCCCATAAGCGCATGGCCCCGAGCGTTGAGCGGGTCAGCCGCAACCACTCGCGCCGCTTCTTCATATGCCGCCGCAAGCTGGGCACGTTTCATGAGCACAAAGCTCAGGCCGAGACGCGCTACCTTGTCCTCCGGATCATGCTCGACAAGGCGCCGGTAGACCTTTTCCGCTTCTGTGAAGTTGCCCTTCCGGATCTCAGCTTCGGCCCGCTTGAGAGATTTGCCACGCGACTCCGCCTCGACCGTTCGAGGCACGGTCAACACGATCAGAGACAGTATCAGAAAGAACATCATCGAAAAGATCGGGCCGCGAGGAAGTGATAATCGGGGCCGTACCAGTTTCGGGATGTGGAGGTTGTACTTCATAAACGCCTCTACTTCAGAATCTCGCCCGTCTTGTTGGACCAAAGCAACAGATCCAGTTCGTCGAAGTTGATGCCGATGTCATCGGAGAACTTCTTCATGTCATGTTCGATGGCGAGATACTTGCTCTTCGTTGAAGGCGGGTTGGGAGAGTGGATCACGCCGTACTCAAAAAG
This sequence comes from uncultured Acidobacteriota bacterium, assembly GCA_963813345.1. Lineage (GTDB taxonomy): Bacteria > Acidobacteriota > Blastocatellia > RBC074 > RBC074 > CAWDDA01. The sequence goes on along the minus strand of CAWEYR010000030.1, from coordinate 116,032 downwards.
GGTGCGCAGGATGTGTTTATCGAGAATCGCATATCCTTTATAACCGATATTCCTCAAAAAATGGCTCGCCTCTTTGTATCCGATTCCCTTGATACCGGGATTCGCAGCAAAAAAATCACGCCGCGCTTCACCATCGTTGCCAAACTTCGCAAGCTGTTCGCTCAATCTGAGACTGCACTCGGCTCGCAGGTACTTCCGCGTGTGGACAACGTAGCGCGACCTGGCCACCGGATATCGATGAGCGGAAGACAAAAGCGCAGTGAGCCGCCTTCTGTTGCCGGTGAGCAAATGCGGCTTTACGCGCTCGATCGATTTCAATCCCATTCTCGCACTTGCCCCTGCAGTAAAGATACAAAAGACGAGCTCCTCAAAGAGCAGCGCATCGTCACCTCTCTGTCGCAAACCATCAAAGTCTTCGAGCCGGTCGCGAATCGCCTTCTGCTTTTCGCGATACGTCTCGTGCAACTCTTCGATCCCGACTCTCATTATAAGCCCGGAAGGATTCTAGGAGCCGGTTCGATCAGGTGTCAATCATCGTAATTTGGCACGTAATTTCGCAGGTTAATTGGAATGAGTAAATCTCCTGGAATGTCGCGAGTGATACTGGTATGCGACGAAGCGTGTGGTACACTCTTTTGCCATTTCATCCCACATTATCTCTGGAACATTTGTGATTCAGTATGGGTGACGTGTGGCGAAGGTGGACGAAACGGCCGTCGCGACGCTTCAAGTGTCCTTTTCTTCTCAAGCGAGAGGAAAGAAGAGTCGTACAGGCTATCGAGGTTAACCCCGTAATAGCTAGGAGAATAAGAGTATGAAACGCGTGGGTCGAAAAGCAGTGATTTTGTTGTTCGGATTGCTGGTGGTATCTGGAGCAGTTGCGTTCGGACAAGTCTATAAGTATTACACGCCAGGCTCGATCTGGACTGTGACCACGATCAGGATCGTGTCTGGGATGGACCAGGCTTATTTTCAGTATCTCGATACATCATTTAAGAAAGAGTCGGATGCTCAAGTCCAGGCTGGTTTCATGAAGTCTTACAAGATTCTGAGGACTCTTGACGACAATGGAGCCTCGTGGAATATGCTCATCCTCCGCGAATATGCAAGCCTTGCTGATTTTGAGAAGAAACACGGAGAAGGCAGATGCCAAGTCCAGAGAGGTCTCGGGAAGCGACGAGATGGCGATGAAAGGCTATGAGGATCGCACAAAGATCCGCGAAGTGCTGGGCACAAGAACAGCGCGCGAACTGAGGCTGAAGTAGCAAGAAGCCATAGTATTGATCACGACGTGGAGTGCGGCTGCGGCTAGCCGCACTCCACTTCATTTCCTGGAATTGACGCTCATCCGGCGCCGTCCTACAATCGCTGACACATGCTCAATTCTCGAAACACATCGCGGCGTGAATTTCTTGCTCTTGCGGCTGCCGGCGTTCTCTCGCCAATTCCGGCATTCGGGCAACAGACAATCAACGGAAAAGAAAAGCTGATTGTTCGGTCGGTTCGACCTGAAGACCTCGAAACACCGGTCGAGCTCCTTAATTCATTCATCACGCCGAATGATCTTTTCTATGTTCGACACCATCTGCCAGCTCCACGAACCGACGCTCAAGGCTGGAAGCTCGAAATCGGCGGGCTGGTCGATCGACCCGTTTCATTGAGCCTCGAAGAGATCAAGCGGCTGCCAAGAGCATCCGTAACAGTGACACTCGAATGCGCGGGCAATGGCAGAGCCTTCTTCGATCCACCTGTTGCGGGAATTCAGTGGGAAAAGGGCGCTATCGGTACAGCGCGTTGGACCGGAGCCCGCCTTGCAGAAATTCTCAAAAGAGCCGGAGTAAAGCCGTCAGCAAAATACATTCTTCTGGATGGTGCTGATCGTTCGTTCGCCAAGGTTCCTGACTTCATTCGCAACCTTCCCATCGAAAAGGCACTTCATCCTGATACGATCATCGCCTACGAAATGAATGGCGTGCCGATTCCTCATCTGAACGGCTTTCCACTGCGCGCGATTGCGCCAGGCTGGGAGGGAGCGTATTCAGTCAAGTGGCTCGAACGGATCGCTGCACTCGATGCTGAGTTCGACGGCTTCTTTGTTAAAACCGGCTACAAGTATCCTACCCGACGAGTTGCGCCGGGCGCGTCTGTCGACCCAAAGGATATGGCTCCTCTCACAGGCCTTGTTGTCAAGTCACTGATAACTGCTCCGAAAGACAAATCCGCCGTCAAGGCGGGTGTAGTCCGCGTCTCGGGCTTCGCATGGGCAGGAGAGGACGACATTGCGAAAGTCGATGTTTCAATCGACGGTGGAAGCAGCTGGGTAGCCGCCAGTCTAGGCAGCGAACGTGAACGTTATGCGTGGCGTCAATTCACGATCGACCTCAAGCTGACAGCGCCGGGTTACTACACCGTCATGTCGCGCGCGACTGATGTAAAGGGACGTGTGCAGCCGCTCGAACCAGCGTGGAATCCATCAGGCTACCTTTGGAATGCGATCGACAAGGTGCGACTCAATGTCGAAGCTGCTTAAGTTGGTTGTAATCGGCATCGTTTGCGTTACGGCGGCCGCGGGTCAGGAGCTCGCCGAACGCGAGGGCGTCAAGCTGGTACGCGAAAAATGCCTCACCTGTCACGAAGCCGACCTGATAGTGCAGCAGAAGCTGTCACGTGCCGGTTGGACTCGCGAAGTCGACAAGATGATTCGCTGGGGCACGGTCGTAACTGATTCGGAACGCGAAGCGATCATCACGTATCTCGCAGGCGGAGAGACTTCCAGAATCGATGCGACAGCCGGTCGCAAAGTTTTCGACGACAAGTGCCTCACTTGCCACGAAGCCGACCTGACCCAGCAACAACGTCTTTCCCGAGCCGGCTGGACTCGCGAAGTCGACAAGATGATCCGCTGGGGCGCCGTCCTTTCCGATGAAGAGAAAAGCAGGCTCATCGATTTTCTTACACAGGAGTACGGGCCGCGGCGTTAATTTGGAATTTGGCCATTTGGCAGTGATCAACTGACGCCGGAGGCGTCAAAGATCGTAGCCAGGGGTTGAGTCTTCGAAACCCCTGGTTGCATTGTCAGAGAGTGCATCCCGGAGGGATGCGAGAAACGGATCTGGTGAGACCTTGCGTCATTCTCGCATCCCTCCGGAAGCATGGTCAATGGAATCGATCCAGGGGTTTCGAAGACTCGAACCCCTGGCTACGTTCTCGCACCGCTCCGCGGTGATTGCGCTGCGAGCACCGCATGGTGCGCGCTTACGGCAACACTAATGGTCTCTCGCGCGCGACAATTGCTTCGACCGATTTTGGGTAGCGCCGCATGATCTCCCGCCAGGCGTCTCCTGCGTAAACGAGCTTTCCGTCACGAACATTGAACCTGACGCCAATTCTGCTGAAGCGGTCGAGTGATGCATCATTCAAGAGAAATCTCTCTTCTTTTGCATCAACCCTGCGACGGACGGTGACCGTCAACTTTTCGGCGGAACGCTCGGCTGCTTCACCGAGCAGTAGCAGAGCGCGTGAAGCGAATGGTGTATTCCGGTATTCGTCCGCGCAGATCCTTGCAAGCCTGATCCTGACGAAATCATCTGCCGTCTCCTCGATCAATTCGATCAGCTTCCGCGCGTCACTCGCGTCGCCGCGCTCTTGCCACCGCATCCTCGAGAATCCACCCGAATGTCCGGCGGGTCACAGCAACCCGAAGGAAGCGATGACCATTTCTCGGTCGACTTGTACCATTGATCCAGACGATGCGCCCGCGGCGAAGTCGTTGCTTCAGTCGAGAGCTCGCGTCAGGCGCCACCCTCAATGCCGACAGCCTTTCATCGATCACCACTCCGCGGCGTGCCTGTGCCGCAACCGGCTCTGCGCATATCCAAACGCACAGAACGACAAGAAAACACCGATTTATGACTTTCAACGGATTTAACCTGCTTCCTGAGGTGGCAGGTTGAGAAATGTCGAAACGCTGAAATGGTCAGGTAACAATCAGCGTCGAGTAGTCTGGACCGTAGCGCTTCTCCTGAACTTCGATCGACGCAAGATAATCATAGATGATCAGACCGCGACCCGTCCTGGCGGCCGTCAGATGTTCAGCAAAGAAGCTGTAAGGAAGACTTTTCCTGGTAACGTTGTTGCGCCAATATGCAAGCACCTGGATAGGGAGAAAATAGACTTCACTATGAAGACGGAATTCAACCAGAAAGCCCGCAATTGCACCCAGCTGAGCCATACGCTCGAGAAACCCGATCTGATGTGCGTGGAGGTTGTCAAAATCGAGCGATTCGCGCCGGGTTGTCTTGGCATCGTAGAAAATCGCGCGGCCGCCGGGCGCGATTGTGCCACCGTAATCAGGCTCGGCCTTTGATTCCGGGATGAACCTGCGCTCGAGTTCCGAACGACGAACGAGATATTTTCCGGGAATTGCCTTACGCGTGATGCAAGCCCGGCCGAGCCGCTCGTAGGCCGAGTTGGTGTGATTGACTGCTTCCTGAAACCCGGTCCCGGAGTCGGCTCCGCGCCTCATAACCGCTACGCCTGCTGTTCCATCGTTGCAGTATCGATGTCAAAGTTGGCTGAGACGTTTTGCACGTCATCGTGATCATCGAGAGCTTCGTAGAGCTTGAGCATCTGATCGGCCTCACGCCCTTCGAGGTGAATGTGGTTCTGTGGGATCAACGTCAACTCGGCAGAAACTGGTTCGATCCCGGATTTCTTTACCTGCTCGAGAACCGCGTGAAAGTCTTCCGGAGCTGTCAGGATCTGAAATCCATTCTCGTCGGAAGTCATATCTTCGGCACCGGCTTCGATGACAAGCTCCATGAGCTCGTCTTCACTGCGCGCAGCCGAATCGATCAGGATTTGACCCTTCTTGGCAAACATCCATGCCACCGATCCCGACTCACCGAGGTTGCCTCCGTTCTTCGAAAAGATATGACGAAGCTCCGACACTGTGCGATTGCGGTTATCTGTCACCGTTTCGACCATGATCGCAACTCCACCGGGACCATAACCTTCATACGCGATCTCATCGAAGCTGACCCCGTCGAGTTCACCTGTTCCTTTCTTCGCAGCGCGATCGATCGTGTCATTGGGCATGTTTGCCGCTTTCGCGTCGCTGATTGCCTTCCTCAGGCGAGCATTTGTATTCGGGTCACCGCTCCCGCCGCTGCGAGCAGCAACCGTGATCTCCTTTATCAGCTTCGTAAAGAGCTTGCCGCGCTTGGCATCGAGCGCTCCCTTCTTGTGCTTGATTGAATGCCATTTCGAATGCCCGGACATAGGCCATACCTCGATTTCTATACGTCACTTTGTCTTTGCAAAATACGACCAAATATAATAGCACGCACCGCCTTTGTGGCACAATTTCGCGATGAACGAGACTCCATATGACACGGTGATGTCGCGCGCACTTAAGCTGCTCGCACGCAGACCTTACAGTATCGCCGAGCTAAAGGATCGATTGAGGCGAAAACGCGATCCCGATGACGAAACGCTGACTCAGGTTCTTAACCGGCTGGAAGAGCTCGGTTACCTTGATGATCGAAGATTCGCATCCGCTTACGCAGCCTCGAGAATCGCAATTCGCCCGCTTGGACGCGCGCGCATACGGGAGGATCTTCGGCGGCACAAAGTGACCGACGAGCTCACCGAGCAGGCACTCAATGAAGCCTTCGCGGAAACCAGCGAGGAATCCCTTATCGACCGTGCCATCGCAAAACGAATCAGAGTGCGCGGGCGCCCTTCAACGCGCGACGAATCGCAAAAGCTGCTCGCCCACCTTGTCCGTCAGGGTTTCAGCTTTGACCTCGCGCTGAAAAAAGTGAGGGAGCTAACACCTGGGCCTACGGAATCCCGATCAGCTTGTGAGTCTGAAGACTGAGTCTCCAGTTCGGATGTTTAAGGCAGTAGTCAATCGCAAGGCGCGTGTTCTCATCACGCTCTGGTCCATCCATTGGCTGCAAAAAGAAATGGTCGAAATCCAATTGCTCAAAAAGTTCGGGCATCGCCCCGGTTGCGGGAAAACCAGCTTGAGCTCGTTTCCGGTGCGCTGGATCAGTTCGGCGTTTGCTTTGGGGCTGACACAGATCCAATCTATGCCACTCGGAACCGCAATCGTCCCATTCGTCTCAATCGCAATCTCAAATCCCCACTCATGTAATCGCTCGATCAATTCGCTATCGAGCTGCAACAGCGGTTCGCCTCCTGTGCAGACTATCAGAGGCCGTGACCCTTTTCCGCCCTGCCACTCCGTGAGGACAGCATCGACGAGCTCAGAAACAGATGCAAACTTTCCCCCGCCAGGCCCGTCCGTCCCGACAAAATCTGTATCGCAGAAGTTGCAGACCGCGTCCGCACGATCCTCTTCTCTCCCTGTCCAAAGATTGCATCCGGCAAAGCGGCAAAAGACGGCGGCCCTTCCAGCCTGCGCGCCTTCACCCTGAAGTGTGTAGTAGATTTCTTTGATTGAATAGCTCATTTACCATCCACGTAGCGAGCGGGATCATCCAGTCCGTTTTCAGCAAACCCCTTCAACCTTAACAGGCACGCGTCGCAACTGCCACACGCGAGCCCATCGACTGACGGGTCATAGCAGGTGCTTGTAAGCGAGTAGTCAACTCCGAGTGAAAGCCCTTTGGCGACAATTTCGCGCTTGGTCAACTCTATGAGCGGCGTATGAATCCTGATCGAGCCTCTCCCCTCTACGCCCGCCCTGGTAGCAAGGTTCGCCATCCGTTGGAATGCTTCGATGTATTCCGGGCGGCAATCCGGATAACCACTGTAATCGAGCGCATTCACTCCGATAAAAACGTCGGCGGCCTCCCTGACTTCCGCCAGCGCAAGCGCGAAGGAAAGGAAGATTGTGTTCCGCGCCGGAACGTAAGTGACAGGAATGCCACTACTCATTTCGTCGAGCGACCTTCCTTTCGGCACGTCAATGTCAGCAGTCAGTGCCGAGCCGCCAAAGGCTCGCAGATTGATTTCGGCGATGACGTGGCTTGCGACCTGCGCGCGCGTTGCGATCTGCCTGGCAGCTTCGATCTCGAACTCGTGACGCTGCCCGTATCGAAACGTGAGCGCATGCAGCTCGTAACCTTCCTGCCTTGCGATCGCCAGCGTCGTCGTCGAGTCAAGCCCTCCACTCAAGAGTACGATCGCTCTTTTCCCGGCTCCATCTCTCATCCTTTGTCCTTCAACCCAGGATCATTATAGGTGATTGCCGTTGCTAGTCTCACGCGGTAAACTCGACAGGCTCGTACTCGTTTTACTGGAGGGTGAACGAATGTTTGATCGGATGGCTCGGGTTCTGTTGCTCGCCGCGCTCGCGAGCTTATACCTGCTTTCGGCGATATCCGCGACCGCACAACAACCTGCGGCGCAACAGCCGGTGGCCCAACAGCCTGCAACTCAACAGTCCGCAGCGCCACAGCCAGACAGCCTTTCGGCCGCTGAGTTCTCACGGTTGAGCCGCGAACTCTCAGAAGACGGCGGCTATTTCCGCTCAGATAACTTCACGTCAAACGAAACGCCATACCTTCATATTGTGGACAAGCTCAAGGAACTTGGCGCCAGTGGAGGCGCTTATGTGGGGGTCGGGCCGGAGCAGAACTTCACGTATATCGCGAAAATCAGACCAAAGTTTGCGGTTCTTATTGATATCCGCAGGCAGGCAATCATCCAGCATCTGATGTACAAGGCGATCTTTCATCACTCGCCGACGCGCGCTCAGTTCCTCTCGCTTCTGCTGAGCCGTCCAATTCCAAAAGAGAAGATTCCGGCGGTCGATGGCACGGCAAATGATCTCGTCGCATTCTTCGAGCAGGGCACAGCGGATGATCGCGCGTATGCAACCAACCTCGCGCTGATCCGCAAAACAATTCAGGAGGATTTTCAGTACCCGCTTTCGGTAACGGATGTGACGAGCCTCGAATTCGTGTACCGAACGTTCAAGACCGAAGGCCTCGATATCGCCTTTCGTATCGATAATTTTGGCGACCCTGGTCGTGGAGGCTATTTCCCCGGCTTGAAAGACCTCATGGTTCAAACAGACCTGAACGGAAAGATGGGTAACTTTCTTGCGTCAAAGGATGACTATGAATTCGTGAAGAATCTTCATCAGAAGAACATGATCATCCTTGTCGTTGGCGATTTCGGGGGGAAGAAGGCTCTGGCCGCGATTGGAGACTATCTCAGCAAGAGTGGTTACAAGGTTTCGGCGTTCTACACATCCAACGTCGAGCAGTACCTCTTTGAAAGTGGCTCGTTCGATGCATTCGCGAACAACGTTCGCAGGTTGCCAATCAATGACAAAAGCCTTTTTATTCGCTCGGCATCCGGGCGCTATCCCCATCCGGCACGTTTACCCGGACATAGATCGGCAACACTGATGCAGAAGATCTCTGTCTTCCTCAAGGACTTCGACGAGGGAAAGTATAAGAGCCACTACGACCTGGTGACCACAAACTACATCGCACCAGGACAGTAAGCAGGTACGTACGTACGTTGTACCGCCTTCAAGGCGGAATCTTTCTTCTCAAACGGCAGAAAATGTCTTCTCGAGAAACTCGCGATTTGCCCGCGCATTCGCAGTCGTTTCCGCCGGAGTTTCGCCTACCTTGCAACATTCGATCATGACAGGTCCGTTGAATCCCGCTGCTTTCAATCTCTTGAAGACTTCTGTGAAATTAACCTTGCCTGTGCCGAACTGAATCATTACATCACCCTTTTCGGCGCCGCAGTCCTTCGCACAAAAGCCGGTAACATGGCGAGCTACCGGTTCAAGCTCCGCAACCGGATCCTTTCCGGTGTAGTAGATGATGTTCCCGGCGTCATACCAGATTGAAAAGTTGGGATGATTGACTTTCTTTATCACACTCAGAATCTCTGTCGATGATCCGCTGATCCCGCCATGCGGTTTCATAGCAAGTCGAACGTTCTTCAGTGCGGCGTATTCAGCCGCATCGTTCATCACCTTGAAATAGTGATCGAATTCTTCAGGCTTGTCGGCTCCAAACGACAACACATATGTGAGTCCGAGGAATTTCGCATTATCGATCTGCTTTCGAACTTCGGTCGTAGACTCGTCCATTGAAACGTTGTGCCGCGATCTCAATGCTCCCATGTTCGCGCGCAGACCACTCGCCGTGATCCTCGTCTTGAGGCGTTCCAGATATTCGGTCGTCGCATCAGCGCCAATGAAGGGCTCTTCTCTGGTTCGGCTAAGCAGACCGACTGTCGCGAACCCGGCGCTCTTGATTTCTGTCAGTGTCTGATCAAATGGCCACTTCGTCCATGGCCGGTTAAAGCACCCGATCTCCCACGCCACCTGTGCGGAGACAAAGTCGATCGGTCGTGCGAGTGACATTGCGCCACCGGCTGCCGCGGCCCGTTGAATGAATTCCCTTCTTTTCATTACGCGTTCACCCCTAAGATATGATTCCCATTGTTCAAGAGGAGCACAACCAAGATGAAACGACGTTTGATACTTTCCCTGTTCCTGCTATCTCTGTTCGCGCTAACTCAGCTATTGCAGTTACGCGCGGCGGCATTCAATCAGTCCAAAGAGATCCTTCTCTGGCCCGAAGGGGCACCGGGATCTGAGGGCAAGACCGGAAACGATTCCGTGAGAGTGACAACGGACGGAGAACATGTAGTATCAAACGTTCATCATCCTTCAATTACTCCATACCTTCCCGCGAAGGGAAAGTCCAGCGGTAGTGCGGTCATTGTCGTGCCTGGCGGCGGCCATCGTGAGCTCTGGATGGATCACGAGGGTCACAACTTTGCAAAGTGGCTGAGCGGACGCGGGACGGCCGCGTTCGTCTTGAAGTATCGGCTCGCGCGCGAGGCGAATTCGACTTACAAGATCGAAGAACACGCGCTTGCTGATATGCGACAGGCGATCCGTCTTGTGAGAAGCAAGGCAAAAGAGTGGGAGATCATGCCATCGCGAATTGGCGCTGCAGGGTTTTCCGCGGGTGGAGAACTTGTAGCCCTCGCCGGAATGCGACCTGATGACGAAAGCGCCCGGCTTAACTTCCAGGCACTCATCTATCCGGGTAGTTCAGGAAAGATCGTTGCAACAAAGGACTCACCACCGATCTTTCTGGCGTGTGGGTACAAGGACCGGCCGGACATCTCGAAAGGTCTCGCCGAGGTTTACCTGAAATTCAAAGAGGCTGGCGTTCCCGCCGAACTCCACATTTACGCCGATGCAGGCCACGGCTTTGGCATGCGAGAAAAGAATCGCGGCGCAGCCGCCGGATGGCCGTTCCGTTTTGAAGAATGGCTCCAGGGTTTACACGTTCTAGAAGAGGGAAGAAGTTAACGCAGAGAGCACAGAGAGAAGACGCAGAGGAACGCAGAGAAACACCGCCATTCTCTGAGTTTTCTCTGGGTTTCTCTGGGTTTTCTCCGCGTTCTCTGCGTCTTCTCTCTGTGCTCTCTGCGTTAACTTCTTCCCGCTCATCGCATCTCGTTCGCTTCGAGCCACTTCTTCAGCCAGGCATGAACTTCGCTGTAAAAGAACCTGCTGTTCTCGGCCTGAAGGATCCAGTGGTTTTCGTCGGGGAATACGATCAGCTTGCTCGGCACGCGCATGCGCTGAAGCACGCTCCAGTTTTCAATCGAGTTATTCAGCGGTACGCGAAAATCACGCTCTCCGATCGTTACCAGCATCGGTGTCTTGAAGTTCTTCGCATACCTGATCGGGTTTTGCTCCCGCCACACCGGGCCCTGCTCCCAAACCGGTCCCCCACTGTTCAATTCACGAGAATAGATCGTATCGCTCGTAGCCCACTGAGACTCGAGATTGACCAGCCCCGCATGGCTGATCAGACACTTGTATCGAGTCGTCGTCGCTTCCAGCCAGTTTGCAAGATGCCCACCATAGCTCGCCCCGCCAGCCGCCTGCCTTGAAGCATCAATGAACTTGAACTGCCGAATGGCTTCGTCAGCCGCCTCGTTTATCTCTTCCGCGGGCCCCTTCAGCGGATCGAGTTGAATCTCCTGGGCAAACTTCTCTCCATATCCAGTCGATCCGGTGTAATCGGTCATGAGCACGATATAACCCGGCTGAGCCAGCAGATGATAGTTCCATCGAATGAAGAACTGATCCCGCCACATCGAATGCGGACCGCCATGAATCAAAACAAACAACGGATACTTCTTGTTCTCGTCAAACTTCGGAGGCAGCGCAACGAGATTGTGAATGCGCTTCCCTCGTTTGCTCGTAAACCAGAACTGGCGCAGCGGCTGCCAGTCGATCTGTGCGACGCGATCTGCATTGAACCTTGTCAAGGCTTTCTGCGTCTTCGAAGTGACATCGATTCGCACGATCTCTGCCGGATTGACTGCGCTCTCCCAGTTGGCAAGAACGATCGTTGACTGCGCCTTCTCCGGGATCGCCAGGTTGGCATAGACACCGAGTGTCATATCCATTACTGGACGCACCTCAGTACCATCAGCTGCTACAGAATAGAGCTTCTCGTGGCTAGCCTCTTCGGCCGTCAGAAAGATAGTTCGACTATCAGGAGAGAACGCGAAACTGCCCGGTACTCGATCGAACGCTGTGGTAATCGTCTTTATCTCGCCCTGCACAGGCCACGGGAGACGAGCAAGACGCGAAAGATTGTAGGTCTTCTCAGTATTTGGCGTTCGGATGAAATAGAGTGCGCGGCCATCAGGACTGAATCGCGCGCTGCCAAAACTCTCGTCGCCCTTCGTTAACTGCCTGGGCTCACCACCTGATGCCGCAACCTGGAAGAGATGCGTACTGGTTTCGGCATAAGCTGCAGTGTGTCGATTGGTCGAAGCAACAAAGATCACAGATTGCCCGTCCGGTGCCCATATCGCGTCAAGTTCTTCGGTTCCAGAACCGGTGCGTCCCGAAAAGCCGGGCTCTTTTACGAGGCGCGATCCGGCAATCAGATCAATGGGTTTTGTCCGCGCCCCGTCCGGCTCGAGCGACTGTACGAAGACGTGCGACTCGGTGTCTTCAAGCCATCGATCCCAGTTGCGTATCGGAAATCCTTCATAGACCCGCGCGCGATACTTTCGCCCGCGGCGTTCGGCTGCAATCTTCTTGTTGGCTTCGTCATCGGCCGCACCCGGAAAGACCGTGCTCACAAAGAGGATCGCCTTGCCATCCGGCCGCCATTGCGGAGCGCGCGCTCCCGTCGAAAGTGAAGTGATTCGAATCGCCTCACCGCCTCCACGAATGTCGATTACGTAGACCTGGTTCGCTTCGTCACCATCGCGGCGCGCAACAAAGGCAATACGCGTACTGTCTGGACTCCACGCAGTGCCCGACTCGCCGGCCTTGCTCGCAGTCAGCCGTCTCGGCCCCGCGCTCCCGTCAGATGGAACTATCCATAAATCAGAAACCTGATCCTTTTCGTCGTAGGCAGGCTCCACGAGAGAAAAGACCACCCACCGTCCGTCAGGACTCGGCACGGGCGCGCCAACGCGCTTCATTAGCCATACATCTTCGTGCGTGATGGCGCGTTTGGTTGTCGCCTGCGCACCCGAAAGCGTAAAGATCAAGCTTAAGATGACAAGTGTAAACATTTTGCCTCCGTTTTGAGTTCAAGCTTTAGCTTGCTCTTGTGACGTTCGAATGTAACCACAAGCTAAAGCTTGAACTCAAACTCATGCGGTATTCGAGCGTTCATTATTTCTTAAACTTCTTTTACCAAGACATTACTTGGTATATACTACGACCCATGGACGACGACACCCGTTCAACAGCCGAGCGCCTTCTGACGATTCTTAAAATGAACGGCCCGCAATCGGCGATCGCACTCGGTGAAGCTCTCGACATAACCGATGAAGCGGCAAGACAGCAGCTTCTCAAGCTTCGCGACGAAGGCCTCGTCGAGGCCTTTTCTGAGATTCGTGGACTCGGCCGGCCAAAACAGATATGGAAACTGACTGCTGCTGCAAGCAGTGAAAAGTTTCCGGACGCGCACGCACAAATGACTGTTCAACTGATCTCGACCATCAGAAGTGTTCTCGGCGAAGAGGCTCTCGAGAAGCTCATCGCGACGCGTGAAGGCGAAACACGCGCGAGTTATGAGCTCGAGATGAAGGGGGCAGATAGTCTCCATGAACGGCTGACGCGTCTTGCGGCAATCCGTGACCGTGAAGGTTACATGTGCGAACTGAAGAAGGATTCGAAGGGTTATCTGCTCGTCGAAAACCATTGCCCGATATGCGCAGCAGCCACTGAGTGTCAGGGCTTCTGTCGCGCCGAGATGAAGACCTTTCAGAAGGTGCTCGGCAGCAACACAACCATTACTCGCGAGGAACATATTGTTTCCGGCGCGCGACGCTGCGCTTATCGGATCATTGAAGCACCGCGCGCCAAAGGGAGAAAGAAATGAAAAGACTCAAAGGTAAGAACGTCCTGATTACGGGGGCATCAAAAGGTCTGGGCCGGCAGCTTGCGATGGATTTCGCGTTGGAGGGTGCGCGAGCGATTGCGGTTACGGCTCGCGATTTTGCAGCGTTGTCCGCGCTCGCCGACGAGATACACGAACGCGCACCGCACGCACGCATCCTGACGATAGCCGCTGATCTCAGCCAGCACCATGACATCGAGCGAGTAGTCGCAACCACACTCTCAGAATTTGGCGGACAGATCGACGTACTCGTGAACAACGCGTCAACGCTCGGACCGGCGCCAATGCCATATCTGCTCGATTATCCGCTCGAAGATTTTCAGAACGTGCTCGCAGTCAACCTCGTCGCTCCATTTCTGTTCATCAAGAAAGTTCTGCCGGCAATGATCGAGCAGGGAGGATCCATCATCAATGTGACGAGCGATGCGGGCCGCACAGGCTATCCGGGTTGGGGAGCATATGGGATTTCGAAGTTTGGATTTGAAGGAATGTCCGAGACGTGGGCGGCAGAGCTTGCGGAAACCGGCGTGCGCGTCAATTGGGTTGACCCTGGTGCGATGAACACCGAGATGCATCGACTTGCGGAGCCGGATGAAGACCCTGCCGAATGGGCAGATCCTTCTGATGTGACAGAGGTCTTCATTTATCTTGCGTCTGATGAATCCGCAGGCGTGACCGGACAGCGATTCATGGCGCAGGAAAAAGCATGGGGGCGTGCGTCGATGCCAGTGCTCGGGCAGGTGCTCGATGATCGCTCCAGCCTCCCGGCTTTCATTTACAATCCCGCCAGAGCTGGCCGCTCAGGAACCTCCGGAACGACGGGGAATGGCGCGGGACGAAGTTCGCCTTCTGGTGATCGATCGATCAAGCGGAGAGCTGTCCCACACGCGCTTCAATCGTATCGGCGAGTTCCTGACGAAAGGCGATGTGCTTGTCTTCAACCGCAGCCGCACGCTTCCCGCATCACTTCCTGGCAGCGCGATTAACGGCGGGACCCGCATTGAGGTACGTCTTGCCGAACATTTGCCTGATGCGAGCTGGCTGGCGCTGATCCTCTGTCGTGACGGTGAACCATTCGCATGCGATCTGCGCCGCGGCCTCGAGATCGAATTTGGCGGCGGCCTTTTTGGAACTGTTATCAATCGCGACGAGACGATACCTCGCCTGTGGCGAATTCGGTTTTCGCAATCCGGAGCGAAGCTTATCGATTCAATCTATCGTGTAGGGCGGCCCATACGATATGAGTATGTGCGTGCTCCGTGGGATCTCGACTATTACCAGACTGTTTATGCGCAGGAGCCGGGTTCGGCTGAGATGCCATCGGCTGGCCGCGCCTTCACGTGGCGTTTGCTTTTCGATCTCAAACGTAAGGGCATCGAAACGGCGTATGTAGTTCTGCATACAGGACTCTCATCCTATGAAGATGACGAGATCGACGGTGATCATCCCGCTTCCGAAGAGGAGTATCTGGTTACAGAGGACGCGGCACGTAGAATCAATCTCGCCCGAGAGCAAGGGAGAAGGGTGATCGCGGTTGGAACGACAGCGGTCAGAGCGCTCGAATCAGCTGTGAGCGAAGAAGGCCGGGTAGTAGCGCAGCATGGTTTTACGCGTTTGAAAATCACTCCCGATTACCCGCTCAAGGTCGCAGACGGTCTGCTTACCGGCTTGCACGAATCCGGAGCAAGTCATCTCGAAATGCTGAGTGCATTTGTCTCGCCGGACCGGATCAGGGTAGCTTACGCAGAGGCAATCCGGCGCCGGTACCTGTGGCATGAATTTGGAGACATGTCACTGATCGTTTAAGCACGTAACCGAGGCACCACCAACGTGAAGCAACTTTTATCTTGCGCGATCGTTCTTGTTCTCTCCCTTCTGTTACCAGCCTTCGCACAGCAAGGAGATAACTGGCCCCAATTTCGCGGTCCCGATGGCAACGGCCACTCTCAGGCGCGCGGACTGCCGCTCAAATGGAGCGAGACAGAGAACGTCGTCTGGAAGACGCCGATTCACGATCGCGGCTGGTCGTCGCCCGTTATCTTCGGATCGCAGATATGGCTCACAACAGCGACGCCTGACGGCCGTCAGCTCTATGCAATCGTGATAGATCGCGACTCAGGAAAAATCATCAAGGACATGAAACTCTTTGATGTGGCAACCCCGCAGTACGCGCACCCGTTCAACACGTATGCGTCTCCAACACCTGCGATCGAGTCTGGTCGCGTGTATATCACATTTGGTTCTGCAGGGACGGCGTGCCTCGACACAAAGAGCTTTCGCGTGATCTGGGAGCGGCGCGACATCGAGTGCAATCACTTTCGTGGCGCCGGGTCGTCGCCCATCATCTTTCGCGATCTTCTGTTGATGCACTTCGACGGAAGCGATCATCAGTTTGTGATCGCACTCGATAAGCGAACCGGGAAGACGGTCTGGCGAACAAACAGATCGATCGATTTTCAGGATATCGGTGCGAACGGGAAGCCGCAGGCTGATGGAGATTACCGGAAAGGATTTGCGACACCGCACGTCGCAATGATTGAAGGCAAGCCCGTGCTTATCAGTCTTGGATCAAAGGCCGCCTATGGATACGATCCGATTACAGGTAGAGAGTTGTGGCGAGTAGAAGAGCGTGGACAGCACTCAGCAAGCACGCGACCGGTAATCGGGCACGGTTTGATCTTCTATCCGACGGGATTGTCTGCCGGACAGTTGTTCGCTGTTCGCCCGGACTCGAGCGTCGCGTGGAAGATGAAGC
Organism: uncultured Acidobacteriota bacterium; assembly: GCA_963813345.1. GTDB lineage: Bacteria > Acidobacteriota > Blastocatellia > RBC074 > RBC074 > CAWDDA01. The sequence goes on along the minus strand of CAWEYR010000030.1, from coordinate 99,877 downwards.
GCGGAGTCTCGAACAAGCCTTCGATTCTTCTCATCGATGACCTGATCTACATGATTCACGATGCCGGCGTCGCGAGTGCTGTAGATGTAAAAACGGGAGACGTGGTCTGGCAAAAACGGATCGGTGGAGAGTACTCCGCTTCACCGGTATTCGCTGACGGGCGCATCTGGTTTTTCAGTGAAGAGGGCAAGACTACGGTAATGAAGCCGGGACGAACAGCCGAAGTGCTCGCGGAGAGTCAGCTTGGAGATGGCTTCCTGGCGTCGCCCGCCATCTCAGGCCGTGCGTTCTTTCTCCGCTCACGAACGAATCTCTATAGAGTCGAAGGTAAATGAGGGTAAAGCAATTGCTTCTCAGACCGTGCGCGTGTATTCCGCCTGCACGGCAAGTTCCTGTTCACCTTCCGGCGAGCAGTTGTACATGACGATGCGCAGGTCATTGGTCGATGCTGACGTTATGACGATTCGCCAGCCCCAGTCGGGACCCGGGGGGGCCGGGTAAGATGCGCGGAGGTCGATAGCGCCCTGCTCATCGATCGAGCCTTCAAGCAACAAAACTTTGCTGCTCTGATGCCACGAGTCGACCCATGCAGCTGTCGTCTCACCCTGCGCTTCATGATGGCCGAATAGGATTAATCCCTCGTGCGGCGTCGTTTCGTGGCTCCAGGTGTAGGTGAACTTCAGAAACTTTCCTCTGGCAACAGGCTCCACTCTCAGCCGGGAGCTCGAGACGCTTTCCGGTGGCGTCAGCCACGGGGTTCTCAGGAGATTGCTTCCGCTCCAGTCACCGATCATGTTCTTTTGAATCTCTTCAAAGTTCACGAATCACCTCGTTTCAAGGTGACATTCTAGTGAAGAACCGCAAGGAAGGAAATGCGCCGGTCAGAAGCCGACGTTCGGCTGCCGCTACGCGGCAGCCGCAAGCTAAAGCTTGAACTCGAACCCAAATGAGCTTGAGTTCAAGCTTTAGCTTGCCGCCGTCGCCAACGGCGACGGCGAAAGGCCCATACGGACCCAGCAGGTCGATCTACCGGCTTGCGCGGCGCGGGCCGAATGAACGTGTCCAGCCGCTTCCATTGTTCTTGATCGAAGCGAACTGTCTTGATGTTGATGTCGATTTCACATCGACGGCACGTCCACCAAATCCCGGCAGAACAACGCGCTCGATCGGTTGTTTCGTCAGTTGTTCAATCGAGCGTATCGACGGCTCGTCTGCCAGAGTCACGAGCGTAATCGCATGCCCGGCGTTGCCGGCGCGGCCGCTTCGGCCAATGCGATGCACGTAATCCTGTGGAGCCATGGGTACGTCGAAGTTAATGACGTGCGAGACAGCCGCGACATCAATGCCTCTCGCGGCAATATCGGTTGCAACCAGAATGCGATATTTGCCGGTCTTGAACCCCTGCAGTGCTGACTCGCGCTGAGGTTGGCTGCGGTCGGCGTGAATTCGGTTGACTTGATGCTCGCGTGCCAAAAGGACGTGTGACAAACGCTCGGCTCCGCGCCGTGTTCGCGTAAATATGAGCACGCGCTCAAACCGTTCCCGCTCGAGAAGGTCGAGCAGCAGAGCCGTTTTCGATTCAAGTGCTACGGGATAAGCAGTCTGTTTGACCGTCGCTACAGCTTTGTTGCGCGGATTAACCTCAATCATCTGAGGTTGGCGCATGTGCGATCGCGCAATCTCTTCAATCGCAGGCGACATGGTTGCTGAAAACAGGAGCGTCTGTCGATTAACAGGAAGACGCCCGATTATCTGACGAATCGCGGGCAGAAATCCCATATCGAGCATTCGATCAGCCTCATCCAGCACGAATGTTTCGACTCGCGAAAGGTCTATCGCTCCGTTTTCCATGTGGTCGAGCAACCTCCCAGGCGTGGCGATAACGATGGATACACCGCGGCGCAAGGCTGCTCGCTGATTTGCAATGTTCGCGCCACCTACGATGGTGACAGCTCGTGCCTTCTTACTATGATCCAAAGACTGTGTGTTGGCCGCGATCTGCGAGGCCAGCTCGCGAGTAGGCGCGAGGATTAATACCTTTACTCCAGGGCGTGCCGGCGCGGCCGCGGGCAGACGTTGGAGTATGGGCAGCAGGAATGCCGCCGTTTTGCCTGTTCCGGTTGAGGCGCATCCGATCAGATCATCTCCACGAAGAATAACCGGAACGGCCTGCTGCTGAATCGGCGTCGGCGTGATGTACTTCAGGGACTCACATCTGCGCACCAGCGCGGCGTCGAGTCCGAGTTCAGAAAAACTCATTTACAATACTTCCCTTTGTTCTTTTATTCGATTTGTATTTGGGTAGGGGACGCCACAGGACGCTTGAAGTGCGTCTATATTGAACTTCGCATTAAGCGCCCTGTGGCTTATCCGGGCTGTTCGGATCTGATCTCGCTTTAGCAGCGTGATCGGAGTGCCGCGTTAGTAACGCGAACGACCGCCGCCACCGAATCCTCCGCGACCACCGCCGCGGTTGCCACCGCCGCCGCCAAAACCACCACCACCGCGATTCTCGCGCGGCTTGGCTTCATTCACGGTCAAGGCGCGACCATTGAGCTCAGCGCCATTGAGCTGAGCAATCGCTGCTTCGCCTTCAGCCTTTGACGACATTTCAACGAAGCCGAAGCCCCGTGAGCGACCAGTGTCCCGGTCTTCAACGATCGTAGCCGACTCGACTGCGCCCGCCTGGGCAAAAAGCTGCTGCAATTCTTCGGTGCTGGTTTGAAATGACAGATTTCCAACGTAGAGTTTCATAGACATGTAGATGTACCTCTCCTTGAGGAGTGTTAAGAGAAGCTACGAATTTAAGGGCTTCGGTGTAACGGTAGCAGCGAAGGCTTGCGTTCGGACGTTCTAAGGAACGGCTTCTGTAGTTATAGCCATCCTACTCTCGAACCATCCGTAACGCCGCAGCTATTCTCATAGCAGTGGCGCATCACCGTCGACGCGTGAGAGAAGGAATGAACAGTTGAGAGCATGCCCTAATGTCGTGGGGATTGCAAGCAGATAGCAGGACCCACATTTTCCTCCGCCTTCCCGTGCAACCCGGCAACGCGATCATTTCATCAAACTGTTCGTCTCAATAAACCGTAGATCAAGTGCCGTGCTGCCAACGGTTAGCCTCCCGGCTGATCGTGTGTAGACAGATACTGATAATTTATAACGTAAGCTTAAGGGGTGAAAATGAAGCGTAGTCTGTTTTCTCAACGCCTGTTTCGGTCAGGTCTGGCCGTAATCCTTGCCATGCTCAATGATGCCGACGGCTTTTGCCAGTCTCGACCGCAAGGACGAGAATCGCCGTGGAACCGCGGCTGTCACCATAGAAAACTTTGGTAAGGTAAATGATCACATTTACCGTGGCGCGCCAGCCTGAAGGCGATAACTATCGACAGTTGGTCGAACTCGGGGTCAAGACGATTCTTGATCTCCGCGGTGACGCTGATCCAGGTGCACGTTCCGCAGCCGAGAAAGCAGGACTGAAGTACATCAATCTGCCGCTTGAGAATAAAGAATATCCGCAGGCAGACGCTGCCACGCGTTTCCTCGAGATTGTCAACAATGAAGACAACTGGCCGGTTTACACGCACTGCGCTGGAGGACGACATCGCACTGGCGCAATGATTGCCGTCTATCGCATGTCAATTGATAACTGGACGGTCAATCAGGCCTACAACGAGATGAAGGACTACGACTTCTACACCAGTTGGGGACACGGTTGCTACAAAGACTACGTTTTTGATTATTCCCGCGATATAGCGCGCCTTCGCAAACCCTAGCTCCCTGGGAGCGCTGGTCTCCGACCGGCCACGAGCCGCGAAGCGTGCGAGTCTTCAGTATGAGTCCTCGTGCCAAGACTCGCACGCTTCGCGGCTCGTGGCCGGCTGGAGCCGCGCTCCCAGGCGCTATTCCCTTGCACCTGCCGATATCAGGAATTCGACGACAGCCTTATGTCCCCCTTTTGAGCGCCATTCCAAGCGGTGTTCTCCACTCACCCGCCCTACCGCCTTGAGCTCTCGCGTTGACGTCGGCACCGCGCTTCACGAGAAGCTTTACAACCTCGAGGTGACCTCTGTGGCTCGACTGGATCAACGCATTCTCGTCTCCAGGAACGATCTGGTCGATTGCTGCTTCTCGATCAAGTAACAGCGTGACCACTCCCAGATGACCCTCTCGTGCCGCCATAATCAGCGCATTGCCGTCGCCCGAAACCGAGAGGTTCGGATCAGCGCCGCTATCGAGCAGCAATCGCACGGCCGCCAGGTGGCCTTTGCGGGCCGCCCCAATCAAAGGAGTGCCATCGCCGTCAAGCGTGGCGTTAACATTCGCACCTGCGGTTAAGCAGCTTTTCGATTTGCACGCCGTATCGCCCTTCTCTGCTGCTTCGTACAGAGCCTCGTCGGACGGCGCCGGAGCGCGTTCTCCGCTTGTCCTCTGTTCCTGACCACCGGATTCAAGAGCAAACGCAAAACTCGGGGCTTTGGTAAGCGCCACCGCGCGCACCGGCGCGATGGCAATCACAAGCAGCCCGCCCAAACTGAGCGCGCTGGCGATCATGAACATACCTGCACGACCACGACTTTGAGAGCAATCGAGGAGAGCCGAGACTCGCGTCGCAAGATCGTGACGATTTGCCATACCGAGCGTTGACTGCACGCGTCCCGACGAAAGCCGGCGCGCCAGCAGCACTAACTGCTCCGCGTATTCAGCTGGCTTTGCATTCTGAATCACTGCATCATCGCACGCGCGTTCCGCTTCGAGACACAGGATCGTCTTGCGACCCAGACCAGTGGGTGAAACCAGTAGCCCGCGCAGGTCGCGCGAGCCAGCAACTGAATGATCCAATCGCCGCGCCTTACATGCTCCAGTTCGTGGACAAGAGCACGATGCAGGTCAGCGTCAGTCCAGGCCTGAGCATCGAGAGGAAACACAATTGCCGGCCGCAACACTCCGCACGTCAGCGGCGCGGGCACGTCTTCGTGTAACACGACGTCTACGGGTCTCGAAACGCCGCACTCAGCGGCTAACGATTGCGTCATCTTACGCACAGCCAGCCATGGCAGGCCATGCGATCGGATACGGCGGAGGCGCCAGAGGTCGATGGCAAGCGACCCCAGAAGCAGCAATGCTCCGGCAATCCATGCGATTCGGAATATCAGCACGAATGAAGGCATAGTCCAGAGGTTACTTTTGATCGTTTGCTGCCTCTCATTAGTGCTCTCCGGAGCAACCAAAGTCTGCACGGCGGGCGGCGCATTCGACCGCGCGATCGACTCGCTTCCCTGGGTTACAGGAACTTCAATCGTGAATCCGGGCAGAGCGGCTCCGACAATGGGGAGCACGCTGAGAGTGGCTACAGTCACGGCCAGAACAAGATGCCGGACGGACGCAGACGCGCGACTCGCCATCCGCGCCACGCACAATCCCACGATAAGAATGATTGTCGCCTTCCCAAGGATTGACAGCTCGACCCAGGCGCTCAGCGCCAGCGCGGCCTCAGTAATGGAGGTCAGTAATGATTGATATCATGATCGCCTCCGGTCTTTGCGGACCCGATCGATCTCGGCCTGCAACTGGTCGAGCTCAGCGTCAGTCCATGTTTCCTGTTTCAGCAATGCCGTTACGGTCTGTCCCGGCGAGCCGGCAAAGAAAATACTCACCAGCTTTTCGAGCGCGCTGCGTTGCGCTGCAGCCTTCGATTTTGTTGGCGTGTAGATATATCGCAGCCCTTCCTCGCGGTGGCGCGCGTACCCCTTTGCCTCGAGCTTTGCGAGCATTGCCCGAACTGCCGAATAACCTGGTGGGTCCGAGAGTCGTTCGCGTACATCCTCTGCCGAAGCGCCGTTAACGAGAGCGAAGAGGACATCCATGATTTCGCGCTCGCGCCGGCTTAACTTTTCATGCGGTGGTGAAACCATCGTAGAAACCTCCTGAAGGTTATGCTACGAACGTAGCATACTGCTACATTCATAGCACGTCAAGCAAGAACCTTTGCCATTCGTTTCGCTCGTATGGTAAGTGTCGAGCAGAACGCGCCCGAACCGATCCGTCTGAGAAATCGTAGGAGCGGCATGATCACTCATCTTTGGCAAGATCTGCGTTACGCGATTCGGATGCTCGTCAAGAATCCGGGATCGACCGCGTTGATGATCCTCGCGCTCGCGCTTGGTGTCGGAGCCAACAGCACAATCTTCAGTCTCGTCAATGCACTGCTATTGCGTCCAATGCCCGTGGAGAAGCCAGAGCAGCTGATCTCGGTCTATACGAGCGACTACAGCAGTGGCGACTTTGGGAGTTCGTCCTATCCCGACTACCTGGATTTTCGCGATCGCAACCAGGTCCTTTCCGGACTGGTGGCATTTGCGCCCAGGCCGGTCAGCCTGAACACTGACGGGACGAACGAGCGCTCCTTCGGCGAAGTCGTGAGTGGAAACTATTTCACGGTGCTTGGTATCAGAATGGCTGCGGGTCGCGGCTTTCTGCCGGAAGAAGACAAGACACCCGGCGCGCATCCTGTCGTCGTCATAAGTCACAAGCTCTGGAGAGCGCGTTTTGGCGGCGATTCAAGCGCTGTCGGTCGCAGCATCAAAATCAACGGGCATCCATTTACTGTTGTCGGTGTCGCCGAAGAGAAGTACCCAGGACTCATGCGGGGACTGACCGTCGACCTGTGGATTCCTGCGATGATGATGGCTCAGGCGATGCCAGGCAGCAACAGCCTGGTTGAGCGCGGTGATCGAGGTTTCCTTGTGATCGGGCGGTTGAAGCCAGGCACGACACTTGATCAGGCTCGTGCAGACTTCCGTATGATCGGCGAGCAACTCTATAAGGCATGGCCACAGAATTGGGTAACCATTCGCAACGAGTCGCGAGCGATTACGCTGCTCTCTGAAAGTGATTCGCGCGTCATGCCAGAAGCTCGGACGCCTCTTGTGATCTTTGTGGCACTGCTCATGTCGGTTGTGGCGCTCGTGTTACTGATTGCCTGTGCGAACGTCGCCAATCTTTTGCTTGCGCGCGCATCGGCAAGACGCAAAGAGATTGCGATCAGACTCTCACTCGGCGCAGGACGCGGCCGGCTGCTTCGACAGTTGATGACCGAAAGCGTCCTGCTTTCAGCCCTCGGCGGTCTCGGCGGATTGCTTCTCTCAGCAGCAGGAGTCCATCTCCTGATGGCTTTCAAACCGCCCGTGCAGCTGCCGATCGAAATCGATTTGACCGCGGATTGGCGAGTTCTCGGATTTACGTTTGGAGTTTCGTTGTTGACTGGCGTTCTCTTCGGTCTGGCGCCAGCGCTCGCCGCTACGCGGCCTGACCTCGTAGCCCCACTCAAAGATGATGCAGGAGCCGCGGGAATGGGCCGTGGCAAGGGACGGCTGCGCGGTGCACTGGTGATCGTACAGGTGGCACTCTCATTGTTGCTCCTCATATGTTCTGGTCTGTTCCTTCGCAGCCTGCAAAATGCAAGCTCGATTGATCCTGGCTTCAACGCTGACAATGTGCTCGTGATGTCGATGGATCTGGGATTGCAGGGATACAACGAAGCGACGGGGCGGAATTTCACAAACGCGCTTCTCGAGCGTGTCCGAGCGATTCCCGGAATCGAAGCAGCTGCTTTGACTGGAGAGCTTCCACTTGGTCTGGGTGGATCGAGGCGCGGGATTACGATCGAAGGTTACACTGCGCAACCCGGCGAAAGCACCGAAGTGAATTCGTCTGGCATCTCTCCTGGTTATATCGAGGCGCTGCGGATGCCAATCGAGCGCGGTCGCTCGTTCAACGAACAGGATCGTCCGGGAGCTCCCGGAGTGGTCATGATCAACGAAGAGTTTGCTCGCCGCTACTGGTCCGGCCAGGACGCGATCGGTAAACACATTCAGATGGGTGATCGAACGCGCAGTGATTCGTCCCTCGAAGTTGTCGGAGTTGTGAAGGACGGCAAGTACGTCACCCTGGGAGAAGAAGCGAAACCATTCTTCTATTTCAATCTCGCACAAAGGTACGAATCATCACCAACACTTGTTGTTCGCACGCACGGCGATCCTGTTGACTATCTTGCGGCGGTACGCAGCGAGGTCGCGAGACTTGATCAGAACCTGCCGCTCTTTGACGTCAAGACGATGCGGGAGCATCTGGGTATCGCGCTGCTGCCGGCGCGTCTTGCGGGCAGCGTCCTGGGCATCTTTGGCGTAGTTGCGTTGATCCTCGCAGCAGCGGGAATCTATGGAGTGATGGCTTACTCGGTGGCACAGCGCACACGCGAGATCGGCATTCGTATGGCGCTCGGCGCGCGCTCGGCGGATGTCATGAGAATGGTCGTGCGACAGGGGATGAAGCTCGTAGCAATCGGCGCCGCGATTGGATTGACAGGAGCATTTGTATTGACGCGATTGATGACGAGTCTTCTCTACGGCGTGAGCGCAACTGATCCAGTGACGCTCGCAGCGATCTCGTTGCTGCTCGGTGTGGTCGCTCTGTTGGCCTGTTATCTTCCCGGACGCAGGGCAACGAGAGTAGACCCGATGATCGCGCTGAGATATGAGTAAGGTACGTTGTACCGGCGTTTAGCCGGAAGCGTTACTTTCAAGCTACTAGAATGTCACGCTTCCGGCTAAACGCCGGTACAACGTACCTTTCTTCACTCGTATCGCAAATCACACAGTAAGCGTTTTTCAACCGGACAAAATCGTATTTACGACTTGAATCCCTGTCTGTGATAGACTCCACGCGATCGGCACAACCGAGTATCCGCCTTAGTTTGGGAAATGCATGAGCGAGCCCGATGCTGCAGTTAGTGGCAACGTCTCGTGGCTGCCCTCTGTCTTGATAATCTCTTCAACCATCTGACAAGCCACACCACTCACAAGAATAGCTAACCAGGAGACAACTGATGAAACGCTCGAAACCCATGACCACCTTGACCGCCACATTGATCATTACATTTTCCATCCTGACGAGCTCCGGCCCGTCAACGATCGTGCAAGCTCAATCGCCCCAGGTGCAGCGCATGTCGCCGCGCTCAAGAAGTCGCTGGCTGAAAGCCAGGCCAGCATCAAAAAATACGAGTGGATCGAGACTACTGCGGTTAGCCTGAAAGGTGAGGAGAAGTCCCGCAAGCAGAACCGCTGCTATTACGGTGCGAACGGCGCGGTTCAGAAGGTTCCCGTGGGAGCAGCCCCGCCGGAGGAGAAGAAGCGCGGCCTCCGGGGCAAAATCGTAGAGAACAAGAAGGAGGAACTGACTGACTATATGCAACAAGCCGTCGGTCTGATCAAGCTCTACGTTCCTCCATCTCCGCAGAAGCTACAGGCGTCCAAGGATGCAGGAAAGGTCTCGCTGGACATTCTTGAGCCCGGCAAGCGTATTCGCCTGAATTTCAGCGATTACGTGAAGCCTGGAGATAAACTGTCCGTCGAGGTGGACCTCACCGGACACCGCGTGCTTGGCCTCAAGGTTTCCACCTACCTGGAAATCGAGAAAGACCCTGTCAACCTCGATGTTACGTTTACCACCCTTCCGGATGCAACTAACTATGCGTCACACGTCGCGCTCAACGCCCCAGGGAAAAACGTGGCCGTCAACGTGACAAACTCAGGTCACCGCAAGGTAGGCAGTTGATGAGAGCTCCCTTTGAATTGGGCAACAGATCGAATCAAATGCGCAAAACGCAAGCGCGCGACAATAGGCACATAGCAACAACGCGTGATTACCTTCGCGAATCTGATTCAAAGGCTTTGACACTAAAACGAACCACATGAACATAACAAGGTGCTTGCTCTGGACGCGATCGTGGAGGGGTCTACGCTACGGGCCTTGCCTTGATGATCCTACCTGAAGTCGTCGTCCAGTTGCTGCTGGGCGAAGACGTTTCCGGAGTGGGCCTGGCTCGCTCGGGTAGGCGGTATTGGATTGCTATCTTTGGCATTGGCCTGCTGGCCGGGTTCAAGACCAGTTGGCGGCAGCACCAAACCGCTTCAAGCATTGCTTACCTACAACCTCCTGACAACCGTATATCTGATCTACCTTGGAGTCGGCCGCGAATTGGTTGGGAAGCTGTTATGGCCGGTGGTTGCAATACACGCTGTTATGACGCTCATTTTCGCTCGCGCGTGGTTCCGAGGATCATCAAACTAAGCCCCGGAACTTGCGAATGGAATCCTCGTTTCTGAGTTGTCGACGTCAACAGAATCAAATTCTGCTGTTATGCACACGGCAGTCGACAAGGTCATCACAACTACATCAGGATTCGGGAATCCTTTCGATAGTGTGCCTTGGGTCCCGACATGCCCCGCAAGAGAAGCCTTGATGAATCGCCACAAGTTACATAGAAGGAGACGACCATGTTCGACGAGACACAGCACCCGGATGGCATCTCTGATGCTCATCGTGGTAACAGCGTTGAGCAGCTGTAATCAAACTGGAGAAACAACCCCGTCCGGAGCGGCCTCAGATAAACTAGACCGCACGATTCTGCCGATCCTCGAACCAAAACGGCAGAGTTATAAGGAACTGGATGCCCGAAATGCAAAGGCACCCGCACGCTGGGAGGTGAAAGCACCCGCAGGCGCTCCCAACGTGGTAGTGGTATTGATCGACGACATGGGGCTTCGGTGCTTCGAGCGCATTTGGAGGACCGGTCAATATGCCGAACCTTGAAAAGATCGCGGCTACCGGTCTCAGGTACAATCGATTTCACACGACGGCGCTGTGTTCGCCGACACGCGTCGCGCTGCTTACTGGCTACAACCATCACAGCAACAACGCCGGCTCCGTCATGGAGACCTCGACTGCATTTCCGGGTAACAACGGGGTCAGGCCCCAGTCGATAACTCCCATGGCGGAAGTTCTCCGTCAGAATGGATTTAGCACCGCCGCTTTTGGTAAGTATCACGAAACGCCGCCTTGGGAGATCTCGGCCGCTGGCCCATACGACCGTTGGCCGACGCATTCCGGTTTCGAGAAATTTTACGGCTTCATCGGCGGTGAAACGAACCAGTATGCGCCGTTGATCTATGACGGAACTGCGCAGGTTGAGCTGCCAGAGGATCCCAAGTATCACTTCACCACCGACATGACCAATCAGGCCGTCTCTTGGATGAAGTTTCAAAAAGCATTGACCCCCGACAAGCCATTCTTCATGTACTTTGCGCCCGGCGCCACGCATGCTCCGCACCATGTTCAGGCTGAATGGCGTGACAAATATAAAGGCAAGTTCGATCAGGGTTGGGACAAGGTGAGACAGGAAACGCTTGAGCGTCAAAAGAAACTTGGCATTGTTCCAGCCGACACCAAGCTCGCTCCAAAACCCAAAGACATAAAAGACTGGGAAACTCTCTCTGCTGATGAGAAGAAGCTGTTCGCTCGTCAGATGGAGACCTATGCAGGCTTTTCCGAGCAGACTGATTACGAAATAGGCAGACTATACGGGGCAGTCGAAGAGACAGGCCAGGCGGACAATACGTTGTTCATTTACATCGTTGGCGACAACGGTGCAAGTGCCGAAGGTCAGATGAACGGGATGTACAACGAGATGAGTTATTTCAATGGCGTTCCGGAGACCTTAGCGGACATGAACAAACACTATGACGAGTGGGGTGGCCCGAGCACATATCCTCATTACGCTGCCGGCTGGGCGGTTGCTATGGATACGCCGTTCTCCTGGACCAAGCAGGTTGCGTCAGACTTTGGTGGCACGCGCAACGGCATGGTCATTCACTGGCCAAAAGTGATTAACGCCAAGGGCGAGATGCGATCGCAGTTCGGACACGTCATCGATATCGCTCCAACGGTTTTCGAGGCCTGCAAAGTTCCGGCGCCGAAGACGGTGAATGGCATTCAGCAGGACCCGATCGAAGGAAAGAGCCTGATTTATACCTTCGACAATGCCAATACTAAAGAGACGCACACGGTGCAGTACTTCGAGATGTTCGGCAACCGGGCCATCTACAGCGACGGGTGGTATGCACGAACGATTCACCGGCCGGCGTGGCAGCAAAAACCTTCACAGAGCCTGACTGAGGATCCCTGGGACCTTTACAACTCCGCGAATGACTTCAGCCTGTCGAATAATGTTGCGACTCAAAATCCCGACAAACTGAAAGAGCTACAAGCGTTGTTCATGACCGAAGCCGAGAAATACCACGTACTGCCGATCGACGACCGTTTGCTGGAAAGAACCAATGCAGGACTGGTCGGAAGACCCACAGTGATGGAAGGTAGAAATAGTGTGACGCTTGGTCCGGGTATGAAAGGCATGGGCGTCGATATCTTCATCGCCACTCTTGGCTAAACGCCGGTACAACGTACCTTTCTTCACTCGTATCTCAAGGTCACAATTGGATCGACTTTTGTTGCACGACGCGCAGGGAGCCAGCACGCCACAAATGCCACCACGACAAGCACCATAGCGACCAGCCCGAGCGTCAAGGGATCGAAAGGACTAACTTCAAACAACAATCCTTCCATCAATCGCGTCAACGCGAATGATGCGGCCAATCCAACTGCTACACCACCGAGCGCGAGGGTCATCCCCTGGCGGATGACAAGCTTCAGCACATCATTCAATTGCGCGCCGAGAGCCATCCGCACACCGATCTCCTGAGTGCGCTGCGCTACAAGATAGGAAAGAACTCCGTAAATGCCGACGGCGGACAGAGCCAGGGCGCTGAATGCGAAGAATCCAACCAACACTAGAGTGAAGCGCTGGCCCGCCACGGCCGACGACGAGACCTCGTCGAGGGTTGTCACATCTGCTACAGGGAGGTCCCGATCAAGCGACGCGACTTCGCTGCGAACAACTTCAATCATTCGTTTTGGATCACCGGCGGTGCGAACCGCAAGTATCATGTCGCGAGGCGGTTGCTGCGCCATTGGCCAGTAAAATGCAGGAACCGAGTCGATCGAATTCGGAAAATCTTTCACGTTACCGACCACACCCGCTATTGTGAGCCAGTCCTTTTCTGTCGGCTTGCCTGAGAATGTTATCCGTTTGCCTGCAGCCTCCTCGCCCGGAAAGTAGGTTTCAGCGAGCTTCTTGTTGACGAGTATTACGGGAGAAGCGCCGTCTCGATCCGCTCTCGTGAGGGCGCGTCCGCTGACAAGCGGGACGCCGATCGTCTTGAAATAATCTGGCGTTACAAAGTGATATCTTGCTCCGGGTCCGTCGTTGTCTGGAGACGTCTTGCCTTCGATCGCGAACCCCATATTCTCATCGTATCCAGTCCAGGGGAGATCAGATGTGGCGCCAACAGAGGTGACCCCGGGCCTCGAAGCGATTCGTTCCAGAAGCTGTTCCTGAAATGCCAGCGAGCTTCTTCCTGTCTTCATATCGCGCTCGCGGCAATGAGACCTTTGCGGTCAGTACGTGGTCAGATTTGAATCCGGGATCCGCATTTTGCAACTTCCAGAAACTTCGTATCAATAAGCCTGCCCCCGCAAGCAGCACAAGTGCCAATGCCACTTCCGCAATCACCAGTGCATTGCGCAGATGACGTTGTCGAATGCTGCCTGTTCCGCCACGACCTCCCTCCTTCATAAGCTCGGTCAGACTGACGCGTCCTGCCTGCCATGCCGGAGCCAGTCCGAACAAAATTCCGGTAAGCAATGTGACGGCGACCGTGAATAGGAGAATTCGAAAGTCAATGGTCACTGCCTGAGCGCGCGGCAAAAGTTCTGGTCCAAGCCTTCCGATGGCATCGATGGCCCAGAGCGAAACCAGTGTTCCTCCGATTCCTCCGAGCAACGCCAGCAAGAGACTTTCTGTGAGCAGTTGCCTCGCAAGGCGACCGCGACCGGCACCAAGCGATGCGCGGACGGCTATCTCGCGCTCTCGCACGGTCGCACGCGCCAGCAGCAGATTCGCTACATTGACGCACGCGATCAGAAGAACAAAGAAGACCGCACCGAAGAGTACGAGTAGCATGGTCTTTGCACGACCGACTATTTCCTGATGCAATGGCTTGACGACAATGCTCCAGCCTTTGTTTGTGTTGGGGAACTGAGTTGCGAGTCGCTCCGCGATTGCCTTGAAGTCGGCCTCAGCCTGCGCATGTAGAAACACCTGGCTTCATCCTGCCAACCGCGTTGTGATAATGAGAGCCGCGCGAAGCTTGTGGCGGCAATTCGATCGGCCACCAGGCGTCAACAGTTTCGCCGTGCGGCATAGAGCGATAGTCGCCGCCGACATGCTGAACACCGGGCTTCATCACACCGACCACAGTGAAAGGTCGACCGAGCAGTGTCAGCTTGCTGCCGACGATGCGCGGATCACTCTGGAAACGGCGCTGCCAGAGCTCGTGACTGAGAATCACTACAAGATTATTGGCGGGTATCTCGTCTTCACGATTGAACTCCCGTCCCAGTAACGGCTGGACGCGCAGCAGATCGAAATATCCCGCCGAGACGCGCAGCGCAGCGAGTCGCTCGGGTCGGTCATCCTGAGACAGCTCGAGATCCTGACGCGTGTAGAGAGCGAGACTCGCGAGCGTCGAGTTCTGTTCGCGATAATCCTGAAAATTTCCTTGCGCCATCGGGAACCTGGGCTGGGCGTCACTGCGTTCAAAGATGCGAATCAACTGTTCAGGTTCAGAGTAGGGCAATGGACTCAGCAGGACGCCATTGACGATGCTGAAGATCGCCGTATTGGCGCCGATTCCGAGTGCGAGAGAGAGCGCGGCCAGCAGCGCAAATCCAGGATTGCGCCAAAGGCCTCGAAGTCCGTATCGAATATCATTCAGCATATTCGGTCATCGCCTCCTTTTGCCGTGGTGCATTCTAGGCCAATCGCGTGCCACGAATGTTATGTCGACTAACGTGTGGAAATGACAACGTTACGGACGAATGCAGGAGTTTTCGGGCGGCTCGCAGTCCGTTAACGGGAAGGTCACTTCCCAGAACTGGTGCGACACCCGCCTAGGAGCGCCAGCGGCCCCGGGAGCGCCAGCTCCAGCCTGGCGCGTCGATCAGCCCAGGTTCTGGCTACACTACAGCGGCGCCAGGCTGGCACGCCATGGCGCTCCCGGGCCTTGGCGCTCCCAGGCGACTTGACGGCTTTTAGTGTCAGGTTATAGACTTACCGGCCGGTAGGTCAGAGACCTTTCCCAAAAGGAGAAAACATATGAAGAAGTCGCTCGGTTTTATTCGACTGCTGGTCGTCGTCTGCGCCGTGATGGCGTTCTCGTATACCACTATCGCTCAGGATCAGTTCGTCAGGTTGTCCGGAGCGGCCTGCGCGACGCCGCCCGCCCTGCACTGTCCTGATAAAGACTGCCCGAGCGACAGGGTTATCAACCCCGGGCCCGTAGTGGAAATGAAAACCCGGCGTACCTACTTTCTCGATTACCCGTGTGATCTGAAGGCGGGCGAAAAAGTCACCTTCATCCTGAGTCTTCATGGCGGTGGCTCATACGGGAACTGGCAGCGTCACTATTTCCCGATCATGGATTACAAGGACAAATACAGGCTCGTGATCGCGACACCGAACTCTCCGACGCGGGCGTGGTCTGCGGCCGATGACGAATACCTGCAGAACATCGTCACTTCAGTCGTCTCGCAGATTGGCAAAGATAACATCAAAGCGTTCTGGCTTGTCGGGCACTCGCAAGGTGGAATGACGTCGAATCGAATTGTGCGCACTGACTTCTTCAAGGATAAGGTTGACGGCTGGCTGAGCCTCTCGGGTGGACGCCTCGGCGGAAACCCGGGCCGTGCGTCGAGTTTTGGACCTCCGCGGGCTGCGGCTGCGGGAAGCGCGGCTCCAGCTCCAGGTGGCGCGTCTGCGGGAACTGCCGCTCCCGCCGCTGGGACTCCGGCAGCCGGGATGGCAGCTGCGGCGGCAGCTCTACGCGAACTTCCGGCAGTCGAGTTCTCTCACATTTACGCGATCGGCCAGCGCGAAATAGACGACAAAGGCGTGCCGGAAGCGTCGCAATGGGCCGCGAAATTTGCTTGCGGTGCGCGTGCGAAGCCGGAGGAGATCGTCGATACGAAAGCGGGCTACGTGTATGACAGCACGCGACAGAATCCGCCCAATCCGGCATGGGGACTTCCGCCAGGACCGGGCAAGGCGCATGTTTACCGCTATTCGGGATGCAAGGACGGCATTGTCGTTGCCGATGTTGTTCGGCTCGAAAAAGGACACACCGAAGGTCTCGAGCCAAAGGTGACAGAAGAGCTGGTCAAGCTCATGCTCTCGGCAAAAGGCGGGAAGATCCAAAAGGCGCCATAGTTGACCCGGGAGCGCTGGTCTCTGACCGGCGCGTCCACTACTTTGGGGCGTCGTTTCCCTAGACACGCGCCGGTCAGAGACCAGCGCTCCCAGGCCCTCCAGGGCTGATCTCTAGAGATGCACGAACGGGCTTAGCAACCAGGACATCAAAAAGCCGACAATGCCTACCAGAAGCGCGCCCGCGAAACCAACTGCGAAGGGTTTCAATCCGACTCCCTTGAACACTGACAGACTTGTCCCCAGCCCGAGTGCTGCCATTGCGGTTCCCAACAAGTATCGTGCACCCAGCGTCTCTCCAATTTGAGTGGTCAGCCATCTCCAGTCAGCTTCATTCCAGATCCCATAGGCCAATCCGCTCTTCAACGTAGCTTCACCGATTGTGCGAACAACGGCCATCGCGATGAATCCGAAAACAAACATCGGGAAGACTCATCCAGGTTGCCCGACGTCGTCGAGGTTGCCCTTCAGAGTTCCTTTCTCCTCGAAGGTGATAAAAGGCGAGCAGTGGGACAACTGCTGCCAGGAATAGATTGCGCACCAGTTTTGTCACTGTCGTCGCCTGGAGCACCTGGTCGTCATGGAAAAGCTCCTTGTATGTCATCGCGGCGCCGACAACTTGAGAGGTATCGTGAACGGCGGTCCCGAGAAACAATCCAACGCCTTCTGAAGTTGTAAAAAGCACGTGGGCAACATAGGGATAGATCAGCATTCCGAGCAATCCGAAGATAGTGATATTCGCGACAGCATAGGCGACCTCTTCTTCATTGGCTTCGATTGCCGGCGCAGTCGACAGGATCGCGGTCACACCACAAATGCTCGTCCCGGCGGCAATCAAAGTGCCCAGTCGCGCCGGCAATCGTAAGAGGCGATTGAACCAGCTGACGAATACCAGCCCGGTGGCAATTGGTATCAGAACGGCGAGCATACCCCACGAACCCATTCTGACCAGGTCTCCCAGGCTCAACTTGATTCCGACCAGGACAATTCCCAGTCGCAACAACGTGGATACGCTGAACTGAATCCCGGCCTTGAGGCTTTCCGGCAACGGGATCAGATTACGAATCAGGACTCCGAGAAGGATAGCGACAGGCACACCAGAAATCGGGCTTATCCGGCCTGAAGGATCGATCCCTTGCACGCCTAGCAACCAACGGCCAAGCAGATCTGCCGTTGGCAATGCGAGCAAAAGGACGCCAACGGCGACCGCTACTCCGGGTATTACCTTAAGCGTGTCTCTGAGGCGACTAGTCGCGTGGATAGTGAGGAATTGTTGGTGGAATCAAGCGAGCGATTGTATCCGAAGGGCTCCTGTTTTCCCAAACTTCGGCGTATGCCGCCCGATGGGCGTCTGCCGTCGCCTTCGGCGCCGGCGGCAAGCTAAAAGCTTGAACTCAAACTCATTGGTTTGAGTTCAGCTCTAGCTTGCCGGCGCTCCGCAGCGGGCCAGGCGCTCACTTAACGTTGATCTTGACGGTGTTCGCAGGTTTGCCGTCCACCACCAGCTCAACGTCCACCTCTCCTCGCCCCTTCAGACTTCGAGGCACACGCACGTTGATCTGATCCTGTCCAAAGTATTGTCCTTGAGGTCCGGCATAAATCACCTCGGCCTGTACGCCACCGATCCTGACGCTGACCGTCGTTAGAGCCTGACGATACCGCACACCCGTGCCAAACAGGATCAGATAGACGCGGTCGCTATCCGGGCCAAGGTCAATCGGCCTGGGCACAAACTTAAATCTGCCATCGACAAAATCCAGGCGAGAGAGCGACTCGGAGTTTGACGAAGGTCCCTCGGACGCGATGAACATAGGCCGCCGGCACGCCCTTGCCATCGGCGTTGGCGGTAAACAGTCCCGGAGCGACAGTGCCGATTTCGGCAGTACCGGTTGAGACCGTTCCATCGCCGCTGGTGATGGTCACGGTAGCTGTCCCGACTGACGTGTTTCGCGGCATCAGGTAATTGACCTGAGTCGGCGATACGAAGAAGAGAGGAGCCAGCCGTCTGCCCCCGGCGCTGTCGGTGACGAGGACTCGGGTCCCAGCCAGCTCCGTTGGCAAGTCGGCGGCTTGTTCCGGGCGCCGACTGAACAGCCGTCGCCAGGCGAGTGCCAAAGGCAGAGGCAATAGCCTCGCTCGCCAACCCTGCGTTGTATGTCGCGGCAGATACACTCACAACTCTTTGGTCAGGGGCCCCGGTTGAAGGCTTCTGCAGCCAGAAGTCATACGAGCCTGGCGCCGCGTAAGCGAAAATGCGCCATGAATAGTCGCCTGGCGTAGCCCTCGTAGGAGACCTCCTCGGACGAGTTTTCGCCATCTGACTTTGCAACTACCACCCACCGCGTTCCATCCTTTTTCAATAGGAACAGGTCGAAATCGGTTCCTGCCGGACCGCGCAACCAGCCCTTGTGATGCCCGGATGAATTGCTGTGATAAAAGGTACCGTCAGGTTGAAAGTCCTCATCTGACGTAAAGAGCAACGAACCGCTGTAATGCGTGCAGTTCGTACACGGATCACCGCCGCCTGCGCTGAGCCGTGAAAAAAGCAGCAGGTTGGGCGAGCCTGGCTTTGACATCGCTCACCTGATCAGCAGTGGCACTGTTGATGAGCGCGGCCGCGACAGCTGCCGGCGTCGCTCGAGGATTGGCTTCCAGGAAGAGTGCAGCCACTCCCGCCACATGCGGCGAGGCCATCGAAGTCCCGCTTATGGTGTTGGTAGCACTATCGCCGGTGAACCAGGCGGAAGTAATCCCTGAGCCGGGGCAAAGATATTTACGCACGTGCCGTGGTTGGAGAAT
This sequence comes from uncultured Acidobacteriota bacterium, assembly GCA_963813345.1. Lineage (GTDB taxonomy): Bacteria > Acidobacteriota > Blastocatellia > RBC074 > RBC074 > CAWDDA01. The sequence goes on along the minus strand of CAWEYR010000030.1, from coordinate 80,859 downwards.
GAGGACCGCTCATCAGCGCTCGTCGTCGATCCTACGGTGATCGTGTTGGGAGCGCGTGCCGGAGACTCTCCACAGGCATCCACATCATCATTCCCGGCCGAGACGACATACGTCACTCCTGCAGCAATCGAGTTCTTTACCGCATCGTCAATCGCCTGGTGGGCAGATCCGCCGAGGCTCATGTTTGCAACCGCGGGCTTGATGTGATGAGCCGTGACCCAGTCCACCCCCGCAATGGCCGCAGCCCAAGTCGCTTTTGTTATTGCAAGGAAGCACGCGCACCGAGTAAAGGGTGACTTCTTTGGCGACGCCGTATGTAGCTCCGCCGACAGTGCCTGCGACATGCGTGCCGTGCCCGTTACAGTCGTTGGAATTCTGCCCATCGTCCAAAGCGTCGAACGCGGCAACGACGCGGCCACCGAATTCCTGATGTGTCCGCCGGATTCCAGTGTCGATGACGTATACGTGAACCCCTCGCCCTGTCGCGTCGTAGACGATAGGACTCTATCCAAAGGCAGGCGGCGTTGATCGACACGGTCGAGGCCCCATGTGGCATTGTCCTGACTGTCGCTATCAAGCTGATCGCCATTCTGGCACCGATTCTTGGCCCGATTGGCCCGATTGGATCGATGCTGACTTCAGCGTCCTCTTCAACGTACGCGACCTTTGGGTCCTGACTCAGTGCTATAGCTTCTGCTTCGGAGATACGCGCCGAAAAGCCATTGAGTGCGTGCTTGAAGACGCGCTCGATACTGCCTCCATAGGCCTGGGTCAGGGCAGCACCCACCTCCCCGGCCTGCGAACTCTCGCCTCTCGGACCGGCGGCCTCATCCTTCAGCACTACAATGTAGCGGTTGGGAATTCGATTGGCATGCCTTCGAAATTTGACTTGTGGCACCGGGTCCTGTGCGCGGGCTTCAGCAAGGAACACCGTACAAAGCCAGCGTCGAGACTAATGTCACTAATAACAGCTTCGATATATTTGCCTTTCACTTATAGAAGAGCTGGATCATACCTGCGCATGTAGTACTGGGAGCGCTGGCCTGCTGGCCTGGCGCGCGTTAGTCCTAAGATCCGATGACTCGAGCGCGGCCAGAGGCCAGCGCTCCCAGGCCGGTACTACATGCCAGAGTTACTTGAGGAGGCTTTCGGGTATCTGGATGCGCTTATTCGGCGGCACAGGAGGGATAAGTATCTCGCGGCGCTCTCCTCGCGGGTTCTCGAGCGTGAAAACTTCCATGTATGCGTTCAGCCCTTGACCGCGAATCACTCGCGCCTCGACGCTCAACTGCCCATCCGCCCGCCTCACGATCGAGAGCGGAACGCCGCGCTGGTCGAGGCGCGACCGTTCGCCTGGCCGATAACGTCGAGTGCCTGAGCCTGCACGAAACCGTCAGCAAGCGGCGATGGGTTGTTACCTGACGGCAGTGGCGAGTGGTAGTCGGCAAGCGTCCCATTCGCGCGGAAGACGAGTATCCCGTGGTTGTCGAGTGGTGTCGCGTCAACGCCTCGCCCCTGAGTGAGTTGCACGCGGACGATTGTCTCTTTAAGGCCTTTCGTCTTCTTGAGGCGATTGCCCGGTGTTACGCTCTGCAGCTTGAGTCCGAAGTCCGGCCCGATGCCGAGCTTTTCAAGGTTCTCCTGAACAAGCTTTTCCACCTTTTCATCTGTCGCCCGCGGCGGAAGGTGAAGGTTCGGGATTGCCGATTCGTGCTCAATCCACTCGCTCACCGAATCCGCATCGAAGATCTCCCGGCGGGTGAACTCTTCAAGGAGAATCGCGTGATAGCGAAGGTTGAAAAACTCCATATCAACCTTGAGGTATGCCTTGGCGACGTCCTCGAGCGTCACGCTGTTCTCGGGTGTGAAATCGTTGGCGCGCGTCGCGAAGATGCCCATGATTTCACTCGACTTCCGCAGCGCTTCCTCGGCATTGTGCTCGGTCCTGAGACCCTCATAGACTTTCACGAAGAACTTATAGACCGCACCGGTGAGTACCTCTGAGCGATCGTGAATCTCGGTGGTGGTATCGGAGACCTTCTTGTTGTGAAATGCATCGCGCAATTCGACGTCTTCGCCAAGCAATCCACCAAGCGCCTCACCGATGCGCGTGAGGGCGCTTGATTGATTAAGATCGCCGCCGGTGTCGGCGAGGAGACTGGAGACGCGATCAGGATCCCGCAGCGATGCCCACATAGCTATTTGATCGCCGAAAGACTCGCTCCAGGTCCTGTTGCCCGGATCGATCAGTCTATTGTTTGGCTTAAGCGCACGTTCCAGCGCGTGACCGGCCTCGTGCGCGGCGATCTCCCACGAAGTGGCCATCTCGAACATCCTGATCTCCTGGCCGGCGCGGCGGTAAGGCACGACACCAAAGAAGAGCCCGCCCGACGTGGGGCTGTAGAATGCATTGAAATCAATGAAGGCGTGGGTGTTGATCAGTAGCTTGCCGTCTTTGCCCCAGGCCAGTTCGCGGCCCGACCAGAACTCGACCGCATCTTTCGCAGCGTTGACTGCCTCGAAGGCCGTGGTCATCCCGCGGTGAAGGTTCTGCGGTAGCCAGACCTGCAATCCGTCCTTGAGGACAATCTTGCCGTCCGCGCCCCGTTCCACGCGGTGCAGCGGAAACCGCTCCTCTGCCGTAAACATGAAATTGCCGGCATCGTTCGACAGCCTCATTTCAGGCGACCAGGGGTTCCAGGCAAACGCCTCGAAGTCGCCGTTGGGCGTGTGCTGTCGATAGATTACCGGTTCGTCCTCCTGCAGGATCACGTTGCTCGAAAGAATTGGTCGACCGTCCTCACCGCGATCAAATCTTGAACCGTTGACGCGTTCAACGATGGAGTCTTTAACGTAGGGGTCGTCGTCGTAGGACGAGATCGGAATGAAAAGATCCCTGAGGGAAAAGGTCTGGGCCTGCGAGACAGGCAGACTCATCAGAAGCATTGAAAGGATTGTTAACGTGCAAAGAATCAAGCACTTCGACATTGTCATCTCCCGTGTGTGTAATCTCATCTCGTCACATAGTGGTGACAAATCGAAAAACATCACACGGGAGATTCGAAGGCAGGACCAAGGGGTTCGAGTTCAACCACAAGCTAAAGCTTGAACTCAAACCGAAAAGTTTCACCGACGAGGTCTGAGTTCAAGCTTCAGCTTGTGGTCAGGAGCGAGCGTTTCCACTTTTTGGGCGAGGTCGCACACGCGCTACTTCTTCAGCACGTCGAAATAGTAGTAGCCGAGGTCTTCTACTTTTTCTTTACCGCTGACTCCTTTGAGGGTCAGTTCATATTCGCCTGTGTTGAGGATGTTCGCGGGAATGTTCAGGATTAGGAACCGGCCTCCGCGCCCCGAACGCGCTCGGCAGATTCTGGCTGGCTCCAAACCTCGCGACCTGCGCGCGTGCGAAGCTCTGCACGAAAACTTTCGTATTCATCTCCCGGTTCAAGCCCGACCTGAAGGCGCGCCGTCTTTGCCGCTTGCGGCGCGATCGAGTTTCGGGCGATCGACGGCACTGCGTGAGATACCTGCCGGCAGGAAGAGTGTAGCGATCAGCGGCGGCTCATCAGGTTTCTCGGGTTTCTCAGGTGTTCGAGCGACTCTCTGAACTTGCCTGGCCAGGTCTTCGTTGCGCGATCGCTCTCCGGCAATTTGACGCTGCAGATCCTCTTCCTGGCGCTGCCGGCTCTGTTGCTCCGCTTGAAGCTTCGCAACCTGTCCGCGCAATCGAATAGTCTCTCGGACCAGCCACGAAACGCCAATTGTAAGTACCACGGCCGCGGCCGCCATCGACAACTTGAGAGCAGGATTCAAGCTTCTCAGAAACGTAACAAAGGAGTCCCACCACGAGATAGATGCCTGAACCGCAACAGCTCGACGCGCATTCTCTGTTGCAGTCTCAGGTACCACCTTCGCCAGAGCTCTCGCGAATTCGACCTTCTGACGACGCTCGGATGAAGTCAGAAAGCGACGCTCGAACTGCCGTCGTTCGAAATCTGACAGTTCTCCTCGCACATACTCGTCTATCAAATCAGCTTCAACTGCCAGGATATCCTGCAGGTACTCCCGATCTGCGAAGGCGCGGTCCTCGATCCGGACCTGCTCTTCCTCCGGCAAGTCGCCCAAAAGGTATCGGGCTATCAACCCCTCGTTAATAGGTTTGGTTTCCACTTGAGATGTTACCGTTCATCAGTGTAGTGGCAGAAATGTGGAATTCATCACATCTCAAACTCACTTTTTCAAACATTCCTCGACGCAGACAAGGAGCCTCTCCCTGAGGCGGAGCGCTCGCATCCTCAATGTATTGAGCGGAACCTTCAGCAGATCGGTCAATCGCTTCCGGTTCTCAATCTTTTCGCTTTTTTCACCCTGGTAGTACTTAACGATCAGATCGCGGTTGGCAGTGTCGAGACTTTGCAGGCAGTGCCCGAGGCATTCGACGCGCGGACCCAATTCCTCAAACTCGTAAGCGGTCTCCTGTATTGCGTCCTGTGCGCTTGTCAGTTCGCGAAGCGCATTTCGCTCCCGGACGCGCTCCTTGTGTACTTCAAGCAACACCATCCGCGCCACGCCGACAGAATACTTCGTCGGGTCACGAACTTCTTCCCCTTCCATGATTCTTCGCGCGACACGGTTGATCGTTTCATCGGCTTGATCCTCAGGAAACAGACTTCCGCGCCATTCAAAGAACCTGATCAGGTTACTTCGAAGCTCAAGGTATTTCGTGCCCGCGCTCTCGCGGTCGGGGTCGAGAGAGGCGAGGAGCTTGTCGAAGGCCTCCTCGGTCAGGTCCCATTTGCGGCGTAGAGCCATGTGCGACTATTTCCATTCACCCTGAAGCGTGAATCCAGCCCAGTAGTGAGGCGCCTCCCATCGCTTATCTTTCCACATTGACACTTGAGCCGCTCTGAGCGCTGCGGCTGCGCTCATCCCTTCGCCCAACATTCGCTGGTAAAACCGCTTCATCAATTCGGCAGATGCCCGGTCGTCGATGCGCCACAGGCTTGCTGCCACTCGCGGCGCCCCCGCGTACATGAAGCCACGTGTCAGACCAACCAGCCCCTCGCCTTTGACCTCTTTACCAAGCGCTGTCTGGCACGCGCTCAAGACCACGAGGTCTGCCGACAGCTTCAGATTGTAGATGTCATAAAGCCGCAGGAACCCGTTTTGCTGGCGACCCTGCTCGTCTACGAGCGACAACACGATCCCGGACAATTCGGGATGCTGACTGTTGATCAGCCCGTGTGTCGCGAAATGCACGATGCGATACTGGCCCAGGTCCGCGCTTGTGGCTAACGCGCGACTGGCCGCGAAGTCGAGCGCCGCAAGTTTCTTGCCCTCTGGAGCAAGGCTCGCGATGTGCTCAGCCTCCTGTCGGCTGAAACGCAGTCTCTCGAAATCGGCGAGCCCCGACTCATTGGCCGATCTCGTGACATCAACCAAAGATTTTTCCGTGACGGACTCTTCTGCGTTCGGTTTCGCGTTCGCGTTCGCGTTCGCCTTCGCTTGCGTTGTCCTCGCTGCTGAGCCAATCCTCGCGTCGCGGCTATCGAAAACCGGATCAGCCAGTATGGCTACAGTCTTCGAAACAGATGCGCGTCCAGCCGTTTCACTTCGCAGAAGTGCAATCACAGATGCTGATGGCAGACTGACGACTTCGTGCTCGACAATTAATGGCGTGAACTCGACCGGGCCACGGTCAGGGATCGGAAGCGCGGCGAAGGGCATGTACTGCAGGATGCCGTCACTAACGATGACTAATCGCTTCGTCGCCTGCTGGCGCGCTTTGCCAAGGCTGGATGCGACAGGCGCGAGCAGCATCTGGCTCAGTGCAGCAGACTCTTTCCGATATTCCGCATCCGCCGCACTCGACGCGCCGCAGTCTCTGTTGCGGTGTTTCTTTCGATATGAATTGATTACGAGCAGTGGCCGTATTGTAGAGGCGCCGCGCAGCAGCTTCTATCTCGGCACGCCCCGGAAGCTCAAAGCTCTCGATCGAAGTGGGAGTCACCGCCCAGAGGAAGCTCTTTTCTACGCCCAGCGCGTACTCGAGAAGCAATGTCTCGTTATCGAGTACCTGCTTTTGAATATCTTTTGATCCAAGCGGCGTGGGCTGAGTGAGTGCGGCATAACGCGGACTTGTTTGACGGATACGAGCCTGTAGTTGATCGTACTCGGTCGCAAGGTTGTCGATCTCTCTGGCTGCCGCTTTCGCCTGCTCGTCCGTGTGTTTTCCGCTGAGCAAGCGAACCTGCCGCTCAGCTCTGTCAGACATCATCCGCCGAAGAGCGCGTTCGCGCTCGATCAATGCCGGGTCAGCTCCGAGTTGAACACCGGCGCGAGCTTCTTTCAGCAGTTCGAGCAAGGATCGGGCGCGACTCTTTTCGCTCGCCTGCAGAGCAAGGGCGTCGAATCCTTCAGAGGGACGCTCTTTGTGGAGGCGCATCAGCAGATCAATGTAGAAATCATGATAGTCGCGTACAGAGGCGAAGTATGCAGCCCGGAGCTGCGGGCTGGCGACATCGGCGCGCAGCGATTCGACTGCTACAAGCGATTCTTCGATGCGTCCGCGCGCATCAGTCAGGTTACCGCGATCACGCTCAAGACGAGCCAGGTGAAACAGTGTCGCCGCTTCGCCAGTCCGCTCGCCTATGGCGCGGCTGCGCTCGAGAGCCTGATTGTAATGTTCAAGCGCTTTCTGACGGTCACCGGATTTTGCGTATGCGAGGCCGATATTGTTGAGCGTTATTGCTTCCGCTCGACGGTTGCCCGCGGATTGATGGAGCGGGAGCGCCTGATTGAAATAATCAAGGGCCTGACGGTAATCGCCCAGCTCATTGTATGTCAGGCCGATGTTGGCTAGCGTCATGCCCTGATCACGCCGGTTACCCAGTGACGTATAGATCGGCAGCGCCTGGCTGAAGTAATCAAGTGCCTTTTGCTTCTCACCCATCCGCCGTGTGACAACGCCCATATTGTTGAACGTCGTGGCTTCCATCTGGCGGTTATTTTCAGCTCGATGAATCGGAAGAGCCTGAATGAAAAAATCGAGCGCCTTCTGGTATTCACCGAGGTTGCCATAGGTCAGGCCTATGTTGTTGAGGGTCGTCGCCTCTGATCTCCTGTTCTGGAGGGCCCTGTTAATGGGTAGCGCCTCGCTGAATGAATCAAGCGCCTTCTGACTTTCGCCTACAGTCGCATAAGCAAGACCGATATTGTTAAGCGATGCAGCCACAGCATCCCTGTCATCTCCCGCTCGCCTCAACGTAAGTGACTCGATCGTAAAAGCTCAGTGCCTTCTGCTTTTCCCCCGTGTAGTCATACACCGTAGCTATTCTGTCGAGCATCAAGGCTTCGAGTCTCTTGTTTCCTATGGCTTGAGAGAGCTGCAGTCCTTGTTCATAGAAGGACAGCGCCTTCGGATGCTCGCCAAGGTTAATATACGAATGGCCGATTGCTGAGAGAGTCGTCACTTCCTTGGCTGTGTCTCCCAGCGACCGCCACAGTGGGAGTGATTCCTGGTATTTCTCGATTGCTCGCCGCTGTGTCTCGGCCGTCTGCTGGTTCTCAAGTTGTATTCCCTCACTAAATGCCCTTTCGGCGGCGATGCGCGTCTTGTCTTGCGCTGTTGCGATTCGGAGCTCTTCGATCTTCACCTCATAGCGGCCGGCCGGCACATTCTTTTCCACCGAGCGGACTTGTAACCGATAGCTGCCCGCAGTGTCTGCCAACAGCGAAACAGGCTCCGGTCCCTGTCTGTCGTTCGGGCTGTCAACTTCCAGTAGCTTTTTGCCTGCCGCATCGAAGAGTTCGACGACAACATCGATTCCGCGTTGATCAACGATTACATAACAAAACTGCCCTGCAGCGAGGATGAGCCGGTAGGAATGCGACTCACCAGCCGCGAGTTCACGCACTATTGGCTTGCCAGACTCAAGAGCCGGTGCGTTGTTGATCTGTCTGTGATGCGGCAGGCGCTGACGCAAGCAGTGTCAGTAAAGTTATGACCACGACGGGTACGACTTGGGATGCCATAAGTCCCCCACATGTTCATTCTGATGTGATGTTACGTTGTGAGAAGCGAGACAGTATTACGCTATGCAGCTCTAAGATCAAGCCGCCTGCCGGGAGCGCCAGGCTGCCGGCATGGCGCGCGTCAGTGTGGCGAGTCCTTGTGCTGAGACTCGCGCGCCAGGCCGGACGCCATGGCGCTCCCAGGTCGCAGGTTACTTCTTGAGGTACTGATCGAACCACTCAACCGCAAGCTTGACCGCCGTGTCGCGCTGCTCACGGTAGACTCCGTAGTGCGTGATGTTGGGGATTGAGACGTATTTCTTGTTCTTGCCACCCATGCGATCGTAGGCGAGCTTTGCATTGTCCTCGTTGCTGAAGAGTTCTTCTTTCTCCGCAACAATGAAAAGCACTGCGGCATTCGTGACTCTCGGCGCCAATTCGATAGGCGCGTAGCGCATCAGGTTCTCGCGGATGGGAGCGCCGATAAGTCTGCCAACCGTAACTGCACGCGGCGCCGGGTAAGCTTCGCCGTGCGCTCGTTTGGCTCCCTCAGCATAGGTCAGGTCCTGCTGTGTCTTGTCAGATATCACCCATCGCGAATCGTAAGCTCCGACCTGACTCACCGCCGCTTTGACCCGTGAGTCCAGCGCCGCTACATAAAAGACATGTCCACCCGAATAACTCGACCCGCGCAATCCGATCCGATCCTTGTCCACTACTGGCTCGCCTGCAGCCCAGTTGATGACGTTGAACCAGTCCCTGGTTTGCTCGAGCGGATCAACATACTCGCGCTGTTCGATCACTTCGGCCGTAAACTTTTGATTCTGTCCTGAAGTTGGTTTGATGGGCGATGCCTTGGTGAGGACGAGACGCGCATCGCTCTCGCCCCAGCCTCGATAATCGAAGGTCAGGACAAGATAGCCAGCATTGGCGAAGTCGATTGCATCCCGGCGAAAGCTGGCCGCGACGCCGCCCCAACCGTGAGCCATAATAATCGTCGGTAGTCGCTTGCCGGCGAGCGATTTGAGCGAGAAGAGCTCGGCGTGCAGCCGCACTCCTTCGCTCATGATGCTGGCGGTGCGAAAATCCATATTGTCAGGAGCCTTGTACTCTGCAGCCGGCACAGGCCCGGCAGCTCTTGCCGGATCTGGCGGCCGGGCTCGGAGGCGGCTGCGTGGTGGTCTGCTGCGCATGAGCGCACAAGCTGATGCCGATGCTAATGCTGACGATGCTGACGATCCGGAGAATTGAGCTCTTGGTAATCAAGATAAGCCTCCTTATAAGCCTTCTTGAGATGCACTCTACTGCGGCATTGTTTGTATACTGACCGTTTAGTAAACTATAGGTCATGGCCAGGAAAGCTTCAACCGAAAAACAACCCTTCGCTGCCGCCCTCACCGCCCGGCGCATCAAGCCGGCCGTCAGGAATCAGATGAGGCTTGCGAAGAAGGAGATCGAAACGAACGGGGATGACCGGCTGAAGCAGATCTTCTACGCATCCGCGCAACTCTTCTGCGAGCAGGGCTACGACGCAACCACCATGAGCGATATCGGGGACGCGATCGGCGTCACCAAAGCGGCGATCTACCATTTCGTCCCGGGCGGTAAACAGGACCTGCTCTACGCGATCATCGACTATGGCATGGATACGGTTGATGAATTGGTGATCACACCAGCGATGGAGATCAAAGACGCCGAGCAGCGATTGCGTGCCATTCTTACAAATCACGCAAAGCTTGTGATGCGAGGGAGCACTGAAAGAGGCTTCAACCCCGTGACGGTGGTAACCGACGAGGTCGCGAGCCTCTCGCCCGCGCAGCGCAAAAAGATCAACCTGCGCAAGCGCGCTTATATGGACCTTGTCATCGCTACGCTCAAACAACTCAAAGACGAAGGCAGGTTCCGAGACGGCCTCGATGTGACGGTCGTCGGATTCAGTCTGATCGGCACAATCATCTGGCTCGGTCACTGGTATCGCCCCGACGGCCGGCTCTCGAGCGATCGCGTTGCCGAGATTATCTGCCGGATGGCGCTCGAAGGAATCCTGCGCTAGTGCACCTGGGAGCGCCAGCTGCAGCTTGAACTCGAACACACGAGGTTTGAGTTCAAGCTTCAGCTTGGGGTTGAATTCGAGCCCCTCTGAATATTGCATCAACCATGAAAAAGAATTCCTTTCTTTTTGCATGCGTGCTGGCCGCGCTGATTTCACAGCCGGCGCTGGGGATGATCCGCCACGTGTTCATCTTCGAGCCGCCTGTGAGTCTCGATGTCTTTGACGTCTGGTATTTCCGTCACCACGCGCCGGAATGCGTGCGCTTTTTCGGACCGTGGTTGCGACGATACGAGACTTTTCGTGCGAGGCAGGTTCCGGCCGACGCGGATCGGTATAACGTATATCGGGGCCGGTATACGGAGCTCTGGTACGATAGCGTCGAGGCCTGGAAGGAAGCTGCGCCGTACACTCGACCTTACACGCAGGCTCCGTGGGGTGGGCTATCAGGCACGGCGCGTCCCACAGCAACGATCATCATACCCGCGATGCCTACTGATGATTTTCTCGGCAAGAAGGAACCAACGCCCGAAGAGCGGCCATTTCTGCGGTGGATTTTCACGATGCGCTATCCGGATGGCGTCTCGATCGAGGATGGAGAAAAGTGGTACCTGACGGTTCACACGCAAGAGGCAAAGCAGATGCCCGGACTCTTGCGTTACGTCAGTTACAAGGGCGTAAAGGATTCGCCTATCCGCACACCCTGGGTGCGCATGACAGAGCTATGGTTCAAGGACTACGACGCGTTTCGCAAGGCTACATCTGAATCGGGGATCAAGTACTCGGCGCCTCCGTGGGCGCGTGAGAACCAGCGCTGGCTGGAAGTGGTCTCGACGTTTGTGGGCTATGAGCCTGAGGTAGACTTCCTGAGGGAGCGGCCACGGCTGCAGTAATGAACTCAATCGCCGACTTCCTTGGTATGGAGTTTGCAAGCTTGCACGCTTTAGCTCGTCAATACTCGAAAGTAGCCGGCAAGCTAAAGCGTTGAACTCCAAGTATGCTCAGCACTGAGCCTAGTCCGGCGTTATCTTAAAGTTTGCGAAATCTCCGCTCGAACCGTTACCGACCCAAAGCCCAACCAATCCCTTTTTTCGGTCGCTTAACTGGTCAACGACCAGGCAGGGTTCTTTCGCGTCCTCAACAAAGACGCTCACTTTAGGACTCGCGACGACCACGCGCACATGGAACCAGCCGTTCGGATCCGGCACCGGATTGACGGCCTTCTCATACTTCCCGGGCTGCTCAGTGCGCAACTTCTGCCAGGTATAGGTGGGATGCGAAATGTACTGTACGGCGCGAATGCGTCTTGCCGGATCTTCAGCTTTAAAGTTGAAAGGACGGAAGTAGATGGCGTCATAGGTCGCTCCATCAACTCCGTGAAAAGCAAACCCGACGAAGCTCTGTTGCGGAACGTCCTTGCCCCTGACATCAAACTCGATGATGCCATTGGTAAACTCAATCCCTTGAAGGTAAGCCACGCCGTCGCCTGCGCTCTCACTTAGACGAAGCCCTTTCTTAGCACCGTCGTTGAGGCTAGTGACTGTACGGTTAAAGACCTTCAAACCTTTACCGTCGCCAAGCTCAGAGAGTTTAGGCTCGATCGTTTTCTTCTGACCTACAATCTCTCGAAGCATTGGAGAGTCCAACGGCACAACCAAACGCAGAGACTACAAAATCACGTCTGTTCATAGCTCTCCTTTCGTCGTGAGCATATTGTTTGTACGGCCGATGCGTCGGCAGCCCTTAACAGTCACGTTGTACCGCCTTCAGCGACGGTGAACGCCATCGATCGGATACCGATTTTCACTTCACTGCAAGAGCCGGGTACATTATCGTGTTCAGAGATCGCACTATAGCGGCAACTATTCGTTAAGACTGAGCAGGACGCGATTTCCTACACGTGTCGAAGACGCTTCAGGAATTCGCTCAGTATTGCACACGACCAAGGACGGCGATCGTCGATTCGTGAAGTAAACTCTTTGTCGAGGTCCAGTCATTTGAGGAATCGAAGCGGCTTGAAGCCGACCTTACACTGGATCCGTCGAGCTTATATGCCTGAGAGGCGACTTGACACTTGGATGTCAAGGCGCTCATCGACTCGGATGGCGACTAATTCGGAGGCTTCGAGCATGAGATAGTCTGCTTCAGTGAATCGAAGGGCGCAACCCACGCGAGCGAAAGTGCTCAGCGGCTCGAAGTATGGACTTCACCGTGGCGTCTGATTCACTTATCAGAACCTGAGGTTCTGTAGAATCTCATCATTTCTATGGTTTTCATCCTCGATTTCCTGAAGATGTTCTCGAAACAGCTGGTTAGTTGTGGTCAATTCCTGCTTGAGGTCGTCCAGATGGCCTTGAAGTTGATCGTCCAGCTGGCAGGTGATTTGAATCTTGTCATCGCTCACAACCGGCAGGCGGAGTGACGGTATTTTCTTGCTCCGTTCAACCCACGCTCGATTGAAGGTCTCGATCCAGGGCACTTTAACATTGCTTGAAAGACTGAAGGTGATAATAAACTGGTCCTTACCGTCCTTGGTTTTGCCTTCCTTGCGCGGCAGTTTAGATGTGCTATTGCCAATAATAGTGATGTCTGTGAAGCTGTCTTCGTTCATTTCTCCTCCTTCCGGACTATCGTTGAGCACTCGCTGAACCAGACCCTCATTGGACTGTTGCCGATCGTGAGGCTGACTCGACGTGATCAATGATTACTGCCCTTGGAACCTGTTGTCTCATCGAGATAATCGCATGTTCGCAGTTAGCCCGGTTGTTGTAGCTCTCACCAGATTCCGCAAGAATCTTTCCGTTGTTTGCTCGAAAGCGCCAATGAAACTCGAGTTGCGCGTCCTGGTAGATTTCGAACTTAGCCATTCTTTCTCCTTTCGAGTGCCAGGATAATGAGGGTTGGTTTGGTTAACCAACGCCGATCTGATGCTAAAAGCCCATGTCGCCGCCGGGCAGCGCCTGAGCCTTACCAAGTTCAGGAAGCTCTGAAATCATCACCTCTGTAGTGAGCATCAAGCCCGCGATTGACGCCGCGTTCTGCAGCGCCGTGCGCGTGACCTTGGTCGGATCTATGACGCCCGCCTTAACCAGGTCTTCGAACTCTTCCGTCACCGCGTTGAAGCCGATGTTCTCGTTCTTTCTCGGCCCGGATACGCTCGACTATCACCGCGCCTTCCCTGCCGGCGTTCTGCGCGATCAGCCGCAACGGCTCTTCCAATGCGCGTCTTGACGATATTCACGCCGATCTGTTCGTCAGCGTCGCCTTCGCCATCTTTGTAGATCTCGAATTCTCTCCAGCGCCCTGGCCGCGCGTAGATAAGCTACGCCACCGCCCGGCACAATGCCTTCTTCGACGGCGGCGCGTGTGGCGTGCATCGCGTCTTCGACACGCGCCTTCTTCTCCTTCATCTCGGTCTCGGTCGCCGCGCCGACCTTGATCACCGCGACCCCGCCGACCAGTTTCGCCAACCGCTCCTGCAACTTCTCGCGGTCGTAGTCCGACGTGGAATCTTCAGCCTGCGCGCGCAATATTTTGACGCGGCCTTCGATTTCGCCCGGCTTGCCGGCGCCTTCCACAATGATCGTTTTGTCTTTGTCAATCATCACCTTCTTGGCGCGGCCCAGGTCTTCCAGGGTGACCTTCCGAAGCTCAATGCCGAGGTCTTCGCTGATCACCTGACCGCCCGTCAGGATCGCGATGTCTTCGAGCATCTCCTTGCGGCGATCACCGAAGCCCGGCGCTTTCACGGCGGCGACATTGATCGTGCCGCGCAACTTGTTGACGACTAATGTCGCGAGCGCTTCGCCTTCGATGTCTTCCGCGATGATCAACAGTCGACTGACGCTTTTTGGGCGACCTGTTCGAGCAGCGGCAAGAGGTCATTCATCGAGCTGATCTTCTTTTCGTGAATCAGAATCAACGGATGATCCAGAACCACTTCCATGCGCTCAGGGTCGGTAACGAAATAAGGGCTGAGGTAGCCACGGTCGAATTGCATCCCTTCAACGAATTCCAGTGACGTCTCCATCGTCTGCGATTCCTCGACCGTGATCACGCCGTCCTTGCCGACCTTCTCCATCGCGCTCGCGATGATCCCGCCGATGGCGGCGTCGCCGTTGGCGGAAATCGCGCCGACCTGTCGTGATCGCATCACCCTTCACGGGCTTTGAGAGACGCTCGATCTCTTTCATCGCGCGTGCGACGGCTTTGTCTATGCCGCGCCTTAACGCCATCGGGTTCGCGCCCGCAGCCACTGTCTTGACGCCTTCGCGGAAGATCGCCTGGGCCAGCACGGTCGCCGTGGTCGTCCCGTCGCCCGCCACATCGGAAGTCTTCGAGGCGACCTCACGCACCATCTGTGCGCCCATATTCTCCAGCGGGTCTTTCAACTCAATCTCTTTCGCAACCGTCACGCCGTCTTTGGTAATCGTTGGCGACGCCGAATCTTTTGTCAATGACGACGTTGCGTCCCCTTGGGCCTAGCGTGATCTTGACCGTGTCGGCGAGCTGGTTGACGCCGCGTAATATCGCGGCGCGTGATTCCGTCCCATAAATTACTTGTTTTGCCATTTGTTCTTCACTCTCTCTATTTCATCCTAATTTCATCCCGCACAATTTTCAGGCGGAAAGAAACTGACTTTCCTGAATATGCCGCGAGTGGGCAGAGACGCTCACGTAGGGCACTCCCAGGAATCGTTTCATTGCAACGCGGGTAATTTCCAAACAGTTAAATTTCTTCGAGTTGATTTTCGCGATGACTTGTTTGATCGCCTTACGAGTGGTGTTCCTGTCGTCGGAACCGAGAGCGGTCGTTTCAATCACACCGGCGACATAGAAGAAGTTCCAACCGGCTTTTCCGATAGCTTGATCCACTCCGGACCTGTCGAGGTTCTTGACCAGTCTCCAGCCATGAGCATAGGGTTCGCTTTCCAACTCCAAGGATTCAGGCAGAGAGGTTCCTTCGGCGATCAGGATGTTTCCCATTTCGATTCTATTCACCATACCACCCCCTTGCGTTTGCATTGTTATTCGAGTTCACGCCACCCTTCTCAGGGGTGCTTCGGACTGATCGATACCCGCCTCGCGTCTTTACTGAACATCCAGAAGCCGAGCCCGATGCCAGTGAGTATCAAGAGTGCGATTGCCAGGAATGACCACACCAAGCCGGGCTGCCCGAGACTGTTCGTGGGACGCCCACCGATCGCAAACATGACGAGCGGCCCAACGACCACGCCGACGAAGATGATGAGGAATGTTGTGCGGGGGAATGGGCCAGCAGAGGTGGCTTTGATTTCCCGCAGAACATCTTGAATCGACATTGTTAACTCCTTAAACGGGGGTTCAGCTGTTAGTTTCAGACAATCCGGATAATTCCGAAGCGCCAGAGGACGAGAGCAAGCTCAGCCCTTCTCTCATTTTCTGGGATTGGCCTCATCCACTTTCACCGCTTTTCCATGCAGTTCGTGCCCATTGAATTTCTCTTTGACCGCATTGGCTTCGTCTCTCGAGTTCATCTCGACGAAAGCGAACCCCTTTGAGCGGCCAGTCTCTCGATCTTCGATCAACTGACATGACTCAACCGGGCCTACCGCGCTGAACAGGCCGCGGATTTCTTCACTGGTGGTTTCTGACGCGAGGTTTCCAACAAACAATCTAACTGTCATAAGAGTGGTCCTTTCCGGAATAGTTCGAAACAAGCCGAGCGAATCTCAAGCAGAAGCATCTGCTTTCCGCTGTTTCAACTGTCTTGGACTGTGATCTCGTGAAAGACGCAATCTGCCCGTGGACCCCAATCGTATGGTGTCTAAACATAGTGCGCCCCCTTTGAGGGTGAGCTGCCTGCTTCAGATAGTCCGGGGGATTCCAGAGGAGCTGATGAAGAGAGTGAGCTAAGCTCAGTTCTAAGCTAGTGTGTCGCAAAGTAGCAGCTTTGTCAAATTGAGTCTCTTCAACCGAGTCCTACATTGGGAGTGTGGCGACACATTGAGACACACACGAGACACTGAGAATGGTCTCAGTAGTGTCTTAGGTGTCTCAGTCGCACGCCTAATTTGGAGTGCGGCGGCCCGGCGCCGCTTTTTGTCCATAGCGAACTACTTGCTGGAACGAAAAGCGGCGCCAAGCCGCCGCGCTCCAAATTAGGCCCGAGACTCTGGCACTTCTCACCTAAACCAGCGGAGGTAATCGGGAAGCGAATGGAGTTGATCGACGTGATCGGGTGCGGAGTTGCCCGCGTAACCTACGAGCACAAAGTTTCCCTGCCGTATCTCGCTCAATTGCTGCGTCTGCATCGGACCCCACGCGAACGGTGGCGCGTCGCTTTAGTCCCAGTTGAGCTACCAGATAGTCTGCTGTTTCCGTTGTGCTCGCGAAGGTGCCCGGAAAGATCTCTGAATGAGTGACGATCATTTGTTTCTTGCCTGCAATTGCATCTCGCGCATAGCGAACAAAGATCTGCAGGTTGTCTACTTCGATCTGAGATTCCTGGGGTCCCGGTTTTCCTCCGACATAGCTCGTATGAATACCATCAATGAGCAATATTCGCGCAGTCAGATCATAATAACGCTCGGTCTTCAACAGCTCGCGAACTGTTTGACACCCCGCACTCCAGCCGCCGAGCGTTAGTGGCGCAAACTTCACTCCTGCTTTTGACTCAGCTTCCGCCAGCAATCTGTCGAACCTTCCGGCGTCTTCGAAGATTCTTCGCGTAAGTGCCAGATCCGGCTCTTAGCTGGATCGTCAGCACTGCGATTCCTCCCACCTGACTGGCTGCCAGTTCCGGCAGCCAGCTTCCGCCGTGAAAAAAGATAAGGAGAGGAGTCTCGCTTTTGAGTTTTAGTTTTGCAGGCAAAAAGAGAGTCCCGATCTCAAGATTCTCGCGGCGGCCACTTGGGCTTTCCTGTTTCAATCGGGGGTGTGCGCGTGTGTGTTCTACCATCGGCGAGGGATTCTGCGGCTGCTGCGCGAGAGCCGCCGGCATGCACAAACAGCTCAAAAGAAGAGCACCTCGGATGTTCATTAGAAGTTAACCTACCTGGAAGGAACCGAGATTTGCCTGTCCCCGAAAGAAACCCTGGCAAGATACTCTGTCAGATTATAGAAGTGATTGAAGTGGTCCTGATGTGTCATCCCGGAGTATCCGCGGACGTGGAAATCTCCAACGTCGCAGGAGTAAAGCAGTACCATACCAAGAGGATTGGTCTCATTTTGTTCGACCCGCGCGCCCTTCAGCTGATCGATGAGATAACTTGCGGTTCTTGTAGTCGTGTTATCGCGGTACTTTTGCTCTGGAGGATAGAGATGTGTAAACCACATCCGCTTTTTACCCATCGATGCATCCCGGGCAAAGCTCAGAAAGGCTGTCAACTGATCCTCGCGCAGTCTCGAGCGCGTCGGAGGGTCCTTCATACGCACAATAGAGCGAGTCGGCAAGTACCAGGATTCTGTAACTCGCGCGTAGTTATCTTTATCTTTGAGAATCTCACGGATCGCGACATAACCGCCGCTGAATGAAGCGAGACAAATACGATCAATTCGTGCCGTCCGAAGAAGTCGGTTCTTCTCGAGCGCCGCCTTAACTTCATTCAGCAAGTCTTGAAAACTCTTCCTTCTTCTCAAAGGCTTCCTGATAACTCTTCATGCTCATTGAGTACAGTGCCGAATTCAGCCCGGCTGAGTAAAAGCACTGCTCGGCTACCCAGGCCGCACCGTGAAAAAAGATCACGAGGTTTACTTTTCCATCCGCCGAAGCGCGGAAGTGGTCGGGGATATACAGTATCTCCGAACGTGAGCGTCAGGCGTTGCGCCCAGGTACATTTCTTCGTTCAGGCGGAACGATTACAATTTCAGAATTAGATGGAGCTTGTCCGGGCGCCGGCGGCGGTGACTGTCCGGCGCCAACACCGGCAACAATACCTGTCAGCCCAAAGGCAATCAGAAGGCCGCGCCATCTCATTGATCCATACCTCTCAAAACGAGTAGCGCAACGCCAATTGGATTACGCGCGGACTATACGAATTGGCAGTCCCGGTGATAGTAGCAAAGTTAGGTGATGAGGTATCGGTATTCGGGAATCCGAACTGCACGTGGTTAAAGGCATTATAGAACTCCGCGCGGAACGAGAGCCGATGTCCTTCAAAAGGCATCCCAAAGTCCTTGTAGATTCCCAGATCGACGTTTTGCACTCCATCGACGAAAAAAGTATTGCGTCCGGTTATACCACCCTTGCCAATATCGTCGAACCCTGCCCGTCGAAACGCCGACGCCGGCAGCTGCTGCCGTGAAGTGTTCGGATCGTCAATGCTGCGATAGAGGATCGAGGGATCGAGGAGGATCGGGCGCTCCGCAAAACCATCGAAGTTCAGATCGAGCGTGTTGCCCGTAACGGTAAAAGGGGTTCCTGACGCGAGCTTGATTACAGATGATATTTGCCAGCCACCCAGGACGGCTTTCAAGAACGAATTTCCATCGTTGAAGAATGGAAGCCGGTAAGTGCTGTAAAGCGTAAATCGGTGTCGCGTGTCGAAACGCGAAAGTGCACGCGCTGCAGTCGTGTTTGGTCCTGTGAAGTTCGAGTCGCCCGTCCCAACAAAAGTCGCTTCCGAGGTAGTATCTATTGATTTGCTCCAGGTGTAAGCCAGCTGAAACATAAGTCCGGAACTCAGCCTCTTGTTCCATTCGATCTGTAATCCGTTGTAGTAACTCCACGACCCGTTTGAAACAAAGATCAGGTTTGTGTAGCGCGGATCGGGACGGCGCTCGTTTGTTCGCGGTACGCGAATGCTTACTTCATTATTTGCAATCGGCACTGCCACAGGACACGTCGCCGTTACTGGAATTCCAGGCAAACCCGTACCCAGCGCAATCGAGATTCGTCGCAATCCTGTTGATCAAAACACCGCGCAGGTCGGGGAAGCCCGGCGCTGGTGCGTTATTGGGATGATCGACAACGACAATTCCGCCCGCCAGTGGAGAGACCGGCAGATTGCTTTGTACCAGCCGCAGCAATCCGATGCCGCGATTCCCGACATACGACATACGTAATGCCGAATTGAATGGCATCTGACGCTCGACGGTCAGACTCCATTGCTCCGTGTATGGCATTCCGAGCTCAGGATCTACAAGCGTTTCGGAGTGACGCGCTGTTTGCGGTCCAGGCACGAAGACGAAGCCTTCAGTGGGATCGGCGACGTTTAGACTATTTGTAAATGAACGAAGCAGTGCATTGGGCGGATTGAATCTCACCTGTGCTCCACCCTGCGAAAATACGGACTGGAATATTCGTCCGTGAAAGATTCCGTAGCCTCCGCGGATCGAGGTGTTGCCGCGGCCCGCCAGTTAACCTTTCCGAGCCACCCGTCCTTCGTGCCCGAACTCCAGGCGAAGCCTATTCGAGGCTCAATGTTATTCGCGTCGTCGTCATATCCGTAGTCGATCTTCATCTGCAGCTCACGCGGAGCCGATACGTACTCATATCGCATTCCAAGGCTCAGAGTAAGATTCGGCCTTACCCGCCAACTGTCCTCTGCGTAGAAGTTCGATTCGTTAATTCGATTTTCGAGGAAGAATGGTCCATAACCCTTCGTGAACGTCGCTATGCACCCTCGGAGAAACTGGTCGTATGCCGTCGGCAGAGTCGTTCCGGCGCAGATCTCGATTGAATGTCCAGAACCCGCGTGAGAAGTTATCTGCAAGATCGTTCAACGCCTGTCGTCTAATGTCTGTGCCCGCCTTCAGCGAATGTTCCGAACCCAGGAGTGCGCTGATGTTATAGACGAACTGATGATCGGTCTGGTAACGATTGATCGGAAAGTTTCCTGCGTTGCCAATGATCGCTGTCATCACTGGCGTACCTGAAAACTGGACGATCGGCGTATCGTTGCCATCTTTGATGCCGACCAGCGTATTGCGCAAACCCAGCCCATAGCGAAACTCTCCAACCACTTTCGGTGAAAGGATGTGGGTATAGTTGAGACCAAGATTCTGCTGCCGGTTGTTCTGTTCTGTAGATTCACCAAGGATGATCTCGTCAGTTCCGAACCGTCTGCCGCGAGTATTGATAACGAACTGAGATGATGTCTGAATCCCGCAGACGCAATATCCAGTGCGGCCACTGTAGTCGCGAGGCCGGTGAAGTCGCGGTTTTGAGCTCCCGTGAAAGTGCGCACGCTTCGCGGGTCATTGGGTACAAGATCAGCGGGGAAACGGTCTATCACCGATTGAATGAACGCACGGTTTTCCGGAGTGTTATTCACTGGCTCCAGCCGGTGCGTCCGTTCGTTCGGCAGCAATATGTCGCGCGTGTATGTAAGACCTCCTGAGTCTCGGGTCTGATCAAAACTGCCATAGAAAAAGAACCGATCCTTGATGAATAGGCAGCCCCCCGGTAAAGCCATACTGGTTGCGACGGTCAACCGGTTTCCTGGCGGTTCCGGGTGCTGAAAAAGCTCTTTGCTTTCAGGGCGCTGTCCCTGATGGAATTCGTAGACATCGCCATGAATCTCATTCGGTTCCAGACTTCGTCTGTACCAGTACTACTGCACCATAGCCTCGACCAAATTCAGCCGTGTAGTTATTACTTATGACTTGAAATTCCTTGATGGTTGAGAGCGAGGCGCCTTGCCGGTTCTGGTTCTCGGATGAATCGTCGTTGTTGACTCCATTGATCTGGAAAGTCGCACCACGCGTGCCGGTACCATTGAAATTGATCGACGAGCCGGATGACGCTGTCGGATTATTCTGTCCTGACGTCGGGTTCTCCTGAAAGCCGGTGAATGTCTCAGCAAGTGTGAGGAAACTGCCAGGATTGCTCGTCGGCTTATCTGTAATGTCCCGGGAAATCAGTGATTGCTTGACCTCTGCATTTGTCAGGTTGATGGGTGTCACTGTATCTGACACCGTTACTTCGCCACTGGCTCCTGCAGGTTGAAGTGCGAAGTCCATCACCAGTGTCTGGTTTAGCGAGATATCGACCCGCTCGTGCACTGTACTTGCAAAGCCGGTTTGCGACGCTGCAACGCGATAGGGACCGATAGGAAGGAAGGGCGCGCGATAATAGCCCTCACTATTGCTCGTCACGGACCGTTCCTGGCCGGTTTCGATGTTGCGTAGCATGATCGTCGCACCAAGGACGACTGCGCCCGTCTGATCGCTCACACGACCTTCAATCGTACCGGTAACCGTTTGAGCTCGTACCGATACGCCAGTGATGGACAGCAGCAGACTGGCAAGTACAACAATTGACGATAAAATGTGGGAATTGGCGGGGCGATTTTTTACCATTTTCTTCAGCTCACGTTGGGGTTAGAGTTGATGTCTTAGCTTTCTGCAAAATTGCAGCAAAAAAACGTCAAAGACAGTTCGAATGGTTAGAAACATCGTAGACGCACCACGCAGTCGCGTCAAACTTTCGATTCCTCGCAGGGAAGCTCTTTTCGAAGTCTGAGTCCAAAAAACCACGGAGGAGAATGAAATGATCAAAAAGATCATTCTTGGTGGAATTCTGGCGGGAGTACTGATGTTTGCGTGGAGTTCTCTCGCACATACAGTGCTGCCGATCGGAGCTATGGGTATTTCGAGCACGCCAAACGAGGATGCTGTCCTTACAGTGCTCAGAACCAATCTACCGGCTTCCGGCATGTACTTCATTCCGGTCCACCAGTTGATGGAAGCTGAAAAGGCGTCTGGAGCCGACCGCCAGAAAGCGATGGATGAATGGCAAGGCAAGTATGGCGGTGGCCCCTCGGCTGTGATGGTTTATCGAGCAACCGGCGCCAGCGTCATGGAGGTCAGACAACTCGTGTGTGAGTTCCTGGCCGATCTGGTTGCAGGCCTGATCATGGCTTTTGCGCTCTGGATGGCGCTTGCACGAGTCCATTCATTCGGGGGACGCGTGGGTTTCATCGCGTTGATCGGGCTGCTTCCCTGGCTTATCGTGGACGCTTCCAATGTTAACTGGTATGGCTTCCCAACTGCCTACGCGATTGGCCAGCTGCTCGACCAGGGTGTAGGAGCCATTCTCGCCGGCATCGGTCTGGCGCTCTTGTTCCGTAAGGATTGATTGTGCTGTAAAGCAGCGCAGAATTTGGAGTGCGGCGGCTTGGCGCCGCTTTAGTCTCCCGATCGGATTACTTTGGCCGGAGACTAAAGCGGCGCCAAGCCGCCGCACTCCAAAGTACGAGGTGATATAAATGCCAAAGATTACGCGCACTGAATTCCTGCGACTGAGCGGCCTGTCGGCTGGAGCGGCGTTCCTTAGCAAGTCTGCTTTTGCCGCCGGGGCAGCGCAAACCGCTCAAACCACTCAGAGCTTTTCTGAACCAGACCTCATTGTGATCAATGGACGCGTCTACACGAGCGATCAGGCTCTGCCACGCGCCGAAGCGTTTGCGGTCAAGTCAGGTCGCTTCGTTGCCGTCGGCAGCACAAGTGATATTCGGAATCTCGCCACACGAGGTACGCAATTGATCGATGCCGGTGGAATGACCATAACTCCCGGATTCATCGACGCGCATTGCCATCCGAGCGGTGTCAACGAGCTCTACGGCGTAAACCTGAATCTTCGCAGCATCACCCAGATCAAGGACGCCCTCCGAAAGAAGGCCTCGGAAACGCCGCCGGGTTACTGGGTCAACGGCTTCATGTTTGATGACACTAAGCTAGATGATGGGCGGCCGCTGCATCGTAAGGACCTGGATGAGGCGGTGGCCAATCATCCAGTCAATGTGGCACACCGTGGAGGGCACACAAACTGGTACAACAGCAAGGCATTTGAACTCGCAGCGATTACGCGAGAGACACCCGATCCATCAGACGGCCGCTTCTTCCGTGATAAGGATGGTGATTTGTCGGGGAAAGTCGCCGAGCACGCACGCGATGTTTTCCAACGCGTAGGGAAGGTGGAAGTATTCACGCCCGAGCAGCGGCGCGAGCGCGCTCGCGCCGGTATGCGACACATCTCGGAACTTTTCACAGCAGCTGGCCTGACTACTGTTCACGATGCCAGTGCGGACCGTCAGCGTGTCATCGCGTACGAGGATGCCTACCGCAACGGCGAGCTGCGACACCGCGTCTATTTCATGATAAGAGGCGTGACGATGTTTTCAATGGCTTCAAAGCAGCCGGAATTTACACGGGCTTTGGCGATGAGTGGGTACGCGTAGGAGGCGTAAAGTTCGTAGCTGACGGGTCGGCTTCAGAACGCACGATGCGGATGAGCACGCCATTCGTCGGAACAAACGATCATGGCATTCTCACAATGAGTCAGGAGCAGATCAACGATGCGGTCGAGGACGCGCATCGCCACAATTTTCAGGTTGGGATACACGCCAATGGCGACGTCACGATCGATATGGTACTTAAAGCATACGAGCGGGTACTTGAGAAATGGCCGCACCCGGACCGTCGGCACAGGATCGAGCATTGCTCATTGGTCAATCCAGACCTCCTGAAGCGTATCAAAGCATGCGGGGCGATACCGACACCGTTCTGGACGTATGTCTACTACCATGGTGAAAAGTGGGCTGAGTACGGTGACGAGAAGATGCGGTCGATGTTCGCGCACCGGTCATTCCTCGATTACGGGATACGTGTCCCCGGAGCTTCTGACTACACGCCCGGACCCTTTGAACCACTGATGGCCATTCAAAGCATGGTCACTCGAAAGGATTTCAAGGGCCGTGTGTGGGGCGGCAACCAGAAGGTAACCGTGGACGAAGCACTGCGTATTGCGACGATCAATGGGGCTTACGCGTCTTCAGAAGAGAAGCTCAAAGGATCTATCACAGCGGGAAAGCTGGCGGACTTCGTCATGCTCGAACAGGATCCACACAACGTCGATCCTGACCGGATCAAAGACATTAAGGTGGTGCGAACTGTTGTTGGAGGTCGCATCGTATATCCCAAAGGATAGCAGGTCCAGGTGGTGCTACAATGGAGTCGCTATGAAGAAACTCATCCCCGGTGTTCTTGTTTGTCTCGCTTTCGTCACCTTCACAATTGCTGGCAAAGAAAGTGATCCAACTTTCAGCAAGGACGTTGCGCCGATTCTCTACAAGAGCTGCGTCGAGTGCCACCGGCCTACAGGTGTCGCACCGATGTCATTGATAAGCTACAAAGAGACCCGTCCCTGGGCGAAGGCTGTAAAGGAGCGCGTTGTTGACCGCACGATGCCGCCATGGTTTGCCGATCCGGCGCACGGCGAGTTCGCCAACAATCCCAGTCTCTCGCCTGCTGAGATCAGTACGATTGCAAAGTGGGCTGACGCGGGAGCTCCGAAGGGAGATGACAAAGACCTTCCGCCTGCTCCCAAGTTTGTCGAAGGTTGGGAGATAGGAACGCCGGACCTGGTGCTCAGCATGAAGGAAGAGTACTCCGTTCCGGCCGATGGCGTTGTTCCATATCTCTACTTCCGCATTCCGACCAACTTCACTGAGGACAGATGGGTGCAGGCCGTCGAGATCAAACCCGGAGACCGCCGCGTAGTACACCACGTGATCGCAACGCTTGAGGATTCGCAACGCAACCGCGTCGGCGGACTGGGAGGAATTACACCCAACAAGACAGCTATTATTTCTCCGCCTGGAAGCGCGCGACTGATCAAGGCGGGTGCGATCATCGTACTGCAAATGCACTACACGACCATGGGCGAAGCGGCGAAGGACCGGACGAGTGTCGGACTGATCTTTACAAAGGAGCGTCCAAAGATCGTGCTCGCCGGCGGCAATGCTATGAACACGCGCTTTGTCATTCCAGCGGGAGCTGCAAACCACGAGGTGCGTGCATCGATGACTTTCAAGGAGGACAGCTATCTCTACTCGATGATGCCGCATATGCACGTTCGCGGCAAAGACTTCACCTACACTGCAGTCTACCCCGATGGCAGGTCGGAAGTAGTTCTGCACGTTCCGAAATACAACTTCAACTGGCAGCTCGATTATGAGTTGAAGAAACCGCTGTTCCTGCCGAAAGGTACGCGGCTCGACTGTGTTGCCCATTTCGACAACTCGACCCGGAACAAATTCAATCCGGACCCGACGAAGGACGTGCGTTGGGGCGATCAGACCTGGGAAGAGATGATGATCGGTTGGTATACAGTCGTACGCTATCTGGATCCTTCAGCGAAGCCGAGCGTCGCGTCCTCGTCATCTTCCGGGTCAGGACGTTAGAGAGTCCTCGCTTGACCAGATTTGAAATCGTCGCAGCACTGCAGGAAATCGGGTCGCTGTTACGGCTGAAGGCCGGTGACCCGTTCCGATCGCGGGCATATCAGAAAGCTGCGCAGACGATCGCCGAGTTCGACGGCGATTTTGACGCAGTCGTCAGGCAAAAGAACCTCACCACAATCAAAGGAATCGGACAATCCCTCGCCTCAGTAATCGAAGAACTATACGCAACTGGAGAGTCCTCGCAACTCCAGAAACTTCGCGGTGAACTGCCTCCCGGCGTGCTGGCACTTTCCCGGATTCCTGGTCTTAGTCTGAAGAAAGTCAAGGCGCTGCACGAAGCGCTGGGGATCGCGAGCATCGACGAACTGAGGGCCGCACTGGAAGCGAAAAAGGTACGTGACGTACCAGGTTTTGGAGCGAAGACAGAAAGTGCGCTGCTCGAGCGTATCTCGCGTCCTGAAGCGCGTGATCGTCGATTTCTTTTACTCAATGCGTTGAAAGCAGGTGAGTCGGTGATCGCTCACATGCGAGCCTGTCCGGATGTGGTTCACATCGATCTCGCAGGGTCGGCGCGACGCTGGAAAGAAACTGTTTCCAACATTCGCATTACGGCTTCCACGCGCAAACGATCTGAAAGCCTGATCAGCCACTTTGCTGAGTGCCCGCTGTTTGTGGAAATCGAGGATCAGACAAAGAACACGGCAACGGCTAGACTGATCGATGGTATGAAGGTCTTCTTCTCGGTCGCTGCGCCCGCCAAATACTGGAACCTGCTTCATTACGAAACCGGCTCGAAAGCTCATCTGGAGAAGCTTGACGGGATTGCAAAGCAGAAGCGCAGTGCACGCAGTGTTAAGCGAGTTGAAAGTGAAACGGACATTTATGCTCAGCTTGACATGCAGTACGTTCCGCCCGAATTACGTGAAGACGAAGGTGAAATCGAAGCGGCGCTTTCTCACTCGATTCCCGATGATCTGATCACGCTCAAAGACCTCAAAGGGATGGTTCACTGTCATACGATATATTCCGACGGCAGGAACACAATCGAGCAGATGGCGTTGGCAGCCGAGGCTATGGGCATGAAGTACATGACAATTACTGATCATTCGCCTTCGGCCCATTACGCAAACGGAGTACCTCTTGATCGCTTACAGAGGCAATGGGACGAGATCAGCAAGGTTCAGGAGCGCGTCTCGATCAAGCTGTTGCGGGGAACTGAATCCGATATTCTGGCCGACGGTGCACTCGACTATCCGGATCACATTCTCGAACAGTTCGACATCATCATCGCCAGCATTCATAGCCGCTTCAAGCTCGACGAAGATGGAATGACAAGGCGCATCGTCGATGCCATGAAGAATCCATTCTTCAAGGTATGGGGACATCCATTGGGAAGGCTGGTGGAGCGGCGACAGCCGGTCTCGTGCCGCGTGGAAGAGATTCTGGATGTGATTGCTGAATCGGGCGCAGCGATCGAGATCAACGCAGATCCGCACCGGCTGGACCTCGAGCCGCGATGGACGAAGGAGGCGCTCAAGCGTCAAATCAAGTTTGTTATTTCAACCGACGCGCATTCCATCTCGGATATGAAGAATCTGAAGTTCGGTATCGGGATTGCACGCCGCGCGGGAGTGAGACGTGGCGACGTGCTGAACACGCTCGAGGCAAAAGCGTTTCAAGGCTCGGTACGTCCGCGATGAAGTCACCGCCTGGGAGCGCCAGGCTGCGAGGTACGTTGTACCGCCTTTAGGCGGAATCTTAAGAGGTGACATCTAACGTCTGAAGATTCCGCCTGAAGGCGGTACAACGTACCCTCCCAGGGAGGCTTCACGGATTCATCTTTGGCTGTGTCACACCGGGCCAGTCATCAGTCCTGAAAGGTGTGGCCGGCAGTCCTTCCTTGTTGAAAAGAGTGGCTTCCGGATATTTGTTCCAGGCGTAGCGCACAGCTACGGGTTTCGAAACCTCAGCGCTGCCGACAATCACGCTATTGCCTTTGATCTCTGCCGTCGCCTCGCGCCAGACTTTGTCTTCACCCGCAATGATGAAGCCTTTCAGAGCGCCGCCACGCGCCTCCAATCCGCTGCCCGTATGTTTGAAACTCAGTACGGCCTTGCCGCCTTCGATCTTCATTGATTGATAGTCAGGCCCGGAATGCGTGAGCGTCTCGCCGTAAGCTACAGCACGTGCTGCAAGCGCGAGGCGCGCGCCGACGGGCTGCTTGTTGCGCGGATGTATGTCGTCATAAGTCCCGACGTCGATAGCTACGGCCATTCCGGTCTTCGGCGTATTGGATAAGGTCATCAATTGGGCTTCGCGCAATTCGGCCCAATCGCTCTCGCCAAGCGTCTGCGGGTTCGGACCGAACGCGGCGAGTTGCACGAACAGGAATGGAAAGTCGCCCTGTCCCCATTCCGCGCGCCAGTTGCGAATCATTGCTGGAAAGAGGCGGCGGTACTGATAAGCACGCGTAGCGTTCGATTCGCCCTGATACCAGATTGCGCCTTTGATCCCGTAAGGTTCGAGCGGAGCGAGCATCCCATTATAAAGACCCGCGGGCATCCATGGTCTGCCCGGCCCTCGAGGTGCAGGCTTGCCCTCAGCTTTGGCCTTTTCCGAGTCCTCTCGGAATTTCGCCATGGCCTTTTCGTATTGTTCCATACGGCGCGAGTACTCCTCTGAAAACTGCTTGTACTCCTGGTCAGCCTTGAGTACTCCCGGATTCATCCACGATTCGGCGGGCGAGCCACCGACCGCGTTGTTGATCAATCCGATCGGCACGTTGCGCGACTTGTGCAGGTCCCGTACCAAAGTAATAACCGACTGCCGAGAACGCCGCCACGGTTTCAGGGCTGCACTCTTTCCACTCGGACTTTACGTCTTTCGCCGCCACGTCAACTTCCGATCGCGGCACTGTGAAGAGACGGATCATCGGATACTTTGCACTGGCGATCTCAGCGTCAGCATTGTCCGTTTGCCGGAGCTGCCACTGCATGTTCGACTGGCCACTGCAAATCCAGACTTCGCCAACCAGGACATTCGCGAGTTCGATCTTGTTCTTTCCGCTGATCGTGAGAGTGAACGGGCCGCCGGCCTTGAGAGATTTCAATCTCACCATCCACTTGCCGTCTTTGGTCGTTGCCGTGACCTTCTGATTCTGGAATTCAACTGTCACCGCTTCGCCTTCATCGGCCCAACCCCACAGCGGAACGCTCATTCCCTGCTGCAGGACCATGCCATTCGAAATGAGCGACGGCAGTTTCACATCGGCGCGCGCGTTCGTTGCAACGACGAAAGCCGTGACTAGCACGAAAAGAAAGGTTGGCAGTCGTTTCATTGTTCTCCTCCAGTCGAAGTGGTAACTAGCGCCCAGTTTGGAGTGCGGTCAGCTTCCGGTCAAGCGCGCGCACCACTCAACACGCGAAGCCGGATTTGGAGTGCGGCGACTTGGCGCCGCTTTAGTCTCCCGATCGGATTACTCGGCGGGAGACTAAAGCGGCGCCAAGTCGCCGCACTCCAAATAGGGCTCAGTTAGCGGTCCAAGTGTTGATCGGTTGAACCTCGCTGCCAGTGGCAGAAGCTTCAGAAAGATCAAAGCAGTAATGAACGCGTCGCCTCCGGCCGTATGCCGGTCGTGCGGCTCCACATCAAAGAACTCGCATAAGGCATCAAGCGAGAACCCGTCGACACGCTCGATGCCGGCAAAGGCGCCATCTCGCTGCAGCAATAGCGTCAGGTCCATGGTATCGAGAGAGCGGTTTTTCAGGTTGAATCCGAAATGACGTTCGTAACCTGCGTTCAATGTCGCAACATCATGACCAATGTGGTGTCCCACTATCACGCCGTCACGCAGGTAATCGAGAAACGCTTCCAGAGCCTCCGCCTCTTCGATCCCGTCAAGTGCTTCCTGACGGGTGATCCCATGAACTGTGACCGAGGAGCTGTTATACGCAACTTTCAACAGTGCTTCGAACGAGTCGGCAAGATCGATCTCGTTCGCTTTAACTGCTACAGCACCGATAGAGATCAACCGGTCTCTGCGCGGATCGAGCCCCGTTGTCTCAGTGTCGAGAATAACAAACCGAACCTGTCGGGCTGGTACCTCGTCAGTCCAACTCTGCAGGAAGCCATCCAGATAGTCGTTGACGAATCCGGGCAATTGACCGTTAGTACTCATAACAGTTCAGCGTAATGTGCCTGATCCCTGGTTGCAGGACTCGGTAACCAGTTCCAGAAGACGGCGGACGGAGTCGAAGACGGTCTTGAGCTGGCGCTGATCAAACCTGCTCAGGCGCGAAGAGTGAACGATCGCAGCGTTCTTCTGTTCCTTGAATTGCGCGACTGCGTGCTGCCAGGCCGCTATCCGCAACCCGCCAGCAGCTTCCTTGAAAATCGATGCAACGTGAGGCTGCATATGCGCAGCATTCTCGAGCCTCGGTATCGTACCTGAAACGGTAATATCGGTTCCGCTGAGCGCAAAGACTCGCGCCGCATCAACTATTGGGCTCAAGGCCGTCTTCTCGAGGTCGAGCGTCTGTCTTTGTACGCCATCGACCTCGATCACAGAGCCATCAAAGAAAGTCAGCGGCGGCAGGCTCGAAAGGGTGTCATTCGCGAGGACCGGGATGAACAATTCGCTGCCGTCCAGCTCTGTGACAATGAAGCTCCTCAGTTCCGCAGCCAGCGACGTCTCTCCGCATGCCACGCTGAAGTCAAAGAACTGGCGAGCAGAATAGATAGAATTCAGAATCGGATCACGAATCAAGCCGGCATAGAATTTCTTCCATTCGGACAATGACCTGCAGGATGCGCTCTGAGCGGCAAGCGACGGATTGCTTCCAGACTGAAGACCTGGCGTGCAGGCTTCAAGTTTTGTCGCGACCTTTTTCGCGAGAGTCGAAAAGTATCGCTGCGCGCTCCTCGATGCTTTCCGGAGTATCCTCGTAGACCATTCCGATCGCGGGCATATCCGCAGTCAATATCTCCTGCCTGCCCGCAGCACCGAAGAACAACAAGCAGAACTGAGCGCTTCTGTACCGGCCAGCACGTTCCATCTCTGCAATTGCTATCTGCACTGCTCGTTCGGCGACGATAGTGTTGATCACGCCGTTCATCTGCCAGAACCAGTCGACCACGGTTGGCCCGGCCAACTCTTCAGCGATAAACGCCTGCGAGCGCTCGCGCAGGTAAGCCAGCTCTTCAACCGTCTCTGCAGCGAGTAATTCTCGAATGATCAGAGCCGGATTTCTGCCGCAATTGATCGTCAGGTCGTCTTCGATAATGACGCCCTCGACCGGAGTATTCCGAGTGCCATCGCGAGTGATCACGAGACTCTGCGCGCGGGTCTTTAACATCGCCAGCAGATAGTCAGCAGCGCGTAGCCCGGGCAAGGCAGTATGAAACCCGCGATGCATCACTCTTTCCGCCGTCAGATCAGTCGTCGCAACGCCGCTTCGCACAATTTCGCAGAAATCTCGCGACGTTATCATGCCGAGAGGATGCGAGTCCGCAGCAGTCACTACGACGTCTTCACTACGTGCATCCGCTATGAGTGTCGCTACTTCAGGGAGCGGCGTATGAGGGCTGCAAGTCGTCAGCTTCAGGCGTGGCAAGGTCGATGGCAAAGGCGATGCATTCAACCAGCTCGCTTTTTCTCTTTCGGTCAACTGGGCTTCTCTGTTAATAGATGCCTGAAGGGACCTGGTCTGGCGCGATGTGGCCGAGAGATGAGCGGCGAGAAAGCGCTGCGCTCCGGGATTCTTCTGAACCAGGGCTTCAAACGTAACCGAGTCGAATGAATAAAGAATTACTTCAGTTGAGGTCCTGATAGAAAATGAGTTCACGGTGGCGTCCCTTGTGCGCGCTGGGACCACAATGTCTCCCGGACCAAGAACGTCACGGAGTTGATCACCCTGGGACGTTTCGTCAATGATCTCCACTCTGCCCTGCTGGATGATCCAAAGAATCTGTTCGCGTGGCTCGTCCTTGCGGACGAGGTACACGTCGTCTTCGTGAAAGGTGACGCGCCCCGTTCCAGAAAAGGCAAGAAGGTCCGCAACGGAGAACAGGTCGAATGGCGGATGTTCCCGAAGGAAATCAGCGACACGGTACCTGATGACTGAAGTCTTCATGACCTGCGTCCTCGAATTGGTTTTACTGGAGTACTGTAGTGGTGCGTGACGACGGCGCTTTTTTTACGATCGGTGAGTAGTAGCGCCAGATGGATTGATTGAGCCGACGCATTGTGCCACACATAACAACACGAAGGAAGACTGATGATGAAGATGATGATGAGGCGATCGAAACTCTATTGGAATACCTTGCTGCTGGCGTGCACGGTAGTGATCATCTCTACCCCCGCGCCCTCACAGAATCAGCCGCAAACCCCACTGGACCCTCCCGTTGGCGAAACTGTTCTCCGGCCGAAATTCAAGTGCGCTGATTTGCGCAGCTTGACTGGCTACGATTTCACGATCGAAAGCGCGACCCTCGTCGCGTCAACGAGTGATACTCCTGAATACTGCCGCGTCAGAGGCCAGATTCTTCCTGAGATTCAGTTCGATGTGAATTTGCCTGTCGTGTGGAATCGACGATTCTATATGTTCGGCAACGGCGGTTATGCGGGAGAATCGCTTGAAGCGCCGGGGCGCGTGCGCCAGCACCAACTTGCCATGCGGCGCGGTTTTGTCGCTGCCTCGACGAATACGGGGCATGACAACGCTCAGGAACCGCTCGGGACGTTTGCAGTGAACCGGCAGAAGCTGCTCGATTACGCCTTCCGCTCACTTCACGTCACTGCTGACAGCGCCAAACGAATTGCCTCAGAGTACTACGGTGCCCGGCCGTCGCGTTCATACTTCGAAGGATGCTCTACTGGTGGTCGTCAGGCCCTGATTCTGGCACAAAGATTCCCGGAAGATTTCGATGGAATCGTAGCTGGAGCGCCCGTGCTTGACTTTACGCGGACTATGATCAATTACGCCAGGATGGCGCTGGCATTCGCGGCCGCTCCTATTCCATACGCAAAACTGGCGACGCTGGCGGCTCGCATCAACGCGCATTGCGACGAACGAGACGGTCTGAAGGACGGGCTGATAGACGATCCGCGACGTTGTGATTTCCGGCCGGCGCGTGATCTGCCGAAATGCGCGGAAGGAGCTGACAACGTCGACTGCTTTACGGCGGGGCAGGTCGGAACGCTGGAGAAGATATATTCAGATATGATCGTACAGGGAAAGCGTTTTTTCCCGGGCTGGCCGGTCGGCGCTGAAGTGGCTGGTGCCAATGGGCGCAGCGGTTGGGACAATTGGCTAGTCAATGAAAGCGGGCAACCGACAATCTCAGTGACATTTGCCCAGACCTTCCTGCGCTATCTCGCGTTTCCCGAAAAGAATCCGAAGTACGAGCTCGCGAGTTTCGACTTTGAGAAAGATCCGCAAAGGCTTGAATGGATACAAGGGGTTCTCGATGCGACCGATCCTGACCTCGAGCGCTTCAAGGGGCGTGGCGGCAAGCTGCTGATGTATTTCGGTTGGAGCGATCAGTCGCTGAACGCACAGATGGGCGTTGATTACTACGAAAGCGTTCTCAAACGAATGGGGCCGGCGACAAAAGAGTTCTTTCGCCTCTTCATGGTTCCCGGAATGTTCCACTGTTCAGGCGGCGTTGGTTGCAGCACTTTCGACAAGCTGACACCAGTGATGCATTGGGTTGAGCGCGGGACAGCTCCGGACCGCATAGTCGCAACGCGCATCGTCAACGAAAAGCCAATCCGCACTCGTCCGCTTTGCCCCTACCCGCAGGTCGCACGATACAAGGGAACAGGCAGTATCGACCAGGCGGACAACTTTGCATGTCAGGCTCCGTGAGGCTGAGTGCGGTTTGAGTTCAAGCTTCAGCTTGGGGTTGCATTGGAACGCTCGTGGATGGTACCTCGCACGAGCCTCCAATGCAACCCCAAGCTGAAGCTTGAACTCAAACCGCACTCAGCACTTCTCCAAATAGGCGCTCGCTTCTTTACAACATTGGTAACCCCCGCTAACTTCACAGCTATGGCTGAACCACAGACGAGTGTTTATTTGGAGCGCCACGGCTCCATCGCCACGATCATCATCAATCGCCCCGAACAGCGAAACGCGATCAATGTGGAAATGTGGCTCGAGCTGAAGCGCCTGGCCGGGGAGATAGACAAGGTCGATGAGACGCGTGTCGTAATCATTCGCGGAGCCGGAGACGAAGCGTTCTCGGCTGGTGCCGATATCTCCGAGTTCGACTCACTTCGTAATAACTCCAAACAAGGTCGCGCTTACTCCGAGTCGTTCGATGGCGCCCTCGATGCTGTTTGGGGAATTAACAAGCCAGTGATCTCGATGATCCGCGGGTTCTGTGTAGGCGGCGGATTGGAGCTGGCTTGCTGCACGGATTTGCGGATTGCCGCTGAAGGAAGCCGGTTCGGTATTCCAACCGCGCGGCTCGGTGTGCTCGTCGGCTACCGCGAAATGCGACGACTGCTGCAACTGGTCGGGCGCGGGCGGCGCGGCGGAGATTCTGCTCGGGTCACGGATCATGAATGGAGAGCAAGCACTTCGCATGGGACTCATCACGCGGCTGGTTCCTGTTGAAGCGCTTGAAGAGGAAGTCTTCAAGACCGCTAACGAAATTGCGGCGACATCTCCGCTTATAAACCGCTGGCATAAACAGATCATCCGTACTGTGCTCAACAAGCCGACACTTGAAGGCCTCACCCCCGAGGAGGAAGCATTGCCTTTTGCGTGTTTCGATTCAGAAGATTTTCAAGAGGGAAAGCGCGCCTTTCTCGAAAAGCGCAAGCCCATCTTTCGCGGAAAGTGAGAGAACAAGAAGTGGGTGCTGAGTGCTGAGTGCTGAGTGCTGGGTGCTGGGTGCTGAGTGCTGGGTGCTGAGTGCTGAGTGCTGAGTGCTGACAACTGACAACTGACCACTGACCACTGACCACTGACCACTGACCACTGACCACTGACCACTGACCACTGACCACTGACCACTATGCCCCTACCCCTCGACGGAATGCGAGTTCTCGAGATTACTCAGGTGATGTCAGGCCCATTCTGTGGCCTGCTTCTCGGTGATCTCGGTGCTGACGTGATCAAGGTGGAAAAGCCGGGAGGCGATGATTCGCGCCGCATGGCACCACCCTCGATCAATGGAGAGTCGGTGGCCTTTATGGCCATCAATCGCAACAAGCGCGGCCTCGGCCTGAATCTCAAATCAGCTGACGCGAGAGAGATTTTCAGAACGCTGGCGGCAAAGTCTGACGTTGTCATCGAGAATTTCCGGCCCAAAGCGATGCAGGATTTTGGCCTCGGTTACGACGATCTCTCCGCTCTCAATCCGGCGCTCATTTACTGCTCGATCTCAGGTTTTGGGCAAACCGGGCCTTACCGGGAACGTCGCGGATTCGATCTGGTGGCTCAGGCGATGAGCGGGCTGATGAGCATCACCGGGGATGCGGATCAGCCGCCGGTCAAAGTTGGCGTACCAATCGCGGACCTCAACGCGGGCATCTATGCCTGTTACGCAATTCTGGCAGCCTACATACATCGTCTGAAAACAGGCCAAGGTCAGAGAATTGATACGTCGCTCCTCGAGGCAGGGCTTGCGTATACCTTCTGGGAATCATCCATCTATTTTGCGACCGGGGTCAGCCCGCCTCCGATGGGATCAGCGCATCGCCTCTCAGCGCCTTATCAGGCATTGCGTGCGGCGGACGGTTACATGGCATTGGGCGCGGCCAATCAGAGAACCTGGGAGCAGCTCTGCACAGCGATCGGCCGTCGAGACCTGCTCGCTGATCCACGATTTGCGACTAACGCCGACCGCACAAAGCATCAACGTGATCTGGCTGCAATACTCGAAACTGTTTTCTCCTCCAAATCGGTTGCTGAGTGGTTGACGGTCCTGGAACAGGCAGGCGTGCCCGCGGGTCCGGTCTACAATATGGAGCAGGTCTACGGTGATCCACAGGTGCAGGCAAGAGAAATGGTGATTGACGTGGAGCACCCGATAGCCGGGCTTACCAAATCGATTGGGTTACCAGTCAAACTCTCCGAGACGCCGGGACAAATTCGACGGCCCGCACCGGCTTTAGGGCAGCACACGGATGAGATCCTCGGCGAGCTCGGTATGAATGCCGAACTGATCGCATCACTGCGCGAGCGCCACGTAGTCTTTTAGAGAAGCAAGCCAAAGAAGACGTAGCATACTGCCGCGCCGAATATACACATCGACAATCCCCACAGCAGCAGCTTATTGAACAATGCTCGACGATCCTCACTAGCGGGCGCGTTCGCGACACACAACGCTCCGAGCGTTGATAAGGGAGAGAGGTCCACTAAGTGAGCGCCAACGTTGATCGATGAGGCGATCGCCAGCGCGTCTCCGCCACCGAGCTTGCTGATCAGCCCGGGAACTGCTGGCAGAAAAGCCGGCAAAACGACACCGGAAGAGCTGGCATAAACTGAGATCACGCCAGTCACAAAAGCAATCGTTCCGGTCACCGTCTCCTTCGTCGAAAACCGTGCCAGGAGACTCGAGAACAATTCCATCCCGCCAGTCTTCTCCATGAGCGCGATGAGCACCGTTACTCCGCAGACCATCATGATCGTGCCCCATGGGATCATCTTTATCGCAGCGTCTTCATCAGACGCCCGGCTGATTGTCAGGATCGCGGCTCCGACAAAAGCTCCCAGTGTGACCTCTACTTTGAGGAGAACCACGCTCGCGACCAGCGCAGTGATGACACCCAAAGTAAATTTCTGTTTTCCAGTGAAAGGTTCAATCCCCTCTTTCAGTTCTTCGCAAATGCTGGCTTCCCGGCCGAAGAGCTTCCATCCGCCGAGAGCGAAGTACCCCACAAAACCGACAAAGGCTTGCGCGATGAAGGTATTGAAATAGTTGCGCCACTCAAGTCCGGCCAGTCCCATCTTGGCCATCAGGTCATTGGCGATAATGCCGGTTGGAGCAAAGGGTGAGAACGCGCCGGCGTTAGCACCAGTGCCAACCATGATCGCCATCAGGAAAGTGGCAATACCAGCTTTCTCACTGATGACGAGAGCTACTGGAACCAGCAAGGCAGCACTCGCGATGTTGCCAACGCCGACCGTCGCCAGGATGACGGCAAGTGCAAAGAAGATGATCGGGATCATGCCTGGGCTGTTACGCGCAAGTTTCAACGAGTGCCGTGCTACTTTGTCGAGCGTCCCATTGGCTCGCGCCAGTGAAAAGAGGAACGTGATGCCGACCAGCGTCAGGAACAGGCTGGTAGGAAACCCAGCGATGATTGCCGCTACCTTCATCCCGCCAAAATAGACGCCGATGATAAGTGCAAAGACTATGGATAAGAACCCGACGTTGATGCGCCAGATGCAATTTACCAAAATGGCAATCAGCAACGCTGTCAGTGACAGGACAGGCAGGTTCAACGAAGATCCCCTTTCAAAACCAGCGGTTTAAAGCGTGGCCACAATGTTGTGGACGAGAGCTAATGTGCGAGTGTGTTGACGGCAAGTGTCAGTAGCTTGCACCCAGTTGTCAACACCTTCGTTACTTCACTTCTGGTCTAGCTTTGACTTGCGTGACGTGACGCAATAAAGTTTTCCGGCTTGATCAGACGTCAATGTTTCCCAATGTCGCAGTGAAGAAGACCAAGGCATCATTCATTGAACCCATGCTTCTGCAGCGCTGCGAGAGCCTGCCGGAGGGGCCTGAGTGGCAGATCGAACTCAAGCTTGATGGGTACCGAGCCCTTGCCATCAAGTCGGGCGGCAAGCTTCAACTTCGATCTCGCAACAACAACGACTTCAACCACAGGTATCCATCAATAGTAAGCGCCCTCCTGCCAATGCCAGACGAGACAGTGATCGACGGCGAGCTCGTAGCCTTTGACTCATCTGGAAAACCTTCGTTCAATTCGCTTCAGAACTATGGCTCTTCGGACGCTGCGCTCTTCTTTTACGCTTTCGACTTGTTGATCCTTGATGGCAAGGACCTCACACGCGAACCTCTTACAGTGCGCAAGAAGCTGCTGGAAGAAGAGGTGCTCTCAAAACTCGAAGGACCAATCCGCCGCTCACCGGTGCTCCCGGGCAAATTGAGCGACCTGGTCCAATCCGTTCGCGCACAGAACCTCGAAGGATTGATCGCAAAACGAAAAGACAGCTTCTATGAACCGGGACTTGAGGTCCGGCTCGTGGAGGAAGATGCGCATCAATCAGGGTCAGGAGTTTGTCATCGGCGGCTACACTGTAGGAACAAAGAACTTCGATGCGCTCGTCTTCGGATATTATGACGACGACCGTCTGATCTACGTCGCAAGAACTCGCAACGGGTTCACACCTCATCTGCGCTCACAGCTGTTCGAGAAGCTGAGAAAGCTCGAGACCGCGAAGTGTCCTTTTGCAAACCTCCCCGAAGTCAGGGGCGGCCGATGGGGACAAGGGCTCACAGCCGCAAAGATGGAGGAATGCCGATGGGTGAAACCTCTACTCGTAGGACAATTCGAGTTCGCCGAGTGGACTCCGGACAATCATCTCCGACATTCGCGTTTCGTTTCACTGCGCGAAGACAAAGATCCGCTCACCGTAGGTCGCGAATAGCTCCGCGAGCAGAAATTCGAGACCGTAGCACTACGGTAGGTTTGAGTTCAAGCTTTAGCTTGGGGTTACAATGAAACCCCAAGCTAAAGCTTGAACTCAAACCTACTTTCGCGTTATCGCCTTGTCTTACCACCTGATCCTGGTCTGGCGTATTGAAGTTGAACTTTCACCAGGACTGGTACCGTGCTGCTCGCTCCAGGTCGATAGTAAATGGTCTGAGGTGCAGGCTCATCTTCCTTCAACGACCGTGTTCTATCAGCTCCGGCGTCCTTTTCCTGTTTTGTCCACGGCTTGCCGTCACCGTTTACCATTTCAATCCGCCCTGTCTCTTTACCCCAGGATTTTTGCCACGAGGCGAGAGTTTCAGCGGAGAGCCGTTGCGCCTTATCAGTGATCGTCAAGCTCTCGATCGGAGTTGGTGACACCAGGACACTGACAAGCTCGCCAACGTGATCGACTCGAGTCCGTTTCAATGTGAAGTAAGGTGGACTGTCATCCTGCGCCGGAATCTCGATCACCCTGCCAGCGCTCACCGAGCCATCACCGCCACGAGTGCGTGTCGTGGGAAAGATCAAGTACGGCTCGCCCTGCGAGCCATCCGCGTACTGCTCCTGGTCGACAACGTAAAGGTAGCCGCTTCGCGCAGCCTCTATGCTGATGCGGATACGGTCACCTTCGGACAACTTTCCGGTGGATGAAACCCGCTCCGGAACCCATGCAACCGATTCCGGACCGTGATGGACGATGATCCTTTCGCCTGTATCCGCTGGCCGCGTAGGACGCAACCGCCAAAGGGTGACGCCAATAACAGTGTCTGCCATCACCCCCGTTACGGGTACATCAGGAGTTACAATTCGATAGTTCCGCTTTGGTTGCTTCCGCGTTGCTTCTGACTTCTTCCCTTGATCAATAAATGCCGTGTCCCACAGATGTCGCGTCGTTTCCACTTCCTGCGACTGCTGAGCCATTGCGACCAGCAATCCAGGAAGACAAAGGGCGATTGTCGACGCTACAAGTATTCTCAGTGATGAAATTCTCTTTCTGCCTCGTGTCATAGTTATTTCCAGTTACCGATCAGAATGAACGGCGCCCAGTAGTACGGATGAGCGTACGGGGCTTTGGGATCGAGCTTGAATAATTGATGCCTGGTTTCTCCCGGCTTCGCGTCTTCGTGAGTGATCTTTCGACTGGCTGAGTGTGTGGCATCAGCTGCAATCTCTCCTCGCAGCAGTTTCAATTGCGCCTTGCGCAACGCTTCGATCTTGGAAATGCCAGTCCGCGCTTCCCGAGCACGGTAGAACTCCTGCATCAACAGCTTTGTGCTCGTGTCGGCAACTGGCCACAAGCTGGCTACCACGGCCTTCGCTCCCTGTCGTTGGGCAAGCACACCGAAGCCTTCGACTTCTTTGCCATTGGCTCCGCTGCCACCTGTCGCCGTGTTACACGCCGAAAGTGTGAGCAGTTCGACTCCACCAAAAACATTCGGCAGACTCTTGATCTGCGCCAGGCTCAGGAAGGTGCCGTCGCCCAAAAGCAACGCAGAGTTGGTTTCATTGCCTGGAGAGAATTGAAAGTGACTGGCAATGTGCACAACCTTGTGCCGCTTTCTCAGTTCCGTAAGCATGGTGCTCTCGGTGAACTGCTCATCGAGTTTCACCACACCCGGCAGCACTCCAGTTTGATTCGCCGGCACTGATGCATTGGCCGCCGACTCAGTACGAATGATGCCACGCATTTCATCAACCACGCCGGGCAGGGCGGGGATTCTCTCACCGTGAGCCTTGGACACCCCAAGTCCGAGCGCATCCCAGTTGCGAGCGGGCGCGTCTTTGAGTCGCGCCTGACTTGCAGGCGTGAAAACCACGTTCCGATATCGTTCAACCAGATACTGCTTGCCATCGTGCAGAGCTGATAAAGGAACGTAGCGCAGCACACCGTCAAGCGACCACATCAAGATTTCAGCTTTGGCTTTCTCGAGATCCTTTGCTACCGGACCGAGTAGAATCCGGTACAACTCCTGCGCGAGTGGCAACGGATCGTACTTCGGATGTTGCAGTACTTCACGGAAGGCAAGCACCTTGCGATTGAGGTCGGCAGCTTTGATTGAATACTCATAGCCCTTCTGGAACTCAGGCGTCGTGAGGATCACCCGATACTTGTCATCAGCGATCAGCGTGTAGAGCGCGACAGTGGCACCACCCAGTTCGCGCAGGTCTTCCATCAGCCCCTGCGATTCGCGCAGTTGAAAGATTTTCCCGCTCGGCTCACGGGAACTACCCAACTCTGTAGTCAGCTGATCTAGAAACTTTTGAAAGACGTTCCCTGCAACAACCAGGTCGGCATCCAGTCTCGCTAGGCGCTGTTCTTCTTCCGCGGTGCGGGATGTTTTGTCCATCAGCGTTCCACGTTCTGCGCCGATCGAGGCGAGCTGATCAGCGATCTCGCGATAGCGCTTTTCGAGTGCCTGCTCTTCCGGGGTCAGGGTCGCTTTCTGAGCTTTTGAGGAGTTGGCTTCGTCGCGCCGGATAAAATCGAAGTATTCCTCTTCTTTCAGCATGTCAATTACCTGTTCGGCTTCGGGCAGGCGGCCCTGAGAGATGAGCAGATCAGCGAGCGTGCGGTAGGTGTGTTCCTTTGATTTGACGAAGCTCTGCTGAGATTCCCTTTCGAGACCGGTAAGCTCGCTCCGGATTTCCTGATAGAGGTTGACAGCCTGCTTACCGAAGAAGACGGCGGGTCCCGGTCTGTTCTGAGCCCGCCAGTCGAGCATCAAGCGGTGCAGCGATCTGCCTTCAAAAGCACGGTTCTTCATCTCACGCGCGAAGCGAAGCGCCTGCTCGTGATGTAGGATGGCCTGTGTGTATTGCGCCTGGGCGCGGAAGACGTCGCCCAGGACAATGAGCTGGTAGGTTTCATTGTGATTCGGTCGAATCTTCGCTTCACGGGCGATCGTCAACCCCTGTTGCAGATATTCAACAGCCTTATCATAGCGCCCTTGCAGCTGATAAGTCTCGCCTATATTGCCGAGCAACATCGCTTGAAAACCTGTGAAGAGCTTGAGTTCACGGGAAATGGCCAGCGACTGCTCGTAAAACTCGAGCGCCTTCTCGTACCTGCCAAGCGTCTGGTGTGCATTTCCCAAACCGTTGAGAAAGCCTGCTTCGCGGGTACGAATCTTGAGCTCGCGGCTGATTGCCAGTGCCCGTTCGAAGTATTCAATCGATTTCTCTGGCCGTCCAAGTTCATCGTACGCATTGGCCAGAGGACCCAGCACAAATGCTTCGCCTTGTCGATCCTTGATCTCTCGGTAGATCGGGAGCGCCTGCTCGTAGGATTCAACCGCCTTATCGAGGCGGGTGATCTGAATGTAAGTATCACCCAGATTCCTGAGGACCTGCGCTTCCTTCTTTCGAGCTTTCAACTCCCGATAGATCGCCAGCGCCTTCTCCAAACACTCAATGCCTTTCTCAAAGCGGAACAGCATCCGATAGTAAAGTTGCAGGTTGTGAAGCGCGGCCGCCTCGCCAACTTTACTTTTCAACTCACGCTTGATCGCCAGATACTGCTCACCATACTCACGCGCTTTCTCAGGTTGTTCAAGGTGCCTGTAGACAGTAGCCAGATTGTTGACTGCTTCCGCTTCGTCGCTACGGTTTTTCACTTCCCGCGCTATGGTCAGCGCCCGCTCACTGTAATCAATGGTTTTCTCATTTTGCTTGAGCCTGTAGTTAACCCATCCTATCCAGCAAAGGCTGACTCCTTCCTCTCGCCGATTCTTCAGCTCCTGGTTGATTGCCAAAGCCTGCTGGAAATACTCGAGCGCCTTGTCATAGGAGCTCATCCGATCGTAAACAAGACCTAGATCAGACAAGCTGTCGGCTTCGCCCCTGCGGTCCTTGAGCGCGCGACGTATCGCCAGCACCTGCTCATAGTATTCGCCGGCTTTGTCATAGCGAAACAGATCCTCATTATTCCTGCCTATTGAACGGAGAACGTCACCTTCCCAGCTTCGATCTCCGAGCTCACGCCAGAGGAGCAATGCCTGCTGCTGCTTCTCAATGCTCTGCTGAAATTCCATTTGCCGGCTCAGTACGGCGGCCTCGATCAATAGCTGGTCGGCAGCCATTCGCCTGCGGTCCTGTTCACTAGCAGAGACTTTCAGATCCAACAGCACCTGATACGTTCCGCTCGGGATGGTCGCACTGCTCGAGCGCATCCGGTACTCACCTATCAATCTGACGTCAGCGGACACTTTCAATTCCGTCTGCTGCTGATAAGCTCCGCTCAGCGTGGCGACACCATTGGCGCGCACCACCAGCTTGTAATCACCGGCCGCTTTG
Source organism: uncultured Acidobacteriota bacterium (assembly GCA_963813345.1). Taxonomy (GTDB): domain Bacteria; phylum Acidobacteriota; class Blastocatellia; order RBC074; family RBC074; genus CAWDDA01. The sequence continues at coordinate 38,657 of CAWEYR010000030.1, read as the reverse complement.
GCTTCAAAAGAGAGCGGCTCGCGTGAGCCCAGGGCGTCTGTCACGTCGCTATCGAGAAGTTGCTTGCCGTCAGGGCTGACGAGTGCAAGCGCGACATCAATCCCTTTCTGCTCGACCACTACGCGCAGAAATTGGCCCGCTGCGAGCTTGAGTTGATAAGTGTGCGATTCGCCTCCCGCCACCTCGCGTTCAATTGGTTTGCCGGATTCGAGTTTCTGCGCCTGCACGCACACAGTCGACAAACCGACAACCAGAAGCAGCAAAGAGAATCGTTTGATCGTCATATACGCCAACATCACTCCAATCAGACTACCGAAATTTCAGCCCTGATCCCCTCATCACTTCGAAAGTTTTCTTATGAAGGTACGTTGTACCGGCGTTTAGCCGGAATCGTTACTTCCGTGAGTACTTCGAAAGTAACGCTTCCGGCTAAACGCCGGTACAACGTACCTTCATAAACGTCCCTATCGCCACTCCCCCTGCATCGTGAACGCAGCCCAGTAGTACGGTGACTGCCACTGCTTCTGCTTCCACATCTCGACCTGCGCCGCACGCAAAGCCGCCGCCGGACGCTCGCCCTGCTTCAGCATCTTCTCGTAGAACTTCGACATCAGGTCGGCGGTCGCCTTGTCATTCACATTCCACAAACTCACGACTACGCGCGCCGCCCCGGCATACATAAACCCGCGAGTAAGCCCGACCAGTCCTTCGCCTTTGACCTCTTTGCCAAGTCCCGTCTGGCACGCACTGAGCACAACGAGCTCGGCTGGCAGCTTCAGGTTGTAGATATCGTTGGCGCGCAAGAAGCCGTCCTGCGCCTTGCCGCGTGCGTCCACCATTGAAAGCACGAGCGACGAAAGTCCGGGTCGTTCACTATCCAGCAACCCGTGCGTGGCAAAGTGCACGTAGCGATACTGGCTCAGCTCGCCGCTCTGAACGGTCTCGCGACTGGCCTGAAATCCATCGCCCGCAAAGCTTGAAGTCTTCGGCGTTAGCGTCAACAGTTGATCGGCCTCCTGACGCGTGAAAGGCAAGCGGGGGATGACCAGTCTTGTGTCGTGGTACCTGCCTTGGCATCAGGTTTTTCCGCGAGATGCTCTATGCTGCGGGCGTCGTTGAAACCAATAGTCTGAGTCTGAGCTTGTTCCTTGTCCCTCGCTTCAGACGCCGGCAACTTGAAACGCGCATCGGTACGATCAAAAACGGGATCGGCGATCACTGCCAGCATCTTTGGTGCGAGCTCGCGATGGGCCAACTCCGTGCGATGAATCGCCAGCGCCGAAGCAGACGGCAGGTTGACAATTTCGTGGTTGACTACGAGTGGCTGGTTCTTGCCGGCCACTGACATACTGACCACCGGCCACTGGCTCCGGCAACATGCCAAACGGAATGTATTGCAATGCGCCGTCGGCGACGATCACCAGCCGTTTGTTGCCAAGCTGAGCTGCGACCGGTGCGAGCACGGTCTGACTCAGTGATTGTGCAGCGGCGGGCAGTTTCGCTTCCGCCTGCGCGATGCGGTCGCGCCGCTCGAGTGCCGACTCGCCGCGTTTGCTCGTGCTGCGCGCCGTCAGCAGTTCGTAAACCTGCAAGGCACTCTGTTTGATCTGCTCGCCCTTCGGCAATTCATAACTCGTCACCGAATCTTTGGTAATTGCCCAGAGGTAACTGCGCTCCACGCCGAGCGAGTATTCCAGCAGCAATGTGCCGGCATCGAGTTGCTGCTGAATCTCGCTGAGCTTGAGCGGCTGGGGCTGTGTGAGTGCAGCGTATTGCGGGCTGGCCTTTCGAATTGCGGCCTGAGTTCTTTCAAGGTCGCTTTCAAACTGACCGAGTTCCAGTTTCAGTCGGGATACAAGTTCCGGTTTTGTGGCCTGGTCGAGCCGTTGTGCCCACGTGTTCACCTTCTTGCCGAGCGCCTGTTCCTGTGCCACTAACGCCGCATCTACGTCCTGACGGATATCTATGCGAGCCTCGCTGAGCAATTCCAGGAAGACCCGCGCGCGACTGCGTTCGCTTGCTTCGACCGCAAGCGCTTCCATGCCTGGTTCGGCCCGGCGACGAAGCATCAGGAGATCAATGTAAAGCTGGAGGCTTTCCTGTTCTGCGGCGAGGAACGCGGCGCGAGATTGAGGACTGTAAATTTCACTGCGGGATTTTTCGAGGCTCTTCAGACTCTGCTCGAGATATTCACTCGCCTTCGCGAGATTGCCCTGATTCCTTTCGAGTCGGGCCAATTCATTCAAAGCTTCTCTGTATCGCTCCGGTTTCTTGACCTCGCGCGCAATCTCCAACGCCTGTGACAGACTCTCGGCGGCTTTGGCGAATTGGCCCGAGGCGTTATAGGCCGCCCCGAGATTGCCCAGAGCAATCGATTCCCCGTCTCGATCCTTGATTTCGCGCAGCTAACGAGAGAGCCTGAGCGGATAACGCGATTGATTCCTGAGGACGTCCCAGCTTGAGAAAACATTCGCCGAGATTGATCAGACTGCGCGCTTCGGATATTGGCTCCTTCGCTTCGCGAAAGAGTGCCACAGCCCGCTCATGATATCCGACAGCCTCTCGATAGTTCCCTTCAACCGTATAGACGATGCCGATGTTGGCTAAGACATACGCTTCCGACTTCGGTGATTTGTCATCGCGCGAAAGTGCATGCGCCTGCTGCAAGATCTCGCGCGCCCTGTCATATCGTCCAAGGTTGCGATAGTTGCCCGCCATGGAAATGAGATCATACGTCTCCGCCTGGAGATTCTTTGTCTCTCGATCAAAGACCAATAACTCTTCCTGAGATTCTATCGCCTTCTCGTACAGCCCCTGTTGGTAAGCCACCGATTCGAGGTTCTTGTAAGCCTTATTCAAAAGTAAAGGGATTTTCAGAGACCTGGCAATGGAAAGGACTGTTTCAGAGATTTCGAGAGCTTTCTCGTTTTGCCCGAGCGATTGATGTTGCGTTGCGATATTGATGAGAGCGGTCACCTCACTCGCCTGATCCTTCAATTCACGCGAGATGGATAACGCCTCATCGAGATACTTGAGCGCCCGTTCGTACTCACCCGTATTGGTAAACATGTTGCCAATGGACGAAAGAGTAGCGCCTTCATTCAAACGATCCTTTAGCTCGCGTTTGATTGCGAGCGACTGCTCATACAGCTGAAGGGCGTCATCGTACTGACGGAGGCGATGCCTTATCAATGCAAGATTATGAAGGGCGATACCTTCAGAACGGCGATTCTTTGCCTCCCGATAGCTCGCCAGCGCCTTTTCATAGTTGCTGACGGCGTCGTCGGCCTGGTTCAGGTTAAAGTGGCATCTTCCTTTGAGGTTATACGCATCGCCGATCCCCGCTCGGATCCCCGAGGGCCTGATAGATTCCCAACATCTGGTCACTGTATGTAATCACCTGGGCAAATCTGCCGAACTGGAAAGCGGCATTTGCCATGACATTCAGAACTCTCGCTTCACCTGCCCGGTCTTTCAACTCACGCTTTATTTCGAGCGCCTGCGTCGCATAAGCGAGGGACTGATCGTGTTTGTTCTGACCGCTCGAAACGACCCCCAGATCCCGAAAGCGTGTTCGATTCCCCGGCGCGATCCTTTATCTGCCGTCTCAGAAGCAGGCACTGGTTGTAGTATTCAGCGGCCTGATCAAACTTCCTTGTCGAATTGTGTGCGCTGCCGAGCAGGCTCAGTGTGTCGGCTTCCCAATACTGATCGCTCAGCTCACGCCAGAGCGGCAGCACCTGTAGCGCTTTTTCAATACCTGGTTGATGATTCGATTGTCGAGTCGACTCCAAGCCCTCCATCAACAACCGTTCGGCATTGATCCGCTTCTTGTCATCCGCCGTTGCTGAGGTTTTCACTTCCAGCCGCAGGTCGAAGATCCCCTTCAGGGCAGTCTTGGAGGATGGACGGAGTGTGAGTCGATACTCGCCAGGAACAACTGCTTCGAAGGACAGAGATTCCTGCCCTCCAAAATTGCGTGAGAAATCAGCTTTCCAAATCTCCTTACCGGCTGGGTCAGCGAGCTCGATTACGATATCGATCCCTCTTTGGACCGCCACGACACGCATGAATTGTGCCGCCGATAATTTGATCGGATACACATGCGATTCGCCGCCCGCGATCTCGCGCTCTACCGTCTGGCCGGGCTCGAGCGACCGAATCTCATCTTTAGTCTGCGCGAAACCAATCAGGCCAAGGCAGAGGACTAGCGGAAAAAGTGAGGATCGAAACATTTTGGGGGCTCCTGTTCTTGTGCAAGGCGTACGCGTGGTCAGGGCCTTGCTCTTATGGTTCTAAACGGAGATCAGGGGATCGGAGTTCAACGCTGTAGCTCCACGTCGAACCGTGTCAGTAGCCCGACCGTTAGGGAGGGCTTCGAGCAAGATAAGCATCGCTTGAAATCCCTCCCTGACGGTCCGGCTACTGACCCCTAGATCCAGCTAATGGTGCTCCAGCCTTATGACGTGAACCAGCGTCCCACTATTCGCTTTGACAACGGTCTCTTTCTTCTCTTGATCACGTTCGACAGACGGTTTTGACGACGAGTGAAGTCTCAAGAACTCATTAACTGCCGTCCTCAGTCCGGGACTGCTGATGAACCCACGATCTTTGGAATTAGCAAACCCTTTGATTGCCTCCATCTCGGGCACGTCCGTATCAGCCCAAACAACCCAGATCTTCTCCGTACCCTGCTGCTCATCGAATTGAAACCAGCTTTGCTGAGGAATTTGAATCTCCTGGTTTTCGCTCAGCTGTGCCGACGCCGTTGTTGGCCGTCTCGGATGGAAAGAGCACGATGAACGACGGAGTTTGATCAGCTTGCTCAGGGCCCTCGTTCAACAAATAAAGGCGCCCACTCTGTGAGCTCGTGATGTTCAATCGGATCCTGTAATCCTTTTCAAAGTTGATGTCATCTCTCAGCCGGAATGGATCCTGATACGCTTTACCGTCGCGATACTTCTGCACGGTTATCCAGTAGCTCAACGCCCGTTCTGCAGGTCTTACCGGAGCAGGTATTGCAGGCGTCGACCCGCCGCGCCGCCAGAGCATCGCGCCGCCGCCAAGCAGCAGCGATGCAAGTACGACGACCCCCACCGCGATCACACCCTTGTTGCGGATTCTCGTTCGCTGAGTAATCTGAGCGGGTGTGGTTGCGGGTTCAGTGCTTGCGCTTGCGCCTGGCGGCCTCGATCTCTCCAGTTTCTGTTCGAATGACAGCTCTTCCTTCAAGCTCTTGAGGTCTATCAACAAGTCCTTGATCGTCTGATATCGCTCTTCTCGATCCTTGCGTAGTGCTTTGCTTATTATTCTTTGAAACTCGGTAGGAACTTCGGGCGCGTCGTGGTCGAGGGGCGGGGGCTCCTTCTCAAGTATTGACACGAGGGTGTCGACAGTCGTTGCACCGGAGAATGCCAGTCGACCTGCCGCCATTTCGTACATCACCGCGCCCAGGCTGAATACATCAGTCCTTGTGTCCAGGACGTGGCCCCGCGCCTGCTCGGGCGACATGTAATGAACTGTTCCCATCAAGGTACCAGGCTCGGTGTGCCTTACGAGTGTGTCTACCTCTGGATCGACCGGGGCCGGGTTCACGTTCGGGTTCGATTGGTTGGACTTCTCGGTCAGCTTGGCGAGCCCGAAGTCGAGAACTTTTACATACCCATCCGGTCGCAGCATCATGTTTTCAGGCTTGATGTCGCGATGGATTATTCCTGCCGTGTGCGCAGCTTGTAAGGCGCTTGCAGCTTGAATTGACACTTCGAGAATATCCGTGAATTTCATTCGCTCGCGCGAAACACGATCCCTGAGTGTTCGCCCGTCGATGAACTCAGTAGCGATGAAGTGCGAGCCTTCCGCCTGACCTATTTCATGAATCGTAATGATGTTCGGGTGATTAAGTGAGGATGCGGCCTTCGCTTCCTGGATAAAGCGGCGCAGGCGGTCTTTGTCATCAGTAAACCCCGATGGCAGCAGCTTGAGCGCCACTTTCCGATCGAGCTTCGCATCACTTGCAAGATAGACCTCACCCATTCCGCCTTTTCCGAGGGGAGCGATGATTTGATAGTGTCCCACCATTTGCCCCGCCACTAGCGCAGGCTGCGGATTCGCGATTGATTCGGCATCGGCTTCAAAGGCGGGCGCGTCGATAAAACTCTCCGGCCGCTCGTGGGCAGCAATGAGGGACTCGACTGCGGCTGCAAGCTCCGGACTTGAATTCCGGAGCCGCGCCAGAAAACTGGCTCGCTCCTGCGGCCCGAGCTCGAGAGCTTCGTGAAAGAGTTCCTCCATTCGCTGCATATTTTCGGGCGTCTTCATAACCTTCATGCGCCAAGCTCGCGTCGCAGCCATGCTCGAGCGAAACTCCAATAACGTTCCGTCGTGGCGTGTGACAAGCTCATTACCTTCGCAGTCTCCTCGATCGTCAGGCCTCCGAAAAAACGCAGTTCGATGACCCGGCTGTGTTGGGGATTCGTCGCGGCCAGCTGTTTCAAAGCGTCGTCGAGAGCTACGAGGTCTACGTCGGGTTTGTGGCCGAAGCGTTCAGCCTTACTGAGCGATAAACGCAATTGGTGGCCACCGTGTTTTGCCGCCTGACGCTTTCGCGCTTTATCAACCAGAATGTCGCGCATCACCTTCGCCGCGAGGCCAAAGAACTGCGCGCGATGTTGCATCGAAGCGTCCTTCTGGTCGGCCAACCGGACATAGGCTTCGTGCACCAACGATGTGGCCTGAAGCGTGTGTTCTCCTCCCTTGCGACGTAGATGACTCGCGGCCAGTTTTCGGAGCTCGTCATAGACGAGCGGAATCAACTCATCGAGCGCAGTTCTGTCGCCGCTGCCCCATTTCACCAGCAGTTGAGTAACGCTTTGATCTGGACGTGTTAGCGGCTCCTTCATCCTCAGCCCGCACGGCGAACCGACCAACCTACACAAGACGGCGGAGGCTCAAGCACGCCGGGGTGCTGTATGCCGAGGAATACCGTTGTTTCGCGAAAGGAGGCCGTAAGTTCAGAACGTGAAGTATAGCCCCCGTGGGAGTGCTTATCAATTCGCAAAGAGCTGGCGCCAGGCTGCATATTCTGCGATCATGAACACCACGATGATTGATCTTGAACGCAAGAATCTCGAGCAGTAAGTTTCCATTGCTCACCGGATACCTTGATGATCGCAATCCGTAATTCAGAGCCCTTGACGGGACGACGCCCGAAGACCACCTGCAAACTGATTCTCATGTCGTTGCTGGTTGGCTGGTTGACTGTCACTGCGGTGGGTCAGACCTACAGTCCGAACAAGGTATTTGGCAGGTATCAACAGTTCGTTTGGCAGGAACAACATGGCTTGCCGCAAAACACGGTGATCTCGGCCACCAGATCGCGGGACGGCTACCTGTGGTTTGGCACGATCGAGGGTGCAGCGCGTTTTGATGGCGCACGTTTCACAACTTTCGATAGAAGCAATACGAGTGGGATTCGCGGCAATCGTGTTTTTGCTTTGCTCGAAGACCACTTTGGAAACCTTTGGATGACAACCGTCACCGGCGGCCTGACCAGACGCTCCGCGGATGGACGTTTCACGCTTTATTCAACACAGCAGGGATTATCTGATGACCACACAACCTGTCTGCTGGAAGATCGCGCAGGAAATGTCTGGATTGGAACCGACGGCGGCGGTGTGAATGTTTACCAGCCGCAGAATGAGCGAGATGGCCGATTTACTGCCTACACGACTAAGGAAGGATTGCCAAACGGACACGTTTGGGCGCTTGCAGAAGACAGCGAGGGCGCCGTCTGGATCGGCACGCTGAATGGTCTGGCCCGGTTCAAGGATGGCCGCTTCACCACATACACAACACGCGACGGCCTGGGGAGCAACGAAGTGCGTTCACTGTGTTGGGATCGCGCAGGTAATTTATGGGTAGGTACGGCGGGCGGCGGTTTGGCGCGTTTCAGAGATGGCCGCTTCGCGCGCTACGGCGCGAAGGACGGTCTGATGCACGATACGATCTGGAAACTCTTTCAGGACCGTGAGAATGCACTCTGGATTGGCACCTATGGCGGCGGACTCTATCAGTTCAAGGATGGCAGGTTTGCGGCGTTCACGATGCAGGATGGATTGCCTGGTAACCGCGTTGTCCTGATTTATCAGGATAATGAAGGCGATCTATGGGTAGGCACGGAAGGCGGATTGAGCCAGCTCAAAGACCCACGCTTCAAGAGCTTCAGTGCACAGGATGGATTGGCTGGCGATTTCTCGCGGCCTGTCTTTGAGGACAGTCACGGCAACCTCTGGATTGGCGGACAGTCAGGCGTGAGCCGCTATAGCAGCGGAGCGTTTACAACCTGGACGAAGAAAGACGGCCTTCCCTACAAAGACATTGACACGATCGGAGAGGACAAAGATGGAAGTCTATGGTTCGGCACACGCACCGGAGGACTGAGCCAGTTCACAAATGGACGCTTTCGTGCCTGGACTACAAAGGATGGACTGACGGGCGATAACGTCTTCTCGATACTCGGCGATCGTGCCGGCAACCTTTGGATCGCAACCTTTGGCACTGGTCTACAGCGTTTCCGTGACGGTCGCTTCACGCTCTACACCAGGAATGACGGGTTGGCCGGCAATGACGTAACGTCACTATATGAGGATGCTACGGGCAGTCTTTGGATTGGCACGCGGGGCGCCGGCATCAGCCGTTTGCACAACGGCAGTTTTACGACGTGGTCAAAAAAGGAGGGGATGGCGCCAGGAAATGTGGAGTGCTTCCATATGGATCACCAGGGAACCCTTTGGATTGCGACACGAGGCGACGGCCTTTATCGCTTCAAGGATGGCAGGTTTGTCACTGTCACCAGAAAAGACGGTCTGCACGACGATACTGCCTACCAGATACTGTCAGATACGAACGATGATAGCTGCAATTTGTGGTTGAGCTGTAACCGTGGGATCTATCGCGTCAGTCTGGGGGAGCTGAACGAGTTCGCTGATGGCCGTCGCCAGTCGGTGACGTCGTTTGCCTATGGTGTTGCCGATGGCATGCTCAGCCGCGAATGTAACGGAGGACAGCCGGCAGGATTCAAAGCACGAGATGGACGTCTGTGGTTTCCCACGTTGCGAGGCATCGTGGCCCTTGATCCGCGGCCATACAACCTGCCACCTTCGCGAGTAGTCATTGAAGGAGCCACACTGGCCGGCTCCAGAGTGCCACTCGATCACTCTCTCCGGATTGAACCGGGACAAGAAAATCTGGAGATTCAATACACCGCGATAAACTGGAGCCGACCGCAACAGATCAGTTTCAAGTATCAGATGGCAGGGTTGCACCACGATTGGATCGACGCAGGCAATCGGCGCACGGCATATTTCTCATACCTGCCTCCGGGCTCTTACACTTTCAAAGTAATCGCTGACAACGGCGAAGGCGTTTGGAACTCTGCAGGCGAGAGCCTGCCGATTACGGTACTGCCGCCTTTTTATCGTACGTGGTGGTTTCGTATGCTGGGACTGGTGATCCTGGCCGGTCTGGTGTTTGGGGCGTTTCAATATCGTGTGCGTCAACTGGATCGCGCGCGTGTTGCGCAGGAGCGCTTTTCGCGGCAATTGCTGGCCTCACAGGAGCACGAACGCCAACGCATTGCTTCCGAGCTACACGACAGTCTTGGGCAAAGCCTACTGATCATCAAGAACCGCGCGTGGCTGGCGTTGAGCGGCATCGAGGATCGCGAAGCGACGGCTGAACAACTGGCTGAGATTTCCGAATCGGCGGCGCACGCCATCGATGAAGCTCGCGCGATCTCTTATAATCTCCGCCCTTATCAGCTCGAACGCTTCGGACTGACCAAGACCTTGAACGCGATCGTGCAGCAGGCGGACAAACCTCTGGTATCCGGTTTGAGATCGAGATTGAAGAGATTGACGGACTGCTTACAAAAGAGGCCGAAATCAGCCTCTATCGTATTGTGCAGGAAAGCCTCAACAACATAATTAAACATTCGCGCGCGACCGAAGCTCGACTGACGATCCGCCGCGACGGAGCCTTTCTGCGCTTACTCGCGCAAGACAATGGTCAGGGCATCGACAACGCAGAACAATTTGTGGCGCAAATGGGCTCCGGAACTGAAACAGCGCCACTGGCGCAGACGGGAGGCTTTGGATTGATCGGAATGGCGGAACGCGCGCGCATTCTTGGCGGAACGTTTGCACTGAATTCAACGCCCGGTGCTTCGACGACAATAAATATTGCGCTACCGATTGCGTCAGCCATGAAAGATGTAATCCGGATACTGATCGCCGACGACCATCCGATTTTTCGCCAGGGATTGCGACAAGTCATCGAAAAAGACAGGCAGTTACAGGTTGTCGCCGAAGCGGAGAATGGGGAGATCGCTCTCGAGCTGATTCAGAACCATAAGCCGGAAATTGCACTGATTGATCTGGACATGCCGCGGATGGATGGGTTTGCTCTCGTACGGCGTCTGCATGATGTTTCGTCGCTTGCGACGCGCATTATTTTCCTCACGATGCATCAGGATGAGTTGCACTTTAACGAGGCCCTCAATCTGGGCGTGCAGGGATATATCGTTAAAGACTCCGCTGCAGCGGATGTCGTGATTGCTATTCACGCTGTCGCTGCCGGAAAGAATTACATCAGCCCGACGCTCTCGACGTTCCTGCTCAGCCGTACTACACGCGCCGCAAGACTGTCGGCGCAACAACCGGGATTGCAGCTGCTAACACCAACGGAACGGCGCACACTGACACTCCTGGCCGAATACAAAACGAGCAGGGAGATTGCCGCCGCATTAGGTATCAGCGTTCGCACAGTTGAGAATCATCGCGCCAACATCTGCTCCAAACTCGATCTCCACGGAACCCACGCGCTCATCAAATTTGCTCTCGATCACAAATCGGAGCTACCCTGACCCTTGCCAGCAAATTGAGCAGAACTACTCAGCCAAATTGAGCAGTTCTCGCTATTCACCTGCCCACCTGCAAGAGCCACAATCCGCACCTGAGGAGTTCGGACATTTTTCGACGTGCTAAGCCCTGAAGACCGTCGCCTTCGGCGCCGTGGGCAAGCTGAAGCTTGAACTCAAACCGCGTGGGTTCGAGTTCAACCTAAGCCTGCGCTGCAAAGATGCGCGCTACCACGAGGTATTCAACATATGTGCCCCGGCAAGAGAAAGGGAAATCATGATCAACAGAAAAATCACCACTCTCGTGATCACGCTGAGCGTTATGCTCGCACTAACAAGCTGGCGTGCGTTAACCGGCAAGGCTGCTATAGCGACGCCCATAACGAACTCAGTAGCTGAAAAGCCGATCAATCAATATACCTATCTCGGTTCACACAATGTGGTAGCGAGTTACGCATACGGCTTTACACTGCAGAATTCTCAGCGATATGACGTGACAACCCAGCTGAATGGCGGAGTGAGGATGCTGGAGATTGATATTGTCTACGATACCCCCGATGACAAATCTCCGGCGGGAGTCTATATCTGTCACTGCGGCGAAGCGCCCCACAGCAACAGTAAACTTGAGGCCCAACGAGCCAAAGATAATGATTTGAAGAGCAAAGAACCTCTTCCCGGCTGGTCCAAAAGCAACAAAGGATACATCCGGTTTTCGACTATCCTGCAACAGATTGATAAATGGATGGTCGCCAATCCGAACGAGATCGTGTTCATTGCGCTACAAAACAACAGCGCCACCGCGACCCAATTCGATAATGAAGTTGCCGCTGCCGGCATGAAAACAGGGTTTTATGTTAAGCCCACTGGCCAACCCGCATGGCCGACTAGAACGGAATTGGTTAACGCCAAGAATAGACTCGTGATCCTGGCTCATGATGGCAACGACCTGTCTGCAAGTAAATACGCAAACAAAAAGAGTCTTACCGTGTGGAAAGGCTACATCACTCCTAAAATGTACGGTGGCAAGAATGAATATGCTCCGACAGCCGCAGAAGACGACAAATTTCTGCTCGTTGGAAGTTTTAGCACGAGTCTGACCGATGCGATTACGGCCAGGTACTACAATGACTACGACGAATTGAAAAAAAGAAAAGCTGAATGGGTAGCCAAAGGGTACACCCGCTTCCCGACTGTCATTCAATTCAATCAAATTCAAATCGGTGATGCGCTGAAGTTTGTCAATGAACTGAATGACTCGAGTTACCAGGTGGTTGGAACCGTGCCCAAAGACGCGGTAGGAGACTGGATCGTCAATGCGTCAGCTGACATCGGAGCTGCTTTCTATAATTTCGGCGATAGCGTCAACACGCACTTCACCGGCGAAGACATTCCCGACGGAGAGAGAGGCATCAAGTTCAACAACCAGGCTGGTTATGTGGCGCAGATGACCGTGCTTTATTACGTCAATCAAACGACCAACGGTGTTACCGTTACGGTGCCTAAGGTATTAACCACTTCCAAAATAACGGCAGGCTTCACCCGGCCTCTGATCATTCCCAGCGATATTGCTAAGGATAAGCCGATCGAAGTTTTAATTAAGGGCTTTGGAACAACCAAAGACAAGGTCTTCTCAACCACTGTTTCGGCTTCATTCACAGGCGAACTCTGCTACAAAGCCTGGGGAACGATATTCAACGCGCAAGGCGGCAAGTGCAATTAGTCAGGCGAGCAGTACTTCGCTACTGAAACAGTAAGGCTCCGGGAAAGACACTCGGAGCCTTATGTTTTTTGGCTACCGAAAATGTCGTTGTGATCGATCAGGTTGCCCAGATTGATCTTGACTCATATCGATATCAACTGATATATAGTGTTCCTGATGGCCAGAAAGAAACCCGATTCATTTGTGCCGCTCAAGAGCAATTGGTTCCACATTCTCCTCTCGCTCGTCGGGGGCGAACAGCACGGCTACGGCATTATGCAGGAGGTGCTCGAGCGCAGTGGCGGCAAGGTGCGCCTCTGGCCGGCGACTCTGTACGGCTCGTTGAAGCGTCTCATCGAGCAAGGCCTGATCGTAGAATCTGGTGAACGTCCGGCGCCAGAGTTCGACGATGCGCGGCGCCGGTACTACAAGTTGACGCCTCTGGGCGAGCAGGTCCTCGATCTCGAAAGCCAGCGGCTAAAGGACCTGGTCCGAGTCCTTGACGCAAGGCGCCGACAGGAGGCGCGATCGTGAACTATTGGGCGAGTGGTTGCGGTCGGTTGTATCAGCGCGTGGCCCGGGCGTTTCCTTACGAGTTTCGGATGATCTGCGGTGATGGCCTTGAACGTCTCGGGGCGGATATCGCGCCGCTGGTCTGGCGTGAGCAAGGGCTGGTTGGAATGGTGCGGTTGTTTGGCGACCTCGCCCTGCACTTGCCACTGGAGTACCTATCGACATGGACCGGAAGATTGAAGGAGTTGACCATGACAGACGATCTGTTTGAAGGAACCTGGAAAGCAAATAACGAGAAATCAAAGTGGGACCCAAACTACACTCCGGAAGAGGCGTGCCTGCGGTTCGAAGCTACAGACACGGGTTACCTGCTGGTTGCGTACGGGATCAAGGATGGCCAGGCAGTAGCGGAACGTCCAACGCCGATCATCGCGGACGGAAGGCGCCGACCAATTCTCGATCTTAACGGACGTCCGATCCCGGGCGTTCCACCAGGTGCGCTGGCGTTTGGAAACCGACCCGATCCCCAGACCATCGAAGCCGTGGCGGAGGTCGACGGAAAGGTGCTTGGCAAAGGAACCTACACAGTTTCGGATGGCGGTAAGACGCTCACTGTTATGACGGAAGGCATGGGCCTTAACGGGCCATTCAAGACCGTTGCGGTCTTTGAGCGTGTTGTTCCAGATCCATATACGCCGAGAAGCTGACTGCGAGCGCCCGTCAGACCGGCGCGTGCAGAAGTACACGTTTGAGGTGGATCCACTGCCGCGCCCCGGTCAGAGACCAGCACTCCCAGGTGGTGAATTAGTTTCCGGAACTCGTCGAACTGCCTGGCTGAAACAGGAAGTAATCATGGACGGCGCGGGCGATCTTGGCGATTGCGGCTTCGCGCTGAGCTACGTCCTTTTCTGATGCTTTGACAAAGACTGAAATCGCCACATGTCCGGCGCCTGCTGGCAATGTGATGATGCCCACGTCATTTGTTGACCCGCCAATCGTGCCAGTCTTGTGAGCCACTACTGTTGCAGGAGGTAGCCTGCCTTTCAGGCGGGCATCGCCGGTGCGGCAGCGTCGCATGATATCCAGCAGCAGCTCTGCACTCTCTGGTTTCAGTGGCGTCTTGCGAAAGATCATTTCCAGCAGTGCCGTCATCGCGTCGGGACTGGATGTATCGCGAGGATCAGCATCAAAGCGCTTGCCGGCGGCCGCGCGCTCTTCAGCTTTGACCGCGTTTGAAAGACGTCCGAATGTGGCGAGATCGACATTGGTTCCTGCTGGAAGTTTTTCAATACCAATCCAATCAGAAATCAACTGAACAGTGGATCGATCGACACTAATCGCGCTGATGCCAAGCGCCTGCATTCGCGCTGTCACCGCAGGAGCTCCACCCGCAAGCCGAAGGCACACATCCGTAGCACTGTTATCACTGATCAGCATCATCAATTCGAGCAGGTTGCGAACCGAAAGAGCGACACCGGGTTTGTTGAAAAGATCGGACAGAGTGCCGCTGCCAGGATGGATATCAGTTGGCTTGAGCTCGATCATTTGATCAAGACGCAACTCCCCGGCATCTACGCGGCGAAGCAATTCGACCGCAATCGGAACTTTGAAGGTGCTGGCCATCGGGAAGCGGTCAGTGCCATTGATTGATACCTTTCGTCCAGTTTCGATGTGAATCGCAGTCGCGCCAACGACGCCGCCCGCGGCTTGTGCGAGACGAGCCATTTCTCGTTCGAGTCTCGAAAGACTGGGGTCCTTACTCTGCGAGACACTCTGCGCGAATGCGTGAGCTACCAGCAGGAATGTAACCGAGATGAGAAGAGATAGTCGTCGAGTGAGCGCAGAACGATTCATGGCGTTTGGCTCCTTAGTGTGATCTGGGTACGATGGAATTCAACCACAAGCTGAAGCTTGAACTCAAACCTCCAAATCTTCTGTGATGGATATATTATGATGATCGCATCGTGACTCTTGTGAAACCGATCACCCTTTCAGATGAGCCCTTCCTTTGGGAGATGCTTTACCAGGCAATCTATGTCCCACCAGGTAGCCCTGCTCCTCCACGGCAAATCGTGAGCAACCCTGACCTTTCAAGGTACGTACAGGGCTGGGGCAAAGCAGGTGATTTCGGGTTGATAGCCCTGATTGGGAGCGATCGCCTGCCAGCGGGTGCAGCCTGGCTTCGCTTACTAACAGCAGATAACAAGGGCTACGGATATGTCGATGACCTCACACCTGAGCTGTGCATAAGCGTGCTGCCAGAGAGTCGTGGGATGGGGATAGGAACACAACTGTTGAACCAGTTGTTCGAGAACGTGCAACACAGATATCAGGCAGTCTCGCTGAGTGTGAGTGAGAAGAATCCAGCCTTGAGACTTTATCGCCGGCTCGGGTTTGAGGTAGTCAGCCAACTACATGGATCATTAACGATGAAGAAAGAGCTGAAGAGAGACGAAGAGACGGGAAATAATGTTCGCGAGCAGGATTATTGATGACCTCTCTCGAAGCTTTGCTCATCGCCATTATTGGTGCGTTTCTTGTCGCGATCGGCCTTACCGCCCTCGCGGTCTCGTCGCTGCGTGGCTGGTCGCGTGACCGGGCAGCGCCCTCCTTTGGTGTGTTCGTGCTCCTTTACGGCATCCGACTCCTCTGCCGGTCGCCGCTCGTATGGGAGACCACCGGGTTGCCCGAAACCTGGTTCAGATTCACCGATAGTTGGATCACATACGCGATCTTCGTGCCGGCCTCGATGTTCGTAGAAGCAGTCGCCGCGCCGCCATACCGGATTATTGCGCGCCGCTTGTGGCAGTTCGACCTCGTCTATGCGGCGCTGGCGATCGCTGCCGACATCGCGCTTCGCCGGCCGGGCTCGATGCTATGGATGAATCCGATCGCAGTCGTCACCCATTTCATTTTTGGATCGGTGTGTCTGATTGGTTCGATTCGGACGAGCTCACCCGACCATTCGCTGCGCCTATCCCCGCGAGCGCGCGGAGGGATAATCGCCTCAATAATCGGCGGAAGTATTTTCGCCGTTCTTGCTGCGTACGAGACGATTCTTCTGCAGAGCCCGCTCAAGAACGTCAATTCACTCGAACCGGTCGGGATGCTTGCCTTCATCGTTGGACTCGGATACTTCGTCGCGCAACGCGCGATCGAAAGTGAGCAACGCCTCTTCACTATCTCGAAGGAGCTGGAAACGGCGCGAAGCATCCAGCAGTCCATTCTGCCAGCAGAGACCCCTTCGGTTGCGGGTCTGCAAATCACAGCGAGCTATATGCCGATGACGGAGGTGGCGGGTGATTTCTATGATTTTCTGGATGAAGGCGATGGTCGAGTGGGCATTCTCGTCGCCGACGTGTCAGGTCACGGCGTGCCCGCTGCGCTCATCGCTTCGATGGTCAAGATCGCATTTGCTGCGCAAGCCGATCATGCAAGCGACCCGGCGCGTGTGATTACCGGAATGAACCATGCCCTTTGCGGCAAGTTTGAGTTGGCCTACGTCACCGCCACTTATGCCTTCATCGATCCAACGCGTCGTGTGCTGGAGTATGCAAGCGCCGGACATCCGCCGATCCTGCTGCTTCGCGCGAGCGGTGAAATCAAATCACTTGAAGAGGGCGGTCTCTTGCTCGCCTTTACCCCGGCCGCCGTTTACTCGAATGTTTCGGTTCCGATGAACTCCGGCGACCGATTGTTGCTTTACACGGACGGCCTGATCGAGGCGGTGGATGCTCGTGGATCATTCTTCGGCGACGAACGCCTTGCTGAAAGCCTGCGCGGAGCGGCAGCGCTTGACCTGCCGGACCTTGTTGCGCATCTCACCGCCGATCTGAATGCCTGGCGAGGACCAGGCTCGCCACTCACAGATGATGTCACCCTCGTCGCGGTTGAACTGCGCACTGATACTCTCGCGTCAGCGATCCAATCCAGCACGTCGTAGCAAATCGGCGTACCTCTGGTCTGAGCGCAAACCATCGAAATCCGGATTACTCTGGACCCTGGCCAAGAGCTCCGGCCGTTCCTTTAATACCTTCTCCAGTTGGGCAAACGCGTGATCCTTATCGCCGAGCGCGGCATAAATTGCTGCCGGCCCCAACATCTCCAACGTTCCCCGGTGTCATCCTCTTTTGCAATTCGGCCATGGCCTCAAAAGCTTTTTCGCGTTGGCCTGACAGCGCGTAAGCACGGCCCAGTCCCTCCAAACCGCGATTGCCTTTGGTGAGCTTTGCGACCTCTTTGAATTGCGCAATAGCTTCCGAGTACTTGCCCATCTCCAAATGCACTTTGGCGAGCCCTTGGTGCGCCAGAAAATAGTTCGGATTGATTTCGAGCGTCTTCCCGTATTGATCGAGAGCTCGCTGGTACTGCCGCGTAGCATGGTAATGCGAACCAAGCTCCGCGTTGATTGCAAGATCGAGCAGATCGGCTCCTTAGCCCGCTGCAGGGCCGCAAACGCTTCATCCGGACGGTTCGTTGCTCGCAAAAACTCACCGTACCAATGGTGCGCAAGAGCATAATTGGGCTTGATCTGTTGAGCTCGCTTGAATTCCCTTTCGGCGCCCGCCAGGTCATCCGTATGGAAGAGCACGTGCGCAAGCGATGTCCTTCCCTCAGCCAGATCGGGCGAAAGTTCGACAACCTTCACCGCTGTCTTCATTGCGTCTGCGTGAGCCTCACTCGGCGGGAGCGCACCCTGCGCCGAAAGGAGCATGTACGAGTCAGACAGCCCCGACCAGGCGAGAGCATAATTTTGTATCCTTATTGATTGCCTGTTGAAAGTATTGCTGCGCTTGTCTGATCGAGTCGGCGGTTCGCTGACGCAGGTATGCGCGCCCTTGCGAGTAAAACTGGTATGCGTCGTTGCTCTCAGTATCACGCCTGCTCAGCAGGTTCTTGTCTTCGCTGCTTAGCCGCAGCCGCAGCTTCGCCGATACGTCCTCCGCAATCTCGCGCTGCAGGTCAAGCAGGTCACCAAGCTTGCGTATGTACCGTTCACCCCAGAGATGGCGGCCGTCCCGCGCATCAGAGAGCTCGACGCTGATTGCGAGTTCGTCGCCGACCTGCGCGATTCGGCCCGTGACTACTGCCCGCACGCCAAGCATCTCCCCCACCGTCTTCGGGTCGGTCTGTTTCCCTTTGAGGTTGAACGAGGACGAACTGGCGATGACTTTCAGGTTGGGAAGCTGCGCGAGGTTATTGATGAGGTTTTCGGTAATGCCGTCGCTGAGGTGATCCTTCGCCGAATTGGCGTCGTCGATAACCAACGGCAAGACCGCGAGTGAATCAATCGCGTCGCCGCGGCCATGGAAGTAACCCCATGCCGCGAGCAACGCAAGCAGGGTCAGGAGCATAGCGGCAGCCCCTGTAGCCGCCAACCTGTGACGGCGAAGCCAATCGAGAATCGTGATCCTCCCAGATGCGGCTAGCGCTCGAGTTTCAAGCCGCGCAGGCTCCGGCTCCGGTCGAGTCCCGTATCGGATAGCTTGTTTGAGCTCCTCCAGATCAGCATGCAATTCCTGGCAAGTCTGGTAACGATCCTCCAACCTCTTCTCGAGGCATCTGACTACCACTCGCTCGAACCCTGGTGGCGTCTCTGACCGAAGCTCTGAGAGCGCTTTCGGCTCACTAGTCAGCAACGCTACGATCACGTCGCTCATCGCCGCGCCTTCGAACGGTCTGCGCCCTGCGATCATCTCGTAGAGCATCACCCCGAAGCTGAAGATGTCCGTCCGCTGATCCACCTTGTGGCCTCTTGCCTGCTCCGGTGACATATAACTGACCGTTCCCACTATCAAGCCTGGAGCAGTAATCAGGTCAGCCGCCGGCTCTTGCACGTCAACCGTTGATATTGGTCGCTCTGCCAGTTTGGCTAAGCCAAAATCCAGCACCTTGACCAGCCCGTCGGGCCGCACCATTACATTCTCCGGCTTGATGTCGCGGTGAATGATCCCGTTCGCGTGCGCTGCCTGGAGCGCGCTTGCAACTTGCAATGCCACGTCGATGCGCGTTGTTCAGGTTCATCGGTCCTGCCTTCAGCCGCCGACGCATCGTCTCACCTTCAATGTACTCGGTGACCAGGTAGTGCGTGCTACCGGCTTCTGTTTGGACCTCACCGACCTCGTGAATGGTGATGATGTTCGGGTGGTTGAGAGCCGATGCTGCCTGCGCCTCGTGCTCAAAGCGGAGCAAGCGTTCGCGATCCTTCGTGAATGGCGCAGGCAGGAGCTTGATAGCGACTTTGCGTCTGAGGCGTGCGTCTTCACCCAGGTAGACCTCACCCATGCCGCCTCTACCGAGAAGGGAGAGAATCCGATAGTTGCCTATCGACTGCCCGATCGGTGACTCAGACTGATTTTCGGTCAGGACCCTGGTTGCTGCTTCGAGCGTGGGTTGATCGTTCAGAGCGCCGCCCTGCTCTTCGCGGTCGAGCAGCAATTCGACATCTTGCCGCAGAGCCCAGTCAGCACCGCAAACTTCGGTGAGATAAGCGTCGCGCCGATCCAGACCGACTAAGAGCGCGTCCACGTAGATCTCCCGGACTCGTTTGTATCGCTCAGGCGTCATTTGTCGCTGAAGAGTTTTGGTTCAAGACAGCGCGGATTATAGCACCGGCTCTATGAATGATCGGCGGCGTGTTTGGAGTGGGGCAACAAGTCGCACCACCAGTGACCAAAGGTATCCATCATCCTTTCGGCGTCGTTTCCCACTTTGTTACATCCTTCGGAAACTGTTTCCATGCGAGGACGACACCTGGAGTGAATTCGTAGACTCCATCAAGCTTCTCGTACTCCTCCGGCTTTGGGCCCCATCCATATTTCTCCAAAGAGAGTTTTGACAGTTGTTCGGCCAGCGCTCGGTCAATCGATTCCAGCTCGCGCGCATCGCCTCTAAGGATGACAACATCAGTTGCGCTTTCGAGGTGCACACAGACCGCGCGATTGCGCTGAATATTCCGGCTCCATCTCGTCTCGCGGCTCCCTCCGAAGAACAGCTTGTCATCCAGCCACAAGCCGTCTACGGGGGTAGCATACGGACATCCGTCCGGACTCACCGTGCAGACCCAATAGTTCTTCGCCTCTAACATCCTTTGGCTGACATGCGACCAGGGTAGGAGACCTTTAGTATTTTTTGAAACGCCATACGCTGAAGGCATACGAGGGCGACTCGATTTCATGTGCTCCCCGTTAACTTCGGTTTGAGTTCAGAAGACGAACTTTACTCCCCAGAGAATGTGGCGCGGGTTGAACGCTGACGTGAAGCTTAGAGGATCGCCACGTGTAAAGTTGCGGTCCTCGCGTCCGGAGAGCCTTACTGTTCCGGCGTTGTAGTCAGCCGCAGACTGAGCCGTCGGGAACGACAGTACACCAGTCGGACCGACTGTGACCGGTATGATCTCGTTGACAGCAGCAAAGTTTGTCCGATTGAACAGATTCGCTGCGTCGACAGTCAATTCGAATCTCATTGGCCCATCCTGTGAGAATCGGAAAGACTTGCTGAGCCTTACATTGACGCTCCGGTAATTCGGTCCGATCCCGGTGTTCCGGCCGATGCTGAACAATCGATCGGTGCCGCCACGAGTGTCGCTGTTGATATCAGTCCCGGTACGCAGCGTGAAAGGGATCCCGGTCCGGATGAAGACGCTCGGACTGAGCGAAATGTCGCGCAGCGCCCAGTGTTCCCACGGACTTGTGAAGACGCCGCTGAAGACGAAATTATGCCGGATGTCGAACGTTGAGAGCGACCGCTCTGTGAACAGGCGTGATGGAAAAGGCGGCGCGAAGCCCGAATTGAAATCTGTCTGATCGTCAATCGCCTTGCTTAATGTGTAGTTCGCCTGGAGGTAATAGTGGTTACTGAAACGCCGCGTCAGCGAGGCTGTCATGCCGTGATAGATCGATGTGCCCCGTGACTGGTAATCGGTGAACTGCGTGATCCCGGCATCGTTGATTCGCCCGCAACTTGTGTCCGCACCACATACTCTGTAGAGGGGACCCAGTCGCGCGTCACGCTGCGACATGGCGGTCACGTTGGCCGGAGTCGCTGGACAACCCGGCGTGCCCGCCTCGCAATAATTCAGACCTACCGGCTGCTGAATGTGGAGTCCGTGATACATCTGATACGCGATCTCGAGGCTGAGATTGTTTGTGATCGCGCGCTGAATACCGAGATTGGCCTGGATCGCATAGTTGTTCTTGTAGTCCGGGTTCAAGTCAAAGAGGACACGGCCCGGTGCGCCAGCTGCGGTCGAGATACCCAGACCGTTAACCTGGGCCTGGGTAAGGACACCATAAGGATACGTGTTCGCAGGTATGTTTGCCGCCGCGTTGCCAAAGATACCCGCTTGATAGACACCCGCGGCGCTCGCGTTGAATACGGCGGGCAGACCGGCATTGCCCGTCCGGACAATCTGATTGATGTAGTTTCCGCTGCCATTGAGAACACTGGTGTAGCCTGGAATCTGAAGGTAGATCGGTGAATAGAAGATCCCGCTGCCACCACGCAGCACAGTCTTCTCATCACCGGTGATTTGCCAGGCGAAACCTACGCGCGGCGAGAAGTAAGTGTTGCGAGGCACCGGCTGTGGCTCGCCATCCCAATCAATACGCGCACCCAGGTCGAGAGTCAGACGCCGATGAACCCTCCACGAATCCTGCGCAAAACCTCCCAGGTAGTGTCCCGTTCCAATCCAGAGAGGATTATTGAAACCCTGCCGGTAGATCAGCGGCAGATTGAGATTGAAGTTCTGCAGTGGATTCATCTGAGGAGCAGTTGTGCCGAGTGCCGCTACGGCAGCAGCGAATATCGCTCGATCACTGAGAATATTGCCTGGCTGCGTGACGGTGGGAACCGCGAGCGTGACCGGGTAGAGCGCGCTCGCCTGGAACTGGTATTCCCCTGCAAACCAGAGATCGTTTCGAAAGTTGTACTTCACCGGACGATACGATGCCCCAAACTTGAGTGTGTGGGGTCCGGTAAGCCACGTTAGATTGTCTTCGAACTGATAACGTTCCTGGGTGACGATGTAAGGCGCGCCAAACGTGCGGCCAAACCCGCCGAGACCGCTGATGATCGCGGACATACGTGCGGGCTCAGGTGGAGCAGTCACTGCCGAGTTGCTCGGGGAGAACTGCCCACGCAATTGATTGATCAGATTGCTTCCGAAGTTATGGACCCAACCTACGACGGTAGAGTAGTCGCGATAGGTAAGGCTGGCACCAATTGAAGGGGACGTGCCATTACTCGTGCCGATATCATCGGTAAAGTTGCGCGACATCGTAAAACGCCCATTGATCGAGTCCTGACTGCTGATCTGGTAATCGACCCTTGTACTCCACGTATTGAACCGCCCGATCCCGTTGAATGTACCCTCGCTCTCTCGCAGGATTTTGAAGGTGGTTGGATAATTCGTTCCGGTAGTTGTCAGAGCACCGCGCAGATTGGCGGAAATCCTTCGAACATTTGCATCTGCTGAAGCATCAAGTTGCGAAAGCAGCACAGCTTGTGCGGTAGAAGGTTGCAGTAATGAACTGTTGGTGTAAGTGCGGAAACGGGCGTTGTCCTCCTTCTGATGCTCGTAGTTGGTAAAGAAGAAAAGCTTGTTCCGGACTATTGGACCTCCAACGGTGAAGCCGGGAAATACGCGCTGTTCGAAGGACTTTTCAGCAGTTGAAGTCGAAGGGATTGCGCGCCGATGTGTGCTGCGAGCGGTAGTAGAGATAGGCACTGCCGTGAAATTGGTTCGTGCCGCTCTTGGTCACAATGTTGATCGCAGTACCAGCAGTAAATCCGAACTCGGCCGTAAATGAATTGCGGTTGACCTGGAATTCCTGAATCGCCTCCGGGGTAATATCAAAGCGCACCTGGCCCGAACCGTACTCGTTTTCACCGCCATCAACAGTGATCAGATTGTTTCGTCCGTTGCTGCCACCGATCGAGAAACCCGAAGTGCCGAAACCTGTGATGCGCCCCGCCAGCTGAGCGCGCGGAGCGTTCGAGTTCGACACGCCAGGAAGCGTATAGACATACGAAGCAAAGGTGCGTCCAACATTTGACAGGTTCTCAACCTGCCGGCGTTCTATCGTGTCGGCCTGTTGCGTGCGCTCGATCTCAATCAGCGGCGATGAGCTCGTGACTACAACTTCTGTCCTGACTCCCGCGACCTGGAGCTTGACGTCGAATTTCGCAGTCTGTCCAACCGTTAGCTGAATGTCTTTCAGAAGGTATTGTGAGAAGCCGGAAGCCTCAATACTTATGTCGTGCAGACCAGGCCGGACGAGAGGAATCTGAAACTCCCCGTTCGAATCCGTGGTAACAGTGCGTGTCGCACCCTGATCGACGTCTTTGATCGTTACAGTAGCGTTCGAAACCGCGGCGCCCTGGGGATCGGTGACAGTGCCTTTCACTGAAGCAGACGAAACATCCGATTGAGCCATCGCCGTGAGCGGGATCGCACATATGAATGCGGAAGCGATAAGCGTGCGGGCTATCTTCTGGTACATGAATCGTCCTTTCAGTCCGATCCTAACGAACGAATAACAACGAGACGCACGTGAAGCCGTGTCAGTAGCCCGACCGTGAGGGAGGGCTTCGACACAACAAGCATCTGATGCAAGCCCTCCCTCACGGTCGGGCTACTGACACGTAGTCGGTCCACCACCAACCTCAGCCGAACACACCTAATGCCGGATAGTCGCCTTTGAGAATTGTCCGCGTATCTTCAAAACCCATCCATTCCTTCAGCATCGTCGCGTAGACTGAACGAAAGTCGGTCGTCATCTTCAGATCGCCGGCGTCGAGATCCGTCAGGCTCGGATGTTTTCCGTAAAAACCACCCTTCACCTTGCTCCCGAAAATAAACATCGGCGACGCGACACCGTGATCAGTTCCGAAACTTGCGTTTTCTTTCACGCGCCGGCCGAATTCGGTAAATGCCAGAACGGCGACATCGTCGTCCCTTCCAATTCTCTTCAAATCACGGAGGAACCCGAAAACTGCGTCTCCAAGCCGATCAAACAGGCCGTTGTGCTGACCCGACTGCGAAACGTGAGTATCAAAGCTGCCGAAGTTGAGATAGAAGATTCGCGTCGGCGCTTTGGCTTGAATCAAAGCTGTGATTCTCTTGAGATCAGTTCCAACCTCTCCGTACCCGTAGTCCATCTTCGTACGGTATTCCGCGCACGCCGTGCGAACGAATTCCGAGCTTCGATCGGCAGTCACGGCGATGTTGTGTAGAAACCTCAGCGAGTCATTGCCGGTCTCGAGATTGTCTTTGGCGAGCTTCGCGAAGACTTCTTTCTCGGCTTCGCCACCTTCGCGGACAAAACGGTTCGGGTCGCCGAAGACAACCGGCGCCTGGACATTGCTCTTTACTGCCATCGACATCTCTTTCGCGATGTTGACGACAAGCTGCTCCTTCGGCGCGGGCATCCATGTATCCGCAAAACGTCCGAGCCAGCCTCGCGTATCAGCGCCATTTGGCACTGCCGTATGCCAGTAGCCCATCGAGACGAAATGCGAGCGGTTCGGTTGAGGATAACTGCAGCCGTGGACGACAGCCATCTGCCCGTTCTTGAATAGATGTTCGAAGCCCAGCAGCCGGGGATGGAAACCAAAATCATCGCTGATATTGATCGCCTGATCTTTCCTTATCGCAATCGTCGGGCGGGCGCGATAGTAGTCGTCGTTCGAGTAAGGCACGATGGTATTGAGTCCGTCGTTGCCGCCCGTCAACTCGAGAACGACAAGGATGCGGTTCGGGTATCTTGATTCCCGGCCGGCCAGCGCATCAACGGCCATCCCGAGCGCTGTCTCATTAAGAAAGAACTGGGACGCAGCGACCGCGCCGAACCCTGCAACACCCGATTTCAAAAAAGCGCGGCGCGTTGAGCCGAATCTAAGATCGGAGTGATCGCAGTTCTCGTGGTTCATATTTGACCCCCTTCTTTCGTCCTATGCTCATGACAGTTGGTATTCCGGCGAGCTCATGATCAGGTGAACCAGTTCCCTCAATGACTTTTCCAGGTGTGCTCCGGCGTAATCGATCTGTGACGTACCCCATTGCTTCCTGACAAAGTCGACCAGGGATGTTCGCGCTTCGACGGTCAATGGCAGACGCAAAAACCGTCGCGAGAAATAGTCAACAGCTTCATCCGCTGTCTTTACTCCCGCGCTCTTCGCCATCGCAGTCAGGCTCAGTCTGGCCGGGGTCGCCGGTACTTCTTTCACGCGCTGGAAAGCCTTTACATAACCTCGATAGACACCGACTTTGAGGTCATAATCCGGAGTGCTGTTGATCCTGATGGAAGATGTCATCATTTCGCCTTGTGCCATCAGCATCTGTCCCGACGAAATGGCGTTCCTGTTGCCCATCGCGGCCAGTTTGTCGCGATCCTCGGCTTCCTGGATAGCATTGGAATAGCGTTCGGGTATGACACGTGTTTCAGCGCCCGTTGGTGCCCCTTCGGGGAAAAGAACCTGGCGGGCAAAGTTGGCGCGTTGCAGCATTGTCGAGGGATTTATCCACGAGCGACCGCCGTCCCAGCCTTTGACGTTTGGCGGATTGCCAAGAGATTGTCCGAGGTTCGTTGTTACGGTCGGGAAATAAGGTGCGCCCGGTATTTCTGTAAGACCCAGCTTCTTATAGGTGGACACAACAAGATGAACAGGGCTCTTGATCTGCGTTGCGTAGGAAGCCGGACTGTAGAAATCCTTGCTGAGGAAGATCGTCTTCAGCAATGGCTTGAGCTGATACTTGCTTTCACGAAGGCTGGTGGCGAGCTTTGCATTCAATTCCGGTGCGATCTCTTCTCGCACCAGAAAACGATAGAGCTTGCTCGTTACCAATTCAGCGGCAGCTTTCTGCCTGAGGATGATATCCACGACCTGCTCGAGGTCGAATCTGCCTCTTTCCCCGAGGAAAGCCTTTTCGCCATCATCGTGTGATTCAGCGTTGTAGACGACCTTGAGCCCCACATTTGTCCAACCGGTGAAAGCGCGCGCAGCTTCCTTGATGTCAGCTTCGGTGTAATTTCCGGTGCCAAGCGAGAACAACTCCATGATTTCCCGCGCGTAGTTCTCATTGGCGCTGCCTTTTGTGTTGATCCGATTATCAAGGTAGATGAGCATCGCCGGCTCTTTCGAAATGCCAATCAAGAGATCACGGAAACTACCGCTGGCATGCTGACGAAGCATCTCGATCTGATGGAGCATGAGGCGATAGTCGGCAACCTTTTCGTTCTCGGTTGCAAAGTGCCCGCTCCAGAAAAGCGTGAGCTTCTCTTCGAGCGGACGTTTTGAGACCAGCATCCGGTTAGCCCACCAGATAGTTGCCCTCGTCCACTCATAGCGATGCGCATAGAGCCTGTAGTAGGCCTGATCTACAACCGGCTGCAATCTCCGGATGCCGTCCTTGCCTGGTGCGACGCCGAAAGCGGACTTCCCCTGATAAGAGGTTCGAATCGCTCCGGCAACAGAATCCAGGCGGTTGTCGACGTCGGGAAGCATTGCGGCGTCAAAGACACCCGATTCGTCGAACGGAGGAAGCTGCTGCTGAATGGTGTCGTAATCTACAAGGTAGTTGACGGCCTGCTGCGGCGTCATTCTCGCCAGTTTGTCGATCTCTTCCGGCGTGCCGCCAAAACCCGCTCGTTCGAGCAGGTGCCCGGCACGCGCGTAGTTCCAGTCGGCGGTGCCGATGGGCGAAAGGTCACCTTTCCATGAGGCCGGCCCGGAACCGCCGAGCCCGGGAGCGCCAGGCTCCAGCCTGGCGCGTGGAAATGTGAGGTCACGCGCCAGGCTGGAGCCTGGCGCTCCCGGCGCGCTCCGGCGCTCCCAAGCCAGGAACCAGGGTGAGCAGGAGAAACGCCGGCGTCACCAAACGGTCTCTCATCTTCTCCTCCTTTAATGCCGTAAGCCGGATACTCTAGAAGGGCGACTGAATGATTTGAAATTTGCGAAGGATGTCTGTTAAGAGCGCCGCTTTCCTGATAAGCTTCCGGCAGGAATTACAGCACCGAAACTTTCAAACAGAAAGGTGTATAGACTGTGAATTCACGGTCAAAACGCCTCGTTGACGTGTCTGCTTCTGAATTGGAGACGGACGTCCGATGGGGATTGGTGCGCCGCATCCTCGAAAGCCAGCAATTCGCCAAATCTGCACGCCTGCAGGACTTTCTCTTGTATGTCTGTCGTTGCGCTCTTGAGAATCGCTCCGACGAGATCAGCGAACACTGGATCGGCGAGCGCGTCTTTGAACGGGCGACTGATTACAACCCAAATGAAGACAATATCGTCCGTTCTCAGGCGCGATTACTGCGTCAAAAGCTTGATGCGTACTTCGTTTCAGAAGGCGCAGGTGAACCGCTTCTCTTGAGGATTCCGAAGGGTGGCTATTGTCCGGAATTCATTGAACGGTGCGAAATAGCAACTGGTGAACCGGAACGTGCTGAGCTGCATTCGTCTAAGCGCTCCGAATGGCGCACGCCGCTGGTTGGGGGTCTGCTTGTCGCGATCGCCGCTCTTGTCCTCGTCGCTGGCGTACTTGCATGGTTTCTTGCGCGGCAAAGGGAATCGACCCTACCCCAGGAGTCCTCGGGGTCCTCTGCGTCCTCATCCGCGGTCGCCTCATTGTGGTCGCAACTATTGGGGCCGAACCTGACAACTACCGTAATCGTTCCTGATCACACCTCCGCGATGGTGCAGGAGGCATCTGGTCAGCGCATTGATCTGGCCACCTATCTGCGGAGAGCTTCGAAACCGGATCACCAGGACCTCCGACAACTGGAACGAATCCTCCCAAGCTTTTCCCTACGGCGCTACACCACTGTTGATGGAGCGACGACCGCAGTTCGAGTATCGCAGCTTGCAGGACAATTCAATGGCAGGGTCATTGTTCGTTTTGCGCGTGATATGACTCTCAGAGAAGTCTCGCCTGGTCACGTTGTGTTGATAGGCAGGCCGCTCAGTAATCTGTGGAACGAGGTGTTCGAGACCAGATTGAACTTTCGCTTCTATTCGGACCTCGAGCGCAACGTGATCATCTGTCAGAACCGGTCGCCCCGAACCGGGAGAAAACGCCGAATACCTGCCTGTCGATGAGGGAGCGAAGAGAACGGTCTACGCGTCGGTGGCGTTTCTGCCCAACCTGAACAATGGTGGAAATGTCCTGATCATCGCGGGCAACTCGAGCGGGTCACAGGAGATTGCCGCCGAGTTCGCAACCAACGAGAAACTGCTGAGCGCATTCACAAGCAAGGTGCGGCAAGGGACTGATCGCCTGCCATACTTCGAGATCCTGATCCGAACGATAACGCTCGATGGCGTCGCGCAGGAACCGGAAGTTCTCGCATACCGAGTCCTTGTATCTTGAGATTCATCGAAGATTAACCGTCGCGATCGTTGGGACGCAGCCGAATCTATCAAGAAAGACGTAGCTCGAATAAAGCCGCTCGCCGCCGCCTAAACCTTCATCCGTTCAGGGTATTCCGCGTCGACACACGCTATCAACGGTTGCCCTGGCGCTCCACGAGCAGGAGATGAACGACATCAACACTCAATTTAGCCGATTTCGGGAGACGTACCTTATTGGGCGGCGGCGTGCCGGGCTTGGGCTTGCGGACTCGAAGCACAGAGAGCTGACTTGCCGGAATAATCTGAGCGACTGGCGTATCGCGGTCAAGAACGGTTATTGTCTCGCCACGTCGAACAGCGCGAAGATATTCACTGAGTCGGGCCTTCAATTCAGCAATTCGGACTTGTCTCATTCTACTCTACTTACCCACTTGACTTGAGCCTGTCAGAATATTCACAGATTTCGTAATTCGAAGCCGTCCGCATCGTCAATCAACCTCCGGTCGCTTGGGATTCGCCCAGTGATGGTCCGGGTCCTCGCCGCTGACCACCACCCCTTTGACGTGCCAATCGAGATAAGCGCGCACCTCGGCGGCGCAATAACGTAAGGTCAGACCGCACCGCCGGCGGTCAGACTTGTTCGCCTCCGAGCCATGCAGCAGCAGGTCGCTGTGCATGGAGATTTCGCCTGCTTTCAATGTCACATCAACCGGTTGACCCAGGCTGTCGGGATTGACCGCCGTGTGGTCGAGGATATTGCTCTCCTCGCCCGCGCTCGGCTGATGCGGCAGCGCGCCGTGCCGGTGTGACCCGGGAATAAAGCGCATGTTCGCATTCTCGGGATCGGCGTCATCTATCGCCAGCCAGACCGACACCGTCTTCGCTGGCGTGATCGGCCAGTAGATGGCGTCCTGATGCCAGGCGACAGTCTTGCCGTCATGCGGCAGCTTGCAGAAGTAATGCGAGCCCCAGCCGATGACATTTTCGCCCAACAGGTCTTTGACATAGGCCACGATCCGCGGGTGCGTCAAAAGATCGTAGACCTTCCCATACTTCAAGTGAGCCGTCATGATCGAGTAACTGCTGCCTCCCGCTGCCATCACACGGGCGAGCAACGCGTCCAGGTAACGACGGTGTGCGGCGATCTCCTCAGCGTCAAAGATGCGGATGCCTTTAATGTACCCATCGCGGTTGAAGGCTGCGATTTGGTCGGGAGTGAGCCTGGCCGGATGCTGGTTTACGCTTGGATGAAAGCGCAGCTCTCGTTGGATCGCCGTTAGCTCGTTCTGCTCGGGAACGAGTTTGAACTGTGCTGGTTCATTCATTGTTTGCTCCTGCCGTTCTGTTCTCACTATATCTCGCCCGGAGCAGATCTTTCATGTACAAATTGACCTCCCACTGGTCACTAAGCGGTGCGCGACTGTACGGCATTGCCGGCATATACGGCACCGGACCGAACTCGGGCGTGATGGTCAACGAGGCGCTGCTGCGTCGGCGATGCTCCGCGACGATGGCGTCCCACCAAGCGAGATGATGGTCCAATGCTTCCTGCCATTCTGGCGCACGCGGGTCGTTCACCTGTGGCCCCTGAGGATGACCTATCCGGGCATGGATATGATCGGCTCGGGCGATGGCGGACTGCATGGCTTCCGGCTGATCCTGTAAGAAGGATTCGGCTACGTTACACCAGTGCGAGAAATCCGCCGTCAGCCGCAAGTCGGGCAGCGCTTCCAGCAAAGCCAGTGTCGCAGTGGTCGAGAAGCTGAACTTGCCTCGGTGCGTCTCGTGGATGATCTTCACGCCGGTCTCAGCGGCGACGACGGCAGCCCGCTCCAGAATTGCCTTGTTCTGCGCGAAGCTGAAAAAGTCCTTCCCGCTTTGCGAGTTGATGAACAGAGGCTTGGCGGAGGCCAGGTTATGAAGATGCCTTTCGTAGTTCTTCAGGTAAACGGCCAGCTCCAGATCGCTGGTCTCATGATGTTGGGCGATCCACTTCAGGCCGGACTCTTCCAACAAGCTCAGAATCACCTCTCGTTCGCGCTCGTCGAAAGGCAGAGTCATCTCCACGCCGTCGTAGCCGGCCTCCTTCGCCTTAGCGAAAAAAGTTTGCCACGGAAATCCCTCGAACCCCACAACGGGCAAAAGACCCATACTTCCATGGAAATCACCTCCCGTAGTTCTTCCGCCAATCACGCTCGGGCACAGCGAGCATCGCGTTCGCGGCGTTGTCATTGACGAACCTTTCCGTGTCCGGGTCCCACTTCAGCTTGTAACCCAGGTTGATGGCGATCAAACCCAACTGGCAGACCGAGACCGTGCGGTGGCCCACCTCCACGGGTTCAAGGCTTTCAGTCTTGTTCTTCACCGCCTGAATGAAGTCGGCTTTGTCTTCCAGCGTGTTGGCGAAGCTCGTCTCGCCCGGCTCTATCTTCGACTCAAGTACGGACGCAGGTTCAGCCGTCATCTTGTCGGGATACTCGACCTCAATCCATCCTTTGTCACCTTCAAAGCGGATGTAGGGGCGCTCGGATTTACAGATCAATTGCACGCCGTTTCTGTAGCGGTAGCGTACTTCAAAGCGCAGGACGGTGTTCCATAGCCCTTTGGTGAATTCCCCAGTGCCTTCCACTTCCACCGGCCCGCTGCGGTCGGTGTTGTTGGCCCACTGGGCGATGTCGTTGAGGTGCGTGCCCCAGTTGGCGATCATCCCGTTTGCGTAGTCGCTGATTCGCATCCAGTTGGGGCGGGATTTCAGGTCGTGGCGATTGTGCACGCGCTTCTCGGTATAAGGCGCGTAAGGCGCAGGCCCCAGCCACATCTCGTAGTTCAGTTCCTCCGGCACGGGCATGTCGGGTTGCGGCGGGATGGCCGGCGTGTCAATGGGCACGCCCGTGCGAATGGTGTGAAGCTTACCGATGCGCCCGTTGCGCACCAGCTCGCAGGCTCGCCAGAAGGGTTTCAGCGAACGGAATTCGCTGTCGGTGCGCGTCACCACTTTGTGTCTCGCTGCGGCATCGCACAGCGCGCGCCCGCCAGCGATGCTGATGGAAAGCGGTTTCTCCATGGAGAAGTGTTTCCCGGCTTTTGCCGCCTCAATGCCTATGTGGACGTGCCAGTGATCGGGCGTGGCAATCATGACAGCGTCTATGTCTTTGCGGCTCAGAATCTCTCGAAAGTCGCGATGCGTCGCGCATCCGCGGTAGCTTTGTTTGCCGGTTTGTGCGGCGTAGTGAGCATCTACAGCTTTGCGGCCTTCTTCCATACGCCACGCGTCCACGTCGCAGACGGCCACCACCTGCGCGTCGGGCAGCCCCAGGAACTGCGGCAGGTTTGGTCTCATCATCTGCCGCCCCATCCCAATCAACCCGATGCTGATGCGGTTGCTCGGCGCCTGGGCGCCAAACACGCTTGAGGGGACGATGCTCGGAATGGTGATTGCGGCTGCGCCCAAAGCGGAGTCGCTCAAGAACGCGCGCCGAGTTATTGTGCCTGACAGGTTCCTATCTTTTTTCATCGACGACCTCTGGGCATTGGCTGCGCTCGCTCGAGGACGGCCAGGTTGATCTCGAGTCGGGCCTTCAATTCGGCAATTCGGACTTGTCTCATTTTCACAGTGTTCAGCCGAAAGAACTCTCGGTTCAATCGTAACTATAGTATGCCTCGAAAAACTTTCCACTTTATGAACTTGGGTACGATCTCCAAGTCTTAAGCAAGTCTGTGCGCGGCGTCAACGAATGCCGATCCTTCAGTGGTCCAAGTATTTTGTCACTTTCTGAATTGTCTGGCATAGAATCTTCTGCGCTATTTGGCATACGAGTTGGCAGGGCTGTCTGAAGAAGCCCGTAACCTGGCACTCGATCGTTTTCGGATTCTCCAGCCGCACCTTGAGCAAAGCCGATCGTTGCAGTCTGTGGCGTTGGCCGCGGGAATTCATACCGCACAGCGCATCGTTGGCTCGCTCAGTATCGGCAGTTCGGACTGGCGGCTCTGGCCGTTGATCGTGAGTTTAGGTGGATCGCCGGGCAACGCAGCGGGCGCTCAGCCTCCCATTGCATGCCGTCACCCATGTTGTATACTGAACCGTATGGCTCAGTATAGCCAAACCCACTTCGATGCCTCGTTCGGCGCGCTCTCGGACGCCACCCGACGCGGCGTTCTGGAGCAACTCGGGCGTGCGGACGCTTCGATCACAGCCCTTGCCGAGAGGTTCCACATGACCCTTACGGGCATGAAGAAACATGTAGGCGTCTTAGAGCAAGCGGGGCTCGTCAGCACAGAGAAGGTTGGGCGCGTGCGGACCTGCAAGCTCGGGCTGCGCGGACTGGAAGAAGAGGCGGCATGGATCGAGAGGTATCGCCAGCTCTGGGCCGCGCGCTTCGACGAGTTGGACATTGTTGTCGAGGAATTGAAACGGAAGGAGAAAGCAAATGGACGTAAGAAGAGAAAGTGAGGCCACCCCCACGAAGAACCGCACGGGGGTGGAGCGGAAGTCCGAGCGCGAACTCGTCGTCACACGCACCGTCAACGCGCCTGCGCGCCTCGTGTTCGAGGCGTGGACCAAGGCAGAACTATTCAGGAGGTGGTGGGTACCAAAATCGTATGGGCTGACCCTGCTTTCCTGCGAAATGGATGTTCGCGTTGGGGGGCAGTATCGTTTGGTGTTTCGCCACGAAGATTCGACGATGGAGTTCTTCGGCACGTACCTCGAAGTGACACCGCACTCGCGCCTCGTTTGGACCAACGAGGAAGGTGACAACGGCAAGACCGTCACCACGGTGACCTTCGATGAAAACGCAGGCAAGACGT
This sequence comes from uncultured Acidobacteriota bacterium, assembly GCA_963813345.1. GTDB lineage: Bacteria > Acidobacteriota > Blastocatellia > RBC074 > RBC074 > CAWDDA01. Next base: position 5,373 of record CAWEYR010000030.1, on the reverse strand, counting down.
TGTTGGTCGTGCACGATCGCTATCCCTCGAAGGAAGCGCTTGACTCCGGATCGACGGGCGCGATGCCCGAGGCGCTCGACCAACTCGACGAGCTTCTCGCCAGCCTGGGATCAAGTACGGAGACAAAATGACGCAGCCAATCCATCAAACAAACGCTTCCGGTCGGCGACAGAACGGCGGCGTTCAGCAGTGCGGAAGACAGCTTTCCTTTTAATGACGCTCGTTATGACTGACGTGTCGGCGCAGCAGAAGCCAACGACGGGCTACGCGCCAGTCAATGGAATCAACATGTACTACGAAGTCCACGGCGGCGGCGAACCGGTGGTGTTGCTTCACGGCGCGTTCATGACCATCACCAACAACTGGGCCGGGTGGATCAGCGAGCTCTCCAAAACACGGAAAGTCATTGCCGTCGAAATGCAAGGTCACGGCCGCACGGCGGACGTCCCACGAGATATCACCTACGAAAACCTCGCCGACGACGTGGCCGCACTGCTCAATCATCTCAAGATCCCGCGAGCGGACCTTATCGGCTACAGCATGGGCGGAGCCGTGGCGATGCAGATTGCGATCCGCCATCCGGACAAAGTGCGAAGGGCAGTCATCATTTCGTCCACGTTCCGCAGTGACGGCATGATCCCGGAAGCGCTCGAATCTATCCCGAAACTCACGGCGGACGATTTCAAAGGATCGCCCATTGAAGCCGAGTACAAGAAGCTGAGTCCGACTCCGGACGACTTTCCGAAGTTCGTCCAGCGCATCGCTCGCCACGGCCTCGAAAGGGTACGACTTCGGAGCCGACAAGCTTAAGGCCACCACGACGCCCATGTTCTTCATCCACGGCGACGCTGACGGCGTTCGGCTCGCGCACGTCGCGGAGATGTTTCGCCTAAAGGGTGGCGAGATCCACGGCGACATGAAGCCGCGCTCCGCATCGCGATTGGCCATCTTGCCCGACACCACCCACGTGACACTGATGCAGCGCATACCCATCATCGTCCCAATGGTGAACGACTTTCTCGACGCCAAGCCGTAGCCGTGCTACGGCTCGCGCCGTTTACCGAACGCGAAATTCGTACCGCAGTCAACACGACCGTCCGGCTGATCGAAACTGCACCAACGAAAGTTCCTCCTCCTGCTTCGAGCCGCTTACCTGAAAGCAGTAAAGAACGATCAGTCGCCTAGTGTAGAGAAACCAGTACTCTCTCGGGGTGGCGTAAACTGTATCATTGCTCAAACGTTCGTTTCTGCAAGCGTTCGTTGAGGCGAGCTCCAGTGTCTATGACCTTGAGCAAAAAACGCGATCGCCGATGATTCGAACTAGTCGGATGGCGTGACTGAGGATAATTTGGCTCAATTTTGCTACATTACTACGCAGGTTTTATGGCGCGACGTGCAATCATTCTTCTGTAATCAACTTCGCTAATCCAAGTTAGGCTGAATACGCACTCTTCACATGACGACCGATCAAGATCGTGGAGCGCATGCTGAGCATTCAATTGAACATACTCATTCCAGTCTCCCGAGAAGGGAATGTCATATTCGCTCCACCCTACCACACGAGGGACATCTCCTTCTGGAATCCACAGTTCGATCCCCAAAACTGCAAAGTTGTTCTGCGATAGAAATTCAATCACAGATTGAGCAGCATCCTTCGGCCAGGCTTCCTCACCAGCGAGAATCACCGCTCGGGATCGGAACGCCTCCGGAAGGATCGATAATTCTTCCATATACCCCCTTTAGTGTTGGTTCGATCTTAGGAGTGTCCTATCACGAGGCTTTCGCGGGCGGCCTCCACGACAGTTTTGGTCACTTCTTGCAGCGCATTGATTTCGAGAATTCGTTCCATCTGTGTGAGGAGGCGGTTCAGCAGCCGGAAATTGCCGCCAGTGATGCGGATGATGGCTGCCACAGCTTCTTGGTCCCACGGCTGCGGAGGAAGCTCGACACCGCGAGGCGTCCAGTTCGCGTTAATCAGTTTGCGAATCGCAGCCGCATCCAAGGGCCGAAACTCATGAACGAATCCGATCCTTGAATAGAACTGCGGGTAGCGGGCCAGACGCTTTTCAAGGCCAGGCATTCCAATCAGAATCACTCCAATTTCTCCGGCATCGAATATGTCGCGTACCTGCTCGAGGCTGGCCATCCGAAGGCGGTCCGCCTCGTCAATCAGGACGAGCGTCGTTGGGTCACCAAGCTGTACGTCCTTCACGCCGTACTCTCTCGCAACTTCACCGTATGTCGGATGGATTTCTGGAAACGGCTCGGCCAACCAGTCGTGTTTATACAGAAGCGTAGTGTGGTGCTCCTCGTCTCTCTGTCGAATGGCCTTAAGGCGTTCCTCCTTTTCCAGTCGCAGTGGGCGTTTGGCCAGATCCCTGAGTGTGTCCCGAGAGTACCCGATGTCGGAGGCGATGCGTCCGGTGCATTAACAACAGACGGCGTGTAAAACACTGTATCGAGGAGTGGATTTTCGGTCTGGCCTGAACCCCAGCGGTCCAATTGCTTCACCTTGTCCCAACGGCTGTAGCTCCGGGCCGAGAGAGTCTTGCCGACTCCAGGTGGTCCGTAGCAGAGACCAATGTATCCATAATGGCGGCACGCATCGCAGAACTCCGTGAATCGACGGTGCTCCAAAGTCTCCACTAGGGATGATTGGCGGGTGCTATTCGTTCCGGTAGCGCTTGAGTGGCGGCGCGGATTGCTTGGCTGTGAATTTGTCTCCTGGTTCTGGTGGCGCATCTTGTTTCTCCGTGACTCCTCCGCGCTTCATTTCGAGCAGTTTATCCACGGCAGCTTCTCGATCCCGCAGGACGCTGCGTAGCTCACGCCGCCGCTGATTTCGGGCGCGGAGAATCTCCCGAAGTGGAACGGTTGCGCCTGCTAGTTCAGCACAGACCGCCCGGCACAAAAACCGCTCGTTGTGGAAAACACGGATCTCGGCCATGTCACGTGGATCGAACCGCAGGGTAACCCTTTCGCCGACATACGCTGCAAGAGTCGTAGAGATGTAGCGCAAACTCTGGAAGTGAATTCCGTCAACGCGCACCTGCCGCGCCTTAGCAACTTGAATCAACAGCAGATCCAGTTGCTCCAACGACTCCGGCATCTGTGGCAGGAATCCGTTGGCCTCCCAGCGTTCGGTAGGCGCTATCTTCGTTTCGCCATGGTCGCGGCGGTGGTACACGTCGAGAAGAAATGTTCGGAAGCGGGCATCGAACTCGGCCAGCGTAAGAGTCGGTTTGCCACGCACCACGCCGCCAGCGGGGGCGTAGCCGTCCAGTTCGCACAAGAACATTTCGTTCACTGTTGAGAAGAAGCGTTCGATGCGGCCACGGCCTCTCGGCTTGCCCGGAATGGAGAATACCAGCCGGATCTTCAGATCCGCACTGACCTGCTCCAAATGATGGGACGTGAAGTCGCTTCCATTGTCGGTGTACAGAATATCCGGGATTCCACAAACCATCCAGCGCGAGTCCTCCTTACGCCAGATCGCTTGTCGCAACGCAAGTGACGTGTGCAAGGAGGATGGCCCGTCGAACGAAAGAAAGTACCCGGCGACAGCGCGGCTGTAGTCATCGATGACGGTCGTCAGCCACGGCTTGGCGGGCGTGCCGTCTGGACGAAGCAGCAGAATATCGAGAATGGTATGGTCGGCCTGCCAGATTGCGTTGGGTCCTTCGGCTTCGCGCCGGTGAACCATTTCGAACGATTCGCCGTATGCTTTGCTGCCTTGATGCGCGAGGGTAACAAGATCAGCGGGCAGAGCTGAGACGATGCGATAAACAACCCAATAGCTCGGAGGCTCCTCGCCCAAGTCTTGAGCCAGTCGACATACCTGGCGGCAAATCGCCGCAATCGGAAGCGGCGGCTTCTGTAGAGCGATGCCTTCGATAGCTTCCTTAATCTTGTCGGAGACCGCCCGGTGTTTGCTGGTATCGGTTCGGCTTCTTCCGCGTCAGAGCGGTCAATCCGAACTGTTGGTACAGTGCCACCCAACGCTGCGCGGTTCGGAACGGGATTCCGGCCGCCGAGCGAGCGGCTTCAAAGGGCGCTTGTCTTCAAGGTGGGGTTGAAGCAGCCGAAACCGGTCAAGAGCGAGCTTTCGCGCCTCTTCCGTGAGTCCCGCCAGTTGGTCCATACTCGAAGAGTCTATGGATGGTGAGCACAATCCCCTCAAAGACAAATAGAAGCCCATTTTATCGATCTGGGTTGCGACGAGACTCTTAGGAATCGGGCGTTAGACTCCAGAAACAAATGATCACGAAAGAACAGTCACGTGCCCGTTGGCGAGAACTCCGCGACCTCGTCAACGACTGGGATCCTGTCGACCTCATCTCCGTCGGGGCTGCGGAAGACGAGTATGAATGCGTTGTCGGGTATCAGCAGCAGCTCTGCGAAAATTTACGGTAATAACCATGGCCAAGCACACCTCCAACCGTAAATTTCCACGCCAAAACCGCCAAAACAGCAACTCGCCCAGAGTTTTTGCGTAAAATCATTGCGTACAATTGATATTGTATGCAAAATACCCGCTCCAACTACCTACATTGTACGCAATAAACCACCACTCTAACGCAGAGGTCTACATTGCATAAAATACAGCGCGGCCCTGCTTCTCAACCTGAGCGCTGGATGGAGGAGTTCGCTGATTCTCTCCGGCGAGAAAAATTTTTTCCTTGCGACCACCGTGCGTGGCTACCTCCATGACTGACGTTCTTCGTCCGCTGGTACGAGCAAGCGATAGGCGAAAAACTCCGATCGGAGAAGTCTCACACCGATTGATTTGATCAACTACCGCCAGTCGCTCATCAAAGTTCAGGGCCTCAAGCCTGCGACCGTCAACCGCCGGCTTGAAGCGCTCCGGCGGTTGTGCCGCTGGGCGCACCAGCAAAAGCTGCTCACTGCCAATATCGCGCAAGAACCCCGCCGCCTGACTCAACCGCACCACATCGACAATCAGAGGAGCACCACTGACGAACGACGACAGCACCGCCGACGCGGTCGGCGTGGTCGAGGCGTACATGCAAGCGCTGCAGATCGGTGACAAGGACACCATTCTGCGGCTCTACGCCGACGAGCCCGAGATCATCCCCGAGAACTTGCCCAGCCTGCGCGGCCGCGACGCCGTCGACTCCTTCTACACCAGCACCTTCGCCACCATCGGGATGGAGGTCACCGTGCAGGTGGTCTCGGCCGAGGTCTACGACCAGATCGCGCTCGTCCGGTCCGAGCAGCCCGTCACCGTGATCGCCGTGGCCGACGGCACCCGCACCGAGGCCTACTTCCGCGAGCTGTTCGTGCTGCGTCACACCCCGGACGGGTGGCGCATCCACAAGTACATGTTCTCCCAGAACCCGGCGCAGGCCTAGA
>CAWEYR010000029.1:0-122978 GCA_963813345.1 uncultured Acidobacteriota bacterium | reverse complement strand
GCCGAGCTCTCGTGATGCCGGCGGTCCGGGTTTTACACTCTCCGTCTACGGCGCAGGTTTTGTTCCAAATTCAGTCGTGCGATGGAACGGCTCGACCAGGCAAACATCTTTCGTGAGCGCCAGTCAGTTGTCCGCGCAGATACCATCCAGCGACATAACAACTGGGGTACGGCCAATATCACCGTCTTTAATCCTGGTCCGGGCGGTGGCACATCGAATTCGCTGACCTTCACCATACTTTTTGTTCCATTATGTTGCTTCTGACTGGTAGGCTGCGGCGATGCTATTTAGCCGTAGCCTGCAATCTCCTGGTCGCGTTCAGCCTGGGGTAGCGCAGTAACTTCCATGACGCGCAACGCTGCCCCACCCAGGTTCAGACCAAATTAGAAATGTCCCATTGTTAACTATTTAGAAATGTCCCCTTCTTGAAATCATAGTAGCGTTCATTGCAATCATATGGTTAGAGTTATGGTGGCCTGCCGGGTCATAGCTCGCGGCGGAAACAACCGCTACCGGCAAACTGGGTGGCGCGTCGAGCATGGTTCGCGCTGTCACATTCAGCCGTTGCAGCCGCCACGCCGAATAGCGCCAGCGCCATCAAGCACCATTTTGTCGCCGCGTTGGTCCTGCCACAGCGAGGAATTAGAGTGGGAACCTCACGATGCTACTTCGGATGAATGTTCCCCAAAGTGCACCCACAAGCTTGCATGCCTTGACCGCATTCGTTACCCCAGACAAACCGCCAAAGGCTCTAAAACAATCAGGTATGTTACTCGTGGACCTACTTCTTCTTCGCCTCATCGATTTCTGCGAGCTTGAAGTCGGCATCTCTCCAGAAGGAAAGAAACTGCTTGTAACTACGTGCCGCCTCGTCGGTCCTACCTTGGGACTCGAGCACGCGGGCAAGCTCGTAATGAGCGAGTAGAATCGGGTATCGTAAAAAGGATTGATGGACTTGAGCTTCCCAGATCCGGTACCGGCCGCCCTTTGACCAGATCGCGAAGCTCCCGCTCGGCTCAGCCTTCTGTCCGGATGCAAAGTAGCCAGTCCAAGATCGTAACCGCGCGATACAGCCGGCGTCTGTTCGCGCAGATTCTTCCAGAGACCGATCGCTGTTGCATGGTCTCCGCGCGCTTGCGCGTCCAGGGCCCTGACTCGAAGTCGGTCGGACTGGATTTGCGAACCCGAGTGCGCGGAACGCCTTAAATGCCTTTTGGCTGTCGCCTTTGAGCATCAGCGTCAGGAGATATGGACCAATCCAGGTTCTGCCCTGCGGATTCAGCCTTCTCGATTCCTGAATGCGATCAAGAGCCTTGTCATATTGTCGCAGTCCGGTAAGGACCATGCCCTCGCGCCAGAGAACATCGGCTCTGACGCTTGTGCCGTCCGCATTAACGTCAGAGGCACGCGCATTCTTCAAAGCGCTTCGAGCGCGCTCCAAGCCTTCCCTGATACAACTCGATTCGCGCGAGAGTAAGCTCACCCAGATAGCGATATTTATCGGTAGTGTTGCGGAGGAACTGTCCGGCGTTTGCAGTTGCTTGAGTCTGATCACCTTTCAGGAAATAGACTTCAGCACGCTTCCACAGTGCGCTGAAATCAAAAAAGTTCGGCTGAATCTCGAATGCCTTCTGATACGCGTCGACTGCCTGGTCATAGAGGTGCGCCTCGGTATATGTATCGCCCAGCGAATCGTACGGATTCGCGCTTGCAGGCTCAGCCTCCGCGTAACGTTTGAATGCGTCGATCGCATTTACATAGTCACGCTTGAGGAGATAACTGTAGCCCATCGTATTCCAGGCGGCGCCAAAGCGCGGGTCCTGACTTGTCGCACGCTTCGCAAACTCGATCGAGCGGTCATACCTCCGTAACTCGCGATTGATGACTGCCAGCGACAGCAGTGCCTCCTTGTCATCTGGAAACTTCGTCAGCATTCGTTCGAAGCTTTCATCCGCCTTCTGCCGCTCACTCAATCCGAGCCATTGGTAGTACCCTTCGATCAGCATTCGATCGCGCTCTCCAGCCCGATCGCGCAATTCCATTGCTTTCCCGAACGCTTCCTTTGCTCCAGTACGGTTGCCGGCACGCCTGTATGCGCGTCCAAACTGCAAGTACGCCAGAGCAAACTTCTCGTCGATCTTTGTCGCGTTCTCGAGATTCTTGACCGCCCCATCGAAGTCCTGTGCAAGGAAACCTCATAGCCCGAATGATAAAAACGGAATGCTTCAAAGGATGCCGTTGTCAGATCAGCAATGCGCGGGGAACCATCGATGGAAAACCCATAATGCGATGCGATAACGCCCGCCAATTGATCGATCATCGAAAAAATGTCTTCGCTTCGCGTTCCCTGAACCGAGCCCGTAAAGAACTCGCCGCCACGCTTTACGTCCGTCAGACGCGCCGTCAGATCAAGCTTGTTCCCCTGCCTGCTTATCGTCCCCGAAACAAGGGCTCCAGCGCTTGCGAGGCGGGCCGCTTCAAGTAATTGGCCTGGCTGATGTTCGCTGTTGCGTCCTTGCTCATCGATCGCAAAGCATCGCTCATCTGCTCGCCCGAGCGAGTGTACATTTGCGGTACCTGAGCAAGTTTCTGGCGAAGCAGTTCTGGCGCAATGCGCTCAAGTGCGTCGAGCTGCTGGTCGCCGGAGACATTCTCAAAACTCGAGAACGCCAATCGCTTCCGGTCCTCAAGAATTGCGCGCGATACCGCCAGAGATAAATACCTGCCGCGAGGACGGCCACGATCGCTGCCGTGATCGCGAGAGACTTGGACGGATGGGCTCTCACATATCCAGTCAGCCTTGGATGTTTGGAATCGTGCGCCGCGGCTTGTCGAGGCGCGTCGGCAAATCGAAAGTGGCACTCGAGCGATGCAGCTGCCCGGGCAGCGGCGTCGGGGAAGGGGCGCGTGTAGCGGCGAGGTCAAGCCTATCGCCGTAAAGTAGTCTTCAGCAGCTTCGGAAGCGCTTTGCGGCCGATCTTCGGGCTGCTTGGCGAGCATTCGATCGAGAAGTCTTTCGAGCGGTTCGGGAGCATTCGGGCGGACAGTACGCAAACGGGGTGGTGGAGCGTTAAGTTGTTTCTGAATCAGCTCGTGTATCGAAGTTGTCTGAAATGGCACCTCGCCGGTCAGCATCCGATAGAGTACCACGCCAAGAGAATAGATATCGGAGCGGCCATCGATGTGGCCTCCCAGCCGGAATTGCTCGGGACTCGCGTAATGAGGCGTACCCATCGGCGCTGACACGGCGGCGGCAGTAGTCTCGCTAACGACCTTCGCGATACCAAAATCGAGGACTTTAACGTGCGGAATGCCGCCAGAAATGCGCTCATCACGCTCGACGAGCATGATGTTGGAAGGTTTGAGATCGCGATGGACAATACGCTTGCTGTGCGCCGCATCGAGTGCCGCAGCGGTCTGCGCCAGGATGGCGCCAGCCCGCTCGAAGCTCATCGGCGCTTCTTTGTCGAGGATATCTTCAAGCGTCCCGCCTTCGAGCCACTCCATGGCGATATACGAGATGCCGTCGAGCGTTCGCCCGGCATCCATCACATTGGCGATGTTCTCGTGCGTCAGATGGCCTGCCATTCTTGCTTCTTTCTCGAAAAGCTCCATCAGATGCTCGTTGCCGACGGCCATATTTGGCTGCAGGATCTTGATCGCGACGCGCCGGTCGATACTGAGATGATGTGCGCTGTAGACAACACCCATTCCACCAATGCCGATGAGAGCATCGAGGCGGTACTTATCCACCAGCGTCCTGCCGACAAGGTGATAGGGATCGCGCAAAGAAACAGCCGGCCATCCTCGAGACAGAACCGCTGAGCAAGAGGGTATTCGCGTTTACATTCCGGACAGAACTTCATGTCACTCCTCGACTCGGTGCGAGTCTATAACAGAAAGGGGGGCATGTTGTACCGCCTTCAGGCGGAATCTGTGAGGAGTTCAAGCTTCAGCTTGCTCCTCGCGAGTCGACACTTGTAAAGAGCAAGCTAAATTCGCCTGAACTCGGTACACATGCCCTTTTTCCGTATACTGCAGGATCGTATGAATGACGAAAGATCCATTCGCGCTGATCTCGCGCTTGGTGCGCTGGCACTTATGTGGGGCACGACGTTCGTGATCACCAAGGAGATCGTGACCACGCATTCTCCATTCTTCTATACGAGCGTTCGTTTTGGACTCGCATCGCTTGGGTTCATTCTTATCTTCTGGCGGCATTTCAGACGCTTGCAGGCCTCCGAAGTGCGCGAAGGTGTCATTCTCGGCCTTTGCGTCTTCGCCGGCATTACGTTTCAGGTCTCAGGAATCGTATACACGACGGCATCAAAGGCCGGATTCATAACCGGACTTTATCTGGTCTTCACGCCGATAATCAGTTATCTGGTCTTTCGCATCCCGCCGACACGTGACAATCTGGCCGGGCTGGCGCTCGCGATCGCCGGTTTCACAATACTCAGTCTGCCGAAAGCGGGCGAGTCTATCAATCGCGGCGACTTTCTGGTTTTGTGTGCGGCATCAGCATGGGCCGCTCACATTGTTGCCACGAGTGTTTTTGGAAGGCGGAGTGACGTGCGGACACTGGCATCGGTCCAGGTAATCACCGTGGCTTTGCTTGCTCTGGCTGCATATATCATTCTTCATTCTTTGGGGGGACTTGCTGCCGATCCGGCGAGCCTGCCGCGTCTTGTAGCTATTGAACTGCGTGAGAATCCTTTGACGCTCAAGTTCGCTGCCCAGGTGGGATACATGGCGCTGTTCGCTACGATTCTCGCGGCGCTTGTGCAGACGTGGGCGCAGGGCAAGATGGCGCCGAGTCACGCGGCGATTTTGTATGCGCTTGAACCCGTCTCAGCTGCCTTCTTCGCTTATCTGGTAGTTGGCGAAAGGCTCCAGTGGAGAGGGTGGGTCGGCGCAGCTGTAATTCTTACCGGTGTGACCGTTTCGCGACTGGGGTTGTTTTCGAAATTGATTTCTCGTCGCGAAGCCATCGGAGCTGCATAACAAATCAAGGGGAACATAATGAATAAGCAGGATATGAGCGGGCAGGTTGCCCTTGTTACGGGAGCCAGCAGCGGAATCGGGAGGGCGGCCGCAGTGGCGCTCGCCGAATGCGGTGCGGCGATCGCCATTAACTATCATCGAAATCGCGAAGGTGCAGAAGAGGGACGGAAGATGGTTGCAGCACTCGGCCGCAAAACCATCGTCGTAGAAGCCGACGTATCAACGCGAGAAGGAGTCACAAAGCTTGTCGATACTGTTCGTGCCGAGCTTGGTCCGATAGACATACTCGTCAACAATGCCGGAGATTTGATCGAGCGGCGATCGATACGGGAATTCACGGACGACCTCTGGAACCGTGTGATGGACCTTAACGTCAAAAGCGTTTTCTACTGCTCACAGGCGGTGATGGGCGAGATGATCGAGCGTCGTCGCGGTGCCATCATTAATGTGGGCTCGATCGCAGGTCATCACGGAGGCGGGCCGGGCGCAGCCGTCTACTCAGCCGCGAAAGCGGCAGTCATGTGCTTTACAAAGGGCCTGGCTCGCGAACTTGCGCCCTCTGGCGTGCGAGTGAATGGCGTAGCACCGGGCGTCATCATGACTCCGTTTCACGAACGGCTGTCGACGCCGGAGCTTCTGGCTCAGTTTACTGCTGGAATCCCACTCGGCCGCCTCGGTACGGCTGAGGAAGTCGGCCGAGTGATTGCGTTTCTCGCTTCAGATGCGTCGAGCTATCTTCACGGAGAAACGATCGAGATCAATGGCGGTCAGTTGATGCTCTAGAAAGAAAAGTGCTGAGTGCTGAGTGCTGAGTGTTTGAGTTCAAGCTTTAGCTTGGGGTTGCATTCTGAGCCTTGCTCATCACTCGAATGCAACCAACAAGCTGAAGCTTGAACTCAAACCTCATACTCAGCACTCCAGCACCCAGCACTCAGCACTCACTAGCCTACCTCACTGCGATCGTTCTGTCTCCGACGATTGATCTGCAAACGGCAATACGCATGAGCCGTCCGGAGCTTCAACAAACGGGTGCTGGCATCCACCTGGCAGGTAATCAAAAACGTACCTGCCGGTCCACGTCATTTCACGAATGCACCTCTCCGCCAGATTAAGCACTTGTTCCTTTTCTTCATCACTTGCCGCGTTCGAATACATCTGGTCAACCGCCTCGTTAAACGCATTGGACAAGTGTTCCTTTCTTGTAAAGGGCATAAGCATTCTCCTTTTTTTTGTCGAGTCATTTGTCAGCGGGTCTCTCTAACGAGACAACTCGCGCCAGTGTCTCCTGTCGGCTGAAGAAGATCCTGGTGCTGTCGCTCGACCAGGTAAGCCCCGAGATATAAAGGCCAGTCTCGTTACTCTGCGAGAGCTTCGAGATTTTGCCGGTTTGTACATCAACCACCGAAATATTGTCCTTGCTGTCTACTCTATGGACGAAAGCAACGTGACGCCCGTCCGGAGATAGCTTGAAGCTGTGAAGGTAAGCGGAGTCGATCGCGGTTGGTGTTATGGCTGAACGTCCTTTCCGCGACGCCCTGTGCACTCGTACTGTTTGAAGAAGGCTTGGCTCTGTGCTGGACCCGACTGCCATGAGAACTTCGGTGCCGGATGAGGACCACCCGAGAAGCCGCGGACGAAACTGCTCTTCCAGAATTGCCGTCTCGACGCCATCGCGAATCATCATGATCTCGTATTTGCCGGTCGCCTTTGATTCTCTTGGCGACCGGGTGAACGCGATTGTATTTCCATCCGGAGACCAGATTGGTGATGAGAGCCTGAGTCCCGGATTCTCATTCTTTGTGACCATCGACGGCGGTGCGCCGTCACTTGATACCACACGGATATTGCTTGGCTCCGGAGGGTTCGCGACAGACGCGTAAGCGATTCGCCTGCCATCAGGTGACCAACTGAAGTTAACTCCTATCTGATTCACAGGGACGCGAGTTGTCCCAAGAACGTCCACTTGGGACGCGAGAACTCTGGCGGAGACCTCGTTCGTATTCCTGCTGACGAGGTGCAGTTTTCCGTCGACTAATTGAAGAAAGGCTATGGCCGTGCCTTGAGGTGACCATCTGGCAGCAGCACCCTTTTGAGCAAGCGTTTCCGGCGGGTCTTTCCCGCCAAGTCTTGTGATCAGGAGCTCGCCTTCAAAATGCGAGGCAGAAAGCATTTTCTGAAAGACTATTTTTCCGGCGAGGCTGGAAACGTCAGGAAACAACAAGGAATGTCTCGGATCTCCGGTTTGCTCGATCCGTTCCTGCCCGTCCAATGAGCAGGAGAGGATGCTCGCCGTGCTGTCAGTAGCTACGGCAGCGAGAATGTCACCTGCCGGAGAAGCGCTGACATATTCGTAGTTCGAATCGTCGTAAGTAATCCTCGTCTCTTTGCCGCCATCGATTGCTACCTTGAGTATCTGAGGTGGGCCTGTGTTCTGCGAAATATAGGCGATATTGCGACTGTCGCTGTACCATACCGAATCCGTGTTATTCGACGAACCCGACGTCACCTGTCTTGGTCTGTTTTCTTTCAGTGGTGAAACAAAAATGTGCTGATTGTTACCCACGCGCAGCGAGTAAGAGATTTTTGATTCATCAGGCGAGACTGCAAAGTCATGCGCTTTGCCACTCTCGCCTCCGTCGGTCAGATTCGTAATCCGCCCCGACTCCAATTCGAGTTGATGAAGGCTTGCTGCCATCTGAAAGTAGATCAACCTGCCATCCTTCGACCACCGACAAAGTGCAACTCCTGGTCCGGTGAGCGGTGCCACCCTGCGAGGTGTTCCCCCGCCGCTGGGGACTCTCCAGATCCCGTACCACTCTTCACGATTGGAAACGAATGCCAGCTCTGAGCCATCAGGGGACCATATAGGACCTTGATCCAGGTAGCCATTAAACGTCACCTGACGCGGAGCCTGATCGTCCAGACGTTTTATCCAGATATTGTCCGAGCCGTCCGCGTTCTTGCTATAGGCGATTGCTTTACCATCTGGCGAAAAAGACGGCCGCGAAATCGCGAGACCCTCTCCTATCCGCGCTTTATCGAGAGTTCTTATTTCCCTCGGATGATCATCAGGTCCCGGTCGCGATATCTTCCAGAGGACGATCGCAAGAATACTCGCTATCAGAGCCGCAGCCAGCAACAACTTTGCGTGCTTCTTCAACCACGGAGGTTGAGCCAGCTCAGCTCTCGCTTTTTCGAGATCTACGAGCAGCTCGCTTGCGGTCTGATACCTTTCATCAGGATTCTTCTTCAGGGCTTTGTCGAGGGTCTGGCAAAGCGACTTTGGTGCGGTCTTCAAGTGGAGCGCCAATGGTTTGGGCTCGTGATGCAAAATGGCATCGAACAAATCGCGAATTGTTTCTCCACTAAAGGGAGGCTTCTGAACGCATAGCTCGTACGTCAGCACGCCCAGGCTGAAGATGTCCGATCGCGCATCGCCGGCTTCTCCGCGAACCTGCTCAGGAGACATGTAGCGTGGCGTACCGCCCTTATGTGTTGCTTCCGCTCCACCGCCGCCCTGCCTGGGCTCTCGATGCGCTTCAGCAACAGCGCTCTCAACTTGCATCAGTCTTGAGAGTCCAAAATCGAGCACCTTAACCAGGCCATCGGGTCTGATCATCGTATTTTCAGGCTTTACATCGCCGTGAACGATTCCTCTGCGATGTGTCACATCGAGAGCCTTGCCGATCTCGATCGCAATCCGCAGTTTTTCGTCGAGAGAAATGGTGTCAGGCACCATCAACTCACGAAGTGTTCGGCCTTCGATGAATTCGGTAGCAATGAAATGCGCGCCGCCAGCTTCGCCTATTTCGTGAATCGTGATGACGTTCGGATGATTGAGAGCAGAAGCGGCCTTTGCCTCATGTCCTGAAGAGCTTCAATCGCCGTTCATCCAGTGTATGCTCTGAGGGCAGGAATTTGAGAGCCACATTCCTTTCGAGGACGTTGTCGTACGCAAGATAGACCACAGCCATGTTTCCCCGGCCAAGAAATGTGCGGATGTCGTAGCGGCCGATGTGTCTTCCCTCGAGGGAGATGTCCTCACGGAGCTCGCGTTTGTCCAGCTGTCCGAGATTGGTGGCAAGGGATGCGGTCTCTTCGAGGAGCGTATCCTCACTCGAACCGCTATGTTCGTGGCGGCGGGTTTGCAACTCGTCGTCTTGATCTTTGCCCTGAGGCATAGAAGCCGCTTCCGTCCGGGTCGGGGAGCCAGGGGCTCGCATGGCTGTTACAACGCCCGCAAAGCCCGGAATTTATCACACTTCTGACGCTATTTGGAGTTAGATCCAATTCCGGCGCGAAATGGACTGCCATTGATCGCGGCGCACCTGGCTGGCGAGGACAATGATAATGATCCGCAGAAGACCGAGAACAATAGCGACCAGACACCACGCGGCAACCTGCGTCGCCAGATCAAAATCATCGCGACGAAACCACCGCAGCACCGCAATCTCTGCCACGATACCGATTAGCAGATACTGCAGCCCGACAAATAATTCTCGTTTCGCTCTAGTACGCATTGTGTTGCATGAAAGGGGTCAATTATCCCTGAAAGTTCCACATCGGGAATTCCTGTGCTAATTTCTTCGCGGAACAGCAAAAACGCGAAATCTTCGGAGGTTTCTGGACAAATGCGAATTCACACCAACACCATCAACTTACTTTTATTGACCTGTCTTATCACTCTTGCGGGTTGCACCGCAAGCGCTCCGAGTTCACCACCAGCAGGAAGCGCAATAGGCACTAGAGCGTCTACGCCTGACGCGTTCATCGCCGACGCTGAAGAGACTCGATAGTCTTTCGATTCAGGCTTCGAGAGCGGGTTGGATTCAAACTAATTTCATTACCGAAGATACTGAGGCCCTCGCTGCCGAATCGACCAAGAACACGATCCAGGCCGTGACAGAGCTCGCTGAAGCCTCCCGCCAGTTTGATGGCACAACCATGTCGCCGGAAACAACCCGAAAAATGAAGCTGCTCAAGCTCGCGTTGACTCTCCCCGCGCCACGCGATGCGGCAGAGCGCGAGGAGCTGACGAAGATCGCCGCGTCGATGGAAGGCGCCTATGGTCGCGGCAAGTATTGTCCTGAGGGTCCAGACAAGCGTGCCTGAATCTTGGCAATATGGAAGAGATTCTCGCAACCAGTCGCAATCCCGAAGAGCTGAAGCAAGCGTGGCTCGGATGGCACAACAGGTTTCGCCGCCTTATCGCAAGGACTATGTACGCTTTGTTGAGCTGCAATAAGGGCGCGCAAGAGATGGGCTTCAAGGACACTGGGCGCGATGTGGCGCTCGAAGTATGACATGGAGCCTGATGCCTTCGCCGCCGAGATGGAACGGCTCTGGCAACAGGTCAAGCCGCTCTACGATTCGCTCTACACCTACACGCGACGCAAGCTGTCAGAGAAGTATGGCAACGAGGTCGTGCCGGAGAACGGTCCGATTCCGGCGCACCTGTTCGGCAATATGTGGAGCCAGGACATGGACCAACATCTATCCGCTGCTCGCGCCGGCCAGCGGCGACCGGGTTACGACCTGACCGAGATCTCAAACGCGCAAGACCGACGCCAAACAGATGGTTCGCTACGGCGAAGCGTTCTTCACCTCTCTTGGCTTTGAATCGCTGCCGGAGACTTTCTGGGAGCGATCTCTATTCACAAAGCCGGCAGACCGCGACGTGGTTTGCCACGCGAGCGCCTGGGATATCGACTATCGAGAAAGATGTCCGGCTGAAGATGTGCATCAAGATCAACGCAGGAAGACTTTACCGTCGTCCACCACGAACTCGGCCACAACTACTATCAGATGGCCTATGCGCACCAACCTTTCTCTTATCAGGGACAGCGCGAACGACGGATTTCACGAGGCGCATTGGCGACACCGATTGCGCTTTCGGTTACGCCCGCATATCTGAAACAAATCGGGTTGATCGACAAAGTGCCTGATCAGAGCGCCGATATCGGTCTTCTGCTGATCGCGCGCTCGAGAAAGTGGCGTTTCTGCCGTTTGGGTATCTTGGTGGACCAATGGCGCTGGAAAGTCTTTTCTGGGTGAGGTCGGACCAGGCGACTACAACAAAGCCTGGTGGGAGTTGCGCGAGAAGTATCAGGGTGTCGTCGCCGCCTGCGCCGCGAAGCGAAACAGGACTTCGATGCGGGCGCCAAGTATCACGTGCCGGCCAATACTCCTTACGCGCGATACTTTCTGGCCGCGATTCTTCAGTTTCAGTTTCATCGCGCACTTTGTCGGGAGGCTGGATTTAATGGACCGCTGTATCAGTGTTCGATTTATGGAAATAAGCAGGCCGGCGCAGAAGTTGAAGCAGATGATGGCGATGGGCCTGAGCAAACCGTGGCCGGAAGCGCTGAAGGCAATGACCGGTGAAGATAAGATGGACGCGACTGCGATCATCGACTACTTCGCCCCGCTCAAGTCTGGCTTGACGCGCAGAAGTAGGGGTTTAGAGTTCAGGCTTTAGCCTGCTGTAGGGCAAGCTAAAGCTTGAACTCGATTACCGCACTGGCTACTGACGAGTTACGGCATGATGCTTGTTTACGGGTTTCCCCCTGCCAACTGCTGTTTCGTCGCGGATCGGTTGCTCGAGCTGACTCCTTCACTGTCTTGTCGAACAACAGGCATTTGATGAAATCCTCCAGCCTCACGCTCATTGCCCCTCAGCAGCCTCACTAGTCTGCGGTAGGCGTAGGCGTCGGCGACAACAGTTTTCAACTCAATAGCCTGTGTAAAATCTGTCTCGGCGTGCGCGAAGTCTCCTTCGGCTTCCGACATGTCGCGCGATTGAACCACGCTATACCTAGAAGTGAATTCAGCATGATGGCCTGGTCATAATCGGCTATCGCTCCATCGAGATCGCCTTTCATCTGTCGCGCTCCGCCACGATCACCAAAGACTTCGGCAGAATCCGGTCGGAGTTCAACCGCCCGCGTACTGTCTTTGAGGGCGCCGTCGAAATCTCTCAGCCGAAATCGCGTTACACCGCGATTGTTATAGATCTCTGCATTGCCTGGCTGGAGCTTCAGGCACGGTCGAAATCGGAGAGCGCCCCCTTGAGGTCCCCCTTGCCCGTCCTGCTCACGGGACGATCGATCCAGGCAGCCACCAGATGCGGATTGAGGTCAATTGCTTTGCTGCTATCGTTGATCACCCCGTCCAGATCTCCCTGCAAATGAAGTATGTAGCTGCGATTAACGTAGGCTTCAGTTAAGCGCGGATTGAGTTGAATGACGATGCCGAGAACCGTATGTGCGCGGAAGTAGTCTTTTCTGTGAAGTAGCACGAGGCGCGGTTGTAATAGGCGATGGCGTGGCCTGGATCGGATGCGATAGCAAGATCGTAATCGGCCAGCGCCCGATCATATTCGGCTTCGGCAAACCACACGTTGCCGCGTTCGAGGTATGAGGACGCCGTTCTGGTGCGAATGGTTTGGGCATACGCCGGCACAGAAGTCGTCAAAAGGCAGATAAGTGAAGTCCATCAGGATGTGTTGGTGGTTCATTGATCTCTTCCTCTAATCGGCCTTTGTGGTTGTAGTCGGGCGGCGTGCCATCATGTTGAGTACCTGCACACCACTTGGAATGAGTTGACCGGTTTTTCGGAACTTGCTCACTTCGCGGGAACGTTAAGCGAGCGGAGAGCTCCAAGTCCTCTGACGCGTCTAGTTTCTTTCTAGAAAAAACCTCGGAGATCGTCAGGGGGCTATGGAAGAGAACATTAACGGCCTAATTGTATTCCGCCCTTTCAGGCTGGATGAGGAAGACCGCTCGCCGCTGCGCGCTGGTAAGATTGTCATTGCAGCGATGAGATTAGTCGCCTTCAGCGTTACCATTTTCTCCGGAAACCTGAAGGTCAGACTGCCACTAACGATCGGTTTTCTCCATTATCCAAATATTACCGGACGCCTCCGCAATTGGGAGCAAAAGCCGGTCAGTGGTAACCGCCATACTGAGGTCGCTGATCTGCGGCGAAATCATTTGACCGGGGCCTTCCCAGTTCGTCACGCGAAAGGGCTCACCCACCGGCTTCGCCACCCGCCGGATCGAAGCGGATGCCCCACACGTTGAAAAACCCCGTGATGCGGTTCGAGAGGTAGTAGATCGTCTTCCCGTCCGGCGACCAGCGCGGCTTGTCCGACCAGCTATTGTCCTCGGTGATGCGCGTCCAGGCACCGCCCGACGGGGCGACGACGTAGATGGTGGCGTTGTCGCCAGCTCTTGTTGCCTGGAACACGACCCAGCGATCGTCGGGTGAAAAGCGGGCCTCGAAGAGGCTGTACTCCGCGTGCGACGTAATCACGCGCCGTTGCGCCTCGGCGCGTGGCGCGGCCGACAGGGGATACAGCACGAGCGCGCCCCATCGCCTCGGGCTCTCGCGGTCAGACCCAACTAGGAGCCACCGTCCGTCGGCAGACCAATCCCACGTGAGGTCGTCCGCCCCTGACGCGACGATCTGTTCGTCACCGCCCCCGGCAGGAAGAACATTGCATCGAAAACGCATCTCGCCGCGCTGTACGCGGAGCGGCGACCAGCGTACGCGATGCGTGTGCCGTCGCGCGACCAGCACGGGGCGAATGCGGACGTCGCACCGCCGCACGTCAGCATCGTCTCCCGGTTGTCGTCCAGCGACTTCTCCAGCAGCTCACGCTCGTTCGTTCCCGGCCGGCTCGCGACATACAGCAGATGCTTGCCATCGTGCGAGAGGTTGAGACCTTCAGGATTCATCCCGGTCGCGGTGACAGGTTGTGCGTCGCCTCGCAGCCTGCCGGCGCGCGCGTCGAACGGCAACGACCAGGCGCGAGTGCTCTCCTGTCTCACACTGAACGCCAGTCTCTTGCCGTTGGGCGACAGGGCGATGTCTGTGTCGTGGAAACCGGTCGTCAGGCGTTCCGGCCCGCGACCCAGCGGAGCGTCCGCGGATCGACGGTGACCTTCCAAAGGTTTCTGACACCGCGCGAGACTCCCTTGAAGTAAACGGCGCGGCCCGAAGGCGCCCAACGGACGTTGGGCTCCACACCGAGGCCAGCCTCCTTGAAGTATCTCTCGACCTCTTCACTCCGTTCGGACCCCACCGGCGTGCCGCCTGCCATCGGCAGCGTCCAGAATCCATGAACTGAGCTGTCTGGCCTCGCCAAACAGCGAGATGCGCTGACCGTCAGGATGCCAATCGGCCGAACGCAGTGAGACGAACCCTTTCACTGACGAATTCGGCCTGCACCTCGTGTGGTGGGGTGCCCGTCGAACGACACCACATAGACTTTTGGCGCCCCCAAGTTCCCGCCCCCCGAGGATCGCGTTCGAGAAGAGAATCTTCGTGAGCCATCGGGAGACCATCGCGGACGGTGGCCGAACGGCGAGACTTTCCGCTCACGCCCGCCCAGTGAGGGCACCACGAACAGCCCGCCGCCTTCACGCTCGGAACGGAACACAATCTGGCTGCCGTCCGGCGACCAGTCCGGCTGCCAGTCGTGCGCAGGGGATTTACGTCACCTGTACCGGCGTCGCCCCCGCCAACGGGTTGCACCCAGATGTCGAAATTCCCGCTCTTGTCGGAACTGTAGGCAATGAAGCGCCCGTCCGGCGACCAGGCCGGTTCGCTAGCCAGGCCAGGATCAAAGGTTAATTGCGACAGGGTTCGAGGCGGAGGCAAGGGATTACTCTGCCAGTCACGACGAAGCGCAAGGTAAAGTGCAACGGTGACTGTTACGAGGATTATGGCTGAGCTTATGATCACTGCTCGCTGGCGTAGTTTGATCCCGTGCACCCTAGACTCGGCCCCTGATCCAGCTTCGTTGCCACAGTGTCTACTTCGTCTGTGACATCACGTACGGTAGCGACAAATCGGTAGCCGCTCTTCGGCACGGTCTCAATGAACTTTTGCCCGTTCTCGCCCTCGCCGAGCACCTTGCGTAAGCGGGAAATGTTGTCGGTCAGATTGTTCTCTTCAACAAAGCTGTCCAGCCAAACCGCCTGCAGCAAGGTCTCCTTTTTCAACAACCGTCCGGGCTGTTTTACCAACATCAACAACACGTCTAAGGCTTTCGGGGTCAGCGGAACGACTTCGCCCGCGCGCTGCAACAACCGCTCAGCCTCGTCCAGCCGGAAAGGACCGAATTCGTACAAGCGCTTTTGTTTCTTCTCCATACCCGTTCCGGCAAGTTTCCGGGATTTACGAGCGGAAAAACGAACCCAAACGGAGACGGCCAAAGTCCGTAAGCCTATCGTCCGCCGCGAAGAGGGTCATTGAGTGAAACTGATGGCTCATTGTAAGACTGGGCAGCGCTGAACAACAACGCGGCTCACCTTATTCAGCTCAATGACGCGTCACCGGAAGGAGAGGCCGATGAATTTATCAACGTACCCTGTTTACACTATTCTTGCGCGTTTGCGAACCAGCAAAGGAAAGAATTGATTCAACACGCATTGAGGATCCAGCCTGAGATCAATCGTGTTCGATTTGCTGATAGCAAGGTTGAATTTATGCACTCGACTTTCGGGCGCCATAGTGACCGGTGCTAAAATCTGAACCCCACCGGGCAGCGGCCACAACCCACAATGGTTCAGCCATCGAGCGAAATCGCCACAGACCACAAACTCCCGGCAGGAGAAGTGCAGTAGGCAGACACGTACCACGACAAAGCTGAGCAGCCACCATTCGCGGCGAAGAGCAAGAACAACGATAGCCGCGAGTATAAGCAGCGATCCAACAACTTCAGATTACCGTCATCCATCGTCCGCCTCTTGGCCAGCGCAGTACTGGCCGAATCGTCTGAAACACACCGCCAATGATGCGTGTAGGCGCTCGCCATAAAGCGTCCACTCAACTCTTGCCCTCATCTCTTCACGCGTCGGTCGCATTACCGAAACGATTAACCCATTCAGCCCAGAGTAAAGCGACGAGGGTAACGCCGGATTGCGGCTTCGAATCTCTTCGCTGAATTTGTTCTGAAACTGTTTCGCGACTTGTCTCCGCGTGAGACGCTTCGATAACGCACATGTGCGCGTATTGGAACGGCCCATAGTGATCGAGTATTTGCACGGCTGCGACTTCAAACGAGTAGATCCAAAGTAATGATTAATTGTTGCGATCACGGCTTCACCACTTCGGTGAATAGTTGTGCCCAATCCACGCACCTATGCACAAACCGTATACGACAAGTGGAATGAGACGCCGACGCCACTCTATGCGACTTCGAATGAATAGAAAGAAACACACAATCAGAGGCAACAGGACACCGGAAGGCCTCGTCAGCGTTGCAGCAGTCCAGAACAAGCCTTCAACTACAGCACCGATGGGCTTGCTCGAAGTGACTGCGATGTTCAGCGCCGTTGCCAGGAAAAACATAAACAGCGTCTCGGTCATCACAAATGTGGTAGCCGTGGTGGCAACCGGCGAGAGTGCCCACACATGATGCCGGCTATGAACGCGGCACGGCTGCGATAGTCTTGATGGTAAGTTTTGCCGCGAGGCGCGCGACAAGGACTGCCGTCACAGAGTCCAGAATGCACTGCGCCAGGAAGATTACATTCAGATTGGCACAGGGCGGCCGGCCAAAGAGTGTCAGAAAAGAGAGGATAACCGGGCGTTCTTACAAGACTCGGGAAGCTGAAATCGAGAAGCGTCGGCGGGGCAAGTGTGCAGTACTCGTGACTATCCGGCGTCATCGGGGAGGCCGACAAACGGTACGCTCGCCCACCAGAGCAGCAGTCGCGCAACCAAGTGAAGATCCCGAAGCATTGTCAATCCCGCGTGCCAACGGCGTTCATGGAAGAAGTCGTCGGTGGTCAGTGGCCAGTGGGCCAGTGGTCAGCGGCCAGTGGTCAGTGGTCAGCTGGTCGTGGCCAGTGGCCAGCGTATATGGAGTTCAAGCTCTCAAGTTTGCCGCTGATGTAATCGAGCAAATCAGCAAGCTAAAGCTTGAACTCAATACAGTGACCACTGGCCACTGACCACTGACCACTATCCTTTAATCGAAAGATCGTAGCAGACCCTCCAGCTTCATCGCTTTTGTCAGATCGCCTTCGATCTCTGATCTTTCCGGTCATCGCATCCATCACCGGATTTATCTCGCTGTGATAAAGCTGATTGAATGTTGCGAGTGACATCTTGAGGGTCACGTCCTCGTCGCTGTCTTTATTCGTTACCCGATGCGCAGTTTACGCTGGCATCTCGATCAGGATAACGCCATGGTCATCGAATACCAGTTTGATGCGCGCATTCGAGCCCAAATCCCATTCGCCTAGAATCCTGCCAATGCCTTCGGTAGACTCCCTAACGATTCTTCAATTCCAGTTCCATCGCTCACTGTGCAAGCAGGCTGGTTTCACCGGCCCCCTCAACAGATGTTCGATCTATGGAAACCAGCAGGTCGGTGCGAAGTTGAAAGAGATGATGCAACTGGACTGAGCCGTCCATGGCCGGAAGCGCTCAAGACGCTTACAGGCGAAGACAAGATGGACGCTACCGCAATGATCGACTACTTCGCCCCGCTCAAAGCATGGCTTGACGCGCAAAAGTAAGGTTTAGAGTTCAAGCTTTAGCTTGCTCTCCTGGATCGACTGCGACTGGAGTGGGGCGCTTATCGAGTCCGGCGTTCCCTGTCGCAAGCTAACGCTTGAACTCCATGCCTCTCGCCTCGCGGATCCGTCGCTCGAGCGACTCCTTCAAGGTCTTGTCGAACGACAGACATTTGATGAAATCCTGCTCAGCCTCACGCTCGTTGCCGAGCAGCAGCCTCACGAGTCCGCGGTTGGCGTACGCGTCGGCCACAGCGGTTTTCAACTCAATAGCTTTACTGAAGTCTGTCTCTGCCTGCGCGAAGTCACCCTTGAGCTTCCGGCAAGTCGCGCGATTGAACCACGCTGTGCCTAAGAGTGAATTCAGCACGATGGCCTGGTTATAATCGGCTATAGCTCCATCGAGATCGCCTTTCATCTGACGCGCAGTGCCACGATCACTGAAGGCTTCGGCGAAATCCGGTCTGAGTTCAATCGCCCGTGTATGGTCACTGATCGCGCCGTCGAAATCTTTCAACCGAAATCGCGTTACGCCGCGATTGTTATAGATCTCTGCATTGCGTGGCTGGAGCTTTACGGCGCGGTCGAAATCGGCAAGAGCGCCGTTGAGGTCGCCTTTGCCGTCTCGTGCCAGAGCGCGATTGGTCCAGGCGGCCGCCAGACGCGGATTGAGGTCGATGACTTTGCTGCTATCGCTGATCGCCGCGTCCAGATCCCCCTGCAAACTCAGTACGTAGCTGCGATTGACGTAAGCTTCAGCAAAACGCGGATTGAGTTCAATGGCGCGGCTGAGGTCGGCCAGCGCGCGGACATACTCTTTTCTGTGAAGTAGCAAGACGCCGCGGTTGTAATAGGCTTCTGCGTGCCCCGGGTCGGATGCAATGGCGAGATCGTAATCTGCAAGCGCCTGATCATACTCGGCTTCGGCAAACCGGAGATTGCCGCGTTCAAGGTAAGAGGACGCCGTTTTGGGGCGAGTGGTTTGCGGGTATGCCGGCATACAAATCGTCATAAGACAGATGATTGAAGTCGTCAGGATGTGATGGCGGTTCATTGATCTCTCCCTCTAATTGGCTTAACGTTTGTAAACAGGCTCCCTTCGCGTCAGAGGCTATGCGAGTGAAGAGCGCTAAGTCCTCTGACCCGTCTAGTTTCTTTCTAGTAAAAACCTCGGATAGACTCGCGGCGGGGGTTATGGAAGAGAACATCAAGCGTCTATTTGAGTTCGGCCCCTTTCGACTGGATGAAGGAGAACGCCAGCTGCTTCGCGGGGGTAAGATTGTCCCGCTCACGCCAAAGGCCTTCGATCTGTTGGTGGCACTACTTGAGCAGCCTGGACATCTGCTTGGAAAGGAAGAGCTGATCAAAGTCGTCTGGCCGGACAGTTTCGTTGAAGAGAACAATCTGACGGACAACATCTCGCGGCTGCGAAAGGCGCTCGGTGACGGAGGGGAGGTACAGAAGTTCATCGAGACGATTCCGAAACGCGGCTACCGCTTCGTCGCAGACGTCAAGATATTGAGAGGCGCAGGTGTAGTGTCCGAAATGGATAGCACCTCGGCGACAGTCCACAGGGCCGCTGCGTCTCTTCCAACTTCAGACCAGTCTCGCGAAGAAGAATTCCCTGGGCACCCGTCTCACTTGGCGTTCGACGCCTCTGTTGCTTGCTTTTAGTCTCATTGTCATTGTCACAGCAGTCCCGCTATATCTGAGTTGGAAGTCGCGTTCGCGCGTACCCGCCGTTTCGCGTTACACCCAGGTCACCAGTGACGGACGTTTTAAGCGGGATGCAGTCGTCACCGACGGCGCGCGGATTTTCTTTTCAGAACAACTGGGCGGGCAGATTGCGCTTGCCCAGGTCTCCAGCGCCAGTGGAGAAACGGTGGCGTTTCAGCCGTCGTTGTCCAACGCCAATCTCCTGGGAATCTCTCCTGACCGATCCAGGTTGCTAGTCGGAAGATTTGAGGCGTCAGCGCCTGAATGTCCGTTGTGGGTAGTACCGGTCACTGGCGGATCGCCTTATCGCCTCGGTGACGTGCTTGCACATTCGGCCGCCTGGGCACCTGACGGCGAATGGATCACGTATGCTACGGCGGAGACCTGTTTCAAATCAGGAAGGACGGCAGTGGGTCGCGCAAACTCTTGAGCGTCGCAGGCAGAGTTGACTGGCCCCGTTGGTCGCCCGATGGCAGCCGGTTGCGATTCACGGTGCGTGGCACCGAACGCTTTCGCCCAAGTTGTGGGAGGCGACAGCTGACGGAGGTAATCCGCACCCGATACTTCCAGACTGGAATAGTCCGGACGGCGAATGTTGCGGCTCGTGGTCTGCGGATGGGAAGTATTTTGTCTTCGAATCCGTGCAGAATCGTGTTTCAAACGTCTGGGTGTTGACGCGAAGAGACGGGCTTGTTCCGTCGGGCTCGGCCCAAGCCGCTTCAGTTGACGTTCGGCCCTATGAACTTTCATGCACCAGCGCCAAGCACTAACGGCAGCCAGATATTTCGTGATCGGCAAACAACCGCGAGGCGAGCTAATCCGGTACGACACGAAAACGGGCCAGTTCGTAAGTTACTATCCAGGACTCTCAGCTGAAGGCCTGAACTTCTCCACTGACGGAGAATGGATTGCTTATGTCACATATCCGGAAGGGGAATTATGGCGAAGTAAAGTTGATGGCACAGAGCGGCTTCAACTTAGTTTTCCGCCGATGCGCGCTCGCATGCCCCGCTGGTCTCCGGACGGAAAAAGTATTGCCTTCGCGGCTCAGCTTCCCGGCAAGCCCTGGAAGGTATATCTAGTCTCTGTCGAAGGTGGAAGTCTCAATCTATTGTCTCCGGAGGAACGCGACGAACGAGATGCAAGCTGGTCTCCGGACGGAAACTCGCTGGTTTTTTCCTCCAGAACAACCACGTCTCGCCGGGAGATTCGCCAGCTGAATCTCGTAGACAACCAGCCCGTTTCACTTCCGGGCGCAACGAAGATGTTCTCTCCACGCTGGTCGCCTGATGGGCGCTACCTTGCCGCCCTGTCACTCGACTCACAGAAACTGAACATCTTCGATTTTACTAACCAGCAGTGGAAAGAATTGATTCGAACACGCGTTGGGTATCCAGCCTGTTCCCGTGATGGCAAATATATCTACTTCATCGACCAGTTCGGCAATGAACCTGGGATCAAGCGTGTCCGAATTGCTGATAGCAAAATTGAATCGGTCGCAGACATTAAGGAACTGCGGCTGGTTGAAACCTTTTTTGGACGGTGGTTTGGACTAACGCCGGATGACTCTCCGCTTCTATTGCGGGATGTGGGCATTGATGACATTTATGCGCTCGACTTCGTTGCGCCGTAGCAACCAAAACCCTCCGACGACTACCCAGATTGGTTCCGCCATCGAGCGAAAGCGCCAAAGACCACAGACTCCCGGGAGAAGAAGTGCGTAGGCAGACCATACGACGACCAGGCTGAGCAGCCACCACTGCCGGCGAAACGCAAGAACAACTATGGCGGCGAGAATAAGCAGCGATCGAACAACCTCGATTACCGTCATCCACCATCCGCCTCGTGGCCAGCGCAGCACGGGCCGAATTGTTTGAAACGCACCGACAACGTGCGTGTAGGCTCGCGCCATAAACCGTCCGCTCAGCTCTTGCCTCATCTCATCACGCGTTGGTCGCATCACCGAGAGATCATCCCAGCCGAGATAGAGTGACGATGGCAACGCCGGATTGCGGCTTCGATCTCCTCGCTGAACTTATTCTGAAATTGTTCGCGTATAGGCTCGGCGCGCGACGCCTGGAGGATCCACATTCGCGCATACTCGATTGGACCATAGTGATCGAGCATGCGAACTGCTGCCACTTCGAAGGTATAGATCGAAGTTATGTCGATTGTCGCTACTACAGCTTCACCACTTCGACGATAGTTGTGTCCAACCCACAGAACAATGCATAACCCATACACGATAAGAGTAATGAGTCGACGCCGCCATTCAACGCGATTTCGGATCACGAAAAAGAGAATCACAATGAATGGCAACAGCAGCGCTGAAGGTCTTGTCAGTGTAGCAGCAGTCCAGGTCAGTCCCTCGATTACCGCACCAATGGGCGATCGTGAGGTGACCGCAATGTTCATGGCCACCACAAGCAGGAACATGAACAACGTTTCAGTCATCACAAATGTCGTCGCAGTCGCTGCAACCGGTGAAAGCGCCCAGAACATGCCCGCAACGAAGCCGACGCGAGTCTGCTTAGAAGCGACGATGTTAGCCGCGAGGCGCGCGACAAGAACGGCTGTCACCGAATCCAGAAGACACTGCGCCACGAAGATCACATTCAGGCTGGAACAGGGCGGTCGGCCCAGGAGCGAGAGAAAGATCGGATAACCTGGAGTCCTGACAAGGCTGGGAAAGCTGAAATCGAGAAGCGTCGCAGCGAGTGTGCAGTACTCGTGGCTATCAGGCGTCATCGGGGACGCAACAAACGGGACGCTAGCCCACCAGAGCAGCAGTCGCACCGCAAGCGAAATCCCGAAGATAGCCAATCCAACGCGAAGTTTCATGGAAGAGTCGCTGGTCAGTGGTCAGTGTCAAGCTTCAGCTTGCTGGTTTGTAGCTCGATTCGTAAACTGAGCCACTGGCCACTGACCATCGACCACTCTCCTCTAATCGAATGACCGCAGCAGACTCTCGAGCTTCATCGCTTTTGTCAGGTCGCCTTCGATCTTGATCTTTCCGGTCATCGCAGCCATTACAGGGTTTATCTCACGGCGATAAAGCTGATTGAATGTTTCGAGTGACATCCGGAGGGTCACGTCAGCGTCGCTGTCATCATTCGTTACCTTATGCGGAGCTGATTTCGCGTCGATCAGAATAACGCCATCATTATCGAATAGCAGTTTGATCCGGGCATCAAGCCCGTCCGAACCACTGAGTATCCTGCTGATGCCTTCAGTAAACTCCGCTACCGTCAAATCCTTCGTGTCCTCCATTCGTCTCCCCCATTAGTGATGAAATGGCTGATGCAAAGGAGTAACATTACCGAGCGTAACGAGATTTCGCAAATGACTAACAGAGAATGAAACCTGAAGATCTTGAGAGCAAGACTGGCGGAGACTGGAAGACTTTTCTACCAGCGCGGTTGGGCGATGGGCACGAGCGGCAACTTCAGCACGGTCGTCACTCGCGATCCGTTGCGTCTGTTGATTACCGCATCCGGCGTCGACAAGGGCGCGCTGACACCCGCTGAGATCCTCGAGATCGATGAGCATTCACATGTGGTCGCCGGTGAAGGTCGGCCTTCTGATGAAGCGAAGCTTCATCTTGCCGTCGTTCGCAGCCGAAAGCAGGCTCTGTCCTGCACACTCACTCGGTCTGGAGCACGCTGCTTTCGGAACAATTTCGAGTCGAGGGGGCATCGAGATCAGCGGCCTCGAGATGCTCAAAGGGCTCTCCGGAGTCAGGACGCATACGCACAAGGAATGGATACCTATCATCGATAATTCCCAGGATATGAACGAGCTTGCTGGCGATGTCGAGGCCGTGCTCTCGGAGCATCCGGCGCACATGCATTTGTCCTTAACGGTCATGGTCTTTACACTTGGGGTCGGGATCTCAGCGAGGCGAAGCGCCACATCGAGATTCTCGAATTTCTGTTTGAAGTACTGGGGAGAAAACTATGGCGGTCGTAAGAATTCCGGACGAAGAACGAACACTGACTGAACAAGCCGACGTCACTGCCTATCTTGGTCGAATGGGAATCGACTATGAGCGCTGGGCACCGTCACATCCCGTTGCAGCCGACGCCTCGGCAGAAGAGATACTTGACGCATATGCGAACGAGATTGAAAAGCTTAAGGCGCAGGGTGGATACGTCACCGCTGACGTCATCAATGTGACTTCCGCGACGCCGAATCTTGACGAAATGCTCGCGAAGTTCAGCCGCGAGCACTGGCACGCCGATGATGAGGTGCGCTTCATCATTCAGGGACACGGTGTTTTTCATATTCATTCCAAAGACGCGCCGGTCGCTGCTATCGAGGTCGAGGCAGGAGACCTGATACGCGTGCCCGCCGGAACGTGGCATTGGTTCGATCTCTGCGCCGACAGGCAGATTCGTGCTATCCGGTTGTTCAAGGACGCTGCGGGCTGGGCGCCCAATTACACTGAAAGCGGAGTCGATCGTGGTTATCAGCCAATCTGTCTCGGTCCTGCCTTCATCGCTCGGGCCTGAGATTCGAGCCGCGCTGCTCGACATAGAGGGCACCACAACTCCCGTCAGTTTCGTTTACGAAGTGCTTTTTCCCTTCGCGCGCGCACGGGTGCACGATTCTCTTGCCGAAGCCGATATTCGGGCGCTCCGTCGCGAATATGAGCTCGAGACCCCGGGTGAGAGGCCGGCGTGGACGTGTAACTCAGCCGGCTCGGCGGAGAATTACGTCAATTGGCTGATGGATCAGGATCGAAAATCGACCGCTCTCAAAGAGCTGCAGGGCAGAATCTGGGCAAGCGGGTACGCGGACGGCACGCTGAAGGGGATTGTCTATGACGATGTCCCGGCAGTTCTAGCAAGCTGGCGTGAGTCAGGTATTCGGATAGCCATTTTCTCTTCAGGCAGCATTCTCGCGCAAAAGCTTATTTTCTCTCACACTCAGTTCGGTGACTTGACGCATTCGATCGAAGCGTACTTCGATACAACGACAGGACCAAAGAAGGAACCGGAAAGTTATCGGAAGATAGCTCGGAGTTTGGGACTTGAATGTAATCAAGTCATTTTCTTCTCCGACATCACTGCTGAACTGGACGCTGCGCAAGGATGCAGGAATGGAAACATGTCTGGTAAGGTTCGCTAACCGGAGCGCTAGGTACTGCTGTACCGGCGTTTGGAGTCGTGGAGATCGTGGACACTCGCACGCTTCGCGTGTCACGATGCCGGCCAGAGGCCGGCGCTCCCAGGGGCCTCTATCCCACCTTCAATATCAGCTTTCCCTGATTGGCGCCATCAAAAAGTCTGTTGACGGCATTCGGAGCCTCTTTGAGGCCCTCGATGATGTCAACACGGTATTTGAGTCGGCCCTCAGCGTGCCATTTCATCAGATCAGCAGCCGCTTCCATCGCACGTGGGAGGTAGTCAGTAACAATAAAACCTTGCAGTCTCACCCTTCGAACCAGCAGGTTGATGAAGTTCTTCGGCCCGGGCACTGCCTTCGTCGCATTGTATTGAGAGATCATTCCACAAAGCGGAATTCGCGCGTGATTGTTTATAAGCGCAAGAACTGCTTCAAGAATCTCGCCACCAACATTCTCGAAGTAAATATCGATCCCCTTCGGACACGCCTTTTTCAGATTCTCGTAGATCGAGCCTGACTTGTAATTGATCGCTTCGTCAAATCCGAGCTCTTCCTTGATCCATTTGCATTTCTCATCAGTGCCCGCAATTCCAATGACGCGACAACCCTTGATCTTCCCGATCTGGCCGACAAGCGAGCCAACCGCGCCGGCACCGGCAGAGACTACGAGCGTTTCGCCTTCCTTTGGCTGTCCAATGTCGAGCAAGCCGAAGTACGCAGTCAATCCGATGTGACCCAGCAGGCCGAGAAAGGCAGTTGGCTCAAGCCCCATTTGAGGAAGCTTCTGAAGACCTTTACCGTCGCCTATTACGAACTCCTGCCACCCCAGTATTCCGCTGACCATATCGCCTTTTTGAAAAGACGGGTTGCGAGATTCGTCGACGACTCCGATTCCCGCCGCCGGCATAACCCCTCCCAAAGGGATCTCCGCCATGTACAGAGCCGCCCTCATTCACCCAGCCGCGATTTGCAGGATCAACTGAGAGGTAGTTCACTTTAACTCGCACGTGGCCATCGGCGAGCTCGGTCAGGGGTTCTTCAATAAACTTATAATCGGACTCCTTGATTCGACCTACTGGCCGCGCATCAAGGCGCCATTGATGATTGACTCTCTCGCTCATTTTCAAATCACTCCATTCATTTCATTGATTCATTCGACTCATCCATTGACTCATCCATTGACTCATCCATCGATTCCGGAACGATATCGAAGAGTGAATCCTGAATCGGATCTAACCCAAGTGCCTCGCGCACCGGACGAAAGCTTCGGCGATGGATTGGAAGCGCTCCCAGATCTTTCAACGCGCGCAGATGTTCGGGCGTCGGGTATCCCTTATGTTGTGCAAAGCCGTAGCCCGGGTATTTCCCGTCGAGCTCTATAAGAAGACCGTCACGCGTTGTCTTTGCAATTATCGAAGCTGCCGCAATGCTCGCAGAAAGCGCGTCTCCGTGCACTATGCCACGCTGCCAGACTGGACATCGCGGAATAGTTCGCGCATCAACCAGAACATAGTCCGGTGTCTGACCAAGCGCCTCGACCGCACGCTGCATTGCCAGAAGTCCTGCCCGATAGATGTTGAGTTGATCGATCTCGTCGACCTCCGCCCAGCCTACAGCCCAGGAAAGCGCATCGCACTTGATTTGCCGTGGCAAGTGTTTCGCGCTTATCTTCGTCAAGAATCTTCTTCGAATCATTGAGTCCGCGCAGCCTGTAGTTCTTTGGCAGAATCACGGCGCCGGCGCACACCGGGCCGGCCAACGGCGCCATTCCGGCTTCGTCCACGCCTGCTATAAACTCAAATCCATCGTCCCAGAGCTCGCGCTCGTATTTGAGCAGGCGAGTGAGTCGCCGGCTTTCGCGCTGATTCTTCAACTTCTGGAACTTGGTGGCCATTCGAGCGGATTATAATAGAGATGCGATGTTGATAAAGAAGCCCGAAGAAATCAAGAGCAGTGAAATTACTGAAGAGCGCGCGTATCACAGCTTTCTCAACAGGCGAAACTTCATTCGCGCCGGAATCCTCGGCGGATCGACGCTCGCGACCGGCTGGCTCTACACAAAGCTGAAACCGCAAGTAGCCACTCGAGTCCCGGATACGACAACGATTGCCGGCTCTTTCAGTACTACCGAAGGCGAAACATCAACCCCTTTCGAAGACATCACAAACTACAACAACTTCTACGAGTTTTCGACGAGCAAGCAGGGCCCGGCAACGCGCGCCAAAGGCTTCGTAACACGCCCGTGGACGGTGGAAGTCACCGGACGCGTGCAGCGTCCACGCACATTCGATCTGGACGATCTCCTCAAGCTCGCGACACTCGAAGACAGGGTCTATCGTCTCCGCTGTGTCGAAGCGTGGTCGATGGTGATCCCGTGGCTTGGATTTCCTCTCGATCGTCTGCTTCGCGAAGTTGAGCCTCTCGGAACCGCGAAGTTCGTAAAGTTTGTAACACTTCTCGATCCGAAACGAATGCCAAACCAGGAGACTGACGTGCTTCCGTGGCCTTATGTCGAGGGACTGCGACTGGATGAGGCAATGCACCCGCTGACAATTCTCTCCGCAGGAATCTACGGTAAGATGCTGCTCCCTCAAAACGGAGCACCAATTCGCCTGGTAGTCCCCTGGAAGTACGGTTTCAAGAGCATCAAATCCATCGTCCGCATCGAGCTGACTTCAGAGCAGCCAACGTCTACGTGGAGCGATGTTGCTCCAAACGAATACGGTTTTTATTCAAATGTGAATCCGTCGGTCGATCATCCGCGATGGAGCCAGGCGACCGAGCGCCGCATCGGCGAGTTCGGCCTTCGCAAGACAATGATGTTCAACGGATACGGTGATCAGGTCGCGCACCTTTACTCGGGGCTCAATCTCGAAACGAACTTCTGATGGTCGGTGGCCAGTGGCCAGTGGTCTGCAGTGGCCAGCCGATCAGGTGGTCGGCACTGGCCACTGGCCATGTCTTCCTATGAACAGCTCCGATATCAAATTCTCAAAGCTCGTGGTCTTCATCAATGCGGCCGTACCTGCAGTCATTCTCGCGCGTGATTACATGAATGCTGAACTCGGCGCTAACCCGCTCGAATTTGTGACGCACACGACGGGAACACTGACACTTGTCTTTCTGTTGCTGACGCTTGCGGTGACTCCGCTGAGAAAAATCTTTGGTTTGCCGTGGATGATCCAACTAAGGCGAACCCTGGGCCTCTTTGCTTTCTTCTATGGCACGGCGCATCTCACCGCTTACGTGTGGTTCGACAAGTTCTTCGGGTTGCGTGAGATCGTGAGCGATGTCGGGAAGAGACCGTTTATCGCGCTTGGAATGACGGGTTATCTGCTCATGGTTCCGCTGGCTGTGACATCAACCAATGCAATGGTGAAAAGGCTCGGTGGAAAACGGTGGAATATGCTTCACCGCGCGGTCTACCCGGCAGCCGTCGCCGGAGTGCTCCATTACTACTTACTGGTCAAAGCGGACACGCGGATCCCGATTGCTTTCGCAATAGTGCTCGGAGTTCTACTCGGATATCGTTTGCTTTCCCGGCTCTATAAGAAATATCAGACGGGAATCAAGCCTGAAGATCCTTACCGGGCTTGAAACGAATGGTTTTCCCTTCAGGGATCGCGACCTGAGTTCCTGTGCGAGGATTGCGTCCGACGCCGCGCTTGCGAGGCTTGACCACAAAAACACCAAACCCTCTGAGCTCTATCCGCTCACCTTTCTGCATCGCGTTTTTCATAGCCTCAAAGAGCGCCTCAACGGCAATCTCGGCCTTCATTTTCGGGACGCCGGTACGTTCAGCGACATGATTGATAATGTCCAGCTTGATCACCGTTCCTCCGTCCTAAGTCGTGAATGCGACTTGGCATGCTGACGACGGGATGTCGCCGCAAATGATTTGAATCCCGCGAATTATAGGAATCCCTGTTCTCAAGTGTCAAGCACCCTGAGCCCATTTGGGTGGCGGCGACTCTGCGCCCGCACCGCGCCGAGGGAGCAAATCCTACGACATCTTGCTCCACGCGCGATCATTCAAGTAGACTCGCCCGAAGGAGTCATCAACTAACGTGAGTGTCAAATCTGACCGGTGGATTATCCAGATGGCGCGCGAACACGAATCTGCTCTCCCCTTTCGAGGACAGGCTTGTGCGCGAAGTCGATGGAAGACGCGTCATCTCCGCCGGCGTCTCGAGCTATGGCTATGATCTTCGCCTTGCACCTGACGGCTTTCGCGTCTTCTCGCCGATCGCCAGCGTCGAAATCGATCCCAAGAACTTCGACGAAAAATCGCTCATCGAAGCTCCGCTCCTTACTGCCGCCGATGGTTCAAAGTACTGGCTGCTCCCACCACACTCCTACGCGCTCGGCGTTACCGTCGAAGCATTCAATATGCCACGCAACGTGATCGGGCTATGTCTCGGCAAGTCTACCTACGCGCGCAGCGGCTTGATTGTGAACACGACTCCCCTCGAGCCGGGTTGGCGCGGGCGTCTTGTCCTTGAATTCTCGAACTCCGCCGACCTACCCATCCGCATTTACGCAAATGAAGGAATAGCTCAAGTTACGTTCTTCGAGTCCGACGAAGACTGCGAAGTCACTTACGCAGACCGCGACGGTAAATATCAGGATCAAAAGGGTTTAACCACTCCCAAACTTTAACTTGGCGCTTCTGCCGCCCTCCGCTTGAACTCTGGACGGCCATTCCATATGCTTTTGTATTGGCTGAGAGGGTCAGATTCCTCCCAATGTAGATACAGAGGAGGACAAAGGGCAAGGGGCATGGCAATGGCAGAGAAGTTGGTGGCTGCAAGAAAACACGAGTTCAATGTTCATAAGACGCGACTGGCGAATGGTCTGGTAGTTGTCACGGAGCAGATGCCGCACGTGCGATCGGTGAGCTTCGGGGTGTTTCAACGAGTCGGTTCGCGGTTTGAAGCGTCGGAAAAGAACGGGATCACGCATTTCATCGAACACGCGCTGTTCAAAGGGACGCGCAAGCGAACTGCGGCGCAGCTTGCCGCGGAGTCAGATGCACTCGGCGGGCATCTGGACGCCTTTACCGGCCGCGAAATCGTAGGTTTTCACACAAAGGTCCTCGATGAACATGTGCCTCGTGCTTTCGAGCTCGTTGGCGACCTCGTCACATCTCCGGCCTTCAAGGCGGCAGAGATTGAAAAAGAGCGCAACGTAATCCTCGAAGAGATAAAAATGGTTGAGGATACGCCCGACGATCTCGTCTACGAGATCTTTTCAGAGAAGTTTTATCCCGAGCATGCACTTGGACGGCCGATTCTTGGCACCCCGGCGAGCCTCAGACGTTTGAAACGTCCCCAGGTTGAAGCCTATTACGAGGAGACCTATCGCGCCGACAATCTGATCATCGCGGCGGCCGGTAATCTCCGGCATGAAGAGATAGTGCAACTGGTGGAAGAGCATTTTGGGAATCTTCCGGCCCGAACGAGCAAGCCGGTTTCCCCTATTCCGCAGCCCACGCCGCACGTTACAGTCCGTCACAAGGCAGAGCTTGAGCAATCACACCTGGTTATCGGCGCTCCGTGTCCTTCGCTCGTGAGCGAGGACCGGTATGTGTCTCATATACTGACGCTCATTCTTGGGGGAGGGATGAGCTCGCGGCTCTTCCAATCTGTTCGTGAAGATCGAGCGCTGGTTTACACGGTCTTTTCGTCGATCAGTCCATTCATAGATTCAGGCTACCTGAGCATTTATGCCGGAGCGTCGACTGAACAGCTTCCCGCGACGATCGAGGCCACGATGGACGAGCTCAAGCGAATCAAGAACGAGCCTATCGGTGATGAAGAGCTTACGCGCAACAAGGATCAATTGAAGTCGTCACTGATGCTCAATCTCGAGTCGACCTCATCGCGAATGAGCTCTCTTGCCCAGCAGGAGATGACCTTTGAACGGTTCTTTTCGCCAGACGAGATCATCGAGTCGGTCGAGGCTGTCACAGCTGAGAGCGTTCAGAGGATGGCGAATGAAATATTTCAACCCGAACAGCTCGCTGTGACGGTTCTTGGAAACCTCAAGGGTTTCAAGATTCAACGCGAACAGTTCAGCTGTTAGCCACCTGGGAGCGCCAGGCTCTGAGCTAGTTTGGACAATCGCGGGCCATATTTGGAGCGCGGCGACTTGGTGTCGCTTTAGTCTCCCGATCGGATTACTCGGAGGGAGACTAAAGCGGCGCTAAGTCGCCGCACTCCAAATTCGCTGCTTCGCGCAGGCCCCACTTTCTCGGAGGTGTCAAAAATGAACATTCAAGCTTCGCGCCGGTAAACCTGGTGATGCTCAAGCATGCGGCTCAATCTGCTACGAAGCATTTCAGGGCGATTGCCGATCAGCACAACTTCCCACGTGATTTTCCCGACCCGGACACCGCTGTCGGACTTCTATCGCGGTTGTTCGCGCACGATGACATCTATTCGGTCGTGGCTGAAGTTGATGGTCGAGTCGTCGGCAGTAACTTCCTTTGGGAGAGTGCCGTCATTGCCGGTGTCGGACCGATCACTGTTGATCCGGGAGTGCAGAATTCGACTGTCGGAAGACGGTTGATGGAGGACGTAATGGGGCGGGCACGCGAGCGCCGTTTCGCGGGAGTAAGATTAGCGCAGGCTGCTTATCATAGTCGCTCGCTTTCTCTCTACACTAAGCTCGGGTTCGACACGCGCGAGCCTCTTTCGACAATTCAAGGTCAGAGCATCGGGCTGGAAATACCAGGCCACCCCGTCCGTCTGGCACACGAAGACGATTTGGACGCCTGCAACAAATTGTGTCTCAGAGTTCATGGGCACGACCGCGGCGCGGAATTGCTCGACGCTATCAAGCAAGGTACCGCTTCCGTCGTCGAGCACGATGGTCGCATCACGGGTTATGCGACCATGGTTGGATTCTTCGGGCATGCTGTCGGCGAGAGCAACAAAGATCTGAAGGCGCTCATCGGCGCGGCCACAGCGTTTCCTGGTCCGGGGTTTTTGTTACCAACGCGCAACAGTGACCTTCTCCGTTGGTGTTTGGAGCATGGACTGCGCATTGTTCTGCCCATGACGCTAATGAGTATTGGACTGTACAACGAGCCCAGTGGTGCGTTTCTACCTTCCGTCATTTTTTGATCCGCATAGAGGGAATTCCAATATGGAAGTGGAAGCATTGCAGAGTCGTATCGAAGGGACGGTGACGACCGCGACCGACGCCGGGTACGAACGTCTCAGGCGCGAGATCATCTGGAATCAGCTGACGCCAGCACGCTACCCGCGGCTGATCGTGCAAGTAGCGAATGAGCAGGATGTCGTCGAGGCGGTCCGGTTTGCCCGCACTCACAGGATGAAAATCGCGGTGCGGGGCGGAGGGCATAGCTGGGTCGGGTTCTCGCTTCGCGACGAAAGCCTGTTGATCGATCTCGGGCGACTTAAACAGGTCTCGATTGATCACGAGGCTCGCATTGGGGCGGTTCAGCCAGCGGTGACCGGTCGGGAACTCAACCGGCAGCTGGCCGCGCACGGGCTGGCCTTTCCCGTCGGGCACAGCCCTGCGGTTCCCCTGAGCGGCTTCTTGCTGAATGGAGGTCTTGGCTGGAACTTCAATAGATGGGGGCCGGCCTGCTTCAGCGTCGAAGCCGCAAACGTCGTCACGGCCGATGGCAGCCTCATCGTCGCAAACCAGGAGCAACACGCCGACCTGCTCTGGGCTATCCGCGGGGCCGGTCCAGGCTTCTTCGGAGTGGTGACGCAATACCTCCTCAAGCTCTATCCGGCGCCGCGAGCTATCACGACCAGCACCTACTATTATCCGTTGCAACGAATTGAAGAGGTGGGAGCGTGGGCGGCGAGCGTTGCCAGAGACTTGCCGAGAGATGTGGAGCTGACGATTTTCGTCGTGGCTGCGCCCCCCGACCTCGCCGAGCCGTGCAGGTCCAGTAACGGCTTTATGGCAATGTTGAGCGCGACCGCATTCCTCGACAGCGAGCACAAAGCCGCCGCAACGCTCGGCATTCTCGAGAGCCACCCTGTTGCCCACGAGTGCCTGCACAAGGAGGTGAACCAGCCCACCCCGCTGGACGCTTTGCTCGATCTGGGCGGTATATTGTGGCCGGAGCGCCACCGCTACCTGGCCGATACGCTCTGGTCGGACTCCTTGCCTTCGCAGCAGCTGGCGACCCTGCGCGATTATTTCCTGCAAGCGCCGTCACCGAAGTCAGTGGCGCTGTGCGTGTTCTCTACCGGGGCGGAGGGCGATGCTGCGGTGCTACCCGATGGCGCATTCTCAATGAAGGCTGGGACCTTACTCCTTTGCTATGCGACCTGGGACCGGCCGGAGGATGACGCCGCGAACGCCGCCTGGCATCGCGAGACGATAGCGGCGCTGGACCAGTTTGCGGTCGGCCACTACGTGGGCGAGTCCGACATCGTGGCGGAGCCGGTGCGCGCCGAACGGTCATTCGCTCCGGCGAACTGGCAACGCCTCAAGTCGCTGCGCCGGACATACGACCCAGATGGTCTTTTTCACGCGCACTTCAGCCCAGGCTGACGAGCTTACACGCTCAATTTCAATCGTGATGTTCCAGCTCCGGATCACAAACCGGCGCTAGCGGCGAGGAAAGACCGTACGCAGGCTGCCTGAACCCTCACCTGCGTATCTGAGAATCAGACCATCCCGGCCCACAATCCATCCTTGATCACCCGCAAAGGTGATCGATCGAAGCGGGGTTGTAGTTCCGCTCAGGTCACGGCGCCATGTCCTGCCGGCGTCGCTCGTCCTCAAGATGATTCCATTGAGACCCACTGAGATCGCACGGCGCGGACCGAGAGCGCGGATTCCCAGCAGGTTACTCGGGACTCCGCTGATCTGAACTATCCACTCTTCGCCTCCATTCGATGATCGCAGTACCAGGCCATCGTCGCCCACTGCCCATCCCGTTTTCCCGTCAACAAAAGAAATGCTGTAGATCCATTTGCGCGTACCGCTTTCACGTTTCGTCCAGGTTGCGCCGCCATCTGTAGTCGTAACGATCGCACCACCCTCACCGGCCGCCCATCCAGTCTTCGCGTCGATGAAGCAGATGGTCTCGAGCCAGAGCAGCGTGTTCGAGTTTTGCCGGTTCCATGTGACTCCGCCATCCGGGGTATGAAGAATGAGGCCGCCTTCACCCGCTATCCAACCCGAATTGCCCACAAAGGCAATTCCATGAAGACTCGAATCCGTATCGATCGGCTTTGTCACCCACGTCGTCCCGCCATCCGTTGTGCTCAGGATCGTGCCGCGTTCGCCTGCGATCCATCCTTGTTTCAGGTCGAGAAAGTAGACTCCACGAAGATTTGCGGTCGTCTCCGCCTTTTGCCGTTCCCAGGTCTTGCCGCCATCTTTAGTCCGCAGGATCGTTGCAACGGTTCCAACCGCCCAACCGTTCTCGTCATCGACAAAATGGACAGAATTGAGCATCTCAATCGGACCTGTGGTCTGCGGTGTCCAGGTCTTTCCCGCGTCCGACGTCGCGAGTATTACGCCGCTCTCGCCCGCAACCCATCCGTGCGTTTCGCTGACGAATGAGATCGCATTGAACAATTGAGCGCTATTCGATACCTGAGCGCTCCAATTCGCGCCTCCATCTGTAGTCGAGAGAACCGTGCCGTCGGCACCCGCTGCCCATCCACGTTTGTCGTCGATGAATGCAATGCCATAAAGCTGACTGGTCGAGTTGCTCGATTGCTCGGACCAGGATCGACCTCCATCGGCGCTGTGGATGATCTTTCCAGAAGAACCAGACACCCAGAAGCTTGCAGGCAGCCGAGCCGAGGCCGCGAGCAGCGTGTATGGGGATTCTTTTGTTTCAGTGACTATCGGTTGCGCGGGCTGCCAGGTTTTGCCACCATCAACGGTAGTAATCAACGTGCCTTCTGCTCCAGCGGCGACTCCCTGGCTTTCGTCTGCAAATGCGATAGCCAAAAGATGCTTTTCTGTTCCGCTGGTCTGACGTTTCCATGTGAGACCGCCGTCGAGAGTCGAGATGATCGTCCCTTCGACGCCCGCCGCCCAACCACGCTTTTCATCGACAAAACAGACGGCGGACAAATGGCTGCCTGTTCCGCTCTTGTGAAGTTTCCAGGTTTCACCGCTATCACGTGACAAGAGGACTACGCCGCGAGCTCCGACCGCCCATGCGTTCCGATTCTTGATGGCAAGACCGTAAAGGGGTGTCTGGACAGCCTGGCGGACTACAAGCCAGGTCTTTCCTCCGTCGCCGGTACGGAGAATCGTTCCATCACGTCCTACAGCAATTCCGGCTTGCGGATTGCTGAACGCGATTGAATAGAGCGGGTTCCCCTGCGGTTGCGGGTTCTGCCATCGCCACCAGCCCGATTGGGCAAGCAGTATCACAAGCGCGAGAAGCATAACGGGCATGATATCGCAAGCGAAGGGGGGGTCAGGGGTCGGGGATCAGGGGGTCGGGGTATTGGAGTTCAAGCTTTAGCTTGCTCGTTGGTCAGCTCGATCTGATCAACGAGCAAGCTAAAGCTTGAACTCCATACCCCGACCCCTGACCCCCGACCCCTGACTCCCCTCACTCACTTAAGCTCAACACTTATCACGTGTCCTTCAGTCTTTCCGATGTTCTCGACCGTGTGAATGAGTGGATCACTCCATCGGACCAGACCGCTCTTACGCAGATTGTCCTGGGGCCGCCCACCTCGTTCGGTCGTGCGAGTGTGGAAATCAGAAAGATAGACCACGACCCGACGTCCATGTCGATGCATGGGTTCGGTCTTTCCCGGTGGGACGTTTACTTCGAGCACACGAACGAAAGTGTTTTCGAAGACGAGTTTGTGCGTGTCTCCAGCGACCCTCAATGGATCCAGATTGGCCTGATACCCTGCACGCGTCACCTGCCAGGCGACAACAAGAATGAGCATCACGACTCCCAGGAGCGCAATCTTCTTTTTCATAGTGACCTCAGTTTTACTCGAAACACCGAATAGGCACCAAGATTCTCGCCGTTATCTCGTTCGTACCAGCGATCGATAGCACTGTAGTCGAATGACAATGAATTCGGAATAATGATCCAGGACAATACCGGGCCGGCTGTCATCCGCTGGTCTGGCCTTGCGAGAAATTTTTCGTATTCCCGTCTCTTCTCCTCAATCTCATTCTCACTTACAGGAGAAAAGTCC
Source organism: uncultured Acidobacteriota bacterium (assembly GCA_963813345.1). Taxonomy (GTDB): domain Bacteria; phylum Acidobacteriota; class Blastocatellia; order RBC074; family RBC074; genus CAWDDA01. Next base: position 87,421 of record CAWEYR010000029.1, on the reverse strand, counting down.
CTTGTGAGATGTCGAGTCGAACGCTCGTAGCCGAAAAGAGCACACGTCTCGACAAAACTGTTTGATGCGAGCTTCTCCTGGAGTCTTTCGGCGCTCACGCCGCTGTAATAGAGATACTGAAAGAAACGTTCCTCGCGCTCGTCGAGCACTGAGCGATGGACTGAGAACAAGATGCGTAGCCCATAATGGCGCCAACGCGGTATAGCCTCCGATGTTGTCAGCAACGACGTAGGTGTCAGGTGAAAAGACCATTGGCGCGTCCTTCCGGATGCGCATTTGTGAGCTCATTCAATCGTTTTGCAACCGGTACGAACGCGTCTCTTGCGAGGTTGCGTTCTCGTTCGCGGATCGTGCTGTATCTGATCTCGGTTATTCCCCACGCCAGCGTGATCAGAAATAAGACCCAGAACGCCTTTGACGCCAACGGCCGCGTGCGGTAAAACGCGAAAACCAGTACTGCCCCCGTCAGTACAACATAGTTCGTTATGAATATCTCGTAGTGGAATGGTTGCAGCGAGAGTCCCGTGATCACCTGTTGGTTGAAGACCGCCAGCGGCAAAAGAACGAACGACAACGCGAGGACCAGTCGCGGATCGCGCCACGAAGCCACTCGTGACCACCTGACGGCCAAAACAATCAGTACGATCAGAATTAACCCAGCGATTACAGGACCGCGCAGCATATTAGGTGCCCGCTCGTGTTCAAGTGCCTGAGCCGACGCCGTGTTCGTAGCAATTCCGGAGATCAGTACCCAATACGTTGCGAGTGCTCCGATCGCTGGAACGCAAGCAATCGCAAGTTGCTTGAGGAAACCCGCTCTGTCGCTCGATTGTGTAACAAGCCACAGAATCGAAAAGATGACCACCCATGACAGCGCCGCGGTCCACACAAACAGATAGCTGAACACAAGCAACGCAAAGCAGACACCTGCAGCCGCTGCGGCAACGATTCCCGCGCGATCCCGCCTGGTTGCAGTTCGGAAGATCAGAAGGACAAAGACAAAAAAGAGTGGAAACCCGATACCCGGTTGATATCGTCTCAGAAAAGGAAAGCCTGCATACCATACCTGGCCGTCAAGCAAGTGAATCATCTTCCCGTCGCGGCCCGCCAGCGCGCCAAAACAGAGAATAAAAAAAGCGCCAAGAGCCGATAATCGCTCGTCTCTCGTGATCTCGCGCAGCAATAGAAACAGGATAGCTGTCGTCCCCAGCGCCAGCAGTGGCAAATAGGCGATAAACACCTGCGATGTACTCAGCCGGAATAGTCTCGAGATGAGGGCAAGCACGACCGGCGTTACAAACTGAATCGAAAAGTGAGATTCAACAGCCGTCGAAGAGTCTTTTGGGTGATTAATCTTATCTACAAGAGGATCACTTCGTCTGGGCCGTCCGAGAATCAGACCATTGAGGTAGGCAGCGTAGACGTCTTCGTCATATTGCGCGTAGGCATAGGCCCCCTGGTAGTCTGCTCCGCGCCGGAGCCATAGATCGAATTGGGGAACAAGAGACAGGAGGGCCAATGTGAGCGCCGTGAGCAGGCACCACTTCCATCCGGCCGTGAGACTCACTTAGACTCCGGGCCGCCATGCGTGTGCCTCTTTCCGGTCGGCGTGAATCTCCATGTTCCGGATGACCTTGAGGATCATTACCAGTTCATCTGCCGATTGATATCTCTCGTCCGGATCTGTTTCGAGACACTTCGCGATCACCTGCTTGAGCTCGGCCGGGCATTTTCGGCCGGCCATCTCAGAAAGAACACGTCCAAGCGAAAAGATATCGCCCGGCGCTTCGACTGTCCCGCCAAGCAGCTGCTCAGGCGATGCATATCCACGCGTGCCCAATATGACACCGGGTCTCGTCTTGTAGTAAAAGCTCGCGGTGTGCGTTTCAAGTTTCTGGCCCGACTTCACGCGCGCGATTCCAAAATCGAGAATCTTGATTGCGCCATCCCTCGTAAGAAAGATGTTCTCGGGTTTCAAATCGCGATGAATGATGTGCTTCGAGTGCGCCGCAGCCAGACCCTCGGCGACGGCGATCACAATTGCGATTGCCTCCTGCCAGCTGCAAGGCGCGCGCTTGAGACGCGAGCGCAGCGATTCGCCCTCCAGCAGCTCAGTAACGGCAAAAGTAACACCATCGTCGGTGCCAAAATCATCAATCGAAAGTACGTTGGGGTGTGATATCGCGGAGGCAGCTCGCACCTCTCGTTTAAAGCGCTGAAGTGCATCGGAATCCCCAACCAGATGTGCTGCCAAGACCTTGATTGCTACCTGCCTTCCTTGTCGTGTGTCATGTGCGCGGTAAACTTCTCCCATACCACCCGCACCGATCAGTGAATCTATCATGTAGTTACCAAGCACACGGCCGATCATCGATTTCCCATGCCGTTCCGCAATCATTGCGGCTGCCAGGTGATCAGGAGGGGTCTCAATGAAGTGCTCAGCCTCAGCGAGTGATGCCAGCAGCGATTCGACCTCGCGTTTCAATTCGAGATCTTGTCCACAAGCGTTCGTGAGAAATCGGGAACGATGCTCAGGCTCTTGTTCGAGAGCGGCATGATAGAGCATCTCAACCTGTTGAAAGCGTTCTGAATTCATGCAGCGTCTTCATTTGGAGTGCGGCGTTGCGCCGCTTTAGTCTCCCGCTCGGATTACTCAGCGGAAGACTAAAGCGGCGCCGGGCCGCCGCACTCCAAATTTTTCAGCCAGAATCGTCTGTCTTCGCGAGCTCACGATAGAGCCAGGCTTTAGCAAGGCTCCAATCGCGCATCACGGTGACTGTCGATACCTTCAGCACCTCGGCCGTCTCATCCACGGTCAGCCCGCCGAAGTAACGCAACTCGACGACATTGCTCTTGCGCGTATCCACCTTGGCGAGCTCCTTAAGAGCGTCATCAAGAGCCACGATATCGCCGGAGCGCTCATCTGTAACCGTTAAAGCGTGATCAAGCTCAACTCGCTGCGCGCCCCCTCCGCGTTTTGCGTAGCCGCGGGAACGCGCATAGTCGACAAGTATATGGCGCATCGCCTGCGCCGCCACGCCGAAAAAGTGAGCCCGATTCTTCCACTCCTTATTCTCTTTGCCAACCAGCTTGATGAACGCTTCATTGATGAGCGCAGTTGGTTGAAGAGTGTGGCCCGGATTCTGCCTTGCCATGAAACGCCGCGCCATGCGGTGCAGCTCGTCATAGACGAGCGGCATCATGGCGTCGAGAGCAGTCTGGTCGCCATTGCTCCAGGCTGCGAGCAGCTGTGTGATTCCGGGATCGTCGCTTCCGGGTTTGCCTGGTTCCTTTTTTGACATCACCGCACCCTGAAAAAAACTGTCACGGTAATGATAGCTTCCTTCGCGGGTTCTCGTTGATGTAAGTGACACCGCGAAAAGTTGCCCAAGGATTTTCGTGGGAGCGGAGGAGGAGGCATAGATTTGACGCCATCTGATGCAACCAGGCGATCATCAGATAGCGAAGAATCGACGCCTCCGATCCGCAACCTCCAACAAGGTTCTTAGCGTCCTCACGCTGCCTCGCGCATCACCTCCGGAAATGAATGAGAGGTGGTGCGTGAGTTCAATCCCTCCCTACACCAAGCGCATCCGCCACGCGGTTGATATAGTTAAACCACGATGCGATTAACGTAATCTGAAGAATCGCGCGGTCATCAAAGCCTTCTGATCTGAGCTTCTCGATATCTTCTTTATGAATCCGGGTGGCGTCACGCGTCAAGGTCACTACATAGTCGATCATCGCCCGCTCAGACTTCGAGATTGGCGCCGTCGTGTAGTCTTCCTTCAGCGCCTGGATCAAGCCATCATCAAGGGTTACCCTACGCAGAAACTCCGCGTGAGAAACCACTCAATAATGGCACCGGTTAGTCACCGAGACCATCGTCGCGATCATCTCGTGCTGCCGCCGCTCGAGTGGAAGCTCGGGCGACATGAGCGCGCCAAATGTCGCGAACGCGTGGTATAGCGCCTCTGGAATCAGTGTGTGCGACGACTACAATGCCCGCCGTCCCTTCATCGGTAGGCTGCACAGGCGTCGCATACTCGATTGGATAAAGCTCCCGCTGTCCTTCAAGCGCCTTTAGCAGCTTTTCGTCTGCTTCCGCCAGAGGTACCGTCTGTATCCAGGCCATTATTCCTTCCCTTCTGCAACAAATAGTAGACCGGTATGCCAAGAAGCATAACACCAACGCCAAGCAATGCCTGCCTGGGATTATTCCCCGCAATCAATACCAGCAAAAAGAGTACCATCACGAGGAAAATCGCGGGAGTCAACGGATAGCCGGGAACCCGAAAGGCCCCTGCCGCTTGTGGGCGCTTCCTGAGTACAACCAGACCGACGACGGTGATCGCTATGAAGCATACCGTCACGAAAACAAAGTAACCCACGATCTGATTGAAGTTTCCGGCGAGCACAAGAATCGATGCGAGCGTTGCAACCACTATCGTTGCGCGCGCCGGCGTCCCGAACCGGGGATGAAGCTCAGCAACCTTATCGAGAAAGAGACCATCACGTGCCATCGCGAAGTAGACGCGCGGCGCGCTCATCAACAGCGCACAGAGGCTTCCAAGTACCGATACCATTACGACTGCCGAGAAGACAGCACCCCCAGCCTTTCCAAAAAGAGCTTCCCCGCCTGCGCGGCAAATGTCTCACCTGAAACTACACTCGCAATCGGCACCAGGTATATAAAAACCGCACTCGTTGCAATGTAAACAAGCGCCACTCCCGTGACTCCCAGAATCAGCGCCAGCGGCACGTTACGCTCCGGTTGCCTGACCTCACCCGCAAGCTTGCCCAGGTCCCACCAGCCACCAAAGGCGAAAAACGCCCCGACAAAAGCTGCGGCAAAGGCGGTGCCAAGTGGCTCCGAGCCTGAGCGCTGGGCTACAAACGGACTGAAATGCTCGAGGTTACCCGCTCCGGCAGCGACTGCCCAGATGATGATGGTCGCCAGTGCCCCAAGCTTGAGTACAACCAGAATCCGCAGCAGACCCGCACCGGCGCGCAAGCCCGCAATGTTTACCAGTGCGATCAACACAATCACACCGATCGCCAGTACCTTCCGCCCGGACACGCCGAGCGCAAACACATAGTCCGCATAACTCGAAAACCCGACCGCGAGCGCAGCGATGATCCCAGGATCCATCACCAGCAAGCTCTTCCAGCCATAAAGGAATGCAAGACTTGGACCGTAGGCTTCGCGAAGATAGACGTATCCGCCGCCCGCTTCCGGAAAACGAGCCGCTAGCTCCCCATAACACAGCGCTCCACACAGTGCCATCGCTGCCATCACCAGCCAGACCAGGAGCAGCCAGAATGGTGAACCGAGCGACTTCGCCATTCCCGCAGGTGTCAGAAAGATTCCTACCGCGATTACCTCGCCGATAATCAACGCCGTCGCGGACTTCAGACCAATCTGCCTTTTGAGTTTGTTCACGTCGAAGAGTTCACCTGGAAGAGTTCACATGGGCAGGTTCGCTCAATTCATAGAGAACCGCGTCCTTGGCATGGAGGATCGGGCGAAAGCGTTCATGAAAATAGGCATCGTCCGGTAGTGTAGCTTTGTGCTGACCTAGATTGACGATGAAGTAATCCGCTCCGAGTGCGCGCAAGCTCGCGCCACAACGCCTCACCTGAATCGACCGATTGCCAGTACAAGCGAAAACCGCGCCGGGCCGAACCAGTCTCCCATATGCACTCCGTCGGCATAGTATGTAAGATTCGAATCAAAGAGCGCGTAGACTCTATAGTTTCTGCCTTTCAGCTCGATTGAGATGTTCGTAAAGAGGATAGGTCGGCAGCCTCGCTCGCAGATAGTACTCTCGACTCTGCTTTGGATAAGGGTATAAGCGATCGATCATAGTAGACCTCGAATGCGGCGAACTTGAGACCCGGAAGTGCGATCGCCGTGCATAAGGCTGCGATCACGAAAGGACGTCCGAAGAACGTCGACATACTCTTCCATCGATCCAGCACCCAATCGATGCCCTGCCTGCTGCGACACAATAGAAAGGGACTGCCGGAAGCAGATATCGAAGTGACTGATACGTGAAAAACCAGAATAGTGTGAATGCCACCGCGACTGCCAGCATAAACCGCGCTACCCTGAACTTCAGTTGCGCGCAACCATCGCGAATGGCAACACCAGCAGGTATAGCGGACTGATCTCCAACTCACCTGCAAACGCTTTCGGTCTGAAAGTCACGTTCCACGGCAGCATCAGCAGCTCGCGGAATCCCCGGCCCAGTCCTTCGTTCCTCCTCGTCCGCCTTGTCCGGCATAGAATTCGGGGCTCCACACGCCATAACCAAATATCGGGCCAAGCAGCTCGTGAAGAAACGGGAAGATGGGATTGTGCGTGTAGTAGAAGTTACGTATGAACCACGGACTGGCAACCAGAAGGGCCAACGCCTCCAAAAACCAGCACCCTTCGCAAGGAGAAGCTTCTCCGAGTAAAAAATATCGACGCCGAAAGAAGAAGCAGAAGGAAAAGCGCCGGGTACTTCGTGCTGACCGCAAGCCCAAAAATAATTCCCGAAACTACCAGCCAGTCCTGCCGGCCTGTCTCTCGCCAGTTCCAGAACGCATAACAAGCGAGAAAGCAATAGAGCATCAGGCAGACATCTATATAGCCAATCGTTGCCAGCCAAATGACACAGGGACTACTCGCCAGCAGTGCGACAGCCAGCAACCCCGTTCGATCATTCAAGTGTCTCCGCGCAAACGCAAAAAGAGCGAGCAACAGGAGCGCGAACAAAAGAAGCTCGATCTGCTGCGCCAGATTTCCATCACCGAGCACAAGCGCTCCCGTAAAAAGCATCTGATTGAACATCGGCGCAACTGCGTAGCGAAGATAGGGCGTAAAGACGACCGCATGCTCGGTCGCGAAAATCTTCGCCGACGCAAGGTGGTACATCGTTGCATCCCACGCCGTCGACCGGATAGAGCGGCATGAGCAGTACCGGCGTCGCAAGAACAACGATCAGGAGATAACGAAAAGCAACTCTCTTGCTAAGTCGAAGCCTTCGCACTTCGCGAAGCTCTGAGAAGCCAAAAGCGAAAAGTAGCAGCAGAGCCAGAATCAGGACCGGGACGTAGAGAAGCTTGAGCAGACCGAGGAGAAAAATGACGTAAGCGATGACTCCAAGCCCCAGAGCCGTACTGAAGACTATGCTTTCGAACTCTGAGTGATAGCTCAGCCGCCGGGTTAGCCTTCGCCCTATCGAATAGGCCAGCAACGCTGCAACCGCCAGCGCGACATAGTGGATCAATACAAAACTGATCTGTTGAGCGGCACTGACAACTAGCACCTTCATGTATGTAAGTACGTTGTACCGCCTGGGAGTCGGCATGTACCAGCCGTGGGACTCAAGCGCAGCTAAGCTTGAACTTTACCCTTGGTTCCGCCTGAAGGCGGTACTACATGCCTGAAAAACCTTGCGGCCGAATGCTCGGAACGAAGCATTGAATCTCAGGCGGAAAGCGAAATCGAAGATCGGACCGGTCGCCCAGGGAATCCCGAGATTCTCGCGTATGATAGCCGGGAAGTCCGCGACAAACGTTTCGTCGATCAGGAATTCGCTCATCCCTCCACGCTCGTAACAAGCGATGATCAAATCGACGTACTTCTTTTCAATACGTTCATCGCAAAAGGCTCGGATATTCGTCAGATAATCAGCGCGAACAGGGTACCTGAGATCGTAGTTCCCGAGCATCTCAAAAACCTCGCGCCCGTAGAACGCCGATTGATGGCAAATGTCATAGACAAAGCAGAGCCAGTACTTGCCGACATTCCCGTAATACCTGGTGTCGTCATTGGGTATTGAGAAGTTACCGTACACGACTGCGCGATCGTGAGCGGGAAGCTCTGCGGCAATCGCTGGAAGAACGCCCGGATAGAGCACATCTCCTGCGCCAAGGAAGTAGAGATACCTCCCGGTGCTGAGCGCAATGCCTTTGTTCATTGCATCGTAGACACCGCGATCGGGCTCGGAGATCCAGCGAATGCGGTCCCCGTGCTTCTTTAGCACTTCGATCGTGGAGTCAGTCGATCCGCCGTCTACGATGATGTACTCAAAGAGCTGCGGATCCTCTCGAAGAACGGTCTTGATGGTCGCATCGAGCTTCGAGCCGGCCTGGTACGCAGCTGTGATGATCGAGAAGGGCTTCGCAGAAAGGTGCTGAGTGCGAAGAAAGTGCTGAGTGCTGAGTGCTGAGTGCTGAGTGCGAAGAAGGTGCTGAGTGTTGAGTGCTGGGTGAAATCTTCGACGGCAACCTTAGTTCCCTTTAGATTCGACTCAATTGATCAACGTGGATACTCAGCACTCAGCACCCAGCACTCAGCACTCAGCACCCATCACCCCTTCTCACCCTCGTCGCAAATAATCGTCGCTGCCATCTTCCCAGTCGAGCCGCACTGGACTGAAGCAATCAATGCCAGTCGAATCTACGACAGCGGTGGCCGAATGCGGTACCCATGCAGGGATCTCGACCATTTCGCCTGCCTTCACAGCCACCTCTTTGCCGCCAATCACAAACTGCAACTCGCCAGTCGCGATATAGCTGAACTGTTCACTTTCATGGGAGTGCTCAGGAATGACACAACCCTCTTTGAGCGTGAGAAAGGCGAACGTGATGTTCTTCCCGGTGAAGAATCGGCGACCGAATTTATCGGTTACCCATTCTTCCGGAATGCTGCTCAGACGGTAATGTTTCATTGATCACCTGTTTGCTCTGGAAACCTTCGGTCGATGCGTTCTTGTTGAAATGAGTCTGACTCCTTCATCATCGCGATAACGCTGATCACCCGTCTTCGGTCGTACTCTCCAACGCGCATCTGAAGATGTAGCTGCCCTTTGGATAAACCAGGCGTTGTAGGCTCCGGGAGACCTCGATGTATTCAGTCTCAGACCCATCCACATTGGTCCCACATCATTCGGGCGCTGGCCGTACTGGTTCTTATCGAGATCGATTTGCGCTGCTGCTCCCAGATTTCAGATAACGGTCCGGATTCGGATTGGTTGCCTGCAGGTAAGACTCGCTGGAATCCGCGAACCCTTCCGAGAGCCACTGATCATGAATGACGACCGCCGACGATGTGTCCCCGCCGCTGGTGTGCTACTTCGTGCGATGTAACTTCCTGATAAATCTGTGAGACCTTTGTTCATTCCGAACATCTGCCAGCGCTGCGTCGATCGAGAACGATGATCGGAAGATAGACCAGGCTTGGCCATGCTGCCCGAAGTTCATCTGCGGCTGCTGAGTAATCGCGATCCTCCCGTAAGGTGCCGGACCGAACCAGTGAGTGAAACCCTCATCGAGTTCTGAGCTTCGACCAGCCCGTTGTCGATAGTCGCGCCGGTGACATCCTCCGTTCGCAGCCGCTCCGCGCAGGTAAGCTGGAAGCTCTGAGTGGCATATCCTTCAATCAGATACTTCGTCGTCTCGTCCGTCACGTCCTTTCGCTTGAACTTGCCATAGTTGAAACCGGCTACAGCCAGTGGAACATCCGACACCCATTGCGAGACCGCAAGGTCGCCTTCCTTTGACTCTTTCGCGAGTTTGCCAACACTCACGAGTACAAAACTGTTCGATACCTTGAACGTCAAATCGAAAGTTGCACGGTCGGTAAAAGCATTGACGCTTGGATACCAGCTTGTCCTTGCGCCTACCGAGAAGTTTCCTCCGCCCTCATCCTCGAGAACGTTGTCACCCTGATACTCGATGGTCAGTTTGTACTGCGATCCCTTCTTTGTGGCTTCGGGCAGGACAACATGAAATGAGCCGTCATCCTGTCGTCTCTCCTGTATGAAGTCGATTTCCTGCCCGCCCGAAGACCCTTCGAGACACGAAGATTCGGCAGCAACGAAACTGACAATACGATCTCCGTCCTCGAGCGCCTTGAAGGCAAGCTCGGCAACAGCTGTCAGCTTGTTGAGGTGACGGGCATTATACATGCCGTCGGGGAGACGGTTCAAGGAAGGGAAGGGGTCAGGGGTCAGGGGTCAGGGGTCAGGGCACGGAGTTCAAGCTTTAGCTTGCTGCTTTGCACGCTAGCGTGGCTAAGAGCAAGCTAAAGCTTGAACTCCGTACCCCGACCCCCGACCCCTGACCCCTCTCTTTTAGTATGGATACCGGCTCTGCTGGCCGTTTACTTTGCCGCGGTGGTAGATATAGCCGCCGAGCCCGCCCGCGCCCGCGCCAACGATTGCTCCTGTCTTTCCACCGAGAAGTACGCCAGCTCCGGCGCCTATCGCGGCTCCAATGCCGACCCGCTTGAGCGCTTTCCCGGTCGTATTCTCGTTCTCGTAATAGCCATCGTTGTAGTAGCGGTCGTTGTAGTACCCGCCATTCCCGTATCGTCGGTTAAGGGCGTTCTGCCCGTTCTGTCTATTGTTGCTGTAATACGGAACGTTGTTATAGCGATCGTTGTAGTATTGCGAGTTGTCGTAACGGCTGTCGTATCTCGAGCCATAATCCACTCTTGATAAGGACCCGCTGTTGCGATCACACCGCTCACCTCGCCGTCCCTGGGCCATTGCCGAAGGAGAGGCCATTACCAGCAAAACGCCGGCAACCAGCGCTGTTCCCACGACATTTCTGATTTTCAGTTGCAGTAGTTCTTTTTTGAGCATAGCTCCCCCTTTGCCGTACTCTTAGATCAACTCGCGTACCAGCCGAGGAACCTATCTGTTGTGCTGATTCTAAAGGATTTAGCTTCCGAAGCGGGCGCTCGGAGGCGTTATTCGGTGTAGTTCACTACACGATTTGGTCGGTTTTATTAGTTTACAAGGCAGGAGGAGCCCCGACAGGATACTGTTCCAAATCGAGGACCGATCCGGTAATGCACTCGCTTTCATCGCTCGCAAAGTACAACGCCGCCGCGCCGATATCTTTCGGAAGGAGCAATCTTCCCCAGGGCCTTGTCTTCTCTGCTTCCTTAATCCAGTCCGCTCCCTTTCCTTCTTCTTCCATCTTGACCCGGTTCTCGTTCGGCGTCAGAGTCCAGCCGACATTGAGTACGTTCATCCGGATGCGGTACCGGTTCAGATAACTGGCCGCGTTTTTGGTGAAGGTCATCAAGGCGCCTTTCGCTGCTGAGTAAGCCAACAGCTTCGGCTCGCCGATGTAGGCATTCACCGACCCGACGTTGATAATCGAACCTCGCTGCCGCTCCTTCATATACCGCACTGCCTGCTGCGAGCTGATAAACGCCCCTCGGACGTTGACACGAAATACGAGGTCCCATTCATCGACATCCGTATTCTCGATCGTACCGCGCTGGCTCAAACCTACAGTATTCACGAGAACATCAATTCGCCCGAAGTGTTCGACTGACTTGTCAACCAACTCGCGACAGTCTTTCTCCTCGGCTATGTCCGCTTTGATGTACAGGGCATCGTGGCCCGTTTCCTTGAGGTTCTCCGCCACTTTGACCCCGGCACCACTTCTATCAGAAATGACGACTCGTGCACCTTCCTCAGCAAAGCACCGCGCGATTCCCTCACCGATGCCGGTACCCGAGCCGCTGACTACCGCTATGCGATCATCGAGCCGTCCCATGGTCGTTCTCCCAGTGAGTCTTTATCTTCTCTCGCAGGAAATGAACTGATTGTTTCAGTTCTTCCATGCCGTTCTCGCCGTCCTCTATTGAGATCCAACCATCAAACCCTGCTTCGCGCAACGTTGAGAAAATGCGATCGTAATCATTGAGCCCCTGTCCAATTACGCCGTGCCGTAAATTCTTCGAATACCCGATCGTCCCATCCTGAGTCTTGAGATCATCAAGCGTCCCGGAGACAAGGTACCTGTCAGAGGCATGCATCGAAACAACGCGGTTCTTGACCGCGTCGAGAACTACAAACGGGTCTTCCCCGGCCACAATCGCATTCGAGGGATCGTAGTTCACACCGAAATGCGGCGAATCGATCCGATTGACGATCTCGAGAAACACGTCGAGCTTCTGTGCAAACTCCGGATATTTCCAGTATCCGTCCTTGTAATGATTCTCCATCGATAACGTAATCGAACGCTCGCCAGCATAGTCAAGCACCGCGTTGATGCATTCGACGGTCCACCTTACTCCATCCTCTCGACTGACTTCCTCACGCCGTTGTCCGGAGAGGACACGACAGAACCTGCCGCCAAGCCGCGACGTCACATCGATGATCTCTTTCTCTTTCTCAATCTCCGCGCGCCGAACCTGCTCATCTGTCTGTGTGAAGTCAGGTGAAGCACACATCATCGGCGCTTCAAGCCCGCGGTCACGAAGGTGTTTAGCCACGCGGTCGAGATAGTCTCCGTCGAAGCTCTCGAAAAACCCCGGGTACATTTCGACGCCATCAACATCCAGGGTAGCCGCAAGATCGATCCAGTCAAAAAGCGTCATCGATTTCGTGACGCACAGGTCATCCATGAAGCACTTTGGAAAAACACTCAATTTCGGCATATCTAAGGACTCAGAACAGCTTTCACGAGGGCGCCCGTGTGCATCCCCTCAAAGGATTCATTCCAGTCGGGCAATGGTGAGACACGCGAAATCACGGGTTCGAGGTCAATCTGTCGCGATGTCAGCATGCCAACTACCTTTTCCCAGTGACGAAAGGTGTGGCTGAAAGAGCCCTGCAGAGTTATCGCCTTTTGCACTAGCGGATCGAGCGAGAAATCTATCGGTCGCGGCCCCCAGCCAACCTTTGTAATCTGACCGCCTGGTCGCACAATCTCGAGCGCAGTCTTGAGCGCAGGCGATGAACCGCTGGCATCGATCACAAGGTCGGCTCCAAGACCGTCCCCGACGCTCCTCAGCAGTTCGCCCAGGTTAGTCTCTTCCACGGCAATCGCATGCGTGGCACCAAGCGCGCGTGCCGCTTCGAGCCGAAGCGCATCCTGACGCATGCCTGCGACGATCAGCGTCCCGCTTCCATTGAGCCGCGCCATCTGAGCGCAAAGCAGCCCGATCGGACCAGGCCCCAGGACAACCACAGTGTCACCGGGCCGCAGGCGACTGTTGACGGCAACTGAATTGTAGGCCACGCAGCAAGGCTCGGTCAGTGCAGCGCGCGAAAAGTCGAGGTCATCGGGAATATGGTGAAGACAGCGCGCCGGAACGAGCACATAACCGGCCATCGCGCCATCGATCCCATACCCGAATCCTTTTCGTTTCGGACAAAGATTGTACTCGCCGGCCCGGCAATAGAGGCATGCGCCGCAGATCGACGCTGCAGTCTCTGATACAACACGATCGCCATCCTTGAAGTCACGCACATTGCGGCCAGTTTTCGCTACTGTGCCGCAGAATTCATGTCCGAGAACGACCGGAGTGTTGACGGGCCAGCTTTGAGTATTGTGATACTGATGGATGTCGCTCCCGCAGACGCTAACGGCACCAACAGCAAGCAGCACATCGTCATCACCCGGACCAGGACTGATGTCGGGAAGGGGTAACTCTCGCAACTCCACCGCGCCCGGGCGAAGAGCATAGTGCACAAGAGCAGGCATCGTCGCAGTCAAGCGCGTATCCTCCGCGTAATTTCCTGAAGAAGCCCCTTGAGATCGCCGGTCGCTACGTTGAAGGAACCCGCGTCGATGGCAAGCGGTGCGCCAATCACCACGAGCGGTGCGCCGCGCTTAGGCATTTCAATCGCTTCTTCGATCGTCAACCCGCCAACCGCCTGAACCGGAATCGTGACTGCCTTGACGATCTCATCGAGATCATCGATAGGGCTCACTCGACGTCCAGTTGCCGCCGCGATTCCGTTGCGTTCGTCAAAGCCCGTGTGATGCACTATGAAATCGACTCCGAGCTCTTCCATTCTCTGGCACGCAGCCACCTTGTCATCGCACGCCAGATCGTCACCCATCACCTTGATACCGCAATCACGGCCGGCTTTGACAACACATTTGATAGTCTCCTCATGAGCTCGTGCCATGACGACGACGTGAGTGGCGCCCGCCCTGGCCATCATCTCTGCTTCCAGGTATCCGCCGTCCATCGTCTTCAGATCGGCGACGATCGGATGATCCGGAAATTCAGAGCGAAGTACGCGCACGGCGTTCAGACCCTTCTGCCAGCAGCAAAGGTGTTCCCGCTTCAAGCCAGTCAACGCCCGCGTCGATGGCTATGCGAGCCGTATCTACCGCTTCTTTAATATCTATCAGGTCTAGCGATATCTGAACGATTGGTTTCAATTGAATCAAGAATAACCACGGAACACACGGAGACAAGACAGGAAATACACGAAAAAAATTAAAGTCCTTCCGTGTTCTTTCCATGTCTTGTTCCGTGTATTCCGTGGTTATGCCTTCGCGACGGCACGCGCTGTGGCGCGTTCGCGCTTAGCGTCAAAGAATAATGTGTCGCCCTGACGGTAGGCATCGACGCCCATACGAATCGCGACCATCGCCTTGTAGCCGAGATCCGCCGGAAGATTTGGATCCTTGCGGCTTCTCACGGAGTCGAGGAAGTTCTCCATGTGCGGGTGCGATCCGCGTTCCGATGTTTGCACAGGAATCTCGAGCTTCTCTTCTCCGGTCTTCTTCTTGAAGTCCTCGGCAAACTCCCGATCCGGCACCAGCTTGATTGATTTGTTGCTCAGATTCTCGCTGTCTTCAGCTATATGAATCGTTCCCTCGCTTCCGTGAATTACGAGAGGAGCGCCGACACCGGAGGCGACTGAGCACGCAAGCTGAATCGTAAAACTCGGGTAGTCAACATTGGTGAAGAATGTATCCGGGACTTCACGGTCCTTCTGCTTATAGATACCGCCAGATGCTGTAGCTCGCACCGGAAACTCAGGTCCGATCGTCATCAGAAGCGGTGACATTGTGTGGTAGAACAGATCTGTCGCAATTCCTCCGGAGTAGTCCCAGTATTTGCGCCATCTGAAATACCTCTCGGCATCGTATGGACGCTTCGGTGCCGGCCCGAGAAAGGCCTTCCAGTCCAGGTTCTTTTCGTTGGCTTCGGGATCGATGGCGTAGTTCCACTCACCTCTCTTGTTTCGATTCCGTCCAAAGCCGCCCGATGCCCAGACTACCTGCCCGATCAGTCCATCCTTGATCGCCTGTTTTGCCTTATGGAAATGATCCATTGAGGTGTACTGACTGCCAACCTGCACGATTCGCTTGCTTGCGGCGACGACTTCAGCAATCTCCTTCGCCTCCTCGATCGTATAGGTCATCGGCTTCTCGAGATAAACATCCTTGCCATTCTTGAGAGCCGCCATCGTATGCAGGTGATGCCAGTGATCAGGTGAAGCGATGACAACTACATCAATATCCGCGCGCGAGCAGAGCTCACGGTAATCGTGATAGACCGACTTCTCGTCAACGCCCGCCGATTGGCGCGCCTGCTGCTTGCGCTTGTCGTAGATATCATTGACGGCTACGAGTTGGACATCACCCTTCTCCTTCGCACGATTCGCAAGATAGCGGATATGCGAGCCCATTCGGCCACCGCAACCAACAAAGCCCACGCTGATGCGATCATTGGCCCCAATCACGCGGCCGGGCGCAAACACGTACTTGCGATTGCTCTGAGCAGCGGCTGACGAAGCCAATGGAGCAAGAGCAGCAACCGCGGCGACACCCTTGCCCGCCTCTTCAAGAAATGCCCGCCGTGATTTTCTTGTCGACATAGAACCTCCAAACGAGTGAGAACGATTTGAGCTTTCCAACGTATAGGGCGTATGGATGAACAAGAAGAAATCTCATGCTTTGCTTGCAATTTCAAGTGCACCGTCAAATCGATTGATCCGGAGAGATTATGCAAACACTGTTGCAAGACTTGCGCTACGCCGTGCGAATGCTCCTCAAGAACAAGGCCATCACGGCGATTGCTGTTGTATCGCTCGCCTTAGGCATCGGAGCCAACACTGCACTCTTCAGCATCGTGGATGCAATGCTTCTGAGAATGCTGCCGGTCAAGGAGCCAGACAGGCTCGTGCTCTTCAAATCCAGCTCAGCACGCGAATTCAGCGCTGGCAGTTATACCGGAAACTCGAATACCGATCCGGTGACGGGACGGCGGGTCATGACGTCGTTTCCATATCAGAGCTTCACGCGATTCAGGCAGCAGACGGGCGCGCTCACAGACGTTTTCGCCTTTGGCATGGTATCGCTGAACGTGAGTGCTGACGGTCAGGCTGACGTCGCCACCGGACAGGCCGTGTCTGGCAACTACTATGCTGGTCTGGGCGTGCAGGCACTCATCGGTCGCACAATCATTGAAGATGACGACAAGGCAGCGGCTACGCCTGTTGCGGTGCTCAGCCATCGATACTGGCAGCGAGCGGTTCAGTGGCGACGCGTCAGTCGTCGGGAAACAGATCAATCTCAACAATGTTGCGTTTACCGTGGTCGGTGTGACGCCGCCGGGTTTTGAAGGGACGATGCAGGTCGGGTCTACACAGGACGTCTCGATTCCGATCGCGTGGGAGCCTCCACTCCATGTCGATCCCGAGCGCTCGCGAATGTTTGGCGCCGGAGTCTGGTGGTTGAGGGTGATGGGCAGGCTGACGCCTGGCGCAACCGCAGAACAGGCGCAGAGCCAGCTCGAAAGCATTTTTCAGCAGTCCGTCGTTGAGCACCGCTCGGCACGACAATCGCTCGCGCAGGCGCAGGGCCGAAACCCGATCCTGGCACTCGAGGCCAAAGACTATCCGCGTCTGTGCGATTGTCGCCGGTGGCCAGGGCGAAATGAATACACGCGAGTACTATTCTCGTCCTCTCTTCCTTTTACTGGGGGTTGTGGCTCTCGTGCTGCTGATCGCATGCGCGAATGTGGCAAACCTGCTGCTTGTTCGCGCAACTGCGAGACAGAAGGAGATTGGCGTAAGGCTGGCTATGGGCGCTAGCCGCTGGCGGTTGATGCGGCAACTGCTCACCGAGAGTGTGCTGCTTGCGACTGTGGGTGGAGTGCTCGGTCTGGTGTTCGCGTTCTGGATCAAGAACGGATTGTTGGCCGTCGCCGACTGGGGTGGGCGAGGTATGCGCGCTTTCGAACCCGAGCTTGATTTGCGCGTTCTCGGCTTCACATTTGGATTGTCATTGCTGACGGGCATTGTATTTGGTCTCGTTCCTGCCTGGCGCGCGACGAAGATCGATCTGACGCCCACCCTCAAGGAAAGCGCTCGCAATTCGAGTGCGGCTTATCGTTCGGTCTTGAGCCGGTCGCTGGTTGTGGCACAGGTCGCATTGTCGCTGTTGTTGCTGGTTGGTGCAGGATTGTTCCTGAGGACGCTGATCAATTTGCAGCGTGTCGACCCAGGCTTCAACACGCGCAACCTGCTTCTCTTTGGCATTGAACCTGGATTGATCGGGTACAAGGATGCGCGGCTGACGCAGCTCTACCAGCAGCTTTGCGAACGACTCGAAGCCGTCCCGGGTCTGCGATCGGTGACCTTCTCGCGCGATACCCTGCTTACGGGGGAGCGAGTTCACGCAATGTCTTTCTTCGAAGCGCATTGACCGCTGCGCCCGACGCGGAAGGGCGGATCAGACAGAGCGGCGAAGGGTACATTCACCGGGTGCGTGAGAATTTTCTCGAGGCGATGGAGATTCCGCTGATTGGCGGGCGCACCATGAATGCCTCTGACAACGAAAGTTCACCGAAGATAGTAGTCGTCAATCAGACGTTTGTCAGAAAGTATTTTCCCAACGAGGACCCGATCGGTAAACGTTTTACTTTCGATTCTACGAAGCCTGACGAGCTTGAGATCGTCGGACTCGCCCGGGACTCAAAGTACACGCGGCAACGCGATGAAATCCCGCCGACCGTCTATATACCGTGGCGACAGGAATTGCGCTCGATGAGCGGGGCAACTTTTGAGCTACGGACAACGGGCGATCCGAATGACGCGATAGCGGGTGTCCGTCAGGCGGTGCGCGAGGTGGATCCAGTTCTCCCACTCAACAATGTCAAGACGCAGGTCGAACAGATCGACGAGACGCTGCGGATGGAGCGGCTCTTCGCGAGGTTGTTGACTCTGTTCGGACTCCTCGCGCAAGTGCTCGCAGCCATCGGATTGTACGGCGTGATGGCCTACGCTGTGGCGCAAAGGACGAACGAGATCGGGATTCGAAAGGCTCTGGGTGCCAGTCACGGGCGAGTGATGAAGATGATTCTGAGACAGGGGATGACTCTCGCCGTGCTCGGCGTGATAGTGGGTCTTGCCGGAGCGTACGGACTGATAAGGTATCTCGAAAGCAAGATGAACCTGTCGAGCATGCTTTATGGCGTGAAGACAAGCGATCCGTGACTTATGGTGTGATCGCATTGTTGCTGACGCTCGTAGCGCTGGTTGCCTGCTGGATCCCCGCGCGCCGCGCGACGAGGGTCGACCCGATGGTCGCGCTGAGATACGAATAGAATCCTGACACCAACGACGTCCCAATGAGACCCCAAACTAAAGTTTGAACTCAAACTCAACATGGATTTGCAACGCGAATCCAACTATAGGAATGAGGTTCGAGTTCAAGCTTTAGCTTGTGGTTGCATTGGAGGTTCGTGAATGTACGAATGGCGAAAGATGACGGAGGAGGAGCGCAAAGATGTTTTGGAGATGCGGAGAAATCTTAAGCGGCCCTGGCATTCACCACCGCATATCGAAAAACAGATCATCTGCTTTTCATTCTCACAGCAGCCTGTTATGAGCACGCAAAGATAATCGGAAAGAACACAGAACGAATGACTTCATGTGAACGGGAAGTCCTTGAGGTTTGTTCTGAATCCTGCTCTGAAGTCTACGCGTGGTGCATCCTTCCAAATCATTATCATCTCTTGATCAACACGGACAACGTCAAACTCCTTAGAAAAGAACTAGGCAAATTTCATGGGAGGTCTTCCTACTACTGGAATCAGCAGGACGAAACGAAGGGGCGAAAAGTCTGGTTCAACTGCTTCGAAAGGCCAATCGCGGTGCGGAGGGCATTTCTGGGCGAGCCTGAACTATATCCATCACAATCCCGTTCACCATGGATACGCGGAGCGCTGGCAGGACTGGCCATGGTCAAGCGCAGCGACCTTTCTCGAGCGGGTAGGGCGAGCGAGGGCCGCCGAGATCTGGAAGTCATATCCGCTTCTGGAATACGGGAAGAATTGGGATATTTGAAGACGTCACAATGCAACCCCAAGCTAAAGCTTGAACTCAAACCACATAATGAGCTTGAGTTCAAGCTTTAGCTTGGGGTTGCATTGACACGTCCTGGTGTTCTCGAACCTTCCTTGTTGACACTTGGTCAATTCAGCAAGATAATCGCGCCGTTCCCTAAAAAACAAACAACAATCCTCAAGTAAGGCTTTGCTGGGCCTGGTTGCCGTCTCGCGCAAGTACGAAACAAATCGAACCATCAACGAACCTTAAGGAGGAGATATGCAGTCACGTTGGCCCAGGTCAGCAATCGCCCTATCATCTTTCAAAGCTCTTCTGATTCTTCTTGCTCTCACAGTTTCCGCGTTGGCGCAAACCGACAGTGCGCTTCTTTCCGGATATGTAAGAGATGCAGCTGGGGCGGTGCTCCCGGGTGTGAAAGTAGTCGTAAAGAGCGAAACACGCGACATTGATCGCAAGGCTGTCACTAACGCCGAAGGTTACTGGGTAGTCAGCAACCTTCCTCCCGGTCTTTACACCGTCAGCGTCGAACACACTGGTTTCAAACGCTACCAGGAGACAGGCAAGAAACTCGATCCGAATATCGCGTCACAGCTTGACGTTACACTTCAAGCCGGAGACCTGAACGAAACGGTATCGGTAGTCGCTTCAACTGCGGCAGTTCAGACTGAAACTGCAACTGTCGGCAAGCTTGTCGAAGGAAAGCAGATTGAAGCCCTGCAACTGAACGGACGCAACCCGCTCTTTCTGGCGCTGCTCAAACCGGGCGTCAGTGGAGGCGCTTTGGGTCAGTTCAGCTATGGACTGACCACCGGTGGGTTGAATATCAACGGTTCCGAACCCAGGACAATCTGATCACGTTTGACGGAGCCGTTGGAGTGCGCACTCGATCAAACGGAACAAGCATTGGTGTTGCAGACCTTGACTCGACACAGGAAGTGCAGATTCTGACTGCCAACTACAACGCAGAGTATGGGCGCGCAGCAGGCGGTCAGATTCGAATTGTCACCCGAAGTGGTGCGAAGGACTTTCCACGGCAGCGCATACGAATACATCAGAAACGCTGCATTCAATGCAAACACATGGGAACGCAATGCGAATACGCCTGCAAATCAGCCCTGCGACAGCGCACAGTTTGAAAAGGCGACTCATTGTCGCCCGAATCCCTTCCGTTACAACCAGTTTGGCTACAACTTCAGCGGACCGATATCTTTTGGTGGATTCAACAAGGAACGCAACAAGCTCTTTTTCCTCTGGGGAGAGGAGTGGGTGAGACAGCGCGACGCAGTCAACCGAACCCTCGTAGTTCCAACCGCGAGGATGAGGACCGGAGACTTCGGAGAGCTGCTCGGACCCAACCAGTTCTATTCGGCTCCCCGCTACATCCGAGATCCGCTGAGAGCGGGGACGTGCGACGCGACCAGTCAGGTTGCCTGCTTCCCGGGCAACGTCATTCCGGTGGGCCGTCAGAGTCAGAGCGGAATGGGGCTTTTGCGAGCTCTTCCAGGTCCGATTCCCGGTTTCCTGGGACCAGGCGGCGTGAACTGGTTTGCTGAGCGTCCATTCTCGGTTAATCAACGCAAGGACACGCTTTCGCTCGATTACTATCCCTCGGAGAACCATCAGTCCGCTGGAGAATGCAGCTCTACAATTTTCTTGAGATCCAACCGTTCCCGTTCGGAGGTGATCCCGGGCTTGACACCGCAGAATCTTTGATCGACCCAATCAGACGGCGACGCTGGCCTGGGTCTGGACGATATCGCCGACACTCTATCAATGAAGTGCTGGTAGGCGCGAGCCGTGATCAGGTCTTCATCAGCGTGATGGATACCGCTGGTTTGCTCGCGCGGAGCAGATACGGAATCAACTATCCGTATATTTTCCCTGATGGAAAGGAAATCCCCGACAAGATTCCAACGACTGCGGGACTGGCTCCGTTTGCGATTCTCGATGGCGGGCCATATCCGGCGCAATCGACGGGTCCGATCTATCAGGTTACCAACAATTTGACCAATATCCGCGGCAACCACACCATCAAGCTCGGTGGATATTTCGAGCGAGCCGGCCAGAACGACTTCGATCAGATCAATGTCGCAGGAACGCCGGGCGGAACAAACAACCAGAATGGCCGCTTCGCATTCAGCAACACGACGCGCACCGACGGAACTGGAACCGCAATCACGAACGCAGCGCTCGGCCTCTTCGATACCTACGCTGAGCTTGGAAAGCGTTCCTACACTCCATACCGCGGGCACATGTTCGAGTGGTACTTGCAGGATTCCTGGAAGGCTACTCCGAACGTTCGGTTGGAGTTTGGTATTCGACACACGATCATTCAGCCGTATTACAGTCTCTGGCGAAATATGGTCGTGTTTGACGAGAGATTCTACGATCCAACAAACGTTGTGACGCAGAATCCGGCAAACGGATTCATCACTGGCGGAAACCTCCGCGCTCAGTACAACGGTGTCGTGATCCCCGGCGACGCCTTTACGCCGTCCGCGCAGGGCCGCGTGCCGCTGGTCAACGATCCGAATTTTGCTTTTCTTTTCCGCGGTGTGCCGAAAGAGTACTCCGAGATTCACTGGGGTAACTTCCAGCCACGCGCCGGCATAGCGTGGTCATTTAACGAAGGCAAATCGGTGTTCGGGCAGGTGCCGGGCGATTTATGACGCGTCTCGGCGTAAGCGACTCGGTCTTTCTGGGAGGAAATCCGCCGTTGCAGCCGACTGTCTCGATTTCAAATGGTTCAGTAGACAATCCGGGCGGCCGCGTGGGCAATGCGTTTCCACAGCAGATTACGACTCAGGATCGTATTTTCAAGAATCCGGAATCGTGGGCCTGGAGCACAACATTTCAACACGAAATCGGGTTCAACACTGATCGTTGACGTCGGATATGTGGGCCGACGAGGGCTGCATGGTCAGCGCGAGCGGAACATCAACCAGTTGCCAACCGGGACGCTTCAAGCAAACCCCGGTATCAATCCTGATTTCCTGCGCCGTTACAAAGGATTCTCGATCATTCGCGTGACCAACAACGACGCGAATTCCATCTATCACGGGTTCCAGGCAAGTGTTGATCGCAGATTCACAAACGGATTGAGCTTTGGAGCAGCCTATACGCTCTCGAAGGTTGAGGACGACGGATCAGCTCAACGTTATGTAATCCCGGATGCGTATCGATGCGAGCTTCCTCTGGGGCCCGGCGGAATATGATCGCAGACACGTGCTTGTCGTTAATGCGATCTAGGCGCTTCCGTTCTTCAAGGACAAATCGACTCTGACGGGCAAATTGCTCGGCGGATGGACGATCACGGCCGTCTCTCAGTTTCAGACAGGGACTCCATTCACTGTAACCTCTGGAGACGATCGAGCTGGTGTCGGTCCGGGAAGCGGTCCCCAGCATTGGGCAGTAAATGGTGATCCAGTTCTCGAGAACTCTCAGAAGGCCTTCTCGACGAGCAGTTCGGATCAGAATTTCTGGTTCAGGACAAGGAATTCTGACGGAACAGCCTGTTTACTCGCTGGCCCCGCTCGGCACGTTCTTCAAGGGGCAGGTTCGCGGGCTTGTCTACAATCCTGGCTTCATGAACCACAACTTCGGCATCTTCAAGGATTTCTTTATCACGGAGACTCACCGGATCACTTTCCGTGCTGAAGCCTTCAATTGGCCGAATCATCCGAACTGGAACAATGCGAACACGATCCAACCGCCCCAGCGACGTTTGGAAGAGTAACCGCTAAGGGCGGTCAGGGAGGCACCGAGCGCCAATTGCAGTTTGCGCTTCGGTACTCGTTCTAGGCGGAAGACATAGGCATGTAGTACCCACAAGGGAGAGTCTCACGCGAAGACGCGAAGACGCGAGAAGACCTTCGTAACAGACGGCAGATTCTTATCTCTTCTTCGCGTCTTCGCGTCTTCGCGTGAACTCTTCCTTGGGGTACGACATGCCTTCTGTTTTGTGGTTAAATCTTAGTTCATGGCTCAGCAACTCGTTTACGACGTCGTGATCGTGGGAAGCGGTGCCGCGGGCGGGACTGCAGCCTGGGTCCTGGTGCAGGCCGGATTGAAAGTGGCGATGCTCGAAGCCGGCGCGCGCCGCCGCCACCTTACTACCGATTTTCCCTATCACGAACCGTGGCCCTACGATCAGCCGTATCGTGGATTCAAGGAAGAGTCACCGAGCGAGAAGGCGGCCGCAATCTACACCGTAACCAAGGGCAACAAGGACGAGCCCTACACGACTCCCAAAGAACTTCCCTATGACTGGTTTCGTGCGCGCAATGTTGGCGGGCGAACAATGTTCTGGGGACGTTTTGCCAATCGCTTCAACGAAGGTGATTTCAAAGCACGCTCCCGTGATGGGCAAGGCAAGGACTGGCCGCTCGAATACAAGGACGTAGCGCCTTATTACGAAAAGGCTGAGACCCTGATGGGCGTCTGCGGACAGCGCGAGAATCATCCTGATTTCCCTGACGCGTCCACCTATCTGCCTCCCGTTGCTCTCAAATGTCCTGATTGGAAGTTGAAGCACGCATCCGAAAAGCTCGGGATAAAAGTGATTTCGGCGCGCCGCGCGATGCTTACCCGCGAGTACAACGGATATAAGCCCTGCCATTATTGCGCCGGATGTGACGAGGGCTGCGAAACGCATTCGTTCTATAACTCGCAGTTCCGGCAGGTTGAGCCTCTGCTCAAGAAATATCCGCGCACCTTTACGTTGATTCCAAACGCGATGGCACGCGAGATCAGTGTCAATGCGAAGGGTCTCGCGAGCGGCGTCACCTATATCGACAAGACTACAGGTCGCGAGCGCTCAATTCGCGCGCGTGCTGTGATCGCCGCATGTGGAACACTTGAAACGGCGCGACTGATGCTTCTTTCAAAGTCGAAGCTTTTTCCGGAAGGAATAGCAAACTCGTCCGGGCTTGTCGGTCGCAATTTCATGGAGCATCTCGATGCGCTCGCAGAAGGCTATCTTCCAAGTCTGAGCTTTACTGAGCCATATGCAGGTGACGGGATCGGCGGCTCGCATATCGTGATCCCATGGTTCGGATATTTCCGGCCAACAGAGAAGAGGAATTTTGTCGAGGATTTCAGATTGAGCCGTCGGTTCGCATTCGCATGCGTCCAGAGAAGAACCCAAAGAACATTCCCGGAATCGGAAGCAACTTCAAACGCGAAGTGCGACGCTGGACAGGAACGCGTGTCAGGCTGGCTGCGCACGGAGAGATGCTTCCCGGTGATGGGAAATATGTAACTCTCGATCCTGAAGCAAAAGATAAGTGGGGAATTCCTGTTCTCAACATTCGTTACGGACTCGATGACAACGATCGCGAAATGTTCAAGTATCTCAGGCAGACCTACGAGGAGATATTGAAAGAGGCGCAGGCTGTCGATGTGAGGCTGCCTTCGGCACCTGATGAGCCCGGACACTCGATTCACGAGATGGGAACGGCGCACATGGGAGCATGACAAATCGACGTCGGTTCTCAACTCGTTCAATCAGTCCTGGGACGTCAAGAATCTATTCGTCGTGGATGCCGCGGCGTTCACATCCGGATCGCACAAGAATCCAACGCTGACGATCATGGCTCTGGCTTGGCGCGCTTCTGAGTTTCTCGCTGCAGAAATGAAGAAGAGGAACATCTGAAGTGAAGCGCTATCTGCCAGCGCTTCCAGTCCTGGCCGCCGCCTTTATTGTTTACGCGCAAGCGGCGTGGAATCATCCCATCGGAAGTTACGGCACCGAGACCGACTTCTATCATTTCTACGGTCCTGACGCGGTTCGAATCGCCTCAGGGCAATTTCCTGAAAATCCGTTTCAAGGACCAGGCTTTCCAGCACTCGTCGCGTTTGTTGCGATGTTTGTGGGCGACGTATTCGTCGCAGGGAAGTGGATCTCTGTCTTCGCAGCTGTCGGGGTGCTGTTTCTGGTCTTCGTTCTCTTCCGCAGGCTGTTCGATCAGACAGGACGTGGACCGTGGATCGCAGCGGGAGCCGTTGCCCTGGTTGCTGTCGCTCAGGAATTTCCGCAATTTGCCATCAGTGCAACTACGGATGTGCTTTTCCTGTTGCTCACACTCTCCTTTCTTGTCGCGTTCACATGGGACCGTCTCGGTTATCGAACAAGGCTTGTGATTTGCGGGGTCCTGGGTGGTTTCACTTATCTGACTCGATACAACGGGATTTTTCTGATCGTAGCAGGGCTCGCGGCTATACTCTTTCTCGATTACTTCGCGCTCAGTTGGCGCGAAAAGCTGATCTCATCGGCTCTCCTGATCGGAGTTTTCCTTCTAACGGCATCGCCATGGCTGTATGCAAACTATGTCAATCGTGGCTCTCCGTTCTATAACGCGAATCATCTGAACATTGCGACAGAGTTCTATCCGGAGCTTGTAGACGGAGGGTCAAATCAGGACGCTACACGACCGCTCGAGAATGTCTTCGGGTCTCTCTCGGAGGTTCTTCGCTACGATCCAATCAGAATGGTGCGACATTATCCGGTGAACTTGTGGCAGAGCCTGGTCGAAGCGACGTACAGCACGTTGATGAGTCCGTTGGTGGCGTGGGCTTCGTTGGTTGGAATTGCGCTCGCGCTTTGGAAGAAGCGCTCGAAAGAGATTCAGTTCGTTCTGATCGCAGGCCTTTTGTACTTTCTGCTGATGGGACTCATCCACTGGGAGACACGCTATTACTTTTTTGTGATGACGCTCTGTTCGGGCTTTGCAGTCTTCGCGGTTGCGTCGATTGCAGACCTTGCACGCAGGCGGGCACTTACCATCGTGGCGGCATTACTCTTCGGGGTAATGTGGCTGAGCTCGTTCAATATGGCGCGGAAGGACCTGTCGGGTTTTCTAAAGAGTCAACCGCTCGAAGTACTGGCTGCGCGCGATTATCTCAAGCAGCAAGGCATCAGCAATGCGCGTATTGTAGCTCGCAAACCGCATCTGCCGTTTGTGGCGGGCCAGCAGTGGGTCTTCTTTCCTCAGGTGAGGTCGGTCGAAGAGCTTGGCACGTGGCTTCAGGAGAATCCTGCAGATTTCGTCGTGATCAGTACTATCGAGATCAGAAGACGGCGCGAACTCGCTTCTCTCAAGAATACCGAGAAAGCTCCTTCATGGCTCAAGCCGGTGTGGAAGCATGACGATCCCTTATTCATTCTGTACCGAGCAGGGGTCGGGGTCAGGGGTCAGGGGTCGGGGTATGGAGTTCAAGCTTCAGCTTGCTTTCATTAACTGAGCTACCAGCGAGCAAGCTAAAGCTTGAACTCCATTCCCCGACCCCTGACCCCGACCCCTGATCCCCGATCCCGTGCTCCCTTTCGAACTCGCTCTTGAACGATTCAATCTGACGGCCCGACTCGTCGGCGCTCCACCCAATCTCACGCGCCATGATTTCCGCGACCAGGTCGACGCAATTCATCACATCGCGGCCTGCAAGCAGCACCAGCCGTAAGCGCCTGCTGAGCACATCTGCGAGCGTCATCGCCATTTCGTAGCGGACGACATAGACCACCTCGGCTGCGATGTGCGGAAGGCCGTTGACAAGCGGCTCGCGCAGCCTTTCGTCCTCGCGCGAGATCTCGAGCACGCGCGTGTAATCGGCACCATACGAGTGAGTCAGATGACGCGCAGTCTCGAGCGATAACTTCTCGATTCGAGCGATATCATAAGAAGCCGGTTCAAGCTCTTCGCGATCAATCGATCCACCTCCAACTGCCAGCCACTTCGAGCGCGACGACCGGCGGTTCTTTGGCGGCAGACGTTGTATTGCGATATCGATTGCGCGCTCTGCCATCTTCCGGTATGTGGTCAGCTTTCCTCCGGCCAGCGATATCAGACCATCACTCCCTTCGATGATCTCCTCCTTGCGGGACACATCTTTGGTTGCAGTGCTCCCATCGCCCAAGAGTGGTCGCAGCCCAGCGAATGTCGAGATAATGTCGCTCACACCGAGATTCGCGCTCGGAAAGAAGAGATTGATCGCCCGAAGTATTTCGTCGACTTCAAAATGCTCGGCGCGCGGAACATCCCAGTCTCCCTGGTACTCAGTATCCGTCGTCCCGATGAGCACTCGCCCTTCCCAGGGAACAACAAAATAGAACCGACGATCCGTGATCGCAGGAATCAGACATGCGGTCTCCACCTGCAGTCGATCTTTCGAAACGATAAGATGAATTCCTTTCGACGGGCGCACACGTTTCTCGTTCACGTCACCGCTCTGCCCGCCTGATCTCAGCTCATCAGTCCAGACCCCGGTTGCCGAGATGACAATCGAGGATCGAGCATCGAACTCGACTCCGCCAAGTTCGTCGTCGCAATCGAACACCAGAGACCTTTCCCTGCGCGTCTCGCAGAATGCTCGTCACTTTTGTGTAATTCACCGCAACCGCGCCGACAGCCCACGCCGACTTGAGGACTTCAATCACCAGGCGGGCATCGTTGGTAATTGCGTCAAAATAGACAAACGCACCTTCGAGACCCCGCGGGTCAAGCTGAGGCGCAAGCTCGAGCGTCTGCCGGGACGTGATGCGACGATACTTTCTGTAACCATTCCTGCCCTGCCTCGCAAGCAGATCGTAGAGCCACAGTCCTGCACGCACCTTGATGGGAAGATCATAGTTTCTGGTCCGCTCTGCATAGATTGGAATGAGGAAGGGAAACGGATCGACAAGATGAGGCGCTGTGCGTGTGAGTATCGATCGTTCTTCAAGTGCTTCGCGTACGAGACTGAACTCGAAATGCTCGAGATATCGAAGGCCGCCGTGAATAAGTTTGGTCGATCTGCTCGAGGTGCCCGACGAAAAATCGCGTTTCTCGACCAATCCAACACGCAGTTCGCGAGCCGCAGCGTCGAGCGCGAGGCCGGCTCCCGTGATGCCACCGCCGACTATGAGAACATCGAAACCTTCGTGCTTAAGTCTTTCGAAGGCCTCATTTCGCTCACGATGTGAGAAACCATTCATAGAGCCAGGATATTATGATCGTTTAAGATCGGCATTATAGCTTGATTTTGACTGCCCGGTCGGGTTAACAATTTCGTTTGGCTTATGCTCGGCCCCAAAATACTCGGCCCTATGCTCGGATGAAAAAGCGATCTGGAGAGTTAAATGACGA
Source organism: uncultured Acidobacteriota bacterium (assembly GCA_963813345.1). Lineage (GTDB taxonomy): Bacteria > Acidobacteriota > Blastocatellia > RBC074 > RBC074 > CAWDDA01. The sequence continues at coordinate 59,184 of CAWEYR010000029.1, read as the reverse complement.
AGCTTGTGAAACGACCTCATAAACTGAACTTTATCGTAATCATGATTCTCTGCCTCGGTCTCGCGTTCCCCGCAGGAATGGACGCGGCACCCGCAAAGAAGAAAACACAAAAGAAACTCAGAGTGCAAAGAGCACGAAAAGCTCGCGCAGCACTGCAAGCAACCGGCGGCGGAGCTCAAGTCGCAGGCGCAGCGCGCCGATTGTCGCGCGAAAGAGTTACGACGAGATGATGGGCAGATCCGGTAGCGTGGGGCCCGGCCGACCCGTTGCCTTCGGCGAGATTGGTGAAAGTGACGATGTTGCTCTGCTCGATGAAACGAGAATGAGGTCTCACATCAAATTCCTGGCAGACGATCTGCTCGAGGGGCGTGGAACGGGGTCACGCGGAGGGCTGATTGCTGCGAAATACATCGCCACTCAGTTCGAAGCGCTCGGGCTCGAGCCCGCAGGAATGGATCGCAGCTACTTCCAGCAAGTGCACATGATCGGCACGAAGACCGATGCATCAAGTCAGCTGGTAGTAAGAAAAGATACGACTGAAGCGAAGTTCCGCTTCGGCGATGACTTCGTCGCAAGCACCGATATCGAAGAGCCTGAGGTCAATGTTATCGGCGATCTCGTCTTTGTTGGCTATGGGATTTCCGCTCCCGAGTACAACTGGGATGATTACAAAGGAATCGACACGCGCGGCAAAATCCTGTTGATGATGGTCAACGACCCGCCGTCGACCGCAGCCGAACCCAAACTTTTTGGCGGGTCCGCACTGACTTACTACGGCAGATGGACATACAAGTTTGAAGAAGCCGCGCGCCGAGGTGCGAACGGGGTGATACTCATCCATACGAATGAGACTGCGGGTTACGGATGGAATGTTGTCAGGAACTCGTTCGGAGGCGAGGGATTTGGTCTGGTGGCAAACGACAAAGCGCAACCGCTCAGGCTCAAGGGCTGGGTGACAGACGAGGCAGCGCGCGTCTCTCGTGAAGGTCGGGGGTCTCGATTTGAATTCGCTGCGACTTTCTGCTCAGACGCGAGACTTTCGTCCGCAGGCACTCAACGCGCATCTTGACACAAAGCTCAAGGTCACAAGCCGTCGTCTGACGGCACCCAACGTAGCCGGCCTGTTGCGTGGATCAGATCCGAATCTGATGAATGAGTATGTGGTTCTCAGCGCCCACTGGGACCATCTTGGCATCCGGCCGGAACAGGCCGGCGACAACATCTACAACGGCGCGGTCGACAATGCGACCGGCGTCGCTGGAATGTTGAGTATCGCGCACTGGCTTTCTTCCTATCCGACTCGTCCAAAACGCTCGGTGATTTTTCTTGCCACGACTGCCGAGGAACAGGGACTGCTGGGAGCGGAGTACTACACGCGATATCCGTTCGCGCCTTTGTCGAAGACAGTAGCGAGTGTGAATCTCGATTCTATGAATGTGCTCGGAGTAACGACGGATATCTCGCCCCTTGGCGCTGAGAGATCAACACTTGGCAGGGTAGTCGAAAGCGTTGCGCGCGACGGTGGGGTGACAGTCTCGCCCGATCCTCGGCCCGAACAGGGTTTGTTCTACCGGTCTGATCATTTTCCATTCGCGAAGGCGGGTGTGCCTGCGGTGAATTTCAATCCCGGGACCCGGTTTGTCGGTCATTCAGAGACGTGGGCAGCCGAGCAATTCAAGGAATACAACGAGACACGCTATCACCAGCCATCTGACGAATACAGTCCCAACTGGGACTTTCGCGGCCTGGTACAGCAGGCGCGACTGACGTCGCTGATCGTATCCCGAATCGCCAATTCGCTTGAGATTCCGCAATGGAACGCGGCCGACGAGTTCGCGAAGGCGAGGAAATAAGCATGTAGTACCGCTTGGGAGCGCCGGTCTCTCAGCCGGCCACGAGCCGCGAAGCGTGCGAGTCGTAGAAAGTCCTCGTGCCGACGACTCGCACGCTTCGCGGCTCGTGGCCGGTCTAGAGCCGGCGCTACCAACGGTACTATATGCCAGTTCTTATGTCGAAGTTCTACCTTACCACGCCGATCTTCTATGTGAACTCACACCCGCATCTGGGACATGTGTATTCGGCGATGATTGCGGACTCGATCGCGAGAATGAAGCGGCAGCGGGGCGTCGACACCTTCTTCCTGACGGGCACTGATGAGCACGGACTGAACATCGAGCGCGCAGCAGCGCAAAAAGGTATCTCTGTCGAAGATCACGTCAAGACTTTCGTCGATGAGTTCAAAACCGTTTTTGCGACCTTCAATGTCGACTATAACCTCTGGATTCGCACGACCGACGCATACCACGAGCGTGGAGCGATAGAACTCTGGAATCGGGTTCGTGACAACGGTTTCATCTACAAGGGCCCTTATGAAGGATGGTATTGCGCTGGTGAAAACAGCTTTCTGAGCGAAGACGAAACCGTCCCAGGCCCGGATGGAATTCCCATCTGCAAGATCCATGAGCGCCCTCTCGAACGAGTCGCGGAAGAAAGTTATTTCTTCAAGCTCTCAGCATTCGAGAAACAGCTGCTTGATCACTACGAAGCGAACCCTGACTTCATCCGGCCCGATGCAAGGCGAAACGAAGTCATAAGTTTCGTGCGGAGCGGTCTCAACGACCTTTCGATCAGCCGCGTTTCAGTTAAGTGGGGTATCCCGGTTCCCGGCGATCCAAAGCACACGATGTATGTATGGTTCGACGCACTCTCGAACTACATCACAGCGGTCGGTTTTGGAGATCGAGGAAAATGGCCGTGAGGCGCAGTTCAGCAGATACTGGCCTGCGGACCTGCATCTTGTTGGCAAAGACATTCTTCGATTTCACACTGTCTACTGGCCCGCCTTCCTGCTTGCCGGTGGCGTGCCGTTACCGAAGACAGTTTTTGCGCACGGCCTGCTGCTCTCAGATGGGCGGAAGATGTCGAAAACGCTCGGGAACGTAATCGACCTGCACAAGCTTCGGAACAATTTCACACCTGATATGGTGCGCTACTTCTGTCTGCGCGAGATTGTTTTCGGTCAGGATGGCGACTTCACCTATGAAGCGCTTATTGACCGGACGAATGGCGATCTGGCAGCGGGTCTTGGAAATCTTTCGAGCCGGATACTTGACCATGATCCGGAACTATTGCGATGGAGAGATTCCGTCGGCTACAGGCGTCATCGATATTTCAGACGCAGGCGGACGAGGTGCGAGCCGCGATTGAAAAGGCGAAGGCTGACTTTGATCTCGAGTTCGAGGCATTCAACTTCAGCCGCGCAATTGAAGCAGTCTGGCTTGCCATCGCACGCGTCGATAAGTTCATCTCGGACGCGAAACCCTGGGATCTCGCCAAGGACCCTTCGTCGAGAGGCGACCTCGAGTTGGTACTCGACGTCTCGACAAATGCCTTGCGCGTAATCACACTGCTGCTGGCACCCGTCCTGCCTGAGTCAAGCCAGGAAATCTGGGAGCAGCTCGGCGAAAAGGGAAAGATCGGCGAAGTAAATCCTCAGACCTTTCGTTGGAATGGAAAGAATCGAAGGATAGGCGATGTTCGCGGCGTTTTCCCGCGCCTCGACAAGAAGAGAATTATGGAAGAGATCAATCAAGCCGTACCGCCAACGCCCGAAGCGAGCACAACGCCCGCATCCGCTACCCCCGCAGAGAAACCAGTCGAGGGGATCGCGCATATAGGAATTGAAGACTTCGCCAAAGTGGAGCTGCGCGCCGGTGAGATCATAACTGCGGAACGGATTCCCAAGGCTGACAAGCTGCTCAAGTTCACAGTTGATGTTGGCGAGACTACGCCACGACAAATACTCGCGGGAATTGCTCAGTACTACGAACCCGAGAAACTTGTCGGCCGCAAGGTGATCGTTGTAACAAACCTTGCTCCGCGGAAGCTGCGTGGACTGGACTCACAGGGGATGATCCTTGCCGCTGCGATCGGCGAAGAGGGGCGCCCGGTGCTCGCCGGGTTCCTGGAAGAAGTACCGAATGGATCGAAGCTGCGGTAAGAAGTACGGAAAGAAAGATTCCGCCTGAAGGCGGTACAACGTGCCTTGCTGATCGACTCCCACGTACATCTCGACACCCCTGCGTTTGATGAAGATCGCAACGAAGTGATCGCGCGCGCCCAGGGTGCCGGGATCGATCTAATGCTCGAGATTGCCGGCAGCGATATCGCTGAGGGTTCTCTCGATCGAGGCCTGAAACTAGCAGAGACGCACGATTCAATTTACGCTGCTATCGGCGTTCATCCACACGAAGCGAAGATCTACGATGAGACTCTCGAGTCAGAATTGATAGACCTGTGCACTCACCCGAGGGTGATCGGCTGGGGCGAGATCGGACTTGACTACCACTACGATTTCAGCCCGAGAGATACACAGGTCGCCGTGTTCCGCAGGCAGCTTGAATTAGCCTCGAAGCGCAACCTTCCCGTGATCATTCATACGCGCGAGGCCGAGGACGACACGATTGCAATCCTACAGGGATCTGGCGCCCCGTGGCGTGATGCACTGTTTCACAGGTTCGGCGCGTCTGGCCGAAGCGGCACTCGAGCTGGGACTCCTGATTTCGTTTTCTGGCGTAGTAACATTCAAGAACGCCGGCGAGCTTCGCGAGATTGCGTCCACAATTCCTCTCAACCGGCTTCTGATCGAGACTGATTGCCCATACCTGGCACCTGTACCGCACCGCGGCAAGCGCAACGAGCCGGCATTTGTGCGCGAGACTGCGATCGAACTCGCACGTCTGCGATCGATTTCCTTAGATGAAATTGCCGCCGCCACAACAGGCAACTTCCGGCAACTCTTCAACGCAGGCTGATTGCCCCGCCACCTCGATTGACACAATCGAGCGTGGCGGTTAAGAATCGGAGTTCGTCATATTTTGTGACCGAAGCTCTATGGCACAGCAGAACACTTTTGATATCACATCGAAGATCGACCACGCTGAAGTGGCGAACGCAATCAACCAGGCTCTCAAAGAAGTGCAGACTCGGTTCGACTTCAAAGGCAGCAAGAGCAACATCGAGACTGAAGGGCACGAGACAATCGTCCTGACGTCGGACGATGAATACAAGTTGAAGAGTCTGAATGACATATTGCAGTCCAGGTTGTTCAAGCGAGGCGTCCCGCTGAAAGGTTTGACCTACGGTAAGATCGAGCAGGCGCTCGGAGGCACCGTGCGGCAAAAGATCGATCTACAGCAAGGGATACCCCAGGAAAAGGCGAAAGAGATCGTCCGAATCATCAAGGACAATAAGTTCAAAGTGCAGGCCTCGATCCAGGGCGATTATGTCCGTGTCGCCGGCAAGGATCGCGACACTCTGCAGGAAGTGATTGCCGCACTTAAGGAACACGACTTCGGAATCGACATGGAATTCACGAATTATCGGACGAACTAGGGAGGGCGGGGTCAGGGGTCAGGGGTCAGGGGTCGGGGTATGGAGTTCAAGCTTTAGCTTGCTCTTTCCAAGCTCGCTCGCAAGAGCAAGCTAAAGCTTGAACTCCATACCCTGACCCCCGACCCCCGACCCCTGACCCCTACTCTTAAGATGTCAAATCTCGTATCAGTCCCGCTTCCAAGTGCGACGCATCGTGCGGCGGAGAGGATCTTTCGGCTTATCGGCCGTGAGCTGGCTGCGGTTGAAGACGAGTTCGAAGCGCAGGCAAGATCGAATATACAGATAATTGCGCATATCGGACGCTACCTTCAGCTGACGGGCGGCAAGCGGGTGCGTCCGGCTCTTCTGATTCTGGCGTCGAAAGTCTTCGGCGAGGATACGGATGATTCGGTGATCCGGATGGCGACTGTCATGGAGTTGCTTCACACAGCGACTCTGGTTCACGACGACATTATCGATGGCGCGGAAATGCGGCGGGGCAGGCGCGCCGTGTCAACGCAATGGGGCAATGATACTGCGGTGCTCATGGGTGACTGGCTTTACATGTCAGCTTTTGAAACCGCTCTCAGACAGCGAAATCTCGAGATTCTGGACACTTTGACTGAAACGACTCGCAAGATGACTGAGGGTGAGCTGATCCAGTTGACCCTGATCGGGAACATGCGGATTACCGAAGAGCAGCATCTCGATATTGTCAGGCGAAAAACAGGATTCCTCTTTAGTGCGAGCTGCCGTGTCGGTGGAATATTGCGAGGGGCAAGCGAAACTGAGAAGTCTGCGTTGGCCGAGTATGGCATCAGCCTGGGCACAGCATTTCAACTGACTGATGATCTACTCGATTTCACCTCCGATAGCGAAAAACTCGGGAAGCCGGTTCTCAGCGACCTTAAGGAGGGGAAGCTCACGCTGCCGTTGATTCGTCTGCTGGCATCACATCCCGAAGTTGGCGCGACTGTCCGGGCGGCGATGGATGAAGAGGCCAGCCAGACCGAGCTCGCGGAAAAAGTCTTGGAATTGCTCGCAGATTATGGTGAACTAGACCGTGCGCGCCGGGATGCGAACCGTTTTGCGGAGCGCGCGCGAGCATCACTCTCGGTATTGCCGGACAATCAATACCGGAAGGCGCTCGAAGAGATTGCGCAGTTTGTAGTCGATCGAGATCGATAAAGGCGGCAAACCTTACTACTTATGTCGGATCCGACGCATATCACAACGCTGCAGCGTACTCTTGTGGATTGCCGGCAGGAACGGCGCCGGATTCTCAATCACATCTTTGATCTCGAGCAGGAGCTCGAACAATTCTATCGACAGCGCGATCAGTACGATCTCCTGATCGAGACAAACGAACAAGCCATTCGTCTTGCGCTTTGTTTGCCTGAAGACCAACCGCGAACAAGCGAAGCGTCTCCCTCGTCACGGCCGTACCAGTCGCCGCAGCGCCGTCCATCTACGTCGCCTGTAATCCGTACATCAGACATCGACCAGGCGATTGAAGAAGCTGAGCGCTCGGATCTCGGAAGTAATATTCGTTTTGCAGATTTCCGGATCCCGCAGGCCGCTACAATTGTGCTTCGCGAAGCGGACCGTCCGTTGCATGTCAGCGAGATTTTCCGCCGGATGGAGGATGGCGGATTCGAATTCCGTGGTCAGCACCAGATGATTACGCTTGCAGTCTCACTAAGCCGCAGCAAACGATTCCGCAAGGTGGCTCCCGGCACCTTCGAACTCGATCCCGCGTTCAAGACCGGCCAGGTAGCATAAGGTACGTTGTACCGCCTTCAGGCGGAACGTCGCCTTTAGGCGACGTCACCTAAAGGCGACGTTCCGCCTGAAGGCGGTACAACATGCTCTCCTTTGTACAGGCGCTTGAGAAACGGGGGAGCGATGAGGGTCGTCGCAATCGCCATGAAAAGCACGACGCCGTACGCGGCATCTGAGACAGCCGCCAGACCAAATCCGATCTGAGCTACAACAATCCCCACTTCGCCTCGTGGCACCATCCCCATACCGATCTGCATTGCGCGTTTCCATCCGAGCGATAGTGAAGCAAGTCCGCAACCCACGAGCTTTGTCAGGACGGCGAGAATCGTGATAACGATTGCTACAACAATGATCTCGCGAGTCAGGAATGCGTCGAGCTTGAGCTGCATGCCGATATCGGTAAGAAAGAACGGCAGAAGAAACTCAGTGACGGCTTCGACCTGGCGAGGCATCTGCGTTCCTTCCACAGACTCCGAGAGCGCCATTCCGGCAAGAAAAGCTCCTATGATCGCTGCAACGCCAATGTAATTGGCCACGAACGCGAGTCCGAGGCAGACCGAGAGCCCGAAGATAAATTCCGAATGTCCAACCTTCAGCTTTTCGACTCTCGGATGGAATTTCTTCACGGCCCGTTCGCCGATAAAGGCAACAAAGATCGTGAATCCAATGGCGAGCCCGGCAGTTATCAGTACCTGTCCGTAATATACTCCGCCCTTGGCCAGACTGCTTACTACCGAAAGAATGATCAGCCCAAGAATGTCATCGATCACCGCCGCGCCAAGAATGATGCGGCTTGTTTCGAGACTTAGAAGACCCATCTGACCAAGCACCCGCGCCGTAATCCCGACCGAGGTTGCAACCATCGCTGCTCCGATGAAGATTGCCTCGATCCGCGGAAATCCATACCACCAACTGAACAGGTACCCGGCAATAAAGGGAACGATTACACCGAGCACGGCCACGACAGTCGCACGTGCACCAACGCGGAAAATATCAGCAGGCCGCGTCTGCAGACCCACAAGGAAAAGAAGGAAGATAACCCCAATCTCCGAAAGTGCGTTGGTAAGATCACTCGGAGATACCAACCCCAGAACGCTCGGACCGATGATGATACCGGCGATGATCTCTCCGGGTACGGTCGGCATCTTCAAACGTTCAAAAATCTCTGCAGCGACCTTCGCCGCAACGAACATCACAAATATCGTTATCAGCACGCTTGAGTGTGAACCGTCATGTCGCGAAGAGGAGCATGGCTTGTTTCGCACGGATTGTAACATTCGAAGATACAAGTGTCTCGATTTGCGACATGACATCACGCCGAAATCGGATGAGCGCCATGAATGGATGCATGTAGATACGAGCGGGCAACACTGGCACGCGTTTTGATAGCTTTCGAAGTTGGAGTCGGGGCTACTGCCCCGTCGCATCTGGCGAGATGCGACTCGGAAGCAGGCGCGCCCGCATCTGAAACAGGAATAAGAACGGGTCAGGGAAGAGCGATTCCTTTCGGCTGTTCACAAAGCGAGGGATGGATGTCGTCTTGACCGACGCGGTAAAGACGACCCGGTGGACCAGCAGGAAGGTTCGTTTCGGGCCCGACCGGGGAGCTTCCAAACCTTCGTTCTTCGCTCCAGTTGCAGATGCCGGGCGCGTCCGCGTTTTGGCATGGAGTTCAAGCGAGGATCTCACGCGAAGCTCGCGAAGACGCGAAGAAAACCAAAGAGAATTCTGTCTTGAATCAGCTGTTATTCTTTTTCGCGTCTTCGCGACTTCGCGTGAGCCTCCTGTTCACTTCCCCTTGCCTTCCGGATTTGATAAGAATCTTCCTATGACCATAGGAATCTCAACCCGGCTTCTGCTTTTCTTGATGCTTACATCGTTCGTCCTCGCGATTGCGCAATCTTCGCAGCAGACGCAAAGGCCTGACACGTTTCGTCCGACAATTCGCGGTCGGCGCGCAGTCGTGGCCGGCGGTCACCCGCTTTCGGTCGAGGCCGGAATGCGGATGCTCCATCGTGGCGGAAACGCGGTCGACGCCGGTGTAGCAACGGTGCTTGCCGCCTCGGTGATCGAGTTTTCCCACTTCGGCTTTGGCGGCGAAGTGCCGGTGCTGATCAAGCTCGCGGGAAAACCGGTCGAGGTGGTAAATGGCCAGGGCCAGGCGCCAAAGCTGGCTACGCGAGAATTCTTCGAGAACCGCGGAACCACTGAAGCTGAAAAGCGAATACCTTCTACGGGTCCATTCGCAGCCACGGTTCCCGGAGTACTCGATGCGATGATCGTGACTCTCGATCGCTACGGCACAATGCGGCTAGCGGATGTTCTCCAACCTGCGATCGAGCTGGCTGAAGGGTTTCCGATCGATGAGCTTCGAGTCCGATATATAGAAAACACCCGTCGCGTCTTTGAACAGTGGCCTGCTGCGCGCGCCGTATTTCTGCCTGAAGGAAAGGTTCCGCAGGTCGGTGATCTCTTTGTGCAAAAGGACCTGGCGCGATCTCTCCGCGAGCTGGCCGCGGTCGAGAAGAAAAATGCCAGGCGCGGACGCCATGGCGCTCTCGAGTCGGTTCGCGACTACTTTTACCGTGGTCCTCTGGGCGCACGTTACTGCAAAGCAATCGAGGATGCAGGTGGCCTGCTTCGGCCTGCTGATCTTGCTGCGTTTCGCGCCGAAGTCGAACCTGCGCAGATGGCGTCGTACCACGGGCTCGATGTTTACAAGGTAGGTTTCTGGAGTCAGGGCCCCGTCATGCTCGAGGCCCTCAATCTGTTTGAGACTTACGATATGAAGAAGCTCGGCCACAACTCTGCCGACTATATTCACATCTTGTCGGAGGGGCTCAAGCTGGCATTCGCCGATCGCGACCGGTTTTATGGTGACCCGCGCTTTGTGAAAGTGCCGGGAGCGGAGCTGCTGTCAAAGGACTATGCCCGAGCGCGCCGCGAACTGATCGATGCACAGAAGGCGAGCCTCGAGCAGCGGCCCGGCGATCCTGTCAATGTGCGCGCATTGAGCCGCATGGTCGGCGAGGCGAAAACGGGCGAATCGCTCGTCCCTGCAGATGAACGCGCAAACGATACTACTTGCGTGAATGTGATCGATGCTGCTGGTAATGTCTTCTCTGCAACGCCGAGCGGAGCGTGGCTTCCCTCGTTTATCGCAGGTGATACCGGAATACCGATCTCATCGCGATTGCAGAGCTTCCTGCTTGTTCCCGGACATCCAAACGAGCTCAAACCTGGCAAACGCCCTCGAATCACCCTGAGTCCCACAATCGTTTTGCGGAATGGAGAGCCATTCGCCGCGCTCTCAACGCCCGGTGGAGACAATCAGGATCAGGCGTTGATTCAGGTGATGCTGAACGTTGTTGAGTTCGGTATGACTCCGCAGGAAGCCGTCGAAGCCGCGCGCTTCGAGACGCTGCACTTTGTCAGCTCGTTCGATGATCATCGATTTCAACCCGGATTGTTACGCGTCGAAAACCGGATCGACGCGGCAGTGGTTGAAGAGCTGAAGAAACGCGGCCACAAAGTGGATCTGCGGCCTGCATTTGAACCCGGTTCCGCTCCGACCATCGTGACCTTCAATCCAAAGAGCCGCGTGATCGAAGCGGGAGCCGATGTGCGCCGCGGCCGCTACGCTGTCGGATGGTAGTCTGAGGTACGTTGTACCGCCTTCAGGCGGAATCTTCGAATCGATCTTTCCAAGGATCTGAACGAGATGACTCTTCAGATGCCCGACATAATCGCGCATCAAATAGTCGAGCGTCGCCGGCTTTCCCTCCTCAAGGCTCTGCCACGCGATCTCATTGAAACTGTGAATCCTGTGCTCCTTCGCGCGCGACTCTTCGCTTGACGCCTCCATGACTCGCGCAAGATGCAGATTGTAGCTTTGCCAGAGCGCAACCAACTCCTCCCACGGAGCTTCCGCATATCGCTGCACTCTCACCCAGCCTCTCCTGCTGGTAACCAGGAAAGTCAAGATTGTCCTCCAGCTGGCCAAGCACAAAGCGCCGATGATTGTTGGCTGCCGAGTCTATCAGATGTCCAATGATCTCGCGGCGTGACCACTTGCCCGGATTGACTGGCTCGGAATTCACTTCGTCCGCAAGCGCGAGGAGCTGTGGCGTCGCACGCGCTATGACTTCTCTCAATTCGATCACATAATCCTGCATCGCTGGCATCTCGCGTCTCAGAGTTTCAGTCTTTCCATCTCTGCCTTGATGTAGGCCCCATCTTCGGCCGGATACCGCAGCTCTTTGGGGATTATGCCCTTCTCTTTCGCAATCGCCCAGATGATGCTCTGTCCAGCGGGGACGACTTTGGGCAATTCCTGAAAGACCGGGTCAGCGAAAGCAACTTCAGCGTCGATCAGCTTCCAGCCGCGCTTCTCATATAGATCAAGGAGATCACTCAAGTACATCGCATTGAGTAGATTGTGGTGAATCAGAAGCGTATGCCGCACCTGTCTGCGAAGAACGTCGTGCGCGAGCTTGTCGTAGTAAGTGGTCCGATCCCAGATATGATCCAGATAATAGTTTCGATAAACGAGCGTGTCAGAGCCGGGAGACGTCTTGATTCGTTCGCGCAACCTGGTATCGATATACCAGTCTGAGTTGTCGATTGTGACGTAGCCCATACGGTAGCCATGCTGCTTGAGGAAGCGCTCTCATAAGGTCACGGTTTTCGGCCGTGTCGCCCTCATTCAGCGTCGGAAACCGAAAATACTTTCGAAATTGGCTGTAGTCCTTCAACAACGCGTCACAGCGAAGAACATCCTTTGCATACTCTTCGAAATTACTGCTTGCGTATCTGCGATGCGAATAGGTGTGATTGCCGATCATGTGCCCGGCATCGCTCCACTCGCCGACCAGTTTCCTGCCAAGCGTGCTGTCGACATTGCCACAGGCGACAAAGATCGCAGCTTTTATGTTTGAATGACGTCGAAGCGTTTCGAGTAGCGCGCGATTGCGCTTTGTCGCCACGCTTCCGATTCGCCAAAAAGGTTGAAATCATCGATCGTGACTGCCACTTGCGGCCCCGACGGACTTTGACCAAATACTGCCATGCCCCGCACTCGCGAGTGCCGCGCTCTTGATAAATTCTCTTCTGATCATTCACTATGACCTCTGCAGACAGCTCGAACTGAATTCGCTTTAACGATAGCCTTCAGAATGTGTAGATCACCTCAACCGAGCACTTGTTGCCAGCGCAGTTTCGCTCTAACACTGGCCCCTGAGCTCTGACGTTTGAATACTGATCTTCCTCAGCTTGATTCTTCCCGAGAGGCGCCACTTCTTGGTTCTTCCCTGCTTGAAAGCCGTCTTGTCGACGTCAATTGTTACTCCCTGCTGGATCGTCAAAAACTCTGATTTCGCGTCCTGACGTTTCCATAACGAGCGTGCAAGTCTTTGGCGCGGGCAATTCTCAGTGAAACTCGTATTATCTTTTTCATCGAAGACTCTGGATAGATTTGATCTTTGTTGCCGCTGCGCGTTCAAGGTTGCTTCCCGCTACCGGGCTGAACACTCCAGGTGCCGGATTGATATCAAAGTCGTACTCCAGGAGCATGGAATCAACTCCACTGCCCGTAACTTTCCTTTCGTTTTGATGCCCGAGCACCGAGACCTTGAATGGCATCACGGTGAGGGCTACAAGACCTGTTACAATCAGCGCGAAAACGATCAGGTGGGGCCTGAGAACCAGTCGTGTCATGTGAATCTCCTTTAGTTATTAGTTACTGCGATTGAGCGAGTTGCGTCGCGAGATGTCTTCGAATCAACGCTACATCCGGCCGGGAAAGATAACTCTCAAAATCTTCCCTGGACCATTTCTCCTTGAGTTCATTCAGCGCCTCGCTGGCCTGGCGGGCAAACTCCCTGCTCTTCTCCCGCTCGCCCGCCGCTTCAAGAGCTGCTGCTGACGTTTGAAGACTTCTCCATCGCGACTCCTTTAGTCCGAGCCGTGTGAACTCGTTGGCCGACGAAAGTGCCAGATCAACTGCTTCTTTCGGTTCGTGGTTCGAGATGAGCGACTGTGCGCGTAACGTGGCGCGCCACAGCCATGTGCCGCGGGTTGCTTGACTTTCGATGCGAGGGCTATTGCCTCCCGGCACCGCTCCCTCTCGGCACTTTGACCGGCCAAGCCCGGTCGCAGCCCGGCAGATATTGATCATCGCCCAGAACCTGGTCGGATAGTCTTCCTTGTCTGCCCTTTCAAGCTCTGCTTTGCCTTTGTCCAGCGCATACTGGAATCGCTGCTCCACGAGTGCGAGTTCAGTCTCGGCGGCGCACGAGATTGGGTCTTCAGATCATCCGAACGTCGCGAGCTTTGCTGCTTTGGCTGATCGCTTCCGCCGCTCGCGACCGGTATCCGAGCGAAGTCAGCGCCATTGCATAGTTGATCTGATTGTAGAATTCGGCTTCACGGTCACCTTGAGCCTGATTGCTTCTTCAGGCTCTCCTCAAATGATGTCAGCGCCTCGCGATATTCTTCGGTCTCGAGCCTTGAAGTTCGCGATCTCGTCCTTCGCGTCCAATGCCTTGAACATCTCGAGCGCTGAAGCATAGTCGCCCTTGTTTCTCGTCGCTCGTGCTATCAGAAGTTCGGCTGTGCCGGTTTGCGCCTTGAAGCCAAGGCCTTTGAAGTAATCGTGTGCCTGCCGGACAAGCGCGAGCCCTTCGTCGTTGAGATTCTGGTGAATCCGCATGCTTCCAAGATTCATCGCAGCAAGCATCTGATGACGGGGCATGCGGTATCGCTCTGCCAGCTTCCGGCCCTCCTCCGTGTATCTGATTGCCTCAGCCAGCTTGTTCTGCCTGAAGTAGACATCGCCAAGACTGATGCGGCTTCGCATCGTCAGATACTCGATTCCTTCGCTCTGCGCAGTCGAGAATGCTTCGTTCGCATAGCGCTCGGCCGTCACGAGATCATTCTCAGAACCAGCGACACTGCTCAGCTGAAGCCGTGCTCTGATCGCCTGGTAGATATTTGGCACGGCTCCCTGTGATCGATCGAGAGCCAGTTGAAACTGCTCGCGCGCAGGCGCGAACCGGTTCGCGTTTAGAAAGGCAAGCCCTCGCTGAAAGATCACTTCGGTCTTGCCTTCACCGTTCATCGACGTCTCATATATGCCCTCCGCAGTCCGAAAGTGTTCTTCAGAACGCGTCAGGTCTCCGCTCCTGCCGTAGAGCATTCCCAGACGAAGATGCGATGCCGCAAAACCTGCATTGATTCCGATGGCCTTGAGATGCTGTTCTATCGCTTCCTTTACCTGCCGGTTTCGTTCGAGCGCGCGACCAAGATCAAAATGGACATGAGCTTCGCCTGGCGCGCGCGACGCGATCTGATCATAGGCTTTGAGAGCCTCCGCGTGATTGCCATCAACCGTCTGAGTGATCGCCTGCAGGTAAAGATGATCGAGCTCTCCTATAGCCTTGTCATTTGCCGCACGCGAATGCGCAGCAGTGATCTCGCGGCTTGCCGCATCGAAGTTGTCAAGCTCCGTCCAGGCTTCTGCCAGTCGCGCGTGTGCCAACGCCCAGCTGCTATCGATCTTGACTGCGCGCTCGAGAACGTTCCTCGCCTTGAGATATGCACCATCTCGCAGCGCAAACACTCCCTGCTCGAAAAAATGCTGCGCCTCAGGCGATCGCGCTGCGCCGCCGCCGCCTGATCCTCCCATCGCAAACCACGTCACGATAGCTGCAATCACAACGACTGCAACGGCGCCTCCCACCGCGATCAGACGCATCCTCGGATTAGATCTCCACGCGGTCGTTATTCTTGCCGATGCCGAGCTGACGCTTGGGGAAAGCGTGGTTTCGTACCCGCTCGGCAACTCTGGCGTGCCTGGCGTGCTGCCTTGCGCGCTGCCCGATGTGTAGCCTGACGTGCTGCCCGATGTCGCAAGAGGACGTGTCTGCGAAATGAGGTTGTCCTGCGTTGCCCTCAATTCAGCGAGCATTTCGCGCGCTGACTGATACCGCTTCGAGCGATCCTTTTCGAGCGCTTTGAGAATGATTGCTTCGACATTTGTCGGGATACGCGCATTGACGCTTTGCGGTCGCGGCGGATCGACGTGGAGTACCTTGCCAAAAATATCAAAGGCGCCACTACCCGCGAATGGCGCTACACCGGTGAGCATTTCATAGAGAACTACACCGAGAGCGAAGAGATCACTCCGCCCATCGATCTCTTCTCCCCTGATCTGCTCAGGTGACATATAGAGCGGAGTTCCGCGAGTTATTCCCGGACTTGTCGCCGTAAAATCGTCGGTCACGGGACGGTCAGTCTGTTGTCGTGCCGCGTCGTGTGTGTACTTGGCGAGCCCGAAATCGAGAACCTTAAGAGTCGACCGGTCGCCAATCACGATGTTTGACGGCTTGATGTCGCGATGAACAATACCGATACGGTGCGCCTCTTCGAGTGCCTCGGCGACATCGATGACGATGAGAAGAGCCTGATCAACTGACATCGGCCCGGCGCGCAGGAGATCGTGAAGATTCTCACCCTCGACGAACTCCATGACCAGAAATGGCCTGTGATCTTCGGTCTCGCCAAAATCAAAGATGGTCGCAATGTGTGGATGGCTGAGCGCGGACGCCAGCCGCGCTTCGCGCAGAAAGAGTGAGTGACCCTGATCCTGGCCCGGGGCCGTTGGGAATTTTATCGCGACCTTTCGCTGAAGCAGTGTGTCCTCGGCGAGATAGACAGCACCCATGCCTCCTTCACCGAGCTTCTTTAGAACGCGATAATGCGAGAATGCTTGTTCTTCCATTGGCGCAAAAAACGGGGAACGCGCCTGAACCGAGACTGGACAACAGACTGAAATTACGGACTTGATGATTCGCGCGTTATTCTGTAATGTCCGCCCAGCCAATGCAAGCGGGGTTCAAACTGGAACCCCTGTCTCTTGATATCCCCTCAGGCGAAAGGATTGACAGCGATGCCAGCAAAGAAAAGAAAGAGCAGCAAACCGCGCAAATCCGCTAAACCGAAACCACCAATTCCTACCCGCCGTCAGTGCGGCGCGATGCAAGCTCACTTTCGACTCCTGGAGCAAGACCCGAACTTCCGCTCGCGGCAGGCAAGCCTCGAACGATCGACGATGCGCCGAATGCGGACGCCCGGAATTGCAGAGAGGCCGTAGTCACTCCGACGTGTATCCCCGTAGTCGTGCACGTCATTTATAACACGCCCGCCGAGAATATCTCTGTGGCTCAAATCAAAAGCCAGATCAAGATATTGAATCGCGACTTTCGCGCCAAAAATCCCGATAAATCCAAGGTTCCTGACGTGTTCAAAGGACTTGTTGCCGACTCTAAAATAGAATTCGTCCTGGCAACAAAGGACCCCGACGGCGCGCCGACAAACGGCATCACTCGTACCAAAACGACCCGCACGTCATTTGGCAGCAATGACTCGGTAAAGTTCACCGAAGCGGGTGGCCACGATGCCTGGCCATCGAGTGAGTACCTCAATATGTGGGTCTGCACTCTCGGCCAGGGCTTGCTGGGGTACGCCCAGTTCCCGGGAGGCCCTCCTGAAACGGACGGGGTCGTCATACTGAATACTGCGTTCGGCAACGTCGGCACCGCAAAGCCGCCCTTCGGTCTGGGCCGCACTGCCACACATGAGATCGGACACTGGCTCAACCTCCGCCACATTTGGGGAGACGCTGAAGATTGCAGTGGAACCGACTTTGTTGATGATACACCGAATGCTATCGGTCCGAACGACGGCACTCCGACGTTCCCCAGATCTCATGCAACAATGGTCCCAACGGTGATATGTTCATGAACTATATGGACTACGTCTACGACGAAGCGATGTTCATGTTCACTGCCCAACAGGCCGAGCGGATGAGGGCCGCGTTAGAGACCGAAAGACCAGGTTTCTGATCATGTCGCAGAAGGATCTCAGGAAAGCCTTGCCTGGTACGTGGTATCGCGCTACCGAAGAAGAGACCGGAGAGGGCAAGGTCTTTCGACCGGTCAAGCCCGGCGGACAGGTTCCGCCCGGCCGCAACCGGGAACTGCTGACGCTCAATCCGGATGGCACTTTGATCGAAGGCTGCGATTGCCGCGACGGACGCACTGACCGAGGCCGAGGGAAAGTGGGAGCTTGAAGGCAATGAGCTCATTCTTCACCTTCCATCGGCAGCGGCTAAGCGAGGAGTCATCAAGACGGTATCGGTCGATCCCGATCGAATCGTCATAAAGAAGTAAGGTACGTTGTACCGCCTTTAGGCGGAATCTTCATGGGGTTACATTCTAACGTCTGAAGATTCCGCCTGAAGGCGGTACAACGTACCTTAAATCAGTTCCTTTGCGTAGACGTTAAAGTTCCGGGTTACGCGGCAGCCCAGCTTTTCTGCAGTGCGTCGAGATGGCCAGTTGTCATCAAGCACGACCGTATAACTCGCCATTCGATAGCCTCGTTCGATCATTGCAAGGTAACTCTTTGGCTGCCATCCCAAGGTTGATTCCACGACCGCGAAACTCTTCTCTGACGCCGATGATCAAAAGACAACCGTGATCAATGCTGTTCGCGTCCTGATTGAGATCCGGCACCGCGTAAACGACCCCCGCCGGATGCCCTTCCACTTCAGCAAAGATAAGAAAATCGGGAACCAGGAAATCCCTGAGTCCCAGGGTAAGCCCCTGCATCTGCTGCTTTAGGTATCGTTCCGGCTCCCCAGTGGTGCCAGAAAGTCTCATTCCACATCTCAGTAAACAGCTCGGTCTCAGAGTCAAGCTTATCGAGATCCCAGTTCCTGAGAATAACGCCTGACTGAGTTACGTTCGCTACCATCTGCCGGTATCGATCGGCAAGCTCCTGAGTGAATGTTACCTGATACTGCACCATCCCCTTTTCCGTATAGAAGCCCGCGCTCTTGGCGTAGCCGTGGTAGTAAGGCGGATTATAGGTGTGAAAGACGGTTGGAACGTTTGTATAAGCATCAATAGTCCATGGGATTTGCCATCCGAGAAGCATCGACGCGCGTGCCTTGTCGCACCCTTGCACACGCAGCCACGCGCATGCCTCCAGCAGAAGCATATCGGACGGCCGGACCACAGTCCGGCAGCGCTTCGAAGAAGATCAAATGTCCGGTGCGCTCGTTCCAGCGGGCAGTTGTACGTGGCATCTATGACGGCCGTCACTGTTGCCAGAATCCTGCCACTGTCCTCGATCCAGAATGGCTGTACGTTCCAATGAGGACCAGCCTCAGTGTTGCCTGCCAAAAGGTGAACGAGATGCTCGGGATCGGTCGGAACCCAATACGGGTTGTCGCGATATACTTCCTCAGCAAAATTGACAGAGCGCTCGAATTCCTCCATCGAGCGCAACGGAATCACTTTCACTCACACCTCCTCCGAGTACGTTGTACCGCCTTCAGGCGGAATCTTCCTTCCCTGCATTCCTAAGCTTCCATGATCACCTGATTGATCGCACCAAGCCACACCGTGACCTCGCGGGCCGAAGGGCGAATGCGCAAGAGCGAACGCCGAAACTCGTCAGTCAACCCTCGCTCGTTTCCGTTGTCAAAGAATCCTGCCAGTTTCAAAAGGTCAATCGACTTGCCAAGCAGCAGTTCGATCTGACCAACTGTCGCATCATCCGACATCCGTTCGTGCGTTCCAGCCATGTCAACGCGACCCAGCTCATAACAACAGATTGCTACAGCCTGCGCGAGATTCAATGAAGGACATTCGTCGCTCGCAGGTATAGTCAGAATCTCGTGACATAGACTCATCTCGGCATTCGTCAATCCCGTCTTCTCAGAACCGAATACCAACGCCGCGCGCTTCTGCTTCTCAAACCCGCGCAGCGCCTCGCGCGCTTCGGCCGGGTTTATGCTCTCGACACGCCGTCCTCCGGCAGTTCCTATCACCAGCGAACAGTCCGATACCGCATCCAGCATTGTCTCGACCACGCGAGCACTTCGAATCACATCCTCTCCGCCCACGGCCGAAACGAGCGCTTCATCCCACACGGGCGGATGCGGAGAGACTACAACAAGGTCGGCGAAGCCGAAGTTCTTCATTGCGCGCGCCGCAGCCCCGATATTCTTCGGGTTGCGTGGTCGAACGAGAACTATGCGAATCGGCGCGGACATCTCTTTCCTTCTTTCGATATCACGAGCATTATTTGAGATTGCCAGCGGTCATCTCAAGTTATGTCTTGGATCATCGACAGGGAGGTGGTCTCAATGTTCAGAACTAAAATCGTTGCCTCAATGGTCGTGACTTTGCTCCTCATGTCCGGCCGAGCGCTGGCGCAGAGTCAGCCAGATGCGCGTGAGCTGCTGACAAAGGCCGGCGAAACTTACCAGAAGCTGAAGAGTTATCAGTTTGAAGTCTCACGCACCACGGAGACCAGGACCGAGAACCTCAACGCCAAATCAGAGACCAGGTCTCAGGAGACATTCTCACTCGCGGCGGTAAAGCCGGATCGCTCGAGAGGTGAGTTGAAGAGTCCACAGTACAATTTTGCCACCATATCGAATGCTTCGACCGAATGGCTCTATCTTCCAGGGCTGAAGAACTATACGAAAAAGTCAAAAGCTTCGAAGAAACCACTAACACCCGACGCTCTTGGTTCAACTATGGGGGAGATGTTCGCCAACATGATGGCAGACCCAATGCCCATGCTTGCCATGGAATTGCTTAGCAGGTTGGGCGAATTCGAGCAATTGGGTAAGAGGGCAAAGGAAGCGAAGGTCGTTCGCGAAGAGACCGTCGCCGTCGGAGACAAGAAGATAGATTGCTATGTCGTCGAGGTCGACTACGGCATAACCCGAGGACCGATGGGTGAGGAGACGTCGCGCAAGACACTGTGGATAGATAAGACAAGAAGTATCGCGCTGCGCCAGATAGCTTACTCGAAGAACCCGATGCCATTCGGCGGAGGCTTCACGCATTCAACCGTAACAACCAACTTTACTCTTGCGGAGATAAATGGACCGCCCGCGGATGCCTTGTTCACCTTTGTTCCGCCGTCAGACGCGAGCGAGGTCGAAAAGTTGAGCATTATGCCGCCGATCGCAGGCCTGACCGGCAAAGAGGCGGCCGGCTTCAAGCTCAAAGACATAAACGGAAAGGAATTCAACCTTCATAGCCTGCGAGGCAATGTCGTGTTGCTCGACTTCTGGGCAACCTGGTGTGGTCCCTGCCTTGTCGAGCTGCCCCATATCGAGAAACTGCACCGCGAGTTCAAAGATAAAGGACTGGTTGTTCTGGGCATTAACGCTGAGGAAGCCGAGGTTGCGAGTGCGTTCATGAAGCTGAGAAGGGTTACACGTTCTCGACGCTCGTGGATACGGAGGGTGTGATAGCAGAGCTCTATGACGTCACATCGATCCCACAGGTGCTCGTGATCGGAAAAGATGGCAAGGTAGCGACTCACTTTTTCGGGACCAAGACCGAAGGCGAATTGCGCGCCGCTCTCGAGAAGGTCGGGTTTCGTTCAGGCCCTGCTCGTCCTGCCAGCGTGGCAGCTGCTGCTTCACCAGTCGTTCCTCCAAAACCAGCCGCTGCTAGAGAAGTGAGCGGGATGATCAGTGTGATGATGCCAGCACCGCCGGAAGTAGATATCTCAAAACTAAATGTAGCCTCAACGACAGCGCGCGCCGTAACCGAAGTACAGCCAGCGTATCCGCCGTTGGCAAAAGCAGCACGCGCCTCAGGTCCGGTCCATGTGATGGTTGTGATCTCTGAGGAAGGGAAAGTGACTGACAGCTCCGTGTCAGCGGGCATCCGTTGCTCCGCGAGGCGGCACTGCTGGCAGCCAGGCAATGGGTCTTCAAACCGCTGACAGAAGACGCGGTGAAAGTGAAGTCGATCGCGATCCTGACGTTCACCTTCGCGCCAACCGAGAAAGTGAACTGACAAGGGTTCGCGTGTAACCCCAAGCTAAAAGCTTGAACTCAAACCTCGTGTGTTTGAGTTCAAGCTTTAGCTTGGGGTCTTAAGCGTATACTTTGAGATGCAGAACGACATCAGATTTGCACGGTTACCGAAAGATAGCTTCGCTGGCTAGCCTGAACATTTGACTATGACCACTATGAGGAATGCGATCGGGTCGCTCGGATGCTTCTTACTGCTCTGGCTGCCTTTGTCGGCTCGACCTGCATGTGCACAAACAGCGTTTCCTGTGCTGCTCGTACGCGATGGCGCAGGACAGGCAGTAACCGGTGCGCAACTTACTGTACAGACGGCACTGGGAGCGGTTGTGGCAAATGGCTTGAGCGATGAAACCGGTCGTGTCACGTTTCCTGACCTGGCGCGCGGCAAATATGTTCTTCATGTGATTGCGTCTGCGTACGCTGAGCAGCGGCTTGCTTATACGCACACGGTGCAACCTGGGAACATCGACATTATCTTGCGCCCGGCTGTGTTGACCGGCAGTGTGACCGTCACGGCGCACCGCGGCATGGTCGAAGATGCTGGACAGGCCAGCGCGCTCGTAACGATCCGCGAAAAGTCTGATTGGCAAGCCCGCCCGATTGCGACACTGGGAAATGCGCTCGAAGGCGCGCCCGGCATATTGGTGCAACAGACCACGACGGGACAAGTGTCGCCTTTCCTCCGCGGGCTGACTGGATATCAGGTGCTCAATCTGATTGATGGAGTACGCTTCAACAACTCCACCTTCCGTTCCGGCCCCAATCAATATCTCGCCTTCGTTGAACCCGGCCAGGCTCAACGTCTCGAAGCCATGCTCGGCCCGGCAAGTGTGGCTTACGGCAGCGATGCGCTCGGTGGGACGATCAATGTCCTCACGGACACGCCGCAGTTTCAGCACGCACGTTGGCAATGGGGTGGCGAAATCAGCAGCTTTGCTTCCAGCGCGGATGCTGCAGGTGGTGGAACGGGACAGTTCAGTGTTGGCGGCCCCGGGTTTGCCTTGCTCGCGGGCGGAGCGTGGCAAAAGCATAACGATCTGCGGGCCGGGAACAGCAACGATTCACATCACGTGCTGCATCGTTTTTTTGGCCTGACAGGTGAGCAGGTACAAGAACTCACGGGCGAGCGGCAGCAGGACACCGGCTTTGCGCAATATGGCTGGTACGCCAAGCTGGCGGCGCAACTGTCACACGCTCAGAATCTGACATTGTGGTATCAGCGCGGCGTGCTGGATGGTGTGCGCGGATACAAAGACTTGTGGGGTGGCTTGGGCCGCTTGCGGTCAGATTTCGCACCACAGGCGCTGGACTTCTTCTACACGCGTTATGAAAAGCAGAGCCTTGGCTGGCTGGATTCGCTGAGTGGAACCTTTTCAATCAATGCGCAGCGCGACGGCACTGTCCGGCAAAATCTGCTCGCGACCGATCGCGTCACGACGGATGATAACGCTGTTACGGTATATGGTGCCGCGGTGCAGGCAACGGCACACCTCGGCGCGCGGCAAGCCATTGTTTTCGGAGGCGAGCTCTATCACGAGTTGATCCGCTCCAGCCGCGTCGAATTCGATCCGGTAACAAACAACGCAATCCAAAAACGTGCGCTTTATCCGAGCGGTTCGCGCTACACGACTCTCGGTCTGTTCGCGCAACACAGCGGCGAATGGTGGCAAGGGCGCCTTCGCACGATGCTCGGCGCGCGTTACACGCGCGTGGGCTTCAATACGAGCGCAGACGCCAATCGCACGTCCTACAGGTGCCAGCCTTGGAGTGACTGATGCCGCTGAGAGTTTTCGCGATTTCACCTTCAACGCGAACGTGACGTGGCGCATCGGCGGAGGCTGGCAGCTGCACGCGCTTAGCGGGCGCGGCTTTCGCGCGCCGAATCTCAACGATCTGGGTGCGTTGGGCCTGAATGATCTCGGTTACGAAGTACCGGCCTCAGAAGCACGAACCGCCAATGCGCTCAAGGGTACGAGCGATGGCGAGAATGCGCTGCCAACGGGAGAGCCGGTTGCCGCATTGCGCGCTGAAAGCCTCTACAACTATGAGCTTGGAGTCAGCTATCAAGCACCGACGGGTCTACGTGCGCGCACAGCTTCTTTGACGCTGAGCTGCACGATCCGATCGTCAGAAGGACTTTGCTTTTTGACGCAAATCAGCCGCCGGCTGCGCTCGCAGGGATTCCGGTGACTCCTATCGTCCAGACTGCAGATCAGCGCGCCCAAAACGTCGTGACTGTCCGAACGGCGCTCGATCCACGCGCTGTCAAAGCCTTTGTGAACGACGGCCGTGCGCGGTACTACGGACTGGAAAGCCTTGCCCGTGTCTCGTTCAGTACTCGTTGGTTGTTGGAAGGTCAATACAGCTTCATCACCGGACGCGAACTGAACCCGAACCGCAATGTGCGTCGTCTGCCGCCGCAACAGGGTGGATTGAGTGTGCATTACCAGCCTGGTTTCTGGCGTGGACGTCTGACAAGTGTGGAAGTGCGCGGAGAAGTTGCCGGAGCGCAGACACGGTTGAGCAGCGGCGACTTGACAGACGAACGGATTGGCGCTGCCTTTCGCCGCCGGGACATCAGCGACTTTTTCCGATCCACGCGCGTCAGTCCGTGGATTGGCGCTGGCGTGGATGGAAGGTTCAACACAAGCGATGACGTCTTCAGCCCTACTGGCGAGACTTTGACTCAATTGAGCGATCGGGTGCTGCCCCTGGGCACCATCGTCAATGGCGTGCTCATTGTTGACGACAATACTCGCGCTCCCTTGTTCACCAAAACGCCCGGGTTTGCTGTGTTCCATCTGCGCAGCACGTGGCGGCTGACGGAGCGCGCTTTCGTAGACATTGCTCTGATGAATGTGCTGGATAAGAACTACCGCGTTCACGGCTCGGGAGTAGACGCTGCGGGACGCAATTTCTTTGTGCGATTGCGTTATCAGTTCTGATGCCCGATTAAGGAGACCCACCATGCGCAAATTTGCCTTGATTTCAATTGCCGTTTTGCTCGCTGTCACCACCGTTGGCGTAGCTCTGGGGTATCAAAAGCTCAGGTCCATTTTGAAGCCGGGCAAGAACGCCGATGGGGAGGGAATTACGCTGCCGGTCGGTTGGCGTATCACGCCCGCTGGACGTCATCTGGCACTGCCCGGTGATATGGCGATGAAGATCGTTGTTACGCCTGATGGCAAGCACGCCTTCGTCAACACGGCGGGCTGGCACGATCACAGTGTCAATGCGATCGACCTCGCCAGCGAAAAGATCATCAGCACCGTCAACATCGCCAAAGACTGGACCGGGATGGCGCTGAATCATGCGACCAACGAACTCTTCGTCTCGGGTGGGGGTGAGGTGACTCAACAGTTCCTGGCCAGACAGCGCGGCACAAGCGCCGAAGTGCTCGACGCGTTGAAGCTGCCCGTGCTGCGACTGGATTTCACCGACGGCACGTTGAAATTGAAACCGTCGCTTGCAATTGACGGTCTGGCTGGCAACGAACGGTTCGTCGCGGGTCTGACTTACGGTTCGGGAGGCGTGCTCTACGTGGTCAACACGCAAAACGACACGGTCTATCGACTGAGCGGCGCCGATTTCAAAACGCAGGTTTCGAGCAAAGTCGGCTATCGGCCTTACGCAGCTGCGCTCGCACCGAACGGCAAACAGCTCGCGGTCTCCAACTGGGGAGATGAATCGGTCAGCCTGCTTGATGCTGCGACATTGAAAGAGACCGCGAACTCAAAGTCGGCAGCCATCCGAACGATCTGGCATTCAGCAAGGACGGACGTTTGTTCGTCGCAAATGCCGGGTCGAACAGCGTCAGCGTGATTCGCGACGGCAAGGTGATCGAGACGATTCACGACTTCATTCGAACCCAAAGCGCCTGGTCGGCTCGACGCCTGTTGCTCTGGCGATCACGAACGACGGCAGACGGCTGTATGTCGCCAACGCGGACAACAACGATGTTGCGGTCGTTGATATCGCGAAGCCGCGCGAGTCGGAAGTACTCGGATTCATTCCGACCGGCTGGTATCCAAGCGCCATCGCCGTCTCACCCGATGGCAAGAAGCTTTTCGTAGGGGCGGGCAAAGGCGGAATGCGCCTGAATGGCAATTTCCCGGCGGAGACGGAATACAAGATCACTTCGCCCGATCCGAAGAAGCCTTACGACTACGTTGGCGCGCAGCTCGCCGGCACCTTCTCGATCATTGATGCGCCCGACAAGCGCGCAGCTCGCGACCTACACTGCGCAAGTGAAATCGAACTTCCCCGAACCCCGACGCCAACTTGACAAGGCGCACGCAGATAGCATCACCAAGGAAGTCTTTCCGAAGATCAAGCATGTGCTCTACATCATCCGCGAAAACCGCACTTACGATCAGGTCCTGGGCGATCTGGGCAAAGGCAATGGCGATCCGAATCTGACGCTGTTCGGAGAAGAGGTCACGCCCAACGCGCACAAGCTGGCTCGAGAGACCGTCATTCTCGACAATCTCTACTGCAATGGCGAAGTCTCGCAGGACGGCCACCAGTGGTCGAACGCCGCTTATGCGACAGACTTACACGCAGAAGGCCTGGGTCAACAGCTACAGCCGCCGCGGCCAGCCCGAAGCCGACGAAAGGTTGACGGCTTCGCCCGCCGGATATCTGTGGGACAACTGCAGGAAGCACGGAAAGACCTACCGAAGCTATGGCGAATTCGCGTCGTTCCGTTCGTCGCCTGACAGTGAACCCACGTTTGCGGGCAGCTTCCGGCTTGCGCGAGCACGCGAGCGTCGAATGGGGGAAACTGAAAGCCATGCCGGGCGGCCGGCAACGTGATACGAAACTGGCTGAAGTCTTCATCAAGGAGTTGCAGCAGGCCGAAAGCCGGGGCGAGTGGTGGAACTTCATGGTGATGTCGCTCGGCGAAGATCACACGGATGGATTGACTGCCGGACGGTTCACTCCAACCGCTTGCGTAGCATCGAACGACCTGGCGCTTGGGATAATTATCGAGGCCGTGAGCAAATCAAAGTTCTGGCCCGAGACGGCGATCTTCATCATCGAAGACGACGCGCAAAATGGCCCTGACCATGTCGATTCGCGCCGCACGGTCGGCCTGGTCTATTCACCTTATGTGAAACGCGGCGGAGTTGTGGACAGCACGATGTACACGACGGTCTCGTACGTGCGCACGATGGGGTTGATTCTGGGCTTCCGCCAATGACGCAATACGACGCGCTGGCCACTCCGCTCTACCACGTTTTCACGACGACGCCGACGCTGACTCCTTACACACACGAGATGCGCGCGTGGATCTGTTGGCGAAGAACCCGGCGACCGGTGACGGCGCGCGACGTTCGGCACGGCTGGATTGGTCTGAATACGATCTCGTGGATTTCGACGAGCTGAACGATATTTTGTGGGAAGCGCTGAAAGGCAATCAGCCGATGCCCGCGCCGGTGCGAAGCGCGCGGTTAGGACCGTAAAAAGAAGAAGTGCTGAGTGCTGAGTGCTGAGTGCTGAGTGCTAGGCTGAGTTCTGAGTTCAAGCTTTAGCTTGGGGTTGCATTCCGCAGATCAGCAGGGTGTCAGAATGCAACCCCAAGCTAAAGCTTGAACTCAAACTTATTCAGCACTCAGCACTCAGCACCCAGCACTTTCCTGGTCATTGGTTGAACGCTGCGCTTAATACCTTCAAGCTTTTTGGCACTGCTATCATCGCGTCCTCTTTGCCTTCCATTTCGAGCGAGACCCAGCCCTTGAATCCGGCAGCGCGAAGAATCCTGGCGATGCGTTTGAAATCGGGCTGAAGCGTGTAATAAACCCCGCCGCCGTAGTACGTCTTCGCCTGGACAATGCTCGCATGCGGTGCGAGTCGTTCGAGTTGTGGATATGGATCGCCAAAGAAGTTGCCGGTATCCACATTCAACACCAGCCATGGCGAATTGACCGCCTTGTAGATGCGCAACAAACCATCGACCGACGTCGTCAAGCCCCAGTGGTTTTCGAGTGCGAGCGCCACTCCAACACTCTCAGCATGCGGCAGGCACTCGTTGATGCTCTCGATGCACCAGTTGAACGCATCGTCATCGGTGTAACCTTCGATCGGTTTCTCCTGGCCACCTGCATCGAGCATCTTCTGGAATTCGGGAATCGTGCCCCAACGACCAGAGTTCAGTCGAATCGCCGGACAACCCAGGTACGCGGCGAGATCGAGACAGCGCTTTGTATGGTCAATGTGCTCCCTGCGCTTGACCTTGTCGGGCTGGACGAAATTCTGATGGATCGAAAGAAAGAAGAGCGAGATGCCGTTGTCCCACGCGGTACGTTTCAGCCTGTTCAGATATGGCTTTCCCTCTTCGGCCATTTGGCGGTGCAGGACTTCCACACCCTCAAAGCCGACCTGTGCTGCGTGTTCGATCACCTTTTCGATCGGATATTTCTCTTTGGTGAAATGCCAGTACGAATAGGTTGAAACACCGAAACGAATGCGTTGTGTTGATGGTGTCGCACCGGTTAAGTGTGAAGCTGCGAGGGGATTTGCGACAGGCAATGTCATGGCGCCAAGTGCCGCGCTCGCGCCCGCTCGTATCAATTCGCGTCGAGTCGCCATTGTATTGTCTCCGAGTGGATTGAACTCTTACAGAGAAAGCGTATCGTACAAAACATGATTTATCGAGCACTCGGACGCACAGGAGAAAAGGTGTCGGCAATCGGAGTGGGTGGCTGGCATCTTGGATTGAATCAGGTTGATGAGCAAATGGCGATTCGCATCGTCCGCTCTGCCATCGATGAAGGAATCAACTTCATGGACAACTGCTGGGATTACAACGATGGCATAAGTGAAGTCAGGATGGGCAAAGCCCTCCGCGATGGTTATCGCGAAAAAGCATTTGTCATGACAAAAATCGATGGACGTTCGAAGAAGGAAGCGGCCAGACAACTGGATGAATCACTTCGACGTCTGCAAGTCGACTGCCTCGATCTCATCCAGCATCACGAGATAATTCGATACGACGATCCTCACCGCATCTTCGATGCCGAAGGAGCAAATTCGGCACTGCTGGAAGCACAGGCTGCCGGCAAGGTCCGGTACATCGGGTTCACAGGTCACAAAGATCCTCGCGTACATCTCTATATGCTGGAAGTCGCCGACAAGTACGGATTCACGTTCGACGCGGTTCAGCTGCCGCTGAATCTCATGGACGCTCATTACCGCAGCTTCGCAACGGAAGTCGTGCCTGAACTTGTCAAACGTGGAATCGGAGTCCTGGGTATGAAGAGCATGGCAAGCGGCATTCTTCTCAAGTCCAATACCGTGACTCCGATCGAGTGCCTCCACTATGCCTTGAATCTGCCGACGTCCGTCGTGATCACAGGGATCGACAGCATGGAGATACTTGCCCAGGCGCTTGAAGCTGTTCGTACGTTCAAACCGCTTAACAGCCAGGAGCTGGAAGCGATGTGCGCGAAGACTGCAACGGCAGCAGCGACGGGCTATTTTGAGCCTTTCAAGACAACGTCACTATTTGACAGCACTGCTTACAACCCGGACTGGCTTGGCGAGGAACCGCCACACGTTCAACAGCTACTGGGGCTGTAATTTGGAGTGCGGCGGCTTGGCGCCGCTTTCGTCCGCGCTGATGGCACTCGGAGACTAAAGCGGCGCCAAGCCGCCGCACTCCAAATGCGCAAGCGCACGGTCGGGAATCGTTCCAATGAATGAAGGAGGGACGCGAATGGCAGGACGTGGAGAAAACCTTCACTGATAACTGGAGCGCTTCTGTGCGCGTTTTTTGTTTGGCTTGCGCCGACGGCTTTGGCTTGTTCCTGCATGATGAGCGGGCCGCCGTGCCAGGAGTACTGGCGTGCCGACGCTGTTTTTGCCGGCCTGGTCGATGAAATCGCTGACATGCGTGACCGCAAGACAGACGAGGACGCGTGGCCGACGCGGATAGTTCAGCTTCTCAGTCGAATCGGCTTTTCGGGGTCTCGAGGGATCGCGGATTGAAGTTCGAACAGGAATGGGCGGCGGAGATTGTGGATATGGATTCAAGAAAGGTGTGCGCTACCTTGTGTACGCTCACCGTTCAAAAGAAGGGCACCTTTACGCCAGCATTTGCAGCCGCACGCGGCCTCTAACCGAGGCAGGCGAAGATCTGGAGTATTTTCGCAACCTTCCACCCACCGGAACAGGTGCCACGATTCGCGGGCAGGTAATCCTCCAATCCAAGGGCGCTTGCGGACGATAGCCGTTTCGTTCAGAAACCAATGGAAGGCGCTCGAATTATCGTAACGGGGAATGGAAAGGATCAGGAGTTGACGACAGATTCCAAGGGACGATTCGTGCTTTCGGGGCTCGCCCCGGCAAGTACAAAGTTCGAGTCGATCTACCCCAACATCTCACCGGTTACAGCGAAGCTGAAGTTGATGTTGGCGATCGGGCGTGTGCCGGACTCGACTTTCGTGTCTCGAACGCTCACCCTGATAAGCGTTTTTAGATGCGACGACTTGAGGCGTTTTCTGTTCGCCCTCCTTGTCCACCCAGCGTCCTCTGCGTTATCTTTTCTCTACGCGACGGATGGTCATAACACCTGCCCAAGCCAGGGGAGGCAGCATTGCAATTGAAGTCACTGCCAGTACTGGCAGTCCTTTCTTCGGCTTCGTCACTTTCAAAGTCTTTTCGATCGGTTTTGTTGAAATCGCGCTGTGCGCTATTAGGCCACGATATTCAGTCCGGCCAATCCGGCCAATCCGGATTGATACCACGTGTTCATCAGCAGTGCCGGTGTGGTGAAGAGATTCTGACTGAAGACATGCGGGAATCGCGCGTTGGTCACATCCTTTCGTGCTTTTTCTTCGGTCACGATTATCTGCGAATCGATGATCGCGACGGACACATCGAGTTCATATGCACAGATTGCGGCCATCCGCTCCTTTTTGATGGAGCAACCTCCGCTTATGCGCCAAGCATCGCCTTTCATAAACCGGTGAGCTTCTTATGTATTGTTCACGGTCATAAGATTCATCGCGTGGCGAACAGGGCTGGCATGACGGAATACGCCTGTGATTGTGGTCATTCGTTTCTGCTTGAAGCTCAGGACCTGTCCACGTACAGACATCCGCCAGGATGCGTCGTCCGGGGACACTACATTGCATTCAAAGAGCGACGTGGCAACTGGTCTGAATTCCGATGCCGTGTCTGCGGACATACGTTCTGCTTTCACAGTTAAATATGAGTCCGTATCTCAGGCTGATTCGTTTTCACTACCACGCAACGTTTGCAGGTGTAGCCCTGGGAGCGCTGCTCACGGCGAAGCCCTCAGGCTACACTATGCTGCTTGTCTTGCTGGCGGGACTTTATCTGAGCTTTAACGTCCTGCTCTATGGCGGCATTTACACGTTTAACGCGATTGTTGACCTGGAAGTCGACCGCAATCATCCGCTCAAGCGTCATCGACCTTTGCCATCAGGTGAGATTCGTTTGCGCTCAGCAGTTGTGTTTGCGCTCACAATGATAAGCGCGGGACTGGTAAGTGCCTGGTTTCTGTTCAATACGCATGTTTTTCGATGTTTTGTTGCGTTTATTGCTTTGAACCTCGCATACACAACGGTTGCAAAGAACATTGCGTATATCGAAATAGTCGTCAACGCTGCGACCCATCCTTTGCGTTTTGTCATGGGAGTCTCACTCGTCGAGGGACAGATTCCACTGGCTCTCCTGCTTGCACTCTTCCTGCTGGCGTTTGGAGCTGCAGTGACGCGCAGATGTGTGGAAAGAAATCTCGATGGATGGCGAGCGAGGAGAGTACTCGAGTGCTACTCAGTCTGGAGCTTGTTCGGCATGAGGTTGGCGAGCTTTGCTGCGATCGTCCTGATCGCGACTCTGGATGAGTCGATTCCGCCGATAATCTATCGCTCGGTGCTCGCATTCTACTCGGTGCTTGTGTTCGGTTTTGAATTGTTCTCTCCACTCAAATCGGCACTCGCAAAATTATGGACGAAGTGAGATGGGACCAGGACGACAGCGAAAACCAGCGACGCTTGCGCTGTTCATAGCGGATGCATTCTTTCTTTGGATGTTCTTCTCAGCCGAGGGGCTCGAACTCGCAGCACGGGCAGGCCACGTCGCCGCGGGGTCCGGTATCGACCCGGTTCGTTCTGCACTGGAATTCTCAGCAAGCTGGAGGCATGGAATGGCCGGCGGCTGGCCACTCTATATGCCTGGCTTTTTCATAACGGCGGTTGCGATATGGCTATGGTCTGAGGGGAGCTCGATACTTCATTTGATGTTTCACGCAACTGCCGTAATGGCGACGGCTACGGTGGCTGCATTGATCCTTAGCCCCGTCGGGGCTTCCCTCGTGGCCGGAGCGTTTGAGCAACAGACTGGACTGCATGTCGAGCGACCGTTGCCGGGTACTACGATCGCAGGTGTAATCTCAGGCCTGTACACGCTGCTCACGTGGCAAACCTTCATTGGTGCGGGGCGATGCGCTCTTACCGAGATGTCCTTCAAACCGTATATTCCAGCGGTCGTTCTGACTATCGGACTTGGTCTCGTGCGGCCAATGCTGGTGGATGATTTCGTGTCGCTCTGGAGCCGCAGAGTCGCTGAAGGAAATAGCGCTGCGATCATCTCACTGTTGCTGATACCGATTCTCGCAGCTTTTCTCTTGCGAGTTCACTTGAGGCAAAAGCAGGTCAGGGCGTGAGATCGAGTAACGCGCCGAGCGCAAACACGCATGTTGTATTGACCGTATGCAACGTCTGATATATACATTGGCCACGCTAGCCGACCACCACGATTGGTGACACTGGGATGATTGAGCAGTCACCGATACCTGGCAACGGTTGAGCATCGCTTTGGATCCAATGATGACCCGGAAAAAGGGTCTTGTTGGACGAAGAGCCCACGCTCACGCTCCAGGCCGACCCAGATTTTTCAAGCACTAATTTAGCCGGCAGGTAATCCTGAGGAGGTATGCGCAATGAAGCTGATGGGCTTGACTGTTGACAGGCGGTTCACTGTGGTGTGTGTTGGGCTGCTGTTGAGTTTTGCTGTCCTCGCGTCGGCACAGACAGCCAGCACTGGCGCGCTGACTGGCACCGTCACCGACGCCACGGGAGCAGTGGTACAGGGTGTCCAGGTTAAGGTGACCAACGAGGCAACGGGCGAGGCGCGATCAGTGGTCTCGCAGTCGAGTGGGATTTACGTGGTGCCATTGCTGTTGCCTGGCGCCTACCGCGTCGAATTCTCAGGGACCGGCTTCAAACAGTCGATCAAGTCAGGACTGCGGATCAACGTCACCGAGACCGCGAAGCTGGATGTCCAGCTCGAACCGGGCGCGCTGCAGGAGACCGTCACGGTCACCGCCGACGCGCAACTGCTGCAAACCGAATCCACTGCGCTTGGGCGCGTCGCGGATCAAGTGTTGGTTTCGAACCTGCCACTAGTCTCGCGCAACTACACGCAGATCGTCACCCTCTCTCCGGGTATTGCCGCCGGAGTGACCAGAAGCGACGCGCTCGGCCGGGGAAGCGGTGGAGAGTCTGGAGGAAATTTCCGCGCGCAAGGCGGGTTTGGCCGCGACAACAACTTTCAGATGAATGGGCTGCCGATCAACGATCTGCAGGCAAGCGGCTCTTTCAGCGGCGGGGTAGCTGTTCCGAATCCGGATACGATTGAGCAATTCAAAGTACAGACGGGCCAGTACGATTCCTCGTTTGGCCGTAATGCAGGCGCGAACGTAAATGTCGTCACCCGGAGTGGTACGAACGATTTTCACGGTACCGTCTTCGAGTTCTTCCGCAACGATGTTTTGAACGCCAACGATTTCTTTCGCAACAGCGCCCGTCAGCCAAGAGGCGTTTTGAAGCAGAACCAGTTCGGCTTCACTTTGGGCGGTCCGGCATGGAAAGACAAGTTGATGTTCTTCGGCTCCTACCAGGGCACGCGTCAACGCAACGGAGTGAGTGGAGGCGCAACGAGCAACATCTTCTCGCCGGCTTTCACCAATGACCGCTCGCGGGCGACACTCGGCGCGATGTTTGCCGGCCAGATTGGCGCTTTCGGCGGAGTCCCAATTGCAGCTGACGGATCGAATATCAGTGCTCCGGCGTTGGCGCTGCTCAACCTCAAACACCCGGATGGGCAGTTTGTCATTCCAAATCCGCAAACAATCAACCCCGCCCAGCCTTTCGCCCGGCGTGGGTTTTCTGCGTTTAGTGTGCCGGGCAAGTTCGACGAAGACCAGTTCCTCGTGAATTTGGACTTTCTGCACACGGCCAGGAGCAAATTCTCTGGCAGGTTTTACAGTGGCGACAGTGAGCTGATTCAACCGTTTCCAGGCTCGCAAACTGGAGCCCCCGTCGTCCCGGGCTTCCCCTATCTTATTCCCAATACTTTCCGAAACCTTTCGGTGAGCCACACCTATACGATCAGTTCTACCCTCGTAAACCAGATAGACTTCGGGTACCACAGCATAGATGTCAGCAACCTTCAGCAGGAGATCTTCAAGTTTTCGGATATCGGAGTTACGGCGCCACCAGTTGCCAACATGTTTCCGGTGATTGGCGTCTCGGGTTCACTGGCGACGGGTGGAAACGGCCAGAGCGTTCGGGTTCTACAGAGTCATTACACTTTCCAGGACTCGCTCACCTATGTTCGCGGGCGGCACAATCTTCGGTTCGGCGGAGGTTTCACGCGCTCAAAGAACGCCGAAGAAGACTTCACCTTTTTCGGAGGGCTGATCTTCGCCAGCTGGCCTGACTTCTTGTTGGGCCTGCCTGGCGGGCCGGTGGCATCGGGTGGTAACGGCACACCGTTCAGCAACGTTTTCATCTCGATCGATATACCCGGCGATCTCGATCGCGAGTGGATAGTCCACGATGCGAATGCGTATATCCAGGACGATTTCAAACTGACGCCAAAGCTGACCTTGAACCTTGGTCTACGCTACGAGCGGCTAGGTCACCTGGCCGATACCGAAGGCAGAAATACCGGGTTCGACATAGCACTGGCGAATCCCAATCCGCCTGCCGCCGGGACACTTGCAGGCTACCTCGTCTCCGAGAACTTTCCGGCAACCGTGCCGCCGGGCGTGACGCAGTTGGATAATCGTTTCGGCATTCGGGGGGAAGGGCAAAACAACCTCGGACCGCGCATCGGCTTTGCCTGGGGACTCCCCTTTACGGACCGGATGGTTCTGCGTGGCGGATATGGGATTTACTATACGCGCGCGACCGGGCAGGCATTTCTCCAGCTTGCAACCGGTCAGCCTTTCGCGTCGCTTCGTCAATTGGTTCTCGCGCCGAATCTCAGTTTCGCTAACCCGTTCCTCCCGGAACCGGCATTACCCTCGTTCATCCCCTATTCGCCAACGACTCAGCTGAGTCTGACGCTGATCGATCCGGATTACCGGCCTCCGATCACGCAGCAGTACAGTCTGAACCTCCAGACGGACCTGGGGCGCGATTTCCTGCTGGAGGTCGGCTACGTCGGCTCGCGCGGCACTCATCAGATCTTTCGCCATACACTGAATCAGGCGCGGCTGGCGAGTGCGTCGAATCCGATTCGCGGAGTGACGACCAATACACGGGCGAATATTACGCAGCGCGTGCCCATCCTCGGCTTTTCCCCGATCGGGCTTCAGGATGTCGACTCATCGGGAAACTCCTGGTACAACGGGCTGGAAGTGAGCGTCACCAAGCGGCTCAGCAGTGGGCTGCAGTTCCTGGCTGCCTATACGTTCGCGCATGCTCATAATGACGCATTTATCACTGATGCCAGCGGGTTCTCTTCTCCGGAAATCAGAATGACCGCCGGGCAAATTATGGCCGCGACGTCTCCGCTAATCGCGAACATCGGTTCACACTGAGCTATGTCTATCAACTGCCCAGCCCGAAGCGATTCAACGGCTTTGTGAACGGCGTGCTCGGTGGCTGGTCGGTTGCCGGAGTCACTACAATCCAGTCGGGCCTGCCGTTGTCCATCTTCGGCAACAACGCGAACAATGTCTTTGGAATTGCGGGTGACCGGGCCCAGCTTGCTCCCGGTTGCACGCATGCCGATCTGGTTACCTCCGGCGAGATCCGAAGCAGACTGGGAGGCTACTTCAACAGGACCTGTATTAATGGACTGACCGCGACGGGCGGCGCGCCAGTCTGGCCGGTGATTGGAGACGATGGCGTAGCCACCAATTTTGGCAACAGCGGCGTCGGCATCGCAACTGGCCCGGGCCAGAACAACTATGACATCGCAATTATCAAGCGGACGCCGTTTCGTCTATTGGGTGAAGGCGGCAACATAGAATTCCGCACGGAGTTTTTCAATGCTTTCAACCACGCGCAATTCAGCAACCCCGACAGCAATGCGTCGAACCCGACGTTTGGCGTGATCTCTTCGACGTCGGTAAATCCGCGAATCATCCAGTTCGCATTGAAGCTGAATTTCTAGAGTGATGCGCCCGGGAGTCGCCAGGCTCCAGCCTGGCGCGTCATCGAGACCGACGTCTTTGGATTACACTCCACGCGCCAGGCTGGAGCCTGGCGCTCCCCGGGTGGCCGCGTCTCCACGGACGCTTTAGACACTACGAGGGTGAGATCGATCATTCAGCGGTCTGCCCTCAGCCCACTCATCGCTCGCTCTTACCAAACCCTCGATAATTGCGCGCGGCCCGGCGTACGCGTATGCACTCAACGCCGCTTTCGTGCGTTCGTATTCGAAGAGCTCGGAAGCCGGGTTGAATCGTTCAGGCAGACCATCGCTCATCAACAAAACCACATCGTTCGGCGCAAGCGTGATCTCGGCATGGTGGTATGCATAAGCCAGACCGCCGAGCGGCACGCCATGCAGAGGAACCTCTTCGATGGTTTTGGTGGCGGCGCGGTATATCAGAATTGGGGGCATGCCGGCGACGCTGCAATGCAAACGGTCCCCCTTCACTTTCACCAGCGTCAGCGCCATGAAGAGCGAGCGTAGATTCATCAGCTTCAACGCGCGCGAGGTGTCGTGCAGCGTTTCAACAACGTTAGTCTGCGCGGCCAGATGATTGAATAAACTCTTGGTAGCCGTGACCATCGTCCCGGCCTTCAAGCCGTGGCCAGTCGCATCCCCTATAGCGATGGTCAGCGTGCCATCCTCGTCCACGTGAAAATCGTAGTAGTCGCCGCCAACTTCACTCGCTGTCTGCATCAGCGCATCGATTTCAAGCTGCGGCAATTGCGGCACGGATTTCGGCAACATCGAGAGCTGCAATTGACGCGCTCCCTCCAGCTCTTTTGCCTGTTGTTCGTTTTCGGCTGCGATCTCCTGGTGGCGCCGAGCTTCAGTCAGCATGCGCTCTATCAATTGCGCATTCTCGAGCGCGAGCGACGCCGACGCAGCGACCGATTGCAACAAACGCTTGTCTTCACCAGAGAAGGGCAGATCGCCCAGCCGGGAACCGAGCGCAAGCACGCCAGACAGCTCGTTTTTAGTCTTGAGTGGCAATAGCAGAACGGACCTGGGGTCGAGCAATGTTTGCCGCTCTTCTTCAGTCAGTTGCGAATGCCCATTGGTGACCGCCAAATCAAATTCCGGATCGTTGCCGTCCAATTCGAGCGGGTTTCCTGTCGCGGCTATCCGTGCGAGCGTTGCTGCGTGGTGTGGCAAACGGTTGGCGCGTTCACGATTGAGCACGCGCCGGTCAGCCACGCTGTACTCGCAATTGTAGGCGTTACGGTAATCACCCGTTGGCTCATCACGTAAGAAGATCGAGACGCTTTCGGTCTGCAACGCCGATTGCACCTTGTTGGCTACCATCTCGAGCAGATGAGGAATGTCTGTTGTAGTGCGCAACGATTCTGTCAATTCCGACAGGATGTGTTGCGCATCATACGCCTGCCTGAAAAACTTTCGGTCAATAATGGGCGCGAGAAAACGTCTGTGCAGCCAACGCTCTAGCTGCCACGCGAGTATCCCGGTGGCGGCGGAGACAATGCCGACAGTCAAGCCGGACGGACGCAGATACCTGAACAGGAGCGACAACAACGAGATCACGATTATTGCAACAATCAAGCCTTCCAAAATCACCGAACCGCGCGATACGAGCAGGTAACGCACACTGCGCCGAATCATCAGGGAGATTGGAATGACACGATGGCGGATGATGGCGTAGGCGAAGCTGAGGGGCACTAGCGGAAGTGTAAAGATGGTAGAGAACTGCAGCCATTTCCAGATTGTCTGGTGACTTTGTTGGGCGTTCGCGAACTCCATTACGATGATCAGGAACAGGCTGCCAAAGCCGAGAAGGCTGCCCCACATTACGAACCGTAACCGCCGCCGACCGGCTACATCCGCTGTGCGGTAGCTCAGCCATAAGGAGAGCAATGCAGCAAAGAGGTACCCGAGCAAGCTGAGCATCGCCAGATGGTAAAGGCCGTGTTCCGCGATCCAGCGCATCGGTGGCCACTCGAAGATGCGTTGCGTCCACTGAATCGGTAAGCGGCCAAGTCCGAAAAACGGTAAGACAAACACCAGCGGCGCATAGAGCCACCTGGTCAACGACGGCCAGCGCCTTAGTATCGGTGATTGATGTGGAAAGATCAGAAAAAGATGCAGCAGTATCGGCAACGATACGAACCCGCCGATACGCGCCAACCCGACCAACAGAGCCAACCAATCGGGCAAATTGTCGGTCGACACGCCGCCGCCAAGCAGTCCTGAGAAACTGCCCAGCATCAACGCAAGTAATGTAGCCTGCCGGTCGGCGGGTTTGAGAAGAAACACAAGCAGCCCTGTCAGCCAGAATGCCAGGGGTACGAGCCGCGACCAGGGAAACGGTGCAGGAGGTCGCGGTACGGTTTGAAGGTTGAACGTGAGCTCCTGTCCACCGCGCCGCACTGTCATCGTGTACGACGTCCCCGCGGGCACTCGGTTGCTAAGCCCCAACCCGCGAGGATCATCCGCAACGCTTACTCCGTTGATCGCCAGAATTCGGTCACCGGGTCGAAGCTCTTTAGCCGGACCCTGCGGATCTGCCTCGGTAATGTAGTATTCGCCATACGATCCCGAACCCC
This sequence comes from uncultured Acidobacteriota bacterium, assembly GCA_963813345.1. Classification (GTDB taxonomy): domain Bacteria; phylum Acidobacteriota; class Blastocatellia; order RBC074; family RBC074; genus CAWDDA01. The sequence continues at coordinate 21,081 of CAWEYR010000029.1, read as the reverse complement.
GCCATCCATCCAGGCTGCCGAAATTGGCAAGGTCAAGGTAAAGACCCGCCACACCGTAGCTCAGCATCAAGGCGAAGAAGCTGATGATCAAAATGAGCCGAATGCGTGTGCTCACCATGCAACTCTCACTTGTAGGCGCGAACCTCGCTACTTCGCGAGCGAGGCGGAAATAATCTCTTCGTCATTCCGCGCTACGATCCGTCGATTTGCGTACGCTGGATGTGACCAGTTCACTACGCCCAACTCGCGCCGGTTTCCAGGATTTGACGTAGGCTTGATCAGTTGGGTTCTGCTGATCTCCTGATATCCCTGTGAAGAAAGTTTCGCGATGATCAACTCACCGCGATCATTGTTGATGAAGTAACGATCGTGATTCCGCACGATAAATCCCGACGCCCAGCGTGCCTTCTCCTTCGTCACTTCCATCGTCTCCCAGACACGCTCTCCGGTCTTCAAGTTTAGACACCGGAACTGGCCGTAGCTGCAGATACCATAAATATAGTCTCCATCGATCACCGGCGTGTTGACCACAGCGTGCAGGCCATCAGTGTTGATCTCGCTGGAGCTTTTGCCCTTCCACAGTACAGGGGCGTTCGTCTCTCGCAAGATCCAGCAACATCGAACCGTTATAGAAAGTTGATACGAGGAGCCGCGAACCGCTAAAGACGGGGGTCGCAAGCGTCACGTTCAAATTGCTTCGGAAAGACTGTTGCCAGTTGATCTTTCCAGTCGCCGGATCGAGTGAAACCACCGCCGTTGGATGCCAGTAGATCAATTGCCGGATTCCACCGGCCACGACGATTATCGGTTGGCTGTAACCCTGTTCTGAATCCGATGGGAGCGCCCGCCAGATTTCCTTGCCAGTCATTTTGTCGAACGCCATCACCTTCGCGTCCGGTTGACCACCAACAATGGCGATCAGGCGATCTCCGTCAACGAGCGGCGCGCTCGGAGATTCCCCAGACCGGCATCTGCATCCCATAGTCCTTCACGTAATCTTTTTGCCAGATCACGCTGCCGGTACGAGCGTCGAGGCAGAGCAACACTCCGCTGGCTCCCACGATGTAAACGCGGTCACCATCGACAGTCGGCGTTGCGCGCGGCCCGATAGCATAGCTGATGCCCTTGTAGTCCGCGTCCCATTCGCGAGTCCAAATGATTTTGCCGGACCCCTCGTCAAGGCAAAGTGCGCGTTCTTTGCCTTTCAATCCCACAGACGGCGACGAAGTCAGTCACATACACGCGTCCAGCAGCAACAGCGGGCCCGGCGAACCCGCCGCGCAGAGGGTTGCGCCAGACGATTGTCAGTCCCTTCTCCGGAAACTTTTCGAGGATTCCGGTCTCGGTCCAGATACCAGTTCGGCCTTTGCCACGCCACTCAGGCCAGTCTTCGGCAAGGGCGGGCCCAAAGATGCACAACGCGAATAGCAGACATCCGATTGCTCGTTTCATTCTCTATTGACCTCTAATCTGGGAGCACCAAGCTGAAGCCTGGCGCAGCGCAATCACCGCGGAGCGGTGCGAGAACGTAGCCAGGGGTTGAGTCTTCGAAACCCCTGGACCGATCCGTTGACGAGTTGCATCCCGGAGGGATGCGAGAAACGACGACGTTTCACGGATCCGTTTCTCGCATCCCTCCGGGATGCACTCTCTCGCACAATGCAACCAGGGGTTTCGAAGACTCAACCCCTGGCTACGATCTCTTACGCCTCCGGCGTAAGGCGGATTCCAAAAATCGTCCAAACTCCTGGGCTACAACTTCAACTCCACTCTTTTCCTGAAGCCGCGCGTCAATATTGAGAGGTATAGTAGACCTACCACAAGCCAGAGTCCTCCAAGCGCCATAGCAAAGAGTGAAAGATGCATCCAGATATATATGCAGATAGCGGCACCCAGAGCTGGCAGAACAAGATGTGAGATCACGTTTCTGCCCTGCCGCTCTTTGAGCTTCAGCCAGTAGTGACGAATGACGCAGACGTTCACGGCGATAAAACCCAGAAAGGCACCAAAGTTTACGAGTTCCGCAGCTTCGGTGTACTTCAGAATCAAGGCGCCTGCCAGGTGAATTCCTCCCATCAGCAGGACACTGTAGATCGGCGTTCCCAACTTCGGGTGAACATATCCAAACAGCCTGTAAGGTAGCAACCTGTCGCGGCCCATTCCGAAAAGAAGTCTCGACGCGCTCGCCTGTCCCGTGATCGCGCCGGCCAACCCGGCCACTACAAGAACAAAAGATAAGAAGTAGAAGAGGCCAGGGCCACCAACCAGCTTGCCGATATCCATGAATGCAGTTTCGACGGGAGAGAACGTGCGAAAATCCGGCCATACCATCTGACCCAGATAGCTCTCAATCACAAACAGACCACCGGCGATAAGACAAACCAGAATCGTCGCGCGACCAATGTCCCGCCGGGGATCCTTCGCGTCTTCAGCCAATGTTGTCACGCCGTCAAAACCTATGAACGAAAGTACGGCAAGCGAAGTAGCACCGACGACTTCGTTGAATGAGAATGTTTGCGGATTGTAGAACGGTTTGGCGGAAAGAAGTGTCCCTTCACCAACTCCCATCCACAAGGCTCGCGTCGCTACAATGATGAACCAGATCAGTGAGGCAAACATGATCGCGTTCATCAGATAGTTCGCACGCGAGGTCATCTGAATCCCTCGAAGGTTAATGGCTGTGATTACAAGAGCAGTCAGGAAAACCCAGACCGGATAAGGAATCTCCGGCCAGACTTTCTGTGCCGTCAGACCCACGAAGATCACGCTCAGCATCGGGATCAGGATGTAGTCCAGAATCATCGCCCAACCCGCGAAGAAGCCTATCGTCGGATTCAACGCATGCGCCGCATAACTGTAAGTCGAACCAGCCTGGGGAAACGCAGCGGCCATACGTCCATAGCTGAACGCAGTGAAGCTCATCGCAACCATCGCGATAAGATAGACGAGTGGAAGATGTCCCTGTGATTTGACTGTTGCCAGACCGAACATCGAATAGGGAGCGGTCGGCCCGACAAACGCGATGCCGAAGACAACCAGATCGCGCAGCGACAGCACGCGCTTGAAAGCAACTTCAGTCGTGGATTTCATTTGATGAGAGTACGTTGTACCGCCTTCAGGCGGAATCTTCAGAGGTGACATTCGCACGCCTGAAGATTCCGCCTAAAAGGCGGTACAACGTACCTACACGCTTCTGGAAGGTATAAATGGAGCGCGATAGTTTCGGGTCAGATATCGATTGGCGTCAGCATCACCAGTGAAAGTCTCTTTGGTTGAGTCGAAGATAAGCTGCCTCCTGGCCCTGTAAGCAATGTTGCTGAGATGACACATTGAGGTTGAATAGTGGCCTTCCAATAGTTCCGCCTTCAGGTCCTGCCGCTTGCGCGAGCGTACGCAGTCAATGAAGTTGAGGAGATGCGGCGTCTCGCCAGTCCCCCTCGCATTGAGAGTTTCGACTTTTGCATTTGCTTCGTCTTCGCCCATTTTGGGACCGGGCTCATTTTTGCGTCCAAAGAAAGTCGCCCAGTCGTCCGATCCCAGCCGCATCCAACCTTCCGAACCGTAAACCAGAAGACCCATCTGCAGACCATCTTCGCCATTGGTGTACCAGTTCCGAACATCGATCTGGACACGAGTCTTGTCGCTGTACTCGAGCAATGATGTCTGAGTGGTCGGAGTCTCCTGATCAGTATCATGGACATCCACGTTGCCCATGCTCTGCGCTCTCACAGGATGTTCGTTCTTTTTCAGAATCCAGCGAGCAATGTCGGTGTAGTGCGGCCCATTGTTGCCTGTCTCGCCGTTGCCAGTCTCCCAGAACCAGTGCCAGTTATAGTGAAAGCGGTTTTCATTGAACGGTTGCATCGCTGCCGGTCCGGTCCAGAGATCATAATGAACACCTTTTGGAATCGCGCCGTTCGCTTTGTGTCCAATGCTTTCACGCGGCCTGAATACCAGACAGCGGATCATGTAAATCTTTCCGAGCTTTCCAGCGTGCAGGTAGTCGACCGCGGACTGGATCAGCGGGCGGCTGCGATTCTGCGTTCCTACCTGAACGATGCGGTCATGCTTGCGCGCCGTGTCGACCATCATCCGGCCTTCACCAATGGACCACGAGATAGGCTTTTCGACGTAGACATCTTTGCCAGCCTGGCACGCCCAGATTGTTGCGAGCGCGTGCCAGTGATTCGGCGCAGCAATCACCAGAGCGTCAATCTCCTTATTGTCCAGCACGCGACGGATGTCGGTCTCGGTCCTGGCCGTTTTCCCGCCGGCCTTTTGAACATCGGCTACTGCCTTGGGAAGCAGATTCTCGTCAATGTCACAAAGCATTGCCACGTTCACATTGGGCAATTTGGCAAAGCTTTCAGCCAATGCTCCTCCGCGCGAGCGTATCCCCATGACTGCGATGCGGACCGTCTCATTCGGACTTGAGCGTGACCACGCCGGTCTGATCGCCGATCCGGCAATCAACCCTGCTGCACCGGTTTGCTTAACGAACTGTCGGCGACTGATTGAATCCATGACATTCTCCTTCTGGTTTAGATCGTGACCGCTTCCCAGCGATCTGATGTGACCGAGCGTTCGAGAGCTTCGAGAATCGCCGTCTCTTTGAGCAAGCTTTCGTGCGTCCGGGTCTCTTTGCCATCCTTGAACAAGAGCGTCATCTCGCGGTAAGGCGTAAGCGGATCATCTTTGACTCTGGGTTGGAGCTTCTGGAGTCCTTGATTTGTGATGACGGAAAGCTCAAACGGCGGACGCCCGCTCGAGAGGACCAGGCTGGCCTGTCTGCCTGACGCGAAGTCAAGAACCGCCGAGGCATCTTTGCCAACACGCGAAACGCGCACCCGCGAAATATCATCACCGAAGATTTCGATCAGGCGCTGAATCTGATGGACGCCATAGAAGAACACTCCACCGTAAGGTGAATCGACATCGCAGTGACCGGAACTGATGATGTGCTGCACGCCAGTGAGCGCCTTGACCTGCAGCTTCAGGTCGTCCATCTCTTCACCGCGAGCGGTCGTGCTGAACGACGTTACCGGTGTTTTCTTTGATCGCGCCATCGTCAGAAATTTCTTGCCTTCACTGACGCGGTAGCAGAATGGCTTGTCAATGAACGTCGGGATGCCCGCTTCTACAAACGGCCAGGCTGCTTCGAGGTGATACTTGGCGTGGCGATGATCTACGATGAGCGCGTCGATCTTTCCCATGAACTCGGCCGGGTCTTTTACGATCCACGGGATCTGGCCTTTGGTCGAGGCATTCTTTGCGAACTCAGGCGTCTCACCCCACACACCGACCACTTCGAAGCCCGGGAATTTCCGGTCGCGATTGAAAATCTGACCGTAGCCGACGGTGTGAGAGTTCTCGGCGCCGATGATCCCGATCCGGATCGTCTTTTCCGATTTCTGAGGTGAATGCGCGCGAATCTCGGACACAGCGATACCACTCGCCGCCAACGTCTTCACAAACTCACGTCTGGTTTGCATAGGTTATCTCTCCTGTTTCGATTCTTCCTTGCAACCCCAAGCTGAAGCTTGAACTCAAGCTCATTTGGGTTTGAGTTCAAGCTTTAGCTTGCCGCTGCCGCGCAGCGGCAGCGGGTCCGGAACTATCAACTCATATCTATGAAGATGCCGCCGGTGAAACTGAAACGCCTGGTAGAGCCGTTCCTTTCCATACCGCACGTCGGGCGTCCATGTGTAGCTCCATGATTCGTTATCCAACAGCACCGGAATCCGCGTCCCTGGCGGAGTCTCAGCGGAAAGGCGGATGAGGCTCGAGCGCTCTTTAGCACCTGTCCACTCGAGTTGCTTGTCATCCTGAATATCAGAGGACTCGACAACCATCGCTGAATCCGAATAGACCTTCGCGCGGTACCAGTTGTTCTTGTCGAAGGGATCCAATCCCTGTCGAATACGCAACCAGATGGTTGCGTCTTCACCTGGCTCCAACTGGCCGTTCCCGTTTCCCTTGCCTTCTGTCACCGTCCGCTTCACCGTTGCGCCCCCGCCCTGGTTTCCTTTTTGACGGAACACATCCAACGTCGCAGTGCGCCCGTCAAAAATCATAACCTCCCGCGCTGTATCGACGATCTCAGGAATCACGAGCACATCGATGTTCTTTGACACCGAATGCCATCCATCGAAGCCCAGACTGAGCTGCAGTCGCGTCGGCGCAAAATAACCTGCGCCCGCCGTGAACCGCACTCGCATGCTCTTCGATACGTCCACCACCGCGCCTGACTCAATTCGCGGAATGGTCATCTCACCAGACAGAATCTGCACAGTCGGGTACTCGCTGGATAACGTTACCTTCACGTTATCCATCACAACTCCGCGCGGGTTGTAAATTCTAACGGGTAACGAAAGTTCCTGCGCTGGCGGCAGGCGCAGTCTATCCTTCATCGTAAGCGGCAGTAATACGGGAGGCTGAGCTCCCAGGCCGGGCCCAGCCAGGCTTAGCTGATGTCCACCGCCGTCCACAATCAGAGTCAGACGGCCTTCCTGGTCTGTACGCACTTCCCTTTTCGATGTAACGCCACTCGAAAAACTAAAATCAAGAAGTTGGTATGGTGACGACGGCTGGTAAAGCGGTGCCGTTGTAATCGTCAACCTTCGTTCAACCACCGGCGGACCATCGGGCGCCCACTTCCGCGTCGTCACACGCATCCCGCCCTGATTTACATCATTCAGATAAGTAAACCCAGGCTCCACGCCTTCCGTTCGCACGCGGTAATTCCAGAGTTCGAAATCGGAGTAAGCGTTTGCGTGGCTCCAACCCTCCGCTACGTTGTCCAGCGTCGAATTGGCAAACGCGCGCATATGAAAGTCGAATGTCTCCGCGATTGAAGTTGCCCAGTGACGGTGATACTCATCGCGCCGATATTCAAACGCTACATCATCGGCTCGCGCGTAGGCCTCACGAGTCTCTTCGTGGTACTGACTGATATAGTCTCCGCTTGCTCGAATCAGACGCACCATTGTTCTCGAATGATTGCTGACGTGATCCTTTGGCCGCCACAACACGCGACGACCCTTGTTGCCCGCGAAGAACTCCGGTCCGGGATTGAATGCCGACGCACTTCCGATCAGGTCAGGATGGCGGGCGCTCAGAAAAAGACTCATGTACCCGCCCATACTCAAACCTGAAGTTGCTCGCGAACGTCGTGAAGTCAGCGTGCGATAAGTGCCGTCGATGTGAGACACGAGCTCGCGGAAATATGCGCCGAAATCGTAGTCCCCTCCCTCAACCCGAACATCCCACGGTGAACCGCCATAAAAACCCGTGTAATCACGCGCAACGTAGCCATCAACCGCGACCACAATCACCGGGTGCGTGGACACAAACGAAGCAATCTTCGGAACCGTGTCCTCTCCGTTGTCATACTTCTCGAGAGTGTAGCGGTCGCTGTGCCCGTGAAAGTAATAGATCACCGGATACGCTTTCCCGCTGCTCTCATAGTCCGGCGGCAGAAAGATGCGGTAGTTTCGCGCTTCACCGAAAACCTTCGATACATGCGTTCGGTCGAAAAACGATCTTTGACCTTTCACCGGGCACGTCAACAACACCAGTGCCGACATACCCGCAAATAAGGTTATCGCTCCTCGGCGCAACGGGATCACTTGACCTCCAGCGCGAATACTATCTCCTGCTCATTCGTTCGAATGTATCGACCCTGTTCCGACTTAAGCCGCAAAGGAACGCTCAGCGCGCCTACTGCACTCTTGATATCCGTCTCGGGCGAATTCGAATATGGATTGTGCGGGTAGACCGGCCAGACCAGTCGAGCTGTCGGGTCAAGCGCGAGTTTCCAGCCACGATGGCTGATCCAACCGCCAAGGTCTGCTGGTTGCAGCTCAATCCGCTCTGAACCAAGCGTGATCTTTTTGCCCGCGCCGGTTTCCATCACCTCGCCCGGCTTGAGACACAATTGCAGATTCAATCTCGGATCATCCGCAGGCCGGCCCCTCCCGGTGATTACGAAGCGCAGCGATATTGCTTTTTCTGTTGGTGCCGGAATGTAAAGGTCGCTGAAGAAAGTGTTGTACGCCAGCGACAGCCGATCGCGCTCATTGCTCATCTGCAGACGCGTGCTGATCGGCATATGAACGGTCTGTCCCATCAGTTTCTCTGAGAACGTCGCCAGCTCAGGTTGACGCTTCGAATTCGCACCCGAAATGATCAGGCCGAGCCTTTCATGGAAAACACTGATATGGCCCTGGCGGTCGAGATAGAACTGCGAATTAATCGCCTGAGAGTTCATGATTCCTGAAAGACTGACTTGCCATGAACCTGTCTTCCGAATCCCCGCTGCGATCGACATCTGGTGCGAGTAACTCTGGAGCCTCTGCGGCGCTGGTTCACGCGGTCCTTCGTGATAGTAGAGCGCGTCCTGCGCAAGCCGACCCAGCTGATCAACGGTCAACGTTTCAGGTTTGAAGAAACTCGTAAGAAACGCCGCATACCCGCGCCCGTCAGGAAAATGCGTAAATGCAAACTGCCCCCAGGCACTGACACCCCAGTGACGATTGCGGTCATTGATCACATCAACCGGAGTTCCATCGAGAAAAGTGTAGTTCTTGTGAAAATCCGTTGAACGCCGCAACGCTGGAAGCGCTGCCGCATCTTTGGTGTATTCGTAGTAAAGGCCAACACCCGTGAGCGTGAGATAGTCGTAGCCCGTGGTCGGTCCCTCGCGATTGTGTTCGCCCCAGAAGCCGTCCGGCGATTGATCTACTGTCGCAAACCGCAGGAGCACCTGTTTGCCCAGCTGTTCCCAGTCCCGGTCGCCAAAGACGATCCCGCCAAGCATGAGCAATGTTGCCCATTGAACATAGTGGTTCGGCGAAGTACCGATGAAGGGCGAGTGATACCACGGAAAATCGAGCCGCTCTCTGGCATCAGATACAAGCAGAGCAATGTTCTCCTTGATCCCTTTTGCCCAACGTGCGCGCCGCGCTTCACCCAGTTCTTTTTCAAGCAGCCGATAGGCCTCGAGCCACATGTATGTATCCCAGTCGCTATCAAGCCGCGGCTCAAAGACTTTCTTTTCGTTCTCGCTCGCAAGTAAATCTCCAATTCGAACCGCCAGCTCGAACATCTTGCGATCCCCGAATCGCGCGTTGCCGGGATGTTTTTTCGAGTAGAGCACGGCTGGAGCGAGGATCGCATAGGGAAAATGCCGCCAGCCGGAAGTCGCTTCAATCGCCTTGAGATCGCCGCCAGGGATCGAGTTCAATCGCTCTTCGACTTTCGCAGCTCCGGCTTCGAGCAACCGGAAATACGCTCCAGGCAATGGATCCGCCGTGTCGGATTGCGGAACGCTGATCAGAAGAGCAACCAATAACCAATGGCTCACGTGCCCCCCCTCTTATGTACGTTGTACCCTAATCAAACCTTTACAAGATCATTGATCTTTATGGTCTGACTACCGCGCTCGATGCTCCGGTATGCGGCGATACCGATAAGGCTCGCCATCACGCCTGCGCGCACGTCCGCACGCAACGCGAGCGGGTCTTCCTTTGGCAGACCCCGAAAGATCAGATCATGCAAAGAGGTATCCGACCCTCCATGGCCGCCTGATCGTTGCGCTTCGAAGTCGGTGATCAGCTCCGATTTGCCAAAGCTTCGCGTCAACCTAAGCTCATCGCTCTTGAATCCGCCGCCAGTGAACTCGTTGTAGTCGATCCGTCCACCTTTGCCATTAAACGAAATGGACTGGCCTTCGTAGGGAAGATAAGAGTTGGCGGTGTAGGTCAATACGACACCGTTCTCATATTTCACCATCACCGACATCGTGTCGTAGATATTGATGTCCTCGCGAAACACACAACCGTCGCGCAGATAGCCATCTTCGGATTCACACTCGACGTATAGCTTCACGTATCGTTCGTTCTTTGTGACGTCATAGTAAAACTTGCACTGCTGTTTGTGTGGACAGACGCGGCAGTGCGTGCTTCGAAACGAATTGTTGCGCCCATAGAACTTCAATGCGCCTGAAGCAGTCACTTCTACCGGCGTCGAATCAAGCCACCAGTTGGCGAGATCGAAATGATGAGAGGCCTTGTGAACGAGAAGCGTCCCGGAGTTCTCCTTCAGCCGGTGCCATCGACGGAAGTAGTCAGCACCGTGACTCGTGTCGAGATACTCGTGAAAGTCAACCGAAACAAGATCCCCGATGGCCTTCTTTAAAAGAAGCTCTTTCACTTTCTTGTCTTTCAGTCCGTGGCGCGCGTTGAAAGTGACAGTAATCTTCTTTCCGGTCTTCTTCTGAGCTTCGAGAATCGCCCGGACCTGCGTCCTCGTCAGTGCAGAGCGGCTTCTCGCTGATCACGTCGCACCCCAGTTCCATTGCGCGAATGATGTAGCGCGCATGCGCGGAATCGACGGTAGTCACGATCACAGCATCCGGACGCGTCTCTTTGATCATTCGATCAAAGTCCCGGAAAGTCGGTGCGCTCGTTCCGATCAGTTTCTTTGAGGCCTCGACGCGTTTGCCGTTGTGATCGCACAGACCGACTATCTCGACAACATCGCTGTACCCGGTTACAACTTCGCGCCCCCAGGTGAACGATCCGCGCGATCCCGTTCCGACAATCGCCATTTTCAGCTTTCGCTGACTCGGTTCTGCTCGAAGAGCCGAACGCGAAAGGCTTGTTGCCGCCAGCGCTGCGCTGCTTTCTGCTATGAACTCACGTCTGTTCATGATCAATCCTCTTTGTCTATTGCTTGAGAAAACGTACGAACCAGGCAGAGACTTCCTTGAACATCTCTTCCGTATAAGTGTGATCACCCGCGGTAAGGTGAACTGCAAAACGGTCTGGCACGCCGCGCTTCGCATATACCGGTTTGACTTCCTGTTCCAGCCTGCGAAAGCCCGCTACCGGCATTCCCTGATCCTGATCACGTCCCACAACCAGAACGGCGCGTGGCGCGAGCGCGGCAAATACTTGAGGCTGATCTCCGGGAAACATCTTCAGGAAACCAGCAGGATAGAAGTATTGCGAGTGATAGTCGGCGTTCTTGTACGAGCGAAGCAAATCATCGTAGGTGCCCGCGCCGCCGCATACCGGTACGATCACGCTCAACCGCGGATCAGCAGCCGCGGCATACCACGCGATTGCGCCACCTAGCGAGAAACCGGTGACCCCGATCTTCGTGCGGTCAACATCGCCGCGCGTTTCGAGATAGTCAACGGTCCGCATCGTTTCGTGAACGAGCAAGCCCATCTGGCTTCGCCCCTCGAGCTGCTCTCGCAACGCGTCGAGATAGATATTCTGGCTGCGCGCATCGGAGCCGCGATAGTCCAGCGAAATCGTCAGAAATCCCTGTCGAGCGAGGGCTCGGGCCCATCCTGTCCGCGGACGTTCACTCAATTGCAACCGGGCGTCGGTCAGCTGTTGCCGCGTCCCGCCAGTCCCCGGCAGACAGATGATCGCTGGAAGACGCGCGGCGGTCCCTGATGCATTTCGTGGCTTGACCACAATTGCGGGAATCCAGACATCGCGACTCGCACGAAAACGGACGTCCTCAATAACAACATCACCGTCCTCACTCTTCTGCAACACCTCAGCGGCAAGTGGACCTTGTCCTGCGAGAGACTGAGCAGCTTTCGCATCTGTGATTCCAGTGATTCCGATGCAGCGATCACCTTTCACCGCAGAGAACGCAGAGAGCGCAGAGAAGACGCAGAGAAAAACACAGAACAATACAGTCATGCTGCTTGACCTCTGCGTCTTCTCTAGCGCTCTCTGCGTTCTCTGCGGTGAAGGGCTTCGCATGCGATCCTCCCTGAAGGCGGTACTACGTGCCTTGTCTCCTTTCCACAATGCTAAATGCTTGCGGCGCTCCGGCCGTCGCGAAAGCTTTCTGCGTCGCTTCGTATATCTTTCTCACCTCACTCAGTTCGATCCGCTGTTTTCGCGGATTTGTGGCGTTGATGATCTTCACTCCGCGCGGTGCGACACTCGACGCCAGATCGGGCAGATCATAGCTCGCGAGCGCTCCAGGAACGATGCTTTCAAAAACCTGATTGTGGATTCTCGCTGCCATGACCGACTCGTACGACACGAGCATCCCGTCGAGCGTGATGTTTTTGATTCGATCATCGAACGCCGCCGCGTGAAGCAACACTACTGCGGCGTCGCCTTTGCCAATAGCCGACATACTCTCCATTTCAACATCGGTGCGACCAGCGAGTGCGTCGACCGCCGAGACTATATCCTGCGCCCTCAATCCGACCATAGTCTTGCCCACAAGCAACGCCGTCATCGCGCTGTAGAACTGACCAAAGATGTCCCACGCACGCTTGGGGTCCTCGCGAGTCTCGCCTCTGCCGCGCAGATCGATCGCGAGGACCATGGCGCCGCTGCGAACCAGGCCTTCGATCTCGCCTCCAGCCTGCGCTTCCGCCGCCTTGCCCTCCTCGTGAACGTAAAGAATCGCTCGGCGTTTCGCGCTCTGACCGTCCGGTATGAACAAAAGCGCGGGAATTGTGATTCCGGCGTTACCCTCAATCGCCAGTCGCTCGATGCGGTATCCATTGCGTGTAATCGCATCGGTCGCTCGCACGTTTGGCTTGCCTGCAGGCTTTTCAAAAGCGGTTAGACGACGGACGTCTGCGAGTGATGCGATACCCTTTCGGTTTGCTTTCACGCGCCGCGATTCGCTGAGGTTGATTGAAAAGATTGTTTCACCGCCGATCGAAAGCAAAACCTGTCCGTTCGGAGTACACCAGAGGTCCCTTTCGCTTTCGAGCTCCATCTCCGGCTCATCAATAGGCGCGTCGACTCCCTTGAGCCAGCGATTCATCCAACGATAGGCCGCAAGACGACGAGGTCTGGTGTATCCATGCCCGTCATCCGCCTCGACCATGTTGAGTTTGTCTTCGCTACCCATCAGACCGTAAACGCGTTTCACTTCGCGAAACGTTTGACGTGACCCTGCGATCGGAAAGAAATCACGCACCGCCGAAAGAATGAGGTATGGTTTCGGCGCGAATGCTATTACAAAATCCGGCTGATCGAGTCCCTCGAGGAAAAATGGTGGCAGGTTCTGTTCTGCATCCTGCGGACCAATCGTTTCGAGCAGGCTCTTCCAGTTTGTGACATAGCATGAAGGCGCAGCGACTTTGATCCTGTCGTCGAGCGCCGAAAGGTAGGCTGTCAGCGTGCCTCCACCAGAGTTTCCCGTGCACCCGATCCGCGACGAGTCAACCTCGCGTCGTGAGATCAGATAATCGAGTGCGCGCATCCCGTCCCATATCACGTGCCGGGCAAAGCTGTGGCCAAGCAGCAAACATTGCGTACCTGCCAGCGTGTGTTCATTCGTCGAGTTACGCACTTTCGATTCGCCGAAGTCCGGGTCGTAGAGCTGAACCCTCTCGCCCTGACTGACGGGTTCATAGAGCAGGATAGCAAATCCGTTCCTCGCAAATGTGATCGCCAATCGCTGCCACGCGTCGTGAGCCTTGCCTCCGCGCTCGTGACCGAGCGGCATCAGAATTCCGGGATATGGCGCACGTCCGGTTTCCGGAAGATACAAGTTGGCGGTGACATAGTAGGTGGGCTGACTCTCAAAGATGATCTTTTCGATGCGATAGCCAGAACGCTTCAACGTCCCGGTGATCTTCGCGTTCAAAGGAGTGCGTTCAGGCAAGCCTCCAATCGATTTCAGAATCTTTTCCCGAATGAGCCGCTGACGCGCCGTGATCTGTTCGCGTGTCGAAAGCTCGCCGACGCGCCGTTCCCTGTCAGCCAGAAGCTCGAACGAAATCCTGTTGAGCGAATCGGCTAACATTGCGTTCGGATCGCGAACATCCTTGAGAACCGTGAGATCTTCCGCCGGAGTCCGCGGTGATTGAGCGAATGAGTAGCTGCCTACCGCAATAGTAAGGATGATCAAGAGTGCGATCAGAGGTTTCATTTCATTTTTGGCACGTAGTACTCACCGCGGAGCGGTGCGAGAACGTAGCCAGGGGTTGAGTCTTCGAAACCCCTGGATCGATTCCATTGACGAATCGCATCCCGGAGGGATGCGAGAAAAGACGACAAGCTTCACCGGATCGTTTCTTGCATCCCTCCGGGACGCACTGTCTCTCTCAATGCAACCAGGGGTTTCGAAGACTCAACCCCTGGCTACGATCTTTGACGCCTCCGGCGTCAGGCGATCACTGCAAAATGGCCAAACTCCACTGCGCTGCTTCGCAAGCGCCAATTCCGCCATGAAGGCGGAACAACGTGACTACATTCTCCTGAACCGATCTCGAGCACCTGCCAATGCGTATATTGCCGCGGTTCGGTCAAAAGCGATATCAGTCGCACCAACAAGCGTAAGCTGACGCGGCGCAAGGCATCCGAGGGCTTCAGGAATATCCAGCACGCGCAGCACATTCAGCAACGCCGGACCATACTCTTCTGCCGCTCCGTCCCCCTTAGGCAAATGTGAACCAGGCGGAGCCACGACGGTGACTGATTCAATGGCAGGTTGATAGAGCGCCGCGTAGGCAGCCACAATCCCGGCGTTGCCGCTGCCAGCTGCGCGCCAGCGCACGCCTTCCGCAGCTCGCCGGCCCGCGACAGTCATCACGTCCCAAATGCGTCCGCTATCCACCGTCGCACCTACGAGCGGCATCGAGCGTTCGATTGGATGCGGAAACTTGTCACGCGTCCACGCGCCCGGACCCACACCTCGAGTGCTTAGCAACAATACCGAACCTTCGCCGACAATGCTGCGTGCCCACTCCGGCAGCTTCGCAGAGTCTTCTCCCGCGTTGAGGACCACCAGCCAGCGTTCGTCTGTCTTCCTGCCCGGCATCCAACGCCAATAGACTTCAATTCCCGCTTCGGTCGTCTCTCGTTCCGTTCTCGGTTCATTAGCGAGAACCGCTGTATAGCTCGCAGGCGCTTTCTCTGGCCACGCCACGAATGCGACTTTGCGTAAACGATCAAGAAGATCGCGACGCCAGCCTTCAAAGCCTCCAGCGGAAGGAACAGTGGGCTTCGCCAGTTTGATGAAAACGCGATCAATCTTCTTGTTGATGTAATCCGGAGGGAAGTCAGTGTCTTCAGGAAAAACGCGCAGAGCTTTGAGCTCAATCGATGGGCTGCCGTCCGTTTTCAAGCCGACTTCGTCATCGGTAACTCGACGCGCATCACCTTTCAGATGACGGTTGAAGAACTCAAAAACGGCGCGACGAACATCACTTCGATACCCATGCCCGCCCATGCTGATTACCGAATCCACCTGATCGCCTGCGCCAAACCAGGAATAGAGCCGTTCGAGGCGGGCTCCGATGCGTTCGTTGTTGGGCATCGGGAAGTAGCCATCCTTGTCCGAATTGACGAAGAGCATTGGCCGCGGGCACGCGAGCGCGCAGATCGTTATCCAGTTCCATCGGGCGCGATTGTAGAGGAAGAAGCAATCGCAGTGTCGGCTGATGCCATCTTCTCCCGCGTAGAAGGTTACATCTCCCATCCCGCTCACTGGCGCCGATGACCTTTACTCGATCATCCGCCGCGGCAATCCAGAATGTGCCGATTCCTCCGCCGGAAATCCCTGTTGCTCCGATCCGATTGGCATCCACTTCAGGCCGCGACACAAGGTAGTCAATTGAGCGTATCGCGTTCCAGCATTCAACACCCGCTGGAGTGTAGCCAGTCGAATACCACCACCAGCGTTTTTCACCGAGCAGCCCTCGATGCAGTCCGGCAATTTCGCTGAGCTCGATCGTGTCCACAATCAACGCAACATAACCGTGAGTGGCAAACCAGATTCCATGACCCTGATGCTCAGGCGCGGCTTTTGCGCCATCGCGTCTGCTCCTGTTGGCGTGTCCGCACTGATAGAGAATCGCCGGATAACGTTCCGCGCTAGCGTTCGTACGCGTCGGCTTTGGAAGATAGAGATTGGCGGTGACATAGAGACCCGGAGAACTTTGGAAATGAAGCTTTTCGATTGTGTAACCCTGTCCTTCAAGCCGCCCTGTGATGGTCGGCTTGAGCGGTGTCTTCTCGGGCATCGGCTTGAGCCCGAGCATGTCGAAAAAGTCTTCGCGAAGCGCCGGTCGAATCTTTTCGAAATCCGCCGCGCTCGTGATTCCCGGCAAAAACTCGCGCTCGAGATCGGCAGCCCGCAGCCGCGAGATACTCGCGGATACTTCGATCTCCGGGCAGGTCCTGGAAACCGGCGAACCCCTTGTGTCCACACAGGGTCACAGCCGCGAATGCGGCGCTCTGCTGAATCAGCTCTCGTCTCGTTACGGGCATAGGTGAATGCTCATCATTGAGTTTGTC
The DNA here is from genome assembly GCA_963813345.1 of uncultured Acidobacteriota bacterium. Taxonomy (GTDB): domain Bacteria; phylum Acidobacteriota; class Blastocatellia; order RBC074; family RBC074; genus CAWDDA01. The sequence continues at coordinate 4,783 of CAWEYR010000029.1, read as the reverse complement.
CTTGTTCAAGCAACGCCAGCTTCAGATTGCGGACCGCTTGAGAATGCGCCGGGTTGGATCGAACGGCGGAACGCCATGCGGCGATTGCTTCCTCTCGTCGCCCGCGGCTGTAAAGAATCTCGCCGAGCAGGCAAGCGGCGTTTGCATCCCGCGGCTCGATCTCGAGAACGCGTGAGAGTACTCGAATCGTTTCGCGACGGAACGGAAATATCTCAAGCGCCAGCGATTGAGCTCGCACACTTTCGATACTGCGGCGCGCGGTCGCCGAATCGCCGAGCCGGTCGGCGATGTATGCGCGATAGTAATGTCGCAGCGGGCCTCCCTGTGGCGAAAGTTCCAGGCTGCGTTCGATTATTCGATTGGCTTCGGAGAATGCCGACAATCGCAGATACTCGCAGGCCAGTTCAATGTAGCCCTGCTCGTGACGCGCGCACGCGCGGTCGAGCAGCTCAAACTGCTGATTGCCGAGAAAAACAGTTTCAGCCTGTGCGAATGCGTTCGTCGGATCAAGCTCGAGTATCGCTTCGCATTCCTTCTTCGCTTCGCTAATACGACCGAGTTTGCGCAGTGTGTAGGCATAAGCCTGCCGCATTGACAGCTGTGCCGGTGTTGCTGCTGTTGCCTGCGCGAATCGGGAAACGGCTTCCTTGAAATCTTTCGCAGCGAGTGCGAGCAGGCCGAGTCCGAAGTCGCGCTGATCGAATTTCGCGGATGATGGCAGAATCCTGAAATAATGGCGCACGGCATCATCCCGTTTTCCGAGTTCTGAAAAAGCCGTGGCCAGATAGTAATGAGCCTCGCCATTTGCCGGATCACGATTCAAGACTGCCGTGAAATCTGTGATCGCTTGATCATAAAGACAGCGGTCAAGTGCCATAAGACCCAGCCGCAAACGGGGCGCGGTGAAATGGCTGTCTTTTACGAGCGCCGCGCGGTAAGCCTGAGCGGCCTCATTCAACTCGCCGAATTTCTCATGCGCCAGGCCCTTCTGAAATGTCTCTTCAGCGGTCAGCTTCTCTATCGAATCGAACTTGCGCGGGATTGAATCTCCGGCAAAGACCGAATCGGGATGGCTGCCATCAGGATGTCGGATGTAGTGCGCGAGCATCGCGCCGTCAGCCGAACGAGCTTCAAGCCGCATTGTTTTCGCCATCAATTCCGGCTTGAGTGCGATTTCGGCGCGATAGACGTCGACCGGCGACAGCTTCTGCTTCGCGCTCCAGACAATCGTGTCTCCAGACATCAGGCGGAGCTCCGCGTTCGGAAATATGCGCGTAGCCGTCACCGCCAGTTTGCAAATTTGCTGCCGGTCTTCGCGAGCAGGAACGTCAAAGAAGATCGCAACATCACGAGTCGCTGTCGTGAGACCGCCCAGCCTGCCCGTACCGTACCAATACTCAGTCCAGCCATCGGCCTTGCCCGGTTCGATGAATTCGTAATTGCCATCCCATACAAATCTACCGCTCTGTACCTCAATATAGGGTCCATCTGAATCGGTATAGTGAGCCATCTGCTTCTTTGCGTCTTCATCCGTGCCCCAGGTCCACGTCTTCACGCCGCGGGCGAGCATCCGATTGGCATAACAGATCGTTCCGTAATCCGCATTCGTGTCGTATGCCGCAATGAAGTTATCGTAAAGATCGAGGCCGAAGACTCCGAGCATTCCCTTGTTGTTCTTGTACCAGCTTATATCCACTCCGTTCGTTACTGGCCACGATCCGATGTCGGAGCTCATATGAGCGATGGTCTTTGTCATCGGATAGATGAACCGCGTCCCGTCTGTCGCTCGAACGCCGGCGTTGGTCCACAAGAGGTAGCGGTTCGGTAATGCGTTCTCATTCCGCAACCGCAATGTGAGCTCAATGAACGACGCGCCCGGATGCAGAGTGACGTGCATTGCAAGCTTGTTCCGAAAGAAATGATCGATGTGCGAAAGAATCACCGTTGCACTGCCGTCGGTGTGGCGTTTGAAAGCCCAGGGCCATGGCTCGCCCGGCCACGTGAGCATATGTGCATCGTAAGGCCCATACACTTCCAGATTGCCGACAGGCCATCCACCCCGCTGGTTATACGTGGTCGGCTTGATGACACTGGTGTAGTAGAAAATCTCGCGGTCTGCGACTCTTGTCTCGCGCCGACCATATGCGGCCGCCAAGTTCAGGAAGCAGGACGACGCGCAGATATTCGTTTTCGAGCGTTAAAGATTCGTAGCGAACCGGTACAGGCTTGCTGCTCAGCGAACCGCGATCGAGTTTCGCATACGGATAGAGCCCAGCGCTGCCCGTTTTGTCGGATGACTTGAAGAGCGGAGCGAGATTCTCTGAACGGCTGAAAGTATAGGTAGGGAATCTCGATCGACCCGCGAGTGAAGCGCACCTCGGAGTTCTGGCCGGCATTTGCGGATGCTGTGACGATCAGAATGAGGAGAAGAAGGCAGATCAACGTTAGTACGCGCCGTCTGGGAGACGCCGGTCTCGAACCGCCACGAGCCGCCAGGCGTGCGAGTCGTGGAGTCCTCGCGCTAAGACTCGCATCGCTCCGCGGCTCGCGCCAGGCTCGAAGACTGGCGCTCCCGATAGGCGGTTCGAAACGTACCTGCTTTTATTGTCGAACCGTGATCTCTGCACTCGCTTGCTCTCCGCTGATCACTTCGGTCACCGTCACGTGCCACACTCCTCTTCGGATCATTCAGAGCAGTTCTGAACCTGATGTCTCCGGCACCTCCAACAATGTCGCGATTCCCGCCATAGACGCTGACCTCGCGACCCGCCGCGTCAGTCACAATCACTTTCGCCACGGAGCGCAGGTCACTTCCACCCGTTACGCGAAAACTGATTGCCACCTCTTCGCCAATCTTTGCGCTCGACGGCGCTTGCAATTGCAAGCCGTTGATCCGCGAACCGACCAGCGCAAAGAGCTTCGGCACCGCCGGTTCGATCTCCGTCTCAAAGGAGGTGCCGACGCCAAGGTAGCGCTTCGCTCGCACATCGTAGAGCGCGCCTTGTTGCTCGAGTACCAATCTCACCTTCTGGGCTCCGGACTTGTCTTTGTCCGGCACCAGCCCGATCAGTCTGGTCGAGCCTTGATTGAACTGATAGGTCTCGCAATCAGCTATGCTCGCACCTGCTAAGCGATTCAAGTTTGAGCGACGGTTTGATTCCGGCCGCTTTGAGCACCCGCTCGAGTTTCTTGAGCAACGGCTGTCCCCGCCCTTCCTTCTTGTCTTCGGGATAGCGGTCGAGAAAAAAGTTCAATAGGTACGCGCGCCCCTGACCCACTCTGTTCTCGAGCAGTATTGGCTCGGCCACTCTCATTCGCCATCGGTGTCGCACCGTTTATCTTCAGATCGGGTTCGCCATTCATCGCGATGATTGTTTCGCGATTTGCACGGTTTGGTTTGACGCCAAAGAGATCGCCCAGCGCCCCCTGCTCACGAAATGTGCAATGCTCGTCCATCACCCCTGGCAATGCGTCGGCGATGACAGTGCCGCCCCGCCGCGTGAACTCGCGTATCGCCTCGGCCTCTTTGTCACTGATCGCGATGCTCATCGGCAGAATCAGAGTCTTGTAGCCTTTGCTGACCAGTTTGCCCTTTTCAACATCACCATAGGCGATGAAGTCGAATTGCAATCCGGCATCGCGCAACGCTTTGACCCAGCCATCACGATTCGCGTTGAACCTGCGCGCTGTAGCGCTGCTCGGGTCATAAACGACCTCCGGTTCGATCTTTCCATCGACGATCCATGCCCCGTGGATGCTCGGATACGAGTAGTGAATCGCGATGCCGCTCGTATCGGGCGCCGCCGAGACCAACGAGCTTGCCAATCCCTTCGCCCCGCATCTCGCGAAAACCTTCGGCGATATCTTTGCCGCTTTGACTCAATGTCAAATCGGGATCGATCGTCGAGTATTGCCAGAAAACATAGGCGCCGCCATTCGCACCCTTGAACAGGTCGCGATAGAAATTGTAGAAGACGTCTTTGCCAAGAACTCCGTAACCCGCACCGCCGGAAATCTTGACCTCCGGATTGAAGGAGCGATGGAAGTCCATCTGATTCCCGCCATCGTACGCATTCAGATGTCTCGTGAACTGGTTGATGCGGCTGTAGTCGCAGCCGTTGTGCGCACCCGAAACCTGCGTTCCGGAATTGAGAAGAATTCCCTGCGGATCGATCTTGTGCAGCTCAGCGAGCACGTACTCGAATGTATCGGCATAGGTCTTCTCCATGAAAGTGCGATGGTCGGCCCACGATGCATAATTGCCGCGCGCCTGTGCCTCGTAGGTGTCGTCAGGAATAACATCATCCCACGACGCGAAGGTCGTGCCCCATTGCTTGTTCAAAGCTGCAAGCGTGCCGTATTCGCCTTTCAACCAGTTGCGCATCGCCGCCATGCAATGTGTCGAGAAGCACAAATCCAGATCGTCTTCGTAGCAGGTAAGCGACGGCTCTTCGTAGACGTAATAGGACAGCGGACTGAGTCGCGCCCATGGCCGCGCGAGCTGATTGAGTTCTTTGCGCGCCAGTTCACGGTAGGCCGGATCGTTGAGACAGTTTTCGCGGACGAGCGTCTTCTTGTTACGCGACTCCGCGTACTGCTTTTTCATCCTGTTGTAGTAATCGCGCTTCGACCCGTCAGGTGATTCCTGGCCGCTGATGCGTGTCTGCGCCTGGACGTTGTAGTTCGCGTGAATGCTGTGACTGAGCGTGTATGAAGAAAGCGTTGTGATGTTCAGGCGGCGCAGGTGTTGATCAATTGCCGGCCATATTCCCGGCATCGGATC